>CAVPPQ010000001.1:0-98444 GCA_963707395.1 uncultured Chloroflexia bacterium
TCGTTGTTGATCTCGCTCGACTGGCTCGTGATGGTCACGTAGTAGCCGGCCGCCGCGAGGCCCGCGGGGGCGTCGGCGTCACCGCACTCGGCGGTGTAGCCGGTGTCGCCCGACTGCGGCGAGGACTGCGTCCAACCCGAGCCGCCGTTCTGGGCGGACTCGCAGACGAAGTAGGTGCCTGGGGCGAGCGTGAAGCTGTAGTTGCCCGAGCCGTCGGTGGTCGTCGAGGTGATGTTGGCCGCGACCGCGTCGGTGGCCTCCATCTCGGCGTCACCGTCGTCGCGGATGGCCTTGATCGACCAGCCGCTGAGCTTGAGATCGTCGAGGGCGTCGAGGTTGCCGTTGGCGTTCTCGTCCTCGTACTTGAAGCCCGACTTGGTGCCCGACTTGTAGTTGCCGAACTCGTTGTTGATCTCGCTCGACTGGCTCGTGATGGTCACGTAGTAGCCGGCCGCCGCGAGGCCCGCGGGGGCGTCGGCGTCACCGCACTCGGCGGTGTAGCCGGTGTCGCCCGACTGCGGCGAGGACTGCGTCGAACCCGAGCCGCCGTTCTGGGCGGACTCGCAGACGAAGTAGGTGCCTGGGGCGAGCGTGAAGCTGTAGTTGCCCGAGCCGTCGGTGGTCGTCGAGGTGATGTTGGCCGCGACCGCGTCGGTGGCCTCCATCTCGGCGTCACCGTCGTCGCGGATGGCCTTGATCGACCAGCCGCTGAGCTTGAGATCGTCGAGGGCGTCGAGGTTGCCGTTGGCGTTCTCGTCCTCGTACTTGAAGCCCGACTTGGTGCCCGACTTGTAGTTGCCGAACTCGTTGTTGATCTCGCTCGACTGGCTCGTGATGGTCACGTAGTAGCCGGCCGCCGCGAGGCCCGCGGGGGCGTCGGCGTCACCGCACTCGGCGGTGTAGCCGGTGTCGCCCGACTGCGGCGAGGACTGCGTCCAACCCGAGCCGCCGTTCTGGGCGGACTCGCAGACGAAGTAGGTGCCTGGGGCGAGCGTGAAGCTGTAGTTGCCCGAGCCGTCGGTGGTCGTCGAGGTGATGTTGGCCGCGACCGCGTCGGTGGCCTCCATCTCGGCGTCACCGTCGTCGCGGATGGCCTTGATCGACCAGCCGCTGAGCTTGAGATCGTCGAGGGCGTCGAGGTTGCCGTTGGCGTTCTCGTCCTCGTACTTGAAGCCCGACTTGGTGCCCGACTTGTAGTTGCCGAACTCGTTGTTGATCTCGCTCGACTGGCTCGTGATGGTCACGTAGTAGCCGGCCGCCGCGAGGCCCGCGGGGGCGTCGGCGTCACCGCACTCGGCGGTGTAGCCGGTGTCGCCCGACTGCGGCGAGGACTGCGTCCAACCCGAGCCGCCGTTCTGGGCGGACTCGCAGACGAAGTAGGTGCCTGGGGCGAGCGTGAAGCTGTAGTTGCCCGAGCCGTCGGTGGTCGTCGAGGTGATGTTGGCCGCGACCGCGTCGGTGGCCTCCATCTCGGCGTCACCGTCGTCGCGGATGGCCTTGATCGACCAGCCGCTGAGCTTGAGATCGTCGAGGGCGTCGAGGTTGCCGTTGGCGTTCTCGTCCTCGTACTTGAAGCCCGACTTGGTGCCCGACTTGTAGTTGCCGAACTCGTTGTTGATCTCGCTCGACTGGCTCGTGATGGTCACGTAGTAGCCGGCCGCCGCGAGGCCCGCGGGGGCGTCGGCGTCACCGCACTCGGCGGTGTAGCCGGTGTCGCCCGACTGCGGCGAGGACTGCGTCCAACCCGAGCCGCCGTTCTGGGCGGACTCGCAGACGAAGTAGGTGCCTGGGGCGAGCGTGAAGCTGTAGTTGCCCGAGCCGTCGGTGGTCGTCGAGGTGATGTTGGCCGCGACCGCGTCGGTGGCCTCCATCTCGGCGTCACCGTCGTCGCGGATGGCGTAGATCGTTCCAGGCCGCTGAGCGAGCACCGTCGACGGGCCTCCGTGGCCGCCGTCGGCGTCCTCGTCCTCGAACTTCACGCCGGACTTGGAGCCCGGCTTGTAGTTGCCGAAGTCGTGTTGATGTCGGTCGACTGGCTCGTGACGGCGATGCAGTAGCCGCCCGTGGCGAGGTCGAGATCGAAGGTGCCGTTCTGGTCGTCGCACTCGGCGGTGTAGTCGGTGTCGCCCGAGCTGCGGCGCCGACTGCGACCAGGTGCTGAGCCGCCGTTCTGGGCGGACTCGCAGATGAAGTAGCTGCCGGGGCCAGGCGTGAAGCTGTAGTCGCCCCGAGTCACCGCATCGGTCGTCGTAGAGACGTCGCATCGCGACAGCTCGCCGGCATCGAGGAAGGCGTCACTGTCGTCGTCGCGGATGGCGTAGATCGTTCCAGGACACGAGCGAGCACCGTCGACCGGCCTCCGTGGCTGCCGTCGGCGTCCTGGTCCTCGAACTTGGACCCCGACTTGGTGGCCAGCGCCAGTTGCCGAAGTCGTTGTTCGATGTCGGTCGACTGGCTCGTGACGGTGACGTAGTAGCCGCCCGTGGCGAGGTCGGGATCGAAGGTGGCGTTCTGGTCGTCGCACTCGGCGGTGTAGTCGGCGTCACCGGACAGCGGCGAGGACTGCGTCCAGGTGCTGCCGCCGGTCTCCTCGCAGATGAAGTACCTGCCGGGGGCCAGGCTGAAGCTGTAGGCCCCGGTGACCGCGTCGGTCTCGTCGAGCGTCGCGTCGGACAGCTCGCCCGCGTCGAGGTAGCCATCGCTGTTGTCGTCGCGGATGGCGTAGATGTTCCAGGACTCGAGCAGGACCGTCGACCGCGGCATCGAAGTTGCCGTTGGCGTCCTCGTCCTCGAACTTCAAGCCGGACTTGGAGCCCGACTTGTAGTTGCCGAAGTCGTTGTTGATGTCGGTCGACTGGCTCGTGACGGTGATGTAGTAGCCGCCGTGGCGAGGTCGGGATCGAAGGTGGCGTTCTGGTCGTCGCACTCGGCGGTGTAGTCGGCGTCGCCCGACTGCGGCGAGGACTGCGTCCAGGTGCTGCCACCGGTCTCCTCGCAGATGAAGTAGCTGCCGGGGGCCAGGCTGAAGCTGTAGGCCCCGGTGCCCGCATCGGTCTCGTCGAGCGTCGCGTCGGACAGCTCGCCGGCATCGAGGATGCCATGTCGCTGTTACGTCGTCGCGGATGGCGTAGATGTTCCAGGACTCGAGCGAGACCGTCGACCGCGGCCTCGATGTTGCCGTCGGCGTCCTCGTCCTCGTACTTGACGCCGGACTTGGAGCCCGACTTGTAGTTGCCGAACTCGTTGTTCGATGTCGGTCGACTGGCTCGTGACGGTGATGTAGTAGCCGGCCGCCGGCGAGGCCCGACGGTGGCGTTCGGCGTCGCCGCACTCGGCGGTGTAGTCGGCATCGCCCGACTGCGGCGAGGACTGCGCTCCAGGCGCGAGCCGCCGTTCTGGGCGGACTCGCAGATGAACCACTTGCCGGGGGCCAGGCTGAAGCTGTAGTTGCCCCGGAGCCGCTCGGTCTCGTCGAGGTCGACGTTGGCCGCGACCGCGTCGGTGGCGTCCATCTCGGCGTCGCTGTCGTCGCGGATGGCGTAGATCGATCCAGCCGACTCGAGCTTGAGATCGTCGACGCGGCGTCGAGGTTGCCGTTGGCGTTCTCGTCCTCGTACTTGAAGCCGGACTTGGTGCCCGACTTGTAGTTGCCGAACTCGTTGTTCGATGTCGGTCGACTGGCTCGTGACGGTGACGTAGTAGCCGGCCGCTGGCGAGGCCGGGTCGAGGTGGCGTTCGGCGTCACCGCACTCGGCGGTGTAGTCGGCATCGCCCGACTGCGGCGAGGACTGCGTCCAGGCGCGAGCCGCTGTTCTGGGCGGACTCGCAGATGAACCAGCTGCCGGGGGCCAGGCTGAAGCTGTAGTTGCCCCGGAGCCGCGTCGGTCTCGTCGAGGTCGATGTCGGACAGCTCGCCCGCGTCGATGGCATGCCATCTCGCCGTCGTCGTCGTCGCGGATGGCGTAGATCGTTCCAGCCGGCTGAGCTTGAGATCGTCGACGCGGCGTCGATGTCGCCGTTGGCGTTCTCGTCCTCGTACTTGAAGCCGGACTTGGAGCCCGACTTGTAGTTGCCGAACTCGTTGTTCGATGTCGGTCGACTGGCTGCGTGACGGTGATGTAGTAGCCGCCCGCTGGCGAGGTCGGGGTGAAGGTGGCGTTCTGCGTCGTCGCACTCGGCGGTGTAGTCGGTATCGCCCGACTGCGGCGAGGACTGCGTCCAGGTGCGTGCCGCCGGTCTGGGCGACTCGCAGATGAAGTAGCTGCCGGGGGCCAGGCGTGAAGCTGTAGTGCCCCGGTGCCGCGTCGGTCGTCGTCGAGGTCGATCGTCGGCCGCGACCGCGTCGGAGGCCGCCATCTCGGTTGTCACTGTCGTCGCGGATGGCGTAGATGTTCCAGGACGCTGAGCGAGACCGTCGAGCGGCGTCGATGTTGCCGTTGGCGTCCTCGTCCTCGTACTTGAAGCCGGACTTGGAGCCCGACTTGTAGTTGCCGAACTCGTTGTTCGATGTCGGTCGACTGGCTGCGTGACGGTGATGTAGTAGCCGCCCGTGGCGAGGTCGGGATCGAAGGTGCGTTCTGCGTCGATCGCACTCGGCGGTGTAGTCGGCATCGCCCGACTGCGGCGAGGACTGCGTCCAGGTGCGTGCCGCCGGTCTGGGCGACTCGCAGATGAAGTAGCTGCCGGGGGCCAGGCGTGAAGCTGTAGTGCCCCGGTGCCGCGTCGGTCGTCGTCGAGGTCGACGTCGGCCGCGACCGCGTCGGTGGCATCCATCTCGGTGTCACTGTCGTCGCGGATGGCGTAGATCGTTCCAGCGACTCGAGCGAGACCGTCGACGCGGCGTCGACGTTGCCGTTGGCGTCCTCGTCCTCGTACTTGAAGCCGGACTTGGAGCCCGACTTGTAGTTGCCGAACTCGTTGTTCGATGTCGGTCGACTGGCTCGTGACGGTGATGTAGTAGCCGGCGGCCAGGTCGGGGTCGAAGGTGGCGTTCTGCGTCGTCGCACTCGGCGGTGTAGTCGGTATCGCCCGACTGCGGCGAGGACTGCGTCCAGGTGCGTGCCGCCGGTCTGGGCGACTCGCAGATGAAGTAGCTGCCGGGGGCCAGGCGTGAAGCTGTAGTGCCCCGGTGCCGCGTCGGTCGTCGTCGAGGTCGACGTCGGACAGCTCGACCGCGTCGGAGGCTGCCATCTCGGCGTCACCGTCGTCGCGGATGGCGTAGATCGATCCAGCCGCTCGAGCTCAGATCGTCGACGCGGCGTCGAGGTTGCCGTTGGCGTTCTCGTCCTCGTACTTGAAGCCGGACTTGGAGCCCGACTTGTAGTTGCCGAACTCGTTGTTCGATGTCGCTCGACTGGCTCGTGACGGTGACGTAGTAGCCGGCCGCGGCGAGGCCCGCGGGGGCGTCGGCGTCACCGCACTCGGCGGTGTAGCCGGTGTTGCCCGACTGCGGCGAGGACTGCGTCCAACCCGAGCCGCCGTTCTGGGCGGACTCGCAGACGAAGTAGGTGCCTGGGGCGAGCGTGAAGCTGTAGTTGCCCGAGCCGTCGGTGGTCGTCGAGGTGATGTTGGCCGCGACCGCGTCGGTGGCCTCCATCTCGGCGTCACGTCGTCGCGGATGGCCTTGATCGACCAGCCGCTGAGCTTGAGATCGTCGAGGGCGTCGAGGTTGCCGTTGGCGTTCTCGTCCTCGTACTTGAAGCCCGACTTGGTGCCCGACTTGTAGTTGCCGAACTCGTTGTTGATCTCGCTCGACTGGCTCGTGATGGTCACGTAGTAGCCGGCCGCCGCGAGGCCCGCGGGGGCGTCGGCGTCACCGCACTCGGCGGTGTAGCCGGTGTCGCCCGACTGCGGCGAGGACTGCGTCCAACCCGAGCCGCCGTTCTGGGCGGACTCGCAGACGAAGTAGGTGCCTGGGGCGAGCGTGAAGCTGTAGTTGCCCGAGCCGTCGGTGGTCGTCGAGGTGATGTTGGCCGCGACCGCGTCGGTGGCCTCCATCTCGGCGTCACCGTCGTCGCGGATGGCCTTGATCGACCAGCCGCTGAGCTTGAGATCGTCGAGGGCGTCGAGGTTGCCGTTGGCGTTCTCGTCCTCGTACTTGAAGCCCGACTTGGTGCCCGACTTGTAGTTGCCGAACTCGTTGTTGATCTCGCTCGACTGGCTCGTGATGGTCACGTAGTAGCCGGCCGCCGCGAGGCCCGCGGGGGCGTCGGCGTCACCGCACTCGGCGGTGTAGCCGGTGTCGCCCGACTGCGGCGAGGACTGCGTCCAACCCGAGCCGCCGTTCTGGGCGGACTCGCAGACGAAGTAGGTGCCTGGGGCGAGCGTGAAGCTGTAGTTGCCCGAGCCGTCGGTGGTCGTCGAGGTGATGTTGGCCGCGACCGCGTCGGTGGCCTCCATCTCGGCGTCACCGTCGTCGCGGATGGCCTTGATCGACCAGCCGCTGAGCTTGAGATCGTCGAGGGCGTCGAGGTTGCCGTTGGCGTTCTCGTCCTCGTACTTGAAGCCCGACTTGGTGCCCGACTTGTAGTTGCCGAACTCGTAGGCACCACTCGCGGGGAACGTGCCGCCCGCGGTCACCGTGACCCGATAGCCGTCGGCTGCGAGGCCGGCACCGGCGGCGGTGCACTCGTTGTCGATGTTGGATGGCTCGGACTGCGTCCAGCCCGTCGAGCCTGGGGTCGTGCGCTGGGCGTTCTCGCAGATGAGGTAGAGGCCCGCGCTGAGCGAGAAGCTAGCCTCGCCATTGGCGTCGGTCACCTGAGTGTCGATCGGGCTGTAGGTCGGTGACTGCTGCGTGCCGCCGATGGCATAGGCCTTCACCGTCCAGCCGCCGAGGAGGGCGTCACCAGCCTGGCGATCCCCATCCGCGGCTTCGTCCTCGTACTTCAGGACGTTCACCGTGCCGTTCAGTTCGTTCGTGTACGTGCATGTCACGGTATCGCCGTCGAACACCGTAACGTTCGCGGTCCCGGCTGGGATACTGGTGGTCGCCGAGCTGCCTGTCGAAGTCACGCAGACGATGTTGGTCAGGTCCCAGTCGCCCGGGATCGGTGTCTCCGTGAACAGGAACGACGAGCCCGTGGGTTCGGGGCTCACGACGAAGCTGCGGGTGTTCCCGGTGCCGACGCCGTCATCCTCGAGATTGAAAGCGGAGATCGTAGAGCCGATGCCCGTGTTCGGGTCGATGTCGACGAGACTCGGATTAATCGTGTAGGGGAACAGGTCAGCGCTGTCCGGGATGGCGTTCTTGATGATCGTGATCGTCGCGACCAGCAGGTTCCCGAACTGCTTGAATGGGATGGTCTGCTCGCCGCCCGAGATTGCGTCGGCCACAGGCACGTTCCCATTGATGAAGACCACGTCCGCGTCGGTCAGGGCCGCCTGCAGGTTGCCCGTCGGTCGACTGAACGGCTGGCACGCGAGGCGGGTGTCGATCCGTACGATCACTTCCTCCGCCCGCTCCAAGTCTGTCAAGCGGAACGAGAGGCTGAGGACACCGCCGTCGAAGAGATCTGTCACCGAGCTGGCAACGTTCGTGACCGTGCTTCCGCCATCGTCAAGCATGCCGGAGTCAGTGCCACCCGGACCATCGCCGCCTGACACCGCCCCGTAGTTCACCGCAACGTCGGTGACTTGCGAGTGCGCGGCGCCTGACTGGCCGGTCGTGTCTGCAAGGAATTCGAAGTCCAGCTCGATGGTCTGAGGCTCATCGTCTTCTGCGCTCTGTGTGTCGTCCACGCTCACCTGGATCAGGTAGGTCACGATGTCACCGCAGGCGAAGTCGCCGCCCTCGAGAGACTCGACAACGTCGGTGCCGATGGTGCGGTCGTCAAATGCCCCACCACCGGTGGAGTGGTCATATGAGAACGGATCCGCAGCGACGAAGTCGAGCGAGAAGTCCCCGCCCGCGTCGACCACGTACGTGCCGTCGCCAGGGGTGCCCGAGTCGTCCTTGGCGGGATCGATCGGTCGGTGGGGTGATCGCACCGAGGGCCGCAGCGAGGTCGAGTCGACCAGCGCCCGCGCCGCCGGGAGCGGCGGTGCTCGAGAGCGCGCCCGCGACCTGGAGGGAGCTGAGCCCGCTGGCACGCAGCAGCCCGGCCGCGCCGGCCACGTGGGCCGCGGCGGCGCACGTGCCGTTGATGATGCGGACGCCGCCACCGAGGGTCGTGGTCAGGATGCCGACGCCAGGGGCGCTCAGGTAGGCGCTCGCACCGGAGTTGCTGAACGGGGCGAGCGCATCGTTCTGGTCGGTGGCCGCCACGCCGATGACGCCGGCGTAGCCGGCCGGGTAGCTGGCGGCGGCGACACCGTCGTTGCCGACCGAGGCCACGAGCGCCACGCCGGCGGCCCGGGCAAGTCGATGGCGTCTGGAGGGCCGCGGACTGCCCGGCGCTGAGAAGGCCATGAGGACGACGTCAGCGCCGTGTCGGCGGCCCCGGTGAGGCCGTCGATGATGTCGGCGTCATGGCCGATGCCGTCGGCCTCGAGGACGGCGACGGGCAGGACCGAGACGCCGTCATAGCCGACACCGGCGATGCCCGAGGCGTTGTTCACCGCGGCCGCGACGATGCCGGCCATCCAGGTGCCGTGGCCGTTGGGGTACCGCGGCCGCGAGATCCGTGACGGCGTCGAGCTCTTGTAGTGGAGCTGGCCGGCGAGGTCCGGATGGGAGGCGTCCACGCCGGTGTCGAGGATGGCGACGACGGCCGTCCCGCCGGGTCGACCGAGCCGAAGACCTCATCCCAGCCGATCATCGGCAGGGCCCACTGGTCGAGGTAGCCGGGGTCGTCGGGGACCGTGTTGACGAGGCGCGCGTAGTTGGGGTCGACGCCGACGGAGGGGTCGTTCTTGAGCTGGCCGAGGGCCTTGCCCTGGTTCTCGCGCGGGACCTCGACGAGCTGCATGGAGCCATCGCCGAGGGTCTTGCCGGCCTTGGCGCCGGCGTCCTTGATGAGGCCCAGCTTCTTGCCGTTGTCGGTGCCGGGCGTGAAGGTCACGATGAAGGCGTCGGTGGGGCCGTCAGCGACGGCCGCCTCGGGAGCGGGCTGCTCCTCGGCCGGGGTCTCCACGACCGCGGGAGCGGGCACCTCCACGAGAGGCTCGGCGGGGGTCTCGCTGACCGGGGTCTCGACGACCGGCTCAGCCGGGGTCTCGAGGACCGGCTCAGCCGGGGTCTCGGTCACGGCCTCAGGCGCAGGCTCGTCGGTCTTGGGGCCCTGCGGCTCCTTGTCGGGCTTGGTCTCCTCGACGACGGGGGCGGGCTCGTCCTGCTTGGGGGCCGGGTCGGCCTTCTCTTCGGCCTTGGGACCCTGGCC
The DNA here is from genome assembly GCA_963707395.1 of uncultured Chloroflexia bacterium. Taxonomy (GTDB): domain Bacteria; phylum Chloroflexota; class Limnocylindria; order Limnocylindrales; family CSP1-4; genus JAFMJV01. The sequence goes on from CAVPPQ010000001.1 coordinate 9,321, forward strand.
CTGCTCGGGCTTGGGCTCCTCGACGACGGGAGCGGGCTCATCCTGCTTGGGGCTGCCGGGCTCGGCCTTCTCTTCGGCCTTGGGCTCGGCCTTCTCTTCGGCCTTGGGCTCCTCGACCACGACGGGCTCGGGCGCGGGGGCAGCCTTGATGGAGAGCTTGGCGTTGTCCTTCAGGTCGCCGAGCTCGACGATGACCTTCGCGTCATCGACGGCGGAGTCGGCAGACAGACGGACCTTGACGCCCTCGTCCTTGCCGAGGGCGGCTGCACTCGCGGGCTCGACGGACCAAGCGGCATCCTGGGCGGGCGCACAGGTGTCGTCGGCCGTGGCCGGCTCCTCGTCAGCACCGAAGTGACCATCCCCTGGCGGGCAGAGCCAGGCGGACAGCTTCGCGGTGTCACCGACGGTCAGGTCGAGCTTCTTGGGCTCGGAATAGATGAAGAGCTTGAGCTCCGGCTCCGCGGGAGCGGCCTCCTGCACAGGAGCGGGCTCCTGGGCGGCGGCGGGAGCCTCCTCGGCCGGCGCCTTGTCCGGCTTCGGCTCCTTGTCGGCCTTGGGCTCCTTGTCCGGCTCGGCCTGGGGCGCAGGGTCCGCAGCCGGTGCGGGCTCAGCGGCAGGCTGCTCGGCGGGCGGCTGCTCGGCGGGCGGCTGCTCGGCCTGCAGCTGGGCGGATGCCTCCGCTGCCGGAGATGGCGCTGGATCGGCGGCATCCTGTGCGATGACCGCTGCGGGCATCAGCGAGGCCACCAGGATCAAGACTTGGACGATCGCCAAGATCGTCCAAGACCGTGGTGCGCGCGCCTTCGGAACGGACATGTAGCCTACCCTCCTGCGGTCGGTGCCTTGACCTCGCCTACCCCCCGGAGACGCCAAATATGCGGTTGGCTTGGGCGGAGTGCTCGTGTGTCAGGAGCACTGGGGCAGGATCGCGGCTGTCCTGTGACCGCTCGGGCACATGAGCGCAAGACCTGTCCGGAATGCAGAGTACACCACTAAGCAATAGTACGAACGTACTGATTTTGAGAGCCGATGGACCCTGTCTCGTCCTGGGGCGAAACGTGGTGGTGCGCGGACGCACCGGTCCGCCGCCGGATATCGGCGCCTGAGACGGGCGGTCTGGGATCGCCCCCAGTGACCGGACCCCGAGAGATGGTCCTCCGTGCCAGGGAGGAAGTCCTCATGGCCGACTGGCCAGCCGTGGGGCAATCTCAGCGGTGCCGTCGACCTTGAGGTCGGCTGCGGCCCCGAGGCGTCGACCACCGGGCCCCTTGCGTACCGCGATCCTTCGGTCAAGAGGTGGCGCTGCACAAGCTCCGGACTCCGGAGCACGCTCGCACCCTGAGGAGCGGCGGCAGCGGGTCACGAGTCGAGTAACTGGATAGACCGGCTGACTCCGGGCTCCAGCGGGCTGAGAGGAAGCGACGGCGCCATCATCGATCACGTCCATCACCCGACCAGGGCCCGCTTCGCAAGGAGCGGGCCTTTCTCCGTCCATGGTCACGCTTGACGACATCGGTCCGGGGTCTACCCCGATGTGAGCTGGGCCTGATCAGTGACATGGCAACCCCCGATGGCGTCTCGACGCCGGGTGCCGCTCCTGCGACTGGCGGCGCAACGCCGGGCATGCCGGTGGTCCGCTATCCGTCGCCCGTCGAGACCGGCGGACGCGACGAGATCGCCGACCTGGCGCCGGATGAGTTCTTCGAGCGGATGCCGGCCGTCGACGCCCAGCGCGGCTGACGTCTGAGGTCGCGTCTCACATTCCGTCGCACCGCTGGCGGGCGCGAACTCGCGGTCCGTCGCTCAGGATCGCGCGAGCACCTCCACGCGGACCGGCAGGGTCGGCCAGCGGGCATCCGTGGTGAGGACGCGGTCCGCCTCCAGCACCGTCGCCGTCGCGATCACGAGAGCATCCGGCAGGCGCAACGCGGGCCCATGCTCCGAGCGAAGGGCTGCGGCCGCCGCGCCGATGGGGCGAGTCGCGGGTTCCACGCGGGCGGGCAACGCATCGAGGAATCCGTCGACCAGGGCCGCGGCAGCCGGGCCGTGGCGGCTCGGGGCCACGAGACACTCGGCATACGCGGACACCGGGATGACCAGGTCGTCACCACCGTCGCGGGCGTCGGCCAGCGCGCGCATGGCGGCCGCGTGATGGGCGTCACCCGCGTCGAGGACCGCGATGACGACGCCCGCGTCGAGGATGGTCAGTCCCACTCGTCGCGCAGGGTGTCGAGTTCGCCGGGCAGGTAGACGCCGGTCAGCGCACCCGCGAAGCGGACCACCGGATCGTCCTCGCGAAGCAGCACGACCTCGCCCGGGCCGCGCACCTCGGCGCGCAGCCTGTCACCGGTGTGGATGCCGGCCTGCCGTAGGGCCTCCATCGGGATGGTCACCTGGTGCTTGGCGCTGACTCTCGTGTAGCCGCGTCGTCGTTGCTTGACTCGTGTCGCCATGAGTCAAGCATACGCGGGGTCGGGCCACACGGCAACACACACCCGGGTCGCCGCGCGGTCCAACAGTGTCAGGGGCGTGATCGCAGCCAGCGCTCGGCTTTCGAAGTGAATGCAGGGATCGTGCGGTCTCGGGGCAACGCATCGAACCGCTGCCGGAGCGCCTCCAGGTCGAGCAGCCCGGCATCGAGGAGTGCGTCGACGAATTCGTAGTCCTTTGAACGCCCGGCGATCAGCTTTGAGACGGCGAGGTCATGGCGCTCCAGGCACCACCCGCGGCCAGGGTGAGTGCCCTCGGTATCGAACAGTACCAGGCGCTCGCGCCAGCCAGGCGGCACGATCGCGGTGCTCAGGTCGACGCATCTGCGAAGTAGCCGTAGGTTTCGTGGAACATCGAACCGGACCCGAGCGATCCCTCGATCGCCATGCTCCGGCTGCCGTCGGAGTCCTCGAAGGGAGCGATATCCGCCTCATCGGACCGCGTCGCCGCCGGCGGCAGGGCGTCCTCGTCGTACGTCCCGAGGATCGCCGCAGAGCCGACGACGAGCAGGTCCCGGTCGCCGATGATCCGAGACGCAGCGCGGAGCACGTGCTCGAGCTGGCCTCGTCTCACGGCTCTAGATCACCCGACGCAGCACGTGCCTGCGGGTAGGTCCGCTCGAACGCTGCGATGGCGGTGGATCGCTCAGCCGCGGTCAGCAGGCTCAGCCATGGCGAGTTCTGGCGCAGTTCTCGAGCCTCAGGATCAGTGGCCACCATCCTCCGCATCACCGCCTCCGGGCCATCCCACAGGAGCTGCTGCCAGTCCGATAGCCAACGACGACCCAGCGGCTCTCCTGCCAGCAGGGTCCGCAGTCGGCGACGAGCCTTGACGAGCGACTTCTCCGGTGCCTTTGCGACATGCCCCGCGGCCACACGGTGGAGCCACAGCGAGCGGATCTGGTCGCGAGTCATCGGCCCGCCCCGGTCGGCCGCCGCGCGACGGCTCAGCGCCAGAACGTCCCCCCGACGCAGCCGCCTGTGCGATCCGGCCATCACGTACGGCAGCACGCCGCGCGAGCACAGATCCGCGACGTGCTGACGGGTCACCCCGAGGAGCTTCGCGGCCTCCCCTGTCGAGAGCATCGTGTTGTCTGGGTCCGACATCGCGACATCCACAAGAATCACAACGGTTGTTCGTAGCATAGAGACGCATACTCGTGTCGTCAATGCGCTTGTCATCCACCACAACCACAACAGTCTGAGGCGCCTAGTCGAGCAGCAACATCGCGGTCGCCGCGCGGCCCGAGTCGGCGGCGCAGCGCAGCGGTCTGTTGACGCCCCGCCCATCCATCGCCACCATGCACGCGGATGGAGCGACCCGCGCGGCCGGACCGGGGGGCGAGGCTGCCGCTCGGCACGCTCACCTTCGTCTTCAGCGACATCGAGGGCTCGACCCGCCTGCTCCAGTCGCTCGGCCGCTCGTACGACGCGCTGCTCGAGACGCACGACCGCATCATCCGCACGGCCGCCGAGACGGAGGGTGGTCACGCCTTCGGCTCGGAGGGGGACGCCCAGCACCTCGTCTTCGCCGAGGTCGGCGCGGCCGTCCGCGCGGCGCTGGCAGCGCAGCAGGCCCTGGAGACCCAGGCCTGGCCGGAGGGCGTCACGGTCCGGGTGCGCATGGGCATCCACAGCGGCGAGGTCCGCCGGCTCGGCGACGACTACGTGGGCCTGGCCCTGCACGAGACGGCGCGCATCGCCGCGGCGGGACATGGCGGCCAGGTGCTGCTCTCAGCCGCCTCGGCGGAGCTGGCACGTGACGGCCTGCCCGAGGGGATCAGCCTCCAGGACCTGGGCGAGCACCGCCTGAAGGACCTGCCGCGCCCGGTGCGCCTCTACCAGCTGGCCGGCGCTGGGCTTGAGGCCACCCACCCTCCCCTGCGCACCCTGGAGGCGGTTGGGGCCCGGCTGCCGACCCAGGTGACCTCCTTCGTCGGGCGCACGGAGGTCGAGGCGGTCTCACGCCTCCTCGCGAGCGCGCGCCTCGTGACGCTGACCGGTCCTGGCGGCACGGGCAAGACGCGGCTCTCCATCGAGGTCGCCGCGGCCGTGGCACCGCGTTTCGAGGGCGGGGCCTTCTTCGTGCCGCTCGACACGATCAGCGACCCGGACCTCGTGGCCTCGGAGATCGCCACCGCGGTCGGTGCCGTCGGCGGGACGGAGGAGCCACTGGATCGTCTCGTGGCGCACCTGCGCGACCGGGCGGTGCTGCTCGTGCTCGACAACCTCGAGCAGGTCGTCGAGGCGCGGAGCACGGTCTCACGCCTGCTCGCGGACTGCCCGAAGCTGACGCGTGCTGGCCACGAGCCGCATCCCCCTGAGCGTCTACGGCGAGCACGAGTTCCAGGTCCCCACGCTGTCCCTGCCGCGTGTCGGATCGGGCGCGGTCTCGGACGTGGCCGCCTCGGAGGCGGTCCGTCTCTTCGTCGAGCGAGGCATGGCGGCGCGCGCCGACTTCACGCTCACAGACGCCAATGCAGGGGCGGTGGCGGAGATCGTCGCCAGGCTGGACGGCCTGCCCTTGGCCATCGAGCTGGCGGCCGCCCGACTGCGCATCCTGCCCGTCGAGGCCCTCCGGGACCGGCTGGACGACCGACTCGGGCTGCTCACGAGCGGCGCGCGCGATCTCCCCGAGCGGCAGCGCACCCTGCGGGGCGCCATCGAGTGGAGCCACGACCTCCTGGACGACCCCGACCGCCGCCTCTTCGCTCGCTTCGCGGTCATGGCCGGCGGCGCGACGCCTGGAGCACGCCGAGCACGTCTGTGGCCCTGCCTCGGAGCTGGGTCGCGAGGTCTTCGACGGCATCGACTCGCTCTCCCAGCAGAGCCTGCTCACGGTGGCCGACGAGGCGGGCTCACCCCGCTGCGCCATGCTCGTGACCATCCGCGAGTACGCCGCCGAGCGCCTGGCGGCCTCCGGGGAGGCGGACAGCGTGGCACGGCGGCACGCGGAGACGTACCTGGCCCTCGTCGAAGAGGCCGCCCCGCACCTGCTGGGGCCGGAGGGTCTGGCCTGGAACGACCGCATCGAGCGCGAGCACGACAACCTTCGCGCCGCGCTGCACTGGATCGTCCGCTCGGACGAGGGCGAGCTCGGGCTGCGCATGATCGCGGCGATGTGGCGCTTCTGGCAGGTCCGGGGGCACCTCCTGGAGGGCCACGAGCTGGCGCACGCCGTGCTCGACCTGCCGTCGGTCCCGGCCCAGGAGGCCTCCCTGCGGTCACGCGCCGAGGCCGCCGCCGGTGGCATCTCCTACTGGCTCGGGCGGCCGGAATCCACGCACCGCCATTACAGCGCCGCCCTCGCGGCGGCGCGCGAGGCCGGCGATCGCAAGCTCCTGGCGGATGCCCTCTACGACTTCGGCTTCGCCGCGTCCCCCGACACGGGCGACCCAGCTCAAGCGTTACCGGCAGGGACGCCCCTGGTTCGAAGAGAGCCTGGCGCTCTATCGAGACCTCGACGACCGACCCGGCATCGCCAGCGCGACCTGGGCGCTCTCCATGGCCCTCGCCGCCGACGGCGACCAGGAGGCCGCGGCCCGGATGGCCGAGCAGAGCCTCGAGCTGAGCCGGGACCTCGGCGACCCCTTCCGCACGGGCTGGGCGGCCCACCTGGTCGGCCTGATCCGCATCGCCATGGGCGAGCCGCACGAGGCTCCCGCCTACCTCCGTGAGGCGCTGGACATCTTCCAGAGCACGGCCGACGAGAGCGGCACGCTGCTGATGCTGATCGACGTGGCGGCCCTGGCCGAAGCACGAGGCGATCCGGAGCGGCAATGGCGCCACATCGGTGCCGCGTCGCGGGCCCGCGACGACACGGGCGTGAACCTCGTCGATGAGCTCACGACGGCCGACTTCCTGGGCATCCACGTCCGGGTGGTGCCGGAGACCGACGAGGAGCTGGCCTGGTTCGAAGCCGGCCGGTCCCTGACCCACGAGGAGGCCGTCCGCGCCGCCCGGGACGACCTGGAGCGCGACTCCGCTCCGTAGGCAAGACGCTGGACATGGCCCCCACTCGGCCAGGGCACGTCACAAAGCATCACTTGACAAGTGCGCGAGCCCATGGGGTCGGACCTGACCCCCATGGGTCCCGAGCCGAGCCCCGCCTCGTAGCTTCGTAGCTCATCCAGCCTTCGAGCCCCTGTCAGCCGGCGGGACGACTCCTCACCGGGGGAGGCGGCGGGTCGTACTCCGGGTGAGGCGCGTAGACCGAGGGTGGCACATAGGCCGGGGGCGGAAGGCTCGGTCGCTCCAACTGCCCTGCCGTCAGGGTGCTCCGTCCTGACACGGCCTCGATGAGATCTCCGAGTCGGTCGTAGATGCGGATGGCCACGATGGCGATGACGACCAGCACGTAGGCGATGACCAACAGGAGCCACGTCTGCTGATGGGTCGTATCGTCGGTGTTGGAGAGAGCCCAGATCGGGAGGGCGATGAGGATGAGGATGATCGCGTAGACCGCCCACTTGCGCACACTGGACATCGCCTGCCGCTCCCCTCTTGCTGTGCCGGTCAGAGCCAGAGGGTACGCCTGGCCCCTGTGTCAGTGTCCGGTCGTCGATGGCTTCCGCGAGCCGACGGGCGCCGCCTTAGCGGGGCACGAGGTGCACGCTGACGTTGTCGAAGAGGACGTCACAGCCGGTGCCCGCCACGGCCGTGCCTGAGAGGATGACCTGCAGCGAGCGCGTGCCCGGCGGCACCCCGCCCGAGGCCTTGATGCGTGGCAGCAGGCCGCTGCTCGTCACCACCGTGTCGGTCTGGAACGTGCCGATGAGCCCGCCTGCGCCGTTGAGGAAGCGGATGATCATGACGCCCGAGTCGCCGTCGTTGGTCGTGGAACCGATGCGCACGCTCAGGTCCAGCGCCAGCTTGTCGGTGTCGATCTGGCTGTTGCGGCCGCTGATGGAGATCTTCTGGCGCGCTGTCGATCCATCCGTGGCCCCGCCGCAGTAGAAGGCGTTCGACTCGCCCTGGACCTTCCTGGCCTGGGCCCTCGTCGGGAAGCCGGGCGCGCCGTAGCGCACGGCCGTCATCAGCGAGCTGGTCTTCCACCCTGGGATGGCCACCTTGCCGCCCGTCCCTGCCCGCGCGGCCTCCGCTCCGGAATCGACCGAGATGTTGTCGTCGAGCGGCGTGGCAGCCGCGACCTCGACCGCCGTGCCGCCGAGTGCCAGGCACGCCAGGACCACCGCTCCAGCGGCCCACGTCTTGCGCATGGTGTCCCCTCCTCCGGGCGCGCTCCACGATCGATCAAGCCGCGGGCCCAGCCCTCGGGGCTCGCTGCTCAAGCCCGGCTGCGCTTTCAGCGCGGTGGGCCTGGTGTGGACCGCCACCCACTGTCTGCCCATTATCCCCCCGGGTGAGCCCCATCTCGGATCAGGGTGCCTCAAACAGGGCCGCTCGCAACCGCCCCGCCCGCAACCGCCCCGCCCGGGCTTGTGGTTCAGGAAGGCCGGGCCTAGCATCGCAGGTGATTCGTCTCGCACGGCTGTCGCGCCGAGGGCAGGGGGGCTCATCGATGAGACGTTGGATCTTCGTCGCAGGCGTTCTGTCAGTGCTCCTGCTCCTCCCGGCGGCACCGCTCTCGGCGAAGGGTGCGCCGCCGACGGATGCCGTCCGGGTCACGGCAGCCCTCCCCTCCTCCGCGGGCTGGAGCGAGCCCGTCCGCCTGGCCAGCGGTTCATTCATGGCGGTGGCCGTCGTCTTCGACAGCGCGAGCTACGCGCACATCGCGGCCCAGGGCACGATCGCTGGCAGGTCTGGGATCTGGTACTCCACGGATCGGACGGGCAGCTGGACCCGCCAGCGGATCATGGCGGACGCCCGGGGCACGGCCTGGCGGAGGCCGTCCATCACGTTCGACGCACGCGACCGGATCATCGTCGCCGCGTGGCGGGACCCGCGCCTCGGCTTCGATCCAGGCGGCCCGTCGAAGGGCATCTACGTGGTGAGCGACCAGGGGCGCTCGCGGGGTACGTTCTCGGCGCCCGAGCTGCTGGTCCCGGGGCCGGCCGCGGACCCCACCATCAAGGCCTTCGGCACCCGCCTCGCGGTGGCATACCCGGCCTGGCTGCGCACGGCAGAGCCGCAGCCGCCCCTCAAGTTCACGACGTGGAGCGCGGGGCAACGCGTCACGAGCACCGTCGCGAGGCGCGGGGGGTCGGGGCCGCCGGCGCTGCACCTCGACTCCTCCGGTCGGCCGCGCATCGCCTATTCCACCCCTGCCGGCATCCACTACGCCAGCGGGGCCACCACCACGGGCGACTTTGCGATCTCCAGGCTGCCGGGGACGGGCCCTGACGACGACATCCCCGCGCTCACCATCGACCCCGCCGGCCGACCGACGATCGCCTGGCTCCACGAGGGCGGTGCACGCGAATCGCTCCGGTACGCTCGGAAGGGCGCCGACTGGTCGTCCCCATCGAGGGTCGGGCCGGCACCGGTCTTCACGACCGCCCTGGCCATCGACCTGGACAGCTCGGGTGCGCTCCACGTCCTCGCGGTCGGCGAATCGGTCCGCGAGATGACCGGGGTCGGCACCGAGTTCACGGGCGAGACGCTGGCCAGGGTCAAGCTGCCATGGGATGGCGCCATGCGCGTCTCGTCGAGCGATGAGGAGATGGCGGTCTGGGTCACGCCGAATGGCCTGTATATGGCGCGCCGCTCGCTGTGAGACGCGCTCGCTCGGCGCGCGGCGCCGCGCGGCGCGTGTGACGTACGCGACATGTGACACACGTCACATGAAACGGGCGATGCGCCTCTGGCGGGAACGGGCCGCCGGGCGGTCTACTTGACGGGACCAAGAGGTCGAGCCAGGGACGCTGAGGCGCCTGTGAGGTGGCTCGATCCGCGGTCGGCAGCCTCCGGAGGCAGCGCGATGTCGGTCATCGAGACCGAGAAGCTCACCAAGTTCTACGGATCCCATCTGGGCATCGTCGACGTGGACCTCAGCGTGGAGCAGGGGGAGGTCTTCGGCTTCCTCGGGCCCAACGGCGCCGGGAAGACCACCACCATCCGGCTCCTGCTGGACCTCCTCCGCCCCACCTCGGGGCGCGCGTGCGTGTTCGGGATCGAGACGACTGCCGACCCGGTGGCCATCCATCGGCGGGTCGGCTACCTGCCCGGCGAGTTCGCCCTGTTCGACCGGCTCACGGGCGGGCAGACGATCGACTACTTCGCCAACCTCCGTGGCGGCGTGGACCCGCTCTACCAGGCCGACCTCGTCGCCCGCCTCGACCTCGACCCGTCGCGCCGCTTCAAGGAGTACTCCAAGGGCAACAAGCAGAAGGTCGGGCTCATCATCGCGCTGCAGCATCGGCCAGACCTGCTCGTCCTCGACGAGCCGACCTCCGGGCTCGATCCGCTCGTCCAGCAGACGTTCTTCGGGCTCCTCCGCGAGACCGTCGCCGAGGGGCGCACGGCCTTCCTCTCGTCTCACATCCTCGACGAGGTCGAGCGGACGTGCGACCGGGTGGCCATCATCCGCGACGGCCGCATCGTGACCGTCGACCGCGTGGCCGCCCTCCGCGAGCTCGCGTACCACGAGGTGGAGCTGCGCTTCGCGAGCCCGGTCGCGGCCTCGGTCTTCTCCTCGCTTCCCGGCGTGAGCGATGTCGTCGTGACCGATGACGCACCTGCGCATGCGGGTGACCGGCTCCATGGCGCCCATCGTGGAGGCGGCCGCGGGCCGCGGCATCGTGGACTTCGAGACCCGCGAGCCGAGCCTCGAGCAGACGTTCCTGGCGCAGTACGGCCGCGAGGCCGTCGAGGTGAACCACCATGGCCGTTGACGCAGGCGCGCCGCGCCTGGTGACCCTTCGCTCGACCCCCTGGCACCAGCGGCTCTACGGCCTCGGCTCCATCTACGGCAAGACGCTCCGCGATTCGCGGCTCGGCGTCCTCGTCGTCGGTGGCGTGCTCGGCCTCATGGTCCTTGCGGGCGGCGCGGAGATGACGAGCGCCTACGGGACCCTGGCGGCCCGTCGCGAGCTCGATGCGCTCGCCACGACGCTGCCGCCGGTGATGCGCGGCCTGTACGGCGACCCGCTGAACGTGGGCACGATCGGCGGCTTCGTCTCCTGGCACTACGGCGCCTACCTGACGCTCCTGGCCGGGCTCTGGTCCATCCTGGCCCTGTCCTCGACCCTGGCCGGTGAGGCCCGCAGGGGCAGCCTCGACCTTGCCGTGGCGGCGCCGCTCTCGCGTGCCATCATCGCCATCGAGAAGCTGGCCGGCCACATCACGGCCCTGCTGATCGCGGCCGCCATCATCGCGGCCGCGGCCTGGGCGGCGGGCGCCGTCTTCGCGGCCTTCCCGGGCGACCCGATCCCGCCTGCTGCCGCGCTGGGCTTTGGCGCTGGCATCGCCCTGAAGGCGCTGATGGCCGGCTCGGTGGCCTTCCTCCTGGCGACCTTCGTGGGCCGGGGCATCGCGGCCGGCATCGCCGGCGCGGTCCTCTTCGGAGGCTACGTCGTGACCAGCTACCAGGCGGTCGTGCCCGCCTTCGATGTCATCGCCGACCTCTCCTGGCTGGGCTGGACGGCAGACCACCTGCCGCTCGCCGGTCGCTGGGACTGGGGCTCGCTCGGCCTCGTCGCGGTCGCGACCGCACTCCTCCTGGGGATCGGCGTCCTGGGCTTCGTCCGCCGCGACATCGGCATCAGCGGCACGACTCGCCTGCCCGGCTTGCCGCGCGTCCTCCTCGGGACCGGCGGGCCGGCCCGCCGGTCTGCCAGTGACGTGCTCCCCATGAGCGTGGCGTGGGGCGTGGGCCTCGGGCTCTACGGCCTCCTCATGGCAGCCGCCAGCCGGGCCTTCGTCGACGAGATGACCAAGGCTCCCAGCCTCCTGGCGATGGCACAGCGCCTGCTCCCGGGCATGGACTGGACGACGCCCGTGGGGTTCCTCGAGCTGCTCTTCGTCGACTTCGGGCTCGTGCTGGTCGGGCTGGCCGCGGCCACCCTCGTCTGGGGGCGCATGGCGGATGAAGCCGAGGGGCGGCTCGAGGTCCTCCTGACGACGCCGCTCACGCGGGCCCGCTGGGTGGTCGTGAACGGCATCGGCGCCTGGCTCGGTGTCGTGCTCATCATCCTCATCGTCGCGGCCGCGCTCGTGGTCGGCGTGTCGGCCGCGGGCGGCGAGATCGTCACGCCGCTGATCGGGATGCACGTCCTCGCGCTGTATGGAGCGGCACTGGTCGGCATCGGCATCGGCATCGGCGGCCTGGTCGGCCCGACGCTCGCCGCGCCGGCCGTGATGGGCTTTGCCATCGCGACCTTCCTCGTCGATCTCCTGGGGCCGGCGCTGTCGCTGCCGGACTGGCTCCAGCAGCTCGCCCTCACCAACCATGTGGGCGACCCGATGCTCGGCGCCTGGGACCTCGGCGGGATGGTCGTCTGCGTGGCCCTCGCGGTCGGCGGGCTCGCCCTCGGCACGTGGGGGTTCCAGCGGCGCGACGTGCGAGGATAGCCGGCGATGCCCACGCCTCACGAGCCGTTCGAGGGACGACGGTGGATCCTCCTCATCTACCGCATCAAGTCGGAGTCGTCCAGCCGCCGAACCTACGTGTGGCGGCAGCTCCGCCAGCTCGGGGCGGTCTATCTCCAGCAGGCCGTCGCGGTGCTGCCCGATCGACCGGAGCTCCGACGTGAGCTCGACCGGTTGGGACTGCGCATCCAGAGCGGGGGCGGCGAGGCTTCCTTCCTGGAGACCATGTCGCCGACACCGGCCTGGGAGGAGGAGCTCGTCGCCCGCTTCAATGCGGCGCGCGATGCGGAGTACGAGGAGATCCTCGACAGCGTCGAGGGCTTCGAGGACGAGATCCGCCGGGAGACGCGCAAGAAGCGCTTCCGCTTCGCCGAGCTGGAGGAGGGCGAGGCCGACTGGGAGAAGCTGAAGCGCTGGTTCGCCCGCCTGACGGAGCGCGACTTCTTCGGCGCGCCGGGGCGTGCCGCGGCCGAGGAAGCGCTGGCCCGCGGTCGAGCGCTGCTCGACACGTTCACGACGGAGGTCTATCGAGCGGAGGGTCTCGAGCCCGCCGCGACCGACGGTCCCAGCGGGCCCTGACCGCTTCCCGTCACGAAGCGCGGAGCCCACAGGCCGATCCCAACGCCGAACGCGACGTGGCCGAGGACCATGATCCGGTTCAGCCGAGCCGCGTCACCGGTGCGAATACCGAGCCAGCCGTAACCCATCGAGGGAAACAGGACGAGGAGCGGCAACACGGCTGTCGCGATGCCGTACGCCGTCCCCGCCACGAAGCCCGGCCTCCGGCTCCCGCGGCGCGAGAGCAGCAGGAACGCCTGGGTGAGGACGACGCCGGTGCCGTAGTGCGTGAGGAGCCCAAGCCCGACCTCGCCGCGCTGCGCCGGCGACCTCCGGACGTCGTCGTGGTGCCACCGGCCGCACAGCAGGCCGCCCGCCCAGCGGCCGATCATGTCCAGGCCGAGCCGGTCGGAGGCGAAGGCGCTGCCACCGAGGCTCTCGGCAGCCACCATGGCCGCGTCCATCGTGATCGTCGCCAGCACGCCTGCCGGGACTCCGGCCGGAACACGGATCGAACGAGCCCGAGGGACGTTCATGACCCGGCCATGGTCCGTCGCTGGCGGGGGATATCGGAGGCGGACCGCGAGCGATCAGGCATCGGCCAGCACCGTACGAACCTGCTCAGCGACCTTGCACCCCAGCGCCCTGCACTTCCTGAGCTGGTCACTCTCCATGTAGCGAGCCACGCCCTTCGAATCAGCGAAGTCGCAGCCGGTGATCTTCGCGCACTGGGTGCTGCCGAACTCACTCGCGAACCACGTCGCCAAGCGATTCCCGCGGTTCATGCTCGGGTTGAACTTGTTGAGATGGTCGCCGAAGGCATCGCCGCCGACCGTCATGATGGTGAGCAGTCGGACGACCCGCAGGCGGCTGTCCTCGATCTCACCGGCCTCCAGGCCGATCGCCATCACACCCGCCGCGAGCGCGCTGCAGGTCCCTCCCACGAACAACGTACCGCCCATGAAGGCCGACATGGCATCGAAGAGCTCCGGGTGTTCCGTCGGGGAGTAGCCGAGCTCAGTGAGCACGGCCTTGGCGCAGTGGAACCCGTTCTCGGCGAAGTGCGCGTAGAGCCTGGCATAGCCTGCCCGGGTGCCTTCCGGGATCACGTCGGACTGGTCATGGTCGAGGGCGTTCTGCCAGAGCTCCGCCGAACGCAGGACCGGCCCGATGCAGTGTCGTGGGAAGTGGTCCTTCCCGCGGATCTCCCGGCATTTGAGGGTGTGCTGACAGGCGACGAAATCGCGGCACAGCGCGTGACCTCGGTCGAACAGCACCGGCAGGCCACGATCCATCTCGTGCAGGCCGCCCTCGACGCCCAGCAGCGCCAGGGGTGAGGTGACCGCACCGCACTCATGGCCGGTGTTGCCGATGCCCCCTGGCATGCCGGCGCTGAGCCTGACCAGCCACTCCCCGTGGGTCGGGCTCTCGGTCGGCGAGACATCCAGAAGCGTCTGCATCACCGTCGGAGCGCAGTGGCCCATTCTCAGGAGATTGGCGAAGGCCCGCTGCCGGTAGGCCCAGTTCGGACCCGGTCCAGGTTGACGAGGTTGCCCTTGCGTTGCCATCAGCTGTGCCTTTCGGAGATCCGCCCGATCGATGGATCTGGTGTTCCGCACGTTGGCTGGTTGACTTCGAGCCTCAAAGGCGCCAGCGACGGGATGGCCAAGATCAGGAGGCCCTTGGGCTGCGCATCAGAGCCTCGCGCTCACCCTGTATGACGGCACGGGGTAGCACCCCGTGCAAGAGGCGGAGGTCACGAAGGCGGGCGGGACACCTACGGGTCGATCACCACATCGATGAAGGTGTCGTCGCTCGGCCTGTTCAGATCAGCAGGGCGGACGGCCGTAGACGGCTGACTGGGGGAGCCAAGCTCGATGTACAGACCGTCGCCCGCGCCCTCCGCGAGGCCGTCCTGGAAGTCAGTGTCAGCGGAGTCATCCATGTCTTCGAACCATTCGGCGCTGGCCTTGGCAACCCAGATGTGCAACCCCGCCGCAGACCGGACCGTGACACGTTCCGTCGTCGCGAAGCTGACGCCTTTCACGACGTGGCTCCTCACGTTCCAGTCCGCGAAGTCGCCGGCGCTCGGCGTCAGGTTCGTCGGGTAGCGGCCCATCTCGACCGTGTCACCAGCGCTCGGGACCTTGTCGTCATCGGTGTCGGAGAGCCTGGCGATGAGCACGTCGTTGCCGCCGAAGGCGTGGTCGCCATCGAGGTCCGTGAAGGCGAGGGCGAGGACCTTTGGGAGAACGTGGCCGCTGACGCGGATGAGCGCTCCGAGCGCCGCGGCCACCACCACGGCTGCACTCTCCTGGAGACGTCGGTCCCTTGACCCCCGGCGGGTGTCGGGCGCACGATGCAGCACACGCTGAGTGATCGGAATGATGCATCGCTCCGTCGTCGCCCTTGGGGCACTCTTGCTCGTCATCGGTGTCGGTCCGGCCGCGACCGCCCAGTCACGAGCGAGCGCCAGGTGGTGGCCTGGCGTTCGAGGTCACCGTGATGCCGGCCGGCCAGGTCTTCGGTTGGTCCGCCCATCCCGCAGAGCCGCTCGACTGTCCGGTGGAGTGACGGTCCGAGACTGGCGGCCATCGCAAGTGCCGCCATCACCGCCGGCTGTTTCACGCCGGTCCGTCGATCTGTCAACGGGCTTGTCCACGGACTTGTCCACCGTCTCGTGCCAGGCTCCGACATTCGTGGACGAGCAGCCCCCCGCCAGGACGACATCCGTGGACAACCCGCTTGCGGCAGCCGGTCGAGGACCCTAACGTAGGTCTTGCCCGAAGGGGCTGAGCACGCCGGCGCCGGATCAGGGAGTGATCCCAGGTCAGGCAGAGAGCGAGACACCGAGTGATCGCAAGGTCACCGCGGATCCCGGTCCAGCGGCAGCCGATGACGACCGCGATTCACCTCAAGGTCGCCGCCGACCGCCGCGCCGAAACGGTCCGGTTCCTTCGGGCACTTGATTCAGCTCACCGTGCCCAGCACGACTCTCACCGCGTGCGTCGCGCCGTCGTCGGCGAGCGCGATCGTGGCACCCTCACCCTCCAGCGCGCGTCCATCGAGCTCGATCGAGGCCACCCCGCGACTGACTCCCTGCGGGTTGTCCACGACGATCTGGTAGCGGGCCGAGCGGTAGCGGAAGTCGACCCGATAGCCCGGCCAGGCACGCGGGATGCAGGGCTCGAGCGCCAGCGTCGTGCCCCGCAACCGGAAGCCCAGGATCGCTTCGAGGCCGGCCTGGTACATCCAGCCGGCAGAGCCCGTGTACCACGTCCATCCACCGCGGCCGAGGTGTGAGGGCTCAGCGTAGACATCGGCCGCCATGACGTAGGGCTCCACCTTGTAGCGGTGCACACCGGCTCGCGTGCTGGCGTGGTTGATGGGGTTCAGCATCGCGAAGAGCTCGGCTGCCTTGTCGCCATGGCCGAGGGCCGCGAAGGCAAGGACCGACCACACCGCCCCATGGGTGTACTGGCCGCCATTCTCCCGGACGCCAGGCAGATACCCCTTGATGTAGCCCGGGTCGAGATCGGCACGGTCGAACGGCGGTGTCAGGAGCAGGACGAGCTCGTCGCCACGATGGACGAGGTACTGCTCGACCGCAGCCATCGCGCGCGCCGCGCGAGCAGGGTTGGCGACCCCCGACAGGACGCTCCACGATTGGGCGATCGAATCGATGCGACACTCGGCGTTGACGGCGGACCCGAGCGGGGTGCCGTCATCGAAGAAGGCGCGCCGATACCAGTCACCATCCCATCCATCGCGCTCGAGCGCACGTCGGAGTGACTTGGCGTGGGCGCGCCAGCGTGCCGCACGCTCGAGCTCAGCGCGGCTCTCGGCGACGGGCGCGAAGGTGGTCAGGACGGCATGGAGGAACCACCCCAGCCAGACGCTCTCGCCGTGGCCCGCGGCGCCGACGAGGTTCATGCCGTCGTTCCAATCCCCTGACCCGATGAGGGGCAGCCCGTGAGTGCCGACCGCCAGGCTGCGGTCGATGGCCCGCGCACAGTGCTCGAACAGGGTTCCTGACTCCGCGGAGTGTTCCGGCTCGAAGTAGGCATCCACTTCGTCGGTCTTGAGTTCCGGTCCGTCGATGAACGGGACGCGCTCCTCGAGGATCGCCGCATCCTGGGTGGCGGCGACGTAGCGGTGGACCGCGTAGGGCAGCCAGAGACGATCGTCGGAGATCCTGGTCCGCACCCCGCGACCTGAGGGCGGATGCCACCAGTGCTGGACGTCCCCCTCTGGGAATTGGCGTGCCGCGGAGCGCAGGATGTGCTCCCGGACCAGGGCCGGGCTGGCCGTCATGAGCGCGATGCCATCCTGCAGCTGGTCCCGGAACCCGAACGCTCCTCCGGCCTGATAGAAGGCCGCCCGGGCCCACATCCGGCAGGCCAGTGTCTGGTAGAGCAGCCAGCCATTGAGCATGATGTCCATCGAGCGGTCCGGTGTCTGCACCTGGACGGCGCCCAGGACGCCGTCCCAGTGGTCCGCCACCGCACGCAGGGTCTCCCGGTGATCGACGGCCCGATTGCGTCGGATCATGTCGGCAGCGTGCGTGGAGGTCGCGGCCTGCCCCAGGAGGACCAGGACGTCGGTACGGCCCCCTGGAGAGAGCTCGACGCTGGTCTGGAGCACGCCGCACGGATCCAGCCCGGCGCCAACGGTGCCCGAGAGAGCGTGCCCCACGGCGAGGCCCGCAGGTGCCTCGGGGCCCCCGTTGCGGCCGAGGAACTCCGTCCGATCGGCGGTCCAGGCAGTCTGGAGTCCCCCCATGTCCAGGAAGGCGATCCGGCTTCCGAACTCGGGGTTCCACGGGTTGCGTGCCAGGAGCGCCCCAGTCCCAGGCTCGAGCGCCGTGATGATGTAGGGCCCGGCAGCTCCCCGAGAGGACCCCAGGGTCCAGTCCGCATAGGCGGTCACGGACAGGTGCCTGGTACGGTCGGATCGGTTCTCGATGGACAGCAGTGAGACCTTCAGGTGGTCCTCGAGAGGCACGAACTGGACCAGCCCGAGCGCGATGCCGTCCCGCTCATGCTCGAAGCGACTGTAGCCGGGACCGTGTCGCGCGACGTACGTCGAATCGTCACATCGGACCGGCAGCGCCGACGGACCCCAGATCTCGCCGCTGTCATCGTCCCGGAGATAGATCGCCTCACCCACGGGGTCGCTCACGGGGTCGTTCGACCACGGCGTCAGCTGGTTCTCCCGGCTGTTCTCCGCCCACGTGTAGCCCGATCCGGATTCGGAGACCTGGAAGCCGAAGGACGGGTTGGCGACGACGTTGAGCCAGGGTGCCGGCGTCTCCTGGCCCGGACCCAGGACGATGGCGTACTCCCGCCCTCCGTCGGCGAAGCCACCCAGGCCGTTGAACGACTCCAGGTCGGCGATCTGCACCGCCGTCGTCTGCCGGGCCCGCTCCGAGCCGGGTGGGGCCGTCGCTGAGGTCGACCGACCCGGTCGCTCAAGGTGGCTGACCTGCTCGGCCAGCCCGCTCAGTCGAGTCAGCGCGGCACGCGCGGCCGTCGGAAGGGCCTCCACCCGGGCGGGGGGTGAAGCAGGCCGTGGCAGCCTGCCGGCGAGGCTGCGAGCTGGTCGCTCCAGACGGATGACCTGCTCGGCGAGGCTGCCCCGGCGGCTCAAGAGGACGACCCGAGCCGCGGTCTGGAGCAGCGTCCGCTCCTCGGCGGCGAGCAGGTCGCCGCGCAGGATATGGACGCCACCGCGAGCATCGGGTCCCTCGTGGGCAAGGGCCGACTGGCTGGTCCGGACGACGGTCTCGAGCGCCTCCTGGAGGTCCTGGGCATACGAGACGGCCTGCTCGTTCACGATGACGAGGTCGACGGTCAGGAGCTTGAGCCGCCAGTACTCGTGGGCGCGGAGCAGCTGTCGGACGATATCCAGGTCATCGGGACCGTCGATGCGGACCACGACGATGGGCACGTCGCCGGAGATGCCTCGAGCCCAGAGTCCGGATGCCCCTCGCTCGTTGCGTGCCATGACCCCCGGCGCCGGTCGAAGCGAGGGGTCCGAGTAGATGATCCGATTGGCGAGCCTCTGGAAGAGGTGCGCTTCATCGGTCTCGATGCGCAGGTGATGCAGCTGGACCTGGGCCTGCGTCCAGGCCAGGGTCAGGGCCCGCTCGAAGGTCGCTGGCTTCGCGGTACTTGTCAGCCAGGTCCAGGACCGCGTCCCGTGACTCCGCGACCACGGTCGAGAAGATGACGTGGACGGTCCCGCCGGGCGCGAGTCGCACCCGGCGACGGAGACTGAAGATGGGATCCAGCACCGCTCCCACGGTGTTGGAGAGAGGGCGTCCGTCGGCCACGGAAGCCGGCCTGCGGACCGAGCGACCGCGGCCCAGGAAGCGAGCACGGTCCGTCTCATATTGGACGGCCCCACCATCCCGGTCCTCGAGCGCCGAGACGTGGGCGGCCCAGATCTGCCGCTCGCCCGCGGACCTGGGGCGCCGGGTCGCCACCAGGGCCCCGGTCTCGGGGTCGAACTCCGTCTGCACGAAGAGGTTCTGGAAGGCCGGATGCGCGACGTCGGCAGCTTGCGGCGCCAGGGCGATCTCGGCGTATGACGTCAGCTCGAGCTCGCGAGCCCGAGAGCCAAGGTTGGTGAGGGACACGCGGCGGATCTCGGCGTCATCCTCGGCCGAGACGATGACGCTCAGCTCCGTGGTGATCGAACCATCGCGACGCGAGAACTCCGCGCGATCCTCCGAGTAGCTGGCCTGGTAGCTGTCGGCTTCCACACACGTGGGCTGATGGCCCGCGGACCACACCTCACCACTGCTCGAGTCGCGCAGGTAGAGGTACACGCCCCACGCATCTCGCGTCACGTCCTCGCGCCAGCGCGAGACGGCGATGTCCCGCCAGCGGCTGTATCCCGACCCCGCGGCCGTGACCATGACCGCGTAGCGGCCGTTCGACAGGACGTGGGTACGCGGCGTCGGGTCGCTCGGGGAGGTGAAGCGACGCAGGACCGGCGGCACGAGGTCGCGGACGTCCGCATCGCTCTTGACCTCCTCGGCGCGCACTCGCGCGGCCAGGACGTCGCGGGGCATCCGCTCCTGCAGGAGCAGCTCGGTCGCCTGGACCATCGGCTCGGCGTGGAAGCGCCTGACCATGGCATCGCCATTGAGGACATTCCCGATCGCCACCAGCGACATCCCCTGGTGATGGGCCATGTAGTTGTCCACGACGGCCACGGTCGTGTCTTCCGGGAGTCGTCGCCTGGTGTAGTCGAGTGCCTCCCGAAAGCCGAAGCGGCCGTTCGCCCCCTCGTCACCCAGGCGCGCGAAGTTCCTGACCGCTGCTTCGGGCTCGACCATGGCACCCAGGGCGGTGGCGTACGGGGCCACCACGAGGTCTTCGGCGAGGCCACGTTTCAGGCCGAGGCCCGGTACGCCGAAGCTGGCGTACTGGTACGTACCCTCCAGGTCACGCGCGTTGAAACCCGATTCCGAGATGCCCCAGGGCACGCCGCGGTCGGCGCCGTACGCCATCTGCCGCGCCACGACGAGGCGGTAGGTGTGGCCGAGCAGGCTCAGCCAGGGTGCGCGCATCACGAGCGCGGGCATCAGGTACTCGAACATGGAGCCAGACCAGGAGACGAGCGCGGAGCCACGGCCGATCGGCGTCAGCGGGCGGCCAAGCCGGAACCAGTGCGACGCCTCGACATCACCCTTGGCGATGGCGAGGAAGCTCGTGAGGCGAGCCTCGGATGCCAAGAGGTCGTAGCAGTTCGGATCGAGGCTGCCCTCTCTGACCCGGTAGCCGATGGAGAAGAGCTTCCGTGAGGGCACGAAGAGGAAGCGGAAGTCGGTGTCCCGGAAGAGTCGCTGGGCCTCCTCCGCGATGTCCTGGAGCGATCGCACGAGCTTCGCTGCCGCCAGGTCGCCGGCAGCAGGATCGGGGACGTCCGGCCCCGCGGACTCGAGCAGCGTGGTGAAGTCCACCGTGGACCGGATCGCCTCGAGGTCCCGGACGTGGCTGGCGACCGCCCGCTGCGCGGCTTCCGCCCAGGTCACCAGCTCGCTCTGTGCGGCCCCCGCGGTCTCTCCCGTGAAGGCCCGGGCGACGTCAGTGAGTGTCCGGGTCTGCGTCGCGAGCAGGGTCAGGCGTGCACTCCACGCGCCGGGCGTCGCCGGATCCGACCGCAGTGACTCCGCGAATGGCTCGAGGGCAGCGTCGAGCTCTCGGCGGGTGACGCTCTCGCTTCGTCGACCGTCGACGATGGCATCCGCCGCCTCTCGTGTCAGCCTGATCGCGTCGTCGATCCCGGCCAGTGCCGCCGCGACCGGGAGGGGTTGATCGAGCATCTCGCGGCAGGCGTTGGACAACGCCAGCAGGTGCCCGCAGAAGTTGCCGCTGTCGACCGATGACAGGTAGGCCGGCTCGAGCGGCCGCAGGTCGCGCGTGTCGTACCAGTTGTACAGGTGGCCATGAAGTCGCTCGAGGACGCGGACCGTCGCGAGCGTCGCCTCGACTCGTTCCGCCATCTCGTGCGTGCCGATCCACCCCATGTCTCGAGCGGTGGCGGTCGAGAGCAGGTACATGCCGATGTTGGTGGGCGACGTCCGGTGCGCGACGACAGGCTCGGGCCTCTCCTGGTAGTTGTCGGGTGGCAGGGCGTGATCCTCAGGGGTCACGAACGTCTCGAAGAAGCGCCAGGTGCGTCGGCCGATGAGACGCAGCGTCCGGGCATCGGCGTCCGAGAGCTCGCGGTCGGTCGACTCCCGGGGCGTCAGGCTGACCCACCTGGCCACCAGCGGCGCGAGCAGCCAGAGGATGACGATCGGCGCGGCGATCAGGGCGGCTGACGGCTTCAGGGCCAGGACGAGGAACCCTGACGCGACCGCGATGCCGACCCCGCCGGCCATCGATCGATAGGACCCCGCGAGGTCAAGGTCCTGACCAGACTTGGCGTGGGCAGCGGTCCTCCACTCGAGCAGATCGCGGTGCGTGACGTAGACCCGCACGAGCGTTCTCAGGATGGCGTCCAGCATCAAGGCGGCCTGATGGGCGAGGAAGGTGATGCCAAGTGTCACGTGGGCGGCGGCAAGGACCAGGTCCGTGGCCACGGCGCGCAGGTGACTGCGCTTCGAGATCCCCCGCCGCCGCGGCAGCAGACCCGCCAGCACCGGCAGCATGGCTGGCACGAGCATGGAGGCCAGGATGAGCCCGGTCCACAGCCCGGCTGGGAGCGAGGGCAGCGTCCAGGCCGCCAGGAGTGCCATCACGGCCGATGGCGCCGAGAGCGTTCGACGCAGGTTGTCGATCATCTTCCAGCGCGCGATGGCGGGGATCCGGCTCGGCCGGCCCGTCGCGCCATGCGTCCGGCCCAGGATCCAGGGCAGGAGCTGCCAGTCGCCTCGTGCCCAGCGGTGCTGGCGTGCCACGGCGTCCTGGTAGCGCGAGGGCGACTCGTCGAAGAGCTCGATGTCGGTGACCAGGGCCGCTCGGGCGAAGGTGCCCTCCAGCAGGTCGTGGCTCAGCAGCGTGTTCTCGGGTGCGCGATCGGCCAGCGCCTGCTCGAAGGCATCGATGTCGTAGATCCCCTTGCCGGTGTAGGTGCCCTCACCGAAGAGATCCTGGTAGACGTCGGAGACCGCGGACGCGTAGGGGTCGATGCCCGCGGAGCCCGAGTAGACACGCTGGTAGATGGACGCCTCGTGCTCGGCAGGCAGGGTCGCGGTGACCCGAGGCTGCAAGATGGCGTGTCCGTCCACGACCCGTCCCGCCTGCGTGTCGAACACCGGGCGGTTCAGCGGGTGAGCCATCGTGCCCACAAGACGTACGGCGGCTCCCCGTGGCAGTCGGGTGTCGGAATCGAGGGTGATGACGTAGCGAACGCCGCTCGGGGCCATGGAGGAGGGTCGCCCCGTGAGCAGGATGGAGGTGTGAGGCGAGCCACGCAGCAGGGCGTTGAGCTCGTGGAGCTTGCCGCGCTTGCGCTCCCACCCCATCCAGACGCCCTGCGCTTCGTTCCAACGGCGTTCGCGGTGGAAGAGCAGGAAACGGGCCCCGCCCCCGGGGGCCTCGCCGTAGCGGGCATTGAGCCGATCGATGGACGTGGTCGCCGCGGCCAGGAGAGCCTCGTCACCGGGGACACGTTCGTGCGCGGCGTCCAGCCAGTCGGTCAGCAGGGCGAAGCGCAGGTCGCCTTCGGCGTTCGCGAGATGCTGGACCTCCAGGAGGCTCACCTGCGCCTCGATCTCCGCCTCGTCGGCGAGGAGCGTCGGGACCACCACGAGCGTGCGGAGGTCGGATGGCACACCGCCCGCGAGCTCGAGCCTCGGAAGCGGTCGCGGGCCGAGCAGATGCGTCACCAGCCAGTTGGTGAGGGCCACCGCGACGTCAGACGCCGGGACGAGGGCCAGGATCGCCATGGCCAGCAGGGGCAGATCGGTCACGCCACTCGCTGCTGTCAGCCAGAGAGGGAGCGCGAGGACGAGGGCGGTCACGGCCGCCACCGTGCCGAGGTAGCCCACCGTCGCCTGGCGCGTCAAGCCGCGTCGCAGGCGCTCGGGCCACGGCACGCGGCACTCGAGCGCCTGCTCGAGCGAGGGCCGTCCGTCGGAGATCAGGTAGCGGCCCACGTCAAGGCGTCGGCCTGTCGGGATCGAGTCGCGGTCGTCCGCGCTCCTGGCGGCCGCGCTCGCCGGCTCGGATGACTCCTCGAGCCCTCCCTCGGGCACCCCGGGAGCTGCTCGCGTGCCAGGCGCGCCAGCCTGGCCTGATCCAGCATCGACATCTTCGGCCGCGCCAGGCGCCGCAGCCAGCTCCATCGCCGTGCGGGCCACCTCCACCTCGGCCCGGCCCGAGCGCCGCGCGAGTTGCTCGATGGCGTGCCGGTACTGGTCTCGCGTGACGAAGTCCATGCCCCCGAAAGTGCTGTCGTCGCGGAGGACCTTGTCGACGACGCTGAGGCCCTCCACGAACTCGGCCCAATCGAACCAGGAGATCAGACGCATGCTGGTGATGACGTTGCGGACGGTCACGTTCATGCCCGCCTGGCGCTGGTGCTCGAGGCGGACGATCTCCTCGGCACTGGTGCCGCGCACCGCGACGAGCTCCTCGAGCCAGCCCAGCGCGGGCGTGGCTGCTGGGTCCTGGTCGCGCAACCGCTGGAAGAGTTGGACCAGGCCCGCCGTTGAGAGCGCCGTGTCCGCGAGACGGCGCAGTGATGCGGCGGTGACGTCTGTTCGCTCCTTCCGCAGGCCGAGGATGCCGTCGGCGAGCTCGTTCGCCTTCTGCCGTTCCTCACGGCCCCGGACGATGAGCTCAGCCAGGCGGCGCAGGTTCTCGACCAGAACGATGCGCAGGCTGATGGCGATGGCCCAGAGCTCCCCGATCGTCAGTGGCTCGACCTGCTGATAGGCGTCCACGAAACGGTGCAGGCTCTCCGCGTCGAAGCGGCTGTCGGTGTGAGCGATGTACGCCCAGGCCAGCCCGACGACCCGGGGATATCCCTGGAGATGCCCCTCGGCGAGCTTGGGCAGCTGGCGGTAGTAGTCGGCGGGCAGATCATCGCGGATCTCGCGCAGCTGCTCGTCCACGATGTGGAAGTTGTCGACGAGCCATTCAGCGGCAGGCGTGATCGCGCGCTCGTCCTTGATGGCGCGCGCCAGTGCGCGGTAGGAAGCAAGCAGGACGCGCCCATTCTCACTGACGCGGGGCCGAAGGGCGTGTCCGCGGCGAGGATCGTCGGTGGTCGCCTGGGCGACGGCGAGCGACGCGCCATGCTGCTCAAGCCGCTCGATGCTGAAGAGCTCTGCGAGGATCGGCTCTTCGAGGCCATCCGTGGATGCCACCGGATCACGCACGCTGGTCGGCCAGCCACGGATACGTCGGATCGATCTCATGGGCTGATCCTCAGCGCGTCGCTGAGACCTCTGCTACGCCGCGACGCCCGTCGACGGTCTGGTGCCACTCGATGATACGCGGTCGGATGGTCCGCTCCACACCCCCGGGCGGGTACCGGCGCCAGACCGGAGCCGCGCCAGGTCCGCCCGCGGCAGGCCAGGCGTCGAAGGCGCCTGACCGACTGCACGGGATGGGGACAGGTGAGACGCCGTCGCCAGACATGATCGGATGATCCCCTCGCGGTCGGGAAAGCCCGGTTCGCGAGGGGATCATCCTGTCATCTATCCCTGCGCGGCCTCCTCCAGGACGCTGAGGCGCTCCGCCAGTCTGTCGAGGCGCTTGATCATCTCGTCGGTGGCTGACTCGCTGTCGGTCACGCGTGAACGAAGATTGGCCGCGTCCACGTCACCGACCTGGGCCCGAAGGTCCTTGACATCGGTCACCAATCCATCGAGAGACTCACGTAGGGCGATGAGGTCACGCTCGGTGAGGCGCTCCGCCAGCACCACCGTCGGGACAGGGAACGCTTCGTCCGTCCCAGTCCACGCCTGCTCGAGCTCCCCGCAGCGCTGCACGACCGGGAACTCCAGGACGGCACCCGCTTCGTCCGGGAAGCGCAGCCGCAGGCCGAACTCGAGGAACTGGCCGTCCTCGAGTGGTCCGCCGGTCCAGCGCACAAGTGAGATCGGCGGTTCGGCGTCCACGCCCTCCTGTCCTTCGGTCACGGCGGTCTCGGTCTCCACCATCCAGCCCGGCACGGCCTCGGGGATGGGGTTCTCCACGGACGCCGGGATGGTGACCTCGAGAGCATCGGTCGGACTCCCGTCACAGCCCTCGTGGACCTGGAAGTGGATGACGAAGGTGCTGCCCGCTGGCACGATGCCGCCTTCGGGGATCCTGACGCCTTGGGCGGGTGCCGCCAGCACCATGAGCATGACCGCGCCTAATCCTGCGGCGGTGATGAGACGGGGCCGCCTCACGTTCTGAGTGTTCTTCATCTCGGACCTCCTGACGATCGAGCCGAGCGAGGTCGATGGACCGACCTTCGCGTCGAGTACTGGCACAGTGCAGGGTCGGCGCCGTGTCGTCATGACTAGCCGTCATCTGACGATGGATGCCGGCGGGCGTCGCACCCGCTCGATCGGCAAGACCAAAGAAAGGTTCCTGCGCGGTTAGGCCGGGCCGGCGGACGCGCCGCGCGACAAGCACTGCTGTGGGGGCACCGTGATCCCCCGGGGACCCTCAGCCGCTAGAATCGCCGTGGTCCGGACGGGCTGGCGAGGCGTCAGTCGGTGCCCGTGCGCGGGTGGGGTCCTGCCAGGGGTCGGCGCGTCGGGATGGACGTCGGAGGGACAAGCCAGTGACGGTGGATCACGCGGAGACCCGCTCAGGTGGATCGCTCCGCGCCCTGGTGCTCCACGAGCGCCCGCTGGTGGTGGACCTCATCGAGCTGACGCTCAACCACGGCCTCTTCGTCGTGCGAGCGGCGCGCAGCCTGGCCGAGGCGAACACCATCCTGTCCGAGTGGCAGCCGCACCTCGCGGTGGTCGACATGGACCATGACGACAGCAGCGCCATGCTCGAGCGCGTCGGCGCCTCGAACACCCTCACCCGGAGCGTCACGCCGGTCCTGGGTCTCACCCGCCGCGGCGACCTCAAGACGAAGTTGCGGGCCTTCGAACTCGGGGTCGACGACATCCTGGCGGTGCCCTTCTCGCCCGAGGAGCTGCTGGCGCGCTCCGTCGTCATCACGCGTCGCGCGTCGGGCACCGATCGGCCCATCGTGCCCACCATCCGCCTCGGTGAGATCGAGATCGACATCGTCGATCGCCAGGTGCGCGCTGGCGACACCGTCGTCCACCTCAGTGGCATCGAGCAGAGCCTGCTCTACCTCCTGGCCAGTCGTGCCGGACGGGTCGTCTCGCGCGATGACATCCTCGATGTCATCTGGGGCACGGACTTCGTGGCCGAGAGCAACGTCGTGGATCGCCACATCCGGAGCCTGCGCGTCAAGCTCCAGGACGACTATCGCCATCCGCGCTTCATCGCCACGGTCCCCGGCCAGGGCTACCGCTTCATCCCCACGTTCTCCAACGCGGGATGGGACGGCGGAGGCGAGCCGAGCGAAACGCCGAGCCACTGAGCGCCGCAGATCAATCGCGGATGCGATCGGATCTGGTGTCCTGGTCGTCGCGTGGTGGAACGGCAGCTACAAGCGACGGGCAGGGCGCCGGCGACGACGGAGTGCCTCACCGTCCGTCTCCTTCGGCACGACGCTGACCGACCCATCCTGCTCCAGCACCACCAGCCGCGCATCCTCGATCCGCTCCAGGCCGTGCTGTCGCAGCGCTGCCGCGAGGTCCTCGGGGTCCAGGTCCTCGCCGTGCACGGCGTCGTCCAGCCAGACCCCGTCGCGGGCGAGGACCGTCGGCTCAGGCTCCAGGAGACGTCGCAGCCATGGAAGACGCTCGCGCCCCTGCGCGGTGAGCCAATTCAGGGCGAAGACCGTGGCCAGGATCACCACGCCGCCGGCGACCGACGTGTCGGGCCCGGTCATCGCGGGCTGCAGCGCGTTCGCCGCGAGAAACAGCAGCACCAAGTCGAAGATGGTGAACTGGCCGAGCTCGCGCTTGCCGAAGACGCGCAGGACCACGATGAAGACGAGATAGACGATGGCGGTCCGCGCGACCAGCTCGAGCGGCTGGATGCCGAAGTCGAACAAGGCGGCGGCTCTCCCATCGTGCTGTGGTCACCGCGCGTCGCGCGATCTCGGTTCAGGCTACCGCAAGCCCGTCGCTGAGCATCGCCGATGGGACGGCGCGCAGGACGAGAGCGAACCACCGACCCATCGAGCGTCTGGCCCGTCGTGACCGCCTGTCATGACCGCCTGTCATGACAGGGCGTGGTCGGCACCACACAGTGTCCTCACGTCCACATGGTTCCCCCGGTCCTTGGGTCTGATGACCCCGGGCGCAACGAGGAGACCCTGACCGCATCACGGTCCCGGAAGACCCGGGCCGAGTGCCCGCAGCGTCGGCCGGTCAGACCACGCACAGCGGAAGGGAGCACGTCCATGGGCATCATCGCCTGGATCGTGGTCGGCGCCATCGCCGGCTTCATCGCCACGCTCATCATGGGCAACCGAGAGGGCATCCTGATGACGATCATCCTGGGTATCGCCGGGGCCGTCGTGGGCGGCTTCCTCGCGGGAGCCTTCCTGAACCTCGAGGAGCCCACCGGTATCAACGTCGAGACCATCGTCGTGTCGGTCATCGGCGCGATCATCGTGGTCTTCATCGCGAACCTGCTGCTCGGCAGGAGCCGCGGCCAGGGCACGGTCTGACGCGCCTATGACCCTTCACACGTTCAAGCCAACGTCCAGACAGCCAGCGAAGGAGCACAGCCATGACTGACGAGCATGTCAAGGGAACGGTCACCGACGTCAAGGGCAAGGTCGAGGAGGCCGCCGGCAAGGTGACCGGCAACGAGGAGCAGGAGGCCCACGGCAAGGCCAAGCAGGTGCAGGGCGAGGCCCAGAAGGGTCTGGGCGACGTCCAGGACGCCGTTCGCGGCGACAAGAAGTAGCCCCCTCAACCTCCGACACTCGACCGCCTCGATCATGTGGGGCTGGGTCTCGAGGTGTTCACCTGGACCCTGCTCCACGCCTTTACCGGCGCTTCGCAGCCGGCGCTACCGAAGGAGATGACTGTGGGAACCGATGAGTTGACGACAAAGCGGTCGTTCACGAGCGATGAGGCACTCACCGTCGCGACCGAGCTCGGGATCGACTTCGGGGCGCTGCGCTTCGATCTGGAGCAGTTCCGGATGGGCATGGACGTCGAACTCGAGCACGGGCCCCGAGGCCCGGAGACCGACGTCAGCGGGAACGATCCGATCATCACCGGCAAGATCGCGCTCGCCCACCTGACGGAGTTCCCGGACTACTACACCCGGTTGGCCGTCCTGGAGCAGGAAGCGCAGGCGCACCTGGCATCGCTGGGGTAACGGCCACCGCGACCCGTACCCACGACGGACACTGAAGAAAGCGAGGAACCTGATGATCCACCTGACCAGCTGGCTGCGCCCGACGACGGTCGCGCACGCCCATTGCGACATCCCCTGCGGCATCTATGACCCGTCCGAGGCCGTCCTGGCCGCCCGCACGGTCGCCCGGATGGTGGAGCTGATCGGCAAGCTCCCCGAGGGCGCGACCGCGGTGGCCGACCGAAACACGTTCGTCCGCTGTGTCGCCGTCAAGGAGCAGCACGCGGAGAAGGTGAAGCACGAGGTCCAGGTCATCTGGTCCGACTACTTCAAGCCGGAGCATCTCGCGGCCTTCCCGGATCTGCACACGAAGGTGTGGGAGCTGCTGAAGCTCGCAGGCAAGAACAAGCAGGGCGTCGATGCGCAGGCGGCGGCCGATCTCGAGGCCGCCACCAAGGAGTTCGCCGACATGTTCTGGGCCACCAAGAAGTAGGCGACGATGGTCGGCTGGAGCGGGAGGCGGAGGAACGCCGTGTCCTGGTCGTGCTCGGCGACCAACGCGCAGGGATGCGACCGGCGGCGGGTCCGGCGGGCAAGGGAGGTGGCGACCTGCACCCTGGATGAGCGGGCGATGGCCCGCACCCGAGGCACCCAGCCGGCTGGGTCACCCCTCCCCACCGGCGGGGGTCGGCCGTCGCGGGAAGCCATTGGAGTGTGGCCGCTCTGCTCCAGCCCGGAGCGGCGTGACGCTTCGTCGATCCGCGATCGTCGCCACCGAGATGACGTGCCGTCATGACACGCCGATGTCGCCGCCACACCATGGGCTCACGTCCAAGGGTCCCGCCAGTCCGCTGGGTCTGACGACCCAGGCGCAAGGAGGAGACCATGGCAGTCGACCAGATCGACCGAGAGATCACCTCGCGAGGACACCCGTCACCCGTGGGTCAGGTCGGTCGCGGTGTCGGCCGTGTCGCCCACGGAGCATCAGCGCTGATCCGGCGCATCCTCGTCCTCGCGCTCGGCCTCATCCAGACCGTCATCGCGGCGATCCCGGGCGTGATCCTGTCAGTCGCCAGGACGGCCAGAGGACTCGTGACGCGGGTCGGTGACGCCGCGCTGCGGATCGCGCACATGGCCGTCGGCATCTTCCGGCGCGAGTCCGCCTGATCCACCACGCCGACCGCATCACGGTCCCGGAAGAAAGCCCACGTCCAGACAGCCAGCGAAGGAGCACAGCCATGACTGACGAGCATGTCAAGGGAACGGTCACCGACGTCAAGGGCAAGGTCGAGGAGGCCGCCGGCAAGGTGACCGGCAACGAGGAGCAGGAGGCCCACGGCAAGGCCAAGCAGGTGCAGGGCGAGGCCCAGAAGGGTCTGGGCGACGTCCAGGACGCCGTTCGCGGCGACAAGAAGTAGCCCACCTGACCCGTTCAATGGGGTGGCGGCCCGTCGATGCGTCCTCGGGCGCGCTGCCGGGCCGCATCCGCCCAGGGTCCCCCCGTAGCAGCACAGCACAGACCGGAGGATCGGATGCCCAGCACGATGGCTCGGGCGGACCGCAATGGCACCGCACCCCAGACCGTCATCGGGCGAGCCGCCAGCGTGGCGGGTGACGTCAGCGCACAGGCTCGTACCACGGCCGTGGACGCCTCGGCGATCATCGCGGATCACGCGCCGGCAGCCCTGGCCGCCTCGCGTGGGGTGATCGGGGTCGCGCTGGCGGCCCTGCGCCGAAGTTCCAGCAGTTCGCTGGCACTGGGCACGGTCTTCGCGGCCGGCCTGAGCGGCGGCATGCTGGTGTCACGGGCTCCCCGCGTGCTCGTGGCGCTGGCCTTGCTGCCCACCCTGCTCCTCGGCGGCACGCTCGTGGGGCGCGGGACCACCCGGCTCGACGAGCCGTCTCGCAGAGCGCGCAGTTGACGCCTGGTCCGAGGCGGACCACACGGTCACCAAGGAGATCGCCATGACCACCAGGAATGCATCGGTCCGTTCGTTCACGACGAGCGTCGACATCCCGGCAGACGACCGAGCGAAGATCAACCGGATCCTCAACCAGCACCTGGCCGATGCCTTCGACCTCACGAGCCAGGTCAAGCAGGCCCACTGGAACGTGAAGGGCTCGGACTTCTGGCAGCTTCACAAGCTGTTCGATGAGGTCGCCGAGCGGGCCGCCGAATGGGTCGATGAGTTCGCGGAGCGCGTCACTGCCCTGGGTGGCTATGCCACGGGCACGGTCCGCATGGCCGCGGCCTCCAGCACGCTGCCGGAGTTTCCGACCGAGATCACAGAGAGCATGGACTACGTCCTGGCCGTCGCGGAGCGCCTGGCATCCTTCACCAACTCCGCTCGCGCAGCGATCGATCAGACCGACGAGCTGGGCGATGCCGACACGGCGGACCTCTTCACCGAGGTCAGTCGCTGCGCCGACAAGTACCTCTACTTCCTCGAGGCGCACCTACAGGGCTAGCGGACCCCTCCGAATCCATACTCGTCACGGAGCATCCCATGCCACTCCCACGGACCGTGCTCACCGCCCCGAGCGTTGAGCGGTGGAACCCTCCCCAGACCGATGCCGGTGCCTTCGGGCCCTTGGCAAGGAGCCAGATGAACGAGTCGCCACTGGCCGTGTGCTTCCCGCGCGACGACGGCGAGTTCGCCGCGCGGGTCCAGACCCTCCTCGAGGGTTCGCATCCCGAGTGGCCGTTCGCGGCCGCCGTCCAGGCGCTCCTGCGCGAGGCCTACCCACTGGCCGTGATCTCCCCACGCCACGAGCTCGCCGGCCGCGATGGCCGACGGGTGTGGCATGCGTTCCGCGACTTCTCGACCGTGCTCGACGTCGAGGGGGATACCTCGTGAAGCTGCAGGCGCAGGCCGTCCTCCGGCGGGCGGACCTCGCGGCGCCATTGCGCCTCGTGGGCGTCCTCATGGCGGGCGCTTTCCATCCGCTCACGGCCCAGGACGCCTGGGGCCCGCTGCATCTCGAGATGGGCCTGGTAGCGCTGGCTCCCCTGACCCCGGTCGTCGCGGCGGACCCGGGCGCGGGCGCCGTCGAGGCGATGGTGGAGGCCCGCGGGCACTGGAGCGATCCGGAGGCGGGCAGCGGCGCGCAGCTCTCGTGGGTGCCCATCGATCAGGTGCGCGACGTGGCGGAGGAGGACATCCACGCCCTCATCGCCCGGATGAGCATCGCCAACGACGAGCGCACCAGTGAGACACCCAGCACACCGCCCTATCACCGGGCAGCGCGCGAGCTGGAGCGGCTCGCCTCGCTGGTCTATGAGGCCACGAGCGCCGAGGAGCGCATGGCGGAGGATGCGGCACGCCGGGAGCCAGAGCGTCGTCCAGGGCGATGATGCGACCGCTCGTGGGGAAGATGCCCGCCACGTCAGTGCGCCGCCCGATCTGACGATCGCATCCAGCGCCGGGCGGAGGGCGAGGTCGACACGGAGACCTGGACCCACGCTTCGAGACGCCAATGCCTGGCGGTCCCAGGTCACGTACGTCTTCGCTGATCCCGGATGCTGGAGACGCCCGGCACGGCGACCGGGCATCCCCGTCCCGTCAGCTCACCGCGCGCAGGACGCGGCACGCACGCAGCGTGACCCAGCGACTGGGCGCCCCGGGCACGTCGATATCGACGACCATCTTGCCCGCGTAGGCGTAGCGGTTCGCCCAGCGCCCATGGTCGTCCTGCTGGGCCACGAGCCAGTCGACGGCGTGCGCCAGCCGGGGGTCTCGCCCGGCGCCGGCCTCGGCGAGCGCTTCGAGCACCTGGAGGACATCGCTGACGTAGCCCGACGGGAAGCCGAGCCGGAACCACGAGCCGCTCGGCTTGGTGTTTCCGTAGCCCATCGGGTAGTCGGCGATGGCGGGATCGCGGGAGAGGAGGAAGTCGACGGAGGCCTCGATGGCCCGGTCGACGCTCGGGCCGAGCGCCGATCCGACGGGACCCGCGCCAGGGCCAGCAGTGCCTTCGCCGCACCCCAGGCGCACGGCAGCCCATCGTTCGCGCCGCAACGGAAGCCGGGCCCCGGCGTGGTCGCATTCCAATGCGGGTCGCCCTCGCCGGTGATGGCCGCTGCCTGCCAGGCGATGGCACGCTCGACCCGCTCGTCGTCGAGCCAACCGAAGCCGATGAGCGCGCGGAGCAGGTTGCCGGTAAGGCAGTGGAGGACGAGCCCCGGCGGGGGCGGCTTGTCACTGGCGACGGCGGAACAGGCGAAGCCGCCGGTCCGTGCCTGGCTGTGGGCCAGGACGTAGGCGCAGGCGGCCCTGACCCGCGGCTCGTCGGGATCGGCGCCGAGCTGGTCGAGGAAGATGAGCGACCAGACGGTGCCCCGGTACTTGGGCCCGTAGCCCGGTCCGGGCTTCTCCCACCAGCCGGCCGGATCCTGTGCGGCGAGGATCGTCGCGATCGGGTCGCCCTGGGTGGCAGCGTCGCGGGCGGTCCGCACGTCGGGGTCGTCCGCTGCGCGCCCCAGGAGGTCGCGGAGTGCGCGGTGCCGCACTGCCGGGACGGCCTCGTCGAGCAGCCACGGCAGCGGGTCGCCCCGCAGGCGATCGCGCCAGTCGCCCATCCGCCACCCCCCTGGCTCCATGCGGCCTGGACATGGCCCGCGGAGCGTCCTCCGGAGCGGACGGACGGGCCCCGCAGGGCGATCCGTGCTGGAGGATGGAGGCGACGACCGGATTCGAACCGGTGATGGAGGTTTTGCAGACCTCTGCCTTGCCGCTTGGCTACGTCGCCCCGATCACGGCCGGTGTCACCCGCCCGCGGTGTCTGGCTGCCCCTCGAGGATTCGAACCTCGGTTCACGGATCCAAAGTCCGGCGTCCTACCACTGAACGAAGGGGCAACGTGACCCACGACAGTCTACGGGGTAGGGCGAGAGGGAGTGGAGCGGAAGACGGGACTCGAACCCGCGACCCTCACCTTGGCAAGGTGATGCTCTACCAACTGAGCCACTTCCGCCCGATCCTGATGCGCTGCCGACCGACGCCATGTTGTGGTGCCGAGAGCCAGATTCGAACTGGCGACACCGCGATTTTCAGTCGCGTGCTCTACCAACTGAGCTATCTCGGCCCGCCGGTGCGGTCGAGATATTAGACCACAACCGGGTCACCTCGCACAACCGCTGCCCTCTCGGGTCCCGGGACCGGCGCCGATATCGGAATCTTCACGGGGGCGGCCTTCCGGCGACCCGCGCAGGCTGGTACATTCAGGTCGGCCGAACCTCCGCGCCACGGAGGACGGGGACCAGGACTCCCAGGATCGCACCACCCGCGCAGCCGCGTCGGGTCTCGTAGGTGGTCATCCCATCCAGCTCACCTCGCAGGCCGGAGTCGTCGAACCTGCTTGGAGGTGTCCTTGAACTGGCGTCCCATCCCACTGCCGGACAGCAGTGGGATCGCCCACGCCCTCTCCGCGCGGCCCAGCACCCTGCAACGCAACCTGCTGCTGGACCTCCTCGCGGCCGTCGGGCTGGGTGCCGGGCTGGCCGTCGTGGGCGCGCTCCTGCCCTCCATGGCGCGCCAGCAGGGCCTCAGCTCCATGGGCCTCGCGGCGTTCGCGGCCATCCCCTTCCTGACCAGCCTCATCGGGCTCTTCGCGGGCCGCATCGGGCCGCGCACGCCCAGGCACCTCTCCATCTATCGAGCCCTCGGGGCCGCGGGCCTGCTCCTGGTCCTCGTCGCGCCACAGCCGTTCTTCATGGCCCTGGCCATGCTCGGCTTCTGGCTGGCGTGGTCCCTGGGCGCGCCCATGCAGCAGCGCATCTGGAGCGGCATCTATCCCTCCGCCAGCCGTGGTCGCCTGCTGGGCATCGTGGGATCGGGCCGCTCGCTGGCGACCATGACCGCCCTGCTGGCTGTCACGTTCGCAGCCGCCGGCGCGGGCTGGCTGGCCATCGTGGCCGTCGTCGCCATCGTGGGCATCGTGTCCGGACTGGCACCCAGCCGACTGGTCCTGGACACGGACCAGGAGATCCCCAGCTACGGGGCCGTCGAATCCGTCCGCACGGTGCTGCGCCGGCCCATGCTGCGTCGCATCACCACTGCACAGCTCATCTTCGGCAGCGGCATGGTCGCCCTTCCGGCCCTCATCGCCATGATCCAGGTGGACCGCCTGGGCCTGTCCATCGGGGACATCGCCGTGGCTGGCTTCACGGGCGCCGCGGTCACCGTCGTGACCTTCAGCGCCTGGGGGCGCCTGGCGAGCCGCACGAACGGGCTCGTGAGCATGACCTCCGGGACCATCCTGGGCACCCTGGCCATGGCCACCTTCGCGCTGGCGCCCGACTTCACGGTGCTGCTCGTCGCCAGCGCCCTGGTGGGGGCAGCCAACGCCGCCATCGACGTCTCCTGGCCCCTGCTCATCGCCGATCACGCGGCCCGGGACGAGCAGGCGGCTGCGGCCGCGGGCCTCGGCGCCATCATGGGTCTGCGTGGCCTGATCATGCCCTTCGTCATCGTGCTGCCCATCCAGCTCGGGCTCATCGACGTCACGGGGGCACTGCTGCTCTGCGTGGTCGCCGGCGTGACCGGCACCACGCTCTACCTGCGCGTGTCCGGCCTGTACCGGGTGCCGGTACGAGTGGCCAATCGTGCCGCCGGGCTCGCGGCCGCCGGACTGCGCGGTCTCTCCGCCTGACCCCCGGCCCTGATCAGTCGAGGCCGGCCAAGGCTCGCATGCTGTTGGCGTCCAGCTCCGGCTCGCCGGTCATGCGCCGCAATCGATTGATGCGGTCGACGATGGCGGGGTGCGTGCTGAAGAGTCCTCGGGCGCTGGCATCGAGCTTCTTGATGGGGTTGACCACGTAGAGGTGCTGGGTCGCCCGGTTGGCGACCTCCAGGGGCTCCTGGTCCGTGGCCAGCTTGGCCAGGGCACGCTCCAGGCCGTAGGGGTTGCGCGTCAGCTCCACGCTCGTGGCATCGGCCAGGTATTCGCGCTGGCGGTTGACGGCCATCTGCACGAGCCGCGCGAAGATCGGCGCCAGGATGGCCACCAGCAGGCCGATGAAGAAGATGAGCATGGCGGCCCCATTGTTGCCGCTGCTGTCACTGCGGCGTGAGGAGCGGCCGGTCATGCCACCCCAGATGGTCATGCGCGCCAGCATGTCCGCGAGGAGCGCGATGGAGCCCACCAGCACGCCGACGAGCAGGCTGAAGCGGATGTCGTAGTTGGCCACGTGCGCCAGCTCGTGACCGATGACCCCCTGCAACTCCTCCCGGTCGAGCTTCTGCAGCAGCCCGATGGTGATCGCCACGCTGGCGTGCTCCGGGTCGCGGCCGGTGGCGAAGGCGTTGGGGGCCGTGTCGTCGATCAGGTAGACCTTGGGCATGGGCACGTTCGCGGCCAGGCTCAGCTCGCGCACGACGTTCATGAGCTGCGGCTGGTCCTGCTCGCTGACCTGACGAGCCTGCGAGGCGGCCAGCACCAGGCTGTCGCCACCGAAGAAGGCGCCCGCGCTCAGCAGCGCGGCCAAGCCGATGCCGAAGGGCACGAAGAGCAGGGCGCCTGCGGGATCGCCAGCGAAGTAGAAGCCCATGAACCAGCCCAGTGCGCCGAGGATGGCGACGATGACCAGCATCAGCAGGATCGAGCGCGTCTTGTTCTGCCGGATCTGCTTGTGGAAGGTCTCGCGAACGACGGTCATGGCGTGGCGACGGGCATGGCGTGGCTACCTTTGGGCAGGGTGCGCGCCCCGGGGCTGCCGGGGCACGCCAGCGGTCACTAGCGGGGCGGGCCGGGCGGGGGCTGATAGCCTGGCGGCGGCTGGTATCCGGGCGGCGGGGCCTGCGGTGGCTGCTGGGGCGGGTATCCCTGCTGCGGTGGATAGCCCTGCTGCGGTGGATAGTTCGGCGGAGGCGGTGGCATCTGCGGCGGGTAGGCCGGTGGCGGCGGAGGGGGTGGCGCGGCTGGTCTCGGCTGGCCGGCACGGGCGTTGCCGCCGCCGGACGGCTTGTCGTCGTCCCCACCGAAGCCGAGGTCCACGTCCGGGACCTGCGACGCTTCCGGCTCGGCATCGAAGAACTCGCGCTTCCGGAAGCCCAGGGGGCCCGCGATGATGTTGGCGGGGATCGTGGCGATGGAGGTGTTGTAGTCGAGCACGGTGGCGTTGTAGTGCTGCCGCGCGAAGCTGATCTGGTTCTCCGTCGTGGTCAGCTGCTCCTGCAGCTCCAGCACGTTCTGGTTGGACTTGAGCTCCGGGTAGTTCTCCACCGTCGCGAACAGCGATCGCAGCGAGGAGGTCAGGGCGTTCTCCGCCTGGGCCTGCACGGCCGGCCCCTGGGCGCCCACGGCGACGGCGTTGGCGCGCGCCTCCGTGACGTCCGTGAGGACCTTCTGCTCGAAGCCCATGTAGCCCTTGACGGCATCCACGAGGTTGGGGATGAGGTCCCAGCGCCGCTTCAGCTGCACCTCGATCTGGGCATACGCCTCGTCGATGCGCAGGCGCTTCTGCACCAGGCCGTTGTAGATGAGGATCCCCACGGCGACGATGACGACGGCGATGATCCCGATGATCAACCAGGTCTCCATCCAGGCCCTCCGATCGGCTGCGTACTCATGCCACAGGGTACTCGCTTCGCGCCATCGCCTCTCGCCAGCAGCGGACCGACTCGACCAGGTCTGCGAGAACGTCGGCGTCAGGCGCTTCGAACGCCGGGATCACCTCGAGGACGAGGGGCGCCGTGACATCCCGACCAAGGGCCTCGAGCACCCGGTCGGGATCGATCCTGCCCACCTCGGCGTACTGCGGCGTGAACGGCCAGTGGCGGTCCCCTTCCGTGTCGCCCTGCTGGATCTGGATGACGGAGGCCAGCCTGCCCATCCTTGACAGCCACGCATAGGGGTCGCGATCCTCGCCGTCCGTGTCGGGCACGCACATGTGCCCCACGTCCAGGCACAGCTGGATGGGGACATGCTCCGGATCGCCGGCCGTGATGAGGGACTCGATGTCAGCCATCGTCGAGGGCTCTCGACGGGCCGCGAGGTTCTCGACGAGGAGACCCTCGAGCCCGCGACGGCGCGCCACCCCGGCGAGTCGACCGAGCCGGACCTTGAGCTCCTCCCACAGCTGCCCGCGGCGGGCGGGATCGGCCCAGTCGGGGACGCTGAAGGCTCCCACGTGGCCGCCCATGGATGCCGCGCCCACGCGAGCCGCGAAATCGAGGGCGCGTTCGTACCAGCCCTCGGCGGCGTCACGTTCATGCCCACTCGGGTGGAGCAGGAGGTTCGAGGAGTATCCGGCCACCCCGGTGAAGGCCGAATGGAGCCGGATGCCGTACCGGGCTGCGGCCTCGAGATGCTCGTCGACAGCTCGCGCCACGGAATCGGCATCACGGGTCACGTCCACGAGGTCGAACGACACCTGGACGAGGTCCAGGCCCAGCTCGTCGCGCACGATGGGCGCCCAGTCGCTTGGCCGCGGCCAGCGCTTCACCGCGAAACAGGTGTTGATGCCCAGCTCCGTCATCCTGTCAGCCTCCGAGTTCAGCGGTCCGATCCAACGCGGGTGCGCAGCCAACTGATGCCGATGGCCAGCACGATGAGGCCACCGAAGGCGATCTCCTGGAGGAAGGGGTTGATGCGCAGCATGTTGAGCATGTTCGAGATGACCCCCAGCAGGAGCACGCCGAAGAAGGTGCCCACGACGCCGCCGCGCCCGCCCGTGATGGGCACCCCGCCGATGACGACGGCACCGATGGCGCGCAGCTCCAGGCCGGCACCCGTGGACGGCAGTGCCGAACCGATGCGCGAGATGAGCATGATGGCCGCCACTCCGATGAGGACGCCGTTGATGGCGAAGAGCAGCACGGTCGTACGCGAGACGTCGATGCCGGCCAGGAACGCGGCTCTCGGATTGTCACCGATGGCGTACGTGCGCCGGCCCAGGCGCGTGTAGCGCAGCAGGAAACCGACGGCCACGTAGCCCAGCAGGCTGATGAGGAAGATGAGGGGCAGGTTGCCGCCCAGCAGCCGCGTACTCGAGAAGAAGGTGAAGTTGTTGGGCACCAGCTGGATGATGCCCTCGGTGAGCGCCAGGGCGATGCCGGTGAAGATGCCCGCCGTGGCCAGGGAGACGATGAAGGTGGGCGCCTGGAAGAGGCGCGCCAGCGTGGCGTTCACGACGCTGCACGTGATGGCCACGGCCATGCCGGCCAGCATGGCCAGCTCCTCGGGGTAGCCGGCCAGCACGATCATGGCCATGGTCACGGCAGCGAGCCCGATGATGGCGCCCACCGAGATGTCGAAGTTGCCCGAGATGATGAGGATGGTGGCGCCGGCCGCGACCAGCCCCAGCACCGACGACTGTTCGAGGATGCTGATGATGTTGCGCGGGTTGAAGAAGCGGTCGTTGACGAGGCCCGTGAAGATGCCCAGGCCGATCGTCAGCAGCAGGATGAGCACCCACTGGTTGGCCGCCACGAACGAGAGGATCGCGCTGCGACGCGTCCGCTGGCTCGCCGGGCCAGGCGTCGCGGGACTGCTGGTGGGGGCCGACTCACTCGCCTGTGACACCCAGGAACTCCTTCATCAGACTCTGCTCCGTGGCTTCGGCGGCCGCGACCGTCGAGATGATGCGGCCGTTGCGCATGATGGCGATGCGATCGCTGATGGAGAGCAGCTCGGGGAGGTCCGAGGAGACGATGATGACCGCCCGCCCCGCCTTGAGCAGCTCCGCGATGAACCCGTAGATGTCGTGCTTGGCGCCGATGTCCACGCCCTTGGTGGGCTCGTCGAACATGTAGACCTGCGCGTCGACGGCCAGCCAGCGACCGATGAGGACCTTCTGCTGGTTGCCGCCCGAGAGGCGCTTGACCTCCTGCTCGACGCTCGGGGTGACGATGCCGAGGCGCTCCACGATGCCATCAGCCAGGGCCCGCTCGCCGCGCACGACGGCGCCCCGCAGCTCGTTCCAGGCCGTGGCCAGGTTCTCGCGCACGGTCCGGTCGGGGAAGAGACCGGAGTTGGCCCGGTCCTCCGTGACCAGGGAGAGGCCGGCGGCGACAGCCTCTCGAGGGCTGTGCGGTCGCGAGGCGCGGCCGTCGATGTGGATGGTCCCGCTGCGTGGCTTCCTGACGCCGAACAGCAGCTCGAGCAGCTCGGTGCGGCCGGCGCCCACGAGGCCGCCGATGCCCAGCACCTCGCCGCGGCGCACCTCGAACGAGACGGGCTCGACGACACCCGGGCCCACGTACTCCTCGACGCGCATGAGGACGTCGCCGATGGGCACGCTCTCCTTGACGAAGAAGGCTGAGGCGTCCCGTCCCACCATGAGGTGCACGAGCCCCTCGGCGGTGGCCCCGGCAGCTGGCAGGGTGGCCACGTGCTGACCGTCCTTGAGGACGGTGATACGGTCGGCGACGCGCAGGACCTCCTCGAGGTAGTGCGAGATGTAGATGATGCCCAGGCCGCGTTCGGCGAGCCGGCGGACGAGCGACAGGAGGTGCTCCGTCTCAGCCTGCCCCAGCGAGGAGGTCGGCTCATCGAGGATGAGGACATCGGGCGAGAAGCGCAGGGCGCGCACGATCATCGTCAGCTGCCGCTGGGCGGGCGAGAGCCTGGACCCCAGCTCGTCCGGGTCGAGATCGACGCCCAGGTCCTCGATGATGGCCTGCGTGATGCGGCGCTGCTGGCTCGTGTCCACCACGTCGACGGCCCGCACCGGCTCCTGGCCCAGGAAGACGTTGTCAGCCACGGTCAGGCTGGTGACGATGTCCGACTCCTGGTAGATGGTGCTGATGCCGAGCGCCAGGGCCGAGCGCGGCGTGAGGTGCAGGTGCGTCTCGCCACGCAGGTCGATGGCGCCCTGGTCCGGACGCACGACGCCGGCCAGGATCTTCATGAGCGTGGACTTGCCCGCCCCGTTCTCGCCGATGAGGCAGTGCACCTCCCCGGCCGACAGGTCGAAGCTGACGTCGACCAGGGCGCGCGTGCCCGGGTACGTCTTGGAGATGTGCTCGAGCGAAAGGACCGGACCGGTCGACCCAGTCGCCTGGGTCTCCGGCCCGGTCCTCGTGGCTTGCACGGTCACGGGCAAGCCTTGATCACGCTACTCCCGGCCGACCAGCAGGTCCGGCAGGTACTTGTCCGTGATCTCCCAGTACAGGTCGCTGGGCTCCCACGGAACGACGAGGGTGGGGTCGGCCACGGTCTCCGGCGTGACCGGGATGACCGGCAGCATGATCTGCTGGTTCATCTCGTCGGTGCAGCCGCTGACGTAGTTGTTGAGAGCGTGGTAGGCCACGAAGCCCTCCCAGCCCGGGGAGCTGCTGATGGTGTACTTCAGCGAGCCTTCCTCGAGCAGCGGGATGCCGGCTGGTGAGCCGTTCTGGGCGAAGACCTTGACGGGGTTGTCCAGGTATCCCTCGTTGCGCAGCATGCGGATGACGGCCGTGGACATGTCCTCGTCCATCACGAACAGCAGCCCGAACTCCTCGCCGGAGTTGATGAGGTCCTGGGCCAGTGAGACGGCGGTGTCCGGGCTGTACTTGGTCTCCTCGATGGTGACCAGCTCGTTCTGCCCGAGCTCCTCGGCCCGCTCCGTCATGCCCTGGTTGATCTTCTGGCTGGGCGGCGAGTCGAAGAAGCCGGTCAGGATGACGAACTTCTCACCGGGGTAGGTCTCGGCCATCCAGTCCGCGTAGGCCGTGCCCATGCCGTACCAGTCGAAGTCGATGGATGCCACGTGATCCTGGCCGTTGGCGATGACGGTGCCGACGCTGTCCGTCAGGACCACGGGGATGCCGGCCTCCTCGCCCCGCTTGGCGGCCAGGGTGGCCCCGGCCTCCGTCGAGGAGAACATGCTGATGCCGTCGACACCCTGGTTGACCAGCGACTCGATGTTCGCGATCTCCTTCTCGGGGTCGTACTCCGTATTCAGCACGACGACCTCGTTGCCGTCCTGCTCGGCGGCGTACACGAAGCCATCGACGTCGCGCTGGTACCACGTGTCTGGGCCTGGGCTGATGTAGCCGTAGGTCTTGCCGCCGGCTGTTGGATCGCAGGCTGCATCGTCCTGCGCGGCGACCGGCACGGTGCCGGAAACGAGCATCGACGCGGTCATGAGCGCGCCACTGACAACGAACACGCGCATCCTGGCTCGCCCTCGTGGATCGACCACCATGGGACCCTCCTTGCGTCCTGCCTCTGCCTGGACAGTGGGGACGTCAGGACATCCGGACGTCCTCCCCGATGGTGGCATATCCGTCAAGCCGGCGAGCACCCGGGGCGCCACAAGGACGGGCTGCGGCGAGCACGCCGATCCGTCGCCTTCATCGACTCGACACGCCAGGACCACACGACCGTCACACAGGTCGGCTGAGGCCCGCGCACCACGCCGTGCGGGCGCTCCGTCACTCCACGCCCGTGCGGGCGCTGCGTCACTCCACGCCGAACAGGCGCGAGAGGAAGCCGCTGCTCTTCTGGGGCGCCGTGGCTTGCGCGGGGGCGGTCCTGCCGTGACCCTGGCAGCGCTCGGCGTTCGGGATGCCCCGGAGCGCCTGCTCCACGTGTTTGCCGCAGCCGTTCACGGTCGGCTTGCCACACGAGCGGCAGGTGGTTCGTGCACACATCGGATCAGGATCCCCTTCGTTCTGTGTCCGGCGCTCAGGCGAGCGCCAGGAGGAGCTTCTGCAGGCGCGCCGAGACATCCTCGGCGTCGTTCCGTTCCTCGACGAGGCACTGCTTGAGACTCGCGAAGACAAGGCTGAACGCGACGCTGTTGACCGCCTTGCTGACCGCCGCCAGCTGACCCACGACCTCCTCGCAGTCGCGGCCCTCGTCGACCATCCGGGCGACCGCCCCAAGCTGACCGTGGGCACGGTTCAGGCGCGCGACGATCGCACGCTGGTCGGCCACAGCCGGAAGGGCCTTCATCGTCACTCGTGCCTCCATCTCGCCTCGTGATGCCGAGAACGACTGGAACGGTAGCACATACCCCGGGGGGTATGCAGCCGCGGCCCCCGGCTCCATCGACGCTCGCCGTCGACGACGACACGTTCTCCAGAAGCAGCGGCCGGCCAGTGGGACTCCACGATGGATCGACCGTCCGGGTCGTCAGTCGAGCGTCGACAGCAAGAACAGGACGAGTGCGACGGCAGCCACAACGATGCATGCCGTGAGGACCAGATGCGCCAGCAGCGCTGGCCGATAGCTGTGCGTGTCGATCTCGCGCTCGGTGCGCATGAAACGGTACGCTCCCACGATCGACACGGCAGCGCCAAGGAGGACCATGGCGATGCCGAGGACGGACCCGGTACCGGTGGTTCCGCCGCCCTCGAGCGCGAAGCGATCCACCAGGAAGCCGATGGCGATGACGCCAAGGGCCGTGCGTTGCCAGGCCAGGAGCGTGCGCTCGTTGGCTAGGTGATCACGCACCGCGGCCTCGGGCAAGTCGCGCCGGTCGGTCGACTGTTCGGCGGCGTCCTGACCGCTCATCCTGTCCATCCTGCGATGTCCTGGTCTGCTTTGGTCGCCCGTGATCCCAGCTGACCGATCGGGGATCAGCCTGCCAGGGTGGGCGGTGGATGGTGGGCGGTGAGGGACTCGAACCCCCGGCATCCTCGGTGTAAGCGAGGCGCTCTAACCGACTGAGCTAACCGCCCACGAAGAA
This sequence comes from uncultured Chloroflexia bacterium, assembly GCA_963707395.1. Classification (GTDB taxonomy): domain Bacteria; phylum Chloroflexota; class Limnocylindria; order Limnocylindrales; family CSP1-4; genus JAFMJV01. The sequence goes on from CAVPPQ010000001.1 coordinate 52,342, forward strand.
GGGATGGTACCGCGGTCGCACGATCGGCTCGCCGGGTCGCACGGTTCTGCGCGCGCCGTCACGCGGTCACGCAGCGTCAGGAAGGGAAGGTGGTGCCCAGGCCGGGACTTGAACCCGGATGAGTCGCCTCATACGCCCCTCAAACGTACGCGTATACCAATTCCGCCACCTGGGCAGGTGCGAGGGTGCGATCAGGATGGTACCGCGGGAGGGACTTGAACCCACACGACCGTAATGGTCACTAGGTCCTGAACCTAGCGCGTCTGCCTATTCCGCCACCGCGGCACGTCATCGATCGCAACGCTCGTCGAGCGAAGCCGCATGGTACCACGAAGGCCGGCCTCACCGGCCGGCCCACGTCTGGCTGTCCGCCCGGGGCGAACCTACAGCGAGACGATGTAGACGAGCATGCTGACCGCGACGAAGACGACGGCCAGCACGATGGTCATCTGGTAGAGCCGAGCCTCCACTCCGCGACGGCTGCGGTAGGTGGAGGCATCCCCGCCGCCGAACGTGGCGCCCAGGCCCGATCCACGCGACTGCATGAGGATGGCCGCGATGAGGCCGGCCGCCGAGATGACCAGGGCGAAGAAGAGGATGGTTTCAGCCACGGTGTTGGGATCGACTCCTGTCCTTGGGATGGTCGGCCGAAGGATAGCACGGCAAGGGCGGCGCACGGCCCGCCGGCGAGGGTCGGGGTCCGCGGTCGTCGCCGGGTGACGCCCGTCAGGGTGATGCCCTGGCGGTCAGCCTTTCAGCAGCGAGTGGCCACTCATCCCCGCGTCCGGCGTGACACCGGCCAGCTCCATGAGCGTCGGCGTCACGTCCGCGAGCACGCCGTCGGACAGCGTCCGACCGCTCACGGGGGAGCCGGCAAGCAGGAAGGGCACGGGGCTCAACGAGTGCTTCGTGACCGGCTGACCCTTGGCGTCCTTCATGACGTCGGCGTTGCCATGGTCGGCCGTGATGGCCAGGATGGCGCCCCCGCCGCCGGCCGCGAGTGCGGCAGCGTCAGCGGCCAGCACCGCATCGGCCACCCGGCCCAGGCAGCCGTCCAGGAACGTGCAGGCCGTCACGGTGGCATCCCAGACGCCGGTGTGGCCGACCATGTCCGGGTTGGCGAAGTTGGCCACGATGAGGTCGTATCGGCCCGAGCTGATGGCAGCCACCAGCTCGTCGGTGACACCGGTCGCGCTCATCTCCGGCTGCAGGTCGTAGGTGGCCACCTTGGGGCTGGGCACGAGCTTGCGCTCCTCCCCCGGCCAGGCCTGCTCGACGCCGCCATTGAAGAAGTAGGTGACGTGGGCGTACTTCTCCGTCTCGGCCACGTGGAACTGGCGCCAGCCAAGGCCGGACGCGACCTCCGCGAAGCTGGCCACCACGAGGGGTGGGTAGGCCACCGCCACGGGCAGGCCTTCCTCGTACTCGGTGAGCGTCACGACGTCCGGATGGGGTGCGTCCGCGCCACGGTCGAAGCGTGAGAAGTCGGTGTCCACGAGCGCGTGGGTCAGCTGCCTCGCACGGTCGGCCCGGAAGTTGAAGTGGACCACGACGTCCCCGTCCCGCACCCGACCGTCCACGCCGGCCATCAGCGTGGGCTTCACGAACTCGTCGTTCTCGCCTCGCACGTAGGCCGCGGCCAGGGCGGCCGAGGCGCTCGGCGCCGGCTCGGTCTCGTAGCCACGGCCGCGGACCATGGCCTCGTACCAGGCCTGCGTGCGCTCCCAGCGGTTGTCGCGGTCCATGCCGTAGTAGCGGCCGCCGATCATGCGCGAAGCGGGCGCCGGGATGGACGCCCGCCAGGCGCGCCTCGAAGTCGGGGATGAAGCCGTCCGCGGAGCGGGGTGGCGTGTCCCGACCGTCGAGCAGGCCGTGGACCACGACGTCGGTCACGCCCGCCTCCCGGGCGAGCTCCGCGATGGCCACCGCGTGGCGGTCCACGCTGTGGACCCCGCCGGGTCCGATGAGCCCCACCAGGTGCAGACGAGAGCCGCGCTCGGCGACCGAGCGGACCGCGGCCAGCAGTGCGGCATTCTGGCGGAAGGTGCCAGCGGCGATCTCGGCGTCGATGCGGGGCAGGTCCTGGAGCACCGGCCGGCCGGCTCCGATGTTGAGGTGTCCGACCTCGCTGTTGCCCATCTGCCCGTCGGGCAGCCCGACCGCGGCCCCGGAAGCCTCCAGCCGGCTGTGCGGCCAGTCGCCGAGCAGCGCCCGCCAGCGCGGCATGTCCGCAGCGGCGATGGCGTCCACGGCTGGGTCCGGACCGATGCCGAAGCCGTCGATGACGACGAGGACGATGGGGCACGGTCGTGCGGCACGCGTGGTCACAGCTGGGATCTCCCCTCTTCAAGATCGCCCGCCGGCGCGGGCGGCCACCCGGGCGAGCGCCCGGGCGAGCGGTCAGGCGGCAGGCAGGTCGCTAGGCGGCGGCGCGAGCGGCGGCGGTGATGCCGGCCCGGGCCACGATGCCGGCCATCTCGTCCGGCTTGAGGCTGGCGCCACCCACGAGGGCGCCGTCGATGACGGCCTCATCGAGGAACTCGCCGATGGACGCGCTCGTGACGGAGCCGCCGTAGAGGACGGGCGTGGCCTCCGCCTGCGCGGGGCTGGTCAGGTCGGCCAGCGTGGCGCGGATGGCGTCCGTCATCTCGGCGGCATCCTTGCCGCTGGCCGTCTTGCCGGTGCCGATGGCCCAGACGGGCTCATAGGCGATGACGAGGTCCGCGGGCACGGCGTGTCCGGCACTGACGATGACCTCCAGCGCGCCGCGCAGCTGGGCCTGGACGGTCTCGATGGCGCGGCCGCCCTCGCGCTCCTCCAGCAGCTCGCCGACGCAGAGCATGGGCCGGATGCCGGCCTCCATGAGCCGCAGGATCTTGTGGCCGATGAGCATGTCCGACTCGAGCTGGTCGCGCCGGCGCTCCGAGTGGCCGATGATGCACCAGGTCGCCAGGCCGGTCAGCATGGAGGCCGAGATCTCACCCGTGTAGGCACCCTTGGCCTCGGCGTGCACGTTCTGGGCCCCGACGGCGACGTCCGTGCCGGCGAGGGCCGCTCCCACGGCCGCCAATGCCACGTACGGCGGGCAGATGATGCGAGTGACGCCGGCCACGTCCGTGGCATCGGCGATGGAGCGGGCCAGCGGACCGGCGTCCGCTGGGGAAGTGTTCATCTTCCAGTTGGCAGTGATGATGACGGGTCGCATGGGCTCAATCATAGGTCGCCGGGCGGCGACGTGGTGGAGGCGACCGCCTCCAGGCGCTGGAAGGCCCGCTGCACCCGCGCGCGGCTCAGGCCGAGGCGCTCGGAGAGCTCCGTGAACGACGCCTCCGGGGCGGCACGGCGTTCGGCGGCGACCGCGCGGTCAAGGTCCGGCAGCTCCGCGAGGCGGCCCTCGGCCGCGAGCTGCTCGATGATCGCGATGTGGCGAGCGCTGGAGGCCACGGAGCGCGTGAGGTTCGCGGTCTCAGCGTTGAGAACGCGGTTGAGGTGGCCCTGCAGCTGGCGCATGACGAGACGTGACTCCAACTCCAGGATGCTGGCGCTCGCGCCGCAGGAGCGCAGGAAGCCGATGACGGTGTCCGTGCGCTTCCAGGTCGCCACCGCCCGACCCCGGCGCATCCGCAGGGTGGCCGGGAAGCCGGCCTCGTCGAGTCGTCGGGCCACCTCGTCGGCTTCCGCCGGCGGCACCACCAACTCCAGGTGCGGACCCTGCGCGCCGAGGCTCAGCGAGCCCACCGCGAGGAAGCGGCCGCGCAGCCAGGCGGCCCGACAGTGGCCGCGTGCCGTGTCCCAGTCGAAGACGGCGGCAGGCGTCCTGGGCTCGGCGTCCTCGTCGGCCAGGCGCACGGCCTTCCTGGCCACCGCGGGCGAACGCGCCCGGCCACGGGCAGCATCGCCGAGGCCGGCTCGCTCCGCCGTCCGGCAGCAGGCCCGGGGCGGGTCGATGGCCGCCAGCTCGGCGCGCACGGCCTCCACGAGCTCGCTGGAGCTGGCCACGCGGCGCTCCCTGAGCTAGGCGCTGCGCACGGGCGCCACCGGCCGGGCCGCGGCGTGCGCGTCCAGCAGCCGCACGAGGGCATCGGTCAGGCGCTGCGGGTCGTGGCGGTGGGCGTTCGCAGGGTCCACCAGCCCGCTCAGCACCAGCCGTGGGTGCGTGCCGCCGGCCGGCATGTCGATGCGCACCGGCTCTGCCGGGTAGTCGTCCGGGACGCGGGCAGAGTGGTCGTCGTTGGCCAGGATGACGTCGATGACCTGGCCCACGCCGTGGGCGCGAAGGGCTGCCAGGTGCTCGGACAGCGTGTAGCCCTCCGTTTCGCCGGGCTGCGTGGCCACGTTGGCGACGTAGACGCGCAGGCCGCGGGCGCCGTCGATGGCCGAGCGGATGCCCGGCACCAGCAGGCTGGGCAGGAGGCTGGTGTAGAGGGAGCCGGGACCCATGACGATGAGGTCGGCGGCACGGATGGCCTCCGCTGCCTCCGGGCTGGCCTCCACGCGGGCCGGCTCGAGCCAGACCCGGCGGATGCCGCGCGAGCGCATGATGCGCGACTGCCCCACGAGATGCGAGCCGTCCGCGAGCTCCGCGTTGAGGCTCAGGGCGACCGGGGCCGCCGGAACGACCTGGCCGCGCACGGCCAGGACGCGGTTGGCCTAGGCGCACGCCCTCCTCGAAGTCGCCGCTGATGTCCACCATGGCCGCGATGAGCAGGTTCCCGAAGGCGTGGCCGGCCAGCCCTGGCTCGCCATCGGTGGCCGGGAAGCGGTAGTGCATGAGGCTGTCCATGGCCGGCTCGACGTCCGCGAGGGCCGCGATGCAGTTGCGGATGTCGCCCACCGGCGGCACGCCGAACTCCTCGCGGAGCTTGCCCGACGAGCCACCGTCGTCCGCGACCGTGACGATGGCCGTGATGTTGCTGCTGACCTCCTTGAGGCCGCGCAGGAGCGTGGAGAGGCCGGTCCCGCCGCCGATGGCCACGATGCGGGGTCCGCGCGCCAGCGAACGCTTCTGGTAGACGAGCTCCACGAGCGGCTCGCGGCGAACGGGGAACGGCTCCAGGAGCACCGCCAGCAGGCGCCACAGGCCGAGGCTGAAGACAGCCACGCCGATGGCGATGACCGCCAGCGGCCGCAGGGCGCCGGGCAGGAAGTTCAGGCTGATGACCTCGAAGAGCTGGCCCGCCAGGCTGTCCGCGGGCACCTCGCGAAAGGCGATGCGGATGGCCAGCGCGCCGGCCGTGGCCAGGATGGTGAGGCCCAGGAACATCACCAGCAGCCAGCGCTTGATGCCGGTGCCCGGCCGCAGCCAGCGGCGCAGGCGTGCCCAGCTGCCCGGTGCTCCCCCGCGACGTCACCGGCGCTTCTCCAGCTCCCGGTGCCAGACCATCACGGGGCCCATGTGCAGGTCGGCCAGCTGGGCGGCCAGTGCCTCCCCGATGGCGACCGAGCGGTGGAAGCCGCCGGTGCAGCCGATGGCGATGGTGAGGCGCGTCTTGCCCTCCGCGAGGTAGGCCGGGATGAGCGTGGCGAAGAGAGCGTCGAGGTGCTCCAGGAAGGCGGTCGTGATGGGCTGGCCAAGCACGAACTCACGCACCGGCTCCGTGAGGCCCGAGGAGGCGCGCAGCTCCGGTCGATAGAACGGGTTCTCCATGAAGCGCACGTCGAAGACGAGGTCCGCCTCCAGGGGCACGCCGTACTTGAAGCCGAAGCTGATGACCTGCAGCGAGAGCTGCTCGGGGCCGGGCTGAGCACCCAGGGCCGCCACGATGCGCTCGCGCAGCTGCTTGAAGGCCAGGTCCGTCGTGTCGATCGTCGTCTGGGCCATGTCCCGGACCTCGTCGAGCATCTGGCGCTCGCGGGCGATGGCCGACTGGACGCCGTCGTTCTGCGTGTCCAGGGGATGGCGGTGGCGGGTCTCCGAGTAGCGCCGCACGAGGGCCTCGTCACTGGCCTCCAGGAAGAAGACCTGGGGCACGATGTCGCGGCCGTGCAGGGCCCCCAGGGCCGCGCCGAGCGAGAGGCGGGCGTCACCCTGGCGCACGTCCAGGACGATGGCCACGCGGTCATAGCGGTCCGGGTCGTCAGCCACGAGCTCCGCGAGGTCACGCAGCAGCGGGCTGGGGACGTTGTCCACGACCGTGTAGCCGAGATCCTCGAAGATCTTGCTCGTGGCCGTCTTGCCGGCGCCCGAGAGTCCCGTGATGATGGCCACGTGCTGGCCGCCTGGGGCGGTCGCGGGCGGCAGCGGCTCAGCCATCGTCGGCCTCAGCCGCGGGCTCCGCCACGACCTCACCGCGGTGGCGGCGCGACAGCAGCAGGATGGTGAACTCGAAGAGGGCGTACATCGTGCCCGCCAGCACCAGCGGACTGACCGGGTCGCCGCCGGGCGTCACGACCACGGCGAAGACGACCACGCCGACGAGCACGTAGCGGCGCATGGACCGCAGCTGGGTCACGTTCAGGATGCCCAGTCGGTCCAGGAAGACGAGCAGGATGGGGAACTGCATGACCAACCCGAAGATGAGGAAGATGAAGGTCACGAAGCCGAAGTAGGCTTCCGCGCTGGGCATGGCCACGAGGGTGTCGTCGATCTGGAAGCTGAGCAGGAAGCCAACCGCGTAGGGCAGCGTGACCCACGCCACGAGCGTGCCGAGCAGGAAGAAGATGACGCTCATGGGGATCCAGGGCAGGGCCGAGCGTCGCTCGTGGGGCGTGAGACCCGGTGCCACGAAGGCCCAAGCCTGGTAGAGGATGATGGGCAGGGCCAGCAGGAGGCCGACGATGATGGCCACCCGCAGGTGCACCATGAAGCCACCCGAGAGGGTCAGGAAGACGACCTCGCCGTTGGGGATGGGTGACACCAGGAGCTGGATGATGCTTGGCGCCAGCATGAAGCCCAAGGCCGCGCCGAGGAGCACGGCCAGGATGCTGATGGCCACGCGGCGGCGCAGCTCGGAGAGGTGGTCCACGAGCGGCATCGTGGCCGGCTCGTGACTGGCTCCCGCCGCATCGATGCCATCGGGGAGACCCTCCCCGGCTTCCATCACGTCGCTCATCGGGACCTCGCGCCGTCCGCGCTCAAGGCCCGGTCAGGCCCGCGGGGCGTCGTCGGTGGCTGCCGTGCCGGGATGAGGTGCCGGGCTCTGAACCGGCTGCGGTGCAGCCTCGACGGATGCGTCCGCGAGGGGCGCCGCCGGAACCGGTGTCTCGGCAGAGGCGGGCGCTGTGACGGGCGTCGGTGACACTGCCGCCGCCGCGACCGGGGCGGGCGCGGGCGAGACCGTCTTGGCGTCAGCGCTGACGGTCGCCAATTCCGTGATGTCCGTGGAGGCCTTGCGGAACTCCCGGATCGTCTTGCCAACGGCCTGTCCCATCTCCGGGAGTCGCCGCGGACCGACGACCAACAGCAGCACAGCCAGGATGATGATGAGCTCAATGGGCCCGATGTTCGGGAGTCCCATGCGATCCTCCGACGACGTGGGCTGACGGTTCGAATGCTAGCACCCGGCCCCGGCCGGGGAACGCCGCTCGCCACCCATCAGGGTGGCGGTGGCGCTCCATCGGAAGGGGCGGAGGCCGCGGCGCCAGGAGCCTGGCTGGCGAGGACACCCTCCGGCACGTCCAGGCCGCCGGTGGCGTCCGGCAGCTGGTCGGCGGGGATGAACCATTCGGGCGGTGAGTCGCCGTCGATGTTGCCGTCATCGGTGACGGGACGGTCCTCGACGAGCGTGATCTTGCCGTCAGGCGCGATGTCCAGGGTCATGACGCGAACGTCGATGGCCACGCCGTCCCGGTGCAGGTAGGCGATCTGGCTGCCATCCGGCGAGACGACGGGCGCGAAGCTGCTGCCGTCATCCGTGAGGAGCACGCGCACGTCTCCGCGGCGCGGGTCAAGGATGGCGATGTCACGACCGATGCCACGGGTCGCCTCGACCGCCAGCCAGGCGCCATCCGGCGACCAGGATGGGTGCGCGAATCCGGGCCGCAGCAGCCTGGTCGGACCGGCGGTGCAGTTCCTGCCTGACTGGCAGGTGTGGATGCCGATGCGCGGCACGCCGTCCGTACCCTGGGCGTTGTTGTACGTGAAGGCGATCTTCGACCCGTCCGGGCTGAAGGCTGGGTCGTTGTGCCCCAGATCGCCATCGGCCGGGGCGGCGACCTTCTCCATGCGGCCGCTGCGGATCCCGATGAGGTGCAGCTCCACCGGTCCACTGCCGTCGGGGCCATCACTGGCGACCGCAAGGGTGTCTCCGTCAGGGCTCACATCCGGCTGCAGCACGTGACTGAACCAGGTCCCGGCACTGTCCTTGATCAGGGCGTCGTAGACCTCCTCGCGTTCAGAGCCATCAGCCTTCATGCGCCAGACGTCCGTCACGTACAGCGTGTAGAGGCCGCCGGCCCGAGAATCGGCGGTCGGCCGCCGCGTCGTGCGGATGAAGTAGATGCGCTTGCCGTCGGGTGACCAAGTGGGGCTGGAGTCGGACTTGGTGGCGTCGGCATCGGTGAGTCGGCGCAGCTCGCGGCCCGTGGCCGCCCAGATGTCCCCGGCACGGCTGAAGACGATGGTGCCCTCCACGTCCGCCCGCTGGTCGGGCGGCGGCTCCACGATGTCGGGAAGCGCCGATGCCTGGGGCTCGACCACCACCGGCGCGTCAGTCGCGCCGGCCGCGGCGACGGGCGCGGGTGTCGCCTCCGGTCCCGGGGAGGGTGCCCCAGAGGCGACGGCAGCCTCCCGTCCGAGATCCACGCTGAGGAAGGTCATGGCCGTCACGCTGCCGACGCCGACGAGCAGCAGGCCGATGAAGGCCAGCAATGGCGCCAGGACGGGCGAGTTGCGTGGTGGCCTGGAGCGGGGCGGCAGGGGCTCCTGGGCCGGCAGGTACGGGGGGCGATAGACGGGTTCCGCGAAGCCGGAGGCCTTCCCCGGGGCTCCCTGCCGGCCGAAGCCGACCGGGGGCAGCTGCGGCGGGTAGGCGCCTGGGCTTCCCGATGGGCCGCGGGGTGGGCGACCCGTCACGCCGGGCCACCCTGAGCGGCGATCACGACCGGGCTTCCTGCCGCTGCGACGGCACGAAGCCTGCCGAGCGTGCCCGCGGCCGCGACGTCACGGACCTCCAACTGCAGCGTCTCCAGCCCCGCGAAGGTCCGGCTGGTGAGGCGCGCCACGACGTCGATCTCAAGACCCTCCGTGAGCTGCTCGGCGAGGTCGGCCCGACCGAAGCAGATGCCGTCGACCACCTCTCGTCCTCTGCGCAGCGTGAGCTGGGTGTGGCCGCCGCTTGCGACGCGGGCACGAACCACGACGAGGCCCGCGACGCCGACGAGCGGAGGCGCCTCAGCGGCGTCCTCCAGCGGTGCCAACTCGCGCAAGAGTACGTAATCCGCGGCAACTGCGCTCTGGACGAGGTCGATGGCCAGGGTGGGCCTGCGATCGCTGAACGGCTGGGCGGCGGCGAAGTCGGCCAGCCTCGCCCGCAACTCCGGGACACGCTCTGCGTCCACGTGACAGCCGGCTGCGGCGGGGTGCCCCCCGTGGCGCTCCAGGAGGTCGCGGCAGGCCTGGAACGCGGCTGCGACGTCCACCCCACCGGCGCTTCGCGCCGAGCCGCGCCACGGCGTGACGGCCGTGGAGAGCGCCAACACCGGGTGCCCGGTCTCCTCCGCGAGTCGGCCGGCCACGAGCCCGATGACGCCGACGGGCCAGTCCCCCTCGAGCACGATGAAGGCGTCATCCACGGCAGGGGCCAGGCGCCCGCGTGCGTCCGCCATGGCCGCCGACGTCAGGTCCCGGCGCTGCACGTTGGCGGCTTCGAGCTGGGCTGCCAGTCCGGCTGCCTCAACGTCATCCCGCGCCAGCAGCAGCGCCGCGGCGACGCCAGGGTCACCGATGCGGCCCATGGCGTTGAGGCGCGGCGCAAGGCCGAAGGAGATGTCCTCCGTGGAGAGGTCATCCGTGTCAAGCCGGGCGGCAGCCAGCAGCGCGGCCAGGCCCGGTCGCGGCGCCTGGCCCAGTCGGCGCAAGCCGAGGCGCACGATGGCCCGGTTCTCACCGGCGATGGGCACCACGTCCGCGACCGACCCGATGGCAGCCAGGTCCACCAACGCCAGGGCGGCGTCTGCACCGCCGGGACGATCGGCCATGAGGAGCTGCGCCACCTTGAAGGCGACCCCGGCACCGGATAGACGACGGTCCGGATAACGACTCTCCGGCCGCTGCAGGTTCACGAGCGCCAGGGCGTCCGGCCGCTCCGGTCCCAGGACGTGGTGGTCGGTGATGATGACGTCGATCCCTGCCTGCCGGGCTGCCGCGACCTCCGCGAGGCTGGTGGAACCCGTGTCCACGGTGACGATGAGTCCGTGACCCGCTTCCTGGGCGCGCTCCACGGCAGCCATGGAGAGCCCGTGGCCCTCCGCCGTGCGGTGCGGGACGTACGGCTCAGCCTGCATGCCGAGCCAGCGCAGCGCTTCCACCAGGATGGCCAGCCCGGTCAGGCCATCGGCATCGAAGTCGCCCAGGACGAGGACCGACTCCCCTGCCCGGCGGGCCCGATCGATGCGGGCCTGCACCACGTCCGCGTCCGGCAGCGAGCGGGGGTCGTGCAGGCCGGCTTCCGGCTCGTCGAAGCGCGAGGCCAGCTCCGCGGCATCCACGGGGCCACGCCGGGAAAGCACGCGTAAGGCGCGGGCGGAGAGGCCCCGCCGCTGGGCCTCCTCGATGGTGGACGCCGTGAGCACGTGCGGTGGTGGCACGACCCAGTGATAGCGGGGCTGCAGCTCGGTCATGAGCTGGCAGTCTGAGCCGAGGGACTTCACCCCGGCTTAGGCCGGGCTTGCCTTCGCCGGGCTCTTCTTGCCAGCCGCCGCGACCCTCGCCCGGCGGCGGTCATCCCAGAGGTGCCAGTCGAGGAAGAGCGGCACAGCCACGAAGACGGAGGAGTAGGTGCCCGTGATGACGCCGATGAGCAGCGCCAGGGTGAACGGCCGGATGGCCTCACCGCCGAAGACGAACAGCGCCAGGAGCGTCAGGACGAGCGTCAGGGAGGTGGTGATGGAGCGACCCAGCGTCTGCGTGATGCTGTGGTTCACGATCTGGTCCAGCGGGTCGCCCACGTACCGAGCGCGGTTCTCGCGGACCCGGTCGAAGACCACGATCGTGTCGTGCACGGAGAAGCCGATGACGGTCAGCATGGCCGTCACGAAGAGGGCGTCGATCTGGAGGCCGATGAGCGTGCCCAGGATGGCGAAGATGCCGACCGTGACGATGACGTCGTGGAGCAGGGCGATGACCGCCGTGACACCCATGCGCACGTCGCGGAAGCGGAAGCTGATCCAGGCCATGATGCCCAGCGAGGCGAAGATGATGAGCATGAAGGTCTGCTGGATGAGCTCCGCGCTCACGACGGCACCGACCGAGTCCTGCTGACGAACCTCGTCGATGCGCCCGAACTCCTCCTGGAGCGCCGTTGCCAGGGCACCGAATTGGCCGGTGGTGGGCACGCCGCCTACCGGTCCGTCGGCGGCGTCGCCGGTCGCGGGGACGGCTGATGCGCCTGGCGCGGGAGACTGGTCGGGGGCCGGAGACTGGTCGGGGGCCGGGGATTGGTCGGGGGCCGGGGACGCATCGGCCGCGAGTGAGGCAGCCGGCGCCGTCGAGGCCGCAGCGGTGGGCTCCACGGGGGCTGCGGATGCGGCAGCGGGCGATGCCGATGCGACGGCGGCAGCAGCCGAGCCTTCCACCACCGTGGGCCCCTCCAGGGCCAGCGCCTCCGTCCGGATCAGCACGTACTCACGCTCGTCTGACCCCGTGATGGCGACGTCAGAACCCGCCAGGCCCTGCTCCTCCAGGATGGCGCGAACCGCGTTGGGGTCCGGCGCACCGTCCTCGAAGTGGACCTCCCAGACCGTGCCGCCCGTGTAGGCGATGGAGAACTGCAGGCCCAGGCCGGCGTTGGGGATGAACGTGGAGAACATGAAGAGCAGACAGATGACCGTCAGGACGGCGCTGAAGATGTAGCCGTAGTGGCGCTTGCCGACCCAATCAAACACGGCCGGGCACCTCCTCGCGGTGGCTCCGCGCATCGGCGGAGAGACCCGTGTCTGCGATGCCGAAGAGGTGCGCCTGGCGGGCACGCGGCTGCTGCACCACCCAGCGCAGCATCATGCGACTGAGGGTGATGGCCGTGAACATCGAGGTCAGCACGCCGATGATGAGCACGAGCGCGAAGCCTCGCACGACCGACGTCCCGAAGTAGTAGAGGATGAAGGCCGTGATGAGCGTCGAGACGTTGGAGTCGAGGATGGAGTTCCAAGCCCGGCTGAAGCCGGCCTCGATGGCTGCCGTCAGGTTCTTGCCCGCCCGCAGCTCCTCCTTGGTGCGCTCGAAGATGAGGATGTTGGCGTCCACCGCCATGCCCACCGAGAGGATGAAGGCGGCGATGCCGGCCAGCGTCAGCGTCACCCCCAGGAGCCGGAAGAGCGCGTACACGAAGATCGTGTAGAAGACCAGGGCGACGCAGGCGACCGCGCCGGGGACGCGGTAGTAGATGAGCATGAAGGCGAAGACCATGGCGATGCCGATGACACCTGCCAGCAGCGTCTGCTTCAGGAAGTCGAGGCCGAGCGTGGCCGAGATGCTGCTGAAGCCGACCTCGCGGATCTCGAGCGGCAGCGATCCGAACTTGAGGACCGTGACCAGCGACCGGGCCTCTTCCACCGGGAAGCCGCCCTGGCCCCCGGAGATCTGGGCACGGCCGCCGAAGCGCGTCGCCTGGATGGTCGGCGCCGACATGACCTGGTCGTCGAGGACGATGGCGAACTGCTCGCCGTAGTGCTGCTCGGCATAGTCGTCGAACAGCCGCGCGCCGGTCTCCTTGAGCTGCAGGTCGACCACGATCTCCCGCGTCGTGGGATCCTGGGCGATGGCGGCGCTCGCGATCTCGACGCCCGTGAAGAGCGGCTCGACGTCCAGCATAGCCTCCGGCAGTGGGCCCTCCGTGACCGTGCCCTGCAGGGCGGCCGGCACGGGCATGAACTCGAGCACGCCGGTGGTGCCGATGAGCTTGCGGATCTCGCCCTCGCCCTCGACGCCCGGCAGCTCGACCGAGATGCGGTCAGCACCCTGGGTCACGACGATGGGCTCCGCGACGCCTGTCGCGTTGACGCGGCTCTCGATGATCTCGCGCGTCTTCTCCAGGATGTCACCGGTCACGGCCTGATCGTCCGTGGCGACGACCTGGTACTCGCCGCGCAGGCCGCCGATCAGGTCGAGGCCCAGGCGAGTCTCGAGCGACTCGCCCTCACCCCCGCCGGGACGCGGGAGGGGGAAGATGGCCACCAGGAGGGCGACCACGAATACGGTCAGCACGATGATGGGAAGCGCGCGTTGCATCGGACGGGACGTTACCAGAGAGAGGCCCGCCGCGTTGGGCGCCGGGCCCGGCCGGGGTGGCGCGGGCCTGGCACGGTCGCCTCCAGGCGAAGCACCCTCAGCTGTCGAGGTGGGCCCGGATGCGCTCCGCCGTGGCCCGGCCGATCCCCGGCACGGCGGCGATCTCGTCCAGCGTCGCGCCCTTCAGGGCGCGGCTCGACCCGAAGACGCGCAGCAGGGCCCGCTTGCGAGCCGGGCCGACGCCAGCCAGGTCGTCCAGTGCGGAACGTGTGGCGGCCTTGGCACGCACCTGGCGGTGGTAGGTGATGGCGAAGCGATGCGCCTCATCGCGGAGCCGCTGTAGCAGGTACAGGGCGCCGGAGCTGGCCGGCAGGACGATGGGCTCACGCTGTCCAGGCAGGAAGAGCTCCTCGCGCTCCTTGGCCAGGCCGGCCAGGGGCAGGTCGTGCAGACCGAGATCGTCAAGGACCTCCCGGGCAGCGCTGACCTGGCCCTTGCCGCCGTCGATGATGACCAAATCCGGCAGGCGCCAGCGCAGCTGCTCCGCCGCTCCCTCCTCAGGGGCCAGGGCGCGCCGGAAGCGGCGGCGCAGGACCTCCTGGTGGCTGGCGAAGTCGTTCTGACCCACGACCTCGCGGATGCGGAAGCGTCGATACTCACCCGTGCGCGGCTGGCCCTCCTCGAAGACGACCATGCTGCCCACCGTCGAGGTCCCCTGGATGGTGCTGATGTCGTAGCACTCGATGCGTTCCGGGGGGGCGGCAAGGGCCAGGGCCTCCGCCAGCTCGGCCAGGGCCCGATCGGTCTTGCCCTGGTCGGCCAGCCAGCGCACCTGCTCGCGGGCCAGGACCTCGGCTGCGTTGCGGGCGGCCAGCTCCATCAACTGCCGACCCTCACCGCGCTGCGGCCGCAGCAGCTCCACCTTGCGGCCCGCGCGGCTGGCCAGAAAGACCTCCAGCTCGCCGGCCTCGGCCAGGTGGAACGGCACCAGCACGCGCGGGGGCACGGAGCCGGCGCGGGCGTAGTACTGCTTGATGAAGGCCGCCAGTGCCTCCTCGTCCGTGGCATCGGCGAGGTTCTCGAGCAGGAAGATGTCCCGGTTGGTGGTCTTGCCGTCACGGATGGCGAAGAGCTGGACGGCGGCCTCGTTGCCCGACCTCGCGTATCCCAGTGCATCCAGGACACGCTTGGCGAAGCCGGCCATCTTCTGGCTCTCCATGGTCCGCTCGATGGCGCGCACCTTGTCGCGCAGGGCGGCTGCACGCTCGAACTCCATCGCCTCCGAGGCCGCCTCCATGTCAGCCCGGAGCGAGCGTGAGACATGCTCCTGGCGGCCCTCGAGGAAGTCCATGACCTGCTCGATGTCGCGCCCATAGGCGGACCGCTCGATGGCCTCGACACAGGGCCCCTGGCAGCGCTTGATGTGGTAGAGCAAGCAGGGTCGCTCGAGGGCGCGCTCCCCTTCCCTGATCTCGATCGTGCAGGTGCGGAAGGGGAAGATGCGCCGGATGAGGTTCATCGACTCGTCGACGCTGCTGGCCGAGGCGTAGGGGCCGAAGTAGCGGCTGCCGTCGTCGGGCAGCTTGCGAGTGCGCTCGATGCGCGGGAAGTCGTCGGCCAGCGTGACCTTGATGTAGGGGTAGGACTTGTCATCCTTGAGGCGCACGTTGAAGCGCGGCTGGAAGCGCTTGACGAGCGTGGCCTCCAGCAGGAGCGCCTCGCTGACGGTGTCCGTGAGCGTCGTCTCGACGTCCGCCACCTGGTCGATGGCCGATTCGATGCGCAAGGGGGCGGCCGAGCGGCCGGCCTGCCAGTACTGGCGCACCCGGTTGCGGAGGCTCTGGGCCTTGCCCACGTAGAGGACGTGGCCGGCGGCGTCCTTGAGCAGGTAGACGCCGGGCTTGTCAGGCAGGTGCTTGAGGGTCGCCGCGAGCCGTGGGGTCACCCGGGGATGCTAGCGCGGGCGCGCGATGGGCCGTGGTCACGCGACGAGCCGCGGACGCGAGCCTAGCCGTAAGAGAGCCGTAAGAGAGCCGTCAGGGACGATCCTCATCATCGGCCCATGCCTGGAGCGAGCGTCGAGCCTGGGGATCTGCCGGCACCCGTGCGTGCGCGGCTGACACGCCTGGCACCGGACCAGCGTGCCGCGGCCATCGCGGATCGGGGACCCGTCCTGTGCGTGGCTCCTGCGGGATCCGGCAAGACGACGACCCTCGTGGCGCGCATCGCCTGGCGAGTCGCCTGCGGCGCCGACCCTGGAACCATCTGCGCCCTGACGTTCAACCGTCGCGCCGCGCAGGAGCTCCAGGAGCGGGCCGACGCGGCCCTCGGTGAGCTGGGCCAGGCTCCTGGCAGCGTGCGCGTCCGTACCTTCCATGCGCTGGGGCGGGCCATCCTCGCTGATGCCGGGGTGGATGTCACTCGACTCGTCGAGCGTCGCGAGCTGCTGGCGGAGCTCGCCGGAGGACCGCTGCCGGACGAGGCGCTGCGTTGGCTGGACGACGCCTTCACGCGCCTCAAGCTGGACCCGGAGCGAGGTCCGCCGGTGGAGGACGCGGCCACACATGACGCCTTCGCGGAGTACCAGGCCGGGCTGGCCGCGCGTGGTGCCCTGGACCTCGATGACCTCGTGGCTCGGGCGCTCCCGGCGCTGGTCGATGACACGGCACTCCTGGGACGCTGGCGCGGCCGTGCCTCCGTGCTCTTCGTGGATGAGGCCCAGGACCTCGACCGGACACAGCTGGACCTCGCAGTGCTGCTGGCCGGCGAGGAGCGTGACATCTTCCTCGTGGGAGACGACGACCAGACCATCTACGCCTGGCGACTGGCAGATGTACGGAGGGTCCTGGGCCTCGCCGCACGGCTGCCCGGCCTGCGCCGCGTGGACCTCCAGACCAACTACCGCTGCCCCCCGGAGGTCGTGCGCAGGGCGACCCGGCTCGTGGTCCACAACAAAGAACGCTTCGACAAGGTCATCCGCTGGTCGCCAGCCGCACGAGGCGCGGTCGTGCTCCTTCCCGACAGCGGCGACGAGGTCGCGCGGGCACGCTTCCTGCTGACCTCCTGGGCGAAGGACAGCTGCGAAGACGGGCCGTGCACCCGGGCCATCCTGGCGCGGACGAACGCCGAGCTCGTGCCCTTCGCGGCAGTGGCCCTTGAGCTCGGGCTGCCCTGCCGAGTGGACGATGATGGCCTCCTCCTCGATACACCGGGCCTGGGTGAGGCCATCGACCGGGCCGCCGACCGGGCCGCCAGCGGAGCGGCGCCGCTGCTGGCCGTCGCGGCGGCGGTACAGGAGGCGAGGCTCGACGCTCCGGTCGCAGCGGCCCTGCTCTCGTGGGCTGCCCCCTACCGGGACCTGGGCACGCTGCGGCGGGACCTCGAGGACCGCCTGGCGCAGCGGACGCGCCTGGCCGGGCTGGAGGGCGCGCTCACCCTGGCCACCTTCCACGGCACCAAGGGCCTCGAGTGGGACCACGTGGCCTGCATCGGTCACGACGAGGGCATCTTCCCGGCCGCGCGGGCCCTGCGGGAGTCGCTCGAGCCACGGCGCGTCCTGGAGGAGGAGCGCCGGCTGGCCTACGTGGCGTGGACGCGAGCCCGTCGGACGTTGACCATCGTGTACGACCCGGGCGCCCCCTCGCGCTTCCTGCGCGAGGCCTTCGACGGTGCGGAGCTCGCCTGACCGGTGGGCCTAGCGAACCTTGCGCAGGTCCACCGAGTAGTCGACCGACGCGCGCAGCTGCATGAGGCCCGCTGCCCAGATCTCGATGGCGCGGGCGAACTCGTCGAGAACGGCGTCGTTGGCGATGTCGTACGGGCCGTCGGTGAGCGTGACCAGCGAGCCCCAGCCCTTGGGGTGGATCTCGACCGACACCTCCGTCGCCAGGCCCAGGCCGCTCGGGTGGAGCCACCGGAAGCGGAAGGTGCTGCTCGGCTGAGCCGCCAGGACGTCGATCTCGATCTGCTGGCGCGGGAAGACGAGCACGCTGCGAGCGCCGGGCAGCAGCGAGCCCTGCACCTGGTAGCAGAGCCACTGCGTCATCGTGTCCGGGTCGGACCACATCCGGTAGACACGCTCGGGCGGAGCGTCCGTGATGCGCTCCAGTCGGACCATCCGTGTGCTCACAGCCCCAGCTCCTCTCCGACGGTCCGAAGACCGGCGATGACGTTCCCGATGTGGACCTCGAGCGGCAGGCTGAGCTCATCGGCACCCTTGACGAGCTGGTCACGGGGCACCTGCCGGGCGAAGCCCTTGTCCTTCATCTTCTTGCGCACCGCCTCCACGTCGACCTCACCCAGGCTGCGATTCGGGCGCACCAGCGCGACGGCGACGACGAAGCCGCTCATCTCGTCGCAAGCGTAGACGGTATGGGCCAGGTCGCTCGTGCGTGGCTGACCGGTGTGATCGCCATGACCCAGGACGGCGTCCACCACGCCATCGGGATAGCCCAGGCGGCGCAGCTCCTCCGCACCCTCCACTGGGTGCGTCTCCGGGTACCGCTCGTAGTCGAAGTCGTGGAGAAGGCCGGCCATGCGCCAGCGCTCCAGGTCCGCGCCGGAAACACCGAAGTGGTGGACCGCATACCAGCCCACGACCGCCTCCACGGCCAGCCCGTGGCGGCGCAGGCTCTCGCTGCTGGTCCACTCGCAGAGCAGGTCCCAGGCGTCATCGCGGGTGGGTGACATCGTCGGCCTCCTTGGTCGAGGATCACGGCACCGGGCTCGGAAACCGTGGCTCTCCACAGGCTACCCGAAGCGGGATCGCACCCGCGGTCGGCACGGCCCAGGGTGCCCGTGCCGGGCCGGGCCGGGCGGGGCCGGGCGGGGCCGGCCGGAGCGTCTAGTGCGGCTCGTCCACGACCGCCGGCTCGGCGCCCTCGGCGACGGCGGGTTGGGCGCCCCGCCGACCCCGGCTGCGGATGCGGGCCGACACCTCCTCGCGGTTGTGGCGGAGGAGGTGGATGAACGTCGGCAGGAGGCTCAGCAGGACCACGACGGCCAGGATGATCAGGAGCCACTGGTCGAGCGCGTCTCCCATGGCCGATCCGAGCGCGTACCCGGCCAGGGGCAGGAGCACGGCCCACAGGAAGGCGCCGGTGAAGTTGAAGACGGCGAAGCGCCGATAGCGCATCTGGGCCGCTCCCGCCACGATCGGCGCGAACGTGCGCACGAAGGGCATGAAGCGCGCCACCACGATGGTCTTGCCGCCATGGCGTTCATAGAACTGTTCGGCCGCGAGCAGGTGGCTGCGCCGGAAGAACCGTGATTCCGGTCGCTCGTACAGACGCCTCCCGAAGCGGTGTCCGAAGGCATAACCGACGGCATCGCCAGTGACGGCCGCGAAGAAGCAGACGGCGATGACGAGCTCGATGGGGAAGGCATCGGGACGCGCCGCGGCCAGGACGCCGGCCGTGATGAGGAGACTGTCACCGGGCAGGAAGAAGCCGAAGAAGAGGCCAGACTCGGCGAAGATGATGGACGCCAGCCCGAGCACGCCGATGGTCAGCAGGAGCTGCTCGAGATCGACCCCGGGGAGCATCAGCGCACGGTCCGCTCAGGAAACCGCGGTGGCAAGAGACGACGACATGCCGTCCAGTCTAGGCCAAGCCCCTCGCGACCATGTCAGCGTGGTGGATAGCGCAGTTCCCCACTTTCCGCATGGCATGGCCAGGCGCGACCACCGATGGCAAGCCGCGGTCCGGCGTCCAGGACGCTGCCCTTCGCTCAGGATGCCGCCGCGACGCGCCGACCACGGGTCCGGGTGGACCGAGCCACGCGCGGCTCGTGCCTGGACCTGCTGGGCGCCGGCTGGGCGCGCGCTGGGCGGGCTGGGCCGCCTGGGCCGGCTGGGCGGCCGGCCCGGGCGCGGGTCCCGGTCGCGCTCCCCGGAAGGTGACTCCCGAGAGGGGCACGACGGGTTCACCGCGCAGGACGCGGGCCAGGTACTCCCCCGTCGCCGAGCCGGGCGCGGCCGCGATCTCCTCCGGCGTGCCCTGGGCCACGATGCGGCCGCCGCGCGCGCCGCCTTCCGGCCCCAGGTCGATGATCCAGTCGGCCGTCTTGATGACGTCCAGGTTGTGCTCGATGACGATCACCGTGTTGCCGGTGGCCACGAGCCGATGGAGCACATGGAGGAGCTTCTCCACGTCCGCGAAGTGGAGGCCGGTGGTGGGCTCATCGAGGATGTAGACGGTGCGCCCGGTGGCGCGCCGTGACAGCTCCGTGGCCAGCTTGACGCGCTGCGCTTCACCGCCGGAGAGGGTGGTGGCCGGCTGCCCCAGCCGGATGTAGCCGAGCCCCACGTCCACGAGCGTCTGGAGCTTGTTGCGGATGGCCGGCACGGCGTGGAAGACCTCCAGCGCCTCCTCCGCGGTCATGCGCAGGACCTCCGCGATGGAGTGCCCGCGGTAGTGGATCTCCAGCGCCTCGCGGTTGTAGCGGGCGCCGTGACAGACCTCGCAGGGCACGTAGACGTCCGGCAGGAACTGCATCTCGATCTTCAGGATGCCGTCGCCCTTGCAGTTCTCGCAACGGCCGCCCTTCACGTTGAAGCTGAAGCGGCCGGGGCCGTAGCCCCGCACACGTGACTCCGGCACGCCCGCGAAGAGCTCGCGGATGGGGCCGAAGAGGCCCGTGTAGGTGGCCGGGTTGGAGCGTGGCGTGCGGCCGATCGGGCTCTGGTCGATGTCGATGACCTTGTCGATGGCTTCCGTGCCCTCGAGGGCATCGTGGGCCCCCGGCTCCAACCGTGCGCCACTGACGCTGCGGGCCAGGGCGCGGTAGAGGACGTCGGTCACGAGCGTCGATTTGCCCGAGCCCGAGACACCCGTGACCGCGGTGAAGGTGCCCAGTGGGAAGCGCACCTCGAGGTCCTTGAGGTTGTGCTCCCGAGCGCCGCGCACGAGAAGGGCCTTGCCGTTGCCGAGGCGCCGCTCATCCGGCACGGGCACGGTGCGCTCGCCGCGGAGGAAGGCACCCGTGACCGAGCGCGGCTCCGCGAGGATGACCTCGATGGGGCCGCTGGCGATGACCTCTCCGCCGTGCTCGCCGGCCGCCGGCCCGATGTCCACGACCCAGTCGGCCACCCGGATGGTCTCCTCGTCGTGCTCCACCACGATGAGCGTGTTGCCGATATCCCGCAGCCGGATGAGCGTGGCGATGAGCTTGGCGTTGTCCTTCTGGTGCAGGCCGATGGTGGGCTCGTCGAGGATGTAGAGGACGCCCACCAGGCTGGAGCCGATCTGGGTGGCCAGCCGGATGCGCTGCGCCTCGCCGCCAGAGAGCGTGGCGCTCGTGCGGTCGATGGTCAGGTAGTCGAGGCCGACGTCCGCGAGGAAGCCGAGCCGCTCGCCGATCTCCTTGGTGACCAGCCGCGCGATGGTCAGCTCTCGCTCGTTCAACGTGTCCGGGAGGGCGCCCACCCAGGCCAGCGCCTCGCTCACCGACATGGCCGCCACGTCGGCGATGTGCCGCTCGCCGATGGTCACACCCAGGGCCTCCGGCTTGAGCCGCCGACCCGCACAGGTGGGACAGGGTCGCTCGACCATGTACTTCTCGAGCTCGGTGCGGATGTACTCAGACTCCGTTTCGCGGTAGCGCCGCTCGAGGTTGGTGACGATGCCCTCGAAGGTGGCCAGGTAGGAGTTCTCGCCGCGCTCGTGCCGGTAGCGCACCTCGACGCGCTCGCTGCGCTTGGCGAAGAGCAGGTAGTCGAGCGCCTCCGTGGGCAGGTCCTCGATGGCGGCCCGGTAGTCCCACTCGTGGGCATCCATGATCGCCTTCGTCGTCTTGAGCCGCCAGGAGAGTTCCGTGGGCACCGTGCGCCAGGGTGCCATGGCGCCATCGGGGATGGAACGGGAACGGTCCGGGATGATGCGTTCGACGGAGAACTCGAGGCGGATGCCCAGGCCGGTGCAGTCCGGGCAAGCCCCGTGGGGCGAGTTGAACGAGAAGGAGCGCGGTTCCAGCTCATCGATGGTCGTGCCGTCGTAGGCGCAGCTGTACTTCTCGCTGTAGCGCTGCTCCTCGAAGGCGCCGGCGTCCGCGGGCGCCACGAGCATGACGCCCTCGCCGAGGCGCAGGGCCGTCTCCACCGAGTCAGCCAGGCGTGCCGCGTCCGGATCGGGATTGGCATCGTCGAAGGCGCGGCCGTCAGCGTCGGCGTGGCGGATGATGAGCCGGTCGACCACGACCTCGATGCTGTGGCGCTTGTACTTGTCGAGCACGGGTGCTTCATCCAGGTCCATGAGCTCACCATCCACCCGGACGCGCACGAAGCCCTGGCGCCGGGCGGCGGCGAAGACGCGCTCACCCTCCGTCTTGCGGTCCTTGATGAGCGGGCCGAGGACCAGGATGCGGGAGCCGTCCGGAAGGGCCCGGATGCGGTCGACGATCTGCTGCACGCTCATGCGCGCGATCTCACGGCCGCAGCGCGGGCAGTGGGGATGGCCCACGCGCGCGAAGAGCAGGCGCAGGTGGTCGTAGATCTCCGTCACCGTGCCCACCGTGGAACGTGGGTTGCGGCTGGCACCCTTCTGGTCGATGGAGATGGCTGGCGAGAGGCCCTCGATGTGGTCGACGTCCGGCTTCTCCATCTGGCCCAGGAACTGGCGGGCGTAGGCGGAGAGCGACTCCACGTAGCGGCGCTGGCCCTCCGCGTAGATGGTGTCGAAGGCAAGGCTGGACTTGCCGCTGCCGGAGAGCCCGGTGATGACGATCAGTCGGTCCCTGGGCAGCTCCACGGTGATGTTCTTGAGGTTGTGCTCGCGCGCGCCGCGCACGATGAGCAGGTCCTGAGGCACCCGCTCAGTGTACGGCAGCCGGCTGCACTAGACCAGACGTTCTAAACTGCTGGCGTGGTGAGGCGCGTGTGCGGCGCCGCCACCGGAGAGCCCGCGACCACCAAGCCGCGCCGTGCCGCCAGTCACCGCAGTGCTGCCGCCGTGCCGCCACCGTGCGCCACCGCAGTCCTGCGACCGCAGCTGCCCCGCAGTGCTGTCACCCCGTGGCAGCAAGTCGCCGAGAAGTGACGGCCAAGCCGGCACCAAGCGGCCGCCCTCACACTCGCGCCGGAGCCTGCCCGTCGAGCCCGCCCGTCGAGCCCGCCCAGCCCGTCATCGAGGTGAGGAGACGCGTGAACCCCACGTCACCGCGCACCGGCCACCAACGCCGCGGCCACCGTCGCGCACGGGTGATCCGCCAAGAGCTCGGTACCCAGGTCACCGTCCTTCGCGAGTCGGCCGGGTTAAGCATGCGAGCGGTCGCCCTGGCGGCTGGGATCTCGCCATCGACGCAGCGAGCCATCGAGAACAGCACCCACTCCCCGAGCATCGAGGTGCTGTCGCGAGTGGCGCAGGTGCTGGGAGCCGGGCTGGGGGTTCGGCTGTACGCGGGCACGGGTCCGCGCATCTACGACCACCTCCAGGCAGCCATGCTCAAGGCATTCATGCAGTGTCTCCATCCACGCTGGGGTCGTCGCCCTGAAGTCACGGTCTGCGGCCCGGCGCGAGGCGTCATCGACCTCGTCATCGAGGACATGAACGAACCCGCCGTCGTCGCCTGCGAGGCACAGTCGCAGCTCCGTCGGCTCGAACAGCAGATCCGCTGGGCCACCATGAAGGCCGATGCTCTGGCCGAGGCCCGCGACCCCGCGGAACGTGACGACGGGGCCGCCGGTCATGCCGCCGTCTCGCGCCTGCTGCTGCTGCGTTCGACCCAGGCGAATCGCCACGTCGTGACCGAGTTCCGCGAACTGCTGGCTGTGGCGTACCCGGCGCGCTACGTGGACCTCGTCGCTGCCATCACCGGCACGGCGCCGTGGCCAGGCCCCGGCCTCTTGTGGTGCGAGGTGGATGGGCAGGGGGCGCGCATCCTCGAGCGGCCGCCGCGTGGTGTCCGCCTGGGACGATAGGGGTGCCACATCATCGAGGTGGTGGTGCCGCCGCGTCGCGCCGGCGCTGGCGGCCGGATGGGCGATCCATCGATCATCCCCGGCGGGTACGGGGCGGGCGGCGGGCGTCGCGCTGGCGAACTCGCGCCAGATGGGCGATCCATCGATCATCCCCGGCGGGTATGGGGCGGGCGGCGGGCGTCGTGCTAGCGAACCGCGCCAGATGGGCGATCCATCGATCATCCCCGGCGGGTATGGGGCGGGCGGCGGGCGTCGCGCCGGCGAACCGCGCCAGATGGGCGATCCATCGATCATCCCCGGCGGGTATCGCTGAGGACGCTGTTGGGACTCCGGCGGACCCGAGAGGCATCCGCAACGTCAGCGGCCCGGTCAGCGTCAGCGGCCCGGGCGTCGCGCCGGTCAACCTCGGCGTCGAGGCCGGCTTCCCGTCCGCTTGATGACGTTGGGGGTGACGCGGCGGTCCCAGGTTGGTCGATCGACCCAGCGCGCCATCCAGCCCTCATCGAGATCCTCGTGCGAGTCCCTGAGGCCCGGGAAGACGTCCGCGGCGGTGCCTTCGTCGATGTCCAGCGGCTCCTCGCCGGCGGGCAGGACCGTGACCGAGGTGACCTCCAGCGCCGACTCGTCGCCATCGTGGCGGTGCCCCTGCCGCTGCCCGGCCCTGCGGGCGCTGGCCCGCTCAGAGGGTCGGGCGCTGGCCGTCGCCCGTCGCGCATCGGATGCTCCGGCAGCCGCTCGCTCGGCCGCGCGCAGCACGGCCACCGAGGCGTCCTCCTCAAGCACCCGCCGCCGGATGTCCTGGATCTCATCGCGAAGAGCAGCCGCCCGCTCGAACTCGAGCTGCTTGGCAGCCGCGCGCATCTCCGTCTCCAGCTGCGAGACGAGCTTCTCCACCTGAGCCTGGCTGAGCTCCGTGAGCTCCCTCGAGTCAGCCCCGAAGGCACCCGGCGCCTGGGCCACGGCAGCCGAGGCGGTCGTTGATGTCCCGGATCTCCTTGACGATGGTCGTCGGCGTGATGCCGTGCTCGATGTTGTAGGCCTCCTGGACGGCGCGGCGACGGTTCGTCTCCTCGATGGCCACCTGCATCGATTCGGTGACCCGGTCGGCGTACATGACGACCTGGCCGCCGATGTTGCGCGCGGCACGGCCGATGACCTGGATGAGCGACCAGGCGCTGCGCAGGAAGCCCTCCTTGTCCGCGTCCAGGATGGCCACCAGCGTGACCTCCGGCAGGTCGATGCCCTCGCGCAGGAGGTTGATGCCGACCAGCACGTCGTAGACGCCCAGGCGCAGGTCGCGCAGGATCTGGACCCGCTCCAGGGTGTCCACCTCGCTGTGCAGGTAGCTGACGCGGATGCCCATCTCGTGGAGGTAGTCGGCGAGGTCCTCCGCCATGCGCTTGGTGAGCGTGGTGACGAGGACGCGCTCGTGCCGCTCCACGCGCTCCCGGATGCGGTCGATGAGGTCGTCGATCTGGCCCTCCGTGGGCCGCACCTCGATGGTCGGGTCGACGATGCCCGTGGGCCGGATGAGCTGCTCGACGATGCGCTCCGAACGCTGCAGCTCCCACGGCCCGGGCGTGGCGCTCATGTGCACGACCTGGCCGAGGTGCGCCTCGAACTCCTCGAAGGTGAGGGGCCGATTGTCCAGCGCCGATGGCAGCCGGAAGCCGAACTCGACGAGGATCTCCTTGCGCGTGCGGTCGTTCTTGTACATGCCCGCCACCTGGGGGATGGTCATGTGGCTCTCGTCCACGACCAGCAGCCAGTCCGGCGGGAAGTAGTCGAGCAGCGTCCAGGGACGTGAGCCGGGCTCGCGGCGGGCGAGGTGGCGCGAGTAGTTCTCGATGCCGGAGCAGAAGCCCAGCTCGCGCATCATCTCCAGGTCGAAGGCGGTGCGCTGGCGGAGCCGCTCCGCCTCCAGGATCATGCCCTTCTGCTCGAGCTCCGCGACGCGCTGCTCCGCCTCCACCTCGATGTCCGCGATGGCCGCCACGCAGCTTCTCCTGGGGCGTGACGTAGTGGGAGGCCGGGTAGACGTTGAGCTCGTTGCGCTCGGCGAGGACCTCGCCGGTGAGCGGGTCGACCTCCGTGACGCGCTCCACCTCGTCGCCGAAGAACTCGACCCGGGCGATGAAGTCGTCGTAGGCCGGCTGCAGCTCCAGGGTGTCGCCGCGGACGCGGAACTTCGCCCGGCTGAGGGCCTGGTCGTTGCGGGCGTACTGCAGGTCCACCAGCTGGCGCAGCACGCCGTCCCGGCGGTAGCGGCCGCCGACGCGCAGGCGCAGGACCGTGGCACCGTAGTCCACGGGCGCGCCGAGGCCGTAGATGCAGGAGACGCTGGCCACGATGATGACGTCGCGCCGCTCGAACAGGGCCCGCGTGGCGGCGTGGCGCAGCTTGTCGATCTCCTCGTTGCGCGAGGAGTCCTTCTCGATGTACGTGTCGCTGCGCGGCAGGTAGGCCTCCGGCTGGTAGTAGTCGAAGTAGCTGACGAAGTACTCGACGGCGTTGTCCGGGAAGAAGTCGCGGAACTCGCTGTAGAGCTGGGCCGCCAGCGTCTTGTTGTGCGCCAGCACGAGCGTGGGCTTGTTGACGCTGGGCGATGACCTCCGACGATCGTGTACGTCTTGCCGGTGCCGGTCGCGCCCAGGAGCACCTGGTGCTTGCGTCCGTCGCGGATGCCGGCCACGAGCTGCTCGATGGCCTGGGGCTGGTCACCCGTGGGCTTGAAGGGCGCCACCAGCTGGAAGTCGGCCATGCCCGCATGATAGCGCCTCAAGGCCCAAACCGAACACGCGTTCACGGTCGGCCGCAGCCCCGAGGCCTGGCAGACGGTGCGGTCCGGTGCGGTCTGCGCGGGCCTGGGCGGGTGCGGGGCAGAAAAGAGTCCTACCGACCCGGACCCGATGGGTCCATGGCAGGCCGGCACTCCGTGCACGGATGCTGGCCGATGCACGGACGGGGCCGTCACGCCCAGGTGCTGACTGTCCGGTCGCTCGCGAGCCGCGTACAGGAGCCTGCCGCCATGGAGATGGAGTTCAAGGACAACAGCCGGCGACGGACGCTGGTGCTGGTGATCGGCGTGTTGCTGGCCCTCGCGGCCGGCGCTGCCGCGTTCATGCTCAGCAGCCAGGGGCAGGAGGAGCCGGAGGCAGCCTTCCCCACGCGGGAGGTCGTGGTCGCGGCCGAGGCGATCCCCGCCCGCGCCACCATCGACAGCCTGCAGCTGGCCCTGCGCCCCGTGCCGGTCGACGACACCACGGCAGCCGCCTTCACCGACCGAGACGAGGTCGTCGGACCAGGTCGCGGCCATCCCCATCCTGCAGTTCCAGCCCATCACGCCCAACATGCTCGCCGGGGCTGGCATCGGGCCAGGTGACCATCCTCAAGGCGGACGAGACCGTGTCGCCCGACTCGCCGATCCTGCGGGCGGTCAGCCTGACCGTCCCGGCCGACCGCGCCGTGGGCGGCCTGGTCGCGGTCGGGCCAGCACGTCGACCTCATCGCGACGATCCCCATCACGGTCGCCGGTCCCGTGGACCCCGAGACCGGCGAGCCGCTGGCGACCGACCCCGAGACGGGCGAGCCACTGCCCTTCGTCGACGGCTCGACGACGAAGCTCATGTGGCTCGACGTCGAGATCATCGTTCGCGACGACGGCGTCCGACGTCTACATCGTGCGCGCGGACCTGCAGACGTCCGAGGAGATCGCGCACGCCCAGACGCAGGGCGCGGAGTTCACCATGGTGCTGCGCCCGGACGAGGACACGCGCGACGTCGACCGCAGCACCTACGGCGAGACCACGGACACGCTCCTGACCCGCTACAACTTCCGCGTCCCGGAGAAGATCGACGGCCTGGAGTACGCCGCAGCCGGTGGCCTTCCCGAGCCCCTTCCCGAACGAACCCTACCTCTCCCCCGCGCCCGAGCCGTCGCCCAGCCCTGAGAGTGCCCTCATCGTGGCCCCCACGGAGTCGCCCGCGCCCTAGCGGCGCTCCACCGGGCCCCACGGCAGCCCGGCGAACCTCGGCGCGAGCACATCCGCGAGTGCGTCCTCGACGCACTCGCGGATCGATTCCCGGGAGCCCGACGTGTCGATGCGCCGGTCGGCGTGCGGCGCCAGGCGCTCGGCGAGGTCCGGGCCCTGCGTGGCCAGGCGTCGCTCGATGTCCGCAGCGTCCATGCCGCGCGAGCGCGAGCCGCTGCGCGCTGGACCTCCGGCGGGCAGTCGATGAGCCAGACCTCGTCGCAGCGCTCGGCCAGCCCGCTCTCGACGAGCTTGATGGCCTCGATGACGACGAACGGGTCGCCGTCACGGCGGCCCGCTCGAGGCGCGCCTCGATGCGCGCCCGCACGGCCGGGTGGACGATGGCCTCCAGGTCGCGGAGCGCCGCCGCGTCGGCGAAGACGATGGCTCGCCAGGGCGGCCCGGTCGAGCAGGCCGGGTGGCCTGAAGACGGCCTCGCCGAAGCGCGCGTGGATGGCCTCCAGGGCGGGCTGGCCGGGCGCCGTGACCTCACGCGCGAGCGCGTCGGCGTCGATGACCACGCCACCCAGCTCGGCGAGCATGCCCGCCACGGTGGACTTGCCGCAGCCGATGGGCCCGGTGAGGCCGATGATGACCGGCTCGCCGCCCTGGTCGCCCGTGTCCTCGATGGCTGCCGCCCTCCCCTCGCTCATGCCGGTGCCCGCTCCTCCAGCGTCAGCCAGGCGTCCTCGGCCAGGTCGAGCGCTGCGTTGACCTCGGCCAGCTCGCTGCCCAGCCGGCGCAGCTCCACGAAGTTGGCCTGGACCGCGGGCTCGGACAGCCCGGCTTCCAGGGCCATCTTGCGCTCTCCGAGGCGCGCCAGGTCGCCCTCGATGCGCGCACGCTCGCGCCGGTAGGCGTCCTTCGACAGGCGCGGCAGCAGCGCCTCCGGCTCGCGCGCGCGCTCGCCGCGCCTCGTCGCCGGGCTCGGGGCCACGCGCCCGGGCGACGGTGCGCGATCGCCGGGAGAGCGGTCGTCTGCCGCCGCTCGGATGGTCGCTGGGCGGCCGACGCCGCCCGGCCGTCGACGACGCGGCGGACCGGACGCACCTCGACGCCGTGCCAGCTCGCCCTGCGCCGTCCAGCCGCTCTCCGTGACGGCCGCCCGCCACTCGCGGTAGCCGCCGTCGAAGGGCGCCACCAGGGCCGGCTGGCCTGGCGGCCCCGGCTGCACCACCCAGAGCCGCTGGCAGACCGTCTCGAGGAGACGCCGGTCGTGGGAGACGATGATGAGCGTGGCCTCGGACGCCCGCAGGAAGGCCTCCAGCGCCTCGCGGGCCGGGATGTCCAGGTGGTTGGTGGGCTCGTCGAGGAGCAGCAGGTTCGTGGCGCCCACGCCCAGCAGGGCCAGCTCCAGTCGCGAGCGCTCACCGCCCGGAGAGCTCGCTGACGGGCTTCTGCACGTCGTCGCCGCGGAACAGGAAGCGCGCCAGGTAGGAACGCGCCGCGCCGGGCGTCACGGGCGCGGCGGCGAGGAGCGCGTCGAGCACGGTGGCACCGCCCAGCGGGCGGTCGCGCAGCTGCGAGAGGTAGCCGGGCATGACGTTCCGGCCGACGCGCACGAAGCCCTCGAGCGTCGGCAGCTGACCCGCGATCGAGCGCAGCAGCGTCGACTTGCCGGCGCCGTTGGGCCCGACCAGCCCGATGCGATCGCCGCGTCGGGCCTCCAGGCGACCGACGCGGGCGATGGGCACCGACGGCGCCGCCGGGGACCGCCGGCAGGTAGCCGCAGAGCACCTGGTCGAGGCCGACCACGACCTCGGCCGAGCGCGCCGGCGCGGCGCCCAGGAGGCTCGTCCCCGGGAGGCCGAGGCGGCTGCTCCGCGTGGGCGCCGATGGCTGGGCCGAGCGGAGCTGCTCGAGGCGGCGCTCGTGCTCGTGCATCTTGACGTGCTTGCGCTGGCTGCGGTAGCGCTGCACGAGCTCCTCCTCGCGCGCGATGGCCGCGGCCGTCTCGCCGACCATGCTGCGCGCCCGGGCGTCGGCCGCCTCGCGCTGCAGGAGGTACGCGGAGTAGCCGCCGCGGAAGGCGGCCAGGCGGCGGTCGCGCAGCTCCCAGACGCGCTCCACGACGTTGTCCAGGAAGGCCCGGTCGTGCGAGGCCACCAGGAGCGCGCCGCGGCGCCGGACGAGCGTCGCCTCCAGCCACTCGAGCGCCGCGATGTCGAGGTGGTTGGTGGGCTCGTCGAGCATGAGCAGGTCCGGGTCGGCCACCAGCAGGCGCGCCAGGGCCACGCGCGTCTGCTCGCCCCCGGAGAGCTCGGCCGGGGGGCTGTCCCAGCGCTCGCGGCGGACACCCAGGCCGGCCAGCGCCTCCTGGACGCGCTGGTCGAGGTGGTAGCCGTCGAGCGCCTCGAAGCGGTCGCGCAGCGCCGCGTAGGCGGGCGACTGCACGGCCGCGGCGCCCTGCGCCTCCAGGGCGGCCAGCTCGCGCTCCATGCGCTCGACCTCGGCGGCGCCGCCGCGCACGATGGCACGCACCGACGGGGCGCGTGCTGAAGTGGCGGTCGAGATGGGCCTCCTGGGTCAGCAGGCCGAGGCGCGTCCCGCGCGCCAGCCGCACGAGCCCGCCATCGGCCTCCTCGCGGCCGGCGATGATCTCGAGCAGCGTGGTCTTGCCGGCACCGTTGGCGCCCACGAGGCCGACGCGCTCGCCGCGGGCGAGCGTGGCGCTGACCGAATCGAGGATGACGAAGTCGCCGATCTCGCGGCGCACGCCCTCGAGGCGCAGGATGGACATGCGCTAGTGTCCCCGATTCAGCGGCGTCGACGTGGGGGCGTGTCGCCCCGGTCAGTCGGCCGGGTCCGGCCCTCCCAGGTCCGACCAGTTGCGGCCCCGGCGCCCCACCTGCCGGGCGCTGGCCGCCAGCGCCGCGGTGGTGCCGCGGCGGTCAGCCGCCGGCAGGCGCTGGCACCAGGAGCAGAAGTGGGTGCCGCGCTGGGCCAGCACGAGGCGCCGGATGGGCCGCCCGCAGCGATGACAGGGCAGCCCGGTGCGCTGGTAGACGTCGAGGTGCTCCTGCATCTGGCCGTCACCCTCGGGCGCGGTGTAGTCGTCGACCGACGAGCCCGCGCCGCTCCACGGCCTCGGCGAGCACGCCCCGGATGGCCTCGTACAGGCGGCGCTCGTGATCGGGCCCCAGCGTCGCCACCGAGCGCAGCGGATGGAGGCGGGCACGCCAGAGGGCCTCGTCGGCGTAGATGTTGCCCACGCCCGCCAGGAACGACTGGTCCACGATGATCGACTTGAGGCGCCCCCGCCGGGCCCGCAGCCGCGCCCGGAAGCGGCGCAGCGTGAAGGCCTCGTCGAGCGGCTCGGGCCCGTGCCGCGCGAAGAGCCCACCCTCGTCCCCGGCACCCAGGATCGTCGCCGTCGGGGCCACGCCGGTAGAGCCCGACCCGACCGAACTTGCGCACGTCGCGGAAGAGCAGCCAGCGGGCACCGGTCCACCCGGCCGCCGCCGGCCACCGGACCCGGCCCGAGCGTCAGCCGCAGGTGCACGTGGCGGTCGTGCCGCGTGCCCGCCGGCAGCACGAAGAGCTGGCCGGTCATCTTGACCTGGATGGCCAGCACGGAGCCGTCGTCGAGGTCGATGACGAGCCACTTGGCGCGCCGCGAGACACCCCGCACGGTGCGGCCCACGAGGCCGTCGCGGAAGGCCTCCGGTGACGGGTGGCGGATGACCCGGTCCCAGTCCCACCAGACGCCCGTCGACGGTGGCACCGGCCAGCAGGGGCGCCAGGTCGCGCGCCATCGTCTCGACCTCGGGCAGCTCCGGCATGCGCGATCAGGCAGGCTCCAGCGGGCGCATCGACTCCCAGTCGTCGCCGACCTTGACGTCCACGTCGAGCGGCACGTCGAGCTTGAGGGCGCCCTCCATGACCTCGCGCACGACCGGCGCCAGGCCCGACACCTCGGCGCGCGGCACCTCCAGCAGCACCTCGTCGTGGACCGAGAGCAGCATGCGGGCCGGGGAGCGATCGGCAGCCAAGCGCTCGTGGAGGCGGATGAGCGCGATCTTCATGATGTCCGCGGCCGTGCCCTGGATGGGCATGTTGATGGCCATGCGCTCGCCGGCGTCGCGCAGCTGGGCGTTGCGCGACTGCAGCTCGGGGATCCAGCGCCGCCGGCCCAGCAGCGTCTCCACGTAGCCCTGCTCGCGGGCCATCTCGCGCATGTGGAGCATGTAGTAGGCGATGCCGCTGTAGGCCCCGAAGTAGGACTCGATGAACTCGCGCGCCTCTTCCCGCGGGATGCCCGCCCGCGTCGCCAGGCCGTAGTCGCTCATGCCGTAGGCGAGGCCGAAGTTGACCATCTTGGCCATGGAGCGCTCGTCCGCGGTGACGTCGGCGGGGTCCTTGCTGGAGCACGCGCGCCGCGGTCTCGCGGTGGATGTCGGCGCGCTGCTCGAAGGCCTCGCGGAGGTGCACGTCACCGGAGACGTGGGCCAGGACGCGCAGCTCGATCTGGCTGTAGTCGGCCGCCAGCAGCACGCAGGTCCTCGCCGCCGGCCACGAAGGCGCTGCGGATGCGCCGGCCCAGCTCGGTGCGGATGGGGATGTTCTGGAGGTTGGGGTCGGCCGAGGAGAGCCGGCCGGTGGCGGCGACGGCCTGCTGGAACGTGGTGTGCAGGCGCCCGGTGGTCGGGTCGATGAGCAGCGGCAGCGCCTCGACGTAGGTGGAGCGGAGCTTGGTGTAGATGCGCCAGTCGAGCAGCATGGGGATCATCGGGTGCGCCGCGCGCAGCTCCTCGAGCACCTGGGCGTCGGTGGAGTAGCCGGTCTTGGTGCGCTTGCCGCGCGGCAGGTCCAGCTCGTAGAAGAGCACCTGCTCGAGCTGCTTGGGGCTGCCCAGGTTGAACTCGTGGCCGACCGACGCGTAGATGTCCTCTGCCAGCCGGTCGATGGCCTCGCGGAACGTCCCGGCCAGCTCAGACAGGGCCTCGCGGTCGAGGGCGACGCCGGTGGCCTCCATGTCCGCCAGCACCGGCACCAGGGGCAGCTCCAGCTCGTCGAGGATGCGTCGCAGCGCCGGGTCGGCCTCGAGGATCCCGATGAGCGCGTCCTGTGCGGCACCGGCAGCGGCGCCTCCACCGCCGCCTGCGTCCTGGCATCGAGCTCGCCGGCCCCGGGCAGCGCGACGTCCAGCCGCTCGGCGCAGATGTCCGCGAGCGACTGGCTGCGCAGGGCGGCGTTGAGGATGTAGGCCGCGATCTGGGTGTCGAAGGCGACCGCTGGCAGCGAGTGGGCCGAGGCGCTCAGCGAACCGCTCGCGGTCGGATCGCGCCGCGCCAGCTCCCAGACCAGGAGCGGCTTGACCTCGTGACCGACGAGCGGCCGACCGGCGGCCATGAGCGCCGCCGCGAAGGCCGTGGCGGCCTCCCCGCGGCGGCCACGAGCCGGCCATCGGCGCCGGCGACGGCGAGGCCCAGCAGCGTGCCGCGGCGCGGCCGCGGGTCGTCGAAGACGGCGCCCACGACGAGCTCCGGCTGGGCTGCCAGCCAGCCAGCCAGGTCGCCCGTGTACGGCTCGACGCCGGATGGGTCGGCCAGCACCGCTCGCAGTCGCGACACCGAGTCCCGCTCGCCGTGCCCGGGCGCGTGCCGGCGCGACCGTCGGGGTCGATCGGGCGGGCACGGTGCCCAGGCGGCCGAGGCGGACTCCATCTCCGGATCATCGAAGAGGCCCGGCGTGGCAGCCACTGGCGGCTGGCTGGCAGGGGCGGCCACGGCCCCGAAGTCGAGCGTCAGCTGCAGGCCGCTGCCTTCCCCCGCCGCCCGCGGCGCCGGTCGCTGTCGACCCGGCCGGGGACGGTCGCGGCCAGCATGGGCTCTTCCGCCTCGGCATCGGCGCGACCGCCGTCCGCAGCCTGGCCCGGCAGGCGCTCGACCAGCGAGCGGAACTCGTACTCGCGGAAGAGCCGGATGACCTCCGCGCGGTCGTAGTCGCCCAGCCGCGCGCCCTCGAGGTCCAGGTCGATGGGCGCCAGTCGGTCGATGGTCACCAGCTCGCGCCAGAGCAGCACGTCGTCGCGGTGGAGCCGGAGCTTGTCGCGCAGCTTGTCCGGCCGGACCTCGTCGAGGCGCGCGAAGACGCCCTCGAGCGACCCGAAGTCGACGAGCAGCTTGGCGGCGGTCTTGTCGCCCACGCCCGGGATGCCCGGGATGTTGTCGGTCGAGTCGCCCTTGAGCGCCTTGAAGTCGATCATCTGTCCGGGGTCGAGGCCGTAGCGCTCGTGGATGCGGGCGGGGTCGTAGATGACGGTCGACTGGACGCCCATGCGCGTCGTCATGAGCCTGGTCCGCTCGGTGACCAGCTGCAGCATGTCGAGGTCGCCCGAGACGATGATCGTCTCCAGGTCGCGCAGCTCGGCCTGCCGCGAGAGCGAGCCGATGAGGTCGTCCGCCTCGTAGCCGGGCAGCTCGTAGATCGGGATGCCGAAGGCCGCCAGCGTCTCGCGCACGATGGGGAACTGGTCGCGCAGGTCGTCCGGCGTCGGTCGGCGGGTGGCCTTGTAGGCCTCGTAGCGGTCGGCCCGGAAGGAGCGGCCCACGTCGAAGCAGCACATGACGTGGTCCGGCTTCATGTCTGCGAAGCCGCGCAGGACGATGGACCAGAAGCCGAAGGCGGCGTTGACGAGCTGGCCCTTGCTCGTGGTCAGCGGCGTCTCGAGCAGCGCGAAGTAGGCCCGGTAGATGAGGCTGTGGGCATCGAGGAGCATGAGCCGTTCCACTGCCCGAGTGTAGACCTCGGCCGGGGCCGACCCGAGGATCCGCCTTGCCCGTTGGGCGCGAGGCGCGGGTCGGCCGGCTAGCGCAGCAGCGGGTCGGCCGCCCGGCGCGACAGCCAGGTGAGCAGCAGCAGGATGGCGCCGATCACGGCCAGCAGGACGCCGAGGCCGACGAGGACGGACTCGAGCGCAGGGATCCCCCAGTGTCGAGCTGGGCCGGGCCTGCGGCTGCGGCCGCGGCGCCATCGGTGGCCGCCTCCCCCACTGCCAGCGCTTCGAGCGGCGCATCGCAGCCCCCGCCGGTGACGGCGCGGCCGCGCCGGCGAGCGGAAGGCCGGCATCGGCCGCTCCCGTGCCTGGCTCCACCAGGGCCTTGGCTCGCAGGGTCTCGTCATCCTGGCCGTGGCCACGTCGTCCCGGGGCACCTCACGGGCCAGGCCGTCGGCCGCGGCAGAAGCCTCGGCGACGGGAACCTCGGCGGCCGGGGACCTCCGCACTGACTTCCTCAGCGGCCATGCCCGCGACTGCGGGATCCGTGTCAGCGGGATCCGCGACGGCGCGCTCCTCGGCTTGCGCATCCGCGGCCTGCTCGTCCGCGGCGCTGAAGGCCTCGACCTCGGCGGCGGCGTTGCGCTCCGGGGCTGCCAGGTCGCTCACCCCGGACGTCCGCCTGGGGCCCCACCCTCCGCCGGCGGCACAGCCACTGTGGCCGGCGCGGCAGCGGCGGCGTCGACCGGGGCGCCGGACGGTGCCATCGCCGGCGCCGGCATCTGCATCATGAGGGCCGGGCTGGGGACCGGCTCCGCCGGGACGAGGGCTGGCGCATCCCCCGGCCACACGGCGCCGGCGACCATGAAGAGGAGACCCACCGAGAGGATGCCGGCCGCGGCCGGCCGCAGGGCGCCCGCCTGCGGGACGGAGAGACGCCGCAGGAAGCGCTGCCAGGGCGAGCCGCGCAACCGCTGCCGCGCGCTCGGGGTCGATGCGGAAGTCGCGTCGCCGCGGCGGCAGCGGCTCCCAGGCCACGGCGGAGGAGATGGCGCGCAGGTCGGCCGCCAGCGAGGCGCAGGCGGCGCAGTGAGCCACGAGAAGAGCGGCCTCACGCTGCTGATCGGTGGTCAGGGGGTCGCCCGCGGCGAGCTGCGCGATGAGCAGGGGGTCGTGCTGCCCGTGGTCTACTGGCGGCGGCGCGGGCGGTGGGACTGGCATGTCCCTCATCAGACGCCCCTAGCCACGGAAGAGTTCCATGGCCGGCCCGAGCCGCTCGCGCAGGCTCACGCGGCCGCGGTGGATGCGGGACTTGACGGTGCCCACGCTGACCCCCGTCAGCTCGGCGATCTCGGCGTAGTCGTAGCCCTGCACGTCGAAGAGGACGATGGCCGTGCGCTGGTCCTCGGTGATGCCTTCCATGGCTCGCGCCAGCGCGGCACGCTGCTGGGCCAGCAGCGCGACCTGCTCGGGACCCTCCGACTCCGGGCGCCGGCGGCTGCCAGGCCTCGTCCTCCCACTCCGGGTAGGGCTCCGCGGGGCGGCGCTTGCGCTTGCGCAGGATGTCCTTGGCGGCGTTGAGGGCGATGCGCGTCAGCCAGGCCCGGAAGGACGGCCCGCTGAAGCGCTCCAGGTTGCGGTAGGCGCTGAAGAAGGCCTCCTGGACGGCGTCCTCGGCCATGTCGCGGTCGCGCACGATGCGCACGGTCATGCCGTAGAGGTAGTCCTGGTAGAGCTCCACGAGCTGGTCGAAGGCCGCGAGCTGGCCCGCCAGAGCCTCGGCCACGAGCGCCCGGTCACGGGCATTCTCGGGCGCCCGCGCTGCGTCCGCGCTCAGAGCCAGCCGCGGTTCCGGAAGAAGGCCACCATGCCCACGAGGATGATGGCCATGGCCAGGACGATGACCCAGAAGGCCGTCGGGCGTGCTCCTCACCCGGGAAGAGGACGTTCATGCCGAAGAGGCTGGCCACGAGCGTCAGCGGCAGGACGATGACGCTGAAGGAGGTCAGCACCCGCAGGATGTCGTTGACGTTGTGCGAGAGGACCGACTCGTTCGTGGACTCCAGGCCCTCGATGACCTCCTTGTAGTTCTCCAGCGTGTCCCAGATCCGCTCCGAGGCGTCGATGACGTCGTCGAAGTAGACGTCCAGCTCCTCGGGCGTGGTGACGTCCATGGCCCGCTCGAGGTCGCGGAAGGCCACGCGCTGCGGCCGCACGATGCGCCGGAAGTTGATGATCTGCTGCTTGAGGTTGGAGATGTCGCGCACGACCTCCTCGGAGCGGCCCTCGAAGATGTCGTCCTCGATGCGCTCGAGCTTCTGGCCCATCTTGCGCAGCATGGGGAACGAGGCGTCCACGGCGTGGTCGACGATCTTGTAGAGCAGGAAGGCGGCGCCCTTCTCGAAGTAGCCCTCGCGCACCTCCTCGCTCTCCTGGCAGCGTGCGAAGAGCGAGTCGATGGGCTCCAGGTCCGCGTTGGGCAGGGTGATGACGTAGTCGGGCCCGACGAAGAGGTCCAGCTCGACGACGTTGAGCCGCTCGCGATCGCGGTCGAAGCGCGGGAACTGCAGCACGACGAAGATGTAGTCGTCGTAGCGGTCGACCTTGGGACGCTGGTTGCGCGAGTAGATGTCCTCGTAGTCGAGCGGGTGGAACTTGAAGCGCTCGCTCGAGCCAGTCCTGGTCCGCAGTGACGCGGCTTGGGGATGTGGATCCAGCGGATGCCGTCGCTGGTGACGATGGACGGGTCGGCCAGGGGCTCCTCCGGCAGCGACAGCGACGTCCGGCCGCGGCGCACCGGGCGCACGGGCAGCCGCGGCGGGCGGATGACGGGCACGTCAGGCCGCTCCCGGGCGATCGCGGGAGGCGCAGCCCACGTTTCGGTCGCGGTTCCGGTCACTCACGACGACATCCTCCGGAGACCATCGGCAAAGCTGGCGTTTGGCGAGTCTACACCGGCAGCAGGACCGGACCGCCACCGCTCCGCCATCCGGCGGCAGGGGCGATCAGGCGATCCGATCTCCGGCCCGGGCGGTCAGCCCTTGGGCCCGATGAACTCGTCGAGGATGGCCACGCTCCGACGCTGGGCGATGGAAACGTCGTAGCGGCGGTTGGGCCGACACTCGACGCCGATCATCCCGCACACGTGGACGAAGATGCCCCATGATGTCCGCGGAGCGGTTCGTGAAGAAGTAGCGCGGGTATTCGTAGCGCGTGCCGGCAGGGCTCCGCACGCGGTTCGTGACCCGACAGCCGTCGGAGTGGATGAGGCCCTTGACGAGCTCCCTCGGATGTCGTTCGACGAGGTGCCACTGCCAGGGCTCGAGCTCGATGCTGCGGAGGTGCTTGGGGCCCGGCCCGAGCTGCGGGAAGACACACGGCCAGTGCTTCCAGTAGCAGTAGATGTCGACGCAGCCGACACGCCTGACGACGCCGGGCTTCTTGCCGGTCACCTCCGTGATGGCTGCCTTGCAGCTCTCGATGAGCCCCGGGTAGCGACTGTCCTGAGTGATGCGGAGCCTCCACACGTCGCGGGCGCCACGCGAGATGACGCCATCACCGAGATAGAGTCCCAACAGATATGCGTATGCACGGCCAAGGCCGCGGTCATCGACGCAGAGCGATCGGGTCGGGCGGCACCGCTCGGCACCGGGGCCGGAGACTCGGGCAGATCACTTGGTGCGGCGGGTGGGATTCGAACCCACACGTCCTCTCGGACAATGGATTTTGAGGCCATCGCGTCAGCCGTTCCGCCACCGCCGCAGGGCCTCCACTATAGCGGAGGCTGATGCGGCAAGAATAGAACATCTAGTCGGTTCCGGCAAGTGGCACGCGACCGGCCTGCACAGCCTTCAGACCGTCGTCACCACGACGCGCGAAGGGTGGCATCGGCGAGTCCGCGCGCGCATACTGCGCCGCATCGACCGCAGGGTCGTCGCAGGGAGGGTGACCATGACGCGCGTGCTCGTCGTCCACCACGACATCGACCTGGCTGACCAGGAGGTCGACTCCCTGAGGCGGATGGGCTACGAACCCGTGGAGTGCTCGGGTCCGTCCGGCTACTCGTGCCCCGTCCTGCGCGGCGAGCACTGCCCGGCCGTCGAGGACGCGGACGTGCTCGTCTACGACGTCTGGTCGACGATGGAATCGGGCAGCGGCCGCTCCCTCATCGAGGGCCTGCGAGAGCTGCACCCGGACATCCCCATCGTGCTGACCGCGCCCGGAATGGAGCTCGACTGGGTGGAGGTGGAAGGCGCCCACAAGGTCGTGCCGCTGGTGGGCATCCCCACCGCTGAGAAGCTGGACGCGGCCATCAAGGAGGCCCTGGCCAGGTAGGTCGCCCCCCGGGTGGGCCGGCCGCGCGACGGACCGGCCCACGCTCAGTGGAAGAGGCCGCCCAGCCAGCGCCAGCGCGCCATCCTCGGGAAGCTGCGCGTCGGTCTGCACATTGCGGCCCGGGAGCTCTCCGTCGAGCGATCTCCTCGACACGCTCGGCCAGGGCATGCGCACAGTGGCCGCGAGGCGGCCGACAGGGCCTCGGTGTCCGGGGCGCCGGCCGGCAGCGCCTCGAGGAACGTGACGCTGAAGTGGGAGCCGCGCATGACCGCGTGGCTGCCGGCCACCACGACGGGCACGACCGGTGCGCCGGCCCGGCGCGCCAGGTAGGCGAAGCCCGGAGCGATGGTGCGCGTGCGGTCGGGCGGTGACGGCGGGCCCTTCTCCGGGAAGACGACGAGTGCGGCGCCGGCCGCGAGCGCCGCGGCTGCCGCCTCAAGGTAGGCGCCGGGACCGCCGACACGTCGCTCGATGGGCAGGATGCCGAGACGCGGCAGGAGCCGGCGGCGCCACCAGGAGCGCGTCACCGTCGTCCCGTCGGCCAGCCAGATGAGGCGCGCGGCGTCCTCCGGCCAGGCCGCCAGCAGCAGGAAGGGCTCCAGCCAGGTGCGATGGGGGGCACAGGCCACGAGGCACCCGGACCCGGGTCGAGCGGTGGTCAGCGCCGGCAGCTCGGCCTGCCACGCCACGCTGAGGCGCCAGCCGACGACGCGGCAGAAGACCCGGATGACCCGCCGCAGCAGCCATTCGAAGCGGCCCTGCCCGGGGGAGATGGCGGCCAGGGCGGCCCGGAATCGGGCGGCCTCGGCGGCATCGATCGGCTGCGGCCTCCGGGCACGCGACTCGGTGCGCGTCATGGCAGCTCAGGCCACCTCGCCAGCGCCGGCCAGGCGAGCCGCCATCCAGGTCACAGCGTAGTCGACGAGGTCCGCCGCTTCGATGAGCTCGCTGCTGGCCCCGCCGACCGGTCCGACGCTGGCCCGCCCGAGGGACAGGTAGTCCGCCAGGATGTCTGCGAAGTAGTCGCGTCCCGGCAGGTAGTCCACGATCCCGGCGCTGTCATCGAGGCAGCTCACGATGCGGACCTGGCTGCCCCAGGCCGTGCGGACGCGGCGGTAGCGGCGTACTCGTCGCTTGGGCTGGACCGGCGCGAGGTACTCGGCGTAGTGCAGGAGCGTCGTCGTGGCCGGGTCGGCACCGAGGCGCAGGACACGGCCGCGAGCCTGCAGCAGCGCCTCAAGGGGGGAGCCGGGTCCGTAGTAGTCATCCCAGGGCACCTTGGCAAGCCAGTGCTCGGCGAGGCGCCCGGCTGCCCCGAAACGGCCCTCCGGATGATCGCTCACGCGCGTCTCGGCGCGGCGACGGAAGACCTCGGCCAGGACGCCGACCTCGGGGTCGGCAGGCGTCGTCGCGGCATCGTAGGGCTCGGCGTCGGCGAGCAGCGCGGGTCGATCCGCCTCGGGCCGCTCGTTCACCCACGCCCAGTCGTCGGCGGCTCCCAGCACCATGAGCATCGTGCCCAGCGGGCCGATGGCCTCGACGATGGCATCGATGACCCCCTCGGCGCCGCCCTCGACCGGGCCGATTCGTCGCAGGGAGGCATGCACCATGAGCGCATCGCCCGCCACCACGCCGAGCGCACGCAGGTCGCGCGTCAGGGAGCCGGGCGTGCGCACGTCGGTCGGCATGCAGGAACGATACGACGCACGTCTCGAGAGCCTCGCCGCCCCGCTAGGATTTGGCGCGATGCGCCCGCACGTGCTCGTGAACATGGCCGTCACGCGCCGACGGCAAGACCGACTCGCGCGAGCGGCGCGGTGCGCGGATCTCCGGCCCGGCTGACACGGCGCGGGTGGACCGCCTTCGCGCCGCCGCGGATGCGGTCATGGTCGGGGGTCGCACCCTGCTGGGCGAGGACCCCCGCCTCACCGTGCGCGACGCGGCCCTGAGCAGCGGCCGCCAGGCGGCAGGTCGCACGGCGCAGCCGGCCAAGGTCGGCGTGACCACGCGCATCGGACACCCCGGGGGCGATGCCCCTGCCCTGCCCTCCCCGAGCCGCTTCCTGGGTGACGGCGGCGCGACCGTCTTCCTGGCCACCACGTGCGCCACGGACGCCGAGGCCCGCGAGTGGCTCGAGCGGGCAGGGCGTCAGCCTCATCGTCCACGAGGGGCCGCGCGTGGACCTCGCCCGGCTCCTCGACGAGCTCGGCGAGCGGGGCATCGCGCGGCTCATGGTCGAGGGCGGGGGCACGCTGGTCGCCGCGCTCCTCGAGGCCGGCCTCGTGGACGAGCTCCAGCTGGCGGTCGCTCCCCTCCTCTTCGGTGGCGAGACCGCCCCCACTGCCGGTGGGCGGGCGCGGGCTGGCCGCGGCCCAGGCGATCCGGCTCCCGCTCATCGGGACGGCCGTGGATGATGATGGCGACGTCATCCTGCGCTACGTCGTGCCCGAGGGCGGCCACCCCATGACCGCCGACACGCCCGCCGGCCTCGACGCGGATACGCGCGCCGACACGCCCGCCGGCCTGCCGACCACGCTGCCCACGCGGCCTGAGCGAGGAGGAGGCCGCCGCAGCGGCGCGCCCAGGGCCTGGGCAACGTGGCGCCGCCGGCCACCACGCGGACCTACACGGCCATCGTCCGCGAGAACGTCTTCACCTTCGTCAACAACGTCCTCTTCCTGATGGGCCTCGCCCTGGTCCTCGTGGGCCGGCCCTTCGACGCCTTCGTCTCCCTGGCCGTCATCAGCACCAACATCGCTGGTCGGCATCGTCCAGGAGGTGCGCGCCAAGCAGACGCTCGACCGCATCGCCCTGCTCACGCGGCCGACGGCCAAGGTCGTGCGCGACGGCGAGGTTCGCGAGGTGAGACCGGAGGAGCTCGTCGTCGGCGACCTCGTCGCCGTCGAGGCCGGCGACCAGGTCGTCGTGGACGGCCGCCTGGCCGAGGGCCGCATCGAGGTCGACGAGTCGCAGCTCACCGGCGAGTCGGACCTGGTGCCCAAGCGGCCGGGCGACCAGGTCTACTCGGGCAGCTACCCGACCTCGGGGCGCGGCCGCTACGTGGCCGAGACCGTCGGCGAGGCCAGCCTGGCGGGCCGCATCACGACCGGGGCGCGCACGTTCCGACGCACGCTGACGCCGCTGCAGCGCGAGATCCAGACCGTCATCCGCGTGACGCTGGCCATCGTGCTGTACCTGCAGCTGCTGCTCGTCGTCAAGAACGTGCTGCTCGACGTGCCGCTCGACGAGGCCGTCATCGAGGCCACGGTCCTCGTCGGCCTCATCCCCAACGGCCTCTTCGTCTCCATCGCCATCGCCTACGCCCTGGCGGCCGTGCGCATGACCCGCTACGGCGCGCTGGTGCAGCAGGCCAACGCGGTCGAGTCGCTCAGCCACGTGGACATGCTCTGCGTGGACAAGACGGGCACGCTCACGGCCAACCAGCTGGAGCTTGAGCAGATCGTGCCGCTGGAGGGCGAGGAGGCCCGCGCGCGGGCGGCCGTGGCGCTCATGGTCGCCAGCAGCGCCGCGCTCAACAAGACGAGCGAGGCCATCGCCGCGGCCGCGCCGGCGGCGGGTCGCGCGCCGATCGAGGAGGCACCGTTCTCGTCGGCCCGCAAGTGGAGCGCGGTCAGCCTGCCGCCGGGCGACGAGCCCGATGCCGTCGCCGGGCGGCACGTATGCCATGGGCGCACCGACCTTCCTGCGGCGCTACCTCGCCGTGAGCGATGCGGAGTGGCGCAACATCGAGGCGCCTCGTGGCCCACCACGCCGCGCAGGGCATGCGGGTCCTGCTGGCCGCCTGGAGCCCGGATACGACCACCCTGGTCGACGAGGGCGATGCCTCCGTCCTGCCGGCCGATTCGCGGCCCTACGCGCTCATCGTCCTGCGCGACGTCCTGCGCCAGGACGCCGCCGAGACCCTGGAGCGCTTCCGCGAGATGGGCGTGGACGTGCGCGTCATCTCCGGCGACGACCCGGACACGGTGGCCACGCTGGCGCGCCAGGCCGGGCTCGACACGAGCCGCGGCGTCGTCTCCGGTCCCGAGCTGGAGGCCATGGACGACGACCGCTTCCGCCAGCGTCGCCGAGCGGACGGCCGTCTTCGGGCGCATCACGCCGCAGCTCAAGGAGCGGCTCGTGGGCACCTTCCGCGACCAGGGTCACTACGTGGCCATGACCGGCGACGGCGTCAACGACGTGCTCTCGCTGAAGCGCTCCAACCTGGCCATCGCCATGGGCAGCGGCAGCCAGGCCACGCGGGGCGTGGCCGACCTCATCCTCATCGACGACGGCTTCTCCGCCCTGGCCTCGGCCATCGGCGAGGGCCAGCGCATCCTCAACGGCATGCAGGACATCCTGCGCGTCTTCCTGACCCGCATCCTGTCGCTGGGCATGCTCATCGTCTCGGCCCTGGTCATCGGCTTCTTCCCGGTCGACCTGCGCAACGCCTCGGTCATCACGCTCTTCACGGTCGGCATCCCGACCGCGCTGCTGGCCATCTGGGCGCGACCGGGTCGGCTGCCGCGCGAGACGCTGCAGCAGACGCTGGCACGCTTCGTCGTGCCGCCGGCGGCCGTGGCCTCCTTCCTGGGCCTCCTGGTGGCCGCCGTCGTGCTGGTCATGGCCGAGGCCGACCGCGACGCCGGCCTCATCGACGCGGCGAGCGTGGAGCCCATCGCTCGCACGGCGGTGACGGCCTTCCTCGTCTGCGTCGGCCTGCTGCTGCTGCTCTTCGTGGAGCCGCCGCACCGAGCGTCTCGCCGTCATCGAGCCCGTCTCGCCCGGACAGGCGGCCGACCTGGCTGGCGCTGGTCCTGGCGGTCGCCTTCGCTGGTCGTGCTGGCCGTGCCGCCCCTGCGGGCCTTCTTCAATCTGTACCCCCTGGGCCCGCGCGAGGTGCTCGTCGTGCTCGTGGCGCTGGCGGCTGGACGGCCCTCGTGTGGGTCTTCTGGCGAGGTCGCTTCGTGGACCGCTTCCTGGGCATCGACCCCGCCGGCGCCCCTCGAGGCGCCCGGCACCCCGGATGACACGCCGCGGGACCGGGGAACCGACGCGACGTAGACTGCGTCATAGCGCGGTGACAGGATCGTGAGCGTCTGCCCGCAGGCCCCGCCAGTCAATCGGACCGCATGAGGAGGTCGACTCGATGACCAAGACCCGGACCCTGCTCGCGCTCGCTGGCTGCGTCCGCGCTGCTGGCCTCCGTGACCATGAACGCGCTGGCCGCAGGCGAGGAGGCCGAAGCCATCCCCATCGAGGGCGCCGAGGGCATCACCTGGCAGCTCGCGGAGCAGTCCGTCGATGGCACCTTGACCCCCGTGCCGGATGGCGTCGTGGTGACGCTCCTCCTGGAGGACGGCCAGGCCGGTGGCAGCGGCGGCTGCAACAGCTACTTCGCCTCGTACACGATCGATGGCGACGCGGTCACCTTCAGCGACATCGGCTCGACGATGATGTTCTGCGAAGGCGCCGCCAGCGAGGTCGAGGCCGCCTACTTCGCCAACCTGGCCAGCGTCGCCACGTGGGCCAATACCGGCGGCTCGCTCATGCTCGCCGACGCCGACGGCAACCCCATCCTGAACTACGTGCCGGCGGCCGAGGGGCCGACCCGCCGCCGATCGAGGGCGTCACCTGGCTGCTCACCGAGCCAGGCCGTCGATGGCGAGCTGGCGGCGCTGCCGGCCGGCGACCCGCCCATCGTCGTGTCGCTGCTCATGGAAGACGGCTCGGCCAGCGGAAGCGCCGGCTGCAACAACTACTTCGGCGACTACACGCTCGACGGCAGCAACCTGGTCTTCGGCCCCATCGGCGCCACCATGATGTTCTGCGAGGGTCCGGCCGGCGAGGTCGAGACGGCCTACCTGGCCAACCTGGCCACGGTCGCTTCCTGGGCCTCCGATGGCGCGACGCTGAGCCTCGCGGACGCGAGCGGCGCGGTCGTCCTCGAGTACGCCATGGCACCTGAGGCCAGCATCCTGGGCGGCTGGGTCGCGCAGCGGCATCAACAACGGGGCCGATGCGGTCGTGACCTCGGACACCACGCCGCAGGTGACCGCCGTCTTCGACGCTGAAGGCCGCCTGACCGGCTTCGACGGCTGCAACGACTACTTCACGAACTACACCATCGACGGCGACCAGATCAGCATCTCGGACGCCATCGGCTCGACCCGCATGGCCTGCGAGTCGGACGCGCTGTCGGAGCAGTCGCAGCAGTACTACGCGGCCCTCGTGGCCGCCACGACCTGGTCGGTGAGCCCGAATGGCGTGCTCGAGCTGCGAGACGGCAACGGTGCCCTGCAGGTGAGCTACACGGCCGCCATGGGCTGAGTCCCGGTCACGGGGCGGCCCACGCCGGGCCCAACCCCAGGCACGATCGATGACGAGGCGCTCTCCTTGCGAGGGCGCCTCGTCCTGTCGGGACGGCCCGATCGTGGCGCGCTACGATCGTCGGCGACCAGGGGGCGTCGTCGCAGGGGCCCAGCCGAGCAGAGGAGGTGGCGATGACGCCGACCCATCACGATCACGACCACAGCCCGCTCGGACAGCCTGCCCCGG
The DNA here is from genome assembly GCA_963707395.1 of uncultured Chloroflexia bacterium. GTDB lineage: Bacteria > Chloroflexota > Limnocylindria > Limnocylindrales > CSP1-4 > JAFMJV01. The sequence continues at coordinate 97,281 of CAVPPQ010000001.1, forward strand.
CCGAGACGCCGACCACGCGCCGCCACGTGCTGCGGTCCGGCGGGGCCGCGGCCTTGGCCGGCCTGCTGGGAGTGCTCGGCCTGGCCTCCGTGGCCTCGGCCAAGAACGGCGACCCGCTGCGTGTCGGCGACAAGTCGAGCGCCACGAAGCCCACCCAGCTCGAGTCGTCCAAGGGACCGGCGCTGCAGGTGAAGATCGGCGGCAGCGGCGAGGGCGTCGGCGTGCGCGGCACGGCCAGCTCGGCCAAGGGCGTCGGCGTCCAGGGCGAGGCCACCTCCGAGAAGGGCGCCTCCGTCGGCGTCCAGGGCCTCGCCGCAGTCACCCGAGGGCATCGCCGGCCAGTTCGTCGCCAAGGGCGGCGGCAGCGCCGTGGAGGCGGTGGCGTCGGAGAAGGACGGGGTCGCCCTGCGCACCAAGGGCCGCCTGGAGCTGAGCGGCCGGTCGGGCATCGCCTCCGTCTCCGGCGGGGCGGAGTTCGTCATCCCCGTGGCCGGCGGCCTCTCCGAGCGGTCGCTCGTGCTGGCCACGCTGCAGGAGCACTTCCCCGGCGTGCACGTCGAGTCGGCCAGCGTCCTGGATGCCGAGGAGGGGCTCGTCGTGGTCCGCCTCAACCAGGCCGTGCCAGAACCCGCCAAGGTCGGCTGGCTCGTCCTCGACTGACCCCGGGCGGGCGCCGCTGGTACGCCTGACCGGGGGAGCAGGCGCACCAAGGCCGGCTGATGCCGGTGCGCCCGACCGTCAGGCCAGCCGCAGCTGCAGGAGGTCCCCGAAGCGCCGGCGTACGTCGGCCAGCAGCTCGGCGTCGTAGGCGATGCCCACGCCGAGGCGCATCTCCTGCGTGCGCCCGGCACCGGCCGGGATGTGGAGCACCACGGGCGTCTGTCCCGGGCGCGACTTGATGAGCGTCCGAAGCTCAGCGAAGGCGGCCACGATGCGCTCGTTCGGGGCACTGCCGAAGTGCACGTGCAGGACCTGCCCCGGGCCCGCCTCCGTGGCCACGCTGGCAGCGGTGGCCTCGGCGGCGATGACCGACCCGACCTCGTCGGGCAGCGGGGGCTCCTCGTCCCGGTCCACGGCCAGGCCCCGGAAGGCCGAAGGCTCCAGCGGCCCGGAGAGCGGCTCGGGCGGCTCGGGCAGCCCGGAGATCGGCTCGGGCGGCTCGGG
>CAVPPQ010000002.1:0-518033 GCA_963707395.1 uncultured Chloroflexia bacterium
CGGGTGAGATGGTGCTCCTCCTCGACGAGGGCAACGGCGCCCGACAGGTGCTGCGCGCGCCGGGTGCCCCCATCCGCACCGTCGTCGTCGGCATCGTGGACGCCGTAGAGATCAGCGCCACCTGAGCCTGGCAGCCAGCCGGCTCATCCCAGGCACCGGAGCTCTGAGCAGTCCGGCGCGGGATCCATCCAGACCCGCATGAGCGCGACGATGCCGGCATGGGCATCCCTGATCGGCGACCCCTCGTAGTGTGGGCACACCGCGTGACCGACCGGCTGCTCGCAGTGTTCGTGGACGACGACCATGAACGTTCGCTCGAACCACGCAGGGTGGTGGAGATGGAACGCTCGGCGATGGTCGCGCTCTCGGTCGATGATCTCGTACTCGTAGCGACTGCGCTCATACCGGCCGACACCGATCGGGTGGAACTCTTCACGGATGGCGATCTGGGAGCGCCCGCGCCCGAGATCCGCGTCGCTCGGGAGATCGCCGAGTATCTCGAAGCTCAAGCTGCCAGAAGAGTCCTCCAGGATCTCCAGCTCGTCCGAGTGGCCGGAGAGTCGCAGGGTCACGCCGTACCGCTCGAGGAGCAGCGCGGCGGAACTGAGGTATCGGCTGATCTCCTCGTAGGTCCCGCGCATCGGCCGATCAGGCCGGCTCGAGGTCGGGCGACTCCTCGTGGGCCCCGAAGGGCACGCCGGCGGCGCCGCGCCGACGCACCACGCGACGAGCCGTTGGCTTGCGGCCGTTCGCGTAGACCTCAAATGCGGGCACCGGGATCCGAACGATCCGCTCCGACACCCGGATGGCCGGAAGCTCTCCTCGCGCAACCAGCCGGGCCACCGTGTCGTGGCTGACCCCGAGCTGTTCCGCGGCTTCCTTGATGCTGTACCAGCGGCCTGCCATGGCGTCCTCGACGCGACGAGTGCGTCTAAAGAATGATACGGCACCTGACGTAGGCGCCAATCGGCCTCGAGGGCAGAGCGCTGCGGACCGGCGCGGTCAGGGTGTTCGCCGGGCCTCCCGACCAGTCGGATGACTCACAAGGGTATGGCTGTACTTGGCTGCCTGGCTGTTCTCACGCCACACGTCAGTATCGGCCGCCGGGACGGGCTGACCACGGCCCCGAGCCATGGTCCGACAGCCGTTCGCTACCTGAGAGGTTCGCAACGGCCGACCACAGCCCCGGGTGAAGGCGGAAACGCGGCTGGTGCCAGCCTGCCCGGCCGATACTGACCTCACAGGAGAGTGTCGCGTCCGGCTGGCAGCCCGCCACCCGATCGTGGGTCAGCCGAGGAACCGGGTGCGTACTCCGACCAGGTCGTAGGTGCGGCGTGCCCGCAGGTCGAGCGTCAACAGCTCCCGCCCATGGTGGGCCGCCGTCAGGCCGATGACCGCGTCGTATGAGGCTCCGCCCGTCACGCCGAGATCCCGCAGCGCATCGAGCAGGCCGGGCCATGCGTCAGCCGGCAGGGCGAGCCATGTCGCCGGGAACGCCCGATCCAGGAAGTCGCGGACGACAGCAGCGCCCGCCCGGTGCGGCGGCGGCAGCCTGGTCAGGACCGCGTACGCCTCAAGGGCAACGGGCGCCGGGAGGTCCGGATGGGCACGCAGCGCCCTTGCCGCGGCCACGTGATCTTCGTGCCAGGAGGCGAAGCCGGCAACGACGACACTGGTATCGACTGCGATCAACGTCGGACGCGCTCGAGGATCTCGCGGGAGGTCATCGTCCTCAAGGGCGACAGCTACCGCCTGCGGGGCAAGGGAGAGGAGGTGCTGACGGGCTCCAAGCGCAGCTGAGACTGCTCAGCTTTCGACCGGCGATTCCTGCTCAGTTTGCCCGGCACCTGTTGAGCGGTCAGCACAGGTAGTGGCACCGAAGGGATGGCGGACGGGACCCCGCGTCGCTCCTCAAGATGCATGGGCACGGGGATGACGCTCCCTCGATCGCCTGTTCGTGTTCCTGGACACGATCCCGGTGAATCTCAAGCGTAGGGCTGTCGTGGGCGGTCTGAAGCGCGCCATTGGCCGCAGTCGCTCCAGGGGCCGCATCTCTCCCCTGGAACGCGCAACGTACAGGACCCAGCACGGGCCGGGATGAGCGCGGCATAGGGGATGATTTGCGGTCTGCATAGGGGACAGTTTGCGGAACATCCAGGGCACGGTTTGCGGCCATCGGGGACGAGCCGGTGTTCCCGTGTTGGTGGTGTCGTCCCGGCAAACGCCTACCGGCGCCAGGACGGCATCGCCGTCGTCCCGGTAGCCCGGCTCAGCCCGTGGACCAGGCAGCGGCCCCGCAAGTCAGTCGGCTGGACAGGTGTCAATGCAGGTTCGGGCCGCCGGTGAGGTTCTCGCGCTCCTCGAAGGGGCGTGCGTTGAAGGCCTCGATCCAGGCCTGGACCGCGGCCGGATCGGAGAAGTCGACACCGTCGGCCTGCATCTGGGCGGCCACGGACTTGGCTGGTCCGAAGGTGGATGCATCCCTCATGGCCTTCCGGAAGTCGGCCGCGTATTCGTCCACGGCGTCCAGCATCTCCACGGTGAAGCGGTCTTCGAAGCCGCGCTCCTGGCCGACGAAACGGAGCCATGAGCGCAGCACGCCCGGCAATCGCTCCACCTCGTCATCGACGAGCGAGACCTTGCGCGGCAGCCACTCCGTGAGGAAGAGCTCCACGACGATGGCGCTCCAGTGCAGACCATCCAGGTAGTAGTCGGAGCCGTAGTCGATGAAGAGGCGGGCCAGCTGCGTATCCCGGCCCAACGCCCGGCCGGGCTCGGATCGGCGGAACGCCGCATAGAGTCGGTCGCGGGCCGCCTGGCTGACCTCGCGCCGCTTGATGGGCTTGGCGCGGGGAAGGAAGATGCGGCGAGCCTCGAGCAACGGTCGCAGCATCCGGGCGTCCTGGGTGGCGGGTGGATCCCAGGTCAGGTCGAGGCAGGCGAGGCCATCGGCAAGGCGATCGGCGTACTCCTGGGCGCTGATGTCCCGCGTTGAGAGCTCCGGCTGCTGCTCCCAGCGGCCTCGCAGATCCTCCGTGGCCAGGACGAGCCCGACGTCCTTGACGATGTCGTTGATGTTGTGGTCGATGAGCACGCCCACGTCGTGAGCGACCTCCCCAAGGTAGCTGAACCGCCCCACCAGGAAGTCCTGGTCCCCGAACGGGTCGGTGCTCACCCAGGCGGACTCCAGCCGCGCCCGACCCGCGAGGCTCCTCCATGACGGCGACACCACGCCCGCTTCGGTCAGTGATCGGATGGCACGGTGCCGCTCGAGGGTCGTGCCAGGAGCGTCCAACGCGTCAAGGCTGAGCAGGAGCGCCAGCGCATCCGGGGTGGCGCGTTCCTCCAGGAAGGCGGTCATGGCACGGGCGAAGAAGGCCGCCGGGTCAGGCTGGCCGACGAGCTCCAGGCCTGACCAGAGCGCCAGCAGACTGCTGGCGACCATCTCGCCTTGAAGGGGATCCTTCGATCGGGAGAGTCCCTTGGCCTGGCGGAATGCCATCTCCAGCACTTGTTGGAGCGACTCAGCGAGATCCGCGACGTCGTCCTCCATCACCGGCTTCGTCACGCTGGCGGGACGTGGGCGCGTCCCGTGCCGGCTCTTCTGGCGCTTGCGTGTCCTGCTGCTCACGAGGGCATGGTAGCGGTGCAGGCCACTGCCGCGCGTACGTCCGCCGGCCTCAGGCACCGGGATCCGGGCAGGTCATCGACTAGCATTCCCGCCGTTGGCGCAGGGGCTGTCGAGAGGGCTGGAAGGAGCCGGGCATGGAGACCATCAGGCCGCGCTGGGAGTGGCGCACCTTCGGTCGGCGCTTCGGGCCGGCTGAGGCGGCCTTCGCTGCACTGGAGCCGACCGGCGTCCAGGAGAGCGACGAGCTGTACCTGCTGTCCGCCGCGGGCGACAACGTCAAGGTCCGTGACGACCTCATGGACATCAAGGTGCTCCAGGAGACCGACGCCGACGGGTTGCAGCGCTGGACACCGGTCCTGAAGGCCGCCTTCCCGCTGCGCGCGGCGGATGCCGTCCGCGTCGTGGAGGCCCTGCGCCTGCCCGCCGTCCCGCACGTCCGGGAGGACTACACGCTCGACCAGTTCCTGGCCGAGGTCGTCGAGCCCGCGGGCACCATCCGCGTGGTGAGGGTCCACAAGCGACGCGTTCGCTACACCGTGGCTGGCTGCACCGCCGAGGTCTCCGAGGTCTCGTCCGAGGGGCACTCCACGCGCACCATCGCCATCGAGGACGAGGATCCAGCTGCCCTGTTGGCCGCCGTCCGTCGCGTCGGCCTGGGCGGCTACATCAACGTCGACTACCCGAGCGGCCTGGCGGCGCTCCTCGATGACACGCCCGCGCGCTACGCCGTCATCGACGTGGGCACGAACTCGGTGAAGTTCCACGTCGGCGAGCGAGCCGCCGATGGGACGTGGCGCGCCATCGTGGACCGCGCCGAGATGACGCGCCTGGGCGAGGGGCTGGAGGCCAGCGGCATGATCTCCGATGGGGCCGCGCAGCGCACCACGGACGCCATCGCCGGCATGGTGGCGGAGGCGCGTGGGCTGGGCTCCCTCGCCATCGCCGCCGTGGGTACGGCCGGGTTGCGAGCTGCGAGCAACGCGGAGGAGGTCATCGACGCCGTGGCTGCCCGGACCGGCATCCGCATCGAGGTCATCCCCGGCGAGGAGGAGAGCCGGCTGGCGTACCTCGCCGTGGAGCAGGAGCTGGACATCGGCGGGGGCTCGCTGGTCGTCTTCGACACGGGCGGGGGCAGCTCGCAGTTCACCTTCGGACGTGGCGGGCGCATCGAGGAGCGCTTCAGCCACCCCGTCGGTGCCATCCGCTTCACGGAGCAGTTCGGGCTCGACCGCGCGGTGAGCCCCGACCGACTCAGGGAAGCGATGGATGCCGTGGCCGCCGACCTGGCTGCGCTGGACGGCCGCGCGACCCCCGATGCCCTGGTGGGCATGGGCGGCGCCATCACGAACCTGACAGCCGTGAAGCTGGGGCTGTCTCGCTACGACCCCGACGCGGTCCAGGGCAGCGTGCTGACGGCGGCGGAGGTGGAGAGCCAGATCGAGCGCTACCGCTTCCTGGACGCCGCCGGACGACGCTCCATCGTGGGCCTGCAGCCGGAGCGGGCCGAGGTCATCCTCGCCGGCGCCGCCATCGTGCGCACGGTCATGGACAAGCTGGGGCAGGACTCCCTGACGGTGAGCGACCGCGGCCTGCGCCACGGCGTGCTGTTGGAGCGCTTCAGCGCCTGACGAGACGCCGCGAGCGTTTGTGCGCCTGACCGCCGTCCGGACGGTCGTCCTCTCGGGCGGCCGTGCGTCCGACCAGGACCTCAGGCGTCGGCTGGCGCAGAGCCCCCGGAGATGAGCTCGTCGAGGCGCTCGAGCCAGGCGTCGCCGGCACGCTGCCAAGCCAGGATCGCACCCTCGCGCAGGCTGGCGTCCGACGTCTCCACGTGCGGCAGGTCGTAGCAGTCGAGCGTGGCCTCGATGAGGCTGGCCCCGGCGGCCATCTGCACGATGCGCCGCTCGCGCAGCCCGTAGGCCTCCACCAGCTCCGCCGAGGGATGGTGCATCACGAGCCGGATGGCACGGCCGATGCGGACCTTGTCGATCAGCCAGTCCTCGTCGCTTTCGTCGACCGCGCCGGCGTCCTCGGACTCCTCGGCCTCGCCCGAGACATCGGACCCCTCATCGGTGGTCAGGCGCACGAGGTTGGTGCCCGAGCCACCCACCACGATCCCGCGGGTCGGGTGTCCGACCGGCATCCCGGAGAGGAGGTGGTGCGCCTCCGTGCGCAAGGCCTGGATCTCCTCCGCCGTGGGCGGGTCGTCCTCCACGAAGGCCGCCGTCAGCCGCGCCGAGCCCACCGGCATGACGCCGATGACCGGGTCGGCGCCGGGCTCCAGGAGCACCAGCTCCGACGAGCCGCCGCCGATGTCCAGCACGAGCGTGGGCTCCGAGGGCGGCTCCCCATCGAGCACGCCCAGGACCGTCAGGCCGGCCTCCTCCTCGTGGCTGAGCACGTGAAGCCGGAGGCCCGTGGCTTGCTGGACCCGGTCGCACACGTGCGTCCGGTTCGAGGCCCGGCGCAGAGGCTCCGTGGCCAGCAGGCCGATCCAGTCGGCGCCAGCCTCCCGTGCCGCGTCCACGTAGCCCTGCACGAGCGCGACCGCGGTGGCAGCGATGTCGTCGGGGATGCGACCCTCCATGTCCACCACGGCGCCCAGGCCGAGCAGCTCCGATTCGTCGCGGATGACACGCCGCTGCTGGCCCTCGATCGCCACCACGAGCAGGTGGACGCTGTTCGACCCGACGTCGATGGCTGCCCCGATGCGGCGGTGCTCGCTCATGGCTTGCGCTCCCTCATGACGTGGGTGGAAGGGTACGCGCTCCGGCCACCAGGTAGTGGACGAACCAGTCACGGATGCGCTCGAGGTTCTCGACGCGGCGGAAGGGCGACCCGCTGCGGGTCAGCTCGTGGCTCTCGCCGGGCGTGCGCATGAGCCGCACGGGTCGGCGCAGCGAGCGCAGGATGGAGAAGAGCTCCTCGGCCTGCGTGATGGGGCAGCGCAGGTCCTGCTCGGCGTGCTGGATGAGGAGCGGCGTGCGCATCCGGGTGGCGTACGAGATGGGCGAGGCCTGCCGATAGAACTCAGGGTCCTCCCAGGGCTGGACGCCGAAGTCATAGCGTCCGAAGTTGGGTCCACCTTCGTCGCCGCTGAGCACTTCGGACGTCACGTCATAGACGCCCCGGCAGGCAACGGCCGCCGCGTAGCGGTCGGTGTGGCCGATCATCCAGGCCGCCATGTAGCCGCCATAGGAGCCGCCCGTGACACCCAGGCGCTGCGGGTCAGCACGCCCCTCGGCGAGGATGGCGTCCACGCCGGCCTCGATGTCCGCCATCGGTCCATCGCCCCAGTCGCGGTGGTTGGCGGCCGCGAAGGCCTGCCCGTAGCCGGTCGAGCCGCGCGGGTTGCAGGCGTAGACGCTGATACCAGCACCGACCAGGACCTGCCACTCCCACATCAGGGACCAGCCGTAGAGCGTGGCCGGCCCGCCGTGGATCTCCACGACGAGCGGGGCGGGCTGGCCACGGCGGCGCGAGGTGCCCGGAGCCTGGTAGAGCCAGCCCTGGATGCGCCGGCCTGCCACCTCGTGCCAGCGCTCCTGAGGCTCCACGAGGGTCATGCCCTTCCAGGCCTGGGCCATGAGGTCGCTCAGGCGGCGCATGGTGGTGTCTGCCACCGGCGTGGCCGGCGTGGGCCGCACAGGCGGGACCTCGAAGCTCACGACGTCCGGGGGCTCCGTCGCGCTGCCGCGGATGGCCGCGACGCGGACCTGTTCGCCCACGCCGGTCAGGTGGGCACCCCGGAGCATGTGACGGCCCTGGGTGAGTCGCTCGACGCGGCCGTCCTCGAGCCGGGTGCGCCACAGCTCGAAGGAGCCTGCCGTGGGTGCGGCGAAGAAGATGGCGCGGCCGTCCGGCGACCACAGCGGGCCGGTCTCCCCGAAGCCGAAGAGGTCGCTGTTCATCATGGCGTCCACGAAGAGGTCGCTGGCTGCGGTGAGGTTTCGGCCTCCCTGTCCGGCCTCCGGGGCGAAGACCCAGATGTCGTCACGCGTCGGCCCGAGGGCCTCGAAGCGGTGGCCCATGGCCGCGATGAGCGAGCCATCCGGGCTCCAGGCCGGGTGTCGGAAGAAGCGCTCCTTGCCGGTCGTCACGCGCGTGGCCGGACCGCCCTCGGTCGGGACGACGTAGACGTCCGAACGCCAGGCCAGGTCCGCGCCCGCGCCGCGGTTGGAGACGAAGGCGATGCGCCGACCGTCGGGGCTCCAGGCCGGCTGCTCGTCGCCCCGGGGGCCGCTGCTGATGCGCCGCGCGTTCCCGGAGGCCACGTCCACGATCCAGAGATGCGGCGGGCGCTCGTAGGTGAAGCCAACGCCGTTGAGCTGATAGTCCAGCTCATCGATGAGGCGGACATCGCGACGGGGCAGTTCCCTCGGCCGGGGAGCAGCGGCAGACCCGGCTGCATCGGCGGCCACGTGCGCCGGCTTGGCGCTGCTGGCGCCTGAGACGACGCAGAGCCGTGTGCTGTCCGGGCTCCAGGTCAGCTCGCCGACGTCGTCCGGCAGGTCGGTGAGCTGGTGGGCCTCGCCACCGCCCAGTGGCAGCAGCCAGACCTGGGTGTCGCCGCGTGGGATGTCCCGGCCGACGATGTCCTTCAGGCCAGACTGAGCCGCGCTGGCGCGCGCCAGATCCTGCCCATCGCGGGCTGCACCTCCCGCGCGCAGGACGGCGCCGCGATCGGAGAGGAAGGCCAGCCAGCGGCCATCCGGGCTCCAGCGAGGCGCCGCGTCCTTGCGGGCCCCCAGGGTCAGCCGGCGGGGCGGCGCAGAGCCATCGGCCGGCACGAGCCAGAGGGCCAGGCGGTAGCCAGCCTGGTCGGGCGCGGCCTCCTTGACCACGAAGCAGGCCTGCTGGCCGTCAGGAGAGAGGCGGACATCGGTCGGGACGCGCAGCGAGGCAAGGTCGCTGGGCAGCGGCAGTCGGGGCATCAGACGATTCTAGCCCCGCTGTCCGGTCCATCGGCCCGCAGGCCGGCAGGGCGGGCCGGCAGGGCGGGCCGGGCGGGCCGGCAGGGCCGCTCTCACCGTGCCGGGCAAGACGTGGGCTCAGGCCTTGATGGCGACAGGCACCGGTGCCGGCTCGGTCGTCTCCTCGGTGTTGACGTGGAGGAGCTTGACGACCTCCCCCACGACCAGGACGGCGAGGGAGACCACCACGCAGATGACCCACTGCTCGATGGTCAGGCTCGTCGTCTCCAGCAGGCGGTTGAGGACGTTCAGCTCGACCGCCGCGATGGTCACGAGGATCGCCAGGCCCACCCCCTTGAGCAGGGTCGGGTTCTCGCGCAGGTCCATGCTGAAGACCGAGTGCGCCGGGTCGGATGTCTCCAGAGCGAACCAGATGTTGGCCAGCGAGAAGACCGTCAGGCCCATGGTGCGCGCGACCGCCTCGCCGTGCGCGTCGGTCGCCCACCAGATGACAGCCAATGTGCAGACAGCCATGACCAGGCCGATGAAGACGAGGTACGTGAAGAGACGGTTGGGCAGGATGGGCTGCTTGGGATCGCGGGGTGCCTCGTTCATGAGCCCCTCACGTGCCCTCCCGTACCCCAGGCCGATGGCCAGGAAGACGGTGACGGTGAAGTTGACCCAGAGCGTCTGGACGGGCGTGAAGGGGATGCCCCCGGCGATGAAGAAGAGGCTGGAGCCGAGGAAGGTCAGGATGAAGCCGAAGAGGCCGCCCATCTGGTAGCGGATGTAGCGCAGCAGGTTGTCATAGAGAGCGCGTCCCAGCTCTACGGCCTTGACGATGGTGGCGAAGTTGTCGTCGGTCAGGATCATCACGGCGGCCTCCTTGGAGACCTCCGTGCCGGTGATGCCCATGGCCACGCCGATGTCCGCCCGTTTCAGCGCCGGCGCGTCGTTGACCCCGTCCCCGGTCATGGCCACGACGTGGCCCTTGCGCTTGAGGATGTCCACGAGGTGGACCTTGTCCTCCGGGGCCACCCGGGCGATGACGCCGATGCCGTCGATCTGGCGATCGACCTCCTCGTCGCTCATGGCGGCGAACTCGGCGCCGGTGATGGCCCTCCCCGTGATGCCCAGCTCACGGGCGATGGCCTCCGCGGTCACGGCGTGGTCGCCGGTGATCATGCGCACCTGGATGCCGGCGGCGTGGGCCGTGGCGATGGAGGCCTTGGCCTCCGCGCGCGGCGGGTCGACGATGCCTACCAGGGCCAGGAGGGTGAGGTCGCTGATGAGGGGCAGGAGGTCGGCGCTCGGGTCGAAGGTGGCCGGGTCGAAGTCGCGCTGTGCGGTGGCCATGACCCGCAGGCCCTGCGTGCCGAGACGCTCGTTCTCGGCCAGGTACGCCTCGCGGAGGCTCTCGATGGGCAGGTGCCTGCCCGTCCCGTCGTCGGCCGAGCCGGCCCGCGCCAGCAGCTGGTCGGGGGCCCCCTTGACGTAGGCGCGGATGACGTCCTTGCCGGCGTCGTCCTTCAGGGCATGGAACGTGGCCATGAACTTGTAGGCCGCGTCGAAGGGGACCTCCGCGAGACGCGGGTAGCGCTCGCGCGTGAGGACCGGGTCCACGCCGCCCTTGGCCGCCAGCACCACGAGCGCGCCCTCGGTGGGGTCGCCCACGAGGTCCCCATCCCGCACGACCGCATCGGCGCACAGCGCCATGGGCAGCAGGTAACGGTCGAGCGGGACGTCGCCCTCGCCGGCAACGTGGGTGATCTGCCCCTGCGTTTCGTAGCCGCTGCCGCTGATGCCATAGCGCCGGCCCACGACGGTCATCTGGGTGGCCGTCATCTGGTTGAGGGTCAGGGTGCCGGTCTTGTCGGAGTTGATGGCCGACGTGGAGCCAAGGGTCTCGACCGAGCGGAGGCGCTTGACGATGGCACCCGCCTTGGCCAGCGTCTGGGTGCCCGCGGACAGGATCGTCGTCACCACGGCGGGGAGGCCAGTGGGGATGGCAGCCACGGCGAAGGCGACCGCCGTCAGGAAGAGCTGGTCGAAGGGCTGGTCGCGCCAGAGGCCCAGGCCGATGGAGATGAGCAGCGAGACGCCGGCGATGACGAGGATCTGGTTGGTGAGCGAGTCGAGCTGTTTGGTGAGCGGCGTCACCTCGGCCGTGGTCTCCTGGAGCATGTCGGAGATGTGCCCGACCTCCGTGGCCATGCCCGTCGCGGTCACGAGCAGGGTGCCCGCGCCGCGGGTCACCTGGGTGTTCATGAAGGCCATGTCCACACGGTCACCGAGCGCCGCGTCCGCGGCCACGGCCTCGACCTGCTTGGGCACCGGCGCGCTCTCGCCGGTCAGGGCCGCCTCCTCGACCTCCAGGGTGGCCGCCCGGACGAGTCGCCCATCGGCAGGCACGAGGTCGCCGGCCTCCATCAGCACGACGTCGCCGGGGACCAGCTCCTCCATGGGGACCTGGACGGTCTCGCCGTCGCGGAGGACCCGCGCCGAGATGACCATCATCTTCTGGAGCGCCGCCACGCTCGACTCGGCCTTGCCCTCCTGGTTGAGGCCGATGACCGCATTGAAGACCGTCAGGAAGATGAGCCCGACGCCGGTCCAGAACTGGCCGGGCAGGAAGAGCGACACGACACCGGCCGCCAGCAGCACGACCTGCATGGGATCGCGGTATTGGCGCAGGAAGGCTTGCCAGCGGGGCTCCCGACTGCCCTCCGTGAGCCGGTTGGGCCCGAAGGTCGAGCGACGCGTGGCCACCTCCGCGGTCGAGAGCCCGGCCGCCACGTCGACCTTCTGCTGCGCGAGCGCCTCCTCGACGCTGAGGGCGTGCCAGGCCGTGCTGGTCCCGGACGTGCCGTCTGTCGGGCTCTGCTCTGCGGTCATGTCCTGCTCCTCGATCCCCGGCGGCACTCCCTAGCGACCGCCGCTCTTCTGCTTGCTGGGCTTGTGGCCGCCATCATCGCCGCGCGGAACGGACTCCGTGGCACGGCCGCCTCCGCCATCAGGAGCCTCGGCCTCCAGTTCCACCCGGGCGACCTGGAGTGCCTCGCGCGCCTCCCTGCTCACCGTCGGGTACTGCGGGTCGATCTCGATGAGGGCGTTGGCGATGACGCCGGCGGCGGCTACGCGCGCCAGGGGCTTGTCGTCAGCCGGGATGACGTACCAGGGCGCCCACTCGGTGCTCGTGTGGCTGAGGACCTCGCTGAAGGCCTTCTGGTAGTCGTCCCAGAACCGCCGCTCCCGGGCGTCCCCGGCGCTGAACTTCCAATTCTTCTCCGGCTTGTCGATGCGGGCCAGGAAGCGCCGGCGCTGCTCCTCCCTGGACAGGTTCAGGAAGATCTTGACGAAGCGGTAGCCCTGGTCGTGGAGATATCTCTCCCAGTCGTTGACGTCGCGGAAGCGGCGCTTCCAGATGTCGTTCGTCCTGGCGGATGGCGGCAGCTTCTGGGCGGCCAGGACGGCCGGGTGCACGCGCACCACGAGCATCTCCTCGTAGTGCGAGCGGTTGAAGATGCCGATGTGCCCGCGGGCCGGGAGCCGGCGTGCGTAGCGCCAGAGGTAGTCGTGGTCGAGCTCCTCGGCCGAAGGCGCCTTGAAGCTGTGGACCTCCACGCCCTGCGGGTTCACGCCACTCATGACGTGGCGGATGGTGCCGTCCTTGCCGGCCGCGTCCATGGCCTGCAGGACGACCACGAGGGCGTAGGTGTCCTGCGCTGCCAGCCGCTCCTGGTACTCGGCGAGGAGCTCGACGCCCGCGGCCAGGATCTCCTTGGCCTCCTCCTTGCTGCGCTTGCGCTCGATGGAGGGATCGAAGTCCCGAGGCAAGTGGACGCGGCGGCCCGGCTTGACCCGAAACGGCGCGATGAACTGGGCGATGCGTTGCGGCGAGATGTCAGCCATCGTCCCCCTCTCCCGTCACACCATGTCCCGCGAGCCAGGCTGCCGCTGATCGACGCTGCCTGGACTATGAACCCAGCGAGGCCACCATGACCGCCTTGATGGTGTGCATGCGGTTCTCGGCCTGGTCGAAGACGATGCTGGCCGGCGATGAGAAGACCTCGTCGCTGACCTCCAGTCCATCTTTCATGCCCGTCGCCTCCATCATCTCCCGGCCGACCACCGTGTCGGCGTCGTGGAAGGCCGGCAGGCAGTGCATGAAGCGGACGTCCGGATTGCCGCTCCTGTCCATCAGCCGCGCGTTGACCTGGTACGGCTTCAGCAGCGTCACGCGTTCCTTCCAGACCTCCTTGGGCTCGCCCATGGAGACCCACACGTCGGTGTGGATGAAATCCACGCCCTTGACACCCTTGAGCGGGTCGCTGGTGATGGTGATGCGCGCGCCCGTCCGCTTGGCGATGTCGCTGGCGATGGTCACCACGTCCTTCGGCGGCGCCAGCTCCTTGGGCCCGACGAGTCGCACGTCGCTGCCCATGAGCGCCCCCATGACCAGCAGCGAGCGGCCCATGTTGAAGCGCAGATCCCCCATGAAGGCGTAGGACAGGCCGCGATACTCCCTGCCGCTGGCCTCGTGCATGGTCAGGAAGTCGGCCAGCATCTGGGTGGGGTGCCACTCGTCAGTGAGGCCATTGAAGACCGGCACGCCCGAGTGCTTGGCGAGGGCCTCCACGTCGGCCTGGGCCTTGCCGCGGTACTCGATGCCGTCGTAGTAGCGGCCCAGCACGCGCGCCGTGTCAGCCACCGATTCCTTGTGCCCCATCTGCGAGCTGGCGGGGTCCAGGTAGGTGACGTGCGCGCCCTGGTCGAAGGCCGCCACCTCGAAGGCGCAGCGCGTGCGGGTCGATGTCTTCTCGAAGATGAGGGCGATGTTCCGGCCGCGCAGGCGAGGCTGCTCGGTGCCGGTGGCCTTGGCCTCCTTGAGGTCGGCCGAGAGCTTCAGCAGGAAGCGCAGCTCCTGGGGCGTGAAGTCGATCTCCTTGAGGAAGCTGCGGTTGCGCAGGTTCACGGGCATGCGTAGGGCTCCTTGGTGGGTCCTGGTCGGCGGCAGCTCAGCCGGCGCGCGCTCATCGATACTGGCTCTCAGCCGGCGCGGTACTCGATGCCGGGCTGCTCGATGCTGACGATGGTGCCCTTCGTGCCCGCGAGCATGTCGGAGATGTCGTCCAGCCCGCCGATGGCGGCCCGGTGACCGCTGCTGCGGGCGAACTCGCAGGCGGCCTGGACCTTGGGCAGCATGGAGCCGGCCGCGAACTCGGATGCCAGGGCCTCCAGGGCGTCAGGGTGGGCGCGAGCGATGGCCCGCTGGCTGGGCGTGCCCCAGTCGACGTAGGCCGCGTCCGCGTCGGTGGCCATGATGAAGTAGTCGGCGTCGATGCCGGTGGCCAGCAGGCCGGAGGCATGATCCTTGTCGATGACCGCCTCGACGCCCACCAACTGGCGATCGGGCCCACCGTCGATGGCGGGGCCCTGGTGGTCGGCATACATGACCGGGATGCCGCCGCCGCCCGCGCAGATGATCACGGCGCCCTTCTCCAGCAGCCAGCGGATCTGGCGCAGCTCGAAGATGCGCATGGGCTTGGGTGAGGGCACCACGCGGCGGTGGTGGCTGCCATCCGGTTTGAAGGCCCACCCCTTTTCAGCCGCCATGGCGTCTGCGCTGGCCTTGTCGTAGATGGGCCCGATGGGCTTGCTGGGGTTCTGGAAAGCCGGGTCGTTGATGTCCACCTCGATCATGGTGAGCATCGTGGCCAGCGGCTTGTCGAAGGGCAGCAGGTTGCCGAGCTCCTGCTCCACGAGGTAGCCGATCATGCCCTGCGTCTCCGCGCCGAGGATGTCCAGCGGGTAGACCGGCACCTCCGTGTAGGCGGCGTTCTGGAGCGCCAGAAGTCCGACCTGCGGCCCGTTGCCGTGCGCGATGACCAGCTCGTGCTGGGCGGCCACCGGGGCCAGCTCGCCACAGGCGATGCGGACGTTCTGGCGCTGGTTCTCGCTGGTCATGGCCTCACCCCGGCGGAGCAGGGCATTGCCGCCGAGGGCGACGACGACTCTCATGCTGTTGTCTCCTGAGATCTGGGCGGGCGCCAGCCGCGGCTCGCGCTGGTCGCGCATCGCGTGGCGTCCCGATCGTGGGAGAGATGATGATGGCAAGGCCGCGCGGATGCACGCCCAACGGCGGCGCACGCCACGAGCCGGCGCACGCCCAAAGCCGGCGCACGCCCCGAGGCGGGGCACACCGCGAGCCGGCGCCCACCGGGCTCCCCCATGTCATCCGCCCACCTGTGGCACAGTCGCGCCACGATGGACGACTACCTCAAGGGCGGCGAGTACCTGGCGCCGCGCACCATCCACGCCGACCGGCCCGGCCGCGAGCTGCGCATCGAGTGGGGCGACGGGCACCGCTCGGCCTTCGACTTCACCACCCTGCGCTGGCTCTGCCCCTGCGCCTTCTGCCGGGGCGAGGCCGGCCAGCCCGGCTGGCTTGACTCGGATCCCACCCTGACCGATGAGCAGGTGACCCTGTCCGACATCTCGCTGGTGGGCCACTACGCCCTGCAGCCCTGGTGGGCCGACGGGCACAGCAGTGGCTTCTACACCTTCGAGCACCTGCGCCAGCACTGTCCCTGTCCGGAGGACCGCTCGGGAAGGCCCTGATAGCATCACCGGAGCGTGACCAGCATCGGAGTGCCCGCCAGAGCCACCACCCGGGGGCGCCGGACCCTGCCCCGCTCCGACGTGCCGTTCATCAGCCGCGAGCTCTCCTGGCTGGACTTCAACGAGCGCGTGCTGTACCAGGCGGAGGACCTGCACAACCCGCTGCTGGAGCGCGTCCGCTTCCTGTGCATCTTTGCCAGCAACCTCGACGAGTTCTTCCAGGTCCGCGTGGCGGGTCTCAAGCAGCAGGTCGCCGCCGGCCACTCCAAGCCCACCCCGGACGGGCTCTCGGCCAGCGAGAAGCTGGATCGCATCCGGGTCCGCGTCCTGCACCTCCAGGCACGCCACGCGGAGCTGGCGACCGCCACCAGCCACGAGCTGGCCCAGGCCGGTATCCGCATCCTGCCGCCGGAGGACCGCCCGGAGCGCCAGGTGGAGCTGCGCCAGCGCTTCATGGATGAGATCTTCCCGGTCCTGACGCCGCTGGCCGTGGATCCCTCGCACCCCTTCCCCTACATCAGCGACCTTTCGCTCTCGCTGGCCGTGACCGTGCGCGAGCCGAACACCGGTCAGCGTCGCTTCGCGCGGGTCAAGGTGCCGCCCGTGCTTCCCCGTCTCTGGGAGGTCGCGCCACGCACCTACATCCTGCTGGAGCGGGTCATCGCGGCCAACCTCGACACGCTCTTCCCGGGCATGGAGATCGCCTCGCAGCACCTCTTCCGGGTCACCCGCAACGCGGACGTCAACGTCGAGGAGGACGAGGCGGACGACCTGCTGCTGGCGATGGAGGAGGAGCTTCGCCGGCGCCGCTTCGGGAACGTGGTGCGCCTGGAGGTGGAGCGCTCCATGCCGCACGAGACTCGCGCCCTGTTGCAGCGCGGCCTCAACCTGGACGCCGCCGACGTCTACGAAGTCGACGGCATGCTCGACCTGCGTGGCCTGGAGCCCATCGCGGACCTTGACATCCCGAGCCTGCAGCCGGTGCCGTGGTCGCCCGTCACCTCGCCGCGCCTGCTGCCACGCCACGGCGACGACGAGGACGAGGTGGACCTCTTCGCGCGCATCCGCGAGGGTGACATCCTCGTCCACCATCCCTACGAGTCATTCAGCTCCTCCGTGCAGCGCTTCATCGAGCAGGCCGCCGCGGACCCGGACGTGCTGACCATCAAGATGACGCTCTACCGCACGAGCGGCGATTCACCCATCGTCCACAGCCTCATCCGGGCCGCGGAGAGCGGCAAGCAGGTCGTGGTCATGGTCGAGATCAAGGCTCGCTTCGACGAGCGCGCCAACATCGTCTGGGCGCGGGCACTGGAACGGGCCGGGGCCCACGTCGCCTACGGCCTGCTGGGACTCAAGACGCACTCCAAGTGCGCCCTGGTCATCCGTCGCGAGGCCGGCGGCCTGCGCCGCTACGCGCACATCGGAACTGGCAACTACAACCACCGCACGGCCCGCGTCTACACCGACCTGGGCCTGCTCACCGCGGACCACACCCTGACCGCCGACGTCACCGACCTCTTCAACGTGCTGAGCGGCGTGGCCCGCAAGGACGGCTACCGGGAGCTGTTGGTGGCACCGGCGACGATCCGCCCCGGCATCGAAGCCCTCATCGAGGCGGAGGTGCAACGCCACCGCACGCACGGTGACGGCCGCATCATCATCAAGTGCAACGCGGTGGTGGACCCGGACATGATCGCGTCCCTCTACCGCGCCAGCCAGGCCGGCGTGCCCATCGACCTCATCGTGCGCGGCATGTGCTCGCTGCAGCCCGGCGTCCCCGGCTTCAGCGACTCCATCGAGGTGCGCTCCATCGTGGGCCGTTTCCTGGAGCACTCGCGCATCTTCACCTTCGGGCAGGGCGAGCGTGAGCGCACGTTCATCGGCTCGGCTGACCTCATGGAGCGCAACCTCGACCGACGCATCGAGGCCATGACGCCCATCAAGGACCCCGCCGTCCAGGGGCGCATCCGCGAGATCCTCGGCATCATGCGCCGTGACGACCGGCGCGCCTGGCGCCTCGGACCGGAGGGTCACTGGGCGCGCGTCGAGCCGGCCATCGCGAGCGAGCCCCAAGTGGACACCTTCGAGGCGCTCATGGGCCTGGCCACGGCGTCAGCGCCGCTGGTCACGTGACGGACACGGACCCGAGGGTCCAGGCAGCGCTACCCGCACCGGCCCGCCGTACGCGCAAGTCCACCAAGCCCCGCGAGGTGGAGCTCAAGTACCTGGTCCGCGACCTGGAGGCCCTGCGCAGCTGGCTGGCCCACGAGTGGGGCGGCGCCCTGGCCGGCGTGGAGAGCGGCAACGAGCGGACCGTGGAGGTCGAGGACCACTACATCGACACGGCCTACGGCGCCCTGGCCCAGGCCGGCTTCGCGGCGCGACTGCGACGCGAGGACGGCGGCCCGGTCAGCGTCACGGTGAAGTCGACCTCGCGAGACCGCCCCACGGGCAGCCCGGCCGAGGCGAGCGACACGGCGGACCCCGTGGCCCTCTCGCAGCGCATGGAGGTGGAGGGGCCGGCCGACGAGCGCGCTGACCCTGACGCCTGGCCGGCCAGCGCCGCTCGCGAGCTCATCAACGAGGTGCGGGCCGGCGCCCGGCTGCGCACGCTCTTCACCATCAACCAGCGCCGCGAGCGCCGCACCCTCGCCCTGGATGAGGGGCCCGTGCAGGTCACGCTCGACTGGGTCGCGGTGTTCCGGGGTGCTCGCCCGCTGGCGTCCTTCTCCGTGCTGGAGGTGGAGGCCAGCGGCGGCAACGGCGCCCACCTGGCTCGCCTGGCGGGTCTCGTGGAGGCCACCGGCTTCGTGACCCCGGAGCCGCGCTCCAAGGAGGAGATCGCGCGCCAGTACGTGGCCAAGGCGACAGAGGATCCCGCCCACCGCCTGCCCGTGGTGCCCACGTCACCGGGCATCAAGGCGGACGATCCGCTGGGCGAGGCCGGTCGCAAGGTGCTGCGCATGCACCTGGCCCGCATGCTCGCCTTCGAGGCCGGCACCCGCTCCGGCGAGGACATCGAAGACCTCCACAAGATGCGGGTGGCGACGCGGCGCATGCGCGCCGCCTGGCGGGTCTTCGACGGCGCCTACCGGCCCAAGCTGCAGCGCCGCTACGTGGCAGAGCTGCGCACCATCGCCGACGCGCTCGGAGAGGTGCGTGACATCGACGTCCTCCTTGAGCACCTTGACGGGCACATGGCCCGCTTGCCGGCGGCCGGCCAGGAAGCCATGGAGCCCCTCCGCGGCGCTTGGCGGCGACAGCGGGAGGTGGCCCGCGGGCGCCTCGTCGCACGGCTGGACTCCAAGCAGTACCGCGCCTTCGTGGAGGACTACCTGGACTTCACCGAGTCACCCGGCGCGGGTGAGCTGCAGACCCCCATGGGCCAGCCGAGCCTCGTGCGCGACACGGCCGGCTCGCGCATCCTGGCCGCCTACGAACGCGTGCGCGCCTACGAGGCCATCATCACCTGGGCGGACGTGCCCACGCTCCATGCCCTGCGCATCGAGGGCAAGCGGCTGCGCTACACGCTCGAGTATTTCGCGGAGGTCATGCCGGTCGGCTCACGCAAGCTCATCGCCGGCGTGACGGAGATGCAGGACCACCTGGGCCTGCTCAACGACGCGGACGTGGCAGCGCGCATCAGCCGCGAGTGGCTGAACCTCAACGCTCCGTTCCTGCCGGCGGCTTCCCGGGAGGCGGTCGGGCTCTACCTCGACTCGCGCGAGGCAGACGTGGAACGCCTGCGACGCAGCTTCCGGCCCGTGTGGCGTCGCATCACCGGTGCCACCTTCCGGCGCGCGCTGGGACTGGCCATCACTCAGATCGGCTGAGCACCCGCCTCCTCGGCGGACTTCTCCGCGCGCGCCTTCTTGGCGGCTGCCTTCTTGACGGCAGCGGGTGCCTCATCCGCGGCCCCGGACGTGTCACCCGCATCCGCCGACCTCGCCCCTGCCGCGCGCTTCCTGCGGGCGGACGGGGGCTTCTCCGCCTCCTGGGTGGCGGCGGCATCCAGCTCGGCAGCCTTGTCTGCCTCCGCGAGCTGGGCGCGGATCTCGTCGGCGATGATGCTCAGCGCCTCCACGCGCGCCTGCGCCCGGTCACGCTTCAGCTGCGCATCCGCCAGCTGGTCCTCCGCCTTGCGCAGCCGCTTGCGCAGCTGCCTCGGCTTGCTGGTCTCGGCAAGGTCGCGGGCGGACCGCTTCCTGGGCATGCTGTTCTCCTCTTCGTCCCTGGCCACGCCGCCTGCGGGTCCCCGACCGCTCCGCTCCGACGGGCTGCGACATTGTGGCAGCCTCATCGACGTTCACGTGTCGTTAACGCGGGCGCAACAGCCCGTTATCCATGGCGCGGCACCGTCACGCCATGGCGAGCCCCAAGCGAGCGTCGATGGATCCCCGTGTGCTGGTGGCCGCCGAGCCGAGAGCCTTTCGGCGGCTGCTCGCTGACGCGGACAGCCTGGAGCTTGCCGCCGTGCGCCCCGCTGAGGCCGGCGAGCGAGCCCTGGAGCTGCGCCCTGCCGTCTTCGCTTGGCTCGGCACCGACGCCGCGGAAGGGCTGGACGCGATGCGCCGCGTGCGTGGGGCGCGCCCCTCGACGCGCACCCTGTACCTGACGCCCCGCTCGGCTGAAGGCGAGCGGCTGGCAGCCCTGGAGGCCGGTGTGGACGATGTCCTCTGCGAGCCCATCACGCGCGCGGAGCTGATCGTTCGCCTGCGCCTGCTGCTCCGCCGAGCGCGCCCGACCCTCCGCTCCCGCCTTCCGATCGGCCGCGACCTGGAGCTCGATCTCGATCGCCACGAGCTCTGGCGCGACGGCGCCTGGGTCCACCTGCGCCCCAAGGAGGCACGCCTGCTGGAGCTCTTCGCCCGAGCGCCCGGACGCGTCCTCTCCCGACAGCACATCCTGGACCGCGTCTGGGGCCCGGGCCACGTCGGCGATCCGCGCACCGTGGACGTCCACGTGCGCTGGTTGCGCGCCAAGATCGAGCCTCGCCCGCAAGACCCGGTCTGGCTGCTGACCGTGCGTGGCGTCGGCTATCGCCTCGAGCCTGAACCGTTAACGGAGCGTTAACCTTTCTGCAACGGCCCGTTCACGTCCGACGACGAGTCTCCGGGCATCACGACGGGACCTGCCTGGTCCCACGATCGCAATTCGGAGGGGAGCCATCATGCGCACCAGCTCGCGTCTCGGCGCGGCCGCCATCTCGGCCGCGGTCCTCGTCTCGGCCATCGCCGGTACGGCGTTCGCCCAGGATGTGGAGGGCAGCGTCGACGTCCATGGTTCATCGACCGTGGCCCCCATCTCCCTGGCGGTCGCCGAGACCTTCGCGGAGACCAACCCGGGCTTCGGCTTCTTCGTCGGCGAGGAAGGCACCGGTGACGGGTTCGCGCAGTTCTTCTGCGTCGACAACGGCGACATCTCCGACGCTTCACGCGCCATCAAGGAAGAGGAATCGGCCCTCTGCGCCGAGAACGGCGTCGAGTACGCCGAGCTGAAGGTCGGCTACGACGGCCTGGCCGTCATCACCTCGCCGCAGAACCCCATCGAGTGCCTGAACAAGTACGACCTGTGGGCGCTCTTCGGCCCCGAGTCCAACGAGATCAAGACCTGGCAGGACGCCGAGGCCTTCGCCCAGGAGATGGGCTCGACCACGGTCTTCCCCGAGGGCGACATCGCCATCACCGCCCCGGGCACCGAGTCGGGCACGTACGACTCCTTCGTGGAGCTGGCCCTCGGCGGCGTTGCCGAGGAGCGTGGCGTCGAGGCCGGTACACGCGACCCGGTGCCGCCCACCTACGTCGGCGCCGCCAACGACCTGGTCATCATCCAGGGCGTCTCGCAGTTCCCGACCTCCGTCGGCTTCGTGGGCCTGGCCTACGCGGAGAACGCCGGCGACGCTGTCAAGATCGTGGCCGTGGACGAGGGTGAAGGCTGCGTGGCGGCCAGCCCCGAGACCGTCGCCGATGGCAGCTACGCGCTCAGCCGCCCGCTGTTCATCTACCCGTCCCTGAACCGCCTCGCGAGCAACCCGGCCATCGCACCCTTCGTGGACTTCTACCTCTCCGACGAAGGCATGGCCAAGGTCTCCGAGGTCGGCTACGTGCAGATGCCTGCCGAGGAGATCGAGGCCACGCGTGCCGCGTGGGCCGAGGCCTCCGGCATGGCTGCCGAGTGACCATCCTTTAACATCTCTCTCCCAGGCCGTTCGAGGACCGGACCCGCGTCCCGGGGTCCGGTCCTCCGGCCGCCTGCCGCACCAGCATCCTGAGCCCAGGGAGCGATCGGACCGATGGCACAGTCGCAGCCACTCAGGGCGGAGGACCTCCATGTCTCCCCCGCCCGGGCGCGCACGCAGCGCATCCTTCGAAGCCTCTTCTTCGTGGCGGCCACGCTGGCCATCTTCATCTCACTGGGCATCGTCCTGTCACTGCTCAATGAGTCGATCGCCTTCATCACCAACGTCGACCTGGCCTCGCTGGTCAACGGCATCTGGGAGCCGCGGAGCCTGCGCTTCGACATCCCGACCCTGGTCGCCGGCTCGTTCGTCATCGCCCTCGTCGGCATGCTCATCGCCGCACCGCTCGGCCTGGGCGCCGCCATCTACCTGGCCGAGTACGCCAGTCCCCGGGTGCGCGGATGGCTGAAGCCCATCCTGGAGATCCTGGCTTCGATCCCGAGCGTCGTGCTCGGGTTCTTCGCGCTCTCGGTCCTGAGCCCGACCCTCATCGACCCGGTCTGCCCAGGACCGACCATCCCCTTCAACATGCTCTCAGCGGGGGTGGCGGTCGGCATCCTGATCACCCCGCTCGTGGCCAGCATCGCCGAAGACGCGTTGTACGCCGTGCCCAGCTCGCTGCGCGAGGCCTCCTACGGCCTCGGTGCGCGCAAGCGCACCACCACCCTCCGGGTCGTGTTCCCAGCCGCCATCTCGGGCGTCGTGGCGGCGCTCATCATCGGCCTCTCGCGCGCCATCGGCGAAACGATGATCGTGTCCATCGCCGCCGGTGGCACGGGCGGGGCGGCCTTCAACATCAACCCCTGCCTGCCCGGCCAGACGATGACCGCGGCCATGGTCTCGCTGGCCATCGGCTCCGACCAGTCGCGTGCCGGTGAGGTCAACCTGCCCTACGAATCCCTCTTCTTCGTGGGCCTCTTGCTCTTCGTCATGACGCTCGTGCTCAACCTCGTCAGCGAGTCGTACGTGCGCCGGGCGCGCCGGAAGGGAGCCATCTGATGGCTGGTCGCATGGCGACGCTCGGGAGCCAGTCGGAGACCACGGAGGCGGTGAGGCGCGCGCTCGAGGGCAAGGCGACCGACTGGCGAAGCCGTGTCTGGGAGGCCTTCCTGATCGTATCGCTGGTGATCTCGTTCGCCTTCCTCGTCTGGCTGCTGGTGAGCGTCTTCATCGAGTCGTTGCCGGTCTGGCAGGAGCGCGGTGTCGTGGACTTCATCGCCAAGCCGCTGGCGTCGAACCCAGAGAAGGCCGGCATCTCACAGGGCCTCTTCGGGTCCTTCGTGATCATGGTCATCGTCGCGCTCCTGGCGTTGCCGGCCGGCATCGCGGCCGCCATCTACCTCGAGGAGTACGCGCCTGACAATGCGGTCAGCCGGACGTTGAACACGGTCATCCGAAACCTGGCCGGCGTGCCAGCCGTGGTCTACGGGATCCTGGGCCTCTCCTTCTTCGTCCTGGCCATGTCTGGCGTGACCGGTGGCCGGACCGCCATCTCGGGTGGCCTGACGCTGGCGGTCCTCGTCCTGCCCATCACCGTGATCGTCACCGCAGAGGCCTTGCGTGCCGTCCCGGCCAGCATCCGCGAAGCCGGCTTCGGGGTCGGCGCAACGCGATGGGAGGTCATCCGCTCACATGTGCTGCCCTACGCCGCGCCGGGCATCCTGACGGGCGTCATCCTGACGCTGGCGCGCGCCTTCGGGGAGACAGCCCCGCTGCTGCTGGTGGGGGCCGCGGCGACGGGCTTCGCACAGCCCGCCTCGGCGACCATCCTCGACCGCCTCACCGGGCCCTACACCTCGCTGCCGACCATCATCTACAGCTGGTCCCGCCAGCCAGACCCGGCCTTCCAACACCTGACGTCGGCGGCCATCCTCGTCCTGGTCGTGGTCATCCTGCTCGTCAACGCCATCGCCATCATCCTGAGGAACCGGTATGCAAGAAAGTGGTAAGCCCATGATCGCGGAGCCGAGCGAGCCAGTCCTCACGACGAAGGACGGCGGCGCCCTGGAGGCCGAGGTCCGCGCCGAGGCCATGACGAAGATGAAGGTCAACGTGGGCAGCAGCCCTGTCGGCGAGGCGGGCGAGACGGTCTTCGAGCTGCGCGACTTCAGCGCCTACTACGGCTCCTTCCGGGCTGTCAAGGACATCAGCATGGACATCCCGAAGAACCGGATCACGGCCTTCATCGGCCCCTCCGGGTGCGGCAAGTCCACGCTGCTGCGCTGCTTCAACCGCATGAACGACCTGGTACCCGTGGCGCACAACTCGGGCACCATCCGCTATCACGGCGTGGACCTCTACGACCCCAAGGTCGATGCGGTGGAGGTGCGCCGCCGCATCGGCATGGTCTTCCAGAAGCCCAACCCCTTCCCCAAGTCGATCCACGAGAACGTCGCCTTCGGGGCCCGCATCGCCGGCTACAAGGGCAGCATGGACGAGCTCGTCGAGCGGAGCCTCCGACGAGCCGCCATCTGGGATGAGGTCAAGGACAAGCTCAAGCAGCCCGGCACGGCCCTCTCCGGGGGACAGCAGCAGCGCCTCTGCATCGCTCGCGCCATCGCCGTGGAGCCGGACGTCATCCTCATGGACGAGCCCTGCTCGGCCCTCGATCCGGTGGCCACACTCAAGATCGAGGAACTCATGTTCGAGCTGCGCGACGAGTACACCATCGTCATCGTCACGCATAACATGCAGCAGGCTGCTCGGGCCTCCGACGAGACCGTCTTCCTGACCATGGGCGACGATCGCGCCGGCTACCTGGTGGAGAAGGGTCCCACCAGTGAGATCTTCACCAACCCCAGGAACCAGCTGACCGAGGACTACGTCTCCGGTCGCTTCGGATGAGGAGGCCAACATGACCGACCCGACCGGACGACACCACGACGACGTCCCGCCGCCCGCGCCCGAGATGGACCCGGATGCGCCTCTGCCCACCGACCGGGGGCTCCATCCCCTGGCCGCGCTCCCCAAGCCCTACACCCGCGAGCAGCTGGAGTCACGTGAGCAGGCCATCAAGGACGGCATCCTGCGCATGGGCAGCATGGTCGCCGAGCAGCTGCTGGCCGCCATCGACGCGCTCGAGCGCCACGATGCGGAGGCAGCCACCGCCGTCATCGAGGGCGACGAGGCCATCAACCGAGAGCAGCAGCATGTGGCCACCCTGGTCGCCCAGTCCATCATCCGTGACCAGCCCGTGGCACGCGACCTGCGCTTCCTCATGGCGCTGGACCACGCGGCCTACGACCTGGAGCGCATGGGCGACCACGCCGCCAACGTCGCCAAGCAGGCCCGCAAGCTGGCCCCCCTGCCGCCCCTGGACGATTACCTCGGACTGCCGGCCCTTGGTCGGGCCGTGGCCCAACAGGTCCGCGACATCCTGTCGGCCATCGTGGACGTGGACGAGGCTCGGGCACGGTCGGTGGCCCGGGCGGACGACGCCGTCGACGACATGTATCACCGCCTGTTCTCCCGGGCCCTGGATGCCATGCGCGCCGACCCGGCCAACGTCGATCCGGGCACGCGCATCATCTTCGCGGCGCACTACATCGAGCGCACCGGCGACCGCGTCACGGACATCGCCGAGGACATCGTGTACCTCGCGACCGGGGTCGTGGAGGAGCTCAATTGATGGGCGAGGCTGCTCGGAGGAACGTGGACCCAGCGGCCGCGAGGGCCACGCGCGTCCTCTTCGTGTGCACCCACAACTCGGCACGCTCGGTCATGGCCGAGGTGCTGCTGCGCAAGAAGGGCGGCACCGCCTTCGACGTGGCCTCGGCGGGCACACAGCCTGGAGAGATCCGCGCCTTCACGCTCCAGGTCCTCGAGGAGGCCGGGTTGCCGACGGCCGGGCTGCGCTCCAAGTCCGTTTCGGAGTTCGCTGACCAGTCGTTCGACTACGTCATCACCGTCTGCGATTCCGCCCGCCAGGATTGCCCGGTCTTCCCGGGTGACGGTGAACGCCTGCACTGGGGCTATGACGACCCCAGCGCGGCGGGGGGCAGCGATGAGGAGCGCCTGCGTGCCTTTCGGCGCGTCTTCACGGCCATCAGCCAGCGCATCGATCTGTTCCTGACGGTGGAGCGCGGACGCAGGCCAGCCGGGCCGTCCTGAAGCCGCCCAGTCCCGACGCGGGCGCTTCCATCGGACCTTGGCGGCGAGGTGCGACAGCCAGGCCCCTGACGTGCGACCCTTGCCGGCATGTCCGGCGAGCATCTCGAACATCCGACCGCGGCGATCCGACTGCACCTCTTGCGCCACGCCCATGCCGGGGATGCCTTCGAGTGGCAGGGGGATGACGCCCGTCGCCCCCTGACGAACAAGGGCCGCAAGCAGGCGGAGCGCCTGGGCCGCTTCATGTGTGAGCACGGCATCCGGCCGGACGTCATCGTCAGCAGTCCCCTGCTGAGAGCGCTGCAGACCGCGGAGATCGTGGCCACCGAGCTGGGCATGACCGTGCGGCGGGACCCACGTCTCGGCAGCGGTTTCGGCAGGCAGGAGCTCTGGGCCCTGCTCGACGAGCTGGGCGCCCGTGAACCGCTCCTGGTCGGCCACGAGCCGGACCTGGGCTTGCTGCTCTCCTACCTGGCCGATGCGCCGCGTCTGCCCATGCGCAAGGGCACCCTGGCCACGGTGGACCTGGAGACCCGACTCGGGGACGGCGAGGGCATCCTGCGCTGGCTCCTGCCGCCAGAGCTGTTGGCCTGACCGGCGTCGCTCGGGACCGGCGCGCCTACGCGAAGGGCAGCGAGAAGCTGAACGTGGAGCCCTTGCCCTCGGTCGATTCGAGCCAGATGCGACCGCCGTGCGCCTCGACGATATGCCGCGCGATGGCGAGCCCGAGGCCGGTGCCACCAAGGCCGCGCTGACGGGCCCGGTCCACCTTGTAGTAGCGCTCGAAGACACGGTCCTGGTCCTTCTTCGGGATGCCCATGCCGTGGTCCGTGACGGAGACGACGACGCTGTCGGGGAGCTCGTCGGTCGTGATGGTCACCGTGCCACCCTGGGGTGAGAACTTGATGGCGTTGTGGAGCAGGTTCATCAGCAGCTGGTCAAGACGCTCCTCGTCACCGCGCACCGGCGGCAGGTCGTCCGGCACGAGCTCGACGAGCACGACACCCTGGCGGTCCGCGAACGTTCGCAGCCGATGCAGGGTCGCGGTCACGAGCGACGGCAAGAGCACCGCATCGCGGCGGACGCGGGTCGCCGCCTGCTCGATGCGCGAGAGGTCGAGCAGCTCGTTGACCATCTGCACGAGGTGGCCGGTCTCGACGTCGATCGTCGCCACCCGCTCTCGCGTCCGCGTGGAAACCTCCTCGCGCTCCAGGTCGTCCATGAGCATCTCGGTCAGGAGCCGGATGTTGGCCAAGGGCGTGCGCAGCTCGTGGCTGAGGTTGTCGATGAACTCGCTGCGGATGCGCCGCAGGCGCTGCAGCTCGGTGACGTTCTCAAGGGTCACCCAGGCGCCACCGCCGGACGCCGGGCGGGCGCGCATGATGAGGCTGGCGCGGTCGACCGACTCGAGCTCCCGCCAGCCGGCCTCACCGGCCGCCGCGGCGCGCACCAGCTCCTCAAGGCGGTGATCGACGAAGGCACCCATGAGGGTCTTGCCGATCAGGCTGCCGGGCCGCCGCTCGAGGGCGTGGTGGGCAGCCTGGTTGGCGAGGCGAACGCGGAGAGAGACGTCGAACCGGATCAGGCCGATGGAGGCGTGATCGGCGACGAGGGCGAACTCAGCCTCGGAGATGGTGGCAGGCTGCTCCTGGGGCATGCTCCTAGGATAGGCGCGCTCGGAGCCTCCGCGGGCTGCCTGGGCTGGGAGCCGGGGACCACTCCGAAAGCGAGGCTGCGTCGCGGGCGGCGCAGCTGGTCCGTGAGTCGTCGGATGCGGCGAGACCTCACTCGCCGCAGGCTCAACGCGCGCGCTGGCAAAGGGTGCGCCAGCCATGCAGCTCCCGTCCACCGTCCAGCTCGATCCAGCGTGTCACGTAGGCCACCTCCAGGGGCGTGGCCCCGAAGCGACCGGGCAGGCCGTCACGGGTGCCGATCGCTTCGCCAAAGCTGATGTGCAGGCTCTCGCGGGCGAACGAGTCAGCCAGCGCGCGGAGCGTCCGAATGGGCTGCAGCTGACGGCGTGTCCGGTCGACGTCACGCGCGAAGCGCTCCGAGCGCCAACCCGCTGGGAGTCGTTGCGGGTGGCGCCAGGAACGCTGGAGGAGCCAGGCGCCTGATCGCAGTCTTCGGGCGGGGTCCACGAGGTGCGGGGCCCTGGCTGGGTGGAGAGCAGTCATCGGCCCCGAGGATGGGGCGCCCATGTCAACCCGGCGTCATCGCCGCGTCAACGTTGCGTTATCGGTGGCGCGTCATCCGGTCTTGTGGCCGCTGCCGAACCGGAAGCCCGTGAACCTGCCCAGACCGTTAAAGTCCCGTTAACAGGCAAGCCTCGGCACCGCCCCGCAGGTGCCGCCCTGGGGGATCCTTCGTGCCAGGTGAACTGACGTTCGCGCTCGTCGTGGTCGTCGTGCTCGCCGTCGTCTTCGACTACGTCAACGGCTTCCACGACTCGGCCAATGCCATCGCCACGTCCGTGGCGACCCGCGCGCTGCGTCCCTCGTGGGCGGTGGCCATGGCGGCCACCATGAACTTCGTCGGCGCCTTCGCCGGGACGGCCGTGGCCCAGACCATCGGCTCGGGGCTCGTGGACGAGCAGACCACCACGGAGGCGGTCGTCGTGGCGGCCCTCGTGGGCGCCATCACCTGGAACCTCATCACGTGGTGGTTCGGGCTGCCCAGCTCCTCGTCCCACGCCCTCATCGGCGGGCTCCTGGGGGCGACCATCGTGGCCGCGGGCTGGGGCGCCCTGAACGTTGAGGGCATCGTGAACAAGGTGCTCATCCCCATGGTCACGTCACCCATCATCGGCTTCCTCATCGGACTGTTCCTCATGGTCCTGCTGGCACGCCTCTTCTTCCGCGTGTCACGCAAGCCGGCAGCAGCGGGGTTCCGCAAGGCACAGGTCTTCTCGGCGGGCTACATGGCCTTCGCGCATGGCTCCAATGACGCCCAGAAGACGATGGGCATCATCACGCTGGCGCTCTTCGCGGCGGGCGTCATCCCCGACAACACGGTTCCGACCTGGGTCATCATCGTGGCGGCCACGGCCATGTCGCTGGGCACGGCCGCGGGTGGCTGGCGGATCATGAAGACGATGGGCCAGCGAGTGGTGGAGCTGGAGCCGGTCCACGGCTTCGCGGCGGAGACGACGGCCGCCACCGTGCTCGTGGCCACCGCCCATTTCGGGATGCCGGTCTCCACGACACACGTCATCTCAAGCGCCATCGCGGGGGTGGGCACGACCAAGGGCGCTCGGCACGTGCACTGGGGCGTGGCACGCTCCATCGTCACGGCCTGGATCATCACCATCCCGGCGGCCATGTTCGTCGCCGGGCTCACATACCTCGTCATCTCGACACTGGGCTGGCGATAGCGGAGGAATGACGATGGTCTCGATCCGACTGATGCCGCGCGACGAGAAGTTCTTCGACCTCTTCGTCAGTGACGCCGAGAACCTGGCCGCCGGTGCCCGGGCCCTCGACGAGATCATGCGGGACTACGACCGCCTCGACGAGCGCGTCGCCGCGATCCAGGCCATCGAGCACGCCGGTGACGAGCTGGGTGACGAGGTCATGGAGCGGCTCGAGCGGGCCTTCATCACGCCCGTGGATCGGGGCGACATCCATGAGCTCGCCCGTCGGATGGACGACGTCCTCGACCGCATCCAGGAGGTCGCGGAGACCCTGCAGATCTACGGCATCACGGCACCGACCGACGAGGCCAGGCGCCTGTCGGAGATCCTGGCGGAGCAGACCACGGAGATCCTTGCCGCGCTGCGCAAGCTGGAGTCGATGAAGGGCCTTGAGGGGCACCTCAAGCGCGTCCATGAACTCGAGAATGAGGCGGACGGCCTGTCGCGGTCGGCCATCGGCCGTCTCTTCCGCGACGGTCAGGACGCCCTGGAGGTCATCAAGTGGCGCGACGTCTACCTATCGCTGGAGGAAGCCATCGACGCGGCGGAGGATGCCGCGGAGATCATCGCGCGCATGGTGCACAAGAACTCGTAGGCGCCACGCTCGCGGGCGTGGCCCTCAGCCATCGTCCCGGACGGGCAGGCGCAGCACGTAGCCGGTCCCCCGGATCGTCTGCAGGTAGCGGGGCTGGCTGGGATCGGCCTCGATCGCGGAGCGGAGCCAGTGCACGTGGACGTCGACGGTGCGCGTTTCACCCGCGTAGTCGTAGCCCCAGACCCGCTCCAGCAACTGGTCGCGGCTGAAGACCTGGCCCGGGTTGCGCACCAGGAAAGACAGCAGCTCGAAGGCCTTGGGCTTGATGGGCAGCGCCTCTCCGTCACGCATCAGGCGGTGCCCGGCCAGGTCGATGGTGACCGCCCCCAGTCGAAGCGGCTCGTGGCCGAGACGCGGCGCGTCGGGCTCAGCGCCACTGCCGGTGGTCGCAGTGTCCAGCCGGCGCAGCTGAGCGCGGATGCGCGCCAGCAGCTCACGCAGGCTGAAGGGTTTCGTGACGTAGTCATCGGCGCCCAGCTCGAGCCCCACGACCTTGTCGATCTCGCTGTCCTTGGCCGTGAGCATGATGATGGGCACGGCCGATTCGCGGCGCAGGATGCGGCAGACCTCGATGCCCGAGATCTGGGGCAGCATGAGGTCCAGGAGCACGAGGTCGGGAGGGTCGGAGCGGAAGCGCTCCAGGGCCTCGCGGCCATCGGCTGCCGTGATCACCCGCAGCCCGTCGGCCCGCATGGCCTCCGCCAACGTCTCGCGCAGGGTCGGCTCGTCGTCGACGACAAGCACGGTGCGGGTCATGACCCGCTCCCCTCCGGGGCGTCCTGGGCGCGGACCCGAAGGCGTTCCACGGCCGCCCTGAGGCGGGCCAGGCTGCGCTCGTAGCCGATGGCCACCATGGTGTCGAAGAGCGGTGGCGTGGCCGTGCGGCCGGTGACGGCCACGCGGATGGCCATGAAGAGGTCGCCGACTTTCCAGCCCCGCTCCTCGCAGAGGGCCCGCAGCGGCGGCTCCAGCTCGTCGGCCTCGAAGCTGACCGCGCCGGTGGCCTCGATGATCCCCAGCGCAGCCTCCAGGCCCTCGGCCGTGGTGGCGGCGTCCCAACGCTTGGGAACCAGCAGTGCCGGATCCACGGCGAGGTCCTCGACGAAGACGAAGTCGAGCATCGGGCCGATGGCGTCGAGGCGTGGCAGGCGCTCGGTCACCATGGGCAGCAGCGGCGCGAGGTCGTCCGCGGTCGGGATGCGGGCAGGCCTGCCGGGGGCCGCCTCCGTGGCCAGCGAGTCGGCCAGGAAGGGCAGGGCACGCTCCGTCAGCTCGTCCGGCGGAAGCCGGCGGATCCACTGCCCGTTGAGCCAGTCGAGCCTGGCCAGGTCGAAGATGGCGCCGCTGGGCTGGACGCGGCCCAGGTCGAAGCCCGCCACGAGGTCCTCCATGCTGAAGACCTCCTCGTCCGAGCCGCTCGACCAGCCCAGGAGGGCCAGGTGGTTGACGATGGCCTCGCGCACGTAGCCCTGGCGGCGATAGGCGTCGATGGCGGTCTGGCTCTTGCGCTTGCTCATCTTCGACCGGTCCGGGTTGAGGATGAGCGGCAGGTGGGCGAAGACGGGCGGCTCCGCGCCGAGGGCGCGGAACAGCAGCACGTGCTTGGGCGTGTTGGAGAGGTGGTCCTCGCCGCGGATGACGTGGCTGATGCGCATCTCGATGTCGTCGACGACCACCACGAAGTGGTACAGGGGCGAGCCGTCCGAGCGGGCGATGACCAGGTCGCCGCCGAGGGCGCTGGTGTCGATGCCGACGTGGCCCCGGACGAGGTCATCGAACTCCACGCGCTCGCTGCCGACGCGGAAACGGATGACGGCCGGGCGGCCCTCGGCCCGGCGTACGGCTCGTTCGTCCTGCGTGAGGCTGGCACAGCGGCCCACGTAGGCCGCGTCCTGCTTGGCCTTCTGCTGCGCCTCGCGGTCGGCGGCCAGCTCATCGGTCGTGCAGAAGCACGGGTAGGCCCGGTCCTCCGCGAGCAGATGGTCGATGGCCGCCGCATAGAGCGCCGTGCGCTCGGACTGGCGATAGGGTCCGTAGGGGCCACGGGCGGGTTGCCCGGCCACCTCTGGCCCCTCGTCCCACTCGAGGCCAAGCCAGTGCAGGCCGTCGAGGATGTCTCGCTCGTAGGCGAGGGTCGAGCGGGCCTGGTCGGTGTCCTCCAGGCGCAGGATGAAGGTGCCACCGTGCTGCCGCGCGAAGAGGAAGTTGAAGAGCGCTGTGCGGGCCGTGCCGATGTGCAGGGGCCCCGTCGGGCTGGGTGCGATGCGGCAGCGTGGCGTCATGGGCGGGGGCGCTCCTCGGGAGTCGGCGGTTGAGGGCTGGCCGGACCGTCATCGGTCCGTGCCCCAGTGTGGCGGGTGCCGGTCGCTCGTGCGTCTGGTGGCGGGCCTTCCGCACCGGCGCGGCGGAAGTGCCGTCGCGCGGCCATGGACCAGGCGGCCCCGCTGGAGCGGCTGAAGACGTCCGGGTCCGGGCCGGGTGCGGCGGGCTGTGCCTCGTCCGGGCCGGCGGACCGATCCTGCCGCCCAGGGTCGGGGGGCTGGGCAGACGACGCGGCGGCAGGCCCGCCGTCGCGAGGCTCACGAGGGCTGAAGTCGAGCCACCAGGGGATGTGCTCGGCCGACCACGTCCGGGTGCGCACACCGGGCGGTGGCTGCGGCCGCGCAGGGCGGGCCGGGCGTTTCGGCGTCGGACGACCCGGCGTCGGACCCGTCGGCGTGGGACCCGTCGGCGTGGGAGGCGGGTTCGCGTGGGGCGGGCTGGCGTGGGGGTTTGCGTGGGGCGGGCCGGCGGCCGCTGGGCGAGCATCGGACCGGCCGCGTGGCGGCGATCCCAGTCTCGACGTCGCATTGGATCGGAGAGCAGCTGATAGGCCTCCTGGACGGCCAGGAAGCGCTGTTCGTCACCCATCGAGCCGTCCGGATGGAAGCGCTTGGCCAGGCGCCGATGGGCGGCCCGGATCTCGTCGGTCTCGGCGCCGCGAAGGATGCCCAGCGTGCGGTAGGGATCGTCGATCGGCCTGGCCATGGTGCGTCGTCCTGCCCGGCCGCGCCTACGCCAGCTCGCCCAGGGGCGCCAGCTCGAAGACGGGCGAGGCGACCGCTGCGTCCGCGCCCTGGGGCGTGCGCGCCGTGGGATGGCGGAAGGCCGCCAGGTCGCGCAGGTCACGGTCGTCCAGCACGGAGAGCTGGGCCAGCGCCTCCACCGTGGCGGCCTTGATGGCTCGGCGCGAGAGGTCGCCGTCCTCGATCTTGATGGCCAGCCCGCTGGCGGGCGGGGCGCCCTCGCCGGGTCCCGTGAGCAGGCCGACCGCACGCAGGCCATCGGCACCGGCCTTGGCGACCAGGCGACCTGGGCGGCGGCGCATGAGCTCCGTGTCCAGGGACTCGCGGGTCCCGCCGACCATGTCCGGGGCGGCCATCATGGCATCGCGGATGCGCGTCAGCGCCGGAGCCGATCGGGCCCGGGCCGCATCTGGCGCGGAGCCTTCCGGGTCGGCCAGCAGCAGGTAGGCCCGCGCCAGGTCCACGAGCGTGACCTCGTAGGTCAGCACGCCGCAGTTGTCCGGGCTCGTGCGCAGGGATGCGGGGCGCCGACCGAAGAGGCGTGCCACCGTGTCGCGGACGGCCACCTGGCTGGGGTGGGCCGTATCCGTGTAGTCGGCCAGGGACCAGCCGGCGAACGCGGAGAGCAGGATGCTGGCGGCGTGGAAGCCCGAGCAGGCGTGCCGGATGGGGCTGGCCGTCTCCCCGTCGCGGATGAGGCGCGCGGCCGTCAGCGCGTCGGCCGGGGCGCCGTCCGTGCCGCAGCGCAGCAGGGCCTGGGTGACGCTGGCCCGGCGGAAGAGGCCCTGCAGGGTGCGCACGTGCTTGTCCTCGCCCGTGTGGGAGGCGCACATGACCGCCAGCTCCGCAGGTGTCAGCGCCAGATCGTCCGCTGCACCCGACTCGATGAGCGCCACGAGGGCGAAGGGCTTGACGGTCGATCGCAGCAGCACCGCCACGTCAGGCGTGCCGGCAGCCCGGATGACCCGGCCGGCGGCGTCCACCTGGACGACGTGGCCGCGGTGGCGGCTCTCGATCGTCTCTCCGCGGTGCACCTGCACCAGGACCGGGGGCGCCGGCGCGCCAGCCACCGGCGCCACGCCCCGGACGGTGCGCGGCCGCCGGACCGGGCGGGGGATCACGCTGTCGTCAGGGGAGACGACGGGCACGGGCTGGGGCACGGGTCGATGGTATCGCGGGCGGGCATCCACGACCACCAGTCGGTCGGCCGGGGCCATCCCCCCGGTGCCAGCCCCGGCATCGAGCAGGGCCGACCTGACGGCCGCACGGGCCGTAGAATCGGGACTCGCCATCCAGACCGCAACCCGGAGACGACCGTGCCCGACCACCCCAACCTCTTCGTCTCCCGTCACCCGGCGGTGCTCCACAAGCTGGCACTCCTGCGCTCCGAGGCGACCGAGCCCAAGAAGTTCCGCGAGCTGGTCCGCGAGATCAGCTGGCTCGTGGGCTACGAGGCCCTCGCGGACGCTCGGGTGGACGAGATCCGCGTCCGGACGCCGATGGAGGACACCGTCGGCCACGAGCTGGCGGAGCGCATCGGCCTGGTGCCCATCCTGCGCGCCGGGCTGGGCATGGTGGACGCCTTCCTGGAGCTCTTCCCGACCGCGCAGGTCTGGCACCTGGGCCTCTTCCGTGACGAGCGCACGCTGCGGCCCGTGGAGTACTACAACAAGCTGCCCGACCATTCCACGGTCGATACCTGCCTCATCCTGGACCCCATGCTGGCCACCGGCGGCTCGGCCACGGCGGCCATCGAGGTGCTCAAGGACTGGGGCGCCACGCGCATCAAGCTGGTCAACCTCATCGCCTCCCCGGAGGGCGTGGCGGCCGTCAGCAGCGCGCACCCGGACGTGGCCATCTACTGCGCCTCCGTGGACCGGCAGCTGAACGAGAAGGGCTACATCCTGCCCGGCCTTGGCGACGCCGGCGACCGCCAGTTCGGCACCGGCCGGCCCTGAGTCCGGCGCGCGTTCGGCGCGCTCGGCGCGAGCTCGGCGCCCCGTCAGGACATCGGTCGGGCCTCGCACCATATACGCCGGATCTTTGGAATCGACCCGGCGCCGATGTCACGTCGACCGGAGCTTGCGAGGGCCTCCCGGTGCTAGTCGTCCGGATGCTGGCTCAAGCCCCCAGTCACTCGAGCACCCAATGGCGCGCCGGCCTGGCCAGGAACTCCTCGATGGCGATGCCGCTTCCGCCGATGAGGAGCACGCGTGCCGGAGCGAAGGCCTCGGTGAAGGCAGCCATGCCGGGCAACGTCTCGGGAGCGCGGCCACTCTTCACCTCGATGGCGGTCAGGCGCTGCCCGGCGCGGACGACGAAGTCCACCTCGCGGTTGCGCTCGCGCCAGTAGAAGAGTCCGAACTCGCCGGAGGCTGCGGCGTTCGCGAGATGCGCGCCAACGGCGGACTCCACCAGCCTCCCCCACGCAGCGGGGTCGGCGCGAAGCGCGTCCGGGGACAAGAGGCTGGGCGCCGTCAGCAGAGCCGTGTTGAGCACCTGCAGCTTCGGGCTTGAGGCGCGCTGGCGGACGACCTGTCCGGCGAACTTGGGGAGGCCGACGACCAGGCCGGCTCCCGCGAGGAGATCGAGATAGTGCGCGAGCGTCGTCGCGTTGCCGGCGTCCTGCAGCTGGCCGAGCATCTTGGTGTAGGAGAGGACCTGGCCCGAGTACCGCGACCCGAGCTCGAACACCCGCCGCAGCAGGGCCGGCTTGTCCACACGGGTCAGCAGGAGCACGTCGCGGGAGATCGTGGTCTCGATGAGGGAATCGAGCACGTACCGCCGCCAGCGGGGCGGGTCTGCCGCGAGCGGCGCGGCGCCGGGGTAGCCACCGAAGTACAGGTAGTCGTCGAGCGAGAAACCGAAGGCCGCCCGCATCTCAGCCAACGACCAGTGCGCGAGCCGGAGCACCTCGAACCTGCCAGCGAGACTCTCGGTCAGCCCCTGCCCGATCAGCAACGGCGCCGAGCCCAGCAAGACGACGGCCGGCCCCCGACCCGCTCCCGTGTCCTCGTCCCAGAGGCGCTTCACCGACTCCGCCCAGCCTGGGACCTTCTGGACCTCGTCGAGCACGAGGACGGCGCGGCCGCCGCGGGCGACCAACCGGGCGGCATCCCACTGCTGGGCGATCCAGGCCGCGCCCCGCAGCGTCGGCTCGTCGGCGCTCGCGAATTTGACCGGCATGTCCACGCGCGCGAGGACCTGGCGGACCAGCGTCGTCTTGCCCACCTGCCTCGGTCCGGCGATGACCTGGATGAAGCGGCGTGGCTCGCGCAGACGCGCCTCGAGGACCGCTCCGGCTTCCCGCTCGAACGTCAGCGCCGACGGATTACTCATTACGTTGAGTAAGTTTACTCAGTATGTCCAGCGCGTTCCGGTCCGAACGATCGCCGGGGATCACGGCGCGTCCTCCTTGCCGACACGATAGCCCAGGCGGGCGAGGTTCAGGCGGATGACGGCGACGACCGGGCGCCTCCGTCAACGCGCTCGCCAGGGCGGCTGACCCCCTCGCCCCGTATCATCGGGCGGTGGAGCAGCCTGAGCCCCCGGACGACGCGCGGGCGCCGGTGGAGCGGTCACGCCCGGCGCTGCTGTGCATCACGCCCAGCCCGGCCATCGACCGCACGGCGCACGTGGGCCGCATCGTCCAGGGTGAGATCCTGCGACCCATCGAGCTCGTCGCTCTGCCCGGCGGCAAGGGCGTCAACGCCGCTCGCGCTGCCGCCCGGCTCGGGGGCCGGGTCATGACCACGGGCATCGCCGGCGGGCACGCCGGCCGCTGGATCGTCGATACCCTGGCCGCCGAGGGTCTCGACCCACACTGGGCCCCGGCGGCGGCCGAGTCGCGCACGACGTACGTGATCGTCGACCACAGTGGCGCCTCGGTCATCGTCTACGAGCAGCCCAGCGCGGCCAGCGGCGAGGAGTTCGAGGCCTTCCTGCGACTGCTGGAGGATGAGCTGCTGCCCGAGTGCGGCCGCGCCGTGGTGGCCGGCAGTGTGCCCGCGGGCATCGAGGCCTATGGGCACGCGGCCATCGTGGAGGCCTGCCGCCGCGCCGGCCGGCCGCTCCTCGTGGACGCGTCTGGGCAGGGCCTGCGGGTGGCCCTGGGCGCAGCGCCGGACGTCGTCAAGGTCGGACGCGAGGAGGTGTTCCAGGCCGGGCTGGTCGCCCCACAGGCGAGCTCGGAGGCAGCCGCCATCGCCCTCGTGGAGCGGGGCGCCAGCCTGGCCATCGTCACAGACGGTCGGCAGCCGGTCGTGGCCGCCGATGGCGGGCACGTCTGGCGTGTCGAGGTGCCGCAGGTGGCAGCCGTCAACGCCGTCGGCTCGGGCAATTCGTTCAACGCCGCCTTCTCCCTCGCGCTGATGGACGGCGCGCCCCTGGAGACCGCGCTGGTGCGCGGTGTGGCGGCTGGCTCGGCCAACGCGCTTGCGCTGGGTGCCGGCATGCTGGACCCCCTGGAGGCCCGACGACTGGAGGACGAGGTGAGCATGTCGGTGGAGAGGAGGCCGCGAGGCTGATGGACCGACTCACGGGCCGCGGCATCATCGTCACGGGCGCCACCGGCATCGCGGGTGCCTCCGCCCGCCTGTTCGCGGCCGAGGGCGCCACGGTGATGGTCGTCTCGCGCACCGAGTCGCACTGCCGTGACCTGGTGGCCTCGATCGTGGCGGATGGCGGCCAGGCCGGCTACGTGATCGCGGACCTCACCGATGGCACGGCCGCGGAGCGGGCCTCCGCGGCCGCGGTCGAACGGCTGGGTCGCGTGGACGGCCTCTTCAACGTGGCCGGCGGCTCCGGCCGGCGCATGGGCGATGGGCCGCTGCACACCCTCACGGTGGACGGCTACGAGGCCACGATGCGCCTCAACGCCACCAGCCACGTGGCCATCTCCGCACCGGTCCTGCGGGCGATGCTGGTGCAGGAGGGTGACGCGGACGGTCTGCGAGGCGCCATCGTCAACATGGGCAGCGTGCTCGCGTCGCGCCCGGTGCCCGAGCTCTTCCCGACCCACGCCTACGCCATGTCCAAGGGTGCCATCGCATCGCTGACGCTGACCAGCGCGGCCTACTACGCGCGGCACGGCATCCGCGTCAACATGGTCGCGCCGGCCTTGACCATCTCTCGCATGTCGGAGCGGGCGGCCGCGGACGAGGCCACGCTGGCCTTCTCGAGGCGCAAGCAGCCCATCGCCGGAGGCTTCATCGCAGCCGAGGATGTGGCCAACGCAGCGTTGTACTTGCTTTCGGCCGAGTCGCGCTCGGTCACGGGCGTGACCATCACGGTCGATGGCGGCTGGTCCGTCATGGACGCCACCTGACGTCGCGGCTGCCGACGCGACCCTCGCCATCGCTCCCGGCCACCTACCAACCCCAGCCCTCGAGGTCCAGGAGGAAGACGATGTCCCTGCCGTATCAGCCGACCGCCCTCTCCACGTCCGTCTGCGGCTCGCACGCCCACCCCGCCTGGCTGGACCTGGCCGTGGCTGCCACGGAGCGCGGCGAGCTCGGCCCGGCCGACATCCGTGAGGTGCAGGACGATGCCGTGGACCTGGCCCTGCGGGACCAGGAGGAGGCCGGCATCGATGTCGTGACCGACGGCGAGATGCGCCGCGTGGGCTTCTTCACGGCCGAGTTCTATCGCCACCTCAGCGGTGTGGCGCCGCTGGGGTCGCGCCGCCGGCTGGGACCGGGCGGCCACGACCAGCAGCACCGCTTCACGGTCCTGGAGCCCATCGCGGCGCCTGCGGGCCTGGGCGTCGTGGAGGAATTCGAGTACGCCCGGACGCGCACGACGCGACCGCTGAAGGTCACGCTGCCGGGCCCCTTCACCTTGTCGGGCCGATTGACCTACGGTCCCGGGGAGGTCTACGCCGACCGCATCGCCACGGCGCAGGCCTTCGTGCCGATCCTGGCCGCAGAGCTGGAGCGGCTCGTGGCGGCCGGCGCCACGTACATCCAGATCGACGAACCATCCCCCGCCATCCACCCCGAGGCCTCGGATGAGTTCGCGGCGCTCTTCAACGCGGCCGCGGCCGGCGTGTCTGGCCGGGTATTCCTGGCTGCGCACCTCTGCTTCGGCAACTACCTCGGCCGTCCGCTCTCGAAGCGCGCCTACCGGCCGGTCCTGGAACAGGCGCTCGCCTTCGACGTCGGCGAGCTGGTGCTCGAATGGGCCAACCGCGAGATGGCCGAGCTGGATGTGGCCGCTGACGTGACCGCCGCCGGCCGGCACCTCTCGGCGGGCGTCATCGACGTCAAGAACTACTACCTGGAGACGGCCGACGATGTGGCCGAGCGCATCGAGAAGCTGCTGGCGGCCGGTGTGCCCGAGGAACGCCTCTCACTGGTTCCCGACTGCGGCTTCAGCCAGACCGCCCGCTGGGCGACGAAGCCCAAGCTGGCGGCGCTGGTGGCCGGCCGGGACCTGGTACGCGGTCGCCGCGGATAGACGCCCGCTGCCCACGGGCACGCCTGGCCGACAGGGCGGCGTGGATCCGACGCTTCACTGCGCCGGGCAGGACCATCGCGCGTCAGGCGCGGACGCCCTGGTCCGCGATCTCCAGGGCGCCGTCGATGATGTCGAAGCCCTCTGCCAGCTCCTCCTCGCTGACCGTGAGCGGCGGATTGGTGAGGATCATGTTGTAGCGTTGGAAGGCGTACAGGCCGTGCTCGCGGAGGTAGCGATGGACGGCCCGCGTCTCCGCGCTCGCGCCGTCGAAGGGCGCCATCGGTTCGTGGGTGCGTCGGTCGCGCACGAGGTCCAGGGCACCGAAGAGCCCCAGGTTGCGGTGGCTGCCGACGCTTGGATGGCGCGCCATGAGTCGAGCGTGGTGGCCCCGCATGACCTCGCCCAGCCGGGCTGAGCGCTCCACGAGCCCGTCCTGCTCCATGACGTCGATGACGGCCAGGGCCGCGGCGCAGCCCATGGGGTGGCTGTTGTAGGTCAGGCCGCCCACGTAGGCCCGCTCCCGGAAGGCCTCTGCGATGTGCCGGCGCATGGCCACCGCACCGAAGGGGATGTACGACGACGTCAGTCCCTTGGCCATGGTGAGCAGGTCGGGCACGACGCCCCAGTGCTCCACGGCGAACCAGCGGCCGGTGCGGCCGAAGCCGGTCATGACCTCGTCGGCGATGAGCAGGATGCCGTGGCGGTCGCAGATGTGGCGCACGCCCTGCAGGTAGCCGTCGGGCGGGATGAGGATGCCGTTGGCGCCCACCACCGGTTCCAGGATGAAGGCGGCGATGGTGTGGCCGCCCTCGTACATGACGACCTCTTCGAGCTCCTGGAGGGCGCGGTCCACGGGCTCCGGCTCCGGGCGGCCCCACTTGTGGAAGTCGGGCGCGCGGACGATGCCGGAGACGCCGGCCTCCGCAGCCCAGCGGCGCGGGTCGCCGGTGGCCGCGATGGCCACGCCGGTCGCGCCGTGGTAGGAGCGGTAGCGGGCCAGGACCTTGTGGCGACCGGTGACCTGGCGTGCCAGCTTGATGGCGTTCTCGTTGGCGTCCGCGCCGCCGTTGGTGAAGAAGGCGACGTCCAGGTCGCCCGGCGTCAGCTCGGCCAGCTTGCGGCCCAGCCGGGCGCGCGGCTCGTGAGCCAGGAAAGGGCTCGTGAAAGCCAGCCGCTGGGCCTGGGCCGCGATGGCATCGATGACGCGCTGGTCGCCGTGGCCGATGTTGACCGACATGGACTGGCTGTTGAAGTCCAGGAAGCGCCGGCCGTCGGACGTGTAGAAGTAGGAGCCTTTCGCGGTGGCCACGGGGATCGGGTCGGCGAGGTCCTGCGCCACCCACTCATACAGCGTGTACGCCTTCGAGAGCGCCACGATCTCTTCGGCGCTCAGCGGCACCGCGTTCGTCATCCCTGGGTCGGCGTCGATGGCCATCTCCAACCTCGTTGCTGCGCCTGCGGCGTGGGTCCCACGAGGGGTCGGTCCTGACGCCCACCAGCATGCCCGGCGCTCGCCGAGTGTGCCACGGATGGCGAAGTGGCTTTCTGTGGTCGGGAGCGCCGGGTCGTCACGGGCAGCCTCGATGGAGCGGCGCGCCGACAGCCCTCAGCCGGGCCTTCGAGCGATATGTCGCTCGGGAGGACGCTCAGCTACGGGACTGCGTTGGCTGCGGCTCCCCCCGCAGCGGGGTCTGGGCAGACCTCGTTGCCGTCCGGGACCAGCAGCCCAGCCCCATCAAGGACCTGCACATTGGTGGCGTTGCCGCAGACGGTGTTGCCGGTCAGCGTCGGGGTGGCGCCCGCACCAAGGACCAGGCCGGTCGTGTTCCCGGTGACGGTGTTGCCCGAGAGACCGGCCGACCCGCCAAGGATGGCCACGCCGCGGCCCTGGTTGTCATGGATGGCGTTCCCGGTCAGCCGAGGGGCGCCCGCGTCCACCTGGATGCCCGCCGCGCTGGTACCCGAGACGTCATTGCCCTCGAGTACAGCTGGGCTGTCAGCGATCAGGATGCCGGTGCTGCCGCCCGTGATGGTATTGCCGCGGATGAGCGCGCTGGCGCCACCGCTCACGAGGACGGCGTACGCCCTCGCTTCCGCGCCCTCGGGCACGCCCACGATGTCGAACGAGAGGCCTTCCAGCGTCGGGCTGCCGCCATCGATGGTCACCCCGGCGAAGGGGCCGCGCAGGGTCAGGTTGGAGAGGGTGGCCCCGCTGTTGCCAAGGGCAAAGGACAGGGTACCCGTGCTCGGCTGGACGACGACCGCCGCGCGGTCACCGTCACCGCTGATCGTGACGTCCCTGCCCACGCTCACGGACTCGTCGTACGTGCCCGGCCGGACGAGGATGACGTCACCTGCCCGGGCCGCGCGGACCGCCTCCGTGATGGTGGTGAAGTCGCCCGTGCCGTCCTGCGCGACGACGTGGATGAGCGGCATCAGGCGCCAGCGCCCGGGCCCCCGGGCAGGCCGCGGCGGCA
This sequence comes from uncultured Chloroflexia bacterium, assembly GCA_963707395.1. Lineage (GTDB taxonomy): Bacteria > Chloroflexota > Limnocylindria > Limnocylindrales > CSP1-4 > JAFMJV01. The sequence continues at coordinate 41,522 of CAVPPQ010000002.1, forward strand.
TCGAGGCCCGGAAGCCTCGTTGCGTGGCCAGGGACTGGTAGGCCTGGAAGGCCGAGCCGTCCGGAGGCTGGGCCAGGCGCCAGTCGGGCTGTCCGGCGAAGGTCGTGTCGTAGTCGAAGTAGCTCATCGCCCGGACAGCCTTCCATCTCCGAAAGACCGCCGAGTAGCCGTCCCTGATCCAGGCGGCCTTGTCGCCACCGACATGGTTGGACGCGATCTCCGGCAGGATCACGGGCTTGCCCTGCGGGTTCCGAGCAGTCCTGGTGATGCGTCGCAGGTCGGCCAGGGACTCGTCGACGAGGCCGTCGAGCGACGTCCACGCGACGTCCCCCCAGTTGAGGGCCGAGACCCCGACGTAGTCGACATACCGGTTGCCGGGATAGAAGGTCTCGAACGGGGCGCTGCTGCAGGTCCCGCAGCGTTGGAAGGGGCTCCACAGGAACATGACGTTCCGTGCGCCGATCCTGCGGAACTGCCTCACGACGTGCCGCCAGGCCTCCACGAACCGGCCGGGGCTGTTGTCGAAGTTGGTCAAGGCCCAGGGGAACCACGTCCCGTTCATCTCGTGTGCCAGGCGCACGACGACGGGCTTGCCGAAGGCCTTGGCAGCCCGGGCCCACTCACGGATGTAGCGGTCGTGCTTGCCAGCGCTGATGTTCTGGTAGCGCTCGAAGCGGCCTGCCCCGGGGTCGGCCGGGTTGGTGGGCTGCCAGTAGATCAGTGGCGTGACGCCCCGGGCGCGCAGGCCGCGGGCCAGGGCTCCCGGGAAGAAGCAGGTGCCCTGTCCCTTGAAGCAGCGGTAGCGGCCACCTCGGTCGCCCCAGGTACTCCACAGGGTCCATGTCGCAGGGCGGGCGCCCACGTTGGCCGCGAAGGCGTCGAGCGCGGCCAGGTCCGTGCTGCTCTGCGAGGCGATCCCGAGTGCCACCGGCCGTCTCGCGGCCGCAGGCTCGGGAGACACCAGCGTGAGCATCATGGCCACGAGAGCCATCAGGGTGAGCGATCGACGCATTGGTCCTTCCTTCTTCGGGGCATCGGACGCTCCTCGGGTGGGGCTCGATCGACCGCCAGGAGGATGCGACCCCGTCCATCACGTGTGCGCCCGACATGCCCGAGTCAAGTGTTCCGAACACGTGACACAGGGGGCCGTGCGCCTCCGTGGCGCGGCGACCCGTCGCGGCAGGGCCGGACCCACGGATCGCTCGAACCGGGCCGGCGTCAGAGCCGCGGGCGGACGTCCGGTCAGTCTGCCGAGGAGATCTGCTCCTCCAGCTCGTGGCCGAGCTCTTCCGTCCGGCGGTAGGCCGCCCAGACGGCCTCCGAGAGGACCGTGCGCAGGCGCCCCTTCTCCAGTTCGGCGATGGCCGCCGCGGAGGTGCCGGCCGGCGACGTGACCATGTTGCGCAGCTGCGCCGGGTGGTCGCCCGTGGCCTGCGCGAAGAGCGTGCCGCCCAGCAGCGTCTCGATGACCAGGTCGTGGGCGATGTGGCGCGGGAAGCCGAGGTGCACGGCCGCGTCGATGAGCGCTTCCATGACGAGGAAGACGTAGGCCGGCCCGGTGCCGCTGACCGCCGTGGCCATGGCCACGAACTCCTCGTCGCCGACCTCGAGCTCCTTGCCCAGGGCACCCATCAGCTCCGCCGTGTGTGCCCGCTGCACCTCGCTCACCTGCGGCGTGGCGTGCCAGACCGTCATGCCCTGGCCGAGCTGGGCGGGCGTGTTGGGCATGGCGCGCACGATGGCGTCGTGGCGCAGGGCTTTGCGCAGGGCCATGGTCGTGGCGCCGGCGAGGATGGAGATGACGAGCTGATCCGGCCGCAGGCACGGTGCGATCTCCGGCCCGACCCGTCGCAGCATCTGCGGCTTGATGGCCAGCACCACGATGTCCGCGGCCTCCACGGCCACCACGTTCGACGCGGTGGTGCGGATGCCGTGCTTGGCGGCGAGCTCCTCGCGCCGCTCGGCACGAGGATCGCTGGCGATGACCTGGGCAGCCGTGAGCCGCTCGCCCGTGAGCAGGCCGGCGATCATCGATTCGGCCATCACGCCGGTGCCCACGGTCGCGACGGTCGTCCCCTTCAGTGACACGCTCGCGAGTATAGGTGGCGTGGTCACGGCGGGGACACCGAGGACGGGTCGCCGTTCATTCCAGCCCGATGCGCAGTGGCCCGAGCGGGATCCAGGCGCCTGCTGGTCCGGCACCGCCGAAGCCCTCCGGGTCGAGCAGCTCCGCCAGCAGCGCGATGGCCTCGATGACGCGCGGACCGGGGCGTAGAAGCAGTCCGTCGGCATCCACCGCGAAGCAGGCCCCCTCGCGCACCGCGTCCAGCTCGTCGAACCAGGCCGGCAAGGCCGTCGCGCGCAGGATGTCCGCGGCGGCCGAAGCATCGCAGCCCTGGAGGGCCAAGACGAGGATCTCCGGATCGACGTCGCGGACGCGCTCCCAGGTCGTCACCTCTGCGTCCTCACCCTCGCGACCGAGCAGCTCCCAGCCCCCTGCGCGCCGCACGAGCTCAGGCACCCAGAGCCCGGCCCCGACCAGGGGGTCCAGCCACTCCAGGACGACCGTGCGGCGTGACGCGATACCCTCCAGGCGCCGTTCCAGCACGGCGTTCTCCAGCCCGCCCAGCCGTTCGCGCAGCAGCTCGACGAGGCCGATAGCCTCGTCCTCCGCCTCGGCGAAGGCACCCACGGTCGAGATGGTGTTGAAGATGCCCTCCAGGGAGCGCGGGTCCAGCCCGACCACGGACGGATCGAGCCCGCGGGCGCGCAGCCCGTCGCGAAGGGTCGCTACATGGCCCGGGCCATCGTGATCGGCCGCGGCCAGAACCAGGTCCGGCTCCAGCTTGGCGATGAGGCCCACGTCCACGCGCCCGCCTTGGGGCCCCGTGGGCGGCCAGCCGGTCGTCGCGCCCGCCGACGTCACGACCGGGACATCGGCGACCTCCTCCGGGTGGTCGCAGCGGTGGCTGCGACCGACCAGCCAGTCCCCCAAGCCCAGGGCGAAGACGATCTCGGTGGCGAAGGGCTGCAGCGAGACGATGCGCATGGCCCAGCCATTGTCCTCCCCGCCGATGCGGTCCGTGGGCGCGACCGCATGTGGCCTCGCGCCATGCGGTAGCCTCCATCCATGGTTCCCACTGCTTCGCCGCAGAGCCCGGCCGTCGATGCGGCCGTCGACGTGCGCGGCGTCTGGAAGCGCTTCGGGGACACGGACGTGGTCGTGGACCTCTCGTTCGACGTGCGCCATGGTGAGGTGCTCGGCTTCCTGGGGCCCAACGGGTCGGGCAAGACCACGACCATGCGCATGATCCTGGACATCGTGCGACCGGCGCGCGGGGAGATCCGCGTCTTCGGCGGGTCGCCGGGGGTGGAGCACCAGGGTCGCATCGGATACCTGCCCGAGGATCGCGGCCTCTACCGCGACGTCAGGATCATCGACACCCTCACGTACTTCGGGGCCCTGCGTGGCCTGTCCGAGGCTGAGGCGCGCCGACGCGCCGGGGCGTTGCTCGAGGAGATGGGCCTTGGCGACGCCGCCGACAAGCGCGCCGCGGAGCTCTCCCGGGGCATGCACCAGAAGGCACAACTCATCGCCACCATCCTCAACGACCCCGACCTGCTCATCATCGACGAGCCCTTCCAGGGCCTTGACCCCGTCAACGCGGACATGCTCAAGGGCGTGGTGCGTGACCAGCGCGACCGCGGGGCGGCCGTGATCATGAGCACCCACGACATGGGCGACGCCCAGACCCTGTGCGACCGCATCCTGCTCATCGACAAGGGCCGGCGGCTGCTCTACGGGACGGTCGCCCAGGTCCGCAAGACCTTCAGCGACGGCGCCGTGGAAGTCATCGGTCGTGACCTGCCGCGTGACCCCGCCCTCCTGGCCAGCGTCACGGACATGCGCCAGGTGGACGGCGGCGTCCGCTACCTCATCCGCGATGGAGCGACGCCGCAGGACCTCTTCCGGGAGCTGGCCCAGGCCGGTGCGGCCGTGGACCACTTCGCCGTGCAGGCACCCAGCCTGGACGAGGTCTTCATCCGCACGGTGGCCGGCGACCCGCGGGCGGAGGCCGTCCGATGAGCGCAGCGGGGTCCGGGGCGGCCCCGGGCACGGACGGGGTCCCCGGATCGGGCGCGACCCCGGGCTCCGGTGGGTCCCCCGCCCGACCGACACCCTCGGGCCGCTTCAGGCTGATCTGGCTGGTCGCCAAGCGCGACTACCTGCGCACGGTCCGGCGGCGCGGGTATGTCTTCGGGACCCTGCTCCTGCCCCTGGGCGTGGCGGCCTTGATGGCCATCTCCGCGTTCCTCTCCGTGAACGAGATGGACGGCGGCAGCAGCCGCGGCAGCATCGCCATCGTCAACGAGTCCGACGTGCCCATCGCCGACGTGCTCGAGGGTCCCGTCCAGCTCACCAACCTGACCCAGGATGAGGCCGACGCCCGCATGCAGGACGGCAGCCTGGCCGAGTACTACCGCGTGCCGGCGGATGTGCGCAGTGCCGGGGTGGTGATGCGCGTCCAGCAGGAGGCGACTCCCGGCTTCGACCAGCTCGAGGCACTGGAGACGAACAGCTCGCTCGTCGCCTACGTCATCCGCGATGCGCTGCTGCGTGAGGCGGGCGTGCCGCCGGAGACTGCCGCCCGCATCGTCACGGGCGTCACGGTCACGACCGTGGACACCACGGGCACCGAGGTGTCCGGTCTGGACATGGCCGCCGGGATCGCGGTTCCCATCGTCTTCGTGGGTCTCTTCATGATCAGCATCTTCATCACCAGCGGCTATCTGCTCCAATCGGTGACCGAGGAGAAGGAGAACCGCGTCGTCGAGATCGTGCTGAGCTCCATCCCCTCCATGCCCCTCATGGCCGGCAAGATCCTGGGCCTGGGTGGCGCGGGCCTGACCCAGGTGGCGGTCTGGGTGGCTACGGCCCTCGTGGCCCTTCCGCTGCTGTCGAGCCAGCTTCCGGACCTCTCCGCCATCCAGCTCGACCCCACGATCCTGTTCCTGGCGCTCGTCTACTTCATCCTGGGCTACTTGGCGTATGGCGCCATCTTCGCGGCCATCGGCGCCATCGCCCCGGGCAACCGTGAGGCCCAGCAGTACTCCGGCTTCCTGGGCTTCTTCGCCGCCATCCCGTTCATCCTCTTCTCGGTGGTGGCGTCGGACGTGGACTCGATGGTGACGCTGGCGCTGGCGCTCTTCCCGCTGACGACGCCCACCACGATGCTGCTCGTGCTGGGCGTCTCCCCGGAGATCCCCTGGATGCTGGTCGGTGCGTCGCTGGTCAGCCTCACGCTGTTCGCCCTGCTGGCCACGTGGGCGTCGGCGCGCATCTTCCGCGCCACCGTGCTGCTCTACGGCGTTCGACCCAGCCTGGAACAGCTGCTCAAGGCCGTCCGGTCGCCGAACTAAGGCACATCGCGCAAACAGGACGACGTCATCAGCGGCGCTTAGCCCATCCCAGCCACGCGATCCTCTCGCAGCAGTCGCGCATGTTCGCGCTCCAGGATTGGGAGGAGCGTGGCTTCGAGTCCGGGACAGGCGGCCAGCACGTCTACAGCGCCCGGTCGCTCAAGGGGCCAGACCGGGCATCCCGCCTCAGTGGCGATGAGGACACCAGCAGCCACATCCCACACAGATAGGTCGAGCTCGATGAAGCCGTCCGTCAGGCCGGCGGCGACGGCGCAGAGGTCCGCCGCTGCTGATCCGCTCCGACGGATGTCCGCGACATGCTCGACGGCGCGCGAGAGAGCTCGCAGCCATCGAGCCCGGAGCGCCGGGCGATATGACAGACCCGTGCTGACCAGCGCCCCACGCGGATCCACGGCCGTTCGCTGAGCCAGCGTCACGCCGTTGAGCGAGGCGCCTAGACCGCGGACGGCGGAGTACTGCAGCCGCCATGGTGGGATGGTGACGACGCCCACGGCCGGCCCATCCTCATCGACGAGCGCGACGCTGATCGCCCACGGTGCTGCACCACGAAGGTAGTTGGCGGTGCCGTCGATGGGGTCGATGACCCAGAGCAACCCGCTGTCACTCAAGCGCGATCTGCCTTCCTCACTCAGGATCGCGTCTCTCGGGCGATGCCTCCCAAGGACACCGACGATGGCGGCTTCTGCCGCCCGGTCGGCGGCTGAGACGAGATCTCCAGGAAAGGACTTGACTTCGGCCGGAGTTCCAGGCTGGAAGCGTCGCAGAGCTCGCGCCGCGGACCGAGAAGCCAACAGCGCGATGGTGAGGGCATGCGCATGGGATCGGCGCTCAGAGGAGTCAGGGAACTCCGTGCCCGGCACGCTGCGTCCCTGCGCCGGTCTCGACCTGAGTGAGCTGGGCCAGCCATCGCGAATGGTCATCAAGGTGTCTACCTGCTGATCCGGTGGGAAGCTGGCTATTGGCGACCCTCGTGAAGTCGACACGCGATCTGTTGGTTTCCTGGTAGACGACCGGGGCAGCGCAGGGTATGGCTCAGTCGCCGCCACGCCGCACCCGTCCCACGAGCCTCGTTTGCGGTTCCCACCGGCATCAGTCCATGAACGATCCACCGTTCACCGCCACCGCCTCGCCAGTCATGAACGCCGCGTCCGGACTGAGCAGGAAGGCAACCACCGTAGCGACATCCTCAGGTGTCTCCAGGCGGCGGAGCGGCGTGTCCGCCACATAGAGTGCGCGGACGGCCTCGATCGTGCATCCCCGGAGGGCGGCCTCCCACGCGAGTTCACGCTCCTGCATCCCCGTGACGACATATCCGGGGCAGACGCAGTTCACTCGGATGCCGGCCGGCGCGAGCTCCGCCGCCATCGCCTGCGTCAGGCCGACGACCGCGAACTTGGAAGCGACGTAATGGGCGAGGAACGGGGCCGCGCCCCGCTTGCCAGCCATCGATGCTGTGTTGACGATGACACCGCCACCACCACGAGCGATGAACCGTCGCGCCGCTTCCTGTCCGGTCAGGAAGACCCCCTTCGCGTTGATATCGACGTTGCGGTCCCACTCCGGCTCGCTGATCTCCGTGAACGGCGCCATCGACGAGACGCCAGCATTCGCGACCCAGGCATCGATGGGCCCGAGCCTCGCCTCGACCTCGTCCGCCGCCCTGGAGATCGAGGCTGCCACGGTCACGTCAAGCTTCGCAGCCATCCCGCCGATGGAGTCAGCAACTCGCTCGGCTGCCAAACCGTCCTTGTCCGTGACGGCCACCCGCCAGCCACGCGCTGCCAGCACGCTGGAGATCGCCGCTCCGATCCCGGCACCGCCGCCCGTGACCAGGACCACCCTGCCCTGACCGTCTACGGTGGCGTCGCGACCAGGTCGGGCCTCATCATCAGGTTCCACTCACACCACCTCCTGAAGTGCTGGATAGAGGGCTCGGAAGACCCGGTATGGCTCCTCGTACGCCCCATGATCACGTGGCTGGATCACGTCGCCGACCTGGACGAAACGCTCGATGTCATCCCAGGCCGAGAACGAGCCTACGCCCATGCCGGCCGAGAAGGCCGCTCCGAGCGCCGAACCTGGGTGACCCGTGAGCGTTTCGAGCGGCAAGCCAAGCACGTCTGCGGTCACCTGTGTCCAGAGGTGCGAGCGAGCTCCGCCATTGGTGACGCGCACTCGTCGTGGCACCTGTCCGAGCTCCCGAAAGACGTCCAGATGGTGTCGGAACCCGAACGAGACCGCCTCCAGGACCGCGCGGAACAAGTCACCGCGCGTGGTGGCCAGCGAGAGCCCGACAAAGGCACCTCTGGCGTTCGGATCATGCAAGGGAGTCTTCTCGCCAAGCAGGTACGGAAGAGCGACGACGCCGCCTGCCCCAGGCTCGGACGCCGCGGCTTCGGCGTCAAGGCGTACGAGCGACTCGCCGTTCGCCATCTGCGCTTGGAACCAACGGATGAAGCTGCCCGATGTGGCCATGCAACCGTTCGGCAGGAACAGTCCTGGTCTGAGGTGGAAGTCGAGGTAGAGTCGCCGGTCGATGAGCGGTGAAGCCGACGCCAAGAGGATGTCCCCGGCTCCACCGAGCTTGACGAGCATGTCCCCTTCGCGAACTAGACCAGCCGCAAACGCCGAAGCGACGTGATCCGCGCTTCCCGCGACCACCGGTGTCCCGGGTGACAGTCCTGTCACCTGCGCGGCTGACGGTCGCACCACCCCGACGACCTCGTCCGGGCGGCGCACAGGCGGCAGGAGCGGACGGCCCAGGTCGATCGCGGCGAGGATGTCAGGCGCCCAGTCATCCGTCTCAAGATCGAAGAGGCCGCTCTCAAGGGCCCAATTCGCCTCGACCGATCGCTCACCCGTCAGTTGGCGAACGATCGAGTCGTACGAGCCTGAGATGGTCCGGGTGCGCGCCCAGGCTTCCGGCTCGTGGCGTTGGAGCCAGCGCACCGTGGGTGCCACTGACTGCTGCGTGATCGCAGAGCCAGTCCTCTCCAGCACGCGAGCACCAGCGAGTTCCTCGTCGAGTTCGAGGATCTCCTCGGTGGCTCGAGCGTCGTTCTGCTGGATGGAGCGGCGGATGGGGTGGCCTTCCTCGTCCTGCAGGACGACACAGGGCACCATGCCACTGACACCAACAGCGGCGATATCCCGTCCCGGGAGCAGCTCGCGGCAGAGTGCCGCGACGTTCGCCCACCAGTCGCCCGGGTCCTCTTCAGCCCAACCGGGATGGTCCGAGTGGAGCGTCACCGATCTCTCCGCTTGGGCGACCACGCCCTCGACTGGATCGAGCAAGATCGCCTTGGTCGCCGTTGTGCCGATGTCGATCCCCAGCAAGACGCTCATGACCGGGCAGCCTCCATGGACTGCACACGGAACGCAGGCACCCCATCGACCCAGGTTTCGAGCACGCCGATCGCCCCGATCCTCTCGGGCACCACCGCCGTTGGATCAGCATCCAGGATGGCAAGGTTCGCCCGCTTCCCGACCTCGATCGTCCCGATGTCAGAGCGCCCATCGACGAGCGCGGCGCTTGAGGTATAGAGCCTCAGTCCCTCGAGTGGGTCGATCGCCTCCCGGGCATCGACGACCTCGTCCGTCATCGATGACCGGGTCACCGCCGCCTGGATACACGCGAGAGGGGACATCGGCGCGCATGGATAGTCGGAGCCTGCCGCCACGGTCACGCCGGCGTCGAGCATGGAGCGGATCGGGATGATCCGCAACTCGTCCCAGCCCGTCAGGTCACCCCGCCACTCGTGGAGATACATGTCCCCCCACTGGTGGAGGAAGCCAGGATTGACCACGGCCTTGACACCAAGCCCAGCGGTCTCTTCGATCTGCTCGCCCGAGGCGATGATGAAGTGCTCGATGCGCAGGCTGGCGTCAGCGTGGGCTGGCGATCGACGGACCGAGCGATAGGCGGCGAGCGCCTGCTCCAGTGCACAGCTGCCAAGGGCGTGCACTGCTGGCTCGAACCCTCGATCCACGACGTCCCGGACGAGCTCCTCGGCCTCTGACCGACTGTAGAAGTTGCGCCCAGTGTGGCGAGAACCATGGGCCGTGCGGCGATCGATGGCGGGACCAGGATGCACCGCGTCCATGAACACCTTGACCGTGCCCGCCGAGAGCCGCTCGTGGCGCGTTCGCAGATGCTCCTCGCTGGGCGCCTCACCCAGCCGGGGGGCCTCGAAGAAGGTCCGGCCGCCGAGCATCTGGTGGACATCGAAGGGCAGGCGACCAGCCGCCGCGACCGCCCCATACAACCTCGCCCCCTCGGGGCTCACGAGTGCGTCAGAGACGCTCGTGATGCCCAGGGCCAGGTGACGTCTGGCGTTTGCCTCCACGAGCCTGATGGCGTCCTGGGGCGAACGCTCGGCATACGAACGCCAAGAGAGGGACGCCGGGACGTCCGAGGAAGTCTCGAACAGCTCGCCCGTCGGATCACCGGCTTCGTCGACGACGATGATGCCGTGGCCGTTCGGCGACGTGTGCCGATCGATCCCCGCCAGCTCGAGCCCTCGGCTATTGACGAAGCACCCGTGATAGGAGGCATCGATGATGACGACCGGATGGTCGGGGGCGATGGCATCAAGGTCCCTGCGTGTCGGATTGCGACGCTCGCGAACGCGCGACCAGTGGAATCCCCAGCCCCGGACCCACTGACCTGCCACGGCTTCGGCCGCCGCGAGGCGGACTCGCTCAAGCACCTCTGCAAGGGTCGCGAGAGGCGGCGTCGAGCAGTCGACCTGGGCAGCCTCGAAGGCGCTGAAGATGAAGTGGGTGTGACCGTCGATGAAGCCCGGCACGATCGTATGGCCGTGGAGGTCGGTGATCACGGCATCCGGGCCGAGGGTCGATCGCACGGCCGCCTCGTCGCCGACCGCGGCGATCCTGCCGTCACGCACCCCCAGGGCGGCCGCCCTCCGACCCGCCGGGTCCAGCGTCAAGACCGTCGCATTCGTGAGGATCTGGTCCATGACGCGCTTAGTCCCTCCCTATCGTTGCGGCTGGCCCTCGGGATGGCTCGATGACCAACTTCAGTCCTTCGCGGCGTGCGAGCCCGACGAAGGCTTCGTCCGCCCGTTCGAGCGGATATGTCGCGCTGATGATCGGCGCGAGCGGCACGAGTCCGACCTCGACGAGTGCGGTCGCGCGCACGAGGTGATGGGCCTTCATCCGTCGCGAGAGGACCAGCGAGAGCGCCTTGCGTCGAGCCAGCGATGCGCTGAAGGTCGTGAGGTCGCTGGCAGGGATGCCCGCCAGGACCACTCGCCCACCGAAACGGACCGCAGCCATGGCCGTCGCCACCGCCCCGTCGTCACCTGCTGTCTCGAACGCCACGTCCACCATGTCCTCGGCGGCGTCAACTGATCGGCCGAGCTCGTCCACTGGCCATGCGGATGTCGCACCCATCGCCATCGCGGCAGTCCGTCGATGTGGGAGCGGCTCGGTGGCGACGATTTCCGCCACGCCCATCGCGCGTAGCGCGGCGATGAGCAGAAGGCCGATCGGCCCGCATCCGTACACGCCGGCACGCATCCCCGGTCGAACGTGGCCCAGCTCGATGGCGTGGATGGCGACACCCAATGGCTCGAGGAGTGGTACCTCAGCATCAGTGATCGTGTCGGGCACCGGCTGAAGCAGTCGTCTCGGCCAAGCCATCAACTCCCGAAGCGCACCATCGGTGGCACCGTGACCCGAGAAGCGCAGGGCAGGACAGAGGTTCGCGTGCCCAGCGACGCACGCAGCGCAACGTTCACACGGGATCGCTGGATCGACCGCGACCCGCTGGCCGGTCGAAGGGCCCGTCGCGATCACGCCGCCGATCTCGTGTCCCAGGACGAGGGCGCGCGACAGCCTCGCGTCCCCGATGCCGCCGTCTTCGTACCAGTGCAGGTCCGAGCCGCAGAGACCCACCCCCGTGACTCGGACGAGCTCCTCCCCCGGGCCCGGCACGGGATCTGGTTCGTCGTGGATCTCCAGCGCACGAGCGGCGTGCAGACGCAGCACCTTCATCTCGATGTCTCGGGCCAGCGGGCCCGCCTCCCTGCTTCGTTCTTGCCCATGGTTCCGTTCACCACCCCAAGCGCTCCAAGACCTCATCGCGGAAGGGGAAGGAGGCTTGGCTGCCGCTCCGCTGCACCGTGAGCGAGGCGACCTGGACGGCCCGCTCCACTGCGAGAGGCAAGGCTTCGCCGATCGCCAGGAGGTAGCTGAGGCTGCCTACGAATGCATCGCCCGCACCTGTCGTGTCGACGGCCTGGACAGTCGGGGCGGCAAGGAGCTCGGCTGGGCGGCCACGATCGGCGAACACGACGCCGAGCGGGCCCAGTGTCAGGATGGTCGCGCATGACCACTGGTCGTTGAGCATCTCCGCCACGCGGAGAGCTCGCGTCGTCGAATCGACGGGCTCCCCCGTCAGGAATGCCGCCTCCTCCTCGTTGGCGACAAGGATGTCGGTGAGATCCATCATGGAGCTAGGCAGCGGGTCGCGCGGCACCGGTGCCGCGTTCAGGATCGTGATGGGTCGGGGTGGATCGAGGCCACGGGCGATGGCGAACGTCTCCTGGGTGGACTCGAACGGGACCTCGAGCTGGCAAAGCAGGACATCCGACGTCACGATCGGCTCCAGTGCCGCCCTGATGTCAGCCGGCGCGAGGCCTCCATTGGCACCCGGAACGTAGGCCATGGTGTTCAGGCCGGTCGGCTCATCGACGAGGATGAGTGTGGCACCGGATGAGCGGGACTCGTCAAAGACCACATACTCCGTGTCGATGCCCTCGTCGCGATAGTGCCGGACGTAGGCTTCGCCGAATGCGTCCGATCCCAAGCGAGTCACGACGCTGACACGAGCCCCAAGGCGAGCCGCCATGATGGCTTGGTTGGCGCCCTTGCCGCCGAAACCGGTCTCAAACGAGGTGCCCGTCAGGCACTCACCCAGGTGGGGCAGCCGGGGCACGCGTGCCACCAAGTCGGTATTGGAACTCCCGACCATGCAGATCCGTGGCACCAGACCGTCCATGGCTGGCCGTCAGGCAGCTGGTTCGGCCAGCGCCGCCGCAGCCAGTTCGCGGATGGCCTGCAGTGCGGCTGAGAAGTCGGGCTCGCCGAACAGTCCAGTCGAACCCAGGACCAGGACGCGAGACCCAGCCCTGACCACATCAGGGATCGTTCGCTTGTTGATGCCCCCATCAGCACAGATGCGCGACATCGCACCCTGTGCGCGGATCTGATCGTGCACAGCGCGCATCTTGGGGACCACGCTCCAGGTGAACGCCTGACCTGCATACCCGGCATCGACGGTGAGCACGATGACCTGCGCCACGTCTCCAAGAAGATGCGGAAGGGCATCGATGGAGGTGGTCGGATTGAGGGCGATGCCAGGTTGACAGCCTGCGTCTCGGATCTGGGCCGTCAGCCGACGGAGATGGTGCGATGCCTCCTGGTGCACGATGAGTGTCTGGCATCCTGCTCGCGCGAAGCGCTCGATGAACCGTTCGGGCTCTGAGATCTGGAGATGCGCGTCGAAGGGCCGATCGGTCTCGGAGCGGAGAGCCTCGATCAGCTCGGGGCCAAGGCCGAGGTTGGGCACGAAATGGCCATCCATCACGTCGAGGTGGTATCGGTCGATGCCGGCAGCGTCGAGCGCGCGCATCTGCTCTCCCAGGCGCCGGTAGTCACCACACATCAGCGACGCCGCCAACTCGACCTTGTTATCCATCCACATCACATCCCATCGCTTGCCTGGACTGACGGCACCTCCGAGGACGGCCGATCAGTAGAAGATGATCCCTCCACAGACGTTGAGCGACTGGCCCGTGATGTACGCCGAGTCGTCCGATGCGAAGAAGGCCACCGGCCCCACCACGTCCTCGGGCTCCCCCAGGCGCTTCAATGCCGTGACGCCCGTCCACTTGTCGATGTTGGCCTGGGTCTTCAGGTTGTTGCGCCCCATCTCCGTGAGGATGATCCCGGGGCAGACCGCGTTGACGAGGATGCCGTGCTCCCCGAGCTCCATGGCCATGATGCGGGTCAACTCGATCACAGCGGCCTTGGACGAACAGTAGTGCGCCTGCCCGGGCGCACCCTGTTTGCCGCCGATCGACGCGATGTGGATGATCCGCCCGGCACGCCGCTCCTTCATGTGTGGGATGACAGCCTGCGAGACCAGGAAGGTGCCCTTGGCATTGACGTCGAAGACACGTTGCCATGTCTCCTCGGCCATGTCCTCGACGGTGTCCACCGAGAGGATGCCTGCGTTGTTGACCAGGACGTCCAGTTCGTGCCAGTCGTCCAGGACCCGGGAGACCATCTCTCGGACCTCGTCGCGGACCGTGATGTCAGCCGTCGCGACGAGTGCGCGTTGGCCTCTTGCGACGATGGCGTCGGCGACTTCCTGCAGGCCGCGGTCCTCGCGAGCCACGTCGTTGACAGCCACGTCGAAGCCGCGCTCCGCCAAGCCGATGGCGATAGCCCGCCCGATCCCCTTGGCTGCCCCCGTCACCAGAACCGTCCTGCTCACGTCGTGACCTCCTGCCTGACTCTGGATCGCGTCTTCGCCGCTCTGAACACGCGGCGCCCTCCACTACTCACCGGACACCGCGCCCATTGACATACCCGCGACGATGTAGCGCTGAGCGAAGAAGACGATCAGGACGGCCGGGATCACCTGCACCACGCCCACCGCAGCTAGCTTCTCGTACTGCGTCATGTTGTTGGACGCGAACCCGGAGAGATAGACCGGCAGCGTCTCGGTCTGGCCGGTGGTCACCACGATGGCTGCGAGCAGCTCGTTCCAGGAGAAGATCCAGGTGAAGATGGCGATGACGACCAGGCCCGCGCGCGCCAGCGGGAAGGTGATGTGCCACAGCACGCTGATGCGCGAGACCCCGTCGATGCGCGCCGCCTCCTCGATCTCGAGGGGCACGTTGCTGAAGAAGATGGTCAGCAACCAGACCGCGAAGCTGAGGTTGAACGCGACATAGACGATGACCAGGCCTGGGAGCGTATCGTTGAGGTTGAGCCACACCAGCATCGTGCTCAACGGCACGATGGCGGCGATGAGCGGCATCATCCGCGAGCTGATGATCCAGAACTGGATGTCGGGCTTGCGCCGCACGCCGTAGCGCGCGAGGGCGTAGGCCGCCGGGATGGCCACCGCCATTGTCACGACCATCGTCGCGGTGGCCACGATAAGGGAGTTCACCAGCGATCCGACGGCCGCGCCGTCCTCCCCGAACTGCTCGATCCAGTTCTTCCATCGGTAGAAGTCCGGGACCCACATGGGCGGCTTGGCGTTCGCCTGCACGAAGGACTTGAACGACGTCAGGACAGCCCAGGCGATCGGTGCAGTGCTGAGGATGGCCAGCAGCAGGGCGAGGAGCCAGATGACCACCCGGCCGGGCCGGACCCTGCGGGAGTGAGTCCGCTTCGTCACTGCCGATCCTCGCGCATCTCCCGGACGAACACCTGGGCGATGAGGATGGTGAGGACCAGGACCATCAGCGAGGTGGCGGCGGCCAGCGCGGTGTTGAAGTCCTGGAAGCCGATGCGGTAGATGCCGATCGACACCACGTAGGTCGCCGTCCCCGGTCCACCCTGTGTCGTGCCGTACACGAGATCGAACAGCCGGATGATCTCGACGGTCGCGAGGATCAGGGCGATGATCAGCACGCGACGCAGCAGCGGCACGTCGATGTAGCGGATCCGGTGCCACCAGCGCGAGCCGTCGAGGTCGGCGGCTTCATAGATCTGCCGCGGGATCCCCAGCAGCCCGGCCAGCACCAGCAGCGCCGTGAAGGGCACCCACTGCCACAGGTAAACGAACATCAGGGTGACGAGGGCCTGGTCGCGATCCGCGAAGAACAGCAGCGGTGGCAGGCGCAGGAACCGCAGGACCTCATTGCCGACCCCGATGACCGGGTCCAGGGAATATCGGAAGAACAGGGCGATGGTCAGCGAGGACATCATCGTGGGGATGATGAACAGCGTCCGGAAGAGGTGGGATGCGACCATGCCCGACGCTTCCTGCAGGATGCGCGCGCACACGTAGCCAAGGATCAGCTGCAGAGGAAGCGCCACGATGGCGAGCTTGGCGGTCGTCACCAGCGAACCGGTGAAGAATGGGTCGTTCAGGGCCTGGGCGTAGTTGTCCAGCCCAACGAACTCGAGGGGACCCTTGACCAGGCCGTTGTAGTTGGTAAGGCTGATGCCCACCGAGAAGATGAGCGGCCAGACCGTCAGCACCGCCAACAGGATGATGGCCGGTGCGATGAGGACATAGCCACCCAGGTCGCCGTCGACGATGCGTTGGCGCAGAGTCAGCCGCACCTCACCGGAAGTGGGCGCCGCATTCGTCGGCTGTGCGTTCGCAGCTTCCATGTCCCTCGCCGGGCCTGTGGCGGTCGAGTGGGGCGTCGGGGGGAGCTGGGGTTCCAGGGCAGTTGGGCCGCCCTGGAACCCCTTGTCACTACGGCAAGGTCACGTTGTAGCCTGCCTCCTTGAGCATCGTCCCGATCTCGAGGTCAGCGGCCTTCATCGCCTCCTCGGTGGTCATCTCGCCGGATACCGTCTTCGAGATGTAGGTGCCGAGGGTGTTGATGATGTTGAAGCTCTCGTTGTTCCGCGGCCGGCAATCGGCGAAGGCGGTGGGGATGACCTCCTTGAGTGTCGTGTACCAGGGGTACTGCGCGTTCAGGTCCTCATTGGCGAGGGTCGACTCGCGAGCCGGGAACCCGCCCAGCTTCGCGAACTCGACGTTGATCTGCGGGCTGGTGAACCACTGCAGGTAGTCCCAGCTCATCTCGGGGTCGACGGCGAACTTGTTGATGGCCATCGACCAGCCGCCCACCTGGGTGACCAGGTCAGCGGAGTCGTGCGGGAAGGGGGCGGTCCCCACGTTGCCGACGATGGTCGAGAACTCGGGGTCGTCCGCAGAGGGCGTGGTCACGTTCCACTGATTGTTGAACGCGATCAGGCCGGTGTTGAAGTAGTTCTGGCGCTCCGTCCAGGCGTAGTTCAAGGCACCCTCTGGCTGGAAGGGCAGGATGCTCTTCATCAGCTCGACGGTGGCGATGCCCTGCGGGCTGGAGAACAGCGGCGTCATGTCCGCATAGCAGTCCGGGGCGCAGCCCGGGTACATGCTCGCGAAGGGCTTGCCACCCTCGACGTTGTAGATGAACTCGAAGAACGCCTGGCCGACCGCGCTGCCGGCCTGGTTGTTCGTGATGGTGCCGTAGACGTCCGGAAGCGCCTCGCTCTTGTTGGCCGCCTCGGCGTTGGCCACCCACTCGGTGAAGTTCACGGCGGGCTTGAGGCCGAGTGTGTCGAAATAGGCGGTGTTGTAGTGCTGGAGGACGAAGTAGGGCGCGAACGGCAGGCCGATGATGTTGCCGTCCCATTCCACGGCATCTTGCATGACCTTGAAGTAGTCGTCATAGGCGATGACCTCCGGATCACCGGCCTCCACCCGAGGATTGAGGTACTCGGTGCAGCCGTCGAAGGCCTGCGTCCACGGAACGTCCAGGACGATGACGTCATAGGCGTTCGACTGCTGCTGGCAGGCCAGCTGCTCCTTCTCATAGACCGCGTCGTAGCCGTAGCCGTCGACCACCACCTCGGCGCCGGTCAGCTCGGTGAAGAGCTTGTTGGTCTCGATCATGGCGGGCACGAATGGGTCGTTGATGGTGATCAGTCGGATCGTCTTTCCGACGTACTTGTCCTTCAGCCCCGCCTCGAAGGCATCCCAGCCACCTGATTGCGCCGTGGCGATGCCGCCGGTCGTGGCCAACATCATCGATGCCAGACCGAGAACGGCAGCTGGCATGAAACGTCTCGACCGCATGGTCTCCTCCCCCAACACGTGATCCGTCTGGGATCACCGCAGTCCCCCCGACTCAGATCTCGCATGTGGGGCCGGCCGGGCGGATTGGTCAGCGCGCGAAAACCGCACACAGTCTGCAGTCCGCCAGGGAGGGACCTGGTCACTCACGCACTGTGGCCATTGCAGTCCAACTCTGCCTCAACGCCGAGTGTCGCTCGGCACAGGCGCGCCGGGTCGTTTGTCACGAGCGGCCTTCGACTTCGGGCCACCGGCACCAGCCACGGGTGGCAGTCACATCGGCCCGCTGAGCAACCCGCGCACGACGGGCAAGGGGTGACTCCCTGTGGCGGGGCGGACCACCGCTCAGAGTGCGCCCATCCCGGAGGCCGAGCGCTCGGATCGCTCGAGCGCGGCCGACGATCAGGCGCGACGAGTGGTCCCTAGCGAGGGTTCCACTCGTTGATCATGGCCCGGGCGGCCTCCTTGTCCTTGAACCAGAGGGCGTTGACCTCGGTGTACTTGGTCTGGTCGGCCGGCACGGAGTCCTCCGGGAAGATGGCCGACACCGGGCACTCCGGCTCGCAGGCGCCGCAGTCGATGCACTCGTCCGGATCGATGAAGAGCGTGCGGTCGACACCGGCCTCGTAGTGGATGCAGTCCACGGGGCAGACCGAAACGCACGCCTGGTCCATCGTGTCGACACAGGGCTGGGCGATGATGTAGGTCACCTGGACGATCTCCTTGCTGTCGCTGACTGTCCGGGGCCGCTGGCCCGGCGGCAGGGTATGGGTCGCGGAAGCGATGCCTCGCCATCTTACTCAGGCGCGGATGGGCGTGCGGGTCGCTGGGACGCTCCGGTCTGGGAGCGCTTCAGGGTCACGGGCTGATGGTCACTGGCCGCAGCTCCACAGCGCCCACCATGCCCTTCTCGATGTGGCCCGGGATGTGGCACAGGAGAGCCAGTCGCGGCTCGAGCGGCACGGTGTATTCGACGACGGCCTGCTGGCCGGAGCCGAGCAGGACACGCAGACCGCCGGTCTCCGGGGGGACGCTGGCCGGCGGGGCCGTGGCCAACAGGGAGGGAGGTGTGGCGGCCGCGTCCGCGGCGTGCCACGCCCGCTGCACCGCTTCATCCCCGATGACGAAGTCGTGGTCGATGAGGCCGCCGTTCAAGATCGTGAAGCGCACCGTCTCACCTGGCACGAGGACGACCGGCGTGGGATCGAATCGATAGTCACGCATGATGACCGTCACATCCCGTGGCTGGGCCGGTGTACCCGCCTGGGCGATCTGCACGACGGGCGGGGGTTCTGATGGCCGCTGCATGCCGATGAAGACCAGCAGACTGGCTACCACGCCGAAGACCACGACGACCAGGACCGGGGCACGGGACGCACGAGTGGGCTCTTGCACGGGGGCAGCGTACGACGAAGACGCGCCTCAGGCTGGAGCGCCACCATGGGCGGTCCGCAGCCGCCTCATCACATGCGGACGTACCAGCGCAACGGTGCCGAGACGAGCGGTTCAGGCGCTGGCAGCAGGTGGCCGCCGATCACGACGATGAGCGCGACGATCGTGGCGAGGATCACGAGGCCTCCGGGCCGGCCGAGCCGGGCCGCGATGCGGTCGAGCTGGCTGGCGAGCCCTGATCCGATGTCCATCCGGTGCCATCCCTTTCTCTGCCTCGCTGCTGGATGGCGCGAAGCCTAGGGACGCGGTCTTATGCAGCTCTTTGCGGGCGCTTCTTCCCAGTCTCGTGGGGTGTGGATAACGGCTACGACGACCGGCTGGAGGCCAACAGAAGAGGCGCCCTCCGAGGAAGGCGCCTCTGGTCAGATCCGTGGAGGCCGCGACCCCTGGTCGCGGTCTACCGCTTAGCGGCGAGCGCGGAAGCAGTCGTTGCAGTAGACCGGCCGGCTGCCGGTGGGCTGGAAGGGCACCTGCGCGGTCTTGCCGCAATCGGCACACACGGCGTCATACATCTGCCGCGGGGCGCGATCGTAGCCGCCGCCACCGCCGTAGCTGCTGCTGCCGCCGCCGCCGTAGCTGCTGCTGCCGCCGCCGTAACCGCCATAGCTGTCATCACCGCCGTAGGACGGCGAGTTGCGCTGCTGCTTGCGGGCCTGCCGACAGGTCTTGCAGCGCTTGGGGGCATCACTGAACCCCTTCTCCGCGTAGAACGCCTGCTCAGAGGCAGTGAAGGTGAAGGGCTGGCCGCAGTCGGCGCAGGTGATGGTCTTGTCCTCGTACACGAACGAACGAACCTCCGGGTTCTTTGATTTGCCAGGGACGTTCGATCGGATACGGGATCACGGGAGCGTTCCTGAATTGCCACGGCGAACTATAGCGACCACACCCGTGGTGCGCCACCATTTTGTTGCGCCGCCGCGCCACCCGTCAGACGATGCCCCCAGGGTGGCGGGGGCCGGCTACATCGAAGGGATGTAGCCGGGTGCCAGGATGCGCTCAGGGTCATCCTCGAACTCGAGGCGACAGCCCTTGCCGCAGAAGTAGTAGGTCGTGCCCTGGTGCTCGCTGACGTGCTGTGCGCCCTCGATGACCACGGTCATGCCGCAGACCGGGTCGATGGCCGTCCCCTCGGTCTGGATCGTCTCGTGCTGGTCCATGCGCCGAGTGTACTTGCCGCCGGTCCAAAGAGCCGCGGTCACAGCGGGCCGCGGTCGGGACCGCGAGCCGCCTGACGCGTATCCTGCGGGGGTGACCGACCGACCGACCCACCGATCGCCACGCACGGCGGAGGACCGCAAGCTGCTCATGCAGCGGCCCTACGCCGACCCCTCCTTCCTCGAGTCGGACGCCTGGCGGGCGCTGCGCATCATGGGCGAGTTCATCGACGGCTTCGACGCCCTGGCCCGCCTGGGACCCGCCGTGAGCATCTTCGGCTCAGCCCGGACCCGTCCCTCCGACCCCATGTACGAGCAGGCGCGGCAGCTCGCCCGGCGCATCTCGGAGGAGGGTTTCACGGTCATCACCGGCGGCGGCCCCGGCATCATGGAAGCCGCCAACCGCGGAGCGCAGGATGGCGAGGGGGTCTCGGTCGGACTGGGCATCGACCTGCCGCACGAGCCTGGGGTCAACCGTTACGTGGACCTGCCGGCCTACTTCCGCTACTTCTTCGTGCGCAAGACGATGTTCGTGAAGTACGCCCAGGCCTTCGTCATCTTCCCGGGTGGCTTCGGGACCTTCGACGAGCTCTTTGAGTCGCTGACCCTCGTGCAGACCGGCAAGATCGACCACTTCCCCATCATCCTCTTCGGCAGCCGCTACTGGTCTGGCCTGCTGGAGTGGCTGCGGGACACCGTGGCCGCGGAGGACAAGGTGGACACGGCCGACCTGGGCCTGCTGCGCGTCTGCGACGATGTCGAGGAGGTCACCGCCATCATCAGCGAATTGTTCCGCTCGCTGGAGACCAACGGCTCCGGCGAGCGGGCCAACGGAGACCCAGCCTGATGCGC
This sequence comes from uncultured Chloroflexia bacterium, assembly GCA_963707395.1. Taxonomy (GTDB): domain Bacteria; phylum Chloroflexota; class Limnocylindria; order Limnocylindrales; family CSP1-4; genus JAFMJV01. Next base: position 62,264 of record CAVPPQ010000002.1, read on the forward strand.
ATCGCCGTCGCCACCGATCATGCCGGCCTGCCCCTGAAGCGACTGGTGGCCGACTGGTTGCGCGAGCAGGGCCACGAGGTCGTCGACTTCGGCGTAGATGACGTGGAGCCGATCGACTACGCAGATGTCGTCGCCCCGGCCGCACGCGCCGTGGCCTCCGGCGACTGCCGCTTCGGCTTCGTCTTCGGCGGCAGCGGCACCGGCGAACAGATCGTGGCCAACAAGGTGAGGGGCATCCGCTGCGTGCAGGCCACCGAGCCGGTCACGGCCCGCCTGGCGCGGGAGCACAACGACGCCAACATGATGGCCATGGGCGCCCGCATCGTGGGCTCCCAGGTCGCCATGGGCTGCGTGGAGGCCTTCCTGGCCGGGGACTTCGAGGGCGGCCGACATGTCGCTCGTGTCGAGAAGATCAGCGCTCTCGAGCGCGAGTAGACATCCCTGGCGACCGGATCAAGCGCCCTTGGCAGCGCGCTTCCGGGCCTGTGCCTCTCGGTAGGCCTTGGTCTTCTCGAGGTAGGCGATGGGGTCCGGCATGACGCAGGCGGTCTGCCCGGGGTCGAAGTCGACCGTCCCGATGCTGGCTGCCGCGCGTCGCGCCTCGGCCTCCAGGCTCGCATTGCGCAGGCCGATGCCGGTGATGGCGTTGCTGGCCGCCCGCCGCGTCCAGTTCCCGTAGCCAGCCATGCGATCGGCGATGAGCGCGAGCTGAGCGGCGAAGTAGTCGTCCGGCACGGCCTCGTCGCTTATGGCGACGGCGTTCATGAGGTCCCAGCCGGCCTGGGCGACACGATCCCGTTCTGAGGCGATCCAGCGCTCCGCGCGCTCCCGGCGACCCGGCACCTTGGCAGCCAGCTCGGCCACGAAGACATCGACGAGGACGTAGCTGTCCATGGCCGAGAGCCAGTCATCGAGCTCGGTCTCGGAGACCAGGCCCGGGTCGGCCACCATGCAGGCCAGCAGGCGCGCATCCGCGTTCCCGGTCGCCCATAGCTCGCGGGCCAAGTCGTGGTCCCGCCCGAGCCGCTTGGCCAGCGGCCGCAGATCCCCGAAGCGCACGCCGAAGAGCGGCTCGCCGACACCGTGGCGCAGGTAGGTGCGTCGGGTCTGCTCGGTGCCCATGGCCTCCAGGGTGGCCATGACCTGCGGGAGCGACATCGTCACGCTTCACCTCCCATCGTGGATGTCCATGTTCCGACGGCTGTCCAGCCCCCGGCGCCAGGTGGGGCGGTGTCAGGTCGGGCGGCGCCAGGTGGGGCGGCGCCAGGTCGGGGCGGCGCCAGGTCGGGCGGCGTCAGGCGCTGGTAGACGGGGCCTGCAGGTCCGCGGCCATGCCCTCCGCCCAGACCGAGATCTCCGACCAGGGCCGGTAATCACCATAGGGAGCCCGGACCAGGGCCACCAGGGCCTTCTCCGCGAGACCCAGCTCGTCGCCCTCGATCCGGCCTCCGAAGAGCCGGTGGCTGCGGGCACCGAAGCGCTTGACGAGCGCGGCGATCTCAGCCGGGTTCTCCATGGGCTTGGGCGGGTCACCGACCGGTCCGCTCGAGAAGAGCCACAGCGGGCGGCGCACCAACTCTGCCTCGAAGGTGTCCGCGAAGACCCGTGCCCGGCGCAGCCAGTGGCCGGCATAGACGCTGCTGCCCAGGACGACCGCGTCGTAGCCGTCCAGGCTGGCGACGTCCTCCACCCGGAGCATGTCCGCGGTGAGGCCGCGCGCACGAAGCGTCGTGGCGATGACCTCACCGATCTGCAAGCTGGAGCCGTGCCGCGAGGCGACCGCGACGAGGACGTTCATGTGGCGGATGACCTCCGGGACTCACGGCTGTCGACAGGGCTGACGATGCCCCCGTCGCGTCGCCCAGCGTAGGGCCGAGCGGACTCTCTGGCCCGGGCCGCCCGGAGAGAGCGTCGGTCGAGGGGCGGTGCCGGCCGATCCGAGTGGTCGGCCAGCGCGTGGTCGGCTACCCGCGTAACAGACGGCCGAGCGCGCGGCCGACCAGCCAGATGGCGACGGCCCAGGCGAGCACGAGCTTGGCGTCCTGCCACGGCTTCTGGAGGGGCACGTACGAGGCACCCTGCCCGGTCACCTCGATGTAGCCCATGGGCCTGGTCAGCGCACCGCCGCCGGCGCCGCTGCCGGAGCCATCCTCGTCCGAGGTGCCACTCCCGGCGCCACTGCCCCACATCGTCTGTGCGACGGGGATCACGGTGTGACCATCCTTCTCCACCGGCTCGCCGAAGACGGCGCTGACGCGCGCCGTCGCTCCGACCTTCTCCGCCATGCTCGCCAGCAGGCCCGGGACGCCACCCTCAGCCGCCGATCGTGCTTCCTCGTGAGCCTGCTCCGCCGCCTGCCCATCGACATCGTTCGTCGCCTTGCTAGCCATCGTGCGATCCTCCCAGTACGCGAGACGTGTGCGCGGACCATAGACCCGGCCGGTCGTGAGCGCCAGAGCGGGACGGACCCATCCTCGCCTGCCGTTCACCCTACCATCGGCGCATGATCGACCCACGCAATCGACCCGCGTTCTTCGGCTCGCTCATCGCCGGCGTGGCCGCGTTCGTGGTCCTGTGGCTCGTCGGCCTGCCGCCCTTGGTGGCCTGGATGGTCGGCTGGTCTGCACCGGCCTTCACGATGTACGGCATCGACAAACGCCAGGCTCAGACCGGCGGCTGGCGCGTGCCAGAGGTGGTCCTGCATGGACTGGCGCTCGTCGGCGGCGTCGTCGGGGCATGGGCCGGCCGCTCCGTCTTCCGCCACAAGACACAGAAGAGCGCCTTCACCGTGGTCCTCGTGGCCGCCAGCGTCCTCTGGGCCGTCATCGCCATCTGGGTGCTCTTCGGATAGGCTCCAGGGTCGGCGGCCATCGCGAGCCGCTTGGCGACGCGCTGCGACCATCCGCTCCCGAGCGTACGATCGGGACATGCGATCGACTCCCGGAGCCGTGACCCGGCTCCCGCCCGCGCTCGCCATGGCGAGCCGGCTGCTCCTGGCGAGCCTGTTCCTGGTGGCCGGCACGACCCAGGTCCTGGCCGAGGCCCCCGTCCGCGTCACCGATGTCGACGGCAACGAGGTCGTCATCGAGGACACTTCGAGGGTGGCCACGCTGGGTGGCGTCTTCACGGAGACGGCCTACGCGCTCGGCGCGCAGGACCAGGTGGCCGCCGTCGATGCCTCCAGCTTCTACCCACCGGAGGCACTCGCGGAGAAGCCCAACTTCGGCTATTACCGCTTCCTCTCCGCCGAGCCGGTCCTGGCCCAGGCGCCCAGTCTCATCATCGGCAACGATGAGACAGGCCCGCCGGAGGTCGTCGCCCAGCTGCGTGACGCCGGTGTGCCCATCCTGCTGCTTCCGGACAACAACGATATCCAGGCAGCGCGCGACCTCATCGACACGCTGGGCATGATCTTCGGCAAGGAGGAAGCCGCCGCCGACCTGCTGGCCACCCTGGACGCCGACGTGTCGGCCGCCGAGGCCCTCGTGGCGCGGGCCACCAGCCGACCAAGGGTGCTCTTCGTCCTGCAGCCGCCGGAGGCCCCTCTCCTCGTGGCTGGCGGCGACACGGCCGCCGGATCGATGATCGACCTCGCCGGCGGCGAGAACATCTACCCCGGCTTCGGGTCCTACATCCCGATGACCCCGGAGGGCATCGTCGAGACCGCGCCGGACATCATCCTCACCACTGACGCCAGCCTCGAGCGCCTCGGGGGCCGCGAGGCTTTCCTGGCCGCGCCGGGCATCGCTCAGACCCCGGCAGCACAGGCTGGCCGCGTCGTCTCCATGGAGGACCTCTACCTGCTGGGCTTCGGGCCGCGCACCGGCCAGGCCATCACCGACCTGGCGCGGCTGCTCCACCCGGAGCTGGCGTCGTAGGCGGGCGCGGCTGGCGGCTCGTCGCCCTGGCGGTCGCCCTCGGAGCGGCCATCGTCCTGGCGGTCGGCATCGGCGCCGTGGGCATCGCGCCCACGGAGGTGCTGGCCATCCTCGGCGCGCAGCTGGGCCTCTCGCTGCCCTGGCCCTTCAGCGAGCAGCAGGAGACCGTCCTGCTGGCGATCCGCATCCCGCGCGTGCTCGCCACGGCACTGGTCGGTGCTGCGTGGGCGGCGGCTGGAGTGGCCATGCAGGGCCTCTATCGCACGCCGCTGGCGGACCCGGCGCTGGTGGGCATCGGCGGCGGGGCAGCGCTGGGCGCGGCGCTGGCGACCGGGCTGGCCGTGGCCTTGGGCATCGTGGCGCAGCTCCCGGGCGCCCTCCTCGTGGTGGCTGGCGCCTTCGGCGTCGCCCTGCTGGCGGCCATCATCGTGCACCGCGTGGCTGCCGCCTCCGGTCGCGTGGTGGTGGCCACCATGCTCCTGGCCGGCCTCGTGCTGAGCGCGTTCCTGGCAGCCCTGACAGCGCTGGTCGTGGCCGCCGGCCGCGTCCCGGAGATGGGCAGCGTGGCCTACTGGACGCTGGGGTCGTTCGCCGGCGTGGTCGGCAGCGACGTGCTCATCGCCGCCGTGGCTGTCATCCCGGCCATCGCCATCCTGGCCCGGCTGGGCCCCCGGCTGGACGCCCTGGCGCTCGGCGAGACCGAGGCCGGCCACCTGGGCGTGGACGTGTCCCGCCTGGCGATCATCGTGACGCTCCTGTTCACGCTTCTGACCGCCGTGGCCGTGGCTGTCGCCGGGGTCATCGCCTTCGTGGCCTTGCTCGTCCCGGGGCTCGTGCGGCCGTTCCTGGGCCGATCGCATCGGGCAGTCGCAGTCGGGTCAGCGCTCCTGGGCGCGATCCTGCTGGTGCTGGCGGACGTGCTCGCGCGGAGCCTGTTCTCACCCGTCGAGCTGTCCATCGGCGTCATCACCACGCTGGTGGGAGCCCCCTTCTTCCTCTGGTACCTGTTGCGGGACCGGGGTTTGCTGGCGCGATGACCTACGCAGCCGTTGACGTGGAGGTGCGCGTCGGCACGGCCGTCCTGCTGGCGGACGTCTCGCTCGAGGTCCGGCCCGGCGAGATCGTGGCCGTGGCCGGGCCCAACGGCGCCGGCAAGTCCACCCTGGTGGCGACCTTGGCGGGCGACCGACGGCCGCAGCAGGGCCACGTGGCCCTGGATGCCCGACCCACGGTCGACTGGCCCCGCCTCGACCTCGCCCGTCGGCGGGCGGTCATGAGCGCCGAGCGCAGCGTGGCCTTCGCCTTCACGGCTGAGGAGGTGGCCCTGCTGGGGCGCTTGCCGCTGCACGGGGGCGACCCGACCGACGCCGACCGCGCCGTCGTGCGGGGTCTCCTCGAGGCCGTCGACTGCGCCCACCTGGGCGGCCGGGTCTTCGCCACGCTCTCGACCGGCGAGCGGCAGCGCGTGGCACTGGCGAGGGCCATCGCCCAGGTCAGTCAGGCTCCGGGCCGCGATGCGGGGTCCGCCCTCTCACCGGGCGGGGCGCGCTACCTGCTCCTGGACGAGCCCACATCCAGCCTGGATCCGGCCCACCAGCACCTGGCCATGGGGCTGCTGCGCCGCCATGCTGAGGCCGGGATGGGCGTGTTGGCCGTGCTCCACGACCTCAACCTGGCAGCCGCGTACGCCGACCGCGTGGTCCTCATGGCCGCCTCGCGCGTCGTGGCCGCAGGGCCGCCCACGGATGTGCTGCGAGCCGACCTGCTCGAGCACGTCTTCGGCATCCCGATGCTCGTGCTGCCGCATCCGCACCACCGCCACCCCCTGGTCATCGCCGAGCCGCCACTGGGCGGCGGATGAGCCGGTCTGGGTCCGACGTATGCTACCGTGTATGTCATGGAGCGAACGACCGTCTACCTGACGTTGGCGATGCGCGTGGCCCTCAAGGAGACCGCCCGGCGGCGGCGCGTCTCCGAGGCTGAGCTCATCCGCGAGGGCGTGGCCCTCGTCACCGCGGAAGAGCCGCAGCCCCGGCCGCGGTTGCCGCTCTTCGGCAGCGCTGATGCCACGCTGGCGGAGCGGGCCGACCAACTCCTCGACGGCTTCGGCGAGTGATCATCCTCGATACCAGTGGCCTCCTGGCCGCCATCGATGCGAGCCAGCACCACCACGCAGCGTCGGTCGCCGCGCTGGAGGTAGCGAGGCCACCGCTGCTGCTGTCGCCGTTCGTGTTGGCAGAGTTGGACCATCTGCTCGCCAAGCATGTCGGGCCGCACGCCCAGGGGGCCTTCCTGGACGAGGTGGCTCGGCAGGCCTACCAACTGGAGCCATTCAGCTCGGAGGATGTGGCCGAGGCCCGGCGCGTCATCGATCGCTACGGGGACCTCGCGATCGGCCTTGCGGATGCGTCCCTGGTCGTCCTTGCCATGCGCTACGGCGTGGCCGACCTGCTGACGCTGGACGAGCGGCACTTCCGCGCCATCCGGGGGCCGCGTGGTGAGCCGTTTCGCCTGCTACCAGCCGACGCGAGATACGATCGCGCAGCCGGATGATCGGACGTGCCGGGTCAGCCACGATCATGGCCCAAGTTGCCAAGTGCGATATCGTGTGCGCGGACTGCCATCGCGATCGCGCGTTCCGGTGACGCGAGGGGGGTTCCTCCGGGCGGGAGTAGCTCAGTTGGTAGAGCGCTAGCCTTCCAAGCTGGATGTCGCGGGTTCGAGTCCCGTCTCCCGCTCCAATCCCTTGCCGTCGCGCATGTCAGGGCACGTAGAGCCGTGCTCGCACGGCCAGCCAGTCGGGCGGCCGCCCCGGATGAGCAAGAAGACGGCGGCCTGCAGGTCGCAAGCCGCCGTCCTTGGCGCTTCCCCGGCCGTCGCCGGGCGACGCTGTCGCCGTGGGGTTACTTGGCGAAGTCGGCCACGTTCTCGGCGGTCACGAGGGTGACGGGCATGTAGACCTCGCGCAACTCGGCGTTGCCGAACTCAGGCGTCTGGCCACTCAGGATCTGCTCGGCCAGGTCGACCGTCAGGGCGCCCATGCCGTACGGATCCTGTGCGACGGTGGCCGACAGCTCGCCGTTCTGGATGAGCGTGATGGCCTCCGGATCGGCGTTGAAGCCGACGGTCACGATCTCGTTGACCGGATCCTTGCCGGCGTCCTTGATCGCGTTGACCGCGCCGCCGACCATCGGGTCGTTGCAGCTGAAGATGCCGGCCAGGTCGGGATGCGCGGCCAGCGCGTCCTTCATGACCGTGTAGCCCTGCTCAGCCACCGAGTTGCCCGAGAGGTCGACCACGACGTCGTAGCCAAGCTCCTTGATGCGCGCCTCGAAGGCCTCGTTGCGCCGGGCGGCGAAGACCGCGTCGGGCGGGCAGCTGATGGAGACGACCTTGTTGCTGGGCGAGCCGTGGGCCTTGATCTGCTCGTCCATGAAGTCGGCGGCCATGGTGCCACCGCCGGCGTTGTCGGAGAGGACGATGGCGTCATATGGGGTCCCACCGCCGCCGATGTCATCGACGACCACGGGGATGCCCTTCTCCTTGGCCGCCGCCACGATGGGCCCCAGGGCATCGGGCTTGTTGGGGCTGATGATGAGGACGTCCACCTCGTCGAGCAGCGCCGTGGCGCCGGTGACCATCTCGTTGACGTCCGACTTCTGATCGTGCAGGACGTAGGACCAGCAGCGCGACTCCGCGGCCTCGCGGGTGCCCGCCTCCATCGCCTGGAAGAACTCGTACTGCATGTCCCAGACGGAGAAGCCCACGCGGAAGGCCGATGGATCGCAGCTGGCCGGGGCGGCGGATTCGTCCTGAGCGGCGGCCCCGGACCAGGCGGACGCGATGAGAGCGGTCGCGCCGAGAGTGGACAGCAGGATGCGCTGATGTCGCATGGTGACCTCTTTCCTCCATATTGGATCGGCCGGGGTTCGGACGGCCGACATGAGCCATGACGGCGCAGTGCTCACTTGGCCAAGGGCATCACCTCCGTGCGGCGACGGCGCAGTCGGCGCCATGTCGCGGGACGAGCGTATCCCGAGCGCAGCCCGTCGATAGCCAAGGCCGTGATGAGCACGGTGCCAAGGACGATGCGCTGCCAGCTCGCTGGCACGTGCTGGCTGACCAGGAAGTCGTTGAGGCCGGCCAGGAGCAACACGGCCGCGAAGGTTCCCAGCAGCGTGCCACGGCCGCCCTTCAGGCTGGTGCCACCCAGGACGACGGCGGCGATGACCTGCAGCTCGAAGCCGTCGGCGATCCCACCGTCGGCCGTCCACACGCGGGTGACGAAGGTGAGCGCGGCGATGCCCACGCCTAAGCCCACGAGTGTGAAGACGAACAGCCGGATGCGGTCGGCCGAGATGCCACAGAAGCGGGCAGCGGCTGGCGAGGAGCCGAAGGCGATGATGCGCCGACCGGTCACCGTGCGACGCAGCAGCACCCACGAGGCAGCGTAGACGAGGATCATGAGGATGAAAGGGACGGGGATGCCGGCCACGCTAGCGCTGCCGATCTGCACGAAGGCGGACCCGACCTCCGAGTAGGGCAGCGTCTTGGGCCCGTCCTGGGTCAGCACGTAGGTGATGCCCCGGAAGAGGAAGAGCGTGCCCAGGGTCGCCACGAAGGGCGCGACGCGCAATCGCGTGATGATCAGGCCGTTCGTCAGCCCGCAGGCCAGCCCCGCCGCCAGCGCGGCCAGGATCGCCCCCAGCGTGCCGCCGGATGCATAGCCCATCAGGGTGATGGAGCTGATGAGCGCCAGCTGGCCGCCCACCGAGAGGTCGAACGTGCCGTTCATGATGGCCAGGGTCATGCCCGCCGCCGCGATCCCCACATAGGCGCTCTCGCGCATGATCGACTGGATGTTCGACGGGGACAGGAACTCCGGATCCACCACGGCGGCCACCCCGGTCAGAACGAGCAGCACGAGCGCGATGCCCCACTGCTCCCAGAACCGGCCCAGCGAGCGAGTGCGAGGCGGGGTCGGCTCGGTCGGCTCGATGACCAGGGCGCCCGGCTCGTTCACCGCCGCGACCCCGTGTCCACGGGCCGCATCGGACAAGGCGGGGTCGATCGTACCGGGCTCATGCCCTGCCCTCTCGACCGGTCCGGCCGCGCAGACCCAGGAGGGCCAGGGCGGCCACCAGCACGACGCCGACGCTGATGCGCTGGTAGGCGGGCGGCACATTCAGCAGGTTGAGGCCGTTGCGCATCGTCTCCAGCATGAGGGCACCCAGCACGGTGCCGGCCACCGTGGCCCGCCCGCCCGTCAGGCTGGTGCCACCGATGATCACGACGGTGATGGCCGTGAGCTCGAAGCCGATGCCCAGGAGCCCGGAGCCCTTCTGCAGCTGCGAGCTGATGAAGAGGCCCCAGAGTCCGGCCCCCAAGCCGACCAGGATGTAGACGAGCACGCGCGTCCGGTCGACCGGCAAACCGGTCACGCCGGCCGCTTCCCGGTTGCTGCCGATGGCGCACACCCAGCGGCCGAAGCGCATGCGGTTCAAGAGCCACCAGGCCAGCGGGATGGCGACGCTGGCGAGCACGATGGGCATGGGGATGCCTAGCGGACGAGCTCCCACCAGCAGCTTGAAGGCGGGGTCCGAGACGATGACGTCGTGCCCGTTGGTGTAGACGAGGGTGATGCCACGCACGATGACGAGGGTCGCCAACGTGGCGATGAAGGGGGTGACCCGAAGTCGCGTCACGACCACCCCGTTGAAGAGCCCGACGCCGGCACCAGCGAGGAGCCCGGCGACCATGGCCAGCGGCGTCGGGGTGCCGCCCAGGATGAGCGTGCACGTGATGGCCCCGCTCAAGGCCACCACCGAGCCGAGAGAGAGGTCGAACTCACCCATCGCCAGGCACATCATCATGGCCAGGCTGGGGATGGCCACGATGCTCGCCTGGACCAGCAGGTTCTCCAGGTTGGCGGGGGTCAGGAAGGCCGGCGCGGTGATCGACAGGAAGATGAACAACGCCGCCAGCGGGATGAGCAGAGGGACGGCGCCGACGGCCTTGACGACACGCTGGGCCAGGGCGGGCCCGCCGGGCGTCCCGGACGCGGGCGACGCCTCGATGGTGCTCACGCCGACACGCCGATGCGCGCGCCCGTGGTGGCGCAGGCGATGACGTTCTCGTCAGTGAGGGTCGGGCCGGCGAGGCGGCCCACGACCCGGCCCCCGGAGAGCACCACCACGCGGTCGCTCATGCCCACCAGCTCGGGCAGGTCCGAGCTGATCATCAGCACGGCGGTGCCGGACGTGGTGAGCCGATCGATGAGCACGTGGATCTCGGCCCGGGCACCCACGTCCACTCCCCGCGTCGGCTCGTTGAGCAGGACCAGCTTGCCGCCCGGTGCCAGCGCCCGACCGAGTAGGACCTTCTGTTGGTTGCCACCGGAGAGCTCGGCCACGGACTGGTCCGGTCCGCGGGCCTTGACACGCAACCTGGACATCTCCTCGGTCGCCAGCTCATGCTCGCGGCGCATCGAGAGCAGGTGCAGCAGTCCCTGGCGGATGCGTTCGAGCACGGAGATGCTGATGTTCTGCTGGACCGACAGGTCGGGCAGGATGCCGGCTCGCTTGCGGTCCTCGTGCAGGAAGCCGATGCCCGCGTCGAGCGCCTCGCCGGGCGTCCTCGGCCGGAACGGTCGGCCGTCCAGCTCCATGCTCCCGGCCCGGATGGGCAGCGCTCCGAAGATGGCCTGCGTCAAGTCGGTCTGGCCGGCGCCTGCCACCCCGCCGATGCCCAGGACCTCGCCGCGACGCACGTCCAGGTCGATGTCGCGCAGCAGGGACCCGGCCGAGAGCTCGCTCAGCCGGAGCATGACCTCACCCGGCTGCGATGCCTCGCGATGGGTCAGGGCGGCCACGTCCCGACCGACCATGAGGCGCACGAGCTCGCCTTCCGTTGTGCCGGCGATGGGCAACGTCGCCACGTTGCGGCCGTCCCGCAGGACGGTCGCTCGGTCGGCCACCTGGAAGACCTCCTCGAGGTGGTGGCTGACGTAGATGACGGCGCGGCCCTCGGCGCTCAGGTTCCGCACGACCCCGAGCAGACGGGACACTTCGGTGCTGTTGAGCGCAGCCGTCGGCTCGTCCATGACGATGACGCGGCCCTTCGTCGAGAGCGCCCTGGCGATCTCCACCAGCTGCTGGGCAGCCACACCGATCTCGGCAACGCGGGCGTCCGGGTCGATGTCCACGCCCAGCATGGCGAAGACCTCTCGGCAGCCCTCCCGCATGCGGGCGTAGCGGATGCCTCGCGTACGGCCTGAGATGGGCTCGCGCCCGATGTAGACGTTCTCGGCCACGGTCAGGTCCGGGAACAGCGTGAACTCCTGGTAGATGACCGCGATGCCGCCGGCGATGGCGTCGCTGGGGTGGGCGGGCGCGTACTCGGCACCGGCCAGGCGGAGCCGCCCGCGGGTTGGCGTGTAGACGCCGCCCAGCACCTTGAGGAGGGTGGACTTGCCGGCACCGTTCTCCCCGACCAGGGCGTGGACCTCGCCACCGTGGACGTCGAAATGGACGTCATCAAGGGCACGGATGCCAGGGAACTCGACCGTGACGTGCTCGACCTCGAGGAGGGCCGCAGTAGCGGCTCGTTCAGGCACGGAGCGCGACGCGGTCGGCGCGGGTGCGGGCGCTGGTGAGGCCATGCCGGCGGGCTACCTCGTCCCTGGCGGCAAGCGCCTCACGCGCTCCATCCCAGGCGGAGCTTCAGATAGTCGATGTACTCGCAGAAGTTCGCCCAGGACACATTCGGCGGCACGCTGTGGTCGATCTCCGGGATGTAGCCCCCCTGGTCGACCAGCGGCACGATACGATCGACCTCCCGGCGCATGCGTTCGCCACCTTCAACGAGCACGCGCTTGTCCAGGCCGCCGACGATGCCGAGCTGCGTGCCGTATTCGCGTCGGACCTCCACGACGTCCATGCCCGCCTGCACCTCGAACGGCCAAAGGTGGTCGATGCCCGCGTCCAGCCAGAGCGGGATGAGTTTGGTGATGTTGCCGTCGCTGTCGAGGCCGATGTGCTCGATGCCCTGTCGACGAAGCCAGTCGCAGATGCGGCGGTAGTGGGGAAGCGCGAACCTGCCGAACAGCTCGGGCCCGACGAGCGGGCCGCCGTTGTAGGCCATGTCCTCCCAGAACCAGAACACGTCGATGCGGGTGTGCTCGAGCACCGCGCCCGTGATCTCGATGATCCGGTCGGCCCGCTCCTCCATCATCCGCTCCAGCAGGACGGGCTGGTCGTAGAACGCGAGGCACAACCGCTCCCAGCCCATCAGGTTGCGCAGCGGGCCGAAGAACCCGCCCCAACGGTCGGCCCAGCATTTCCGCGGCCATTCCTCCGGCGCCGGCAGCAGGTCGCTCAAGGGTTGCTCCTGCTGCTGCAGCTCACCCCGGCCGACCGACGCCTGCACCCGCCCGGAGGCGACCATGGCGCGCCAGTCCGGACCGAGCCGCTCGGCTGCGTTGAGCGCCAGCCGCTGCGCCGCGAACGCCTCGAACTCCTCCGCGCTCTCGACCGGGAACTTCACGAACTGCGGCATGCTCCGATCGTGTTGCAGCTTGAACTCGCGCATCACGATGCCCTCGTGGTTGACGTAGGTGACCGTCTCGTCGTCCTCGGTCACGACCTGGTACTCGAACTCCGGGACCGGCCCGTACCACGGGTCGACGCGCAGCAGGCGGTCCAGGCCGAACAGGTCGTCCAGCGGCGTGCCATCCCACCCTTCCTGCTTCCAGCGCTCGACGGTCTCCTCCCAGAGGAAGGCGCCCCAGCGTAGCCAAGGCCTGGCGACCGGTCGGAAATCGAGGGTGTCGAGGAACCGACGGCGGGAGGTCAGCGCATCGGCAACCGTCTGCGGGGTCGGCTGGTCGTTCATTGCAGGCATGGTTTGGCAAGCACCCGACCGCAGGAAGGGCTGGAGCGCCCTCTCATGAGAGGCCGTCGTACCTATCGCCCCCACGAGCTCCTGATCTCCTGCCAGCGCTCCGACGCCTACCATGGCGCGTGTCGAGGGCGAACCACCGAGCGCACCCAGGTCGGTGCCGCCACCCCGGCCGACATGATGAGGAGTGCGAGCATGAGCGAGCCTGGCGGCCAGGCCCCGCGCCTTGAGCGAAAACGTCATCGGGCCGTCCGGATCGGCCTGGTGGCCGGAGGCCTGGGCGCCTACTGGCCGCAGTTCCCCGGACTGCTCGATCAGCTCCAGGAGTCGGCGAGGTTCGTCTCGAACCGACTGCAGCAGATGGACTGCGAGGTCATCGACGTCGGCTTCATCAGCGATCCCTTCGAAGGCGCCGCGGCGGCCGAGAAGCTGCGGGTGGCGGACTGCGACATGGTCGTCATGTACCTGACCACGTACCTCACCTCGAGCATGGTGCTGCCCATCGCCCAGCGCAGCCAGGCGCCCGTGCTGGTGATCGACATGCAGCCATCAGGGCACATGGACCACGCCAGCTTCGACACCGGCAAGTGGCTGGCCTACTGTGGCCAGTGCCCGCTGCCCGAGGTCGCCAACGTCTTCCGTCGCAGCGGCATCCCTTTTCGGTCTGTCTCAGGCCACCTTCACCACGAGGCCGCTTGGCGGCGCATCGAACAGTGGGTGAACGCGGCCAAGGTGCGTCAGGTGCTTCGCCACGCACGCCACGGCGTGATGGGGCATCTGTATCCCGGGATGCTCGATGTCTCGACCGACATGACGCTCATCTCCTCCCAGCTGGGAGGGCACATGGAGGTGCTCGAGATCGACGACCTCCGGGTCCGCGTCGACAGGGTCCGTGACCGGGAGGTCGATGAGCGCAAGGAGTTGGCCCGGGAGGTCTTCGAACTCGCCGAATCGGTCAACGATGAGGACTTCGATTGGGCAGCGCGCGTCTCGGTCGGGCTCGATCGGCTGGTGGAGGACTTCAGCCTGGACTCGATGGCCTACTACCACCGTGGCCTCGATGGCGAGATCCACGAGCGCCTGGGCGCCGGCATGATCCTGGGCGCGTCGCTGCTGACCGCGCGGGGCATCCCGATGGCAGGCGAGTACGAGGTGCGCACGATGCTGGCGATGCTGATCTGCGATCGCATCGGGGCGGGCGGCTCATTCACCGAGCTCCAGGCGCTCGACTTCAGCGGCGGCGTGGTGGAGATGGGCCATGACGGGCCGGCGCACCTTGCCATCAGCTCGAAGCAGCCGCTCCTGCGCGGCCTCGGGGTCTATCACGGCAAGAGGGGCTGGGGCGTGAGCGTCGAGTTCGACGTCACGCATGGTCCGGTGACGACGCTCGGCGTCGGCCAGGAACGAGACGGTACCCTGACGTTCATCGCGTCCGAGGGCGAGACGGTGCCTGGTCCACTCCTGGAGATCGGCAACACGACATCGCGAGTCGACTTCGGCTGCGACCCGGGCGTGTGGACGGATGCTTGGAGCGCGTCCGGCGTGGGGCATCACTGGGCACTCGCGACCGGCCACCGCGCGGCCGACTTCCGCGCTGCCGCGGACCTGCTGCAGCTCCCCTTCGTGGAGATCAGGGTCTGAGTCGTCGACGACCGGGCCGAGCGCCTGGTCGCCCTCGCGCGTGTCGCCATGGGCGAGGATCGGGCCGTCGTCATCCCCCCGCCGCTGAACACCCGCGCTCGCTGTTCAGGGTGCCCCGACAGTCCCCTCCGCTTCCCCGGCGGCCGCCTCCCAGGCCAGCCGGAGCCAGGCCTCGACCTCGTCGTCCAGGTCCTCGGCCGACCACAGCTCGAGGTGGTGCATGAAGCGGCCGGGCCTGATCTCCACGACCTCCTTCCAGCGCGGCGAGCGATCTCGTGACGGGAAGTCGAAGGAGAGGGCGAGAGGAGCGCCGCGGCCCCGCCGGTACTGGCCGGGCGCCCATGCCCAAGCCACGATGCGTGTCCGTCGGAAGGCCAGCTGGCTCTTCGTCAGCTGCTCTTCGACAGGGCCGACCAGGGCCAGGATGCGGCGCAGCGCCCGGAGGAGGTCGGCCGAGCCCGGATGATCGACGAGGTACTGCTCGAGCGTCGCGGGGTGCGCCATGCGCGGTCGACCGGGCTCCGGTGCCCTGTGCCCTGCCCAGCGGCTAGGCGAGCGCGGCCTCGGCCACCAGGTCCGGCGCCTCCTCCGGCCGGCGCGACGGCAGGCGGCCGGTGAACATGAGGGCCGCCAAGGCGATGCCGGCCGCCACTAGCAGGCCCGTCTTGAGCGCCTGCAGCTGGGCGGCCTCGTAGTCCTCCACGATCGCCGCCGTGGTCGCCGCGTCGAGGCCCGCGGCCGTCGCCGCGTCAGCCACCTGCTCGGAGTCCACGAAGTCCATCGTGCCGTCCACGGCGACCCCGACCTGCTGGCTGACCTCGTCCGCGATGCGCGGGTCGTCCTCGATCGTGGAGACGAAGCTGCTGGCCAGGCCGGCGATGACGATGGCGCCGATGAGCGCCACGCCCAGCGAGGAGCCGAGCTGCTGCGCGGTGTACTGGAGGCCGCCGGCCTCGCTGCGGCCGGAGGCGTCGACCGAGGACTGCACGACGTTCCCGAGCTGCGAGGCGAGCAAGCCCATGCCCACGCCGAGGAGCGCCATCGAGGCGAAGAAGGCGATGCCCTCGAGGGTCGGGTCGATGCCCGCGATCATGACCAGGACGGCGACGGCGGTGATGATGAGGCCGGCGCGGATGATGGTCCGCACGGCGTACCGCTGGCCGATGCGCGAGCCAAGCGCCGAGGCGATGAACATCGTCACCGACACGGGCAGCATCTTGATGCCGGTTTCCAGCGCGTCCAGGCCCAGCACGAGCTGCAGGTAGAGCGGCACCACGAAGAAGATGCCCATCAGGATGAGGTTCTGCGTGAGCAGGCTGGTCAGCCCTGCCCGCAGCGGCGGGATAGACACCAGGTCCAGGTGCACGAGGGGATCCTGCCCGGTCGCCTCGCGGTGGCGCTGCCAGCGCACGAACGCGTAGAGCAGTCCCACGCCCGCAGCCAGCAGCCAGATCGACAGCGAGAAGCCCAGTGGTGTGATGGGCGAGGCATCCGTGGGCTCGATGAGGCCCCACGTGCTGGCCTGGAGGATGCCGAGCACGATGGCCCCCAACGCGCTGGCCGAGAGGACGACACCCAGCACGTCCAGCCTGGGCTTCTCGCCCTCGCGAACCGCGTCCACGATGTACCGCGAGAGGGCCAGGATGATCAGCACCAGGACGACCTCGCCCGCGAAGACGACGCGCCAGCTGAGCTCGGTGGTCGCCCAGCCACCCACGATGGGGCCGACGGCGATGCCGGCGCCGGCTACGCCGCCGATGATGGCGTAGGCCGTGACCCGCTCGCGGCCGTGGAAGTTGCCCGCGATGAGGGCTGCCAGGGCGGGCAGCACGAGCGCGGCGCCGATGCCCTCCAGGATCGACCAGCCGAGGGTCAGCACGAGCACGGACTGCGAGATGGCCGTCAGGCCGGAGCCGATGCCGTAGATGACGAGGCCGACGACGAAGGCACGCCGACGGCCGATGATGTCGCCGATCTTGCCGCCCGCCAGCATGAACATGGCCATGACCAGGCAGTACAAGGTGATGACGCCCTGGATCGTCGTCACGGTGGTGTCGAAGTCGGCCACCAGCTGGCTGATGGAGACATTCATGACGGCCTGGTCCAGGACCATGACGAACTGGGCAAGCGCGAGGGCCGACAGCGGCAGCCACGACTTCATGGGCAGGTGCTCCACCTCGGTGGGCCCAGTCCGGGTGGTCGGGGCGCCACGCGAGCGACGATAGCCCCTCGCGGTACGACACGCTGGTCCCCTGCGCGGACCATCGCTATCCTCGGACGCGAGACGAGCCGGACCCGCGGCTCGCGCCGATCAGGAGGGGGTCATGACGAGCGCGCTCGAACACCACGCGTTTCGCGTCGAGCTGGACGGAGACTACGACTCGGCCATGGGGCGAGCGAAGGAGGCCCTCAAGAGCGAAGGCTTCGGCGTCATCAGCGAGATCGATGTGCAGGCTACCCTCAGGGAGAAGCTCGGGGTCGAATTCCGCAGGTACGCCATCCTGGGCGCCTGCAACCCGCTGCTCGCGCACCGGGCCCTGAGCTCGGATCCTGAAGTCGGCCTCCTGCTGCCCTGCAACGTCATCGTCTACGAGCGCCACGGCGGCGCCGGCTGCATCGTCTCGCTCGTTGACCCCATCTCCATGCTGGGGGGCGTCACGGAGCCGGAGCTTCAGGCCGTGGCCTCCGAGGCCCACGCGAGGCTGTCCAGGGTCGCCGACGCACTGCGCACCTAACCGCGCGACCGGTGAACCCACCGACGAAGGCGACGCGGGGTCCCGCGCTGCGGTCGGTGGCCGTCCCTGCCGAGCACGGCGGATGGGGCCTGACCCTGGAGCCCGGCCTGCTGGGCCTGCTCGTCGCGCCGAGCCCGGCGGGCCTCCTGCTGGCGGCGGCCGCACTGCTGGCCTTCCTCGTGCGCACACCGCTCCGCCTGGTGCTCATCGGACGGCGACGAGCCGGACAGGCGGAGGCGCCCCGCAGCACGATGGGCGCCGAGCGTCAGCGCCTGGCGACCCGGGTGGCGACCCTCGAGTCGGCCGGGCTGGCGGCCGCCCTATCCCTGGCGCTCGTGCTGGCGCCTGGCAACGGGTGGTGGCTGCCCGCGCTCCTGGCGGCTCCCCTCTTCGGCGTGGCGCTCTGGTACGACCGGCGCTCGCAGAGCCGCCGCCTCGTCCCGGAGGTCGTGGGCTCGCTGGCCGTCGCCAGCGTGGCGACCATGGGCGCCCGGGCCGGAGGCGCGGACTGGTCGCTGGCGATCGGTCTCTGGGTCATCCTGGGCGCACGGATCCTCGCCTCGATCCCACACGTGCGAGCCCAGGTCCTGAGACTCCACGGGCACGCCGCGCCGGCCGGGCTCACCGCCTCGGGCGATGTGCTCGCGCTGCTCGCCGCGGGCAGCGCCGTCGTGCTCGACGCAGAGCTCCTGCTCGGGGCGCTGGCCATCGTGGGGCTCGTCATCGTCCAGCGCATCACGCTGTGGCGGCCTCCCAGGCCAGCCAGGATCCTGGGCGTCCGCCAGATGGCGCTGGGCTTCTCGGTCGTGGGCGCCACCGCGGCGGGAGCCTGGCTGAACTGAGCGCGAGGTCAGGTCGTCCGCATGCACGAAGGCCGGCCCCGTGTGGGACCGGCCTCCAGGACTAGCTGCGCGTCAGCGACGCGCGGTACGGACTAGGTAAGGCGGACGCGCTGGGCCTGCGGACCCTTGGCGCTCTGCCCGATCTCGAACTCGACCTTCTCGCCGCCGCTCAGGCGGTCGAAGTCGGACGAGGACTCGAGCTCGTTGCGGTGGAAGAAGTACTCCTTGCCGTCCTCGGCAGTGATGAACCCGAAGCCTCGATCCGAGACGAGCTTCTTGATGGTACCGGTGGCCATATCGACCTCCTTGTGATCCCGAACGAACGATGCAAGTACGCACGGTCCGTTCGAGAATGGGGTCGACCACGCGGGCACGCTGCGACATGCAGCCTTCGTACCTTACCACGGCCGGCGCCCTCAAGCCAGCCAGCCCTCCAGGTGAGCCGCCACGAAGCCGTCGTCGACGAGTTCAGGATAGGCAGCGCAAACCCGGTCGATCTCCGCCATCTGGCCCGGCGACAGATCCTCGTGCTCGTCGAGCGTCCAACGTCCAGCCAGGAGGCCCTGGCGCCGCAGGATCTCGTGGAGGCCCGGGATGCAGCCAGCGAACCGATGGCCCGGGTCGAAGAGCGCGGCGTTGGCATCGGTCGTGCGCCAGCCAAGCTCGAGCAGGTCCTGCGGCACGGGGCGGCCTGTCCGGGTGTGCTCGTGGACCCGCGCGAGGAGCTCGACGGCCCTGCGCGTCCAGACGGCCCAGTGGCCTAGCAGTCCACCCACGAAGCGCAGGCTCACCACCTGCCCCGCATCGTCAGCCGCCTCGAGCGAGAAGAGGAGATCGGCGAGGATGGCATCGTCGTTGCCGGTGTAGAGGGCGACCTCGTGACCGCGACCCGACTCGGCCACGCCGAGCATCACGTCCAGCGTGGCGTAGCGGTCGAATGGCGCGACCTTGATGGCTGCCACGTTCGGGATGGCGGCGAAGCGGCGCCAGAAGTCGCGGCCGAGCCGCCGACCACCGACCGCCGGCTGCAGATAGAAGCCGAAGAGGGGCAGGATCTCCGCGACACGCTCGCAATGGGCCACCAGCTCATCGTCGGGAGCCTCGCCGAACGCGCCGAGCTGCAGGAGCGCCGAGTCGTACCCCAGGTCCCGCGCCAGTGCGGCCTCACTCAGGGCTTGCTCCGTGAGGCCCACCACGCCAGCGATCAGGACGATGGGCCGATCGGTCACCGAACCGCCCGGCCCCGCCTGCTCGCGAGCCACCTCCGCAGCAAGCTCGAGGACCGGCCTGTGCAGACCGAAGCGGGGCTCGCGGATGGCGAACTGCGTGGTGTGCACGGCGACAGCCAGGCCGCCGGCACCGCTTGCCAGGTAGTAGCGCGAAAGGGCGCGCTGATGCCGCTCGTCGAGTCGCCGCTCGGCTGTGAGCGCCAGCGGATGAGCCGGGATGACCAGCCCGTGTCGCAGGGCGTCCCACTTGGCCTGCTCGAGGAGCGGCAAGCTCACGGTCAGAACCTCCCGTCCCGGACCTGGAAGCCGGTCGGCTTGCCCAGCAGCGCTCCACCATCGCGCAGCCAGGAGGCGGTCCAGTCGATGAGCTGCTCGATGGGCAGGCTGGGCGGGCCGAAGCGCTCGACCATCTGCGTGGCATCGCTGAGCAGGGCCGTCTCCGCCTCCGTGCCGACAAAGCGTGGAGCTGGCACAGCGAGCCGGTCGGCGAAGCGCTCGGCCAGCCAGCGCACCGCGAGCACCTCCGGTCCGGCCACGTTGAGGATCGTCGGCGGGTTGCTGCAGAGGCCGAAGGACTGCAGGATGGCAGCGTTGGCGTCGCCCTGCCAGATGACGTTGACCGCGCCCATGGTCACGTCCACCGGGTCCCCGGCGAGCACCCGCTGGGCGATGTCGACGAGGACGCCGTAGCGCAACGCGTTGGCGTAGTTCAGGCGGACCAGCGTCAGCGGCGTGCCGTCACGCTCCGAGTACCAGGTCAGCATGCGCTCCCGGCCGAGGCAGGTGATGGCGTACTCACCGACCGGATCGAGCGGGTCGCTCTCGCGGGCGCCCTTGCCCGAGACGGATGAGAAGGCGTACACGTTGCCGGTCGAGAGTGCCACGATGCGCGAGCCCGCGAAGCGGCGAGCGACGAGCCCGGGCAGGTGCGTGTTCATGGCCCAGGTCAGGGGCTGCGCGCCCGAGCTGCCGAACTTCATGCCCGCCAGATAGAGGACGTTGGGCACGTCGGGAAGGGACTCCAGGGCCCCGTCGTCGAGCAGATCGAGGCTGATGGTCTCGATGCCGGCGGCGTGGAACGCCTCGGTGCCGGCATGGAACCTGGAGACGGCGATGACACGCCGGGCGGGGCTACCCGCGGCCCGCACGGCCCGTGCGGCCATGGTCGACAGGCTGAGGCCCATCTTGCCGCCCGCGCCGAGGACGAGGATGTCACCCTCGCGGCGACCGAGGACGTCGATGACGCCGGGCGACGGTCGCGAGAGCGTCTCCTCCAGCTCCACCTCGGACCGCGGTGCGGCTGCTCCGGTCAAGGCCCGTGGTTCGGCGGCTCCGGTCAAGGCCGGCGGTGCGGTTGCGCCGGTCAGGGCCGATGGTGCTGCCTCTGCCAGGGGTGGTGTCTCCTCCAAGCCAGCCAGGGTGCCTCCTCTGCGGACGGAGCCGGGGTCCGGCTGGCTATGCTACATCCCGCCGTGGCTGCGAACCCTTCCTCGACCGCCGCCCCCGTCGTGGGGGTCCACAGGTCGGAGGTCATCGCGGACGCGGTGCGTCGCTACGGGGTCTTCGTGGCGCTCGGCGCCACCGTCCTCTATGGGGCCCTGGCGGTCCCCAACTTCGCCACGCTGGCCAACGTCGACGCGGTCCTTCGCCAGGTGGCCGTCCTGGGCATCGTGTCGCTGGGCCAGACGTTCGTCATCCTGAGCGCCGGCATCGACCTTTCCGTGGGCATGCTCATGGGGCTCGTCACGGTGACGGCCAACGGCATCATGGCCGGTGACCCGGCACTCATGCCCGTCGTCGTGGCGCTGGCGCTCGTCATCGGTGTCGTCGTGGGCCTGGCCAACGGCGTCGGCATCGCCATCTTCCGCGTCAACCCGCTGATCGTGACGCTGGCCATGATGTCCGTGCTGCAGGGCGTCATCTTCCTGTACACGGACCGCACGGTGGGCAGCGCCCCACCCGAGTTCCGCGAGCTGGCCTACGGCAGCCTCGGCCCCCTGCCCACCTCGGTCGTCCTGCTGGGCATCCTCACGCTCGCCTCGTGGGTCGTGCTGCGGCAGACGCCCCTGGGCCGTTACATCTACGCGGTCGGCAGCGACAGCCGCAATGCCCGCCGCGCCGGCATCGGGGTCGGGCGCGTGACGGCCGCGGCCTATGTCATCTGCGCAGCCCTGGCGGCCATCGCGGGCCTCGTCCTGGCGGCGCGCCTGGGGTCCGGCTACACAGGAGCAGGCGCCGGCTTCGAACTCGACAGCATCGTCGCCGTGGTGCTCGGCGGGACCGCGCTGTCCGGCGGTCGCGGGGGCGTGCTGGGAACCGTCGCCGGGGTCGTCCTGCTCGCCCTCATCGCCAACATCCTCAACCTGCTGGGCATCTCGCCGTTCACCCAGCGGGTGGTGAACGGCCTGATCATCATCGCCGCCATCGCCATCTACACCGCCCGGCGGCGCGAGTCGTGAGCTGGGCGGCGCTGGCAGCTCGGCGGCCACGGTCCCGCCGATCGGGCAGGAGCTCCGTCGGACTGTGGCTGGCACTCGTGGTCATCATCGCGGTGACGGCCTGGCTCTCACCGGGGTTCATCCAGCCGGTCAACTTCTTCAACGTGCTGCGCCAGGCGAGCGTCGTGGGCATCGCCGCGGTCGGCGTGACCCTGGTGATGATCACCGGCGGAGTGGACCTCTCGGTGGGCGCGGTCATCTCGTTCGCCTCCGTGCTGGCCGCCACGATCATGGCGGGAGAGGCGCAGAACATCCCGCTGGCCACCGCCGTGGTGCTCCTCATGGGCGTGGCCGTGGGCTCCGCCAACGGTCTGCTCGTGGCTCGCTGGAAGCTGCCTGCCTTCATCCTCACGCTGGGCACCGCCACCGTGGTCCTGGGCATCACGCAGCTGTACACCGGGGGGACGGCGGCGGGCATCGTGGCACCAGAGTTCCGGCAGACCCTCAACGCCCGCATCGGTCCCGTCCCGGTGCTGGTCATCGCCTTCGGGTTGGTCGTGCTGGCGGGGCTGTTCGTCCAGAACCGGACGCGGCTGGGGCGACGCCTCTACCTCGTCGGCGCCAACCCGGCAGCGGCACGGCTGGCCGGCATCCCTGTGCAGCGCACGCTCGTGGCCGCCTACGCCATCTCCGGCCTCACGGCCGCCCTGGCCGGGCTCGCCCTGCTGGCCCGGTCGGGGGTCTCCAGCACCTTTGCAGGGCAGGGCTTCGAGTTCGACGTCCTGGCCGCCGTTATCCTTGGTGGCACCACGTTCGAGGGCGGACGAGGTGGCATCGGAGGGACGCTGGCTGGCGTGCTCATCCTGACCACCACGTTCAGCCTCGTGAGCATCCTGGGCCTCGACTTCAACATGGAGCTCATCGTCAAGGGCGGCATCATCTTTGGGGTCGCTGCCCTGCATGTCATGTCGCAGCGAAGAGAGGAGGGCGGCTAGACCCCGAAGGCAGCATCGGCGCAGCGCGTGTCCACCCAGCTAGTGACAGGAGGATCGTCCCCATGAGAAGGCTGCTACCAGTCGCCACCGCTCTCGTCCTCGTAGCCGGGCTCGCGGGCCTGCCCGCGGCCGCCCAGGAGGGCGGCGCCAGCGGTGAGCCCATCGTCATCCCGGAGGGCTTCGTGTCACCCGAAGGGCTCACGGCGGACACGCCGGTCGACACCGCGCCCTTCGCCAAGGAGGCACCCTGGAAGCTCTGCGTGAGCGCCGGCTACCTCTTCAACTCCTGGGTCGTCTTCGCGCTCCAGAACATCAAGTACCAGGCCTCCCTGGAGCCCAACTACGAGCCGGACATCGTGGTGACCGATGCCGCCTTCGACGCCAACAAGCAGGTCAGCGATATCTCCGACCTCGTCACCCAGGGCTGTGAGGCCATCATCTACTGGCCTGTCGATGACAAGGCCGTGGAGCCCGGCCTCGAGCAGGCCGTGGCGGCCGGCATCCCCACGGTGAACGTCGGTGGTGGCTACGCCGACCTGCCGGGCATCGTCTCCAACGCCCACATCGACCAGTACGAGCTGGGCGTGGCCGTGGCCATGGAGCTGGCTGAGTCGCTCGGCGGCTCCGGCAAGATCGTCTCGATGCTGCCCATCGCGGGCACCACGGCGGCCGTGAACCAGGACCTGGCGCTCCGCCAGGTGCTGGAGGGCTACCCGGACATCGAGATCCTCGACACCAAGAACGGTGATTGGAACCGGGCCCAGGCCAAGTCCATCACCGAGAGCTGGCTCATGCAGTTCCCCCAGATCGACGGCGTCTTCTCGCCGGCCGGCCAGATGTCGGTGGGCATGGCGGAGGCCTTCGACGAGGCCGGTCGCCTCGACGAGGTGACCTTCTCGCCCGGTGACGAGTACAACGGCTGGCTCAAGTGGATCGCCGCCCATCCCGAGAGCAACGGCGGCGTGGTGACGTTCCCGCCGTCGGCCGGAGCCGTGGGCGTCCAGCAGATGACGCGGATCCTCAACGGAGAGGAGGTCACCAAGGGCATCGCCGTGCCGTCTGTTTGGTACGCACCCGAGGACGCCGCCGCGCTGGCCGAGCCGGATGCGCCGGACGACTGGTGGGCGAGCGACCTGCCTCCGGAGTTCCTGCCCCAGTGACCGGTTGACCTTCAAGCTGGCGGCCCGGGCTCCGCGAGTGGCGGATCCCGGGCCGACCGCCCCCGGTGCGGACCCCGCGGCCCTGCACCTGCGCGGCATCAGCAAGCGCTTTGGCGTCGTCCAGGCCGTGGACGGCGTCGACCTGGTGCTGCGCGCCGGCGAGGTCCACGGGCTCGTCGGTGAGAACGGCGCAGGCAAGTCGACGCTCATCCAGATCGCCTCCGGCGTGTTTCGACCCGACAGCGGCGAGATCCTCCTCAAGGGCCAGCGGGTCGACTTCTCGGCGCCCGTCGAGGCCGGGGCGGCCGGCATCTCTGTGGTCTACCAGGAGCTCAGCCTGGTGCCGGACCTCACCGTGGCCGAGAACGTGTACCTCCATCGGGAGCCGCGCAGAGCACGTTTCTTCCTCGACAACGCGAGGCTGCACGCGCAGTGCCGGACGTACCTGGAGGACCTGGGCATCGACGTGGACCCACGAGCCCGGGTCTCGACGCTCTCGGTCGCGCAGCAGCAGTTGGTGGAGATCGCCAAGGCCCTCTCGCGCGACGCCGAGGTGGTCATCTTCGACGAGCCGACGGCCTCGCTGACATCCGTGGAAGAGGAGCACCTCTTCAGCCTCATCCGGCGGCTCCGCGACCGCGGCGGCGCCATCGCCTACGTGTCGCACCGCCTCGACGAGATCTTTGCCATCTGCGACGTCGTGACCGTCCTCAAGGACGGCCGGCTGGTGCGCACGGCGCCGGCTGCCGAGCTCGATCACCAAACCCTCGTGAGCCTCATGGTCGGCCGCGACCTGGTCGAGGAACTCTACCCTCCCCGTCGCCCGGCATCAGCCCAGGATGGGCCACCCCTGCTTCGCGTCATCGAGGCGTCCAGCCCGGGCCGCATCCAGGGCGTCTCGCTCGAGATCTGGCCGGGCGAGATCGTGGGACTGGCCGGGCTGGTCGGCTCCGGGCGAACCTCCCTGCTGCGTGCCATCTTCGGAGCGGACGAGAACGCCGTCCGGGGGCTGATCGTAGACGGCGTCGAAGTCGGCCAGTCTCCGATGGCGGCCATCGCAGCGGGCATCGCCTTCGTTACCGAGGACCGCAAGTCGGAGGGGCTGGCCATCGACCTGACGAACCTGGCCAACTTGGAGTCGACGACACTGTCCGTCGGCGGCTGGCGCTATGACGGCTCGGCGTCACGGCACATCGTCGCCGAGGCTGCCGCCGAGGTCCGACTCGACGCCCGGGTCCTCGACCAGCGCTCCAGGTCCCT
The DNA here is from genome assembly GCA_963707395.1 of uncultured Chloroflexia bacterium. Lineage (GTDB taxonomy): Bacteria > Chloroflexota > Limnocylindria > Limnocylindrales > CSP1-4 > JAFMJV01. Next base: position 87,340 of record CAVPPQ010000002.1, read on the forward strand.
GTCCGGCGGCAACCAGCAGAAGGTCGTGGTCGGGAAGTGGCTGGCCGTCAAGCCACGAGTCCTACTCTGCGATGAGCCGACGCGCGGCATCGACGTCGGCACCAAGGCCGAGATCTACCGCCTGCTGCGCGGCTTGGCGGACAGCGGCGTCGGCATCCTGCTAGCCAGCTCGGAGCTGCCCGAGATCCTCGGCCTCGCGGACCGTGTGCTCGTCATGCGCGACGGGCGACTCATCGCGGAGTTCGCGGACGGCGTTCCCAGTGAGGAGCAGGTCATGCATGCAGCGGCCATAGAAGAGGCGGAGGTGACGGCGTGAACGTGGACGTGGCGGTTGTCCAGATGGACTGCCAGCTGGGCGATGCGGCGACCAACCTGGCGCACATCGAGGAGCTGGCCGCTGAGGCCCTTGCTCGGCTCGAGGATCTGCCGGGTACCGATGCCGGCCGGGGCCTGGAGGGGGCAGTCGATGGCGGAGCGGCCCAGCCCGCCGAGCGCCTCGTCGTCTTCCCCGAGTGCGCCACGACCGGGTACTTCGTGGGCGAGCGCGCGACGGCACTGGCCGAGCCGCGGGACGGGCCGACGAATGCCCACCTCGCGGCACTGGCCCGGACCCTCGGCAGCCACCTGGCCGTCGGCGTCCTCGAGGCAGCCGGTCCGGATGTCTACGATGCGCTGGCCCTGTTCTCACCGAGCGGCTCCCTCCTGGCCTCCTACCGCAAGGTGCACCTCTTCGCTGGCGAGAAGGCCGTCTTCGCGGTCGGGAGCGAGCCTTGCCTGGTGGACACCGCCTTTGGTCGGGTGGGTTTGACCATTTGCTACGACCTCATGTTCCCGGAGTACATCCGCGGCCTCGTGCTCTCGGGTGCGCGCCTCATCGTCAACGGCACGGACTGGATCACCGACCCGTGGCAGTCGGACCAAGGCTGGGCCGGCCCGAGCGTCCGCGCACTGTGCCAGGTCAGGGGCCTCGAGAACGGGGTTCACGTCGTCATGGCCGACCGCGTCGGCGAGGAAGCCGGCTTCACGAGTCTCGGTCATTCGACGATCGCGGGGCCCACGGGGGCCGCGCTGGCTGCGCTCGGCGATGGCGAAGGCATCGCGGTAGCCCGACTGCAAGATCCTACCGAGGACCTCGAGCGTTGGCGCAGCTATGCCACATACCTTCAGGATCGGCAGCCCGGGCTCTACGCGGAGATGGGCATCGTCAAGTGATGACCCAGGGAGTCGTCACCGGGTGATCCGCAGCTGACGCTCATCTCCACGACCCGGTCCAGCTTGGCGCCTGCGGGTGGCGCGTGCCCGATGACCAGCAGCGTGCGCCCCGCGAGCCAGGGATCCAGCGCTGCCCAGAGCGCCTTCGTGGTGGTGGTGTCGAGGTCGGCCGTGGCCTCGTCGAAGATCACGATGGGCGCGCCCTTCAGGATGGCCCGAGCGATGGCCAGACGCCGCCGCTCCCCGCCGCTCAGGCGCAGGCCGTTCTCGCCCACGACCGTGTCGTAGGCAGCCGGCAGGGCCATCACGGTGTCGTGAAGTCGCGCGATGCGACAGGCCGCCTCCATCTCCGCGTCACTGGCCTCGCCGTCGGCCACGGCCAGGTTGTCACGCACGGTGGCGTCGAAGAGGTGCACGTCCTGCGGGACCACGGAGAGGCTGGCGCGGACGGCCTCCTGGTGCATCTCCCGGATCTCACGACCGTCGAGGCGGATGCTGCCCTGCTCATAGTCCCAGAAGCGCAGCAGCAGCGCGACCAGCGTCGACTTGCCGGTGCCGCTGGGACCCACGAGCCCCAATCGCTCTCCGGCATCGACGCGCAGGTCGAGGTCGCGCGGGGTCCAGGGCCCGTCGGGTGCGTAGCGGAAGGAGAGTCCGCGGATGTCGATGGCCGGCACCTGGACTGTGTGCGTCGGGACGCCAGACGTCGCGAAGCCGGGCGCCTGGACTGCGTGTGTCGGGACGCCAGACGTCGGGAAGCCGGGCGCCTGGACTGCGTGCGTCGCGACGCCAGACTCCACGAGGCCCCCCGCCGCGACGCCGACCGTCGGGATGATGATCGGGCCATCGGCGCTGGGAGCGGCGGGCCCAGGGGGGTCGCTCACGGCCGGCGGCGCGTCCACGATCTCGAAGAGGCGGCGAGCGGAGCCGCGTGTCGTGTCCAGCAGCTGCAGCGAACGGGCCAGGGGCTGGACAGCCTCGAAGGCAGCGATGGCGGCGAGCGGCAGGGCGGCCAGGAAGACCCCCTCCATCTTGCCGGAGGTGACGAGCGGGATGGCGAGAAGCAGGATGCAGAGCCCCGCCAGCGCAGCCAGCAGGCCCCCGAGCGCGTCGCTGACCCCCTCGATGACCCCCAGTCGTCGCCGCACCGCGTCCAGCTCACCGGCCCGTGACAGCAGCAGGGTGCGGTGCCGGTCAGTCGCGTCCAGGGCCGCCAGGTCTGCCGCGCCCAACAGCTGGTCGATGACGAGGGCCCCGGTCTCTCCCCGCAGGTCGGCCACCGATCGCGCTGGCTGCCGTGACAGCCAGCGCGTCGCGAGGGGCAGCAGCACGCCGGTCAGGACAAGGAAGCCCAGGAGCAGCAGGCCCATGGCGGGGTCGAAGAGCCCGTAGAGCAGACTCGTGAGGGCCACGACCACGGCCGCCACCACGGGCGGCACGAGCACGCGGACGTAGAGCTCCTCCATGCTGTCCACGTCGTTCACCAGCCGGGCCATGAGGTCTCCGCTGCGGAGGTGCACCAGGCGCGCCGGTGCGAGTGGCTCGACCGCGGCGTAGAACCAGGCCCGGATGGCGGTCAGGATGCGGAACATGGCGCGGTGCGTCGCGTAGCGCTCCAGGTAGCGGAACCCGGCACGGGAGATGGCCAGCACCCGGATCCCGGTCACGGCCAGGGCCAGCTCGGCAACGCTGGTGGCGATGGCGGCCTTGGAGATGAGGTAGGCGGAGAGGCCCATGAGGGCCACGTTGGAGCCGATGGCGACGACGCCCAGGAGACCACCGACGGCCAGCCATGGCCAGTGCGGCAGGACCAGCCGGAGCAGCCGGCGAAGGTCAGCGGCGCTCGAAGAGCGGCCGACGTCACCGGTGTCACGGGGCCCCCGGTGGTCGTGCGTGCGCCCAGGTTCGCTCGTGCGCTCGGCACCGGGACCGCTCATGCGATCGATCCTCGCCCCGCCGCCGCGTCCTCGACGAGCCGGCGATAGGGCCCCTCCACGGCCAACAGGTCGACCGGGGCTCCCGACTGGACGACACGCCCGGCGCCCAGCACGACCACCTGGTCAGCCCGCGCGACGAGGTCGAGCCGGTGGGCGATGATCAGCACCGTGCGACCTGCGGTCAGGCGCTCGAGCGCGTCGGCGATGGCCGCCTCGCTGACCTCGTCCTGGTGTGAGGTCGGTTCGTCCAGCAGCAGCAGGGGTGCATCCCGCAGGAAGGCCCGCGCGATGGCGATGCGCTGCCGCTGCCCGCCGCTGAGCCGCGAGCCATCCTCTCCGACCGGGGTCTCGTAGCCGTGCGGCAGCTGGGCGATGAAACCGGCCGCGTTCGCTGCTCGCGCCGCCTCGGCCACGGCCGCATCGTCAGCGTCGGGTCGCGCCAGGCGGATGTTGTCGGCGACGCTGCCCGCGAAGAGGTGCGGGCGCTGCGGTACCCAGGCCAGCGAGGACCGCCAGGCAGAGACAGGGATGCTCGCCAATGCGCGGCCGTCGACCACGATCGTGCCGCTCGTCGGCTCGATGAAGCGCAGCAACAGGCTGGCGGCCGTGGACTTGCCGGCCCCGCTGGCGCCCACCAGGGCCAGGGATCGACCTGCCGGGATCTCCCACGAGACCGCCTGGAGGGCCGGCGCATCGCGGCCGGGATAGATGAAGCCCACGTCGGCGAACCGCAGCGACGGCGGCGCGCGCAGAGCCGTCGGGCCGGCATCGGTCAGCCCGGGCGGCGAAGGGCTCGCGATCGTGCCTGGCATGGCTGTCGAGTCGGTCGTTCGGCCCGCGACCGGCTCGTCGAGGACGACGAAGGCGCGGTCCAGTGCCGCTCCGCCGGCGGTGCCCACGTGGAAGCGCACGGCCAGCAGTCGCAGGGGCAGGAAGAACTCGGGCGTGATGAGCAGGACCGCCAACGCCCGGTCGAAGGCGATGCCGTCGTCCAGCAGGCGCAGCCCGACCTCCACCGCGATGAGCGCGATGGCGATGGTGGACCCCCACTCCAGGACCAGGGATGTCTGGAAGGCCGTGCGCAGCACGTCCATGGTGGCGTCGCCGTAGCGCCCGCTGACGCGCCGCAGATTCTCCACCTGCTCGTGGCTCCGCCCGAACATGCGCAGCGTCGGCAGGCCGCGCAGGATGTCCAGGAAGAAGGCGGACAGGATGCGCATCTCCAGGAAGCGACGCTCGGTGACCGCCCGGGTACGCCCGCCGATGACGACCAGGAGGAGGACCAGCAGCGGACCCGTGAGGAGCAGTACGACGACGGACGGCGGGTCCAGCACGAGCACGACGGCCAGGATCAGCAGTGGCACGATCATGGCCAGCCAGCGCGCCGGCAGGTACAGGGTCACGTACTCCTCGATGGACTCCAGGCCGCCCAGCAGGAGACCCCCGATCTCGCCGCTGCGCTCTCGCCCCAGCCACGTCGGTCCCAGCCCGAGCAGCCGCCCGGTGAGGTGAGCCCGCAGCGCGCTCGTGACACGCTCGGCGGAGCGGCGCGCGGCGACCTCGCGCAGCGTCACGCACAGGGCACGCGCACCGAGCAGGGCGAAGGCAACGGCCAGGAGCGGCAGCACGTCCTCCAGCGTCCTGCCGTCCTGGAAGACCCCACTGACGACAAAGGCCACGGTCGCGAGCTGGATCACGAGGGCCACGGTCGCGCCGACGCCCGCCAGGATGGCGACGATCAGCCAGCGGCGCGCCTGCCGATCCATCGCCAGCAGCCGCCCTTCGTGGCGCGGGACACCCGCGGCCGTGGACCTGTCCGGGTCAGCGTTCGCGCCGCCCGCGGCAGATCCCGTTCGGCTAGTAGCTGTCAGGCTCGACCCTGACCTTGCCGCGGAAGACGTGATAGACGCCCGCCGTGTAGAGGAGCACGAAGGGCATGCCGATGAGGGCGATGACGAGGGCCACGGTCAGCGTGTTGGCCTCCGACGCCGCGTTGAAGATCGTCAGGTTGTAGGCCGCGTCGATGCTCGAGACGAGCAGGTTCGGATGCATCCCGTAGGCGGCCGCCACGATGAGCAGCAGGATCATCGTCGAGGAGGCCACGAAGGCCGGGAAGTAGCGGGCGCGCTGCGCGAGCCACCACGTGGCGCCCATGGCCGCGAGAGCCGCGGCCGGGAAGATGACGGGCCAGATCTCCTCGCGGTAGCGCACCGTGAAGGGCTGCTCGAGCCACAGGCTGGCGATGACGACGAGGGTGTTGAGAGCCACGAAGCCGCCCATCAGGGCGGGCAGCCATCGCCTCGCGCGGGCCTGGATGTCACCCCCGGTCTTCATCATCAGGTAGATCGCGCCATGCATGGCGAACATGGCCACGGCGGTCACGCCCACCAGCAGGGCGAAGGGTGTCAGCAGCTCGAAGAGGTTCGTGACGATCTCCTGGTCCGCGCCCAGCGGCACGCCGCCCAGGATGGCGCCGAAGGCCACGCCCAGCAGGAGCGCCAGCACGAGCGAGGTCGTGGCGAAGGCCACGTCCCAGGCACCCCTCCAGCGCGGGCCGGGCCGCTGGGAGCGGAACTCCAGGGTCACCGCGCGCAGGATGAGCACCACCAGGACCAGCATGAACGCCGCGTAGAAGCCGGAGAACAGCGAGGCATAGGCGAATGGGAAGATGGCGAACAGGACGCCACCGCCCAGCACCAGCCAGACCTCGTTGCCATCCCAGACGGGACCGATGCTGTTGAGCAGGGTGCGCCGCTCCAGGTCGGTGCGGGCAAGCGGCAGGTGCAGGATGCCCACGCCCATGTCGAAGCCGTCCAGGACGAGGTAGCCGGCGATGATGACGACGAAGAGCATGAACCAGATCTCGTTGAGCATCAGCGCGTCATCCTCTCCTCGCCCGTGCCGCGCGACGTGAAGATGTCGCGCAGCGTGTCAGGCAGCTCGCTGACGGGTCGGGCCTCCAGGGACTCGAGTGGCTCCGGTCCGTGCTGGATCTTCCTGTTGAGGAGGTACACGAAGAGGACCAGCAGGATCGTGTAAAGCACGATGAAGCCGCCCAGTGAGACCACGATCTCCTCGGCGGACACCACCGGCGAGGTGCCGTTCGCGGTCAGCAGCAGGTCGTAGACGATCCAGGGCTGGCGACCGAACTCCGCCACCCACCAGCCGGCGGTGATGACGACGAGCGACACGAAGACCGTCGAGACGAGGATCCAGAGCGCCCAGCGGTACTCCAGGAGCTTGCGCTTCCAGAACCAGAGCAGACCGGCCAAGGCGGCGAAGGGCACGATCGCGAACCCCAGGGCGACCATGAGGTGGTAGGACTGGAAGGTCAGGTTCACGACCGTCGGGGGCGTCTCGAAGGAGTCGATGCCCTCGATGGTGGCGTTGGGGTCACCTGTGGCCAGGAAGCTGAGCAGGCCTGGCACGGCGATGCCCGTGGTCGTACCGGCCTCTTCGTCGACCCAGCCCACGAGATAGGCCGGCGCGCCCGCCTCCGTCTGCCAGGTACCCTCCATGGCCGCCAGCTTGGTGGGCTGGTTCTCGGCCACGCTGCGGGCCGACTCGGGGCCGAAGACGAAGGCGTTGGCGACGGCGAAGACGATGAAGAAGGGCACGGCCACCGCCAGCGATGCCCGTCCCAGGTCGGCGTGTCGGGCCTTGAGCACGTAGTAGGCGCTGACGCTGGCCACGAAGGCTGCGCCCGCCGTCCAGGAGGCGAAGAAGACGTGCAGCAGGCGCGGCATGAACGACGGCGTCAGGACGGTGGCCCAGAAATCAGTCATGACCGCCCGCGTCGGCTCGGGCAGGGCCTGGATGTCGTAGCCCGCGGGCGTCTGCATCCAGGAGTTGGCGGCCACGATCCAGATGGCTGAGAAGTGGGCCCCCACGACGACCATGAGGCTGGCCAGGAACCACAGGCGCGGCCCGAGCCGGTTGCCGCCGAAGAGCATGAGACCCAGGAAGCCGCCCTCCAGGAAGAAGGCGAAGACGCCCTCCGCGGCCAGCAGCGAGCCGAAGACGTTGCCCACGAAACGGGAGTAGTCGGCCCAGTTCATGCCGAACTCGAACTCCTGGACGATGCCCGTGGCCACGCCCATGGCGAAGACGATGCCGTAGACCTTGACCCAGAAGAAGGACAGCTGGCGCCACCTGGGATCCCGGGTGCGCAGGTAGAGACCGCTCACCACCAGCAGCATCAACCCCAGGCCCATGCTCAAGGGCGGGAAGATGAAGTGATAGCTGGCGGTCAGCGTGAACTGCAGTCGCGCCAGCAGCTCGGCATCCAACGCATGTGCCTCCGACTCGGCCCGGACATGACGACGGCGCGGCCACCCGATCGCGGGGGGACCACGCCAGTCGCCAGTGTCGACGTCGCGGGGCCGCATGGCGCGTGCCATCGGTCCGGGCGTGGCGGGCCGTTCGGCAGCCCGGCGCCGGACCTTCGGCAGCGCTCAGGCTGCGGCGACGGTGCTCTCGCCCTCGCGCAGCGGCGCCGCGACCGTGCCACCGACCGGAGCGCCCCGCACCAGCGCGTAGGTCACGGCGATGCCGTCGTCCATGATGAAGCAGCCGCTGCGCACCGGGCAGCCGCCACAATCCGCGCCGTCGAAGCGCACGGCCCGCAGCCGGCCGCGTGCCACGAGCGTGTCCAGCATGCCCTCCAGCGCCGAGCCATCGATGGCCAGCTCGCGCCGCAGGTCCGCCGCGCAGAGGGGCCGCCCGGCCGCGTCGATGGCGGCCAGGATCCGCGTCAGCATCAGGCCATCCCCAAGGCGGTGCCGACCTGGAAGACGAGCACTGCGAGCAGCCATGCCAGGCCCAGCTGGTAGGCGCCGGAGAAGGCCGCCCAGCGCCAGCCGAACTCGGACTTGATGGCGCTCAGGGTGGCCACGCAGGGCGTGTAGATGAGCACGAAGACCACGAAGGCGATGGCAGCCAGGGGCGTGAAGGCGGTCGCCAGCGCCGCGCTCAGCGCGGTGTCCTGGGGTTCCCGCTGGCCTTCCGGTACGAGGTCCACGCCCGGGATGATGGAGAGCGTGGAGCGGACGGCCGACCCGGTGGCCGCCAGCAGACCGGCGCCGATCTCCTGCAGGTCCTCAGCCACGCTGGGGAAGGCCGTGGCTGTGTCGGAGCCACTCGCACTGCCCGTGGCGCCCTCGGCCGGCTCACCGACGTACGCCTGGGCCATGCTCGTGACCACGACCTCCTTGGCGATGAAGCCCGTGACGAGCGCACCGGCCGCCCGCCACTCGCCGAAGCCAGCCGGCTCGAAGGCCGGCGCCACAGCGGCGCTGACCTGGCCGAAGAAGCTCTCCCGCTGGCTGCTGACGCCCCAGGGCAGACTCATGAGGAACCACAGCAGCACCGACACGGCGAAGATGACGGTGCCCGCCTTGACCACGAACTCCTTGGTCTTCTGCCAGGTGTGGGTCGCGAGCGATCTCAGGGTCGGCACCCGGTAGGGCGGCAGCTCCAGGGCGAAGACCGAGTCGCTGCGCTCGCGCAGGATCGTCCGTGAGAGGACGATGGCGACGATGGCAGCCAGCACGATGCCCAGCACGTAGAGCCCGGTGATGACGGTGGCGGCCGCGGTGCCGAAGAAGGCCAGCCCGAAGACGACGTAGACCGGCAGGCGGGCCGAGCAGGACATGAGCGGCACCAGCAGGCTGGTGGTCAGCCGCTGGTTGCGGTCCTCCAGCGTGCGCGTGGCGTACACCGCTGGCACGGCGCAGCCGAAGCCCAGGATCATGGGCATGAAGGACTTGCCGTGCAGGCCGGTGAAGCGCATGACGCGGTCCATCAGGAAAGCCACCCGGGCCATGTAGCCGCTGTCCTCCAGGAGTGTCAGGAAGAGGTAGAGGACGACGAGCCCGGGGATGAAGACCAGGACAGCGCCCACGCCGGCGATGACGCCGTCCACGGTCAGCGAGATGAGCCAGTCAGGCGCCGAGAGCATGGCCAGGAACCCGGTCACCCAACGCGTCACGGGCCCGCTGATGACAGCGTCCACCCAGTCGAGGAAGAAGGCCGAGACCTCCACCACCAGCTTGAAGACGATGTACATGACGGCCACGAAGATGGGCAGGCCCAACAGGCGGTTGGTGAGCACGCTGTCGAGGCGATCCGTGCGCGTGTAACGGGAAACCGCGGAGGTGTCCACGACCTCGCGCACCACGCCGTGCACGTAGCCGTAGCGTGCATCGGCGATGGCCAGGTCGGCGCTGTCGCCCAGCCGCGCCCGGATGCGCGCCCGCGACTCCTCCGCCGCCGCCACGATCTCGTCGCCGCCGGCGGCGCGGCCCACGCGCGCCACGAGGTCGGCCTCCCCCTCCAGGAGCTTGACGGCCAGCCAGCGCGGCGGGAAGGCGGCCGCCAGCTCCGGCAGGCGGCCGATGCGGTCGGTGAGGGTGGTGACCTCCGGCTCCACGTCACGCCCGTAGTCGATGCGGAAGGCGGGCGCCCAGGTGGCACCGAGCTGAGCGGCCACGGGTCAGGCCACGACCCGCAACAGCGCGCCGTCGGTGCCGACCACGGAGATGGCGGCCTCGATGAGCTCATCCAGGCCGCGGCCGCGATGGCCCACGGTCTCCACGATGGGGGCGCGCCCGAGCAGCACACCGAGCCGCGGCAGGTCGATGCGGATGCCCTGCGCCCTGGCACTGTCGCTCACGTTGAGCGCCACGATGAGCGGCAGGCCAAGCTCCAGCAGCTGTGCCGTGAGGTACAGGTTGCGCTCCAGGTTGGTGGCATCCACGACGTTGATGACGCCGTCCGCCTCGCCGCTCAGAAGGTAGTCACGGGCGATGACCTCCTCCGGCGAGAGCGCGGAGAGGCTGTAGGTGCCCGGCAGGTCCACGAGGCGGCCGACGAGGTCGCGGTGCCGGAACGTGCCCTCGTGACGGGCCACCGTCTTGCCCGGCCAGTTGCCGACGTGCTGGCGGGATCCGGTGAGGGCGTTGAAGATGCTGGTCTTTCCGGCATTGGGGTTGCCGGCCAGGGCGAGCGTCAGGAGTCCACTCACGCGGCAGCCTCCTCTGCTGCGCCGTCCGCCGACAGGCCGTCTGCCGACTCCACACGGGGCTCGGCCAGTGCCTGGACCGTGATGGTCGCCGCCTCTCTCCTGCGCAGCGAGAGGTGGTAGCCCTTCACCACGTATTCCAGCGGGTCACCCAGCGGTGCGGCCCGCTGGAACGTGATCGTCTCGCCGCGGACGACACCGAGCTCGAGCAGCCGGCGCTGGGTCGTGGGTCGGCCGCCGACGCGCAGGATGCGCGCGCTCTGTCCACGACCGAGCTCGTGGAGACCGACGATGGCGGCGGCGGCCGGGCACCACCTTCGGCATCGCGGGGGCACGGGACGCCCGAGCGCGAACGCCCGCGTGAGCACGTGACACGTGCGGTGCTCACAATCCTGAGTCCGTGGGTCGGGGTTCACATCGCCATTGCAGCCCATGGGGGGCCCGGCCGATAGTGACCTGTGGCCACTCGGCGGGGGCCTTTACGCCCCAACACGGGTCGCCTTGCCACCTGGTCTCAAGGGTCCTTGATAGCCCGCGGCCCCAGCGGGCGGCGTGGCCTGAAGAGTTCGTCAGGCGGCCGGGGCGGGTCAGGCCTCAGGGGCCGGGGGGCCAGCTCCTGACGTAGCGCAGCTGATGGGGGAGGGAGAGCGTGTGGTCGCGAGCGGCGTGCACCCGGTCGATGGCCTCGTCGGCCGGCATGCCAGCTTCTCTCACGAGGCAGCCAGCCGTCATGCCGGTCCGGTCCAGGCCGCCCCGGCATGCGATGGCTACCCGGGTGCCCGCGCGGACACGCGCCACGAGGCGGGCGATCAGCCGGCGATAGGCCGCGTCGTCGCTGGGCAGCTCCGGGTCCACGATGGGGAAACGCAGCAGCTCCACCCCATACGCCGGGAGCACCTCCGCGATGTCCATGACCCGGCAGCGCCGCAGCTCCTTGTCCTCGACGAGCAGGACCAGCAGGTCGATGCCCTGTCGCCGGAGGCTCGCGGCGTCGCTGTCCAGGTCCCGCCAGTGCGGGCCGCTGTAATAGCCCAGGTAGCGCTTGCCGGGCAGGAAGGTCATGCCGACCGCCCCGCCACCGTCGCCGAGGTCTGTGCCGGACAGATCCACGAAGTCGACCTCGAGGGTCCGCGATCGGGAGGTTCGCCATGGCGTGCCGTCCCACTCGGAATCGTCGGTCTCGACGAGGCGGTCCGCGAGCGCCTGGGGGACGTGGCGGTCGCGGAGCCCGTGCTGCCAGGCGCCCGGGATGCCATCGATGCCCCAGTAGATGCCTGCCAGGCCGCCGGCGATGGCGGCTGTGGTGTCCGTGTCATTGCCGTAGCGCACCGCGGCGATCACGGCAGCGGGGTAGTCGGGCGCCGCGGCGAACGCCTCCCAGGCCGACCAGAAGCTGTCCACCACGCGGCCCCCTCCCCGGCGCCCGGTCCAGCCCTCGAAGGCATCCAGGGCCGCGACGGCCTCCGCGGGTGCGGTCGCAGCGCGGGAGCCGGGCAGACCGGACTCGGCCAGCACGGCGCGCAGCTTCGCCCGCGCACCGGTCAGGGCGCCATCGCGGTCCTGCTCCCCGTCCAGGAGTCGCCTGGCCACCAGGACGTAGAGAGCGCAGGCGACCTGGGCCTCGGCGCTGCCGTGCGTGACACGCGAGGCACGCGCCGCGATGGCCACGAGGTCGGCGTCATCCATCTCTCGCTCGACAAGGGCGACCGGCAGGATACGCATGAGCGAGCCGTTGCCCAGGGCATCGGTCGCCCCGGCTTCCTCGGGTGGCGTGCCAGCCCGGAGTCTCGACAGGGCCGCCGCCGTGGCGTTGCCGATGTCGAAGACGTTGCCGCCCGGCGCGTAGGCGCCGGTCTGTTGCCAGTCGAGCGCCCGGCAAGCCTGGTCGGCGGTGTCGAAGCCTGCCGTCAGCAGCGAATCGAGGAGCGCCAGCATCAGGGCGCCGTCATCGCTCCAGGTGCCTGGCGGCTGGTCGTAGGTGCCATGGCCACGCCATGTCACCTCGCCGATGCGGTCGGCGGGCTGGAACTCATAGGGCACGCCCAGGGCATCCCCGACGAGGTGTCCGTAGAGGCCGCCCATGAGCCGCTCAGGCAACAGCATGCGGGCCTCCCTTCCGCGTGACCGCCACGCCTGCCGCATGGCGGTGCGCCACGGGGTACGTCGCATGCGCGACATGAAGATGCGGAATTCCGAGGAGCGTTCCTGTCCGACCACGGCAGGAGAGCCGCGTGGGCTACAGCTCCTTGGGGACCTGGCCGAGGAGCCGGCAGGCGGAGCCGAAGAAGCGGTGGAAGCCGTCCGAGGTCTTGCCGTACCAGAGCGGGCAGCTCACGAGGGCCGTGATGCCGTTGGCTCGGCAGAACTCGTGGGCCTCCTTGGAGTAGGAGCCGGAGCCGAAGTTCTTGTGAAACCAGACCCGCCTGATGCCCAGCTCCTTGCATTCCTGGGCCACCGATAGCGAGATCGCCGGATTGGTGGCGATGACGACGCCATCTACGCCACCAGGGATGTCCTTCAGGCTGCGATAGCAGGTGTCACCCATGACCGTGTCGGCATTGGGGTTGACCGGGAAGACCTCGTAACCACGCTCCTTGAGGCGTGTGTAGATGCCGTTGCTGGCATGGGTCCCGCCGGCATTGCGCGAGACGCCGGCCACGGCGATGCGCTTCTGGGCAAGGAACTCGTCGACTGCCTGTTCGACTGTGGGCATGGTCACCCTCCTGGGTGCGCGGGGAGAGGTGCGGGTCGATCCGTCCGCCTGACGGGCGAACGGCCCGTCCATGGCGAGCCTGTCTGACCCGGGAGCCGTCGAGACAGTGCCGTTGCGCCCTCATCCCCTGTGCCGTTGGCCGGGTGTCCCCGCCTTGGATGCCACACGGCTCTGGCGTCGCACGGGTCGACGTCGTGTGATGGGCCTCACGGAGGTCCCCTTCGACCCATGACCGCCCCTCGCCCAGTGCCGACACCGCGGCACACACCCAGTCCACGGCAACCGCCGATCCCACGCCAGCAGCCCACGCCGCGAATCCCGCCGGAGCCGCGCCAGCAGCCCACGCCGCCGGCACCTCCAGCGAACATCCCTTCTGTTGAGGACCAGCGACCTCAGATATCTCGTTCGGCGCGGCCACGTCGCCTCCAGCGCTCGAAGGACGATCGCGTCATCGCCGGCGTCTGTGGCGGCATCGCGGCCTACCTCGGATCGGACGCCACCTGGGTGCGCATCGCCTGGGTCATCGTCACGCTGCTGACCTCGGCCCTGCCCATGGTCGTCATCTACATCCTCCTGGCCGCCGTCCTGCCCAGGGCGCCAAGCATGCGTGGGACCGGTGACGAGGAGCAGGTCAACACGATCCACGAACGACGGCCGTCTCAGGACGGCGCGCGTCCCGACTGGCCGCTCGCATTCGGCATCCTGCTGCTGGCCGTGGGCGCGATGCTGCTCATCGCCCAGTACGTGCCACTGACCTGGGAGGTCCTCTGGCCGGTCTCGTTGATCGCGTTGGGCATCATCGTCATCGTCGTCGCGGTGCGACCAGGGTTCGGCGGCCGTCGCTAGCAGCCCGCCGATCAGCCCGTGGAGAGGTCCAGCTCGACGGCGAAGGCGTCAGCCATGACACGGAAGCCCAGCACGTTGGGGTGCCGGTCTGGGCCGAGCGGTGGCGGCAGGCACTGCCACGTCCGCTCGCAGAGCAGGGCGAGGTTGCGAGGCACCAGTCCATGCCCGGCCAGCGGCACGAGCGACTCCCAGTCGTCGATGGCGAAGGCAGCCTCGACGTCGGCCACGGGGATGCCGGCCTCTGCGTAGACCTTCTCCAGCGTCTCGTTGATGAGCTGCATGGCCACGACGGACTGCTGGGCCAGGGTGCGATCCGCCTCGTCCCCCCACCAGAGCGTCAGGAACGGGTCGTAGATGTTCATGCCCACGATGGGCACGCCCGGTGCGGCAGCCTGGAGATCGGCCAGGATGGTCGGGAGCCGCTGCTCGATGCGCTCGATGCCCGGGAACAGACAGGCCAGCGCGTCGCTGCAGTCGAAGTCGTTGAAGCCGATGTCGATGGTGATGAAGGCAAGGCCGTCGCGGTGCGCCTCGATGAAGGCGAGGGCCTCATCGAGCTGGCTGCCGGCCGGGTAGCGGCAGCGGTCGTGCGCGAGCCGGATCGTTTCGGTCGATTCGCCGGGGCAGGCCAGGTTGAGCAGCTCGAGGTTGGGGTACCGCGCGCGGGCCATCAGCCAGAGCTGATCCGCGTAGCCCGCCCGTGTGCGATGGTCGTCCTCCGGACGGCCGATCGGCTGATACCCGGCGGCCAGGGAGTCGCCGATGGCCAGGTACCAGGTCGAGCCTCCCGGCACCTCGAGCGCGGGGGCCGCCGCCACGGCCGGGCCACCCGACAGGGCGAGCAAGAGGGCGGTCGCGGCGGTCAGTCGAAGGTTGCGCACGGGTCACCTCCACGCGCCAGCGTGGGCCTCCCGTCAGCGCGCAGCAAGTGTCGGACGGCCCGCGGCACGGACCGTCACAAAGATGTGACAAACCATAGACAACAATACGCGACAGGCCGGGGTGTCCCCTCGCCACGGCCCACCGACCGACCAACCTCTGGGTCCCGGCCCCTTGAAGCCGCGACTGGAAAGGACCACCGACCCTTGTCTCGCACACGACTCCCATCACCATCTGCCGCCATCGCGACCGGGCTGGCCGCACTCCTCGTGGTTGGCGCCGCTGGCGGCAGCATCGCGACGGACTCACGCACCGCCGACGAGCGACAGGCGCTGCTTGCCAACGAGCTCAACACGATCGACATCATCGAGCGCTTCGGCGACAGCGTCGTCGCCGTGACCGTGGCCGTCCAGGGACGTGTCATGTCGCCCTTCGCTGAGCCGCCCGGGGACAGCCAGTCGCCCGATCCCGGCAGTGACGAGCCCGTCCTGGAGTCGTCGGGTAGCGGTTTCCTCATCGAGTTCCGCGGGCAGCCCTTCCTGGTCACCAACTTCCACGTCGTCGAGAGCGCCCTCGAGCCTGGGTCGGCGACGACGCTCGAGGGTGCCGAGGTCAGCGTCACCTTCCCCGCCGATCCCGAGAAGGACGTGCCCGTTGAGGTCATCGGCGTCAACCCGTCGTACGACCTGGCCCTGATGCGCCTCTCCGACGCGGATGGGCTTCCGGCAGCTGAGCCGCTGGCCATCGCCGACTCGGACGCGCTGCAGGTGGGCCAGAAGACGGTCGCCATCGGCAACCCCTTCGGCCTCGCCTCGACCGTGACGAGCGGCATCGTGTCCGCTGTCGGCCGCTTCGTGCCTACCATCGGCCAACTGCCGGTGCCCATGATCCAGACCGATGCCGCCATCAATCCGGGTAACTCGGGCGGCCCCCTCCTCGACTCGCGTGGCCAACTCATCGGCATCAACACCGCCCTCTTGAACCCGCAGGGCCGCTCCTTCGCCGGTCTCGGCTTCGCGGTCCCCAGCAACCTGCTGACCGAATTGCTGGCGCGGCTTGAAGTGGGCGGCGTGACCGACGTGAGCCTCATTCGCCCCCGTCTGGGCATCGCCGCCCAGGGTCTCGAACTCTATCCGCCGTCCGTGCGTGCCGAGCTGGGGTTGCCGGACCAGGGCGTGGCCGTCATCGAGGTGCAGCCGGGCAGCGTGGCCGCCCTGTCCGGGGTCCTGGGCAGCACGGAGTCGCTCACCCTCGAGGGCGGCCTGGAGGTACCCGTCCCGCGCGACGTCATCGTTGCCATCGACGGCGAGCCCGTGGATGAGGTCGAGGACATCACGCTCCTCGTCACCTTTGGGTCAGATGCAGGCGACGAGGTGGAGCTGACCATCGTCAGGGACGGCGAGCGCATCAGCGTCCCGGTGACCCTCGACGTGTCGGCTGCCAACGGCTTCGACCAGCCGCAGGAGTGACGCTGGGGCGACGGCTGCCTAGCCCTCGCCAGCTGGTGTCGGCTGGGGCTCGCCGCTGGCGACCGCCTCCGCCTGGCGGCGGAAGAAGAGCTGCCATTCGAGATCACCGGTGTCCTCCACGGAGAGCACCACGGGAGCCGTGGGCATCGTGACGTCGAAGGATGTGAAGTCGACGGGCAGCGTGCCCACGACGACGACCACGTCGCCCACGCGCTGCCCGGTCAGCTCGATGTCCACGTCCTGGCTGATGCCGCGGATGGTCAGCGTCCCGGGCACGGAGGCCGTGAAGGGCTCGCCATCGACAGGGACGGCACCGAGGTCGACTGGCTCCCGTGTCGCGAGGACTGCGGTGGGGAATGTCACGGTGTCGAGGGCTCGCTGGATGGCCGGATCGCGACGCGGCTGGTCGCTGGTGAGGGTCGTGAGGTCGACCTCGATGACGGCGCTCTGGATGGTGGAACCCTCGGCCTCCAGGGTGCCGGTCACGGCCGGCGTGCGGCCAACCGCGTAGACATCGCCCAGCCCCTGCAGGACCTCAGCCACACGGAAGCCCGCCCACGAGCTGCTGTAGTCGGCGAAGTCGCCGATCTCCGTGTCGACGGTCCATGTGCCGTCGATGCCGGCCTCCGCGGGCGGCGAGGCGATGGGCGATGCGTCCTGGGCCTGGACAAGAGCGCCACCGGCCAGGATGGCGGTCAGCGCCAGGCTGGCGACGAGCAACGCGCGGAGGCGCCGAAGCCGGTCGAGGGAACGGTGTCGCGGCTCGGTCATCGTGTCACCCTTCAGGCCGCCAACTGCGCCGCTGGTCGCGCCATCTCCTCGTCGGTCATCCTCGAGTCGATCGCGCCGGTCATGATGGCCACGGCGTCGGCCATGGAGTGGGATCCGGGCGTGACCACGGCCACCCGTCGCCCGAGTCGGTGGATGTGGATGCGGTCGGATACGTCGAACACGTGCGGCATGTTGTGGCTGATGAGGATGACCGGGATGCCGCGGTCGCGGACGTCGCGGATGAGCTGGAGCACCTTCGCGGCTTCCTTCACACCGAGGGCGGCCGTCGGCTCATCCATGATGATCACGCGCTGCCCGAAGGCGGCCGCGCGAGCGACCGCCACGCCCTGGCGCTGACCACCCGAGAGCGTCTCCACGGCCTGACCCATGTCCTGGATGGTCAGCAGGCCGAGGTCTGACATCTCCTGGCGCGCCGCCTCGCGCATGCCACCCAGGTCAAGCATGCGGAAGACCGAGCCGAGGATGCCTGGCTTGCGACGCTCGCGGCCTAGGAACAGGTTGGTGCCGATGTCGAGCGCCGGACAGACGGCCAGCGTCTGGTACACCGTCTCGATGCCGGCGGCCTGCGCGTCCCCGGGCGAGCCCAGGTGGACCCGCTGGCCGTTGATGTAGATCTCGCCATCGTCGGGGATGACCGCCCCGCTGAAGCACTTGATGAGGGTGGACTTGCCGGCGCCGTTGTCGCCGATGACGCCGAGGACCTCGCCCGGGTAGAGATCGAGGTTGGCCCGGTCGAGGGCGACCACGCGACCGTAGTGCTTGACCAGGCCCCTCGCCTGGAGCACGGGCTGCGGGTGCTCCGCGGTCACGCTGGCGGCGGTCACGCTGGCGGCGGTCACGCTGGCGGCGGTCAAGCGCTCGCCCTCCGGACCCACTGGTCCAGTGTGACGGCCAAGATGATGAGGAGGCCGATGGCGAAGTCCTGCCACAGCGGGTCGAACTTGATCACGAGGTCCCCGATGGTGTACTGCGAGATCGCCAGGCCGTTGCGAGCCACGCCCACGATGATGGCCCCGATCAGGGTGCCGATGATGGTGCCACGTCCGCCGAAGAGGCTGGTGCCGCCGATGACGACGGCAGTGATCGAGTCGAGGTTGGCAGTCGGTCCTGCCTGTGGGCTGGCGGCACCGAGCCGGCCGATGAGGAACCAGCCACCGATGGCATAGATGAAGCCTGCCACGCCGTAGACCGACAGCAGCACGCGGTCCACCTTGATGCCGATCAGCCGTGATGCTTCCGGGTCGTCCCCGGTGGCGTAGACATGGCGACCCCAGGCCGTGAAGCGCAGGATGTACCAGATGATCGCGTACATGCCCAGCATCAGGAACGACGAGAGCGGGACGGCCGTGTCGATGAAGGGCATATCCACGCGGGTGCCCGTCCAGGTCAGGAGCGGATCCATGTCCCGGCCATCGATGCTCGTCGAGGCGGACACGTACAGGTTCAGCGAGAGGAAGATGCTGAGCGTGCCCAACGTGACGATGAACGGCGGCAGCCGCAGGCGCGTGATGAGCAGGCCGTTGAGCAGGCCGGCGCTGGTGCCGAAGGCGAAGCCGATCAGCAGGGCAGCCACGCCCGGCACGCCGAAGTCGGCCGAGAGCTTGCCCATGATGACCGAGGTGAACACGGCGATGGCCCCGACCGAGAGGTCGATGCCGGCGGTGAGGATGATGAGCGTCTGCCCGATGGCCAGGGTGCCCACGAACATGACCTGCTGGACGACCAGGCTCGCGTTGAACGGTGTCAGGAACCGCTCGTTGCCGAAGCTGAACACCACCAGCATGGCGGCGAGGAAGAAGAGCGGTGCCAGGGCCGGGTATCTGTGCAGCAGACGCTGGAGCCGCTGCGGCAGCGTCGGCCGCTGGCGGTCGTGCTCGCTGATCTCGCCCTCGACCGCGAGCGCCATCGCCTCCGCGGAGGCTACATCCGTCGGTCGTTCCTCGTCCGTGCGCCGTCCCTCAGGGCCGCTCATGCGAGGTCGCTCTCCCCATGGCGTGGTGTGCTTGGCACGCGCCGAGCATTGTAGATGTGCGAACGGGGCGGCCGCTGGGCCACCCCGTTCGCACTCAGGTTCGACTCGAGACTACGGGTTGCCCCAGCAGATCGCGCGGCCCTCCTCGGCCGTGATGGACTCGACGCCTTCCTGCGGATCGTTCGTGATCAGCGTGACGCCGGTGTTGTAGAAATCCAGGCCCTCGGTGTAGAACTCGCTGTCCTCGGGCGAGGGAACCGCACCAGTGTTGGCGTTGCGGACGGCCCACTCCACGCCGAGGGAGGCCATACGCGACGGGTACTGCTGCGACGTGGCGTCGATGATGCCGTCATCGATGTCGCCCATGGCCTCGCAGCCACCGTCGACCGAGACGACCAGCACGTCGTCAGGGGAGACGCCGAACGACGCCATCGCCTGGTTGGCACCGCGCGCGGTGGGCTCATTGATGGTGTAGAGAACGTTGATCTCGGGATCGATCTGGAGCAGGTTCTCCATGGCGGTGACGCTGTCCTGCTGCGCACCCTGGCCGGTCTCCCAGCCGACGATGCGAGGATCGTCCTCATCGCCCCAACGCGAAGGATCCTTGATATCGACGCCGAAGCCCTGCAGGAAGCCCTGGCTGCGCTGCACACCGACGAGCGGCTGCGAGGGATCGATCTCGATGAGCCCGATCTTGGCGTTCGCGACGCCCTCCGGCCCGAGCTTGGCCGCTGCCCACTGGCCGATCCTCACTCCGGCCTCGAAGTTGTCAGTGGCGAAGGTGATACTGGCCGCATCGGGCGGCTCGGTGGAGGTGTCGATGGCGATGACCACGACACCGGCATCTCGGGCACTCATGATCGCCGGCGTCACGTCCTTGTTGGAGGGAGCGATCAGGATCGTGGTGGCGCCCCGCGCGATGGCGTTCTCGATACAGGCGGTCTGCCCCTCGGGGTCGGGGTCCACCGCGCCCGAGCAGGTCTGAAGGTCAGCCCCGAGCTCCTCGGCCTTGGCCCCGGCGCCCTCGATCATCCAGACCCAGAAGGGGTTGACGTTGTCCTTGGTGATCAGGTCGACCTTGACGCCCGAGCCGTCGAGCTCGTCGTCCTGGGCGACGACCGCGGCAGAGCCGAGGGCCCCAGCGGTCAGCGCCACGGTCGCGGCGATCACGGTGAGCCGCATGGCGCGGCTTCGGATAGTGGTCATCGATCTAGCGAGCCTCCTCATCCTCCGTGCACTGCCTGGCTGGCAGCGCCTCACGCTGTCGGTGACAACGTTGTCGACCACCCTAGACCGATGGGCATGGCGATGTCAAGGATTGTGGGCAGCGCCAGCATCGCCTATGGTGCAGGCGATGACACGCGCATACCTGACAACGTTGTCAGGACCGGCGCCGGAAGGAGGGGGACGAGTGGGCAGTCGCGCCACCATGCGCGATGTGGCGGCACTCGCGGGCGTCAGCATCAAGACGGTCTCCCGCGTCGTCAACGGCGAGATCGGGGTATCGAGCGAACTGGCCGAGCGTGTCGAGCGTGCCGCAGGACAGCTGGACTACCGGCCCAACCTGACCGCCTCCAGCCTGCGACGAGGCGGACGCGGCCCGGGCGTGCTCGGCCTCGTGCTCGAGGACGTGGCCAATCCGTTCTTCGGGGCGGTCCATCGCGCCGTCGACGATGCCGCAGCCGAACGCGGGCTCGCGGTCATGGCCACCAGCCTCGACGAGGATCCGCTCAAGGAGCGTGAGGTCGCCCGTACGCTGATCGCGCGGGGCGTCGATGGACTCGTCATGGTGCCGGCCGGCTTCGATCACTCGTACCTGCGCAACGAGATCCAGGCTGGCCTCGCGGTGGTCTTCGTCGACCGCCCACCACGCTTCCTTGATGCGGACACCGTCCTGGCCACGAACCGGTCGGGAGCACGTGCAGCTGTCGAGCACCTGATCGCCGTGGGGCACCGTCGGATCGCCTTCCTTGGTGACCAAGCCGACATCGCCACCGCCGGCGACCGCCTGAAGGGCTACGCCGACGCGCTGCGCTCCGCCGGGATCGGCATCGACGAGCGCCTCGTCCTCCGCGATCTGCACTCGCGGGCGACCGCGGAGCAGGCGGCTGAGGCCTTGCTGAAGCTGCCGGCAGACCAGGCCCCCACGGCCCTCTTCGCGAGCCAGAACCTCGTCACCATCGGGGCTATCCACACGCTGCATCGCCACGACCTGCAGCACCGCATCGCCCTCGTCGGATTCGACGACCTCGATCTCGCCGACATGCTCGATCCGGGTGTCACGGTCGTGGCCCAGGACCCCTACGCCATGGGCCGCGTCGCGGCAGAGTCGCTCTTCGCCCGACTTGACGGCTACACCGGGCCCAGCCAGCACCGCACGATCGCGACGCGGCTGATCATCCGGGGCTCTGGTGAGATCCCGCCAGGAGAGCACCGGGTGCGGCCGCTAGACTGAGGCGGTGCCCGTGGCTGAACTCGACCGCGCCAGTTTCGTCGCGTACGTGCAGCGGTACTGTGCGGACATCCCCGCCGGTGAGCGGCGGATCGTCGCCATCGCCGGACCCCCGGCATCCGGCAAGTCCACCCTGGCAGCCGAGCTCAACGAGCGGCTCAACGACGCATTCGCAGGTTCCTGCGCGCTCCTGCCGATGGATGGCTTCCACTACGACGACGAGGTGCTAGCGGCCCGAGGCTGGCTGTCACGCAAGGGCGCGCCGCACACCTTCGACGTCGGCGGCTACGCCGCCGCACTCCGCCGACTGCGCGACAACGAGGAGGAGAGCGTTGCTGTTCCCCGCTTCGATCGCTCCATCGAGATCGCGCGAGCCGGTGCCATCCTCATCGAGCGCAGCGTTCGACTCATCATCACCGAGGGCAACTACCTGCTCCTGGGAGACGACCCGTGGCCGAGCCTCCGTGTGTCCTTCGACCAGGCCGCGCTGATCGTCAGCGACCTGGAGACGCTCGAGGCGCGCAACCGGCAGCGCTGGGTGGACATGGACAAGGACGAGGACTTCATCACGGCCAAGCTGGAGCTGAACGACCTGCCTAACGTGCGGCTGGTGCTGGAGCGCAGCGTCGTTCCGGATTGGATCGTCCGCACCTGAGCGATCGGCGTGTCGTCGTTGGTAGGGTCAGTCGATGACCACGAGGCCCTCGGCCCCCGCGGCCCGGACGAGCTCGCGGAGTCGGGCGGCCACGTGATGTGCATCCAGGCGCAGCCCACGCAGGAGTGCGTTGGCGACCTCGGTCCCGAAGTGCGGGGGGCCAGGCAGCTGGGCGGCCTGGACGGCGCGCTGCGCGGCCACAGGCAGGCCGGGCGAGCGATGGTCCGCTTCGGTGCCGGATGGCCCTACCGACGCACGGACCCGCCTGCCTATGGTCGATGCTCAGCAGATCAGGATGGAAGGAGGCTCCGATGACCGCCGACACCGCCAAGGGCGACCGCATCAGCGTGGATTCGCAGAAGGCCGGGGAGCCGCCGCGCCTGGGCACCATCCTGGAGATCGTGGAGCACGAGTACGGCACGAGCTACCGTGTCGCCTGGGATGACGGGCACGAGTCCACGTTCCGGCCCACGGCCGGGACGGTCCACACGGTGCACGCGCCGGACACGAAGGCCTGAACGTCCGGGTCACCGCACCCGGGACGACCCCGAAACGACCGCGAGCATCCGCCACCTGGACGCCCGGGAGCCCCGCCGGCACCAGATCGAGGCGATACGATCGGGGCCACGCACCACCTGAAGGAGGAGAAGCTGTGAAGCAGCACCACGTCACCATGCTCGGCACGGGGCTCATCGGCGACTTCTACACCATGACCCTGCACGGGCAGCGTGGCCAGGATCGCGTCCGTGTCGTCTACTCGCGGTCCGCTGGGCGAGGTGAGGCCTTCAGGCAGCGGCACGGCGTGCCGGAGTCCACGACGGATCTGCAGGCCGCCATCGAGCATCCGGACACGGACGTGGTCGTCGTGGCGCTGCCCAACTTCCTGCACGAGGAGGCCGTCAGCGCGGTCGCGCGGGCCGGCAAGGCCGTGCTCGTGACCAAGCCCCTGGGGCGCACCGCGGATGAGGCCGAGCGCATGCTGGAGGCGGTCGAGAAGGCCGGTGTCTTCGGCGGCTACCTGGAGGACCTGGTCTACACCCCCAAGTCGCTCAAGTCCATCAAGGCCGTGCAGGACGGAGCCATCGGTGACGTCACCTGGGTGCGCGCCCGGGAGACCCACCCCGGCCCCCATTCGGCCTGGTTCTGGGACCATCGCCTGACCGGCGGCGGCGCCATCATCGACCTGGGCTGCCACTGCATCGAGATCGGCCGCTGCTTCGTGGGCAAGGGCAATCGCCCCGTCGAGGTCATGTGCCACACGGACACGCTGGTGCACCCCATCGGCGCAGAGGACAACGCCATCGCCCTGGTGCGCTACGAATCAGGCGCCATCGGCCAATTCGAGGTGAGCTGGACGTTCCGCGGCGGGATGGACCTGCGCGACGAGGTGGCCGGCACCCACGGCACCATCTGGATCAACCACTTCCTGCGCACCGGCCTGGAGATGTTCACGGCCGGCGGTGGCAAGGGCTACGTGGCCGAGAAGGCGGAGACGAGCGCGGGCTGGCTCTTCCCGGTCGGCGACGAGATCTCCGAGCTGGGCTACACGGACATGTTCACGGATATGTTCGATTCGCTGGACGAGGGTCGTGCACCCATGGAGACGCTCTACGACGGGTACGTCGTGAACGCCATCATGGACGCCTGCTACCGCTCCGCGGAGAGCCGGCGCTGGGAGTCCGTGGAGCTCTTCGAGTGGCGGGGTGGCGAGACCCCGCGCATCAGCTCCACGCCGGAGATCTACGAGGGCTTCGTCGTCATCAAGCGCGAGCTGCTGCCGGACGGCCGGCACAAGCTCATCCTCAAGGATCCCGCGACCGGCGACTTCAGCGACCGCATCGTCTCCGCGTAAGGCAAGCGAGCTCAGCGAGCGGTGGGCTCCTCCACAGCACCAGTGCCTCGGCCACATTCGAGACATCGATCGAGAGGCCGAGGGCCTGGGATCGCTGTCGGAAGTCCTTCCGTGGCGGCATGGCGCGCGAGCCCTCACGGATGAGGGCGTTGCCGGCCTCGCTCAGGCCCCACGCATGCTCGCGCCGACGCTGCTCCAGCAGGGCGACGACGTCGTCATCGCGGTTGACGGTGGTGCGCATGCGACTCTGGCATCGCGATGCCACGATACGCGCATCACGATGCGCCAGTGGTCATCACGGCAGCGCGGTCACGACCTCCTCGAGGCTGGCTTCATCGGCTACCAGGAACCAGGCGACATCACCGCTGGCGACGCCGTAGGCCAGCTGCGCCGGGCCGCCCTCCACGGTGAAGTCGTAGCGCACGACCTCGCGACCTGCCACCGTCTCGGTGGTCGCGGTCATCTCCTCGCCGACGCCGAAGATGAGCCGCGCGAGCGCCTCCTGGGTATCCGCGGCCGGCACGTCGGGGATCGTGACGGCCACGACGGCAGCGAAGGCGTCGCCGGCGGCCCCCGTGGCGCGGGCGATGGCGAGCTCCTCCAGGTCGGTGCCGCGGTCGATGGCGAGCGCTTCCAGCTCGGCCACGACGGTCGGGTCGGCTTGCGGGATCACGACGCTCGAATCGAAGGCCGCGCGGTCGGTCAGGTCGATGCCCGCCACTGTCTCGGGCAACAGGGCGGCCAGGTCGGCCGCCGCCCGCTCGGAAGCCGTGGGTGGCTCGGGCGTCGGCTCGGCGGGCAGTTCCACCTGCTCGATGCTGGCTGACTGGATGCGCACCGGATCCTCGACCTGGTCCGAGGCCGGGCCACGCGCCACGATGGCGTCCACGACGTCCATGCCCTCCACGACTCGGCCGAAGATGGCGTAGGTGCGCGCCGCGTCCAGGGACGCCTGCGCAGCATCGTCGAGGACCACGAAGAACTGGCTGCCCTGCGAGTTCGGCGCCGGCGTGCGCGCCATGGCCACGATGCCGCGGCCGTACTCACCCACGACTTCCTCATCCTGGATGGTGTAGCCGGGGCCACCGGCACCGGTGCCCATGGGATCGCCACCCTGAAGCACGAAGCCGGGCGCCACGCGGTGGAAGCCGACTCCGTCGTAGTACCCGGACTCCACGAGGTTGACGAAGTTCTCCGCCGCGACCGGCGCCGATTCGGTGAAGAGACCGATGACGATGTCGCCCATGTCGGTCGTGAGGCGCACGCCGGTGCCGTCACCGGTGGGCGTCTCGAAGGCCACCGGGTTCGGGGTGGCCTGCGGCGGCGCCAGCGCCGCAGCGGTTCCCGGGGTCGCGGGAGCAGACGGTGCCACGGCCGCGGATGGCTCCGCGGAAGGCGACGCGTCCTGCGCGCCGGCTGGCGCGGCCAGGAGCACGCCGGCGAGCGCGAGGGTGGCAGGGATGGCCAGGCTGAGCGAGCGGGGCATGTGCAGGTCTCCGTTGCGGGATGGGCTGCCGAAGGCCACGACCGGACCTCGGCGAACGCCCGGGCGAGGATAGGCCACTGCCCCCGAAGGCGCCGCGGCCGCGCTGCCGGACGCTCAGCCGATGATGCGCACCGTCACCCCCAGGGCGTCATCGGTGGGCCAGGCGCGCCGGTCGCGGGATAGCAGCGGCAGGCACGGAGTCCTGGTCGATCAGCTCGCGATGGGGGGTGGGAGCAGCACGGCCGGGTCGCCCCTGGCCGGCAGGAAGATGCCGATGGCGCCCTTGATGCCCACGGTCATGACGATGTTGAAGAGGAAGGCGCCGAGGGCGATGAGGAGCATGGCGCCACAGACACCGGCCAGGATCATGAAGCCCTCGAACTCACCCTCCGTGTAGATCGTGCGCCGCAGCATGCCGGACAGGCCGGCCATGCCCATGAAGGCGCCCATGCCGATCCCACCCAACAGGTGGAACCAGAAATGCACGTTGACGAGGCGACGGCTCCACAGTTCGGCACCGTTGGTGAGGATCGGCAGCAGCTTGTAGATGACCGCATAGAGGGTCATGGTCAGGCCCACCAGGATGGCCACGTGGACGTGCGGCCCCAGCACCCACTGCGTGTTGTGGAGGATCCGGTTGAGGCCCAGGTCCGCCTGCAGGATGCCGGCCGCCACGCCCAGGCCGAAGCCCGTGAGGCCGCCGAGCAGGAACTTGAGCTCGTTTGTCATGGCCAGCGGCCGCGCCAGCCACAGCGTCGCCAGCGTGATGAAGAAGGCCAGGCCCTGGGTGATGAGCTCGAAGGCCGTGACCATCTCGCCCGAGACGACCTTGAGGACAGCCGGCTGGGACTGGTCGGACAGCAGATGGTGGGACCACACCGTCCAGGAGACGACGAGCTCCACGAGCAGCGCCGCGCGAGCCACGTTGGCCATGAACAGGCGCCGGCCCGTGATCAGGGTGGCCAGGATGTACCAGGCGCCCGCCACCCAGATGAGCACCAGGCCGTCAGCGATGAGATCCAGGCCCCACCAGAACCAGTTCTTGTAGAGCAGGGCGTCGATGATCGTGTCGTCCAGCGGGTTGCCCAGGGCCGCGGCGGCCAGGAAGATGATGATGAGCACCCCGGCGCTGAGGATGACGACGGAGTTGAAGGCGGCGTCTACCGCGCCGCGCGCCACGGCGGCCACGCCGAGAGGGACAGGCTCGTCATCCTGGCTGTGCCGCCGGATGATGTTGGTGAAGCCCGTCAGGCCGATGGCCGACTTGAAGATGGGCCACTTGGGCTGGTAGTCCTGGCCCTTGGGCGTGTGGAGGATGGTGGCGAAGACGTTCCACACGAAGGCCAACGTGCCCAGCATGATGAGCGCCACGCCCGCCACGAAGATGACGCCGCTCCAGGGCTCGAACTGCGACGTGTCTGCCGGCAGCGGCCAGTACAGCGTGTAGAGCGGCCCGTAGTGGGTCAGGAAGCCGTCGAACCAGAAGACGAAGGTGCCGATGGCGATGGACCAGAGGGTGAAGCTCCCGAGTCGGTAGCTCCACAGGGGCTTGCCCATCATGAACGGCGTCAGGAAGAGGAAGGCTCCCAAGGCCAGCAGGTACGTGGACCCGAAGATGCCCACCAGGGGGTGGGCCGTGAGGATGCCGAAGTATTGGTCGGGCGGGATCAGCGAGATGGGCTCGATGGCGTAGATCCGCATGATCATGCCTTCGATGGCCGCGAACAGGTAATAGACCAGGCCGATGACCACGAAGCGCAGGGTCTGCTTCTGCATCGGCGTCAGCGACGTCGGCAGGAACGCGCCCTTGTTGCCGTCGATGAGTGTCTGCATGAACGACATGTGCTCTGCTCCCCCCTCGCCCGTCACGCTTCAGCCGCGCAGCCGGTGACCTCGACGGCATCGGGGACCACCATGTGGTAGCCCTCCGGCCCGGAGTACTCGGTCGAGCGGATGTCGTAAACGCCGTCGTTCTCGAAGGTCCACAGCAGGTCGTTGGCGTGGCCGGGCACGACCTGCATCTGGAACACCAGCGAGTTGTCCTGGCGGATGAGGCCGAAGCCGTACGTCAGGTCCTCCGACGTGACGTCGAAGAGGACCGTCTCGCCGCACTCGATGGCGAGCTTCTCCGAGGGCAGTCGGAACTCGTGATCCGCCACGGTGATGGCGAAGGTGCGATCGGGCGTGATCGAGCTGCGGTTGAGTTCCTGGTCCACCCACGGGATGGTGTTGGCGGTGACGAGGTGCAGCGACACGCCCGTCACGACGAGGACGATGGCCCAGGCGGTGAAGAGCACCTTCGGGACCTTGGCGGTCCCGGGCTTGGTGACCATGTAGGCGAAGGCGGCCATGATGCAGAGCACCGCCAACGCGTAGAGCGTGTAGACGATCGCCTGTCCCCACAGGACGACCGCGGAATCGACCACGTGCCAGCCCTCCCCCCTGCTGATGCCGGATGCATCGACGGGTGGAACAGGGTCGTTCGTGCTCCCGAACGACTGCCCCTGCCGTTCGCTGCGCGGCGACCGTAGCACCGCTGTCGTGCCGGCGCGAGTGCGGGCGGCCCGCTCTTGGGGTCCATTCGTCACAGCGCGCAGACGGGGCGCCTCGGCGAGCGGGATGTCACGGCAGCGGCGGATTCCTGCCCCGAGGCGCAGCCCCCGGCCGGTCAGGGAGCGGGAGTGTCCTCCGGCGGCCAGGGCGCCAGGAAGAAGCCGATGAGGTCGGCCATGCCGGCGATGGCGTCCACGCCGAACTCCTCGCGCACACCGGGGGCGAGGACGTACTTGCCGGTCGCCTCGGGGTCGGCGGCAGACACGGCCACCCAATAGCTGCCGCTGGCCGGCGCCGCGAGCGAAAGCGAGCCGTAGTTCGTGAAGCCCAGCCCTCCGTGGATCTCGAGGGCTGGCTCGGCCGCGGGCTGGAAGACGACCGCCCCATCGACGCCCGCCGCCTGGGCGAAGGCGGCGGCCTGAAGCCCGGCAGCGCCCGCGGGCGGCAACCCAGGGCCGACGAGCGTGAAGGTGGCAGCGACCGCACCGGCCGCGTCGGGCGCCGTCATGCCGACCACGAGGGGATCTCCGGCCTGCAGATCCAGGCGATACCAGTCGACCTCGCCCGGCATGCCGATCGTGGCGCCGATGGCGCGCGAGAGGGTGGCATCCTCCAGCACGATGGCTGCCTCCGGCGATGTCGCGGAGCCCTCGACGACCGAAGGAGAGTGGGCGATGACGGTTGCGGGCACCAACAGGCCGGCGAGCAGGGCGGCTGCGATGGGCAGGCGGGTCATCGGTCGGCCTCCGTGATCAGGTGTCATATCGGGAGCCTACGGCCAAGGTGTGACGGCGACGTGTCAGCTTCGGCTGAGGTTGGGAGCTCGGCCGGCTCGGTGACGCGGTTTGACCCGGGGCCTGCGCCTCGGTACATTGTGCCGGGAGCCATCTAGCCGTCTAGATGGCTCGTCGTTTCCTGGGGAGGAGCACATGGGGCACATCAGCGAGATCGGCGCGGCCGTCATCGGCAGCGGGTTCATCGGCACGGTCCACATCGAGGCCCTGCGCCGGCTGGGCGTCCAGGTGCGTGGCGTGCTGGATGTGGACATCCAGGTCGGGGAGCAGGCCGCTCGTCGCCTGGGCCTGCCGAAGGCCTATCCGTCGCTCGAAGCGATGCTGGAAGACCCTGGCGTGGACGTCGTCCACGTCACGTCGCCCAACCAGTTCCACTTCCCACAGGTCAAGCAGATCCTGGCCGCGGGGCGCCACGTGGTCTGCGAGAAGCCACTGGCCGTGACGTCGGACGAGTCACGCGAGCTGGTGGCCCTGGCTGCCGCCTCCGACCGCATCAGCGCGGTCAACTTCAACATCCGCTTCTACCCTCTCAACCAGCACGCCCACCAGATGGTGAAGGACGGCCTGCTGGGTGAGCCGCGCCTGATCACGGGCCACTACTTCCAGGACTGGCTGCTCCTGCCCACCGACTGGAACTGGCGCCTGGAGCCAGAGAAAGGCGGCAGCCTGCGTGCCGTCGGGGACATCGGCTCGCACTGGATCGACCTCACGAACTTCATCGCGAGCCAGAAGGTGCGGTCAGTCATGGCCGACCTGACGACCTTCGTGAAGGTGCGCCAGCGGCCCACGGGAGAGGTCGAGACCTTCTCCCAGGAGCGCGCCACCGACACCGTCCCGGTGGACATGACCACCGATGACGCGGCCCTGGTCCTGATTCGCTACGAGAGCGGCGCCCGGGGCTCGGTGGCCATCAGCCAGGTGAGCGCAGGACGCAAGAACTCCCTGCAGTGGGAGGTCGACGGCGCCGCCTCGGCGGCGGCCTGGGACTCGGAGACGCCGGACCACCTCTGGATCGGCCATCGCGGCCGCCCCAACGAGATCATGCAGCGCAGCGCCGAGGTCATGAACGCCACGGGCACAGCCGCAGCCAGTCTCCCGGGCGGCCACGTGGAAGGCTTCAACGACACCTTCTACGCGCACTTCCGCGAGGTCTACCGGGCCATCCTGGCCGGTCAGGCACCTGCGGAGCCGCTGTATGCGACCTTCGAGGCCGGCCACCACGAGATGGTCGTGGGCGATGCCATCGCGCAGAGCGCCCGGGAGGGTCGCTGGGTGGACGTCGCGCCCTGACCGTCGGTCGCGTCGCCGAAGCCCGATCCGTTAGCAGCGCTACACAAAGGAGGAGCACGTGAAGCTCGGGTTCCTGACCGCGCCGTTCCCGGAGACACCTCTCATGGAGGTTGCCGACTGGGCCGCGTCGGTCGACTTCGAGGTCCTGGAGATCGCCTGCTGGCCGCGCAGCAGCGGCGCCACCCGCAAGTACGCCGGCACTTCGCACATCGATGTGGACGACCTCTCGGACGCGCGTGCCAGCGAGGTCAAGGCCGAGATCGCGGCCAAGGGCCTGGACATCTCGGGCCTGGGCTACTACCCCAACCCCTTGCACCCGGACCCGGCCAAGCGCGCCGCGGCCATCGACCACCTCAAGAAGGTCATCGTGGCCACGGCCAAGATGGGCCTGCCGGTCACCAACACCTTCTGTGGCGGCGACGCCTCGAAGCACGTGGATGCCAACTGGGAGGAGGCGCTGGCGGTCTGGCCGGACATCGTTCGCTTCGCCCAGGATCACGGCGTCAAGATCACGTTCGAGAACTGCCCCATGATCTTCAGCACCGACGAGTGGCCGGCGGGGCACAACATCGCCTACTCGCCCTACATCTGGCGGCGCATCCTGGAGCAGTGGGGCGGCACGGTCGGCCTCAACTTCGACCCAAGCCACCTGGTCTGGCTGATGATCGACCAGGGCCGCTTCATCCGCGAATTCGGGGCCCACATCCTGCACTTCCAGGCCAAGGATGTGCAGATCGACCGCGACGGCCTGTATGCGCGCGGCTCGATCTCAGCCGGCATCGGCTGGCAGGTGCCGCGCATCCCGGGGCTGGGCGACGCGCCCTGGGCGGAGATCTTCTCCGCCCTGTACCGCACCGGCTACGATGGACCCATCATCATCGAGCACGAGGACAAGGTCTTCGAGGGCACGGACGAGAAGGTCAAGCGCGGCTTCCTGGTGGCGCGCGACGTGCTGCGCCCGTTCGTCAAGTAGCCACCGCAGTTGGACGTGAAGCGTGACTGACATCAACGGCAGCGTCGCCTGGTTCAGGCAGGCGGAGGCGCTCCTGGAGCGCATCATCACCAGCCAGGCGGAGGCGCTGGAGGCGGTCGCGCAGGTGTGCGCAGACTGCATCGCCGCGGACGGCCTCGTGCACCTCTTTGGCACGGGCCACTCGCGCATCCCCGTGGAGGAGATGTTCCCGCGCTACGGCAGCTTCCCTGGCTTCCACCCCATCGTGGAGCTGTCGATGACCTATCACACTGACGTGGTCGGCTCCAACGGCCAGCGTCAGGCCATGTTCATCGAGCGTGTGCCTGGCCTGGCGGAGGTCATCCTCGACAACTTCAGCTTCGGGCCGCAGGACGTGATGATGGTCTTCAGCGCCAACGGCCTGACCGCGGTGCCCGTCGAGGTGGCTCGCGGTGCGCGCCGACGGGGTCTCAAGGTCATCGCCGTCACCGGCGTCCAGCAGTCACTGGCCGGTGAGCCGGATCCGGCCGTCGGCGGCCGACTCCTGGACGAGGCCGACCTGGTCATCGACCTGTGCACGCCGGAGGCCGATGCCATGGTCCTCGTGCCCGGCCTGGACACGCCCGTGGGTCCCGGCTCCACGCTGGCCTACGTGGCCATCGTCAACTCGCTCAAGGTGCGCATCGCCCAGCTCCTGACCGAGCGGGGCATCAGGCCGCCAGTCATCACGCGTGCCTCGGTCGTCGGCGCCGAGCGCTCACGGGCGCTCTTCGAGAGCGCCTACCGGGAGCACGCTCGACGCGTGGCGCGGACCCTGGTCCGCGAGCCCGATGACGAACCAGGCAGCCCACCACGATAGGAGGAGGTGCACAGCGAGGACGACCAAGAACCGTCCCCCCGGCCTCGTCCTGGCGCTCTCGGCGTCAGCGAGGTGATACGTCATCTTCATGTGAGGAGAAGAAGGAGTCACATGGATCGCAAGTACGCGAAGCTGTTCGCAGGCGCCGCTGCCGTCGCGCTGGCTGTCTCGAGCGTCGGCTCGGCCGTCGCCCAGGATGACGGCTACGTCCTCGGCGTTTCCAACACCGTTCAGGGCAACGGTTGGCGCGAGGAGATGATCTGCTCCATCAAGGCGCAGGCGCTCGCCTCGGGCGAGGTCGCATCCCTCAACATCGCCCATCGCAACACCGACCCGGCCGGTCAGCTCGAGGACCTGCGCAACCTCATCGCCGCAGGCGTTGATGCCATCATCATGAACCCGGCTGACCCTGAGGCCCTCAACTCGGCCGTCAAGGAGGCCACGGACGCCGGCATCCCGGTCATCACCGTCGATGCCACGGTCACAGAGCCCTCCTCCTACATCATGACCAACGACCAGGAGACCTACGGCTACCTGGGCGCCAAGTGGCTGTTCGAGCAGATGGGCGGCAAGGGCGCGTTCTTCTACATGCGCGGCCTGGCCGGCCACCCGGCTGACGATGCCCGCGACGTGGGCATCAAGCGCGCCATGGAGGAGTACCCCGACATCTCCATCGCCAACGAAGTCTTCACCGGCTGGCAGCAAGATCAGGGCACCAAGCAGATGCTCGACATGATCGCCAGCGGTATCCCCTTCGACGGCGTGTGGACCTCCGGCATCGACAACGTCATCGTCGACGCCATGGTCGATGAGGGCGTCATGAAGCCCATCGTCGGCGCTGACAACTCGCAGTTCGTGCAGTACCTCGGCACGGTCGAGGGTCTCCAGGGTGCCGCGGTCACGAACCCCGGCTCCGTGGGCGGCGCAGGCGTGACGCTGGCGCTCCAGATCCTGAATGGCGAGCTGCCGGTCACCCCGGCAGACGAGACCTCGCGCATGGTCACGGTCGACCCCGTGGTCTGGGAGAACGTCACGCCCGAGGGCCTCGAGCAGGTCAAGGCAGCGGCGGATCCGGATCTCGACAATGAGTGGCCGGTCCTCATCTCCATCCCCGACTGGACCACCTACAGCAAGGACCAGATCCTGGCCTGCAAGGGACCAGGCGAGTAGTCCGAGCCCAGCGAGCGAGCGATGAGGGGTGTGGGGCCTGACCCCACACCCCTCACGCATCCGGCTCGACCCATCACCGAGGGACCGATGAGCAGCAGCAACGGACACCAGGGCGAGGGCCTCATCCTGGAGGCCCGGGGCATCGTCAAGACCTACGGCGCCGTACGGGCGCTGGGCGACGCCTCGCTCTCCGTCCGCCCGGGCGAGGTCCACGGTCTGCTGGGCGCCAACGGTGCCGGCAAGTCGACCCTCGTCAAGGTCCTCACCGGCGTCGTACGCCCCGATTCAGGCAGCATCGTCGTGCGCGGTCAGCCGCGCGAGGTTCACTCACCGGCGGACGCCCGCAAGGCCGGCCTCGTCTCCGTGTACCAGGAGCCGGCACTCATCCCCGACCTGGAGGTCGCTGACAACCTGCGCCTGACGAGCGCCCCCCTCGAGCCCTTCATGGCCTGGGTGACGGAGCTCGGCGTGCCCTCGCTTGACCGGCACTGCATGGTGCGCGACCTGCCGCTCGCCGTGCTGCGCGTCCTCGACTTGGCCCGGGCCCTGGCCATCGACCCGGACGTCCTGCTCCTCGACGAGATGACCGCGGCGTTGCCCGCGGACCTCGCCGAGCGTGTGCTCGACGTCGTGGGCCGCCGGCGTGAGACCGGCAAGTCGGTCATCTTCATCTCGCACCGCCTGTTGGAGATCGGCGCCCTCTGTGACCGCGCGACCGTCCTCCGCGACGGCGAGACCGTCGGGGTCGTGGAGCAGATGGGCGCTGGTGCTGAGGAGCGCATCGTCGAGCTCATGCTGGGCCCAGCCAGCGAAGCCGAGGGGGCCGTCCACGAACGGGTCGCGACCAGCACCCCCGGCGGCCCGCCGCTGACGTCAGACGCCACGCCGCGCCTCGAGCTGCGCGAACTGAGCCTGGGCACGAAGCTGACGAGCGTCTCCTTCGAGCTGCGGGCTGGCGAAGTGCTCGGCCTCGTGGGCCTCGAAGGCCAGGGGCAGGACGAGCTCTTCGGCATCCTCTCGGGAGCCAACAAGCCGTCCGGTGGCCAGTTGCTCGTGGATGGCGGCGAGGTGCGCTTCCGACACCCTGCTGATGCCATCGCGGCCGGCCTCGTGTACGTGCCGGGGAACCGATCGGAGGCTCTGCTCATGCAGCGCTCGGTCCGCGAGAACATCGCCCTGCCTGAGCGGGCGCGCATGCGCCGCTGGGGCGTCATCGACATGTCCGCTGAACAGCGCAGCGTCGAGGGCGCCATCGAGCGGTTGCAGATCGACACGCGAGCCCAGGGTGAGGTGCGGCGTCTCTCCGGCGGCAACCAGCAGAAGGTGACCATCGCTCGCTGGATGGGCGATGACGTGCGCACGCTCCTCTGTTTCGATCCCACGCGCGGCATCGACATCCGCACCAAGCGCCAGATCTACCACCTCCTTCGCGAGGTGGCGGCGGCCGGCACGGCGGTGCTCCTCTACACCTCCGAACTGGAAGAGGTACAGATCACCTGCGACCGCGTCGTGGTCATCTACGGCGGCCGCGTCGTCGCCGAGATGCCCGCCGGCGAAGCGGATGAGCCAGCCCTGATGCGGGCCGCTCACGGCCTGCCGTTGAGCGAGGCCGGCGCAGGGGTCGCCATCGGGGAAGCGACCACGGGGGTCCCAGCATGAGCACGAGCGTCCCGGCTGCGGGCAGCCTGGGCATGAGCCCCTCGGGAAGCGCCCTGGCACGCTTCGTGCGTCGCAACTCCTGGGTCCTGGCCCTGTGGGTCCTGCTCGCCGCCATGCTTGCCTTCACGGTGGCCATCCAGCCCGGCTGGGGCGCCCCGCAGCTGGTCATCCTGTCCATCGCGGCGTTGCCCTATGCGTTCGCCACGGCCGGTCAGGCGATGGCCGTCATCATCGGCGGCATCGACCTCTCCGTGGCGGCCATGATGACGCTCACGAGCGTCTCCGCCGCGGTCCTCATGGACGGCCAGGGCGAGGAGTTCGGGATCGTGGCCGTGGCGGCGACCCTGCTCCTGGGGCTCGGGCTCGGCACTGTCAACGGACTGTCCGTGGTGCTCACTCGCGTGCCGGACATCGTGGTCACGCTCTCCTTCTTCTTCATCTGGGAGGGTGCCGCGCTACTCATCCTGGACGCGCCTGGCGGCTCCGCGTCGACCTGGCTGCGAGACCTCATCATCGGCCCCGTCGGCGGCTTCGTGGTCCCGGCTGAGGTCGGCGCATGGCTTCCCAAGGCACTCATCCTCCTCGTGGTGAGCCTGGGCGTGGTCTGGATCCCGCTCAAGCGCTCACGATTGGGGCTCTGGATGTACGCGGTCGGGTCCGACCGACTGGCAGCCTTCCGCAGCGGCGTCCCAGTCGACCGCACGAAGGTGGCGGCCTACGCCCTGTGCGGCCTCTTCGCGGCCATGGGCGGACTCATCCTGACCATGAATACCGGCGTCGGGACTCCCATCCAAGGACCCTATCTGATGGCCAGCGTGGCCGCGGTCGTGCTCGGCGGTGTGAGCCTGGCCGGCGGGCGCGGCGGGCTGGTGGGCCCCATCGTCGCCGTGTTCATCCTGCGCCTCGCCCGCCAGGACCTGACGCTCCTGTCCATCGACCCGAACGTCGCGCAGGTGGTGGAGGGCCTCATCATGGTCAGCGTCGTCCTCGTCGGCGCCCTGGTGGCCCTGCGGAGCCGGCGCGCATGAGCAGCACCGTCCAGGCCACCTCATCGCGCCCGGGCTGGCTCTCGACGAGCGGTCTGCGCAAGTTGCTGCGTGACCGGCCCATCATCCCGCTCGTCATCCTGCTCCTCGCACTCGTCACCGTCCTTGAGGTCCTGCAGCCCGGGATCGTGAACGAGCGCTGGATCAGCAACACGGTCAAGTTCGCCATCCCCCTGGCCATCCTGGCGGCCGCCCAGACGCTCACCATGCTGACGGGCGGGATCGATCTCTCGGTCGGCGTCGTGGCGACCATGACGGCCTTCGTGATGGCCACCCAGGTGGCCTTCATGGACCTCGCCATCGCGATCCCCCTGGCTCTGGCCTGCGCGGCTCTCGCCGGACTGGCCAGCGGCATCGGTGTCGGGGTCTTCCGGGTCCACCCGCTGATCATGACCCTGGCCGTGGCACTCGTCGTGGAGGGCCTCCTGCTGGTGTACCAGCGCCTTGTGCTGGGCAGCAGCGTGGATCTCCCGGAGGCCATCACCTGGCTGGGCGCGGGACGTTCCTTCGGCAACATCCCGAATGCCCTGCTCGTCTTCATCCCCATCGCGCTCTTCATGGGTCTGCTGCTTCGCCGCACCGGCTTCGGGCGTCTCCTGTACGCCATCGGCGACAACGAGGGCGCAACGAGGCTGGCCGGGGTGCGCTTCTGGCAGGTCATCATCGTCCTCTACGTCCTGGCCGCGATCCTGGCCGGCATCGGCGGGCTCCTGTACGTCGGCCTCATCAAGGCCAACACGCTCTCGCTGGCCGTGCCGCTCGTGCTGCCCTCGGTGGCCGCGGCGGTCATCGGCGGTACGTCCATCTTCGGTGGACGGGGTGGCTACTCGGGGACGATCGTCGGCGCCATCATCCTCCAGGTCATCGCCACGATGCTCCTCGTGCTCGAGGTGCCGGAGGGCACCCGCCGTGTCGTGTTCGGGCTCATCATCCTGGCCGTCACGGCCGCCTACACGCGCATCACCGAGGAGCGGTGAGGCCGACCGCCATGGTGGACACCACGCGCCACGTCGGCCTCGACCTGGGCGGGACCAACATCAAGTGGGTGCTGGCGGAGCACAGCGCCGGCGTGTGGCACACCCTGGACCAGGGCCAGGTGCCCACGGATGTCTCAGGCGGCGAGAAGACCGTGGTGCCGCAGCTCGCCCGGCTGGCCATGGAGGTGCGCGATCGGTCGGCCGGACCCGTCACCAGCCTTGGTGTCGCCGTGCCCGGCCTCTACATCCCTGAGACCGGCGTGGTCACCTTCTTGACCAACGTGCCGGGCGACTGGTCGGCGACGCCGGTCGGCGCGCCGGTGGCCGCCGCCAGCGGCCTGCCCACGGCGCTCATCAACGATGCCCGCGCCTTCGGCCTGGCGGAGCTGCGCTTCGGGGCCGGCCGCGACGTGCGCAACTTCGTGGGCCTCACGCTGGGCACCGGCATCGGCGGGGTCTTTGCCATCGACGACCAGGTCGTGCAGGGCTACCGCGGCCAGGCCGGTGAGCTCGGTCACCAGACCATCGATCCCGACGGGCCCTGGTGCGGCTGTGGCAATCGTGGCTGCGTGGAAGCCTACGCCCGGGCTGACCAGGTGGCCATCGTGTGCGGCACCGCGGATCCACGCGAGGCCATCGAGAAGGCGCGGGCCGGTGACGAGAAGGCGCGGGCCGGGCTGGCCGAGATCGGCCGCTACCTGGGCATCGGCATCGCCAACGCCATCACCGTCCTGACCCCCGAGCGCATCATCCTCGGCGGCGGCTGGGCCAACGCCGGCGACCTCATCATCGAGCCCATCAAGGCGGAGATGCGACGGCGCGTCATCACCACGCCGGTGGAGCGCATCGACGTGGTACAGGCGGAGCTGGGCACCTGGGCGGGCGCGATCGGCGCGGCCGTGCACGGTGCGGAGCGCACGGCCGGCGCTGGCGGCCAGGGTGGCCCTGCGGGGGGCGGTCCCGCATCAGGCGCATGACCGAGCCCGTGTCCGCGCCACGGTACCGCGAGATCGAGACCGCGCTGCGCGAGCGCATCGCCAGCCTGCGGCCGGGACAGCGACTGCCATCCGACGCCGACCTGTGCACGGAGTTCGGCGTCAGTCGCATGACCGCGCGACACGCCATGGCACAGCTGGCGGAAGAGGGGCTCGTACGGCGCGATCCCGGCCGAGGCACGTTCGTGGCCGAGCCGCCCACCCACCGCCGGGCCAACTTCCTGATGACGTTCTCGCACGAGATGCGCCGACAGGGGCGCGTACCCACCTCCCGCATCGTCCGCCGCCTGCTTCGCCCCCCCACGGAGCCGGAGCGCGCCGAGCTGCGCATCGGGCGCGGCGAGGAGGTCGCAGAACTCTGTCGGGTGCGCCTCGCCGACGGTGTGCCGGTGGCCCTGGAGACCGCCGTGCTGGCCCCGCGCTGCAGCGGCGTGGTCTTGCAGGCCGACCTCGAGACGGGCTCACTCCACGAGGCGCTCATCAGCGCCGGCATCCTGCCCTCGCGCGGGAAGGCCTCCATCGGCGCCGAGGCGGCCGTCCGCGAGGATGCCCGCCTGCTCGGGGTCAAGCCAGGCGAGCCGATGCTCGTCGAACGGCGACTCATCCTCGACCAGCGGGGGCGGCCGCTGGAACGCACAGAGTCACGCTATGCCGCGTCACGCTACGGACTGAATGTCGGCTTCTCGGTGGAGGACAGCGGTGCCATCACCGTTGCCCCGCGAGCCTGAGCCGCCGGCCCGCCACCGACTGGGAGACACATGGAACCACGCGAACGAGTCCTCACCGCACTCGACCACAAGGAAGCCGACCGCGTGCCACGCGACCTGGCAGGGACACGCTACAGCAGCATCCATGCAGAAGCGTATGCCCGCCTGCGACCGGCCATGGGTCTGCCCGAGGCAGAGATCACGATCGTGGACACGACCCAGGGCCTGGCCCACGTCCACGACGATCTGCTCGACCGCTTCGGTGCGGACGTGGCGCTGGTCCCGAGCGGCTCGCCCTCCGGGTACCGGCGTGAGGTCGTCTCCGACGGAGAGTACGAGCGCTTCGTGGATGAATGGGGCGTGGTGCGCGCACGACCCGTCGGCGGTCTCTACTACGAGTCGAGCACGGCCCCGCTGGAGGGCGTCATCGGCCCCGCCGACGTGACGGCCTTCGCGTGGCCGGACCCACAGGACCCCGGGCGCTTCCGGGGCATGGCCGATCGCGCCCGCCACATCCGCGAGGTGGAGCGGCGTGCCGTCTTCGTGGGCTCGCTCTGCGCTGGCGTGACGGAGATGCACTTCCGGCTGCGAGGCTATGAGGACGGCTACATGGACCTCGCGGCCGACCCGGCGCTTGCGCGCCAGATCATGGAGCAAGGTCACCGAGCTCAAGCTGGCCTACTGGGAGAAGGTCCTCGATGAGATCGGCGACCTCATCGACATCGCAGCGGAGGCCGACGACCTGGGCGCCCAGCACGCGCCGCTGTTCTCACCGCGAACCTACCGGGAGATCGTCAAGCCCTTGCACGCCGAGCTCATCCGCTACATCAAGAGTCGCTCCCGGGCACGCTTCTTCCTGCACTCCTGCGGCGCCATCCGGGATCTCATCCCGGACCTCATCGAGATCGGCGTGGATTGTCTGAATCCCGTGCAGGTCTCCGCCGCGAACATGGACACCGCCACGCTCAAGATGGAGTTCGGCAAGGACATCACCTTCTGGGGCGGGTCCGTCGATCCCCAGGGCACGCTGGCCCGGGGCACGCCGGACGAGGTCCGCGCGGAGGCGCGCCGGCGCATCGGCGACCTGAAGCCGGGCGGCGGCTTCGTCTTCGCCAGCATCCACAACATGCAGGCGCACGTGCCGGTCGAGAACATCCTGGCCATGTGGGAAGCGCTGAACGAGGCCGGCATCTATGGTGAGTAGCGGCCGCACGATCGTCTCCGGGCACCTCGTCCTGGTCGACGGGGTGCGACGGGGTCACCTCATCGTCGAGGATGGTCGCATCGCAGCCGTCGAGGAGGATCCGAGCGCTTCGGGCGCCTCGCCCGACGTCACCATCGTGCCCGGGTTCATCGACGTGCACGTCCACGGATGGGGCGGACACGACGCCATGGGCGGGCCGGACGGCCTGGACGGCATGGCACGCGCCCTGGCGCGCCGCGGCGTGACCTCGTTCCTGCCCACTTCCGTCACGGCCTCCTTCGAATTGCTCACCACGTTCGCGGACACCGTGCGCGGCTGGATGCCGGGTGCGCCGGCCGATGGGGCCGAGCCGCTCGGCTTCAACATGGAAGGGCCCTTCCTGGCCGAGAGCCGCAAGGGCGCCCACCCGGCGGCGCTGCTGCGCCATCCGGCCGACCTCGACGAGGACCGCCTGGCGACGTTCACCGAGGGCCTGCGCGTCATCACCATCGCCCCGGAGCTGCGCGGGGCGCCGGAGCTCATCGCCCGGCTCGCGGCGCGCGGGGTGCGGGTCTGCCTCGGCCATTCGGCAGCCTCCGTGGCAGAGGCGCGGGCCGCGTACGCCGCGGGGGCCGTCTCCACCACGCACCTCTTCAACGCCATGGGCGGCGTCGTGCACCGGGACCCCGGGCTGGCGCTGGCAGCCCTGCTCGACGACAAGGCCTGGGTGGAGCTCATCGCCGACGGGCTGCACGTGGACCCAGAGCTCTGGCCGCTCATCTGGCGCCTCAAGCCGGCCGACCGGGTGCTCCTCGTCAGCGACGCCATCGCCCTCGCCGGCTCGGGCATGACGCGCGGCTGGCTTGGCGAGCTGGAGGTCGTCCTGGATGGCGGGCGGGTGACGCTGGTGGAGGGCGGCAACCTGGCCGGCTCGGTCACGGCGCTGGACGCGGAGCTCGCCAACGTCGTGCGCGCGGGCATCCCGCTGGCCGACGCCGTGCGGGCCGCCAGCACCAACCCCGCGGACATGCTGGGCCTGGCCGACCGGGGTCGCCTGGCGGCCGGCTGTCGCGCCGACCTCGTCGAGCTGGACGCTGACCTGGAGGTACGGCGCGTCATGCGCGGTGGTGACTGGATCGTGGACCACGCGGCCTGATCCATGCCGGGCGACTCGGCGGCATGGAGCGGTAGGCAGATCCGCGGCCACATCCGCGGCCACATCCGCGGCCACATCCGCGGCCAGATCCGGGCAGCTCGCGGGCAGACCCGGGCGGCTCCGGCGGATCATGTCGCTGGTGACTGAACGGTCAGCGCGGTGGCAGCGCGGGCCCGCCCGGAGGCCCGCTGGGTCGGCCACGGGCGTCATCCCAGTCACCCAAGACTGCTTCGGCCGACGGCGCGCCGAACCATGCACTCGGCGCATGAAGGGAACAGGCAGCAGCTGGCTGCCTGTTCAGTCCAGTCGCCGGCGGCATGATCCTACGGGCACGGCGGTGCGTGTCGCCGCCGGGCGGCGCGCAGACGCGGAAGCCCAGCCCTATACCGGCGGCGGCAGCACCAGGGCCTGCACCTCCCGCTCCACCGCCGAGCCTGAAGCGCCAGGCCCGAAGCGCGGACCGCGCAGCGCCAGCCACACCAGGAGACCGCCCGTGAGCATCGTGAGCATCGCGGCCACGAAGAGTGCGGCTGCGCCCAGCCGTTCGTAGACCAGGCCGCCGGCGACATCGGCCACGATGGGCGCCACGCCAGCGTAGACCAGCCACGTCAGCGATTGACCGATGGCGTGCAGGTGACCCGGCAGAAGGGCACCGATGATGACGACCATGGCCATGTAGCGCAACGCGTACGAGGTGCCGTCGATGGTCCGGAGCGTGGTCACCACCCAGGGCTCCGGGGCCAGCGCCACGAGC
Source organism: uncultured Chloroflexia bacterium (assembly GCA_963707395.1). Taxonomy (GTDB): domain Bacteria; phylum Chloroflexota; class Limnocylindria; order Limnocylindrales; family CSP1-4; genus JAFMJV01. The sequence continues at coordinate 128,721 of CAVPPQ010000002.1, forward strand.
AGGGCGAGGAGCGCCGCGATGAGCGCACCCCAGACGTACATCATGCGCAGCCCGAGGCGCCCCAGCAGCCGCCGGGAACTGCCGAACACGGGGATCTCGACGAGGGCCGGCAGCGCCGCAGCGAGCCCCACGAGCATGACCCCGCCCCCCTGGTCGAGGATGCGCAGGCTCACGAAGCGCCAGGAGGCATGTTCGCCGATGGAGGTCACGAACAGGCCGACGAGGAAGGCCGCGAGCACGGGCGACGCTGCAGCCAGGAGCTGGGAGGGCAGCCTACCCGTCGTCCGGGCGGCCGATGTCGCGGCTCCGGCGGGTGTCGCTCCGGCCGGTGTCGCTGCGATGGCCGGCGTCGCGGCATCGACCGGCGATCCCTGCGGCTCCGGGCGGGGCACCGCAGGCTCGCGGCTGCCGGCCAGCGGTCCCTGCGGCTCCGTCTGGGGCACCGCGCGCACCCGGCCACCCGACCGAGGCATCAGCACCAGCACGGCCAGGCCCACGGACGCGACCGAGAAGGCCAGGAAGACCGGCACCGGACCCGTGATCTGCCAGGCGGCGCCGCCGATGATGGCCGAGGCCGCCCACCCCAGTGAGGCCCAGGCACGCACGCGTCCGTATCCGGTGGAAGGCTCTGCCAGCTCGCGAAGCGCGAGGGCGTCCACGAGCGGGCCCCAGGGCAGCGCCCCGAGGATGGCCACCGAGAGCGCCACGGTGAGCAGCATCGGATCGTTGCCGCCCAGCAGGATGAGCAGGCCGCCGGCCGCAGCCGTGGCGCTGGTGAGGGCGACGGTGCGACGCCGACCGAGCCGTCCGTCCGCGATGGCACCCCAGGCCGGATAGGCCACCAACGAGGCGATCCCAGCCACACCAAGAACCACGCCGATCGCCGCGGCATCCAGCCCGCGCTCATCGAGCAGCGGCACGAGGAAGGGCATGAGCAGCCCCAAGGCGATGCCCTGGATGGCGAAGACGGCGCGCAGGCGAGGGATGGTCACCGACCGAGTATGGGTGAGCGGTCCTGCCACGCTCTGGCCGATGGTCCGCTTGCCGGGTTCGCCATCTTTGGGTAGGGTCCGCACCACACCTGACCGCACCATCGCCTGCACACGAGGAACGTCCCATGTCGTCCGGGGCCTGCCGCGCCCTCGTCGCCGTCCTGCTCGCCATCGGCGCGACCCTTGGCTCGACACTGCCCATGGCGGCCGAGGCCGAGCGACTGGTCGAGCAATCCACGGCCATCTACAAGGTCGATCCCGCCAAGGGCAGCATCGACGTCATCGTCGTGGTCAAGCTCACCAACAACGCGCCGCAGGCCTACAACCTGGGCACCTGGGGGCCGCTCGTCATGGAGGAGCTGGTCGTGCCGCGGGTCTCGAAGGGCTTCGCCGTGGGTGACTCGCGGGACCTGCCGGGACTGTGGCGGGCCGTGGACGTCTCCACGCCGGTCATCGACGGCGATGGTGGCAGCGTCAACCTGCAGGTCGCCTACACCCTCGACGCGGCCATCGACCAGAACGAGAGCCGTGCCAGCCAGACTCCGGCCCGCGTCGGTGAGGGCTACCTCTACTTCTGCATGGTGGGCCAGGACACCGACGTGGGCCTCGTGCGCGTGGAGATCGCGGGCAAGGACCGCTTCAAGCTGACCCAGTCCGGGACCGTCATGGAGCCCACGCCCAAGGGCCTCAAGTCCGCCCGTTCGGTGGAGCCCGCCGAGCACTTCACCTGCGTGGAGGGCACGGTGGACGCGAACCTCGCGACCTCCACGTTCGTCGGACCTGCCGAGCGCGAGATCGTGCTGCAGGCCTGGCCGGAAGCGGACAACTGGCTGGACGCGGCGGAGGCGAACGCCGAGCCCACGCTGGACGCCATCCACGCCTTCCTCGGTCGCGACATCCCGGGCGAGGGTCCCGTCATCGTCCGTCAGGCGCCGCCGCGGTCGCTGGGTGGCTACGCCAGCGCTCACGACACACCCGGCGTCGTGCAGCTGGACGAGTCGGCCGGCATCGACGGCGCAGAGCACGAGCTGGCACACGCCTGGTTCGGGACGGACAACTTCACGGAACTCTGGCTTCGCGAGGGCATGGCCGAGTGGACGGCCACGACCATGGCCGGGACGACCTGTCCCGCGGCGGCGAGCGGTCCCTCCGCGCTCGACCTGTCCGACTGGCAGGTGCTGCGCCCCACCGCCGACGCCGAGACGATCGACACGATCATGGCCGACCAGCAGGCGGCCGCCTGCGGCATCGTCAGCGCCATGACCGAGCGCATGAGCGAAGAGCAGTGGCGGACGGTCGTCGGCTCGCTCCTGGACGGCGAGACGAAGTACGTCGGCCGCGATGAGCCCACCGCCGCGTCCAGCACGCGCGTGGACTTCCGCGAGTGGCTGGACGCGGTGGATGAGCGCGGGCTCGTGCCGGCGGGGCAGGCCGACCCGGCCTTCGCCGCCAACTTGGACGACCTCGACTTCGCCCAGAACCTGCTCGCGGACTACAGCATCCCCACCGACCCGGCGGAGCTGGAGAAGCGCTCCGAGGCCCGCGCCCGCTACCACCAGTTCCTGATCGATGCCGCACCGCTCGGTGCCCCGCTATCGGTCCGGGAGGCCATGGACAACTGGCTCTTCGACGACGCCATGAGCGACCTCGACAAGGCCTACGAGGTCCTCGACGCTCTGAAGGCGGCCGATGAGCTCCTGCCGGACGCCGGCCTCATCCCCTTCGTGCAGCCGGGCTTCGAGAGCGCCCGCAATGCGAAGGACCTCGACGACGTCCTGGCCGAGACGCAGCTGCTGCTGAAGTCGGCCAACGAGGTCTTCGAGCCGCTCAGCCGCCTGCAGGCCGCCTCACCCGAGGGCTGGGGTCTGCCGGGTGCCGTGCGCAACGCCATCACCGGTCAGCGCTTCGACGAGATCCTGACGGCCGTGACACCGGCGCTGCAGATCGTGACCGATGTCTCCGCGGCTGACGCGGCCCTGCCCACGGCCGGCCTCCTGGACGCCTACCGGGTTCGCTATGAGAACGCGGCTGACGCCGAGGCTCTCACCGAGCTGGCCACCGCGGCCGCCGCCGACCGGGCCGCCGCGGAGAAGGTCGGCGCCGCCCTGGGCGTGCTGATGAGCGAAGCGGGCGACTGGCAGATCCCGGCCGTGGTCACGACACCCGTCGGCAGCGGCCAGATCGAGTCGGCCACCGCCATCGTCGAGGACGCCCGAGCGGTGGTCTCGGCAGCCCGCGCCGCGGACGGGGCCCTCCCCGAGGCCACCCTGAGCGAGGATATCCGCCCCCGGTTCGAGGCCGTCACGAGCGCCGAGCAGATGGCCGAGCTGCGAGCCGACGCCGAAGTCCTGCTGTCCCAGGCGGAGACCGTGGGCGGGGCGCTCGCGTCACTCAAGACCCTCGTCCCTGACTGGCAGATCCCTGCCGTGATCACCACCCCGATCGACGACCGCGATTTCGCGGCGGCGGCGGAGGTCGCCTCTGCCGCGCAGCTCTGGATCGAGAACGCCGCTGAGGCGGACAAGAAGCTCCCGGGTATCGACGCGCTGGCCCGGGTGAAGGCGCAGTTCGAGAGCGCCGCCAGCCTGGCTGACCTCCAGGCGGGGGCAGACCTGGCCGTGGGCTGGAACAGCGCCGCGGACCAGGTGCAGCTGGCGGTGGAGAAGGCCCGGGCACCCCGGGACCTGCTCACGGAGCTGGGCATGCTGGGGACGGACGTCCAGCCGGACGTGGATGCCGCCATCGACGCCGCCGTAGCCGGCGAGGTCGACGTTGCCCTGGAAAAGGCGGCCACGGTCATCGACACCATCAACGGTGCATCGTCGGTGGGCGGATTGCGCGTGGCCGGCATCGTCTTCTTCGGCGTCGCCCTGGCCGGCATCATCGGCATGTGGATCATCTTCCGACGCCAGAGGGGCCCGTCGTGGGCTCGCCAGTCGAAGCCACACTGGCTCAAGGGGGATCGCCGCCGGCTAGGCAGCGGGAAGAAGCGCTAGCTCCCTCGACCCGGACGTCGATCGGGCGCGGGACCGCGGGCCACGGACGCCGATCGGGCGTCGGGACCGGCGGTTCAGCCCGCGGCCAGCGTGACGAAGCCGTCGATGGCGATGGCGGTCCCGGCACTGTCGGGGTGGCTCGTGCCGGTCGCCTCGAGCGTGATGCTGGCCGGCGCATCGGATCCCAGGTCCACGACGTGCACGAGCTCGGGTCCGCCAGCCACGGGTGCATAGAGGTCCACCAGGCCGACCGCATCGCCATCCACGAGCACGGCGGCGCGGCCAAGGTCGGGGCTGCGGCGGGCGATGATGCCGACCTGCCGGCCCTCCACGCTGGCGCTCAGGCTCCCCTCGCTGGAGACCGGCACGAGCGTGGCCACGATCGTGTCGGCCGTCGTCTGCGTGGCGTTGCCGGCGCCGTCACGAGCGATGACGGTGATCTGACAGGTGGCGTCCGGACTGACCGCTCCGGGCGCGGCCCACGTCGCGACCTGGGCCGGCTCGGCCGAGCCGGGCGCATCGCTGAGCGCGGCCGCATGACCGTCGCACTCGATCGAGAGCGCCGCGTCGGCGAGTCCCGCGACCGCGTCGCTGGCCTCCCAGCCGACCTCGATGGGGATGGCCGTGCCAGGACCGGGGCTGGTGGCGGCCGTGCCAGGGCTGGTCGAGACCTCGGCCGCCCCTGTCCCGAGCGGCCCGAGGCGCAGTCGGACGGTCGGCGCGGAGACCTGCGGCCCGCTGGTGTCAAGGGCGATGCTATCGCTGAAGACCGGTGACTTGAGGCCGGCCCCGTCGCGCAGTTGGACGTGCAGGGTGTGGCTGCCCTCGCCCGAGCCGAGCTCCGCGCGCGCCGTTCCGCGGATGGGCGACCAACGTGACCATGTCCGGCCATCCGGCGAGGTGCGCATGTGGGTGCCGGAGCGCCCGCCAAGGTCGACCTGGACCTGCCGGCTGGCGGTGGCCACCGCGCCACCTTCGATGGCCAGCGGCCTGGATCGGAGCGCTTCGAGCTCATCGAGGGTCCCGCTGAAGAGGTTGCCGTCGAGCGACCCGATGCCGGGGATGCGGTCGATGCCGGTCTGCCAGAAGGTCCAGCCCTGCCAGCCGGGCGCGATGGAGGGCGGCGCCTCGCAGTCCCAGCAGGCGGCCCAGAGCGGCAGGTCCTCGAAGCCCTCCGCGTTGCCGACGACCTCTTTCCACATGTGCACGGAGGTGTAGACGATGGGCATCCGGCCGGTCCGCTCGTAGACCCGCTCCACGAAGTCACGCAGACGTGCCGTCGAGACGGCGTGGATCGACAGGCCGATGGGCGACCAGCACTCCACGTCCACGACCGGTGGAAGTGCGTCGTCCAGCCCGCCGGCAACCTCCAGCCGATCGAGGAAATGGTCCGCCTGGACGTCGCCGTCCAGCGTGTAGTCGAAGAAGTGGTATCCACCCGCGGCCAGCCCGGCGGCCCGTGCGCGGGCCATGTTGGTCACGAACATGGGGTCGATGAAGTCGTTGTCCTGGGTGGTCTTCAGGAAGACGAAGGCGTAGCCCGCCTCACGGATCCGTGCGAAGTCCACGTCGCCGTTGTGGTGGCTCACGTCGATGCCGCTGACGAGCGCATCGACGTCTGGCACCACCGGGTCGGCCGACGGCTGTGCGGACGGGTCGCCCAACGGCTGTGCGGACGGGTCGGCCTGGGCGACCCGGACGCCGGCAGCTGCGAGGAAGGTGGTCGGCGTGCCCGCGGCGGACCTCTCTGAGCCAGCCGACAGCGTGACGGCGTCAGTGGCCGCAGGCTTCGGCGATGCAGCGGCACTGTCGGACGGTGGAGATGCGGAGGGCTCGAGTGACGGCAGCGGCATCGGTGTCGGCTCAGCACCTGGTGGCCAGGGCGGGTCGCCGGGGGTGCGCGGCCCTCGGTAGCGGTCGGCGCCCGTCTCGCAACCGACACCCGATCCGGTTGCGGCCAGCGCGGGGACAGGGCCGCTCGACTGGGGCCCGGGCACGAGGATCATGATCATCGCCAGCGCCTGGGCCAGCGCGACGACGCGTGGGATGGTCATGGTGACCGGTCGAGAGTACCGGCGTCGGGCGATTCGCGCAGGCGATGGCCTCGACCAGGGCCAAGATCCCGAGGCGGGCCGTTCGCCAAGCGGTCTCGACTGAGATCGATCGGCTGGCCAAGGCCGGACCTACCCGGGTGGTCGGTCCCCCGGGGCATCGATGGCCGGCGTCGTGCTGGGCACGGGGTCCGGCGGACTCGACGGTCGATCCGCGGACTGCGGTTGCGCCTCGGCGGGCGGGGGCGGTGGTGTCCCCGGAGGCGGAGGGGTTCGCGGCGGCATCGGAGCGGATAACGGCGCCACGGACGGTGGAGGCCAAGGGCCCGGCCCAGGTAGCTGAGGTCCTGGCCCAGGACGTGGCGGCGGTGCTGCAGGCACTGGCGGCGGTGCCCCAGGCCGTGGCGGCGGTGCTGCAGGCCCTGGCGGCGGCATGTGCCCGACCGGCGTCGGCACGACCGGCCCACCCGGCGGAGGCACCACGGGTCTCATCGGCATCGGTGGCCCAGGCATCGGTGAACGGGCGGCAGGCGGCGGGGAGTGCAGCGCCTGGGACGCAGGCGAGCTCGGCGGCGCTGGCAGCCCCGCACCGGGCGGCGGCACCGCACCGGGCGGCGGCACCGCACCGGGCGGCGGCACCGCGGCGTCAGGCGGCGACGCTGGCCACGTCGTTCGCAACGGTGGCAGGCCGCTGCGCCAGTCCTGTCCGCCAAGCTCGGAGATGCCGCGCTTCACCGGCTCGCGCATGGGCTGCGGTGCGGTTGGAGGGCCCGCTGCCATGCGCGCACTTTCGATGGGCTGGTCATCCTGTGCCGTGAAGGCCTCGAAGACACCGGCGCCCTTCTGGGATTCCACGGGGTCGCGCGCGGCGAGCTCCGCGACCCTGGAGAGTTCCACGCTGACCGCCACCCGGGGCTTGCCGCCCACTTGCCCGTACTGGTCGTCCAGCAGGGTCGGGCTGGGCGGTCTTGGCGTGCGGCACTTGTAGCACTTGTTGGCGGGCATGTCGTTCAGGCTCTTGCAGCCGTCGCACATCCACCACCTGGCCTTGGCCATGAGCACAGCATACCGAGCCAGCAAGCACCGGGGCTGCCGATGCGCCAGGCTGGCCGCAGGTCCAGCCCCCGGTCAGGGACAGATGGGCAGGCTGGCGGTGTCCGCGAGCCGCGAGACGTTCTCGCGGTCGGTCCAGAGAAGCTGCGTCACGCTGGTCCCGGTCTCAGCATCCGTGATGACCAGTTCCAATGGCTCGTCCGTGATGGCCGCGGCGACGGTCCAATAGGAACCACTCAGGTCACAGCCGTCGACGATCTGGACCTTGGCCGCGTCCGATCCGTACTGCCACAGCTGTCCGTCACCGATCCCGCCCTGGAAGGGACCGGTCAGCGGCAGCCGGGTGCTGGTCTGGCCCGCCGTGACGAGATCGACGGTGAAGCGCTCGGGGACCAGCTGGGGGGGCTCCAAGGGCGCTCCCCCCTCCTGGATCCAGCCCGCTTCCGCGAGGTAGGCGTCAGCGCCCGGCGTGTCGAACTCGAGGCTGACGTGGTAGATGCAGTCCACGCCTCCCAGGCCCAGGTCGTCCATGAGCGGCTGGGGGACGGTCCAGCCCTTGGCGGCCTCGAAGGCACGGCGGACGCGAGCCTTGGTGATGTCAGACAGTGCCTTCTCCAGGTTGGCCTGATCGGGAAGCATGCCCTGCGGGCCGCTGAAGCGGATGCCCTCCACCTGCCTGGGCGTTCGTCCCTCGGCGAGCAGGTGCAGCTCATCCCACTCGCGGCTGTCGTCGACGATGGCGATCGGCTTGTCGCTGATCACGCGATCGCGATCCACGCCATCGCGGATGAGGGCGCGGTAGCCATCCTCGCGACCTTCCGCGAGGAGCACGATCGACTCCGTGCGATCCTCGCAGCGCGGTGACACCGAGGTATAGGTCGCGACACCCCCGGCCTCCGAAAGGCCTCCCGTAGGACCCTCTCGACAGATGGCCAGGGCCTCAGGCTCAAAGATCGTCCCGATGGCACCACCGGGCTCGTAGGCGGGCAGCACGGTGCGGTGGCTCTGGCCGGAGCGCTCGTCGAAGACGGTGAGGGGCACGGCTGCAGCGCCCAGCCCGGCCCCGAAGATCCAGTAGCGTCCGTTCACGGCGCAGCCGTCGATGACCTGCACCAGGAATGGGGCGCCTTCCTCGTCGAAGAAGTGGAGGGTGCCGGCCTCCAGCGGGAAGTCGATGTCCCCTTCCGGGAGCTCCAGCGTGGCCTTGAGCTGCGCGTCGGTGGCCGCCAGCGCACTGGCCGGCGCCAGTGCCGATACCACCAACGACGCCACGAGCGCAGCGATGCCGGCGATGGCCCTTGGGTGACGCGCGGTGGCAGCCAGGCCCATCATGCTGTCAGGCTAGCCCTCCGCGTCAAGCCTCGCCAGCCGCTTCAGCATCGAGCAGGATGCGCGGCTGCGGGCAGTGGTGGATGAAGGTCGCCGGCCAGGACGGATCGAATCCCGGCGCGGCCAGGATCCGGGCGGCGCTGGCACGCTTGGCCTCGCCCACAAGGACCATCACGACCGCTCGCGACAAACCGATGATGGTGCCCAGGCCGACGGACACGCCCAGGTGAGGGACATCGTCCAGTGAGGCGAAGTCCGGGAACGTGGCCATGTTGTCCTGGCGTGTCCGCTCCGCAAGGTCCAGGACGGACGAGCGGCCGGCGAGGCTGCCTCCCGGCCCCACGAAGGCCACGTGGCCGTCCCCTGCGCCGCTGGCGGCCAGGAACAGGTCCACGCCACCGGCCTCCTCGATGCGCTGGTCATAGGCGAGCGGATCGGCCGGATCCGGACCCCACACGTGCTCCGGCTGGATGCCGCGGCCGGCTGGCAGGCTGGCGTTGATGGGGCCCACGATCTCTCGCTCGGCGAAGCCGGCGCAGCTGCAGTGGGCCCCCGAGTCGATGCGACGGGGCCCCGTCGGAGCGTCGATGACGTACTCGTCCATCATCACGATGACCAGGCGCGAGACGTCAGCGTCGGCCGGCACGAGCCGGGCCAGGGCCCCGTAGGTGGAGCGCAGGCTGCGGCCGCCGGGACAGCCCAGCAGGTAGCGCTGGCCGGGTGGCGTGGCAGCGAGGCCATCCAGGATCTCGTGCGCCAGCGCCTCACCCAGCTGGTCAGCATCGGCGTAGACCTCGACGGGCGTACCGGCCAGCGACGACCGCGGTCCGGCTGCTCCGCGACCCGACATATCGTTCACCAGTCGATGATGCCGTCCAGCTCGCCATCGCGCATGTCCATCATGGCGAGATCCGCTTCCTCGTCCCGGTTCCGAGCGCACTCCCCGCACAGGGGCAGACCGTCCACCCCGCCGTCAAGCTCGTCATCCGGATCTCCCAGCAGGGGCGACCCACACCGATGGCAGTCCAGCCCGCCGGTCTCCTCGCTCTCGAACACGGACGACACCTCCAGCTGATCGGGTACGCCCGGGCCAGCGATGGAACGCCCGCGGACCACGATGCCCTGAGGGTGCACCACGGCCGTGACAGCTAGCCTGGCACAGGCCGCCAGGGCACAGACCACACCGGACCGCGCCAGACCCCAGCGGACCGTGCCAGACCACACCGCTGACGACCGGGACCCGGGGTTACCAACGGGGGCATGTGCGCGCCTGACCGCACTGCTGTACTGGAGACCTCGTGGCCGGCAGCCTCGTCGGACACGCGCCTGCCAGCACGAGGAGCAAGATCATGGCCCCCAACGTCGTCTCCGGCACCGCCTCGACCCTGACCGGGATCGGCAAGGATCAGGCTTGGCTGCGGGGATGGTTCCGCGACAGCCCGGTGCGCCTGGGCCTGGGTGAGCTTCGCCTGGTGGACGAGACGGCCGACGCGGCGGACACCGCTGATGCCACCTTCCTGGCCGGCGACGAAGCGCGCTGCTTCAGCGTGGCTGTCCGACTCGGTGAACTGGAAGCCGCGCAGGCCTTCGCCGCACTGCACGCCTGGGCGGGCGGCCGGGCAAGCCACCCGGACAAGTCGCACGCGGCCGTGCTGGTGACCGAGACCCTGGGTGAGCGCTATCGGGGCACCTTGCAGACGCTCGCGGAACATCTGCCGCTCGTGGTCATCGAGCTGGCGGTCTGGCGCGGTGAGCAGGAGGCCATCGTGGTGCCCCACGTGGCATTGGCGTCGGGCACCGTGGACCTCTCGACGGCGCCGGCAACGACTGCCGCAACCGTCCTTGGAGCGATGCAGGCCACCCCCTCCTCAGCCGAGGCGAAGGCTTCGGACCCGTCCGGCGACTCCCCCGTCGTGGATACCGTGTCGGACAGCGTCGCAGAGGAAGGGGTCGATGAGGCCGAGGAGCGGCCTGAGGTCATCGCGAGCGCCGCCGACGCCAAAGAGGCAGCCGATGAACGCACGCAGGGACCGGAGGTCGTCGAGGCGCCCCTGAACAAGGACGACACCGGCGTCACGAATCCCTGGCGTCTGCTGCGGCGAGACGAGACTGACCCGGTCCGGGAGACCACTCTGGTCGACGCCGCTCGCTGACGAGGCGCCCTGCCCCGTGGTCGCTCCCGCGCGGAGCGGCCACGACCATCCTGCGAAGGCGCACGCCCAGGGCTGGGTCCGACGGGCGAACGGCCTGAGGACGAGGGGCCTGCCGAAAGGGTGACCGAAGCCACGCGCGCGCAGGCCTGAGCCGGTGACAGAGTGAGTCCGCCGACCCACCCACACCGAGGCCCCCTTGAACATCGACTCGACGCTGCTCCTGCTCATCATCCCCATCGTCATCATCCAGCTGGGACTGCTCATCTGGGGCCTCTACGACCTGACGCGACCGGACCGCCGGGTGAAGGGTGACAGCAAGGTGGTCTGGGCCCTCGTCATCATCTTCATCAACATCATCGGTCCCATCGTCTACCTCCTCTTCGGCCGCGAGGAGGCATGACCATCACGGTCGCCTCGGCTGACCCCACGCCAGCGAACACTGCCCCGGCGATCGAGGCCCACGGTCTGACCAAGCACTACGGCCCGGTCGTGGCCCTCGATGGCCTGGACCTGGCGGTCCCGCGCGGGTCGGTCTTCGGTTTCCTGGGGCCCAACGGGGCCGGCAAGACGACGACGCTGCGGCTGCTCACTGGTCTCGGGCACCCGACCAGCGGCACTGCGATGGTGGCCGGCATCCCGGTCGCTGACGGCAACCTCGAGCTGGCGCGCCACCTCGGATATCTGGGCCAGGAGCCCCGCTTCTACGGCTGGATGAGCGGCCGCGAACTGCTCGAACTGGCTGGTCGGGCCTATGGACTGGCCGGCAACGAGTTGCGCGCTCGCGTCGATGAGGTCCTCGGGATCGTCGGGCTGGCCGACGCGGCGAAGCGGCGCATCGGGGGCTACTCGGGCGGCATGCGCCAGCGCCTCGGCGTCGGCCAGGCCATCCTGCCGCGACCCTCCGTCATCTTCCTCGACGAGCCGGTCAGCGCCCTCGACCCTGCCGGCCGGCGCGACGTGCTGGAGCTCATCGGCTCCCTGCGTGGCACGGCAACCATCCTCATGAGCACGCACATCCTCAACGACGTGGAGCGCATCTGCGACCGCGTGGCCATCCTCGACCGCGGGCGGCTGGTCGCGGAAGCGCCCATGGAGGAGCTGCTGGCGCGCCACGCGAGGCCCATCCTGGAGCTCGATCCGGAGCCGGGCCAGGAGGTCGCCGTGGAGGCGCTCATGGCCCGACTTCGGGCCGCCTCCTGGAGTCGGGATGTGCGCCTCGAGCACGGCATCATCCGGGTGACGGTGCATGATGCCGAGCTGGCGGCGGCGGAGACGCTGCCCATGGTCGTGTCGGGGGGCGTCCGGCTGGCCCGCTTCGAGCGCGTCCGACCGACACTCGAGGACGTCTTCCTGCAGCTCGTCGGCGCAGACGTCCCAGCGCCCGGCGCCGAGTCGGAGCAGGCGGCATGAATGGCCTCCGGCTGCTCGTGGGCAAGGAGCTGCGCGAGCAGGTGCGCACCCTGCGCCTGCCCGTCATCGTCATCCTCTTCGCCATCCTGGGCATGATCTCGCCAGTCTTCGCACGCTACATCGCGGAGATCATCTCCGCCGTCGGCGGTGACCAGCTCACGGGCATCGTGCCCGACCCGGTCGTCGGCGACGCCGCCGTGCAATTCACGAAGAACCTCGGGCAGTTCGGCGTGCTGGCCGCCATCCTCGTGACGATGGGCTCGGTGGCTGGTGAGAAGGATCACGGCACGGCCGCCTTCCTGCTCACCAAGCCGGTCACGCGCGGCGCCTTCCTGGGCGCCAAGGTCATCGCCATCGGGGCGCTCCTTGCCCTCGCCACCACAGTGGCCGGCGTGCTCTGCTGGGTCTACACGGCGATCCTGTTCGAGCCACTGCCAGTGGCCGGGTTCGCTGGCACGGTGCTCCTGGTGTGGCTGTCGCTGGCGGTGTTCGCAGCCATCACATTCCTGGCCTCGACCGTGGCCCCGTCGGCCATCGTGGCCGGCGGCATCGGCATCGCGTCCCTGCTGGTGGCTGGCATCCTCTCCGCGCTCCCGGTCGTCGGACCCCACATGCCGACGGGACTGTGGGGCGCCGCGGACGTGCTGGCCGTGGGCAGCGTCCCGGACCCGCTGCTGGGCCCGGTCGTCGTGAACGTGGCCATCATCGGCGTCTCCGTCGGTCTGGCCTGGTGGGCCTTCGGCCGCCAGGAGTTGTAGTCGCGCGGTCCGTCCGACCGGATGGCGAACGATCGCCACAGACCCACGAGTTGACGACTGATCTCGTGCGTCCCGACGATGCGTCAGGCCTGTCGTCCGGTCTCAGGCACCTCCCACTGCGGGCCGTTCTGCCCTGTGACCACAGGCGTGGACGAGGGATGATCGCCGCCATGAGGCTTGGTTCATGAGACACACGGTCGAAGCGGTCGGATCGGTGCCGGAAGGTTCATCAGCGGCATCGCGACCTTGGTCGTCAGCGGGCCCCTGGCGTCGGCACACCGTGCTCTTCACCGCACAGATCTTCGTGGGGCTGGGGCTCGTCGTCACGGCCGCCATCTCGGACGTCTCGGCGATCGGTCGGGTCGTGGGCATCGTGCTCACGCTCCTCGTCACGCTGGCGCTGCTGGCCTGGACCGCCAGCGACCGGGTCGTGTGGCGCGGCCTGGCGGCCCTCGCGGGGGGCCTCTGCGGCGTCTGCGTCGGCGCGGCCATCGGACCGGTCTGGCTGGCTACGACGGGCCTGTCCGTCGTGGCCGCCGCCGGGCTCGCGATGCTCGTCGCCGGGCTCGTTCTGCTCTGCTCGGGCGCCTGGCTGCTCATTCGGGCCACGCCCGGCTGGTGGCGACTGGCGGCCATCCCAGTCGCCTTCCTGCTGCTCCAGTTCGTGGTCCTGCCGGTGGCCGGCGCTGTCTACGGCACCCATCCCCCGCCGACGCCGGTGGACGCGGTGATGCCGCCCGGAGCGGAGCGCGTCTCCTTCACCACGCCCGACGGGGTGACGATGGTCGGCTGGTACACGCCCTCCACCAACGGTGCTGCGATCATCGTGCTGCCGGGCTCCGGGGGCAGCAAGGGCTCGACGCTCGCACATGCCGCTGTCCTGGCCGACCACGGCTACGGCGTCCTGGCGCTCGATTCGCGGGGCACGGGGGACAGCGGCGGCCTCGGCAACGCCTGGGGCTGGCGTGGGGTCGCCGACGTGACCGGTGCGGTCGCCTGGCTGGGCACCCGGCCGGAGGTCGACTCGGAGCGCATCGCCGCACTCGGGCTCTCGATGGGCGGCGAGGTGGCGCTCACCGCCGCGGCCTCCAGGACCGGGTTGGCGGCCGTCGTCGCCGAGGGCGCCAGTGCCCGCGTGCCCGCCGACCTCGTCTACCTGCCGGCCGACCTGAGCGGCATCATCCAGCGCCTGGACGGCGAGATCATGTGGGCGCTCGCGGGGCTGATGACCGATGCCGAGGCACCCAGTCCACTGACCGAGGCGGTCGCGACGGCAGCCGACGCCGATGTGCCCGTCCTCCTCATCGTGGGCGATGCTCCCGACGAGGTCCTGGCGGCACCGCACTTCCGCAGGGCGGCCCCCTCGATGGAGGTGTGGGAGGTGGCGGACACGCCGCACATCGAGTCGCTCGCACGCCATCCGGAGGAGTGGCAAGCCCGCGTCATGGGCTTCCTGGACACGGCGCTGGCCGGCACGTAGACGTTGACCTGCTGCCAGGTCGGCTACATCCGTCTGGCGACGAACGGCCGCGTCCTCCTGTCGCCGATGCCCGTGACGGACGCTGAAGGCCGACCGAAACAGCCATCAGCTCGTTGACGCGCCGCTCGAACTCCGGCACGGTCGCCTCCGGGATCGTCACGCAGACCTCGCGCAGGGCGGTCTCCAGCTGGTACCGGAGGTCACCCTTGCGGACCTCGTAGAGCGGGTAGCGCGAGTTGATGACCACCCGCCGCACACCGTCCTCGACGACCATGGCGCTGCGCAGGCGCGGGTCCAACGCGCGGATAACGACCTCGCCGATGCCGGGTGAACGTATGGCGTTCTTCGACCGGCCAATCACTCGGCACGACCGGCGCCCGGTCGACGCGCAGCATGAGCGCGCCGGAGGCCAGCAGCGGACGGTAGGCATCGCCCACCCGTGCCGCCACGCGCCGCGCTTCCAGCTTGCGGTCCACGTCGGCGATCTCGATACGCACGTAGCCCAGGTCGGCAGCGACAGGCTTGGGATGCTCGCGCAGCTCATAGGTGCGCAGCCGACGGCGGTCGCGATAGGCCTCATCCACGAAGCCCCAGGCCTGCGCTTCACCCGAGCGGGAAGCCGTGATGGCGAAGCGCGCCCCGAGATGGCCGATGGCCGCCTTGCCGCCCTGCCCGTACCGCCCGATGCGCTCGCCGGCTCGTTTGCTGGAGCCACCCCAGCGCAGGTACTCGCGCTCCAGCTCGCGCGGGCCCATGCCCGTCCCACCCACGATCGTGAGGCTGATGGTGCCCGGCCGTAGGGCGAGGTCCACCTCCAGGGGCCGCCCGGGGATGCGCGAATCCACGGCGTTGTCGAGCAGCTCCAGGAGGGCGTCGACAGGCGTGCGGTAGTTGGAGAAGAGGGCCGCGGTCAGGCGCGGGTCGATCCGCTCCCGAACGACGCGCGTGGTCACCGGCTCTCCTGCGTCATGGCCATGAACTCCTCGACCGCCCAGTGCACTGATGATCACTCGACATGCTGAGTGACTCTACTGAACATGCTGATGTCGTCCCGCGCCTGACCGACTCGGCGGACCTGCGACATGCCCGTGCTACCCTCCCGCGGTGAGCGAACCGACCGAAGCCCCAAGCGGCATCCCCGCGGCATTCACCCGCACGCGCGCCACCTTCGTGCTGGCTGACATCTCCGGCTACACGCGCTTCCTGGAGGACGTCGGCGCAGCCCACCCCCTGCAGCTTGAGATGGGCGAGACTCCGGCCGCTTATCCCCTCATGACCACCTTGCTCGAGTCGATCGTGCGCAGGCTCGTGCCGCCGTTCAGGCTGGCCAAGCTGGAGGGGGACGCCGTCTTCGCCTACGCGGACGACCCCACGCTGGAGATCCGGGGTCCGGCCGTGGTCGACTGTCTGCAGGCCTGCTACGCCAGCTTCCGCGACCACCTGCAGCGCACGGAAGCGGGCCTCACCTGCACCTGCGACGCCTGCAGCAGCGGCGCCAAGCTGGACCTGAAGTTCGTGCTCCACCACGGCAGCTACGTGGCCCAGTCCATCGCTGGCAACACGGAGCTGCTCGGCCCGGACGTCACGGCCGCCCACCGCCTGCTCAAGAACGACGTCACCGCCATCACGGGCTGGCCGGCCTACGCCCTCCTGACGACGGCCGCCGCCGATCATCTCGAGGTCCCGGCAGACGCGGGGACGGCGATCGACCTGACCTACGAGCACGTCGGCCGAATCGAAGCACTGGTCCTACCGCTGGGATCCACCGTCCAGTAAGGCGCCGTGAAGCTGCGCGACTCGCGCGGCGGATACCCGTGGCGATCAGCGACTGTCCGGGCCCCTCCTGGTCGCACCTCGAGGCCTGACCCCTTCGACGGTAGCCAGGATCTCGTCGCCGTACTTCGTCACCTTGGCCGGACCGATGCCCGGCACGGCTAGCAACTCCACCTTGGTGCGTGGTCGCCGCTCGGCGACGGCCGCCAGCGTAGCGTCCGTGGCCACCACGTAGGCCGGCACCCCGTCCTCCGCCGAGCGCTGCCGACGCCACGCCTTGAGCGCGTCGAGCAGCGCAGTGTCGAAGAGCGGCTCGTCAGCCCCGCCTCCGACCCGCCCGGCGGCCTGGCCTCGCGCGGGGACTCTGCCCCGGGCATCGGCCCTGACCCGCTCGCGAGACCCGCCGAACGCCGCGAGGAACCGCGATCGCGTGCGCGCCTGCGGCCTTCCCGTCGCTGAGAGCCGCTGCCGGGCCCACGACAGCACCAGGTGACGGCGCGCCCTCGTGATGCCCACATAGAGCAGCCGACGCTCCTCCGCCAGCGCCTGCTCGTCATCTGCGGCCTGGCCCACCGGCAGCAGCCCCTCTTCCAGGGACGGGATGAACACCGCATCCCACTCGAGGCCCTTGGCTCGGTGCAGCGTGAGCAGCTCGACGCCATCGGCGTTTCCCTGCGCCTCGCCCTCTGCGCGTTGCGCAATCCCAGCCAGGACCGCATCGCGCGAAGCGACGGCCTCCGACCCGTCCTCGCCGGCCAGCTCGGCCACGAGCGCCAGCAGCGCCGAGAGGACCGCGTGCCGCTCCCTCGCCTCGCGCCCGTCCGGCTCGTCGTCCGGGTCGAAGCCGAGCGTCTCCTGCCAGGCCGCGCGGGCGGCGGCGACAAGAGCATCCCCGTCCAGCTCCCCGGACACTCGCCCCAGCGAGCGGATGGCCTCGCGCACTTCACGGCGCTCGAAGAAGCGCTGGCCACGCACCTGGAACGGGATCCCGGCACGCCGGAAGGCCGCCTCGAACGGTTCGACCTGCGCGTTGAGGCGGACGAGGACCGCAACCTCACGAGCCGGGACCCCAGCCGCCAGCAGATCGCGCACGCGCTCCACGATGAAGGCGACCTCCGCCTCCCCGCCGGCCAGGACCGCGATCGTCGGCTCCGGCCCATCGGGCAGCGTGGCCACCAGCCGCTTGGCTGCGCCGCCCGAGGCCAGGAGGCGATTAGCCAGGCTAAGCACCTGCGGGCTCGACCGATAGTTCTGCAGAAGGTCGATGACCCTGGCATCCGGGTAGCGCGTCGAGAAGTCGCGCAAGTGCTCCGGTGACGCCCCCGCGAAGGTGTAGATGGTCTGGTCCTCGTCGCCCACGACGCAGAGGTCCCGACGCCCTCCCAGCCACAGCTCGAGCAGGCGGGCCTGGAGCGGCGTGGTGTCCTGGTACTCATCGACCGTGAACCAGGAGTAGCGCGATCGCACGGTCGAGGCCGCGTCCTCGTCCGTCTCCAGGAGGTCGGCCGTCAAGTCCCAGGATGTCGTCGAAGTCGATGAAGCCGCGCCGGCTCTTGGTGCGCTCGTAGTCTTGGAAGAGGCGAACGAAGAGGTTCATGGGGATCGGCGGCGTGCGGTCGCCGCCGTCGCGCTCGTAGGTCTGGGGCGTGAGCCGGCGGCTCTTGGCCCACTCGATCTCGTCCATGAGGTCCTTGCTGGGCGTGAAGCGGTAGCCGCCCGGCAGGGCCCGTGCCAGCGGCGCGACGATGCGCCACTTGTCCGCCATCACCTCTGGCAGCGGGTTGCCCTCGTGTCGCAGCGGCCAGAAGTAGCGCAGCTGGGCCAACGCGGCGGAGTGGAACGTGCGCGCCGTGACCCGCGCCAGGCCCAGGCCGCGGATCCGCTCGGCCATCTCCGAGGCCGCCTTCTCAGTGAACGTCACGAGCAGGATCTGCCGCTCGTCGATCGCGCCGCTCGCCACGGCGTAGGCCGCCCGGTGGCTGACCACGCGCGTCTTGCCGCTGCCGGCCCCGGCCACGATGGCCAGCGGCCCGGAGACCGTCATCACGGCCTCGCGCTGCGCGTCGTTCAGACCGTCCAGGATGGGCGCCGGGTCGACGAACGCCTGGCCCTCCGACCCGGGCATCAGGCGTCGAACAGCGAGGCGCCGACTCTCTCCGCCGCGGTCAGAAGCGACCCAGCACGGGTGGCCAACGGCAAGCCGGTCCGCATCGCCAGCTCCAGGTACGCAGCGTCGTACGCGGTCAGGCGCTGCGCTCGGGCGAGGCGCACCAGGGTCGGCGTCTGCGAGCCGACATCGCCGTGGTCCAGGGTCACCGGAAGCGCGGCGAGAGTGGCCACGACCTGGTCGACCCGGGCGGCGTCGAGGCGACCGTGGCGTTCCGCCATCGTCAGCACGCTGGCCATCTCGATGACCCACAGCGCGGGCACCCGGGCGCCATCACGAACGACGGCGTCAAGCACCGACTCAGTGAATGGCGACACCTCATCCGACAACCTAGTCGATTGGACTTCCGAGGGCAACCCCCTGCCGACGGCCCCTGGACACGACGTGGGAGGCTACGGAAGACCCGTCCCCTGCGCCACGCCGTGGTCGGTCGACTCGTCGTAGCGACGATTGACCCGTTCGAACCGGTCGTGCAGGCGCGTCGCCGCCGCGTCGGCTGCCCGCTCGACCTCCGCGCAGGTCGCAGCAGTCATGCCCCCATCGAACAGCTCATCGATGGCGTCGGCGCCCTGCAGCGCGATGGTCACGTGGCCCAGCTCGTGGATGGTGAGGTCGTCCATGAAACGATCCCAGCGGCGCACGACGCCTGGGGTCGCACCGGCCGGGGGGCGCCACTCCGGGTACGTGATGCGGACCCGCAGCGCCGCCTCGCCCTCGGTGACGTCGCACGAGACGCCGGAGTCCAGCCACCCGAAGCGCCAGGTGGTCCGCCAGTCGGTGTAGGCGGCCCAGCCGTCCTGGGCCTGGTTCGCCTGCGCTGCCAACTCGCGAATGGTGCTGCCGCGCACGGGATAGGACCGCTCCACCACGTGGTACGTGAGGTTGGGGTCTGGCTCCGGCTCGACACGCAGGGTCCACGCGTTGCAGGTGGCGATGAGGCGCATCGATGCGGTGGCATAGTCCACGACCACTGTCGTCTCGCGACTCGCGACCTCGTGCGGGCCGGTCGTGACGACCTCGCTGGCCAGCAGGCTGTCGGCATCGGCCGGGTCGGCCGGGTCGTCCGCGTCGGCCGGGTCGGCCGGGTCGGCCGCCGGGTCCGAGGGGTCGCCGTCCAGCGCCAGGAAGAGGCCGCAGGGTCGCTCGCCGCCGCTGACCGTGGCTCGGAGGACGACCTGGTCAGCACCGAATCGCAGCTCATCCCACACGTAGGCGCCGTCACGACCGGACACCTCGAGGGTCGCCGGGCCGGCGAAGAGCGGGACAGAGGCGGTCGCACGGGGTACGACCTGGAGCACGGGTTCGGGGGTGGGTCGGGCGCGAGGTGCGCTCGCGAGCGCGGTGGCCGGGGCGGGCACAAGGCCGAGCGCGAGGAGAAGCGCGGCAGCCAACCCGAGACCGAGACCGACCGCAAGCACGGTCCCGACGACGGGGCTGTGCGCGCCGAACAGCGCCTCGGGCCTCCGGCGCGACCGCGGGTTCACCACCACCCCAGTGTGCCGCGGATGCCCGGATCATGGTCAGGGCTGACGGCGTGTCTCCGTCGAGGGCGCCGCCAGCGCCACCGCGCCGGGCAGGAAGGACGGTACGTCGGCGAGGAGCCGGCGCATCGTCCGCACCGGGATCCAGGACGTGGCCTCCGACCGCTCGACGGCCACCACTCGACGCTCCGCGGTGGATGCGTCGGCCAGGCTCACGGTCGCGAGACGGCCTGCCTCGACCGCTGGCGCAGCGGCCGTGGAGGGCAGCCAGGCGACGCCGAGGCCCCTGGCGACCAAGCGACGGGCCGTGTCCACGCTATCCACCTCGATGACGCTGTACGGGGTCACCATGGCCTCGCGCAGCATGGTGCGGACGAGCTCGTCATCGCCCGAGGCACGGTCGAAGAGGATGAGTGTCGCGTCCGCCAGGCGCGCCAGTGGGATGGGCCCCTGCGCCACGAAGGGGTGGTCGGGATGCGCATTCAGCAGCAACTGCTCCGCGTAGAGCGGGGTGGTCCGCAGGCGCGGGTCACGCGGGTCGTTGTCCTCCCGCACGAGGCCCAGCTGAGCCATGCCGAAGGCGACCTGCTCGGCGACCCGCTCCGCTGAGCCGGTGTGCACATAGAGGTGCACGCCGGGATGGAAGCGACGGAAGCGCGCCACCAGCTCCGGCACGAGCGAGGCGTTGATGGCCGAGGCCGCCGCGATGATCAGCTCGCCCTCATCGCCCTGCTCGACCTGGCTGACGGCCGTGCGACCCGCCGCGACCGACTCGAGGACGCGCTCGGCGTGGGGCAGCAGGGCGCGACCGGCAGAGGTGATGCGCACGCCACGCTTGGTGCGCTCGAAGACGCGCGCCCCGAGTTCCTCCTCGAGAGTGGCGATGCGCGCCGACAGCGCCGGCTGACCGAGGTGCAGCGATCGCGAGGCGGCCCGCATGGAACCGAGGCGCGCGACCTCCAGGAAGGCCTCCAGGCGTGGAACGTCCATCGGCTCGCTCGACCCTCCGTATTGGTGAACGTGTTCTTCGATCACTAGGGTCGCATGTTTCGATTGGACACGCAGTAGGCGGCCGGGCTACGCTCGGACGCACGAACCCAGCCCGCGCACGGCCCGACTCGACCCCCGAGGAGACCCACGCATGACCGCCACGATCGCTGATACCGTTCCCGACCGGCCGGTGCTCGGTCGCCCGAAGCCGACCGCCGACGAGGGCCGACTCATCGACCCGCGCGGACAGCGCTTCGGGGCGGCCCTGAGCGTGGCGCTGTTGGCCATCGGGTTCGCGGCTGGCCTCGCCATCGTGGTCGCGCTGCTGGCCGTGGCTCTCGGTGTGAGTGCGCTCTTCGGGACGCGCTACTCGGTGCTCGGACGTCCCTGGCCCTCCGTGCGCCGGGTCCTGCGCATCGCACCCCCGCGTGAGCTCGAGCACGAGTTCCCGCCTCGCTTCGCACAGGCGCTGGGTGCGCTGGGGCTGGGCGTGGCCACGCTCCTCTTCCTGGTGGGCTTCGGGACGGCCGGCTGGGTGGTGGCCGCGGCGGTGGCTGCGCTGCAGGCCGTGCTGGCCGCGACCGGGTACTGCCTGGGCTGCCGGTTGTACTTCCTGAAGTGGTGGGTGCCGGCCCAGTTCCAGAAGCTGGCTCGCCGCACGACCCTCGCGTAGAGGCGACCCTTCGCCAGCCTCGTGGCATGGCGGCGGACCAGGCGGGCGGCGGCGGACCACCCCCAGGCCCCCAATCGACTACGGGCATATCCGAGTTCCCTGCGGGCATGGATCAGTCGCCGCCCCCGAACCACCACTCGCGCTCGATGGGGAGGGGCGACCTGACCGGGACCCCGTTGGCGTCCAGGCGCTCCCAGGCGCAGTGATGGTCGTGCGGGCAGAACGCCAGTGGCAGGCGCAGCCCGAGCACCACGCTCATCTGGACGACGATGTGCAGCCCGGCTCGTGGTGCCTTGCCCCGCTCGAGCCGCGAGATCGTGGACTGGGCGACACCTGAGAGTCGTGCCATGGACGCCTGGCTGTGGCCTGCCTGGAGGCGGCAGCGCCGAAGCTCCACCCCGAAGCGCCGCATCATCTCCTCCTGACCGGCGCCCTCCGGCCCCTGGTATGGCATGACGCGGAGTAAAGCAGCAGGGGCTTGGCCTTCACTTCGCTGCGACTTGACCTGCGATGACGTAGGCCTTCGCTCGGGTGGCAGTCCTGACGGTGGCCGGTGTGCCGCAGGCAGCAACAGCGCCGAAGGCACCGGGTCTTGGCGCGGGCCCAGCAGCCCCATGGCCATGGCGGGTCTTGGCGCGGGCCCAGGGACCCCATGGCCCTGGCTGGGTCTTGGCGCGGGTTCACGGGAGACGGGCAGGCCGCTGGCCGCGGCGCAGGCCGAGCCCATGCCCCCCGGGAACTGGGATATGCCCATAGTCGGTTCGCCCGGTGAGGGCATCCCCCGACCGCGGGCCGGCATCCCCGACCGCGGGCCGGCATCCCCGGCCGCGGGCCGGCAGCCCCCACCGGCCGGCAGGCCCCACCGGCCTGGGAACCGAACCGACCCCCGCGACGTCAAACGGGGGAGCCGAGCCTGTGACGGCCGACCGAAGTGACCGTCGGCGACTGGCATGCGGCTATCCAACCCCGTGGGGGCACAAGGAGGAACCACGACCGTGACCACTGCCATCTCCGTGACTCGCCCCGGACTCCGCTGGCTCGCCGGCGGGCTGGCTGTCGGGCTCTTGGCGGCCGCCCTCGCCGGGCCGGCTGTCGGCGCAGCCCAGGCCCAGTCGGACGACCAGGACAACGTCCGCTCCATCAGCGTCAACGGCGTCGGCCGCGTCAAGGCCGAGCCGGACGTCGCGGACATCAACCTCGGTGTGACGGCCCAGGGTGAGGATGCCAAATCCGCCTCGGCCGCCGCTGCCACCTCGATGGACGCGGTCATCAAGGCCCTCATCGACGCCGGCATCGCGGAGCAGGACATCCAGACCTCGTCGATCAGCCTCAACCCCATCTACGACTGGGACAACAACCCGCCCACGATCGAGGGCTGGGAGGCCAGCAACCTGGTCAATGTGACGGTCCGTGACATCACCGCCGTCGGCGACGTCGTCGATGCCGCCACCGCGGCCGGCGCCACCAACATCAACGGCATCACCTTCCGCGTCGAGGATCCGACCGCGGCCGAGGCGGAGGCGCGCGCCGCCGCCGTCGCCGACGCCAAGGCCAAGGCCGATCAGCTGGCCGCCGCCGCCGGGGTCAACATCGTCGGTGTCATCACCATCACCGAGTCGGCCGGGCAGCCGCCCCAGCCGCTCTACTACCAGGGCGACACCATGGCCATGGGCGCGGCCAGCGCAGAGATGGCCAAGACGCCGGTCCAGCCCGGCCAGGTGGAACTCTCCATCACGGTCTTCATCCAGTACGAGATCGAATGACCCCCAGCGGCGCCGGCGCCCATGGGCAGGCGCCGGCGCCGCACCCACGCGCCAACGGGCCGGGAGCGATCCCGGCCCGTTTCGCTGCTCGGAGCCTGGAGGGATAGCTCGACCCGGATCGCGACCACGGTGAGTTCGTCCGGATACGTCCGTTACACCCAGGGCCCGGATGCGAGGGGTGAGCGGGAAGCCCTGAAGCGGGACTGAGAGCCCCCTACGCTGGTGGTGTCAAGACATCAGCGACAGGAGGGCTCTCGACGTGAAGTCTAGGCGCCAGCGCGCCCATCCCCAGGGCACGAACGCCCGGAACCGCATGATCGGCCGGCCCGCGATGGGCATCGCCCGCGAGGCCGCCCCCGACCTCTCGGCCCGGGCGCGCGCCCGACTCGCGATGCTCGACTGGCACCGCGCCAATGGCGGCAACATCAGTCGCACGGCCCGCCACTTCGGCTACTCGCGCCCGACCGTCTACCGCTGGCTGGCACGCTTCGATGCGCGCCGCCTCGAGACGCTCGAGGACCGACCGTCGCGCCCGGTCCGACGACGCCGGCCGAGCTGGACCCTCCGGGACCTCGCCGCGGTCCGCCGGGTGCGCCTCGCCTACCCGCGCTGGGGCAAGGACAAGCTCCGGGTCCTGCTGCAGCGGGAGGGCCTCGTGCTCTCGGTCTCGATGGTGGGCCGGATCCTCGGGCGCCTCCGGCACAGCGGCGAGCTGCGGGAGCCCGCCCGACGCCGGATCAGCGCCCGGAAGCGGGCCTGGCGGCGACCGCACGCCGTGCGCAAGCCCGCGGGCTTCGTGGCCGCACGCCCGGGCGACCTCGTCCAGGTCGACACGCTCGACGTGCGTCCCCTGCCGGGCCTCGTGCTCAAGCAGTTCACCGCCCGCGACGTGGTGAGCCGCTGGGACGTGCTCGAGCTGCGCACGAGCGCCAGCGCCCGCTCGGCGGTCGCGATCCTCGATGCCCTGGGGGCCCGCATGCCCTTCGGGGTCCGGGCCCTCTCGGTCGACAACGGCTCCGAGTTCATGGCCGAGTTCGAGCAGGCCTGCGCCGAGCGGGGCATCGCCCTGCTCACCCTGCCGCCTCGTTCTCCCAAGCTCAACGGATGCGTCGAGCGGGCCAACCGCACCCACACCGAGGAGTTCTACGAGATCACCGACGCCGAGGCCACCCTGGCCGACCTGCGTCCTGCCTTGCTCGCCTGGGAGACGACGTACAACACGATCCGTCCCCACCAGGCCCTGGGCTACCTGACCCCCGCCGAGTACCTGGCTTCCATCAGGCCCGATCTGTAACGGAGGTACCGAACGAGTACACACGGTTGGCGACCGCGGTCCGGTTCGCTACGCTGTGCAGATGCGCGTGGCCGTGTTCAGCACGAAGCCCTACGACCGGGCGTCGCTCGCCGCCGCCGCGGAGGGTAGCGGCCACGACCTGGAATTCTTCGAGGCGCGCCTCTGCTGCGACCACGCTCCGCTGGCGGCCGGCTTCCCGGCCGTCTGCGCCTTCGTGCACGACGAGCTGAACGAGAAGCTGCTGCGCGACCTGGCCAGGGGCGGCACCCGCCTGGTGGCCCTCCGAGCGGCCGGCTTCAACAATGTCGACCTGGCCGTGGCCAGCGAGGTGGGCATCCGCATCGCCCGCGTCCCCGCCTACTCACCCCACGCCGTCGCGGAGCACGCGGTGGCCCTCATCCTGAGCCTCGTGCGGCGCACCCCGCGCGCCTACAACCGTGTCCGCGACGGCAATTTTGCGCTGGACGGGCTGCTCGGCTTCGACCTCCACGGGCGCTGCGTGGGGATCGTGGGCAGCGGCCGCATCGGGACGGTCTTCGCGCGCATCATGGCCGGCTTCGGCTGCCGCCTCCTGGCGTACGACCCCTTCCCCAACGACGAGATGCGCTCCCTGGGAGCCACCTACGTGGACCTGCCGGAGCTGTTCGCGGAGTCGGACGTCATCGCCCTCCACGCACCGCTGACGGCCGCCACGCACCATCTGGTCGACCGGGAGATGCTGGCCCTCGTCAAGCCGGGCGTGATGATCGTCAACACCAGCCGCGGCGGCCTCATCGACACCGAGGCGGCCATCGAGGCACTCAAGGACGGTCGCATCGGGTACCTGGGGCTGGATGTCTACGAGGAGGAGGACGCCCTCGGCTTCTTCGAGGACCTCAGCCAGGACATCATCCAGGACGACACGTTCGCCCGGCTGCTGACGTTCCCCAACGTGCTCATCACGGCCCACCAGGGCTTCTTCACGGCCGAGGCACTCCAGAACATCGCCGAATTGACCATCGCCAACATCACGGCCTTCGAGCGGACCGGCTCGCCCGTCCACGAGGTCACAGCCGACGCCGTCAGTTGATCCACGGGGCAGGGAGGGGCACCATGTCGGCCTTCGAGATCCGGCTCGGTTCCCCGCCAGGATACGGCGGTCATCCACCTGCGCTGCCGGCCCGAGGCCATCAGCGCCACCATGGGCGAGGCCTTCGGGAAGGTCTTCGCGGCCATCGGGCAGGCTGGCGCGATGCCCGCGGGACCCGTCTTCTCGCGCTACTTCGAGTTCGGCTCGGAAGCCATCGACTTCGAGGTCGGCGTGGCGGTCACGGCGCCCTTCGCGGGCGATGGTGAGGTCCACGCGGGTGAGCTCGGAGGTGGCGAAGCTGCCGTGGGCATGCACGTCGGCCCGTACGACACGCTGCACCAGACCTACAGCACCATGCAGGCCTGGATCGTGAGCCAGGGACGGCGCCCCTCAAGCTCCATGTGGGAGGTCTACCTGACCGACCCGGAGCAGGAACCCGACGCCGCGAAGTGGCAGACCGAGGTCTACTGGCCGGTTTGGTAGTCGGGCGGTCCGGGGGCAGCCTCGCCAGGCATCGCGGCCCCATCGGCCGAGCCTTCTGCCGCCAGCTCGGCGGCCGCCTCGTCCGGCATGAGGAACCAGCGCAGGCCTTCGAAGTCGGGCCCCACGGCCAGGTCGACCGAGCCCTGCGGAACGGTCGGCGGCAACGGGGGATGCGCCAGGAGCGCACGGGCCTCGGCCAGGTAGTCGGCCAGCCGGACCTCGGGCTCCTGGTGACGATGGGAGGCATAGCGCATGGCGCCCCCCACGTAGCGGACGTCGTGCAGCGACAGCGGCGCTTCCACCTGGCCACCGGCGTGACGCCAGCGGCCGCTGGCGGGCTCGAAGCGGTAGTGCGGCAGGAGCCGCCAGCCATGGCGGGCCACCAGCTCCACGGCCTCGAGGATGAACCGAAAGACCGTCTCACTGATGAAGTAGTTGAAGTTGACGCGCACCCAGCCGGGCTTGATGCCCTCGCAGCCATGGGTGATCTCGCGCTCGAACTCATGCGAGGTCTCGATGTCGATGCCAAGGAGGCGGTGGCCGTAGGGTCCGGCACAGGAGCAGCCGCCACGTGACTGGATGCCGAAGAGGTCGTTGAGCAGCGCCACCACGTAATCGTGGTGCAGGTAGCGGTCGCCGTGGCGGATGACGAAGCTCACGATGGAGAGCCGCCGCGCCCGCAGATCGCCCAGGATCTCCAGGCCAGGCACGGCCGTCCAGGCCGCCAGGGCGCGCTCGATGAAGGCCTCCTCGCGGGCACGGATGGTCTCCGCGCCGACCTGCTGCTTGAGCTGGAAGACGAGGCCGGCGCGGATCGATTCGATGATGGCCGGCGTGCCACCCTCCTCGCGGTGCTCGGGGTCGTCGAGGTAGACGTGCTCGAGGGGGTTGACGTAGGCCACCGTGCCGCCGCCCGGGACGGTGGGCACGGAGTTGGTGAGGAGGGCCCGGCGCACGACGAGCAGGCCGGGCGTACCCGGCCCGCCGATGAACTTGTGGGGTGAGACGAAGGCCGCGTCCTTGTAGTCGAGCGCCGCCGTGGCCGTGTCGCCGTCCGGTGCGGGGCGTTGCGAGGTCATGTTCATCTCGAGATAGGGCGCTGCCGCCCCATAGTCCCAGAAGGCCAGGGCCCCGTGCTGGTGGAGAAGCACGGAGATGGCCCGCGTGTCCGAGTGGATGCCGGTCACGTTGGAGGCGGCCGAGAAGGAGCCGATGCGCAGCGGCCGGTCGGCGGAGCGGTCGAGCTCAGCGGCGAGGTGCTCCAGGTCGACGTGCCCGTCGCGGTCCTCGCGGATGGTGACGACGTCGGCGATCGACTCGCGCCAGGGCAGCTCGTTGGAGTGATGCTCGAAGGGGCCGATGAAGACGACCGGGCGATCGGCCGGAGGGATGTGGGTACGCAGGCCGTAGCGGCGGTCGAGGTCGGCCGGGAGGCGCAGGTTGAGGATGCCGATGAGCTTGTCCACGGCGGCCGTGGAGCCCGAGCCGCAGAAGATGACGGCGTACGCTCCGCGAGGGGCGCTCATGGCGGCCCGGATGATGTCGCGTGCGTCCTCCCGGAAGCGCGACGTCTGCAGGCCCGTGCCGGACGACTCGGTGTGGGTGTTGGCATAGAGGGGCATGACCTGCTCGCGGATGTAGTCCTCGATGAAGGTGAGGTTGCGTCCGGAGGCCGTGTAGTCGGCGTAGGTGACGCGGCGGATGCCGAAGGGCCCGGCCACGGCCTCGTCGCCGCCGATGACGCTGCCCGCGATGAGCGCGATGAGGGGCTCCGGATCGGCGGGCGGCGCGGCGTCGTGCATGGCCGTCCATGGTAGCGGGGGTGCGTGGAGGGCTGGCGTGGGCGCCCGGCGCCAGACACCCGCCCACGGGCATCCGCCGCGACACCCTCTTGCGCAGCCGCTAGTCTCTGGCTGTGGACCTGCTTCTGAACCCCGAGGTCTGGATCGCGCTGCTGACGCTGACGGCGCTCGAGATCGTCCTCGGCATCGACAACATCATCTTCATCTCCATCCTCGCCAACAAGCTGCCGGACGACCAGCGCGACAAGGCACGCCGCGTCGGCATCCTGGCCGCGATGGGCATGCGCATCCTGCTGCTGCTGGGCATCAACTGGGTGGTCAGCCTCACGGAGCCGCTCTTCGAGATCGCCGGCTTCGAGTTCAGTGGCCGCGACATCATCCTCATCGTCGGCGGCCTCTTCCTCATCGCCAAGGCGACCTGGGAGATCCACGGCCGCATGGAGGGCGACGACCACGTCCGGGACACCGGGCGGGCCAGCTCGTTCTGGGGCGTCATCGTCCAGATCATGCTGCTGGACATCATCTTCAGCCTCGACTCGGTGATCACGGCCGTGGGCATGGCCAACGACGTCATCGTCATGATCGCGGCCGTCGTCATCGCCGTCCTGGTCATGCTCGCGGCCTCGGGCTACGTGACCCGGCTCATCGACCGGCATCCCACGCTGAAGATGCTGGCCCTGGCCTTCCTCCTGCTCATCGGCGTGACGCTCGTGGCCGACGGCCTCGGACAGCACATCGACAAGGGCTACATCTACTTCGCGATGGGCTTCTCGGTCTTCGTCGAGGCCCTCAACATCCGCTGGTCATCCCGCAACAGCAAGCCGCTCAAGCTGCACGACCCCTACCACGAGGTCGGCGATGCTCCGGGGACGGCAGGATCGGCCGAGTAGGCAGGAATCCGGTGGCGGCCGCATGATTCGGCCATGCTGAGACTCGGATACAAGGCCTCGGCCGAGCAGTTCGGCCCCCGGCAGCTCCTGGACCTGGCCATCGCCGCGGAGCGCCACGGCTTCGAATCGGTCTGGACCAGCGATCACTTCCAGCCTTGGCGCCACACCGACGGGCACGCGCCCAATGCCCTGGCCTGGCTGGGCGCGGCCGCCACCTCCACCAGCCGCGTCACCCTCGGAACCAGCGTCCTGACGCCGACGCTGCGCTACAACCCTGCTGTCGTGGCGCAGGCGTTCGCCACCCTCGGCTGCCTGGCGCCCGGTCGCATCATCCTTGGCGTGGGCACCGGCGAGTCGCTCAACGAGACCGTCGTCGGGGCCGCCTGGCCGGAGCAGAAGGAACGCTTCCACCGGCTCAAGGAGTCCGTGCTGCTCATGCAGCGCCTCTTCCGCGAGGACTTCGTGAGCTTCCAGGGCGACTACTACCAGACCCACGACGCCACGCTCTACGATCGACCTGACACGCCGGTGCCCATCTACATCGCTGGCTCGGGCCCGGCCGCCGCCCGTCTTGCGGGGCGCATCGGAGACGGCTTCGTCGCCACCTCCGGCAAGGCCACTGAGCTCTACACGGAACAGCTCCTGCCAGCCGTGGCCGAGGGCCTCGGGAAGCGCGAGCGGCCCGACGGGACCGCGGGTGGCAGAGGTGCCGAGGGTGACGCAGCGGCTGAGGGCGGCGACGGGCCGGTCGTCTGCTTCGAGCGCATGATCGAGATGAAGGTCAGCTTCGACACCGACCGCGCACGGGCCATGGCGGACACCAGGATCTGGGCCGCCCTGGCCCTGACCGGCGAGCAGAAGGTCGGCGTCGAGGATCCCCGCGAGATGGAGCGGCTGGCGAAGACCGTGGAGGACGTGGCGCACCGGCGCTGGCTCGTCTCGGACGACCCCGAGGAGCACGTCGAGCAGATCCGGCCGTACGTGGAGTGGGGGTTCGACCACCTCGTCTTCCACTTCCCCGGCGACGACCAGGAGCGCGCCATGGCGCTCTACGCGCAGCATGTCCTGCCGCGACTGCGGGCACGCTTCGGGACCTGACGCCGGATCTACCCCGCGTCGAGTGCCTCGAGAAGCGGGGCGAGGGCGGCCACGCCGGCCGGAGTGACGGGGTCGATGACCAGCTGCACGTGCCCGATGCCCTCCGCGGCCAGACCACGCAGGGCATGCGCCAGCTGCTCTGGCGGACCCTCGAGGGGCGGCGCCGCGGGGTCAGTGGCCCGTGCGCCGAGGGCTCCGGGCAGGCGCACGAAGACGGCCACGGTGCGCTCCACCTCAGCCGGATCGCGGCCCACCTCCCGACAGGCCGCATCGACCAGCTCGCGCTGGGCCGCGATACCCCCCGCCGAGTTGCCGTACGTCAGGTACCAGGCGTTCCAGGCCTGCGCCCAAGGCATCGTGATGCGCAGCATCCGCGGGCCGCTGGAGCCGATGAGCAGCGGTGGGCCCCCGGGCCGCGGACCGCGGGGCAGCAGCTCGCAGTCGCGCGCCTGGTAGAAGCGGCCGGCGAAGTCGATGCGGCCCTCGCGCAGCAGCGTCCGGACGATGGTGAAGGCCTCCTCGAAGCGGGCCACCCGTTGCTCGAGGGGGAAGCCGAAGGCGGCGAACTCCACGTCGTTCCAGCCGGCACCCAGACCCAGCACGAGCCGACCGCCGCTGATCTCGTCCACAGTGGCGGCGAGCTTGGCCAGCACGGTCGGCTGGTGGAAGGCGGTGGCAGCCACGAGCGGTCCCAGCGTGACCCGCGAGGTCACCGCGGCCAGGGCCGCCAGCTGCGTCCACGCCTCCCACGGCCCGCGCGACCCGGCCGCGTCGCGGTAGAGGTAGTGGTCACCCACCCAGACCGAATCGAGACCGACATCTTCGGCCAGCCGGGCCATCGTGGCCAGGTCGGCCCAGCGCGGCTCGTACTCGACCTCTGGCAGCTGGATGCCCACCTTCAGTGGCCTGCTCATGGTCGTCTCCCTCTGCCCGCGGTGTCGGGGCCCTGGCGGGGTCCCGTGGCGGCAGGGTGCCCCGCGGTGCCGTCATCTTCCCGTATCGAGGGCGCGCTACCGTGCGCCGATGCAGTACGACACCACGAAGCTGGAGGGCACCCGGATCGAGTCCGTGTGGGACTACCCCCGACCGCCTCGCGTGGAACCCTCGACGCGCCACGTTCGCATCGTGGTCCGGGGCACCACGCTGGCCGACTCGCGCCGGGCGGTCCGCGTCCTCGAAACGAGCCACCCGCCGTCCTGGTACATCCCCGCCGAGGAGGTCCGCATGGATCTCCTGGTGCGGACGCCCCGCCTGACGGTATGCGAGTTCAAGGGTCAGGCCGTCTACTACCGCTGGGCTGGCGACCCGGAGCCCGGTGCCGAGCTCGCCTGGACCTACCTCGATCCCATGCCAGGCTATGAGGCCATCCGCGGCCACCTGTCCTTCTATGCCGGACGCGTCGATGAAGCCTGGGTGGACGGCGAGCGAGTCGCGCCACAGGCCGGTGACTTCTACGGTGGCTGGATCACCTCCGACGTCAGCGGTCCCTTCAAGGGTGGCCCCGGCACACGCGGCTGGTAGGCGGGGTCGTGGTGCGCTGGCGCAGGCGATCAGCGTGGATACCGTCGAGTGCGGCGCGCCGAAGCACCGCCCTCGTGCGCAACGGACCGCATCTCCGATGGGAGGCCCGTACGCGGGGCGGGCGTACGACCGTGGGATGGGTTGCAGCCGGCTCGGCGACGAGATTCGGGTCAGAACCCTCCATAGCGGCACCGTTCCACTGCACGGCCCCGATCGAGTCGGCCCCTCTCCCACTCGGACGGGGGTGGCACAGGTGACGCGGCATCATCGCCCGGTGGCAAGGTCGGACCCCTCCTCCCGACCTCGCCACCGGGTTCTTCTATCGCCCCGTGCGGGTCAGTCCACGACCTCCGGCACGCCGATGATGTTGTAGCCGCCGTCCACGTAGTGGATCTCGCCGGTCGTGCCGCGGCTCATGTCGCTGCAGAGGTACACCGCGGCGTTGCCCAGGTCATCGATGGACAGCGGCCGGCGCAACGGCGAGATCTCGTTGAAGAGGCGGTGCATCTTCTTGAAGCCGGTGACGCCGGAAGCGGCCAGCGTGCGCACCGGGCCGGCGCTGATGGCGTTGACGCGGATGCCCTCCTTGCCGAGGTCCACGGCCAGGTAGCGCACGCAGGCCTCCAGCGAGGCTTTGGCCACGCCCATGACGTTGTAGTTGATGACCGCCTTCTCAGCCCCGTAGTAGGAGAGCGTGAGGATGGCGCCGCCGTCCGTCATGAGCGGCCGTGCCTCGCGCGCCAGCGCCACGAGCGAGTAGGCGGAGACGTCGTGGGCGAGCCGGAAGCCTTCGCGAGATGTGCGGATGAACTCGCCCCCCAGCTCGTCCTTGTTGGCGAAGGCGACGGCATGGATGAGGATGTCCAGGCCCCCGTAGGCATCACGCCAGCGGGCGAAGACCCGCTCGATGTCCGCGTCGCTCTGGACGTCGCAGGGCTCCACGAAGGTGGCCCCCAGCTGCTCCGCCAGCGGCCGGACCCGCTTCTCGATGAGCATCTCGACGGACGAGAAGCCGACCGTGGCCCCCTCCCGGTGGAGTGCCTGGGCGATGCCCCAGGCGATGGAGTGGTCGTTGGCCAAGCCGAAGACCAGGGCGCGTTTGCCCTCCAGCAGACCCATGAGCGGCATACCTCCTGCGACGGCCACGGACTCGTGCGACGGGGCGGGGTCCCCCCGGCGCCGAACCCTGCAGCGCCTCTAAGGATGCACCGTTCGGGCAAGACGCGGGGCGGATGGCACGAGGGCCCGTGGCCGCGCTGGCGCAGCACACCCGCCAGTCGGACCACCACCGATGGACCAACGGGTGGTACTTGCGACCTGCCGCAGCCCGCAGCATGCGGACACGTTCGAGGGGTCATGCAGCGCGGCGATGCTCGGAAGTCGCGCTGCTGGCCCCTCGACCGCGTTTCTCGATGTTGCCCGGACTTCACCGTCCGCATGTGGTGTTTTCACATCGGTCGGCTACCCTAGGCGTTCAAGCGCGTAGTCGGAGAGAGCGTGTCCCTGGGTCGGGTCCCGCGAGTCTGGATCAGCCTCCTGCTCTGTGCGGTCATCCTCTCCCTCCTGGTGCCCGGCTCCGTCGCCGCCGCCCCGGGGGAGCGTGGCCGCACCTACATCGTCACGCTCGCCACCGCGGACGCCGGCGAGACCATCCGGGTCAGCAACCGGTCCGGGCGCGAGCGCATGCGTCAGCGGGTCGCGCTCACCCGGTCCGTCACGAACCGCCTGGTCCGCGAGCACGACGTCAAGGCGCGCCATCGCTACACGACGGCCATCTCCGGCTTCTCGGCCCGACTGACCGCCCGCGAGGCGGCATCGCTGGCTCGTGACGCGCAGGTCGCCAGCGTGCGGCCGGCGCGGCGCTTCCGGCTGGCCGTGGAGACCGTGCCGCCCGGTGTACAGCGCGTGAAGGCGGCGCCGGTCAGCAGCCCCAGCCCGGATGCCGACGTCGACGTCGCCATCATCGACACGGGCATCGGGCCGGTGGGCGGCAACGAGCTGAATGTCGCCGGCGGCGTGAACTGCGCGGCGGACGGGCTTCCGGCTGAGCAGTGGCAGGACCTCTACGAGGTCGGCCACGGCACCCACGTGGCCGGCACCATCGGCGCCCGCGATGGCAACGGCGTGGGTGTCGTGGGGGTGGCTCCGGGCGCCCGCCTGTGGGCCGTGCGCGTCTTCGATCAGGGCGGCTGGGGCGATGAGTCCACGGTGCTCTGCGGCCTGGACTGGGTGACCTCCACGCGCCTCCCGGGTGCGGCACCGCCCGGCTCGCAGCCCATCGAAGTCGTCAACATGAGCATCGAGGGCTCGCGCTTCTCCTACACGGAGGAATGCCTGCCCGGCGACCCGGACCCCATCCACGTGGCCGTGTGTGCGGCCAACGCGGCCGGCATCACGGTGGTGGCGGCGGCCGGCAACGGCGCCACGGACGCCAGCTCGGTCGTGCCGGCCGGCTACGACCAGGTCATCACCGTGGGCGCCATCACCGACTACGACGGCGCCGGCTGGGCTGCGGCCGCGGATGGCTGCTCCGGCGAGGGTGACGATTCCTACGCCCCCTACAGCAACTACGGCGCGGACGTTGACGTGCTTGCGCCAGGCACCTGCGTCGTGTCGTTGCGTCGGTCGGACAGCGGCGACGCCACCAAGCGCATGACAGGCACCTCCATGGCCGCCCCGCACGTCACGGGCGCGGTGGCGCGCTACCTGGCCGGCCACCCGGGCACGCTGCCCGGCCAGATGCGAGACCTCATCCGGGCCGCGGGACGCATGGATTGGGAGATCGCGTCGGACCCGGTCTGGTCTGGCGTGGCCGACCCAGACGACCCGCACCGACTGCTTGACGTGGCCGCCCTCGTGGGTCCCCCGGAGTTGCGCGTCTGGCTCTCGACGGACAAATTCCCGGTCGGAGAGGGCGACGCCCGGCGCCAGGCGCGCGTGGACCTGCAGCGCGGCGGCGGCTACGGCGGCCTGACGCAGCTCAGCGTGGCAGGCCTGCCACGGAAGGTGGGCCGCGCTACGTTTGCCCAGCCCGGGGCCAGCCTGGCGGGTCTTGACGGCCTGGACGCCCGCCTCGACCTGCGCATCGAGGGCACCGCCCGTGACGGCCGGCGACAGCTCAGCGTGGATGCCGTGAGCGCTGAGGGCCTGGTCGCGAACCGTCCACTGGAACTCGTCGTGGATCGCACCGGGCCCAAGATCCGCGACGTCTCACCACGCGTCCGCGACGATGGCGTCGGCATGGCCACCAACGGCGCCGCGGAGGCCATCTTCAAGTGGACCGTCGCGGACCGGCTGAGCGCCACCCGGACGGTCAGCTTGCAGCGGCAGGTCGGCAGCAGGCCGTGGCAGAGCGTGGCCGGAGGCAGCGGGAGCGCGACGGTCACCATGACGCCCGGCCGCCGGGACCGCTTCCGCGTGCGCGCCACGGACAGCCTTGGCAACCGCTCCCTCAGCAAGCCCTTCGCGGTCGGCCTGACGGTCCAGGACTCCGCCTCGTCGGGCTGGCGGTTCGCCAGCACGGGCTGGCTGACAAAGCCGGCCCAGGCGGCCTTCCGCGGTTCCCTGCTGGTGCCCGGGGCGGCACCCAAGGCCCTCATCAGCGAGTTCCGCGGTGAGACCGTGGCCATCGTGGCGCCCGTCGGTCCAGCCCGTGGCACGATCCGCGTACGGCTCGATGCGGAACCCTGGCAGGTCGTGAGCCTGGCTGGTGCCACCAACCAGCAGCGTCGCGTCGTGTTCAGCCGCCGGCTGGCCGACGGCCCGCACGCCATCAAGATCCAGCGTGCCAGCGGCCAGGTCGCGATCGACGCCATCCTCATCCTGGATTGAGCACCCGGCGGTGAGGCCGGTGCCCGCCACCGGCCCCGGGTGGTTGGCCGCGCGTGGCTACTCCCGCAGCGGCCGACCGGTCAGCCGGCCATAGCGCGCCGGTAGGCCATCTCGTACTGGCGCGCCGGCGCGGACCAGGAATCGTCACGGGCCATGCCCTGCGCCTGGATGCGCCGGAAGCGCGGCTCGTCGGCGAAGGCAGCGATGGCCCGGCGAAGGGCCTCCACGAGCGCGTCGGGCTCCGCCGGCCCGAAGACGAAGCCCGTCCCGCCGCGCGGGTCTTCGTCAGCGTCGATGACGGTATCCGCCAAGCCACCGACCCGGCGCACCACCGGCGGCGTGCCGTACCGCATGGCGATGAGCTGGCCCTGACCGCACGGCTCGAAGCGAGAGGGCATCAGGAAGAGGTCCGAGCCAGCATAGATGCGGCGCGCCTCGTCAGCGTCGAAACGGTCGAGGACGACCACTCGGTCAGGTCGCGCCAGGGAGAGCGCCACCAGCCCGGCCACGAGCTCCCGGTTGCCCGTGCCCAGGACGATGAGTCGGGCGCCCATCTCGATGAGCGCCGGCGCCGCGGCGGCCACGAGGTCGAAGCCCTTCTGCGGGTCCAGCCGCCCCACGACGCCCACCAGCGGGCCGTCGGCATCGAGCCCGTGGCGGATGACCAGCTCCGCCTTCACCTGGGCCTTGCCGGACAGGTCGGCCGCGTCGTAGGTGGCAGCGATGGCGTGGTCCGTAGCCGGGTCCCAGAGCTGCGTGTCGATGCCGTTGATGATGCCGAGATAGCGATCGCCACGGTCGCGGAGCGCCTCGTGCAGGCCGCCGCCTGCGGCAGGGGTCAGGGACTCTCGAGCGTACGTGGGGCTCACGGTGTTGACGATGTCCGCGGCGTAGATGGCCTGACGCAGGAGGTCCACGCCCTCCGGGGAGCCGACGCGATCCGGCAGGTCCAGCTGCCAGGCCTGGTCCCGCGGGGTCCAGCCGTGGTAGGCGAGGTTGTGGCAGGTGAGCACGGTGGCCGAGCGCGCCAGCAGCGGGTCGACGTCGTAGCGGTGGCGCAACGAGAGCAGCACCGGTCCGGCCTGCCAGTCGTGGCCGTGGATGACGTCGACCGGCCGCGCCTCGGCACGGATGGCCTCCAGCGCAGCCCGGCCCAGCAGCAGGTAGCGCGCGGGGTTGTCGGGGTGATCGGCGCCCTGAGCCATGTAGAGGCCGTCGCGGTCGTAGGAAGCGGCGTGCTGCACGAGGCGCAAGCGATAGCCATCCGCGTCAGCGCTCCAGAGCGTCACCGCCTCGTAGCGCGGCCCGTCACGCCCCGGGCTGCCGACGGGCACGCGCAACTCGAGCGGGCGCAGGCCGGGGGGTGGCACGAGGCCGCGGTACCAGGGCAGGTAGACGTCGACCTGGTGCCCAAGTCCGGCTGGCGCCGGTGAGCCCAGGGCTCGCGACAGCGCGTCGACGACGTCAGCCAGACCCCCGGTCTTGGCCCAGGGCTCGCACTCGGAGGCCACCATGGCGATACGCATCGTGTGCTGAATGGTACGTCGCCTGGGAAGCCGCTTGGGGTCGTGGCGACCCGGAGCGGCGTGGCCGAGTGATGGTGTGTAGCATTCGGCAGTCATGTCGTCACTTCCTGCCATTCCCACGCTTCCCTATCCCGACCTGCGCCTGCCGCCCCGGCTGGCCGGCCTGGCTCGGCTCGCCTACAACCTCTACTGGACCTGGCACCCGGAGGTCCGGGGGCTCTTCGCCCGCATCGATCGGCAGCACTGGGTCGGCTACCGCAGCACGGTGGGCGTGCTGAAGGCACCGCTGGCCTGGTCCGAGCTCCTCGACGACACCGACTTCATGGCCCGCTACACCACGATCCTCGAACAGTTCGACGCCTACATGGCCAACGGACGCACGCACTGGTTCGCGCGGCACCACGGCGAAGAGCTGCCCGGCCCCGTGGCCTACTTCTGTGCCGAGTACGGCCTCCACGAGTCGTTGCCCATCTACTCGGGCGGCCTGGGCATCCTGGCCGGCGATCACCTCAGCGCGGCCTCGGACATGGCCCTGCCGCTCATCGGCGTGGGCCTCTTCTACCGGCGCGGCTACTTCCGCCAGACCATCGACGCGGACGGCCACCAGGAGCACGACTACGTGCAGCTTGACGCGGAGCGACTGCCGTTTCGGCGGGTCGTGGATCGCGTCGGCGAGCCGATGCTGGTGCCCGTCGAGCTGCCCGGCCGGGTCGTCCACGCTGCCGTCTGGCTGGCCGAGGTCGGCCGCGTGCCGCTGCTGCTCCTGGACACGGACATCCCGGAGAACGACGAGGCGGACCGGCCCATCACCCACATCCTCTACGTCCGCGGACGCGAGATGCGGCTCCACCAGGAGCTGGTCCTGGGGGTAGGGGGCGTCCGTGCCCTGCGCGCCCTGGGCATCGCCCCGTCCGCCTGGCACCTCAACGAGGGGCACTCGGCCTTCATGCTCGTCGAGCAGGCCCGAGAGCTCATGGCCACGGGCGCCAGCCAGGCGGCAGCCTTCGAGCAGGTGCGTCGCTCGGCCGTCTTCACCATCCACACGCCCGTCCCGGCCGGCAACGAGCGGTTCTCCGCCGACCTCGTGCGCCGCCTCGCAGCGCCATCGCTGACGGGTGCCGGCATGGATCTCGAAGAGGTCCTGGAGCGGGGTCGACCAGTGGACGGTGACGTGGGCCAGTTCGACATGACGGCCTTCTCGCTGCGCAACACGTGCTGCTCCAACGGCGTCAGCCAGCTGCATGCCCGAACCGCCAACGAGACCTGGTCGGGCGTCATCGACAAGCCCATCCTGGGCGTCACCAATGGCGTCCACCCGCCGACCTGGGTCGGCGAGCCACTGCGCGGCGTCTTCGCGGAGATGGGCGGCGACCTGGACCACCTCGAGGACGAGTACGAGGCCGACCGCTTCTGGGAACGACTCGACGAGGTGCCCGACGGCCGCCTCTGGGGAGCGCACCTGGAGCAGAAGCAGCGCCTCCAGGAGTTCGCGCGGCTGCGCCTGCGTCGCCAGCTGGCACGGCACGGCGAGGCGCCCACGATCCTGGCGGAGATCGAATCGGCCCTGGACCCGGCCGTGCTGACCATCGGCTTCGCCCGCCGCATGGCCACCTACAAGCGTGCCGCCCTCCTCTTCAGCGACATGGACCGCCTCACCCGCCTGCTGAGTGACACGGCGCGCCCGGTACAGATCGTCTTCGCTGGCAAGGCCCACCCGGCCGATCGGCCCGGGCAGGGCGTCATCCAGACCATCTTCGAGCGCAGCCGTTCCGAGGCCTTCCGGGGCCGGGTCTTCATCCTCGAGGACTACGACATGCGCGTGGGCCGCTACCTCGTGCAGGGCACCGATGTCTGGCTCAACAACCCGAGGCGCCCACTCGAGGCCTCTGGCACGAGCGGCATGAAGGCGGCCATGAATGGCGTCGTCAACCTCTCCATCCTGGACGGCTGGTGGGACGAGGGCTACCTCACCGACAACGGCTGGGCCATCGGCAGCCGCGACCGGAACCCCGACGACGGCGCCCAGGACTGGGCCGACGCCCAGAGCCTCTACCGACTTCTCGAGGAGGAGATCGTGCCGCTCTGGTACGCCCGCGATGAGCACGGCTTGCCGGCCGGATGGCTGGCGCGCATGCGGCGGGCTATCGGCAGCGCTCTCTGGCAGTTCTCGACCTCGCGGATGCTGGTCGAATACGTCGAGCAGATGTACCTGCCGGCAGCCGCCTCCGCAGCCGCCTCCGCGGCGGCCGAGGCGTCCGCGGTGGCGCTGGCTGGAGCCCCGTCACGCGCGGCGGCGCGTCAGGCGCGAGGTCGCGGGTCCTCCGTGACGAGGTAGCGGGACCAGGCGAAGGCGCGCTCGAAGCCGAGCCGCGAGTAGACACGCCGAGCCGCCTCGTTCTCCTCCCGGACGGAGAGCCACACGAGGCGGTTGCCAAGCGCCAGGCCAGCGCGCGTGGCGACCGTCGTGACGAGCGTCCCGAAGCCCTCGCGGCGGCGACCCGAGACCACGCCGACCCCATGGATGGCGGCCACGCCGTCGCCCTGCGAGAGCCGCGCGACAGCCACCGGCTCGTCCCTCAGCCAGACGATCCAGGCGCGCAGGCGGCCGTCGTCGATGTTCGCCAGGAGGCGGTCGCGGCGGCGTTCGGCGTGGCTCGCGGAGATGCCGAAGATGCTGCGCTCGAGCGACTCGTGCGTGACCACTGACCGCCGCTGGACGGCCTCGATGCGCAACATCGGGTCGAGATGCGGGACGACGGAGGCGTGCCCAACCCACAGCACCGTCTCGGCGAGCGCGCGGATCCAGCCCTGCTGCTCCAGCTGGCGGTCGAGGCCCTCGGGCTGGTCGAGGCCCTCGCACCAGAGCAGGGATGGCCAGACGCCGGCGCTGCGCATCCGTTCGCCCAGCAGGCGCAGCCGGTCCGGCCAGGCCTCCGCGCCCCAACGGGGCATGGCCGCGTAGCTGGTGTCTGGTCCGCTGCCGGGTCCACGCACAAGGATCACGCCGAGCTCGTCGTCCACCTCGGCGTCCGCGCCCTCCCACACGGGCAGCGAGACGAGGTGCCGCTGGATGGCCTCCAGCTCCGTCGGCGACGGTGGCTCCACCTGGGGGACGGGCGCCTCGCGCGGGCGTGCCGTGTCAGGGCGCCGAACCGGCGAGCCGGGGCGCGGCTCGCTCATGTGAGGCGATCCACCTGGTCGGGGGCGGCGGCTGCGAGCTCCGTCACGCCACCTCACCGAGCAGGATGCGGCGGCACCACTTGATGGGCGGGGTGCCATGGCTGATGACGGCCTCCAGGTGGGCGCGCCGGTCGAAGCCGGGCGTCTCGCCGAGCCCGCCCGCCACGCGCTGCGGGGGCACGGCGTCCGCGCCCACCCCGGCGGCCACGGCCGCGCGACGGCGCACCTCGACCTCCAGGTCCCACATCTCGAGCGAGCCCACGTAGTACGTCGAGAGCTGGGTGGAGCTGATGCGAGCGCGCAGCCACTTGCCTCGGGCTTCATCGGGCTCCTGCCAGGCACCGCGCACCATGAGGTCCAGGGCCTCGGCCTCGGTCATCGAGCCGGCGTGGGTCTCCACGTCCAGGATGGCGTTGACGACCGCGCGCAGGTAGAGCTTCCAGTGGGTCAGGGCGAAGCCGGGGTCGTCCGACCCGTAGCCCAGGTCGACCATGACCTGCGTGACGTAGACGGCCCAGCCCTCCGCGAACATGCCGTTGGTGAACACCGTGCGCGCCAGCGACGGACAGCGGTTGGAGGCCGCCAGCTGCAGGTAGTGGCCCGGGATGGCCTCGTGGATGCTGAGGTCCCGGAGCATGCGGTCGTTCTCCTCGCGGAGGTACGACTCGACGGCCTCCGGGCCCAACGAAGCATCCGGCGGCGTGATCCAGAAGTGCGATCGCTGACCGCGGTCCAGTGGGCCGGGGCTGTCCAGGAAGGCCCGTGCGTGGGCGCGCAGGAAGGCGGGCGTCCACGTGATGGTGAGGGGTTCGTCGGGCAGGCTGATGACGCCGTGCTCGCGGCAGAAGGCGGCGATGAGATCGACTTCCGCCTGGCAGTAGTCGAGGAGGCGCTCCGGTGCCTGGTGTTCCGCGGCGATGGCGTCGAGGACGCGCCTCACGAGGGCGGCCTCGCCGTCGGCGTCGCCGTCGGCCACCTCGGGGAGGGGCTCGCCCGGGACCCAATGCGACCACGTCTCGCGGGCCAGGCGCAGCATCTCCCCGCGGACGGCGTGGTAGTCGGTCCAGGCGCGGCGACGCAGCTCGTCCGGGGCCAGGTCGCTGCCCAGCGTGAGACGCAGCTTGCGAGCGAAGAGCTCCGGGCCCAGCCGTCCCTCGCCTTCGGCACGGGCGCGGACCTCGCCGTCGAGCGCGGCGCGGAAGGCCTCGAGGGCCCGGTACGCGTCCGCTGCGGCGACCTCCATGGGACCGACCAGCTCCGCAGCCTCGCCCGCGCCGGCCCGCGTCCGTGCCTCCGCGAGGCTTGCCTCGACCAGCTCGCTGATGCCCTCCAGCTGTGACAGCGCGGTGTCCAGCTGCAGCAGCGCCACCGGGCGGCCGGGCAGGCCGGTCAGGCCGGCGAGGGCCTGGCGGAGGAGCTCCGGCAGACCCTGGAGGCGAGCAAGGAGCGCCGTGC
This sequence comes from uncultured Chloroflexia bacterium, assembly GCA_963707395.1. GTDB lineage: Bacteria > Chloroflexota > Limnocylindria > Limnocylindrales > CSP1-4 > JAFMJV01. The sequence continues at coordinate 169,939 of CAVPPQ010000002.1, forward strand.
CGCGCTGCGGCCACGGCGCGTACTCACGGGAGAGGATGCCGAAGAGGCCGCCGCCCATGAGGGTCACGAGCTCCAGGGCGTCCCAGGCCTCGCCGCGCAGGACCTCCTCGCCGAAGAGGACCTTCTCGACCTCCTCGAGCAGGATGTGCCGGTCGACGCGCTGGTCAAGGGACAGGGGGGCCTCCTCGAAGGAGCCGAGGCGGGCGGCGTGCTCGCGCAGCATCGCCAGTCGGGCCTGGCGGCCGGTCTCGGCGAGATCGGGCCAGCGGCCGTCCACGGCGTGATAGCCGGCATCGGTGCCCCAGGTGGGGTAGGCCGCGAAGAGGTCGACGAGCAGGTCCACGACGGCCGACTCGAAGGCATCGACCGGCTCGGGCAGGCCGTCAGGGCGCAGTGTCTTGGTCACGGATCCTCCGATGGGCTGCGCCGGCGGCATGCGCTCCGCGCGCGGTATGGCTGTCGATGGTGAGGCGCATCCTACGATGCCGGGACGGGGCGCGGTACCCTGTGGCCCTGCATGAGCGCCTCGACGATCTCACACGCGCGCCGCTCCTTCGCCGCGCGGCTCGCTGCGCGTCCCTTGCTGCTGGACGGCGCCATGGGCACCCTGCTCTTCAGTCGTGGCGTGCCCCAGCGGGCCTCGCTCGACGAGCTGGTGCTGAGTCGCCCCGAGCTGGTCACGGCTGTGCATCGCGAGTACATCGCGGCGGGCGCTGAGATCATCGAGACCGACACCTTCGGCGCCAATCGCGTCCGCCTCGGACCGCTCGGGCTCGCGGAGCGGACCGCGGTCATCAACCGGCGCGCCGCCCAGCTGGCGCGCGAGGCCCGCGAGGTCTCCGGGCGCGACGTGCTGGTGGCGGGCTCCATCGGCCCGGTCAGCTCTCCCCTGCACGGACCCAGCCACCTCTCCGACCGCGTCGCCGGTTCCTCCGCGGTCGAACAACTCGAAGGCCTCCTGGAGGGGGGCATCGACCTGGTGATGATCGAGACGGCCAGCGACGTGGGCCACCTGCTGGCGGCCGTCGAAGCGTCCCGGCGCGCCTGCGACCTGCCGATCCTGGCCTCGCTGAGCTTCGATGAAGAGCTGCTCGTGGCGGACGGGCACTCGGCGGCCGAGGCCGCGGCCGCCCTTCGAGAGGCTGGCGTGGATGCCCTGGGCGTCAACTGCGGCTCGGGGCCCACGGCCGGCATCGAGGTGCTCGAGCAGATGGCGGAGGCCGCGGGCGGGACGCCCCTGCTGGTGATGCCCAACGCCGGCCTGCCAGGCCGCGTGGGCGACCAGTTCGTGTGGGCCGCCACGCCCGCCTACTTCGCGGACGAGGTGCCACGCTTCCTGGCGGCCGGGGCGCAGCTCGTGGGTGGCTGCTGCGGCACGACTCCCGAGCACGTGGCAGCCATGCGCCAGGCCCTCGACCGCGAGACGGCCCGCCGACGGGGTGGCGCGGTGGGGGGCAGCGGGGTCGCAGGCAGCGCGGCCGGCGGTCCCTCCCAGGTCGGGACGGCCAGCGGTTCGGATGCCTCGGGGTCCGCGAGGGTCTCCCGGCCGGCCGGGCCGCCGTCCAGCGTCGAGGTCGCGGCGCCACCCCCCACCGGCCTCGCGACCGCCATCGCGGACGGGCGCTTCGTCGTCAGCGTGGAGATCGACCCACCGCGCTCGGTGAACATCGAACGCACGCTGGGGTCGGCTGAGCTCATCCGCGACGCGGGCGCGGACCTCGTCAACATCAGCGACAGCGCCATGGCCCGGGTGCGCATGGGCGCCATGGCCGTGGGCTTCGCCATCCAACGCGACCTGGGCCTCGAGTCGCTCATCCACTTCACCACGCGTGATCGGAACCTGATGGCGCTCGAATCGGAGCTCCTGGGCGCCCACGCGCTGGGCATCCGCGACATCCTGGCCCTGACGGGCGACCCGCCGAGCGTGGGGGACTACCCCGGCGGGACGGGCATCTGGGACATCGATTCAGTGGGGCTCATCGGCATCCTGCGTCGCCTGAACCGGGGCGAGGACCAGGCCGGGCGGCCCATCGGAGCGCCCGCCGGGTTCACGATCGCCTGCGCACTGGACCCCACCGCCGCGGACCTCGATCGCGAGATCGAGCGCCTGGCCGGCAAGATCGATGCCGGTGCGCATCTCATCATGACCCAACCCATCTACGCCGCGGCCCAGTGGCAGCGCTTCATGGAGCACGCCTCGGCACGCTGGGGCGACCGCCTGCCGCGGCCGGTGCTGCTGGGCGTACTGCCGCTGCACACCTCGCGCCACGCCGAATTCCTCCATCACGAGGTACCCGGCATCACCATCCCCGACGAGGTGCGCGCCGCCATGGCGGCGGCCGGTGAGCGTGGCGCGGAGGTCGGCCTGGAGGCGTCACTGGCGCTGCTCCACGAGATGCGTCCCTTCGTCCAGGGCACCTACATCATGCCCAGCTTCGGGCGCTACGAGCAGTCGGCGGAGCTGGTGCGGCGCGTCCGAGCGGAGCTGCCCGGGGGTTCAGGGGCCGTGCTATCGACGTCTCCGGGCGACGGCGCGAACGGTCGGGCAGGTTCATGATGTCCGCCATGGGCATGCTCGTCGCGCCCGCTCACGCCCAGGTCACCCGGCGGCTGGCCGGCCTGCTGGTCGTGCTCGCGGCCCTGCTGCTGACCCTCGCCCCGCTGGCCGCCGCCCAGGCGGAGGAGCCCTTCCCCGCCCGTGGAGAGGGCGTCCACATCGTGGACGAGGCCAAGATCATCAACGGCGTGGACGAGTCGCAAGTGGAGGCCGACCTTCAGGCGCTGCTCGCCGACAGCGGCATGGACATCGTCGTCTACACCCGTCAGCAGGAGCGCGTCGGAGCACGACGCGACGCTCGCGACGATGCCGCCCGACTGCTCGAGGAGTGGCAGGTCGGCGGGACGACCGGCACGGGCGCCGTGATGCTCTGGAACATCAACGCGGATGGCGACGTGGCCCGCAGCGGGGTGGCACTGGGGTCGGCCTACGAGGCTCTTGACGCGGACGACATCGACGAGGCCGTCAACTCCGCGGTGCAGCCCGGACTCCAGAGCCAGGACTGGATCAGCGCCCTGCTCACCGGGCAACTGGAGCTGCAGTCCCGATTGAGCGCCGCACCGGCCGCCACGCCGGCACCGCTCGAGACGCCCGCCCCCGGCGCCACACCGACCGTCCGGCGCCCCACGACGAACGAGGGGCGGCGACCAACGAGCGGTCTGTCACCGGAGGCCGGACCGGCCTTCCCCGACCCCATCAACGGGCTTGCCGTCTACGACTACGCGGAGGTCATCAGCCCGGCCGTCATCGAGCGCCTGGGCCGGACCATCGCCCAGATCGAGGAGCGCACCGGCGCGGAGATCGTCGTGTACACGCAGGTCAAGCCAAGCGCGGATGACCCTGGGCGTACCGAGGCCGACGCCATGGCGCTCATCGACCAGTGGGGCGTCGGGCGCGAGGGCTTCGACGATGGCATGGCCATCTTCTTCAACCTGCGCGAGGACCTCTGCCACGGCCAGGTCCAGCTCTACGCGGCGCCAGGCTTCCGAGCCACCTACCTGACCAACGCCGAGCGCCAGGCCATCTTCGAGGAGCAGATGCTGCCGGCCCTCCGGCGCTGCGACTTCGATGCGGCCCTCACGGCAGGCATGCAGCGGATCGATGACGCAGCCACCGCGGAGCACGCGGCGGCGCTTCAGCTCGCACGCCAGGTGGATGCCGTGGCCGGGCTCATCGTGGCACCGCTGCTGCTCATCGGCCTGGTGGCCTGGTCGGGCTGGAGCTGGCTGCGCTACGGGCGGGATCCCGTCTACCTCGACAGTGTCTCCATCCTCATGCCGGCCCCACCGCCGGGGCTGACGCCGGCTGCGGCGGCCGTGATCATGGACGGCCGGGCCAGGCGTCGCGCCCTGACCACGGCCCTGGTGGACCTCGCGTCCCGCGGCGAGATCGCCTTCCGCGCCTCCGAGCAGGACCCACGCAAGATGGACATCGACATCACCGTCCCCGACCAGCGCGACCCGCGCCTGACACGCAACCGGCGCCAACCCATCGGTGACGCGGAGAAGTACGCGCTGGACGAACTCAAGCGTCTCGGCGGCGCGATCCGGACCATCCAGGCGACGGACGTGCCCGATTTCGCCAAGAGCGTCGGTGCCTTCGACGACCGTCTCGAGCAGACCGTGGCTGACAGGGGCTGGTTCCGCGAACCGCCCAGCGATTCGACCCACCGCTGGTCGCTCCGAGCCGCCGTCGTGCTCATCGCCGGCATCGTGGGCATCTTCGTGAGCTTCAATCTGCCTAGCAACGGCCTGCTGCTCGTCTCCGTGGCCGCCGTCGTAGGGGCGGTGATCATGTTCGTCATCGCCCGCATCATGCCGCAGCGGACGATGGAAGGAGCGCGCACCTTCGCCCAATTGGCCGCCTACCGGCGGACGCTGCAGAAGACGCTGGAGCAGTCGCGCACCATGGACCAGGTCGTTGCCAGCGGCGTCCTGCCCTGGGTGGACACGCCCGACCAGGCCGTGGTGTGGGCCTACGCCATGGGTCTGCACGAGGAGGCCGAGGAGGTCCTGGAGCGCTCCATGGAGGACGTGCGTACCGGGGCCGCCTCGCCGACGCGCACCTACTTCCCGCTCTGGTACGGCATCGGCGAGCGGTCGGGTGGGCGCATCGGCGGCGCCGCGGGCGCCCGGGCGCCGACGGCGGGGCTCTTCTCCAGCGGCGTCGTGCCCGACTTCACGTCCATGACCGCCGCCCTCTCCACCATCGGCAGCCCGCCCGCGTCGTCAGGGGGCGGCGGCTCGGGTGGCTTCAGTGGCGGCGGGTCAGGCGGTGGCGGGGGCGGCGCCGGGGGCGGCTTCTAAGCCCGCGAGACAACCTCGACCCCTGGGTAGCAGCCGGGGAGAGAGCCCCTCGGTGCGCCAGTCGAGTAGGGGCATGACCTGGTCACCTCGGGGCATGGCCCGGACAGCCGGATGGCCCGAAGCTGGATGACCCGGACAGCTGGATGGCCCGGACAGCTGGATACCCGGAAGTCGCCTTCGCCCACGCCCGCGACTGGCGCGGCCGGCGGGCGCACGGCAGTCAGCGCCCAAGTGCTCTAGTCTGCACCGCATGGGTGCCACCGACACGATGGAGGTCTTCTTCGAGAAGCTCAACAACGGTGACCGTCAGGGCGCCGTGGAACTGATGGATGAGCGGGCGGAGATGCGCGTCCACGTTCGCGACAGTTCGCGCACGCTGCGCGGCGTGGCCCAGGTCGGCGGCTGGTTCCTGCGGGCGGATGCCGGCCTGAAGATGGTGCCGGCTGATGTCCGCGAGACCGGCAACACCTACGAGGCCGACCTGCTCGTGCTACGGCCGGGCGCGCCGTCTCAGCACATCGACGCGGTCTTCCGGGTCGAGGCCGGCCGCATCACGAGCATCAACTTCTCGTCTCGCTGAGGGCCCTGACTGCGGCGAGGCATCCACGCAGGCGCCTCCACGGGCCGGCGCCGTCCGGGAACGACACCTAGGGCTCGAGGGAGGGCGCCGGCGACCCGTCCGGGCGCCGCCATCCGGGCGGGCAGGCGTAGCCATCCGGCGGCACGAGCAACTCCTGGCCCAGGGACAGGACGTCCGGGTTCACGAGCCCGTTGATGCACTGCAGCAGACGGATGTTGACCTTCACCTTCGAAGCGATCCCGGAGAGCGTGTCACCCTGCTTGACCGTGTAGGTCCGGATCTCCGGTTCGGGCGTCGGGCTCGGTGATGGGCTGGCGTCCGGTGTCTGCAGCGGCGCACGGGTGGGCACGACCCGGGCGGGAACACCCGGTGATGGCGACGCCGCGCCCGCCGTGCGGCCGTCACCGGCGCCTCCACCGAGGAGCGTGGGCAGCAGGAAGACGACGAGCGACACCACCAGGAGCCCAAGCACGGCCAGCAGGACCGGCGACCCGATGCCACCGCCACGTCGGGCCAGGGGCTCCCGGGCAGGCGGATCGGCGTAGAGCCACTCCCCCGAGCCGTGCGTGCGGATGGGCGATGCGGGCGGGCGCCGTCGACGCATGGGCAGGGCGGCCGGCACCTTGGGTGCCTGGAGCGCCTCGACCGGCTCGTCCTCGACGTCCTCGACGGCCAGCCCAGGCAGGCCCTCGACCTGGTCGAGATGGTCCTCGACCTGATCATCCACCTCTTCCTCGTCTTCGAGGTCGGGGTCCCAGGGTGCCTCCGCCCACGCAGAGGCGGACACCCAGTCGAGCAGCTCGGAGGGAGGGCGCGCTGTGCCCGGCTGGGCGGGATCCGGCAGACCGAAGAGCCCACGCTCCGGTGTCGGCCCAGCCATCCCGGGAGCCTGGAGACCGTCCGGCGTCCCACTCCCCTGCGGGCCCGCCGCCGGGGGCAGGCCACTCCCCTGGGTGCCGCTCCCTGCCAGCGAACCAGCGCCCCACGGCCAGCCCGCGTCCGCACTGGCGTCGCGCGGCATGCCCAGGTCACGCACGGCGCCAGGGTCGGGCTCGGACAGCCCCGATCCCCAGGCACGCTGTGCTGCCTGGCTGACGAAGGCCGGCTCGGCCGCATTGCGGGCCGCCCAAGCCAGGAAGACGGAGCAGGCCGCGAACTGCGTCGTGTAGCAGTACTCGGCCTGGTGTGCCAGGTCACGCCGGCGCGGCGCCTTCTCGGCGTAGCAGCGGTTGCCCTCGTCAGGCGCGTCGGCGCGCCGGTCGCGGTCCTCAGCCAGCGCCACGAAGGGGCAGACCAGGGAGCCAGGGCTCGGTGATGGTCCGGCGTCGGTCACGAGGCCGATGATACGGCCGAGCGACCTGGCCGGCCGTCCGACCCCCGGTCAGGCGAACCCAAGAAGGAGGCGGTGGCCCAGGGTCGAAGGCCGACCGAGTCGGGAGGCCCCCGGGGTCAGGCGGCTTGCCCCTCCGGCTCGGACCCGTCAGCGTCGAGATCGATCTCCGCCTCCGGGCCGGTGCGCACGACCATGCCAGCACCGACGGTGTCCTGCGTCGTCTCGTCGATGAGGACGAAGCCGCCCGTGGCACGGCTGAGGCGGTACTCATCGAGCAGCAGGGGCGTGCTGGTTCGGAGGCGAACGCGCCCGATCTCATTGAGCCCCAGCTCCGTCGCCGCCTGGTCACGCTGCAGCGTGTTGACGTCCATGCGGTAGCGCATGTCCTCGATGATGGCCCGGCCGGTGCGCGTGGTGTGCTTGATGGCGTAGCGGGCGCCGGGACGCAATGGCTCGTCCGTCATCCAGCAGACCATGGCCTCGAAGTCACTGGAGACCTCCGGCTGGTTGTGAGGACGACAGATGACGTCGCCTCGCGAGACATCCAGGTCGTCCTCGAGCTGCATGATGACCGAAAGGGGTGGCGAGGCCACCTCCAGCTCCCCGTCGAAGGTGGAGATGGACTTGACGCGGGAGCGCTTTCCGGAGGGCAGGACGATGACCTCGTCGCCCTTGCGGAAGGTGCCCGAGGCGATCTGGCCGGCGTAGCCGCGGAAGTCGTGGTGCTCGGTCGACTGGGGGCGGACGACCCACTGCACCGGGAAGCGCACGTCGATGAGGTTGACGTCCGAGCCGATGTAGACGTGCTCCAGGTGATAGAGCAGCGAGGGCCCCTGGTACCAGGGCATGGCCAGCGAGCGCTGCACGACGTTGTCGCCGTGGAGGGCACTGATGGGGATGAACTGGATATCGTGGACGTCGAGCTTGGCAGCCCAGTCGGCGAATCGCTCGCAGATGTCCTCGTAGACGGCCTCGTCGTAGCCGACGAGGTCCATCTTGTTGACGGCCACCACGATGTGCGGGATGCCCAGCAGGGCCGCGATGAAGGCATGACGGTATGACTGCTCGAGGACACCGAGGCGCGCGTCGATGAGCACGATGGCGAGGTCCGCGGTGGAAGCGCCGGTGACCATGTTGCGCGTGTACTGCACGTGGCCCGGGGTGTCCGCGATGATGAACTTGCGCTTGGGCGTGGCGAAGTAGCGGTAGGCCACGTCGATGGTGATGCCCTGCTCCCGCTCGGCACGCAGGCCGTCGGTCAGGAGGGCCAGGTCGACCTGGTGGTTGCCGCGGCGCTGGCTGGTTCGCTCGATGGCCGCCAGCTGGTCCTCGAAGATGCCCTTCGAGTCGTAGAGCAGCCGCCCGATGAGCGTCGACTTGCCGTCGTCGACCGAGCCGGCCGTGGAGAAGCGCAGCAGATCCATCTAGAAGTAGCCCTCTTTCTTGCGGTCCTCCATGGCCGTCTCGCTGAAGGAATCGTCCGCGCGCGTGGCGCCGCGCTCGGTGATGCGCGCGGCGGCCACCTCCGCGATGATGGCCTCCACGTCCGCGGCGTCCGATCGGACGGCGCCGGTGCAGGTCATGTCGCCGACCGTGCGATAGCGCACGACCATGCGCTCGACCGACTCGTCCGGGCCGTGGGCCAGGTAGGGACCCGTGGCCAGCCACATGCCGTCGCGCCGGAAGACGTCGCGCTCGTGGGCATAGTAGATCGACGGGACCTCGACGCCCTCGCGGGCGATGTACTGCCAGACGTCCATCTCCGTCCAGTTCGAGATGGGGAAGATGCGCATGTGCTGGCCGCGACGGATGCGGCCGTTGAAGAGCGCCCAGAGCTCCGGCCGCTGTGAGCGGGGTTCCCACTGGCCGAACTCGTCGCGCAGCGAGAAGACCCGCTCCTTGGCGCGGGCCTTCTCCTCATCGCGCCGGGCGCCGCCGAAGACGGAGTCGAACTGGTGCTCGGTGATGGCGTCCAGCAGCGTCGTGGTCTGCAGCCGGTTGCGCGAGGGGTTGCCCGGCTCCTCGCGGACCCGGCCCTTGTCGATGGACTCCTGCACGGAGGCCACGATGAGACGCTCGCCCAGCTCCGCCACGCGGCGGTCGCGGAACTCCAAGACCTCGGGGAAGTTGTGGCCCGTGTCGATGTGCATGATCGGGAAGGGGAACTTGGCTGGCCGGAAGGCCTTCTCCGCGAGGCGCAGCAGCACGATGGAATCCTTGCCGCCGGAGAACAGCAGCACGGGCCGTTCGAACTCGGCGGCCACCTCGCGCATGATGAAGATGGACTCCGCCTCCAGGGCGTCCAGGTGGCTGATGCGGCGACGCCGGGAGCGCTCCGTCAGCGGTCTCGTTTCGATCATCAGGAAGATCCGACCTCTGCTAGGGATCCGATGACTGCGGGCGGTCTGGCCGGCCGGCACCTCGCTGCGAAGTCGCATGCAGGAGCGCTGCGGCCCGGCAAGCCTATGCTAGGCTTTCCCGACCAAAATGATAGACATTATCGGGAACGTCAGGTAAGGCGGAGTATACCCAGCCGGCCGCCCAGGCCGCTGTCACTCGCTCGGAGCAACGAGGGCACATGGACGACCGCCGCTCCACGCCGGCCGAACAGCAGACCCAGGCAGCCCGAGCGGAGCTGACGCCGCGCAGGCCAGAGGTGCTGGAGCGCGGGACCGACGACGGCGGCAGAGCGGCGGTCAGGAAGGGACCGCGCCGGCCCCGGCGTCGACGGATCGCCGGCATGACGGTGCGTCGGTTCTTGGCCAACGTGGTCCTGCCCGTCATCGGTATCGTCATCATCGTGACGACCCTCGTGGCCGCGCCAGCCGAGGATCGCATGCTCATCTTGCTGGCCAGCCTGGTGGCCATGGGTGCCGGCCTGGCGGCCACCTCCATCGGCGTCTACGGCGGCGTCCTGGTGCCGGGCCTGCTCCTGCTCGGGGTCGATGCGCGCTTCGCGGCCGCAGCGTCGCTCTTGCTGCAGCTGCTCGTCATCCCGCTGGGCGTGGGCGCACACCATCGGCTGGGCAACGTCAACCGCGCCATCGCCACACCGCTCATCCTGGGCGGCATGGCGGGCGCCTTCGCGGGACCCTTCTTCGCAGCCGCCCTGCCCTCGGACGTCATCGCCCGACTGGTGGCGGCCATGATCGTGTTCGTCGGCGTCATCGTCCTGGCGACGCTCAAGTGGGGCGGGCTCGGCGAGGTACGGCCACTGGAGGACGTGCCCACCGCGCGGGTGGCCGGGGTCGGCGGCGTGGCCGGTTTCAGCTCCGGCATCTCGGGCGCCGGCTGGGGACCCATCGGCGTGAAGCTCCTCATCCTGCTTCGTCTCGAGCCGAAGGCGGCCATCGGCTCATCGCTCCTGGGCCGGATCTTCATGGCTGCCGCAGCCGTGGTCGGATACCTCATCACGGCCACAGCCTTCGAAGGCGTGGAGCCAGACTGGTTCATCCTGATCGTGCTCTTCTTCGGGTCCGTCATCACGCTCATCCCCGGTTCCTTCATGGTCTCCCGGCTGGGGCGCGAGACGGCGACGGTCTTCATCACCCTCTTGTCCATCAGCCTGGCCCTGCCGACCCTCATCTGGGGCGCCCACTAGGATCCGACGTCCGCACGCCACCGGACGGACCACGTCTCGATCTCGACCACGATGAAGGGGATGGGTGTCACGACCGCCCCGACCAGCAGCTCCGCGAGGCCCAGGCTCTCGGTCTCGAAGGCCGGCTGCAGGACGGGCAGGCAGGGACCGCTGTCCCGGTCGCCCGCGGTCAGGCGGCCGCGAAGACCTGCTCGTGGCGAGAGCGGACGGAGATGGTCTGGCCCTGTTCCAGTGCCAGTCGTTCGGCCTCGTCTCGAGGGACCTGCACCCAGACGCGCAGGCCGTCGTCGCGGGTCAGCTCGACGCGGACCTCGAAGCCGAGATACACGACCCGCTCCACGATGGCCGTCCGGCTGCCCTCCTCCGGTGCCAGGAGGATCTCGATGTCGTGGGGCCGAACGTACGCGTCCCCGAGCCGCGTGACCGGGCCGATGAAGCTCATCACGAACTCGTTGGCGGGGTGCTCGTAGAGGTCGCGAGCCGTGCCCTGCTGCTCGATCCGGCCCTGGTCCATGACCACGATGTGGTCGGCCACGTCCATGGCCTCCTCCTGGTCATGGGTCACGAAGACCGTGGTGACATGCGTCTCGTCGTGGAGGCGGCGCAGCCAGATGCGCAGCTCCTTGCGGACGCGGGCGTCGAGCGCACCGAAGGGCTCGTCGAGGAGCAGCACGGAAGGCTGGATGGCGAGCGCCCGGGCGAGCGCCATGCGCTGCCGCTGGCCGCCGGAGAGCTGCGCCGGGTAGCGGTCAGCGAGGTGCGCGATCTGCACCAGCTGGAGCAGGTCCCCGACGGTGCGCCGGATCTCGTCCTTGGGCCGCTTGCGGATGGTCAGGCCGAAGGCCACGTTGTCCCAGACGGTCATGTGCTTGAAGGGCGCGTAGTGCTGGAAGACGAAGCCGATGCCGCGATCCTGCGGCGGCACGCGCGTGACGTCACGGTCATCGAGCAGGACGGTGCCCGTGTCGGGCACGTCGAGACCGGCGATGATGCGGAGCAGCGTCGTCTTGCCGCTGCCGCTGGGGCCCAGCAGCGCGGTCAGCGAGCCGTCCCTGATCTCCAGCGAGACGTCGTCGAGAGCGACGAAGTCACCGAACCGTTTCGTCAGACGCTGCATGCTGATGGCCACGCCCGATCCTCCTTCCCAACCAGCCGGACTGATAGATGGTCATGGCCAACAGCACGAGGAGGGCCATGCAGGCGAGCACGATCGAGGCCGTGTAGGCCCCCACCAGGTCGAAGGCCTGGAAGCGCTCCTCGACGTGCGTGGTGAGGGTCTCGGTCTTGCCCGAGATCTTGCCCGAGACGATGGCCACGGCCCCGAACTCGCCGAGCGAGCGGGCCGTGGTCAGGATGACGCCGTAGATGACGCCCCAGCGGATCGACGGCAGCGTCACTCGCCAGAAGGTCCGCCAGCCGGAGGCACCCAGCGTGTAGGCAGCCTGCTCCTGGTCGGTGCCGATCTCGCGCAGGACCGGCATGACCTCGCGGACCACGAACGGCAGCGAGACGAACATGGTGGCCAGGACCATGCCGGGCATGGCGAAGATGACCTGGATGCCGAGGTCCGAAAGGAGCCCGCCGAGCCAGCCGTTCTTGCCGTAGACGAGCACCAGGGAGAGGCCGATGACGACCGGAGAGATGGCGAAGGGCAGGTCGATGAGGGCGTTCAGGAGCGAGCGACCCGGGAAGCGCCGCCGCACCAGCATGAGGGCCGCGAGGATGCCGAACGCCGTGTTGATGGGCACGGCGATGGCCGTGATCTGCAGCGTCAGCCAGAAGGCCGACTGGAAGGCCGGCCGGCTGATGGCCCGCAGGACAGGCTCCAGGCCATCCTCGAAGGTGCGCCAGAAGACCATGAAGACGGGCAGGGCCAGGATGAGCCCCAGGTAGGTCAGCACGACGAGGCGCAGCGAGAGGCGGATGACGCGGCCCCTGGTCGTGGTGATGGCGGCGCCGTTGGCGGCGGCCACCGGGGAGGAGGGAGCGGCGGCGCTCACGCCGGGGCCTCCTCGTGGCGCGAGATGCGCCGGCGCAGGACGTCGAAGACCGCCAGCACGGCCAGGGAGACCACGAGCAGCACGACGGACACGGCCGACGCCGACCCCGGCTGGTCAGCCTCCACCTGGCCGTAGATGTAGACCGAGGCCATCTCCGTGCGGTACGGGATATTGCCGGCGATGAGGATGACGGAGCCGAACTCGCCGATGCAGCGTGCGAAGGCGAGGGCCGAGCCGGTCAGGATGGCCGGCAGGAGGTTGGGCAGGACGACGCGACGGAGGACCGTCGGCGACGCGGCCCCCAGCGATGCGGCCGCCTCCTCCATCTCGCGGTCCAGCTCCTCGAGGACCGGCTGCACGGCCCGAACGACGAAGGGCAGGGTGATGAAGAGGAGCGCCAGCATGATGCCCACCTGCGAGTAGGCCGCGTTGATGCCGAAGGGACTCATGGGCCCGTAGAGCGCCAGGAGCGTCAGGCCGGCCACGATGGTGGGCAGCGCGAAGGGCAGGTCGATGAGGGCGTTGATGAAGGGCTTGCCCGCGAAGTCGTCCCGAACCAGCACCCAGGCGATGGCCGTGCCGATGAGGGCGTTGATGACCGTGACGACGGCGGAGAGCGTGAACGTGAGCTGCAGGGCCGCCAGGGCCTGGGGCGAGGTGATCGCCTCCCAGAACTCGCCCAGGCCATCGGAGACGGAGCGCCACAGGATGGCCGAGATGGGGATGAGGACGAGCAGACTGAGGTAGGCCGCGGTGATGCCGGGGCCCAGCAGGCCCCGGCCGTCATACCGCATCGATGCAGGCCCCCGGACGGCCGGCGCTGTCGGGGAGCTGACGCTCATGCCGCGTCGCGGCCGAGTGCGGAGAAGATGCCAGCCACGATGCCGGCCTCCGCGTCGAAGAAGCGCGGGCGGGCCTCCGCCCAGCCACCCAGGTCCTCGATGGTGAAGAGGTTGGCGATCTCGGGATAGTCGAACTCGGCCAGGACCTCGGGCACCACGGGTCGGAAGCCCTTCTGGCCGAAGACCCGTTGCGCCTCCGGCGAATACAGGAAGTCCACGAAGGCCGTGGCCGGCACGAGCGCGTCACCCACCGTGGTCACGGCCACGGGGTTCTCGATGAGCATGGTGGAGGAGGCCGGGATGACGAACTCGATGGGCTGGCCCATCTGCTGCGCGAAGATGGCCTCGTTCTCGTAGCCGATCATGACGTCGCCCTGGCCGGCCATGAACGTGGCCAGCGACTCACGGGCGCTGCGGTCCATGACCGAGGTGTTGGCGATGAGCTGCGTGAGGTACTCGAGCGCCTCGTCCTCGGTCTTGCCGGCCTCGAGCTGCGCCTGGTAGGCGGCCAGGATGTTCCACTGGGCCCCGCCCGATGTGAAGGGGTTGGGGGTGATGACGTCGACGTCCTCGCGGACGAGGTCTTCCCAATCGGCGATGCCCTTGGGGTTGCCAGGGCGGACCACGAAGACGACGACGCTGTCGTGGACGATGCCCCCGTACTCGTTCTCGTCCCAGTCGGACGGGACGAGGCCGGGCTCCACGAGGCGCTCCACGTCCGGCCACAGGGAGAGGGCCACGAGGTCAGCTGGCAGGCCAGCCTCCACGGCCCGGCTCTGGTCACCGGAGCCGCTGTAGGACTGCTCGAACTCGATGCCGGCGCCGGCCTCCGTGGCCTGGAAGAGCGGGATGATCTCCTCGTACGCTTCCCGCGGGGTGGAGTAGGCGACCAGGGTCACCGCTCCGGGGGTCGTCTCGACGGGCGCCGCAGAGTCGTCCTGGGCCAAGCTCCCGACGGGGGTCGCGAGGAGGGCGGCCAGCACCGCTCCCGCAAGGACCGTGACATGAGTCCCGCGACGTCCACGCGTCGCGGGGTCGGCGGAGGTTCCCCCCGCCACGGATCGGCCAGCGTCCATCAGTGCGCCCCCCGTAGCTATTCCCTACATTGCCTATATTGTCGATAAAAACGACCGACAATGTGGGGAGCGTAGCGGGGGGTCGGGAACCTGTCAAGCCGCCCACCATCCCCGACAGGCAGATGCCCAGCGGTCTCCCGGGGTGCCCGGCCGAGCCCGCGTCACGGGCGTGGCAGAATCCCGGGGCGACGTCACGGGGTCCGGGCGGCCTGACCGCCCAGATCACCGACGACCGGAGTAAGGAGAGAGCCCCATGGATCTGCTTCGTCTCATCGCCCCGGCGCGGAGCGCCCACGCCCACTGCGACATCCCCTGCGGCGTCTACGATCCCGAGCAGGCCCGCATCGAGGCCGAGTCCTGCTACCGCATCATCGAGCGCTACCACGCCTCGTCCGACGAGGTCTTCCGCGCCCGCTGCATCGTCGTCAAGGAGGAGCGCGCGGAGCTCGTCAAGCACCACATCGACGTCCTGTGGCACGACTACTTCAAGCCCGAGCACGTCGAGCAGTACCCCGACCTGCACGACGTCTGCTGGCGTGCCTCCAAGCAGGCCTCTGCGGTGAAGCAGGGCGTGGATCTCGAGGCGGCCAGGAAGCTGCTCGCTCTCATCGACCAGATCGACGAGATGTGGAAGGGCAGCGGCGGTCCAGCCAAGACGCGCATGGCGGCCTCGTAAGCCGTCCCCGACGCCGCGTCGGCGGAGCAGCGCGGCATGACCCGTCCCCGCCCGCTGCGCACGCGGATGGCCATCGCGGCCATCACCATCGAGGCGGGCGCCGCGACTGCCTGGCTGGGCGTGCGTGCCGTGCGCTTCCTGGCACGCTCGTGGTCGCACCGGGTGGCGGTGGTGGGCGCCAGCATGGCGCCCACGCTGCTGCCGGGTGACTGGCTGCTGGCCGACCCGGATGCCTACCGGGTGCAGCCTCCGGGCGTCGGCGAGCTGGTGCTGGTGCCCGACCCGCGGAAGCCGAGCCGCCTGCTCGTGAAACGCGTGACCGCCCTCGATGCGCGGGGCTGGCTGCAGGTCGGCGGTGACGACCCGACCGTCTCCACGGATTCACGCACCTTCGGCGCGGTGAAGCCGGGCCTGGTGGAGGGCCGGCCGTGGTTCCGCTACTGGCCGTTCCGGCGGCTCGGCCGGGTGAGCTGAGCCCCTGTCTGCGTTGACCCTCCGCCCTGTCGCCTCCCGCGCCGGGCCTTCCCGGCGGCCCCCCGCCCGGACGCCGACCGCGAAGCTAGAGGCCGGCCAGCTCCGCCATGATCGCCACGTGCTCGAGGTCGCGCGGCAGGAAGTCCTGGAAGAGGAGTCGCTCGACGCCGGCGTCGGCGTACTCGGCGATGCGGGCGCGGGCCACGTCCGGCGTGCCCAGGATCCAGCGGTCACGGCGGACGTCGAGCCAGGCCGCCGCCGCGTCACCGGCGTCGCCGAAGACGGCCACCTGGGCCTCCGCGCGACGGGCCATGTCCTTCTCGTCACGGCCCACGAGGGTGCCGGCCATCACCGATCGCGCCAGGCTGGCCGGGTCGCGCCCGATCGCCTCGCAGGCCGCGTCCAGGCGAGCCATGGTCTCGCGCACCTGCGCCGGCGCGGACGAGCTGACGTTGTACTCGTCGGCGTAGCGGGCGGCGAGCCGGATGGAGCGCGGCTTTCCGGTGCCGCCGATGATGAGGTTCGGACGGCGGCCCTTCGGCCGCAGGAGCGAGCCGCGCACCTGGTAGTGGACCCCCTCGAACGACCAGCCGTCCGGCTCGTCCCAGAGTCCGCGCAGGATGGCCAGCTCCTCCTCCAGGCGGTCCACCCGCCCGACCGTGTCCGGGTAGGGGATGCCCAGCCGGGCATGCTCGGGCTCGTTCCATCCGGCGCCCACGCCCATCTCCACGCGGCCACCGCTCATGTCGTCGACGGTGGAGATGACCTTGGCCAGGGAGCCCGGGATGCGGAACGTGACGGGCGAGACCATCGTGCCGAGACCGATGCGCGTCGTCTCCCGGGCCAGGCCGGCCAGGGTCGTCCAGGCGTCCGTGGTCGGCAGGTCCACCTCGCCCGGGAAGCTCGAGTAGTGGTCGGAGCGGAAGAAGGTCTCGAAGCCGAGCCGCTCCGCGGCCAGGGCCGTGTCGAGGATGTCCTGGTAGGTGTAGCCCTGCTGCGGCTCGGTCATCAGTGCGAAGCGCATAACGGTCGGTCTCCTGGCGGGGGCTCTGGCTGACCTGTGCATCATGCCGCAGCACCCGCGTCAGCCCCCTTCCGCCGCGCACGCCGCCGTGCCAGGCCCACCAGCAGGAGCAGCGCCAGCAGTGGCAGGAGGACGAGCGGCAGGAGGACGACGGCGAACCAGACACCCACGCTGACGAGCCCCTGCACGGCGGCGACCGTCTGCGCCAGGGCGGCATCGACCTCGCTGCCGAGGTCCCAGCCCTCCTGTGCCGCGGCCACGGCGGCGACCGGGGTATACCAGTTCACGGTCAGCGTGGAGAGCGCGGCCTGGTCGGCGAGGTAGGCACGCTGGGCGGCCAGCTGCTCGATCTGGCCGCGGACTTCCTCGAGGCGCATCTGCACGGAGAGCACGTCCTCGATGCGCCCGGCGCGGTCCATGATCTGCACCAGGGCTGCCTCCGAGGCGCGCAGGTTGGCGATGCGGGCGTCGAGGTCCATGACCTGGCCGGTGACCTCGACCGAGCCAGTGGCTTCTCGCACCACCCGGTCGGCCTCCCCGCGCAGGGCGTCGACGGCTTCGTTGAAGTGCTCGACGGGCACACGGTAGGTCACCGTTGCCCAGCGGCTCTCCCCCTGGTCGTAGGCGTCCGAGCCGGAGACGTAGCCGCCCAGGCCGGTGATGACGGCGCGTGCGGCCGGCAGTGCCGCCGCCATGTCCTGCACCTCCAGCTCCAGGCTGGCCGTGCGCACGATGCGCGCGTCATCGACCCGAGACTCAGCCTCCGCGGTCACCATCGCCATGTCGACGCCCACATCCGCGACGGATGCCTCGGCTGGCGGCGCTGCCAGCGGCGCCTCCAGGAGTGCGTCGGCCGCGCCGTCACGGGACTCGACCAGGGTCGTGTCGCCGGCGAGGTTCGCCTCGAAGGCGGCGCTTTCGTCGGCCATCGACTCCCGGTCCGCGCGCGGCTGCCCTGCCAGACCGATGGCGAGCGCCAGCGTCACCACCACGATGATGAGCGCCAGGAAGACGTGGAGCGAGGTCGGGCGCGCGCGGCGGGAGCCCGCGGTCAGGGCGTGCATGGCTGGTCCTCCGAGTCGGTTGCGGGTCGCCGGAGGCCGTCTCGCCCGGTGCCGGCGGTAGGATGCCGTCATGACGTCGCCAGGTCCGCAGCCGTTCCCTCCCGGGCTCCAGGCGCCCGGCACCTCGGCCTCGCCGTACGAGGACGTGGCGGCGCTGGCCGACGTCCCGCCCGGCACGATGCTGCGCGTCACGCGCGGCGACCTGGACGTGATCATCGTTCACAGCGAGGCGGGCGTCGCCGCCATCGAGGACCGCTGCCCGCACATGGCCGCGCCGTTGAGCGTCGGGCGCCTTGAGGGCTGCCTGATCCACTGCCCGCTGCACCGGGGCTCGTTCGACCTGCGCGACGGCGAGGTCGTCAGCTTCCCGACCACGGGCGGCCTGGATGCCGATGGCCTGTCGCACGCGGCCTGGACGCCGGAAGGCGCCGCGCCCGCGACCCCGCCCACCGACGCCAAGGCCCGGGCGCGCGCCCTCACCCGGGTGCGGCGCCTGCGCTACTTCCCGCTGCGCATCCGGGACGGTCGCGTGGAGGTCGCGCTGCCGCGGTGAGTGAAGCGCGCGAGCGACGACTGGCGGTGGCCCGCTGGCTGGCCGTGGCCGCCTGGATGGGGCTGATCTTCGCGCTGTCGTCGGTCAGTGGGCTGCGCGTGAGCGAGGACGCCGAGGTGGACCGACCCCTGCGCGGGCTGGCGCACATGGCGGCCTTCGGCCTGCTGAGCGGCCTCATCCTGCACGCGCTCTGTGCGAACGCGCGGCCCACCTGGTCGCGAGCCGCGCTGGCCCTGTCGCTGACGGTGCTCTACGCCATCAGCGACGAGCTGCACCAGTCGCTGGTGCCGAACCGTTCTGGGCGCCCGCAGGACGTGGCCATCGACACGCTGGGCGCGCTGGCCGGCCTGGGCGTCGCCTGGCTCATCCTCGCCAGAAGGTCGGGCCGGCGGCTCGGCCGGTCGGCGGGCGACGGGTCGGAAGGCGACGGGTCGGCGGGCGACGGGCCGGAAGGCTCGCAGCCGGACTAGTCGTCGACCGTTCGCAGCGGGGTGGCCGTGGCTTCCACGCCCAGCGCCACCACACGCAGGCCGGCCGCCGACGCCGTCGAGACATCCACGATGCGCCGGCCGTCCACGACGAGGTCACCGGCCATGGAGGGCGCCAGCGAGGCCCAGTCGAGCGTCCCGAACTCCGGCCACTCGGTGGCCACGACCACCGCAGCTGCCCCGCGGACGGCATCGGCTGCGCTGCTTGCGGCATCGAGCCTGGCGCCCGAGGGATCAGTCTCGGGCCCATCGGCGCGGAGCGACGCGAGCCCGCGATCCAGCGCCACCGGGTCGAAGGCGGTGACGCTGGCACCGCGCGCCAGCAGCGCGCGGCCGAGACGCATGGCCGGCGATTCGCGCAGGTCGTCCGTGCCGGCCTTGAAGGTCAGGCCCAGCAGGGCGACCCGCATGCCGGACACCGTGCGGCCGGCGGCACGCTCCAGGCTATCGATGAGCCAGTCCGCCTGCCGCAGGTTCGAGGGCCAGATGGCGTCCATGAGCGGCGTCTGCACGCCGTGGCCGTGCGCCAGGCGCGGCAGCGCGCGGGCCTGGGACGGGAAGCAGGAGCCCCCGAAGCCGGGCCCCGGCGAGAGGAAGCTACGACCGATGCGGCGGTCCAGCCCCATGCCGTCCACGACGGCCTGGGCATCCGCACCGGTGGCCGCGGCCAGGCGCGAGATCTCGTTGGCGAAGGTGATCTTGGCCGCCAGGAAGACGTTGGAGGCGACCTTGATGGTCTCCGCACTGGTCAGGTCGGTGACCAGCACCGGCGCCTCCAGCGGCGCGTAGACCCGTCGCAGGGCCTCCGCGAGGGCGCTGCCAGCAGCGCCGTCGTCGTGACCCTCCACGCCGATGACGATGCGGTCGGGCGACAGGAAGTCGGCGATGGCGACGGCCTCGCGCGTGAACTCGGGGTTGTGGGCGATGCGCACGGAGGCGTCGATGGCAGACGCCTCGCGGGCGATGTCGGCGGCCGTGCCTGGCAGCAGCGTGCTGCGGATGACGATGGCGCGGGGAAGCGTCGCGTCCGCGACGATGTCGCGGACGGCGGCCCGCACCGTCGCGTCGTCCCACTCCTCGTCCGGGTCGAGGGTGCCCACGCAGACGATGACCAGCTCCGTGCCCCGGATGGCCACGAGGTCCCTGGCGAAGCGCAGGCGACCCTCACGGAGGCCCTCGGCCACCAGCTCATCCAGGCCCGGCTCGTGGACCGGCAGGTCGCCCGCGTGCAGGCGCGCCACGCGCGCGGCATCGACATCCAGGCAGATCACGTCATGCCCCAGGTGCGCCAGGCAGGCGGCGGTCACGAGGCCGACGTACCCGGCGCCCACGATGGCGATGTGCATCGGCCGAGCGTACCCGATAGCGCCCTGCGCCGAAGGTCCTGGTGCGTGGAGGCACCACCGGTGACTGGCAACGCGCTCGAGGTGCGCTACCGTTCCGCGTGATGCGCCGCCCCCAGTCGGCGTCAGGCCTCGCCGCCGTGATGGCGTGCCTGTTCGTCGTGAGCCTCGTCGCCGCACCCGTGACCGCCGCCAAGGCGCCCGGGTCACGTTCGCATGGCCATGCCTGGAAGCAGGCCGCCGCGTGCACCCCGTGGACCAGCGAGTACGTCCCGCCGCCGACCATCCGTGTCCTGCGCAGCCAGCGGGACCTCGTGGCGCCGGAGGTCGTGGGCACCGTGCAGGAGGTCGATTTCCGGCAGTACGTGGCCACCACCATGGCCGTGGAATGGCCCGACGCGTACCCGCTCGAGACCCTCAAGGCGGGCGCCGTGGCCACCAAGCAGTTCGCCTGGTACCACGTCATCCACCCCCGGGGCGGCGTCGTGGACCTGCCCGACGCGACGCAGGCTTGCTACGACGTGGTCGACACGACGCTCGACCAGTACTACTACCCGGAGAAGTACGGCGTTGGCCTGCCCGATGGCCCCGGCCGCAAGATCACGGCTGCCCTCGACGAGACCTGGGACGTGACCGTGCGCAAGTACAGCCCGTCCGACCGAACCAGCCGCTTCTTCCTGACGGGCTACCGGGCGGGAACCTCCACGGTCTGCGGGGCCGATGCCAACGGCTTCAAGCTCTACCACCACAGCACACGGGCCTGCGGGCTGGATGGCCTGCGCTACCGGGAGATCCTGCGTCGCTACCTGAGCCCCAACCTGGAGATCGTGACCGCGGGACGGCACGACGTGCTCGGCTCCCGCCACGGCGACCCGGCGGCCATGGTCCAGAACGCCGACGGCCAGCAGGTGGCCCACGTGTGGACCTCCGGCGACACCGCGGCCCGTGCCGGCTCGCGAGCCGGCGTGCGACTGGCCGGTGATGACCTGGTGGGCTTCGCGGCGGCCGATGTCAACGACGATGGCCACGATGACCTTGTCTGGCTGAGCCAGACCGGACCGCGGACCGGCCAGCTGCGAGTGGCCCTCAGCGATGGGAACGCCTACGGCGGCGAGCAGACCTGGTACGACGGCGGCACGCTCGTGCCGCTGGCCGGCGCGAAGCTGCTGGTGGGTGACTTCCACGCCGATGGGCGAGCCGACGTCGCCGTGCTGGGCCGGGGTGAGGCGGAGGGCACGGCCGGGCTCGTCGTGTTCAAGAAGAAGCCGGGCGACGGTTTCCTGCGGCCCGTGCCGTGGTGGTCCGGCCCCCAGGACATGAGCACCGTGACGGCCGCCTGGGCCGGCGACGTCAGCGGCGACGGTCGCGCCGACCTCATCCTGCGCCAGAACCCCGAGGAGGGCGGGGTCCGCATCAAGACGGCCATGACCGGGAGCCCCCTGCCCCCTGCCCCCGAGCGCATGGCCAACCTTCACGTGCGTTACGAGACCCCCCTCGACCCGAGCAAGGTGAAGGTCGTCCCCGGTGATGGCGATCGCGATGGCCGGGAGGACGTGCTGCTGCTCACGGCCAGCGGCGGCCGCGCCAGCCTGGACCTGTTGCGCGGCCAGGCCATGGGTGCCCTCCGGCCCCTGCGCCTGTGGACAGCGCCGCGATCCAGTCGTGTCGCCGTGGAGAAGACCCGGCTGGGCGCCGCCGACGTGGATTACGACGGCATGACCGACCTGGTGCTCTTCAGCCGTGACCCAAGCGGGACGCGCATCCGCATGCTCCTGGCTGCCTACGGCGCCGTGCGACCCGGTCCCGACTTCGTGGACGGACTCGACTGGTTGAGCCTGCGGCCGTACTGAGCGCCGGATCGCCGCCTCGGCGGCCGGGCAGGGGCGGGACCCCGCCTCGACCGCCGAGCCTCAAGGGCGCAACTGCCAGTCGCGCCAGGTCTCCTCGTCGATGCCCACGGTGACCTCTTGGCCGTGTCGTACGAGGGGCAGGCGCAGCAGGCGAGGGTCGGCCAGCAAGCGCTCGAAGACGTCGTCATCAGTCATGCGCAGGTAAGCCAGGCCCGCGTCCCGGTAGGCCTTGCTCTCCTCGTCGAGGAGCGCGCGTGCTCCGTGGCGCTGGCTGAAGCGGCGCAGCTCACCGGGTGCCGGCGGGCGCCGCGCCACGTCCACGAAGCTGATGGCCATGCGGCGCTCCTTGAAGAAGCGCAGGGCGCGGCGCGTGGCCTGCGAGTCATTGCGGCCGAAGACCTGGATGACGGTCTCGCCACTCACGGAGCCAGCTCAGGCGGTGGCAGCAGCCTTGCGGGGCCGGCCGCGCCGGGAGGCACGCTTGGGGGTCAGCAGGCCGAAGTAGAAGCCCTCCGGCGATCGCTTGACGGCGATCTCCACGCCGGCCAGCTTGGCGGCGCGCATCAGCTGGGCACGCACGGTGGCCGGCTTCTCACCGTCCTGGATGACCGCCTCGAAGACCACGGACTCGTCGCTGATCTGCTTCATGCGGTTGATGAGGGCCTGCTGCTCAGGGCTGATGGGTCGCCCGCGCGGCTTGGGCTTGGGCGGGTTGTCCATGAGCTCGGCTTCGACCTTGCGGTACTTGGGCATGCGCGCAGTGTAGCCTCGCGCGGCGGCGCTGCTACGCTGCGGCGGCGATGTGGATGCGGAGGGGGATGCGGGGTGCGGCCATGCTCGTGGGGCTGCCGCTGGCCGGATTGCTGGTCCTCCCCGTCACGGCCAGCGCCCACGCGCTGCATGGCGACGTGGACGCGCCGCTGCCGCTGGTGGCCTACCTGGTCGGTGCCGCCATCGCGGTCGGGCTGTCCTTCATCTTCGTGGTCCTCAGCGACGGCAGCCCGCCTCCCGAGCGGCCGCCCGGTCGGCTGCGCACGCTGCCGACGGGGGCGCGTCTCGGCCTGCGGGCGCTGGGCCTGGGGGCCTGGACCTGGGTCGGGCTGCAGACCATCGCCGGCGGGGACAGCGACGCGGAGGTCGCCTCGCTCATCCTGTGGGTCTTCGGATGGGTCGGCCTGGCCCTCGTGAGCGCGCTGCTGGGCCCGGCCTGGTCGTGGCTGGACCCGTTCAGCACGCTGCACGACATGGGAGCATGGCTGAGCCGACGACTGGGGATGCGCACACGGGCCCGGGTGTCGAGCGGGGTTGAGGGCGGATCCGCAGCGGGCATCGCGACGCGCGCGAGTGGTGCGGCCCGGGCAGCGTGGCCGGTCGGGCTGGCGGCGTGGCCCGCGGCGCTGCTGCTGGCTTTCTTCGTTTGGCTGGAGCTGGCGGCGAGGGTCAGCGCCGGGCGTGCGCTGGGCATCGTACTCATCGGCTACACCGCGCTGACGCTGGTCGGCATGGCCTGGTTCGGACGCGACCGCTGGCGCGAGAGCGCGGAGGTCTTCAGCGTCTGGTTCGGCCTCCTGGGGCGGCTGGCGCCGTACGGCCTGGAAGGCCCGGCGAAGGCAGGCCGGCTACGGCGCCGCGGCTTCGGGAGCGCGCTCGCGGGATCGCCCTGGTCGACGTCGTTGCTGGCCGTGGCAGCCATCGGCGCCGGGTCGGTCATCTGGGACGGGGTGTCGCAGACCCGACCCTTCGCCGACATCGTGGGGCGGCCCGGCCTGCCGGGTGACACGCTCCTGCTCGGCGCCTTCCTGGGTGGCCTGGTCTGGCTCGTCCTGCTCGTCGCCCGGCGTGTCGGCCTGGCCGCCATGGGCGCCGGGCTGGTGCCCGTGGCCACGGGCTACCTGGTGGCCCACTACCTTGGCTTCCTGCTCGTCGAGGGCCAGCGCATCGTCGTGGCGCTCTCGGACCCCCTCCAGCAGGGCTGGGACCTGCTGGGGACCGCCGCCTGGGAGCCGCACGACGACTGGCTGGCCGCTTCCACGCTGTGGACGATCCAGGTCGGGGCCGTCGTGCTGGGACACGTCACGGGCGCCTGGCTGGGCCACGCCGCTGTGCGCCGCGAGCGCCACGAGGGCCGGCAGGTCAGCCAGTGGCCGCTGGCAGCGCTCATGATCTCGCTGACCGTGCTGGCGCTCTGGTCGCTGGGGCAGAACCTCGTCTTCGTCTCGGGGCTGGCATCCGTGGTGGGTCGGCTGTGAGCGGTGGCGCCTGCCGTGGGCATGGCCCGGGGCGGATGCGCGGGCCGCAGGAGGATGGGCCGGAACCTCCGCCGACCGTCGACCGGGTCGTCAGGCTCCGCTTCGAGGTGGACGCGCCGCTGACGATGGCGCCCCTGCAGCACGGGCCGCACGATCCCACGATCCGCTTCGAGGGACCGGTGGCGTGGTGGGCGGTGCGCACGGCCGATGGGCCGGCCACCCTTCGCCTGGCACCCGCCCAGGCTGGCTGGCGTGTCACGGCCTGGGGACCGGGGGCCGACCTCGCCGCCGCGCAGGGGCCACGACTGCTCGGAGCCGAGGATGATCCAGCGGCCCTGGTGCTCCCGGCCGGACCCCTGCGGGACCTGGCGCGCAGCCTGCCGGGCCTGCGCCTCGGCCGGAGCGACGCGGTCCTTGCCTCGCTCGTGCCGGCCGTCATCGAGCAGAAGGTCACCGGCCTCGAAGCGAAGCGCACCTACCGGCGGCTCGTGCTGCGCTACGGGGAGCCGGCACCCGGTCCCGGGAGGTTGTACCTGCCGCCGGCGCCTGACCGGCTAGCCACCCTGCCCTACTTCGAGCTGCACCCCCTGGGGCTGGAGCAACGGCGTGCCGAGACCCTGATCGGTGCCGCCCGGCTGGCTGCGCGGCTGGAGTCGGCCGGACGTCTGCCGCCGGACGAGACGCTCGCCCTCCTTCGGTCGGTCCCGGGCGTGGGCGCCTGGACCGCGGCGGAGACGGCCCGCGCGGCCTTCGGCGACCCGGATGCCGTCAGCGTGGGTGACTTCCACCTGCCCCATCTCGTCTGCTGGGTACTCGCCGGGGAGCCGCGTGGCGATGACGCCCGGATGCTGCAGTTGCTGGAGCCGTACCGCGGTCAGCGCGCCCGGCTGGTGCGCCTCCTCGAGGTCTCCGGGATCGTGCCACCGCGATACGGCCCCCGGATGCGCACTCGCTCCATCGAGCGCCTCTGAAGGGGAAGCAGCCACGCAGCAGGGTCCGTGTCATCTCTGAGATCAGGGTGTTGACAAGGTTGTGAGTAGTCACTAACCTGCGGGCATGAGCACTGCGGTCGCCACCCGACACACCGCCCAGGAACGCCGCGAGGAGATCCTCCAGGCAGCCGTGGTGCGCTTCGGCGCGACCGGGCTGCACGGCACCTCGACGGAGCTCATCGCCGCGGACGTGGGCGTCTCGCAGCCCTACCTCTTCCGCCTCTTCGGCACCAAGAAGCACCTCTTCATGGCGGCCATCGAGTGGGCCTTCGACCACACGGTCGAGCGCTTCCGCGAGGCGGGCCAGAGCGCCACCGATCGGCACGACGCCTTCAAGCGCATGGGCGAGACCTATGGAGGACTCGTCCGCGACCGGCGCTACCTGGCCATCCAGCTGCAGGCCTATGCGTCCACGGATGACCCGGAGATCCGAGCCGTGGTACAGGAAGGGTTCGGACGCCTGGTCCTGGAGATCGTGCGCCACACCGACGCCGATCCGGCCGAGCTGGCGGCCTACCTGGGCCGCGGCATGCTCCTCAACGTGGCCGGGGCGATGGGCCTCCTGGAAGCCGAGACGGGCTGGGCGGTCATGGTCCGCGACGGCTGCTTCAGCCAGATGGAGGGCTAGCCATCGAAGGCCCCTTTTTTGAGGGTAGAAGTTAGTTAGTAATCACTACATCAATTGGAGGGGGCTGGAGGCAACAGGATGCAAGGACGCTCATTGGCCATCTGGACGTTCGCGGTGACGTCGGTGGCACTGGTCATGGTCATGCTCGACAACCTCGTCGTGTCGACCGCTCTCAACGTCATCCGCGAGGAGCTCGGGGCCACCATCGAGCAGCTCGAGTGGACCGTCAACGCCTACACGCTGACGTTCGCGGTGTTCCTGCTCACTGGCGCCGCGCTGGGCGATCGCTTCGGGCGCCGCCGCATGTTCGTCATCGGCGTGGCCATCTTCACGGCCGCCTCGGCCTTCGCGGCCATGTCCACCAGCGTCGAGATGCTGCTGGTGGGGCGCATGGCCCAGGGCATCGGCGCGGCCATCGTGACGCCGCTCACCCTGACGCTGCTGTCAGCGGCCGTGGTCGCGGAGCGCCGCGGCGTGGCCCTCGGGGCCTGGGGCGCCGTCGGCGGCCTCGCCATCGCCATCGGTCCCCTCGTCGGTGGCGCCATCGTCGAAGGCGTGTCCTGGAACTGGATCTTCTGGATCAACGTGCCCATCGGCATCGCCCTCGTGCCCTTCGGCTGGTTCGCCCTGCGCGAGAGCCGTGGCCCGGCCAGCCGGCTGGACCTCCGGGGCGTGGCCTTCGCGAGCGTGGGCCTGCTGGGCATCGTGTGGGCCCTCATCAATGGCAACAGCGAGGGCTGGACCAGCCCGACCATCGTGGCCTCCTTCGCCATCGGCATCGCCTTCCTGGTCGCCTTCCTGGCCTGGGAGCGGCGGGCGCCGGCGCCCATGCTGCCGCCGCGCTTCTTCCGGGACCGCTCCTTCAGCCTCGCCAACGTGTCCTCGATGCTCATGAGCTTCGGGATGTTCGGCTCGATCTTCCTGCTGGCGCAGTTCCTGCAGTTCGTGCGCTTCTATTCGCCGCTCGAGGCAGGGGCGGCCATCCTGCCCTGGACCCTGGCGCCGATGTTCGTGGCACCCATCGCCGGCGCCCTGTCGGATCGCATCGGCGGCGGCCTGCTGATGGGCGCAGGCCTCACGCTGCAGGCCATCGGACTGGCGTGGCTGGGCCTCGTCTCCAGCACGACCGTCGAGTACGCCACGCTCGTGCTGCCCTTCATCATCTCGGGCATCGGCATGGGCCTCTTCTTCGCACCGGTCGCGAACGTCCTGCTGAGCTCGGTGCGGCCGGAGGAGGAAGGTCAGGCCTCGGGCGCCGGCAACGCCATCCGCGAGCTTGGTGGCGTCTTCGGAGTGGCCGTCCTGGCGGCCGTCTTCGCCCGCAACGGCGGCTTCGGGAGCCCGCAGGCATTCGTGGACGGCATGGTCCCGGCCATCCTCATCGGGGCGGCCTTCGTGGGCCTCGGTGCGGTGGCAGCCTTCGCCATCCCGCGGACCCGCCGCGTCACGGCCGAGCTGCCGGAAGCGCTGCCGGTCAGCACTCGTGGCGCCATGGCCCCGGGCGACCCGGCGCCCGTCTACATCCGCATCGACGAGTAGGCCGGGCCGGCAGCGGCCTGTGGCGAGCGGCGGGTATCCCTGGGGGCATCCGCCGCTTCCGCACGGGTTGCATCCGGGTCGCCGTGCTGGGCCTTTGGGCCGCTGGCGTTCCCGCAGGGGGTACGGATGGGCCGCCAGGGCTCCGGGAGGTGGCCGGCTCGTCTCCTTGGGGCCGCTGGCGTTCCCGCAGGGGGTACGGGGGCGTCAAGGGCTCCGGGAGGTGGCCGGCTCGTCTCCTGGGGCCGCTGGCGTTCCCGCAGGGGGTACGGGGGGCGAGCGATGGAGGCTTCCGAGCTGGGACGGCACGGCGGCCCATCTGCCATCGCTGAGGCGCAGCTCCTCGTCCGGGGGCCGCACTCGCGGAGCGGGCGCTGCGATAGGCTACCCAAGACGCGGGCCGGGGCCGTCCCCTCGAGATGCGCGGGGCCCCGGCAGCAGAGGGAGGTCTGAGCGGGACATGTCCAACCGACCCTTCGGAGTGCTCGTGCTCGGAGCACTCGCCATCGCCATCGCCGTGGTCAAGCTGGTCATCGGCTTCCAGCTGCTCTTCGGCGGGCTCTTCAGCGACAAGCTCGACGGCAGCGGCGTCGGCTGGGTCGGCCTGCTGACCATCGTCGTGGGCGTCATCTACCTGGCCGTGGGCTGGGCACTCTGGTCGATGCGGCCCTGGGCCCTCCTCTTCACGATGATCATGGCCATCTTCGGCCTCGTAGACGCCATGTTCGTGATGCTGGCCACCAACAACATCGCGTACGGCATCGCCGCAGCGGCCATCCCGGCCTTCCTGCTCTGGTACACCAGCCGCGAGGACATCCGGGCCGCCTTCGGCCCCGACGCCGACCGGGTGTAGCAGCTCGCGACTTCGCATCGACTCCAGGGCCGGGCTACGTCGCCCGGCCCTGTCGCATCCGGCAGCGCACCAAGGGAGGAAGAGCATGACCCGCACCATCGTCTGCTTCGGCGATTCGAACACGCACGGTGCCCATCCGGACCCCTCGGTCGGAGGCCGTCACCCGCGCGCCGTGCGCTGGCCGGGGGTCATGCGCGCCGCGCTCGGCGAGGGCTTCGAGATCATCGAGGAGGGCCTCAACGGCCGCTGCACCGTCTGGGATGTGCCCATCGAACCGGGGCGCAACGGCTCCGACTACCTCGCGCCGTGCCTGCTCTCGCACCGGCCGGTGGACCTCGTCATCATCATGCTCGGCACCAACGACCTGAAGGGCATCTACGGCCAGACCGCCTCGGAGATCGCCTGTGGAGCCGGCGCACTGATCGACCTGGCCCGCGGGACCCTGGCCGGACCTGGCGAGACGCCGCCGCGCGTGCTCCTGGTGTCGCCCGTTCCGGTGGTGCTCACGCCGCACAGCGAGATGTGGGGCTTCGGGCACAGCATCGAGGAGGGCGCGCGCCTGGCCGGCATGTACCGACTGATGGCCGCCGGCAAGGGAGTCGGCTTCTTCGATGCCGGATCTGTGGCGCAGGTCAGCCCGCTGGACGGCGTGCACCTCGACGAGGCCGGCCACGCCGCCCTCGGGGCTGCCATGGCGGAGGCCGTGCGCGGGGAGCTGGCGCGCAGCTGAGACGTCTGGGGTCCGACGCCGGTCGGCGTCAGCGCGCCGGCCGCAGGCGGAAGGCCGACCAGGTCTCGTCCACGCTCAGTAGCCCAAGAGGGCGCAGGTCAAGCTTCTCGGCGAGGGCCCAGACGTCGTCGCGGCTCATGTCCAGGCCGGCTCCGCGCGAGCCCTTGCGGTAGAAGACCCAGATCGTCGCGTCGTGCGCCAGGCCTGCCACGGCGGGCGGCATGCGCAGCTCCAGTTCCGCCTTCGTGGTGACGAAGAGGAATACGAGCTGCGCCTGCGCCGGGTCAACGAAGACGGTGTCAGGCGGCAGGCCGAGCGACTCGACGACGCCCAGCACGGGGTTCAGCACCGCGATGGCGGTGCCCGGCTTCAGGCGCGCCTTCTGGGCGACGGTCTTGCTGGTCACTGGCGGCGCCTCCATCCTTTACATGCCGGCCACGGCGTCCCATCATCACCCGACGCGCGGGCACCCCCGCCCGCGGGCACGACACGGAGGTCAAGACGTGGCCAAGTATCTGCTCATCTACCACGGCGGCAACCAGCCCCAGGGCGAGGAAGAGGGCAAGGCCGTCATGGCGGCCTGGATGGCCTGGTTCGAGGGGCTCGGCGCGGCGGTGGCCGACGGCGGCAACCCCACCGGCGCGGCGAAGTCCGTGGCCCCCGACGGCAGCGTGGCCGACTACGACCCGGCAAGCCTGACTGGGTATTCCATCCTGGACGCGGACTCGCTCGACGCCGCCGTCGCGATGGCGAAGGGCTGCCCCCACCTGGCAGCCGGCGGCACGGTCACGGTGCACGCGACCTTCGAGGTCATGTAGGAGCGGCGCATGCCGAACGCGCGCACGGTCCTGACGCTTGCGCAGCGCGATCCCTGACCGCTTCCGAGCCCCCACGAGGAGAAGCCAGCATGGCCGTTCGCATCGTCTCGCGCGTCGTGATCGGTCGCGCCGTGGCATCTGCCGCGATGGCCGTCATCCTGATGGCCACCACGGTGCAGGCAGCGGCTCCTTCGAGCCCTCCGGCCGATCAGTCGACCGCCGCCACATCGGCGCCGACAGCAGCCCCAGCCACCTCGGGCCTGAGCACCGGTCCCATCGCCAGCGTCCTCAGCCCCGTCTCGGCGGACCCCGGGTACGCGGAGCAGATCGTGGCCCTGGGACTGGATGAGGCCACCGCGGCCTTCATGGCCCGGACGCTCTCGACCGTCGAGGTCAGTGACACACACACCTTCGTGGTCCATCACGCCTTCCCGAACGGAGCGATGGGCGACGAGACCTACCACTTGGTCCAAGGTTCCGGGATGAGCCCCGGCGACCCTCCGACGATCGTGACCGAGGTCGTGGGCGACGAGCTTCGCTACCAGGTGCGTTACGCCCTCGACCTTGCGGAGCTCCCCGAGGACCTCCGGGCACAGGTGCTCGAGGGACTGCCGGTCCTGGCCGAGGGTACGGCCAACACGACGACCGCCGCCGTGCGCCTGCTCGGCCTGGCCCCGGTGGGCCCGGTCCGCGGGGTCTTCGCGGCCGACGCGCCGAGCACGGTCGCGGTGGTGGTCGACGGCGTCATCTCGCAGGGCAAGAGCACCGCCATCGGCAAGTTCGTGAAGTTCGGAGAGAAGCAGGGCTTCACCAAGACGGCGAACTCCTACAAGGCCTTCAAGGCGGGCAAGAAGGTGTGGGAGGCTGTGGAGGCCAACGACCTGATCGCGTCAGCCCTGGACAGGCTCAAGGCGCTCAGGAAGTGCGCCGAGGATCCCACGAACCCTGTGACCCAGCAGCAGTACGACGAGAACCCCGATGCGCGACAGAAGGTCCTCGACGAGCTGACCGCCGCGGAGAACGACATTCGCGCGAGCACCGCGGTCATGTTCACCACCATGTTGGTGAGCACCGGGTCCTCGCTCGTCAAGGCTGCCCCGTGGCTGGGGTTCATCACCACCCCGGCCAGCAACTACGTCAAGACGACGAACCGGTCCTTGATCGAGGATCGTGTCAAGGCGGCCGAGCGACTTGTCGTGCCCTGCCAGCGCAGTGTGCGCATGACGGGTGGCGCCGATGAGTTGAAGGTCAATGCCGTCGTCTGCGACATCGGCCAGCCCTTCACGGTCACGGGAGGTCGGATCACGCTCGACTTCACCCCGAACCCGCGCGATCCCCTGGGCGGCGGCACGTACAGGTACAGGGGCGACTTCGGCAGGTTCAGCGTTTCAGGCGACGGCACCTACAAGGTGGATCTGTCCGCAGCCGGTGGCACCCTGATCGCCAGTGGGCCGGGTAGCGCCAAGACGAAGCTGGGCACGTTCTCGAACGCTGGCACGGAGCACTACGACCTGACGCCCGTATCCTGCGACTAGGCTCAGCGAGCCAACAGCTACAGCCCGGAGTGCAGGCCGATGCGCTCGCCGTTGACGACGCCCGCAGCGTCGCTGAAGAGATAGCGGATGGCGGCCGAGATCTCCGCTGGTGTGGTCATGGCAGCGCCCTTGCCGTGTGGGTCGGTCGCCCGGACGCCCTTGGTGTCGATGGTCCGGACCCTCACCACGTTGGCGGTCACACCGGTGCCGGCTACTTCCCGGGCCAGGGCTGCAAAGAGTGTCTCCTCTGCGGCCTTGCCCACCGCGTAGGCGCTCATGCCGGCGGCGGGCGATGCCGCCATGGGCGAGGACACGGCCACCAGGCGTCCGCGGCCAGCGGCCACCATGCGCGGCACGAGTGGTCGCACGACGTTGAGGGTCGACCAGAGGTGCTGGTCGAGCATCGCGGCGTACGGCTCATCCGCGGCATCGACGACGTTGGTGCCGCCGGTCCATCCGCCCACGAGGTGCGCCAGGGCATCGACGCGCCCGAAGCGGCCGTAGGTGGCGTCGATGGCGGCCGCCGTCGCGTCCGCGTCGCGCAGGTCGACGGCGACGCGGAGCACGCGCTCAGGCGCGAGCCCCAGCTCGGCCTCCAGATCCGACAGGCGCTCCGGGCTCGATCCGAAGAGCGCCAGATGCCAGCCATCGGCCGCGAGGTCGGCTGTCAGGACGCGCCCCAGGCCTCCGGCGGCCCCACAGACCAGGGCCACGGGTCGGTCGGTCATGACCGTGACCCAACGGCGTCGAAGGCTTCGAGCGCCTCGACCAACTCAGGTTCCATGCCCTCCAGGATGGGTCGGTCGATCTGCTCGAGCAGGTGCTCATGACCCTCGACGTCGATGAGGTGCCCAGACCGCAAGGCCTTCGTCTCCAGGTAAGCGCGGTTGTGGTCGTTGGCCGAGATGACCAGCGGGATGCGCCCGCTGACCCGGATGCCGAAGCCGGCCAACCCATCCAGCTTGCGCGGGTTGTTGGTCATGAGTCGGATCGAGCGCACCTCGAGCAACTTGAGCATGTGCGCGGCGACGCTGTAGTCGCGCTCGTCGTCGCGAAAGCCGAGCGCCAGGTTGGCGTCCACCGTGTCCAGGCCCTCGTCCTGCAAGCCGTAGGCCCGCAGCTTGTTGAGCAGCCCGATGCCGCGACCCTCCTGGCGCAGGTAGAGGACCATGCCTGTCTCCTGCTCACCGACGGCGCGCAGCGATGACATGAGCTGGTCCCGGCAGTCGCAGCGCAGGGAGCCCAGCGCGTCTCCGGTGAGGCACTCGCTGTGCAGCCGCACCGGGACATCCTCCTTGCCGAAGGGGTCGCCCTTGACGATGGCCACGTGGTCCTTGCCGTCCCGGTCGTTCCAGAAGCCGACGATGTGGAAGGTGCCGAAGATGGTGGGCAGGTCGGCCACCGCGGCGATCCTGACGCAGACGTGGTCGCGGCCGATGCCGTCGCATTCGTGGTCGGCCGTGGAAGCGACGAGCTGGTCGTAGGTGAGGTGGCGGAGACCACGCCCCTGGGAGTCGTTCATGACGCGCAGGCTACGACAGCGACGGTGACGACGCTGTGAACGCGGCCGGCCGAGCGTGGCCGGCGGCTGCCACCGAGGGCCGGCAACCGGCGTTGTCCATGATGAAACTCTCTTGACCTCCGCGTAGCGAGGAGGACAATCGCGTTGCCATGAGTGGCCAGCCAGGGGCTTCTGGCCCTGCCCAGCGCGGCGCCCTCGCAACAGGTCTACGGATGCTCGAACTGCTTGTGTCCGCGCATGGCTCCCTGGGCGTGACGGAGATCGCCGACCAGCTCAGCCTGGACAAGGCCAACGCTCACCGGACCCTGGCCGCGCTCGTGCGCCTCGGCTACGTGGAGCAGGATCCTCCACGCGGCGCTACGGCGCCACGGTCCGCATCGTCGAGCTGGCCCGCTCCATCCTGGATTCCAAGGACCTCACGGTGGTCGCGGCGCCGCACCTCAAGTCGCTCTGGGCTGCCTCCGGCGAGAACACGCACCTGGCCGTGCTGGCCGGCGACCATGTCGTCTACGTGTCAACGCTCAACGGCACGACACTCCTCTCCGCCAATGCCGCCATCGGCCAGTCCGGGCCACTGCACTGCACGGCGACGGGCAAGGCCATCGTTGCCAACCTGCCACGCAGCCTCACGGAGGGCCTCATCCAGAGCCTCGGGTTCGAGTCCTTCACCCCCCGCACCATCGCCAGCCCCGACGCCCTCCAGAAGGAGCTGGCACAGGTCCGCGTCACCGGTTACGCGGTGGACGACCGTGAGTACCACCCCGGCGTCCGCTGCATCGCCGCGCCCGTCTTCGGGATCGGCGGTGTCATCGCCTCCCTCGGCATCTCCGCCCCTGCCGACCGGATGGACAGCGATCGGCTGCGCGTCCTGGCGCCGATCGTGGTGGACACCGCCGCGCGTATCAGTCGAGAACTGGGTGGTCCAGCATCGAGGATGCCTTCATGAGCAACCTGCGAACGGGCGGACAGGTCATCGCCGACCACCTGGAGGCCAACGGTGTGCCCTACGTGGTGGGCATCCCTGGCCATGGCTGCCTGCCCATGGTCGATGCCTTCGTCGGCCGCAGCACGCCCACCTTCCTGCAGGTCCGCCATGAGCAGTCGGCCGCCCACCTGGCCGACGCCTACTTCCGCGTGGCGCGCAAGCCCTTGGCGGTCATGACCTCCATCGGCCCCGGTGCTGTCAACACGGCGGTGGGCATCGCCACGGCCTACGTGGACTCCTCGACGATGCTCGTCTTCACCGGTGACGTGCACACCTACATGTTCGGGCGCGGCGTCCTCCAGGAGGTGGACCGCAAGGCCTGGGCGGACCTCACGACGCTCTTCGAGCCCATCACCAAGCGCCAGTGGCAGGTCACGCGTGTGGACCAGCTGGCGCGCATCCTGCCGCAGGCCTACGCGCTGGCGGCCGGCGGACGGCCGGGGCCCGTGCTCATCAGCGTGCCCATGGACGTCCAGGCCGATGCGGCCGACGTTCCCGAGGCCCGCGCGGTCGAGCTGCCCGAGCCACCCGGGCCCTCCGCCTCCGCCGTGGCCCAGATCCGGGCCGCGCTGGCCGATGCCGAACGTCCCGTCCTCCTGGCCGGCGGAGGCGTCGTCCAAAGCGGCGCCTCCGCCGTGTTCCGGCGCATCGCGGAGCACCTTGGCCTCCCCGTGGTGGCCACCTACCAGGCCAAAGGCGTGCTGCCGGAGGACCACCCGCTCTATGGCCGCTACCCGGGCTCCAAGGGCACGGACACGGGCAACGCCCTCTGCCGCGAGGCCGATGTCATCGTGGCCATCGGCTGCCGCTTCGCCGACGAGGCGGCCTCCTCCTACGTGCCCGGGGTGACCTTCTCCATCCCGCCCACAAAGCTCTACCAGGTCGACATCGACGAATATGAGATCGGCAAGAACTACCCCGTCGAGCTGGGGGTCGTGGCGGACGCCAAGGCCTTCTGCGAGGCCCTCTGGGACCTCGTGCGCGACGAGCCAGCCGACGCGGCGGCGAGTGCGCACTGGCAGGGCCGCATCGCCGACCTCGTGGTGCCCTGGAACGCCAAGCTGGCGCCGGGCCGCACGGACCGCAGCCTGCCGCTGCGCATCTCCGCGGTGCTGGACATCGTCCACGACGCTGTGCCGCCGGACACCATCGTGCTCACCGGCGCCGGCCACTCGCAGGCCCAGTTCCTTCAGGAGTACACCGTCAACGACGCCTCCCAGGTCATCTCTCCCAACGGCTTCAGCACCATGGGCTTCACCATCCCGGGCGCCATCGGCGCGCGACTGGCGGCACCGGACCGCCCGGTGCTCGGCTTCGCCGGTGACGGCGACTTCCTCATGACCGTGCAGGAGCTGGCCATGGCGGTCCAGTACGGCCTCGACGTCATCTACGTCGTGGTTGACAACGCGGGCTGGCAATCCATCCGCGATCTGCAGATGGACGCCTACGGCGAGGAGCACGGCTTCGCAGCCGAGTTCCGCACGCCGGCTGGCGCATCCATCACGCCGGACCTGGTCACGGTCGCCCGTGGCTTCGGCGTCAAGGCTTCAGAGGCGACCGACGAGCCGGCGCTCAGGGCGGCCATCGGCCGGGCGCTCGCGGAGGGAGGACCGACGGTCATCGTCGTGCCCGTGCGCCGCGAGTATCCCGAGTCGGCTGGTCCCACGAGCGGCTGGTGGGACGTTCCCGTGCCGGCGTCGCTGCCGGAGCGTCGTGGGACCTACGAACAGGAGGTGGCACCCGTCCGACGAGATGCTGTCAAGCGAGGCTGATCGCGAACGACGTTCGAGTGGACGTCACACAGGAGGACAGGGAATGACCAGATTCGGAACGATGTGGCGCAGGGGCTTCGTGCTTGCCGCGAGCCTGGCGCTGCTGGCGAGCGTGGTTCCGGCCGCGACCTTCGCCCAGGACGACGCTGCTGGCGAGGTCACCGTGATGACCTACTTCAGCAAGGACCTCGGCGAGACGGCGCTCAAGGAGCTGCTGGCCCAGTTCGAGGCCGATTCGGGCGTGACGGTCAAGTTCGCCGATGTCGGCCACGAGGACTTCAAGACCGGCATCCTCATCCAGCTGGCCGGTGGCAACCCGCCGGACGTGCACTCCAACTGGGCTGGCGCGCGTACCGCCTTCCAGGTCCAGAACGGCATGCTGGCCCCGATCGACGAGATGTGGGCTGCCAACGAGCTGGACAGCCAGTTCCCGCAGGGCCTCATCGACTCCGCGGCCACCTATGACGGCACCAAGTACCTGCTGCCGCTGGGGTATCACTACGCGGGCATGTTCTACAACCCCAAGACCTTCGAGGCCGCCGGCATCGCCGTGCCGACCACGTGGGACGAGTTGAAGGCCAGTTGCGACGCCTTCAACGCGGCGGGCATCGTACCCATCTCGCTGGGCTCCATGAACCGCTGGCCAGCCCAGTTCTGGTTCGACTACCTGCTGCTCCGCACCGCGGGTCCGGAGTATCGCGCCAAGCTCATGGCCGGCGAGGCCATGTACACCGACGCCGAGGTCGTGCGCGCCATGGAGCTCTGGGCGGAGCTCGCCAACGCCAAGTGCTTCACGCCCGACGCCAATGCGTTCGACTGGACCGATGCTGCCGACCAGGTGGCCAACGGTGAGGCAGCCATGAACCTCATGGGCACCTGGATCACCGGCTACTGGAACGGCAACGGCCTGGTCGCGGGCACCGACTACGACTTCTTCGAGTTCCCCGTCATCGACGAGGGCGTGAAGACGGCCGTCGTCGGACCGGTCGATGGACTCGTGTCCGCTGCCGGAGCTGTGAACCCCGAGGCGGCCATGCAGCTGCTGGCGGCGCTGGCGACGCCTGAGGCGCAGACCGCCTGGGCGGTCGGCCAGGGCGCTCTGCCGCCCAACGTCAACGCTGACAAGTCGCAGTTCAACGAGGTCATCCTCAAGGCCCTCGACGTGGTCGCCGCGTCGGAGACCTACAACTTCAACTACGACCTGGCCACACCGCCGGCTCCCAGCGAGGTCGGCCTGGACATGTTCCAGAAGTTCGTGGCTGATCCGACGCAGGACATCAATGCCCTGCTGACCGAGACCGAGACCGCCGTCGCGGCGGCCTTCGCCAACCAGTAGAGCGTGGGGGCCGCGTCTCGCCTGATGAGGTGCGGCTCCACGACCTCGATGCCGGGGTGGTGCTGGCCGCCATCCCGGCATCGGCACCTCACGCGCGGAATACCATCTGGCTCAGGAGATATGGGGACCGTCGGACCGCACACCGAGATGAGCGCATGACCAGGGGCAGCCGCTTCTCGCTGGTCCTCATGGCGGCCGGCCCGCTGGCCTTCTACGCCATCTTCGTGCTGCTGCCGCTGTTGCAGTCGCTGCAGATCAGCACGTGGAGCTGGAACGGACTCGGCGAACCCGTCTTCATCGGCCTCGACAACTACACCCGGGCACTCAACGATCCGCTCTTCATCGGGGCCTTCCGCAACACGGCGCTCTGGCTCGTGGTGGCCGTCACGGTGCCCACGGTGCTGGGCCTGCTGCTGGCCGTCCTCCTGGACCGGCCTCTGCGGGCAAGCCGCGTCTACAAGTCGGCCTTCTACATGCCCGTCACGCTCTCGCTGGTGGTCGTCGGACAGGTCTGGATCTGGATCTACCAGCCTGACTGGGGCCTGCTCAACAGCGTCCTCACGGCCCTCGGCCTGGAGGGTCTGACCAGGGCCTGGCTGGGCGACCCGCAGACGTCCCTGGCCGCGGTCATCGTGGCCTGGTGCTGGCAGCAGACGGCCCTCTCGCTGATCCTCTACCTGGCGGCCCTGACGACGGTGCCAAGGGACCTCCTGGAGGCGGCAGCCATCGACGGCGCCAACGCCTGGCAGCAATTCCGTCGCATCATCGTGCCCCTCCTGCGGCCGGCCTCCGTGGTGGTCATCTCACTGGCCGTCATCAACACGCTGAAGGGCTTCGACATCGTCTTCATGCTCACCAAGGGCGGACCATTCCACACCTCGGACAACCTGGCCATGTTCATGTACTCGGAGACCTTCTTCAAGTACCAGATGGGCTACGGCGCGGCCATCGCGACGGCCCTCTTCATCCTGGCCATCATCGTCATCGTCATCTACTTCCGACAGGCGCGGGCCTCGGAGCGCATCTATGGCTAGCCTCACCGGCAGCGGGTCCGTGACACCACCGGCGCCGGGTGGCATCGCGCCAACCCTGACCGTGAAGCCTGCCGATGGCGCGCGGCGTGCCCGGCCCGTGAGCCGCTCCGTCCTCCTCCACGGCTTCATCCTGGTCATCCTGATCATGTACGCAGCTCCGATGATCGGGGTCATGCTGACGTCGCTGCAATCCAACGCCGAGATCGCTGCCCGGGGTGTGTGGCACATCCCGGAGAACGCCTCGCTGGCCAACTTCGGTGACGTCCTCGCCAACACGCCCCTGCCTCGCTACCTGCTCAACAGTTTCCTGGTGACGATCCCGGCCACCTTCTTCTCCGTGTTGGGCGGCGTGCTGCTGGGCTACGTCTTCAGCCAGTTCCGTTTCCCCTTCGCCGAGCTCCTCTTCCTGGCGGTCATCGCGGGCATGTTCTTCCCGCCCCAGGCCATGCTCATCCCGCTCTTCCGGCTCTTCAACTCGCCGATCGAGATCGCCGGCTTCCAGGTCCTGCCCGTCCTCTACGACACCGTCTACCCGATGATCATCATCCATGTCGCGCTGGGCCTCGCCATCACCACACTGTTGTTGCGCAATTTCATGAGCGCGCTTCCATCCGGGTTGCGCGAAGCCGCGATCGTCGATGGCGCCGGGGAGTGGTCGGTCTTGTTCCGCGTCATCCTGCCGCTGCTCCTGCCGGCGCTCGCGGTGCTGGCCACGCTGCAGTTCACCTGGATCTGGAACGACTTCCTGTGGCCCCTCGTGCTGACACGATCGGAGGAGGCCAAGACCGTGATGGCCGGCATCAACGCCATGAAAGGGCAGTACAACGTGGCCTGGGCCAGCCAGGCGGCCATGGCCGTCATCGCCAGCATCCCGACCATCGTCATCTTCGTGCTCTTCCAGCGCTACTTCATCGCCGGCCTGACGATGGGCTCGGTGAAGGAGTAGGCCGCCAGTCGTCCAGTCAGCCCGCCGGCCGGCCCCACGGCCAGCACAGCCAACCAGCCAGGAGGGGGTTCCCGTGACCGCAGCCGTCGAACGCATGAGGGTGGCCATCATCGGGCCCGGCCGCATCAGCGACCTGCACGCCATCGAGTACGTGAAGTCGCCCTACACGCAGATCGCGGCCGTCTGCAAGCCGGACACGGCGGGGGCGCTGGCCCGGGCACGCAGCTGGGGCATCGAGCCGGAGAAGGTCTACGCCGACTGGCAGGACTGCCTGGCCGACGACTCGATCGACGCCTTCGAGGTGCTGCTGCCTCACAACATGCACCTCGAGGTGGCCCTGGCGGCCCTGGCGACGGGCAAGCACCTCTCGATCCAGAAACCGGTGGGCTTCACGGTGGCCGAATGCCAGCAGTTCGTGGAAGCGGCAGATGCCGCCACGGCGCGCGGGCAGGTCGTGCGGGTCTTCGAGAACTTCCTCTTCTACCCACCCGTGGCCAAGCTGGTGGAGATCGTGCGCGCCGGCGAGATCGGTGACGTGCTCTCCATCCGCCAGAAGTCCCTCTCGGGTGATCCGACCTGCGGCTGGGAGGTGCCCGCCCGCGCGGCGGAGTGGCGCTTCGACCTGGATCGTAACGGCGGCGGCCCGCTCGTCTTCGACGATGGCCTGCACAAGTTCAGCATCTTCTGGTCGATGCTCGGCGTGGCCGACGAGGTCCACGCCTGGATCGGCTCCACGCCGGTCGAGGGCGGGGCGCTCGATTCGCCGTCAGTGGTCTCGCTGCGCTGGGCCTCCGGGGCGGTTGGCGCGCTGGAGGTCGTCAACGCGCCCAAGCTGCAGGTGCAGTCGATCTTCTACTCGCAGGATGACCGCGTCGAGGTCAGCGGCACGAAGGGCGTGGCCTGGGTCAACCGCGGTCACGGCAAGATCCAGGAGCTGCCGGCGCTGCAGGTCTACAAGGACGGGCGCACGACCGACTACGAGGATCTGCCCAGCGAGTGGGACAGCAGCTTCATCCTGGCCACGCGCGACTTCATCGAGGCCGTGCGAGAGGGCCGCAGCTCCCTGCTGACAGCGGCGCAGCACCTCGAGGTGCTCTCGACGGCGCTGGCAGCGCAGATCTCGGCTCGCGAGGACCGGGTCGTCCGTCCGTCCGAGGTCGGCTGATCCTGGAGGCTGCCCCGGAGCGGGCGAGGTGGCGCTCCGAGGGGCGGGCGGCTACGTGGCTGACACGACCTGTCGTCGCGCCTGGAGAGCCGCGCGCAGCGCGTCGTCCGCGATGGTGTCGAGATCGAGCGCGGCGGACGCGGCTGGGTGGGTCAGGGCCGGCAGCAGGATCTCGTCGGGCAGATCAGCGACGATCTCGGCCATGGTGCGGTGGGCGACCCGGGAGATGAGGCTGAGGCGCTCTCGGGACGCGCGCTGCGGCTCCTGCCGATGTGCCGGGAAGCCCTGCCCTCGGGCGTCCGTGAAGAGCTGGTCGAAGAGCAGGCGCAGGTTCTCGTCACCGGCCCAGCCCCAGCCCTGGTTGAGCGACAGCGAGATGACGTTGCCGGCGTTGATGCGGGCGAAGAGGAACGCGTCCAGCGACGTGAGCAGGTGCCCGCAGGTGACGCCCGGGTACTGCATCACGGCGTTCATGTAGCCCTGCCCCGTGCCGCACCCGCCGACGACCAGGTCCACGCGGCCGGCCGCCAGCAGCAGCGCGGAGATGAGGCCCGTGTGGATGTACTGCAGCTCCGGCTCTTCGCCCTTCTCCGCCATGCCGGCGTTGACGACGTCGAGGCCGCGGCCTTCCAGGGCGGACATGATGTCAGCGTGCTTGTCGACCGCGCTGGTCTCGTTGACCACTGCCACGCGCATCGTTCAGGGCTCCTTCCACGGGCTGAGGGGATCGATCCGTCGGTCAGACGGGCCAGCGGGCCAGCGGGCCAGCGGGCCGAGCATAGCGCGGTGATAGGCTCGCCGACGATGAGCGACACGCACTGGCCCGACTACTACACGGTGACCGCCGAGCGACCCGCCTGGGCGACCGTGACCCGCGCTGCCGAGGCCTTCCCCGACCTGGCTCCCGGGTCGCGGCCGAGACTGGCCGTCGACCTTGGCTGCGGCGCCGGGCGGGACACCCGCGAGCTGCTGCGCCGCGGCTGGCGCGTCATCGCCATCGATCGCACGCCCGAGGGCATCGAGATGCTCCGTCGCCTGACGCCTGGTCGCGACCGCTCACGCCTCCGGGCCCACGTGGCGGACGTGGCCGACTTCGAGATCCCGGCCTGCGACCTCGTCAACGCCAACCTCATCCTGCCCTTCCTGCCGGCGGTCGCGTACGCGGCCACATGGCAGCGCATCAGGGACGCACTCGGCCCGGGCGGCCGCTTCAGCGGCATGCTCTTCGGGGACCGCGACCAGGCGGCGAGCGACGAGCCGGACATGACCTGCCCGACCCCGGAGGTCATCCGTGGACACCTCGCGGGATTCGCCATCGAGCACTGGGACGAGAAGGAGGAGGACGGCCACACGGCCCTCGGAGAAGCCCATCACTTCCATCTCATCGAGGTCGTGGCCGTGCGCCTGGGCGACGCGGCCTCGACCGCGGGCGGGCTGGTCGGGTA
Source organism: uncultured Chloroflexia bacterium (assembly GCA_963707395.1). Taxonomy (GTDB): domain Bacteria; phylum Chloroflexota; class Limnocylindria; order Limnocylindrales; family CSP1-4; genus JAFMJV01. The sequence goes on from CAVPPQ010000002.1 coordinate 211,252, forward strand.
GCATGCCGTCGATGTCAGACACCACGCCCGCCGTGACCATCGGAACGGGCGAGCCCGCCCCGCAGGCGTCGCCGCCGGTCGCTGCGCCTCCGGCTTTGCCGGTCGTCGTGCCGCCCAGCCTGCCGGTGGCCGAGCGGGTTGCCCTGGCAGAGGCCGCCCCCGGCATCGAAGAGTTGTTCCGCTTCGCCCGAGAGGCCGAGCTGCGGGTGCGCAGCCTGCGGATGACCATCGAGGAGCGACTCGAGAGTGCGCGGGGCCCAGAGGTCAGCCGCCACGAGGTCTGGCTCCGCCACCCGGGCCAGGCTCGCGTGACGACCCGCCGCGACGACGCCATGCCCTCGCGTGACTACGACGTCTGGCTCCTGGACGACGGCACGGTGACGACGTACCTGGCCGCCCGCAACGTGGCCAGCAGGCGTCCGCTGGCACGTCATGTCGTCGGCGTGGGCGGCCCGGACCTGCCCGCGTATGCGCGCCAGCGCGAACCACTCACGGCGCTGCCGTCGGGCAGCCTGGCGGACACCTTCGTGCATCCCCACGGCCTCTTCCGCAACGTCCTCGTGACCGGCCCGTTGGCGGTCTCCGGCACCCGCTCCGTCGGCGGGCGCGAGGCCATCGTCGTGCGCTCGGACCACCCGCGTGCGTCCAAGGTCCTGGTCGATCGTCCGGACCGCAGCATCGAGGTCGGGATCGACCGTCAGCTGGGCTTCGTGGTCCTCTTGCGCGAGACGATCGCGGACCGCGTGACACGCCAGGCGGAGGTCACCGAGCTGGCCGTCGACCCGCCCGTGCCGCCGTCGGCCTTCGAGCTGCACCTGCCGGCCGACGTTCGGATGCTCTACTGAACGACCTCGTCCGAAGCGATGGCCTGGTGCGCTGCGGCTGGGCCGGCGACGACCCGCTGATGGTCGCCTACCACGATGACGAGTGGGGCCGGCCGGTCCACGACGAGCGGTGCCTGTTCGAGATGCTCTGCCTGGAAGGCGCGCAGGCGGGTCTCTCGTGGGCCACGATCCTGCGCCGCCGCGACGGCTACCGGGCAGCCTACGAGGGGTTCGATGCGGAGCGCATGGCGACCTGGGACGATGACCGCCAGGCACGGCTGCTGACCGACACGCGCATCATCCGCAATCGCGCCAAGGTGCGCGCTTTCCGCGACAACGCCGCCGCCGTGCTGCGCCTGCGCGCGGACGAGGGCGGGCTGGGTGCCTGGCTCTGGTCGGCGGTCGGCGGTGCGCCGATCGTCAACCGCTTCAGGCACCTGACCGACGTGCCCGCGCGGACCCCGCTCTCGGATGGCCTGTCTCGCGACCTGACGGCGCGGGGCTTCCGTTTCGTCGGCCCGGTCATCGTCTACGCCTACCTGCAATCGGTCGGCGTTGTCAACGACCACCTGCTGGGCTGCTTCCGGCACCCGGAGTCGGATGCCGGGGATGTCGCGGCGCCGCTAGGATGGACCGGGCAGTCGAACCCGCCACTGCCGGCTTGAGCGTGGGCCATCCGGGACGTCGATGGGCAAGCGGTCCAAGGAGAAGGTCAGCAAGAAGGAGCGTCGGCGAGTCGAGGCTGCCGCGCTCGCCAGGTCGACCTGGCTCACGGAGGCCGCGGGCCTGACCTCGGCACCCGGTGGCCGGAGCATGGCGCCAGCCGGCCTGACAGCGGCGCCAGCCGGCCTGACCTCGGCGCCAGCGTCCGTCAGCGCGACGGCATCCAACGGGGTGACCGGGCCTTTCACGGATATCGGGCCCGACGCGGCCCCGGATGCCCGGACCACCAGCGCGGCCCGACCGACGGGCGCGGATCTCCGCACGGTCGAGGTCGCGACTCCGCCGACCACCGTCGACGCCACGGAGTTGGCCGCCCGGTTGGCCAGCCTGAGCACCATCCTGCAGCGCGACCTGGGACGCGCTGACGCCGGAGACGGACTCACCCGGGCTCGCCTCTCCGCCCTGTCGCTCCTCGTCCTTGGCGGGCCACGCACGCTGGGCGACCTGGCCGCCGCTGAGCACGTGCGCCCGCCGACCATGACCCGCCTCATCCACGCCATGGAGGCAGACGGCCTGGTGGTCCGTGAGCCTCACCCCACTGACGGCCGCTCGATCATCATCCGGGCCACGGCCGGTGGCGAGGGCCTCCTCGGTCACGGCCGCGCGCAGCAGATCGCCTCGTTGGCAGGGGCCATCGCCGACCTTGATGACGTCGACCGGGTGCGCCTCGCCGATGCCGCGGACCTCCTTGGCCGTGTCCTGTGGTCTGCGGGCCGGGAGACCTCCGACCGAGGGACCGTCGACCGGGGGGCCTCCGACCCACCCACGTGACGAACGCCACGGGCTCCACCCCGCGGGATGCGGCCAGCGGAAGCGCGCCGGCGCGCCGCACCGAGCTCGCCGTCTGGCTGGCGCTCATCGTGGCCCTGGTAGGCCTGCTCCAGGCGGGCACGCCGCCACGGGTCACGGTCCTGTCACTCATCGTCGTGGCGGCCACGCTGGCAGCCTCGCTGCGCTGGCGGATCAGCGGGGTCGCCGTCATCGTGCTGTTGGCCGTCGGCGTCGCACTCCGCCTCTCGCCCGCGACCGGGTCCAGTGACGTGCTGCTCACGACGGAGGCCGCCATCCGGGAGATGCTGGCCGGAGGCAGCCCCTACGGCCACGGCTTCGCGGAATCGATCCCGCCCGGCGCGCCGTTCGCCTACGGGCCGGTGGCGCTCCTCTGGTACCTGCCCAGCCTGGAGCGGCCGGGGTCGATGGAGCTCCTGGCGTCGCTCGTGGTGCTGGGCTTGCTGGCCCTCCGCGGCCGGCCCTTGGGGCTGGCCATCTACGCCGTGACGCCGGCCTTCGTGGTCTCGGCGAGCGACGGCTCCAACGACACCACCGCTGGCCTGCTGCTCCTCGTCGCCCTGTTGACGGCCGTGCGCCGGCCGGTGGCCGGGGCCGTGCTGCTGGGTGTGGCGACGGCCTTCAAGCCCTACGCGCTGGCCTGGCTGCCCGGGCTCATCGGCTACGCCGGGTCCGCGTGGCCCCTGGTGGCCTTCCTGGGAGCGTCAGCCGTGGCCTGGCTGCCGGCAGTCGTGGCGTGGGGACCGGAGTCCCTGCTGTGGTCCTTCCGACAGGCGGACGCGGTCCACGCCCGGCCCTACTACTCGTTGGCCTATGGGCTGGGCAGCCCGGAGAACGTCCCGAAGGCCGCCTGGCAGGCGCTGCGGGTGGCGGCCGGTGTGTTCCTCGCCGTGCTCAGCCTGCGCCTGGTGCGCTCGGCCCCCTCGCTGGTCATCGTCGGCACGCTCGTCTTCGGCGCCACGCTGTTCCTCGGCTACTGGAGCACCTTCGCCTACCTGGCCGCCGTGGCACCCGTGCTCTGCTGGCATCTGGACGACTGGCTGGGCCTGGGGGCGCAGCGCATCGCCTGGCCGGGCGACCCGGTGCGCGCCGTCACCAGGTGGGCCGATCGGCGCTGGCCGGTAGCCCATCCGGGTCATGGCCAAGCGGTGTCGATCGTGTCCACGCGGTAGAATCCGAGCCTCCGAGCAGAGACCCGCAGCGTGCCGTGCGCTGCACAAGGCCGGAGGGTGCCATGTCCGCGATCGGGATCGGCCTGCTCATCATCGCCAACGCGGCTGACTACCTCACGTTCCTGCCCATGGTGGCGCGCCACGGGCTCCGGGCAGAGCTGAACCCCATCGTCGTGGCCCTTCTGCGCGACCACGGGCTGCTGCTGCTGACCCTGGCCAAGGTCTCCGCCGTCCTGCTGGTGGCGTCGACCTTCCTCATCGTGGGGCGCACGCGGCCGCGGCTGGCGGGCGCCATGCTGGCAGTGGGCATCGCCATCGGCAGCGTCGGGGCCCTCTCCAACATGGCGACCCTCTGAGCCGCCTTGCGGCGCGGGGGGCTGAACTCTCCGCGGCCCGGGCGTTCCCGAACTCCCAGCGCGCGGCCGTCAGCCCTCCGCCAACCCCGCGCAGGAGGCGTCGACATCAAGGTCCGGCCTGACGCCACGGACCCAGTCGCGCACGGCCCAGAGCGTCGTGCAGAAGGCCAGGCCGTTCCACGGGATGTCGTCCACGGGGAAGGGCCGCACCTCCAGGGACTCCTTGGTCACGGTCATGGTGCCACCGACGATGGTCGCCTGGAAGACGACCACCACGATGGCGGCCTGCGGCCGCGAGTAGATGCCCACGATGCGCTCCGGCTCGACGATGAGGCCGGTCTCCTCGCGTGTCTCGCGCATGGCCCCCTGGATCACGGTCTCGTCAGCCTCCAGGAAGCCACCCGGCTGCGCCCAGGCGCCAAAGCCCGGCGGGATGGCACGGCGGAGGAGGATGAGCTCGCCGGCCTCGGTCACCGGCAGCGTGGTGACCACGACCCGCGGGTTGACGTAGGTCACACAGCCGCAGTCGGTGCAGTGATGGCGGTCGCGGTCCTCGCTGGGAACCGGGCCGAAGGCCAGCGAACCACCACAGCGGGAGCAGTTGCGCAGCGCCGGGGCCAGCCAGTCGGGCGCACCATCAGTGAAGCCGTGCAGCGGCTGCCTCGCCCCCGGATCCTCCAGTCGGGTCATCGGTCAGGCCAGCAGGACGACGAGCATGATGGCAGCCACCACGACCAGGGAGCCAGCCAGCACGGCGACCCATACCAGGCGGAAGGCGGCCCGGCCGGCATCCACCGGGCGCCACGCCCCCACCGAGCGCCACACTCGGAGGAGCGCGTCCGCCGTGATGAGCAGGAGCACGGCGCCGCCGACGAGCACGGGGATGCGGACCAGCGGCGACGACATGGGCGTGCCCAGCTCGAGAGCCATGATGGCGACGACGCCGCAGACGAGCACCACGATGGAGAGGTAGATGAAGGCGCCCTGCAGCGGCGTCGGCTTGAGCTCGGGGACGCGTTGGGGCACCAGCGGCCGTCCGTGGGCATCGACGGGCGGCGTCGGCCGCGCCTGGCGGTCGAGCCGCGGAAGTCCCTGGAGATCGTCGGCATCCACGCAGCGGAGTCTAGACGTGCGCGCAAGTCGGCCCCCGACCGTCCGTTGCTGGCTGACGTCCGTTCGTCGCCTCTCGGACGATCGCCACGTGGACGGTCGGTCGCCTACTGTCCCTGGGCGCGCGTGAAGCCCTCTTCGTCCCCGTACGTGCGCAGCTTCTGGACGTGCACCCAGGGCAGCCGCTCCCCGATGCGGCCCAGCAGCCGCAGGATGGCCGCGTCATCCACGCTGCCGCCCTCTGCCGCGGCCACGAGGCGGCATCGCCACCAGGCGACCGTGTCGATGTTGGCGTTGCCGGCCGGGTACACGACCGTGCCGCGCGCGGAGACGAACAGGAGGCGGAACTCCGGACCGGCGGCGGCCTCCAGGGCCGCACCCACGGCTTCAGGCCCCCCGTCCTGCTCGACGAAGACATCCACGCCCAGGAGACGGATGTCCGAGCCGGTCACGCTGCGCACCTGCCAGCGCGGCAGCGGCGCTGGCGGGCTGGCCGGGGCGCCCTGCGACTTGGTCGCGTAGCGGGTGGAGGGCGCACGACCGAGGTTGGCGATGATGGCGTCGGCGAAACCGGACGTGGAGGTGGCGTGCTCCACGTCGCCGGCCTGGCGGGCCACGTCCAGCGTCACGGCTTCACCCTCCTCGAGGGTCACGAAGACGGCGTCCTCGACGCGCTGCGCCGCCGCAGGCTCGCCGATATGGCGCAGCATCATGACCGAGCTCAGGATGAGCGCCGTGGGGTTGATGACGTTCTTGCCGGCGTACTTCGGCGCGGAGCCGTGGACGGCCTCGAAGATGGCCGCCGTGTCACCGTAGTTGCCGGAGGCTGCGAAGCCCAGGCCGCCGACGAGGCCAGACGCCAGGTCGCTGATGATGTCGCCGGCCAGGTTGGTGGTCACGATGACGTCGAACTGGGCGGGGTCCTTGGCCATCTGGTGGGCCACGTTGTCGATGATGAGGTGCTGCGCCTCGATGTCCGGGTACTCCGGCGCCATCTCCTCGAAGATGCGCTTGAACATGCCCTCGCTGAGCTTGAGGATGTTCGCTTTCGTAGCGCAGGTGACCTTGCGGCGGCCCTCCCGTCGGGCCAGCTCGAAGGCGTAGCGGATGATCTTCTCCGAGCCGCGACGGCTGATGATCTTGAGAGCCACGGCCACGTCGCGCGAGTCCAGGTACTCCACGCCGGCGTAGAGGTCCTCGATGTTCTCGCGCACGACGATGAAGTCGATGCCCTCGCCGTCGTAGCGGGTGGGTACCCCGGGGATCTGACGCGCGGGGCGGATGTTGGCGTAGGTCTCGAAGAGCTTGCGCAGGGTCACGTTGGCCGACTTCTCGCCAAAGCCCACCGGCGTCTCGAGGGGACCCTTGAGCGCGACGCGGGTGCGGGCGATCGAATTGGCCGTCTCACGCGGCACCCCGGTCGTGTCGCCGCGCTTGAAGACCTCAGCGCCGGCCTCGCACTCCTCCCACTCGACGGCCACGCCGGCGGCGTCGATGACGCGGCGCGTGGCGAGGGCGATCTCGGGGCCGACCCCGTCGCCGGGGATGAGGGTGATGCGGTGGCTCATGCTTCCTCCGGGGACCGTGCTGGTCGAGATCTGCGGTGCGTTCAGAGACCCGTGGCGCGACAGGTTCGCTCGCGGTTGGGCGGGCTGTCGAGAATGCTACACGGGCCGTTCCTCCACCTGCGGGGATGATGCCCGCCATCAGGCACCCGCTAGCGTAGGCTCGAGCGCGCGACCACGCGGGGACCGACAGCACATGCGGTCTGTGCCGCACGGCGCAGGAAGGGAAGACGGCATGACCGCGCCGACTACGACGACCGGGCCATCGGCCGGCTCTGCCCCTGCAGAGACCGGCGGCGGCTGGCATGGGCTGAGCCCAGATGAGGTGGCCGCCCGACTCAAGGTCGACCCGGCCATCGGCCTGACGTCCGCCGAGGCTGACGCGCGGCGCTCGACATATGGCCAGAACACCTTCGACGAGGCGAAGAAGGCATCGCGCTGGCAGCAGTTCAGCGGCCAGTACGCGGACCCCATGCAGATCGTGCTCCTCGTCGCCGGCATCGTCTGTCTGTTCCTGCCGGGCCAGTTCTACACGGGCGTCTTCCTGCTGTTGCTCACCTTCTTCAACGCCTGGATGGCCATGAACCAGGAGGGCAAGGCCGAGGCGAGCGCCTCCGCCCTGCAGGGCATGATGGTCGTCAAGGCCAAGGTCCGCCGCGATGGCGACCTGGTCGAGGTCCCCATGCAGGATCTCGTCCCCGGTGACGTCGTGAACATCGAGGCGGGCGACCTCGTCCCGGCCGACGCCCGCATCCTCTCCGCGGCGACCCTCGAGATCGACGAGTCGGCGCTCACGGGCGAGAGCATCCCCAGCCCCAAACAGGTGAACGCCGTCGCCCCAGACGCCGCCCTCGGGGATCGCGTGGACATGGCCTTCATGAACTGCCAGGTCACCCGCGGATCCGGCACCATCCTCGTGACGACGACGGGGATGGCCACCGAGGTCGGGCACATCAGCGGCATGCTCCAGGCCACCGGGGTCGAGAAGACCCCGCTGACCAGGCAGCTGGACGCGCTCACGAACCAGATCCTCGTCATCGCCGGCGTGGCGCTCGCCATCTCGGTCGTCCTCGGCCTGTACCGCGACGTCGAGCTCCAGGAGCTGTTCCTGAGCGCGGTCGCCTTCGCGGTGGCAGCCATCCCCACGGCGCTCCCTGCGGTCGTCACGGCCATCCTGTCCAAGGGCTCGCAGTCGCTGGCCGACGCCGGGGCGATCATGAAGCGCCTGCGCTCCGTCGAGACGCTCGGATCGACCTCCGCGCTCAACTCCGACAAGACGGGCACCCTCACGCTCAACCAGATGACGGCCACGCAGATGGCCGTCGTCGGCCGGCGCTACTCCATCAGCGGCGACGGCTACTCGACGGTCGGTCAGATCTCGCACGCTGGCGGACAGCCGGATGTCCCGCTCGAGCAGTACCTGCTGCCGATGGCCCTCTGTGCAGACGCTGAAGTCCGTGACGGAGGGCTCGTGGGTGATCCCACGGAGGGCGCGCTCGTCGTCCTCGCCGCGAAGGGCGGCGTGGACCCGTCCCTCACTCGCGAACGGTATCCCCGCGTGGCGACCCTGCCCTTCGACGCGGCCTACAAGATGATGGCCACGTTCCACGCCATGCAAGACGAGTCGGGCAAGGACGTCGTGCGCGGCTACATCAAGGGTGCACCGGACCAGCTCCTCGCTCGCGCGACCAGCGCCCACGGGCCGGACGGCACCCAGGTCCCGGTCGAGCAGGTCCGCGACGGCTATCTGGCTGAGAACGATCGCCTGGGCACCATGGGCCTGCGCGTCATGGCCACCGGCCAGAAGGACTTCGATCCGGCCACCTTCGATCCCGCTGCGGACCTGCTGCCGCTCCTCGACGGCATGACCCTCCTCGCCATCGTCGGCATCGTGGACCCGCCGCGACCCGCGGCCAAGGACGCCATCGCGATCGCCCACGCAGCCGGCATCCAGGTCCGCATGATCACCGGCGACCACGCGGTCACGGCCGAGGCGATCGCCCGCCAGCTCGGCATCGAGGGTCGCGCCATGACCGGCGCCGACTTCCGAGCGCTGAGCGACGAGGAAGCCATGCGCCAGATCGACGGCATCGGCGTCCTCGCCCGCGTCTCGCCCGAGGACAAGGTCCACCTCGTGGACATCCTGCGCAAGAAGGGCCACGTGGTGGCCATGACCGGTGACGGCGTGAACGACGCGCCGGCGCTCAAGAAGGCTGACATCGGTATCGCCATGGGCATCACCGGAACGGAGGTCTCCAAGCAGGCCGCCGTCATGATCCTCACCGACGACAACTTCGGGACGATCGTGAAGGCCGTCGGCCTCGGGCGCGCGGTGTACGACAACATGCTGCGCTTCATCCGCTTCCAGATGGCCGGCCTCTTCGGCTTCATCGCCACGTTCCTGGGCTCGTCGCTCCTCAACATCCTGGGCGGCATCCCGTTCCTGCCGTTGCAGACGATGTGGCTCAACTTCACCGTCAACGTGTTCCAGGCCATCGGCCTGGGCTACGGCAAGCCGCGCGAGGGCCTCATGGCGGTCCCGCCGCGTCCGAAGGAGCAGCCGATCATGCCGCGCCGCCTGATGAGCTGGCTCGTGTTCGTCGGGCTCGTCATGGCCGCGGGCACCCTGGGGATCCTGTGGTGGGGCAACGACAACTACGGGGACGTGGTCGCCCGCACGATGGGCATCACCGTCTTCTCGCTCTTCCGCCTCTTCTCCTCCCTGGAGACCATGGACGAGCGGGAGTCGCTTTTCGGCGGCTCCATCCTCGCCAACCGCGCCCTCCTGGTGGCCACCGGCCTGTCGGTGCTGACCATCATCCTCGCGACCGAGCTCGGCTTCCTGCAGCGGCTCCTCGGGACGGTGAGCCTGACCATCGACCAGTGGGCCATCTGCCTCGTCGTGTCGCTCTCGGTCGTCGTGGTCGAGGAGGTCCGCAAGCTCCTCCGGATACACGCCGTGGAGGAGACGACCGCTCCGGCCACTGCGGTGGCTGCCGCGGCATAGGCCGGGCGACACCGAAGCCGACCGTATCGACACCAGACGGCGAACCCAGACCATCCACCCAAGCAGGGAAGAAGAGGGACGAACGTGGCGAAGGACAAGGACAAGAAGGCGGCGAAGGATCGCGCCATCAAGCCGCTGGGCGACGCCGAGGCGAGCGCTGCCACGTCACCGCAGCCGCAGATGAAGACCAAGGACTATGAGCGCGAGATGCGCCGTCTCCATGGCGAGCTCGTGGCGATGCAGGAGTGGGTCAGGGCGACCGGCGCGAAGGTCTGCGTCGTGTTCGAGGGCCGTGACACGGCTGGCAAGGGCGGCGCCATCAAACGCATCACGGAGCGGGTCAGCCCACGCGTGTTCAAAGTGGTGGCCCTGTCCGCCCCGTCGGAGCGGGAGCGGTCGCAGATGTACGTGCAGCGCTACATGGCGCACTTCCCGGCCGCCGGTGAGGTCGTCATCTTCGATCGCAGCTGGTACAACCGCGCCGGTGTCGAGCGAGTGATGGGCTTCTGCACGCCAGAGCAGACGGAGCGATTCCTCGAGCAGGTCCCGACCGTCGAGAAGGCCATGGTCGACTCGGGGATCATCCTCATCAAATACTGGCTGGAGGTCAGCCCCGACGAGCAGACCCGCCGGCTCGAGGGTCGTATCCACGACCCGCGCAAGGTCTGGAAGCTGACCGACATGGACCTCAAGTCGTACAGCCGCTGGTTCGACTACTCACGGGCACGGGATGCCATGCTCAGTGCCACGGACACGCCCTGGGCGCCCTGGCACATCGCCCACACGGACGACAAGATGCGGGGGCGTCTCAACATCATCAGTCACCTGTTGAGCCAGGTCCCGTACGAGCCGCTCAAGCCACGCGACGTCAAGCTGCCGAAGCGGCAGCCGGCCGGCAAGTACAGGGAGCCGGACCTGCCGCTGAAGCACATCCCGACGCCGTTCTGACGGTGCGACCCTCCGTCGTCAAGGAGATGCGATCGTTCGCGTGAGCCAGCGTGAGGCCCCCTGGTCGGCATCGCGGCCAGGCACCCGATGGATCTGGACGACGTTGGCAGTGCTGCTCACGCTGCTGGCGTGGGCCTTGCCTCGCAGCCCGGTCCTGGCCCTGGAGGACGGGGCATGGGGGGAGACGGGGCCTCACGAGGTGGCCACGTTGGAGGTGAGTGTGCCCCGCACGCGGGGTGGCAGCGGCAGCTTCGAGGCTCGCCTCTACGTACCGCTGCCACGCGAGTGGGACGCTGAGGCACCGGCGGCGAGCTCGCCGGTGGTGGCCTTCGGGCACGGCTACCAGGCGTCCGTCGACTGGTACGAGTCCACGCTCGCGCACCTGGCGTCCCGGGGCATCGTCGTCATCGCACCCCGATCGGCAGGAGGTCTGTTCCCGGACCATTCCGCCTTCGCCGATGACCTGCTGTCAGCCCTGGACTGGGTCACGGCCGCTGCCAAGCCCGGGAGCCGCGACTGGCCCGGCGGCCCCGTCGACCCGGAGGCGCTCGGCCTGTCCGGTCATTCGATGGGCGGTGGGGCGGCACTCCTGGCCGCCGCTCGCGATCCCGCGATCCGCGCCGTGGCGACGTTGGCGGCCGCCGAGACGGACCCCAGCGCCATCATGGCCGCGGGAACCATCGCGGCCCCGGTCCTGTTCGTGGCCGCCGGCGATGACGCCATCACCCCGCTGGCCGAGCACCAGCGACCGATGTTCGAGGCCAAGGCGGTCGGACCAGCCGAGCTGCGCACCATCGTGGGTGCCAGCCACTGCGGGTTCCTCGACCTCCAGACGCCACTCCTGCGCCTGGTCTGTGATGACGCGTCCATCGGGCCGGACGAGCAGCGGCGCCTGACGCGCGCGCTGCTCGCGGCCTGGCTGCGTCACGAGCTGGCTGGCGATGCCGCAGCGGCTGCGCTGGCCTGGCCTGGCGTTTCTGACGACAGCACCCTGGTCGAGACGCGCTGAGGCGCGGCGCGCATGGGCGCTGCGGGTCGGGTCGTGGCGAAGAGCCGCGCCGCGTCCGCTCAGGGAAGCCGTGGATCGTCGAGGCGCTCGAGCGCGGCGTCGATGTCGTAGCCCAGGGCCCGCGCCAGCTCCGGGGCGATGGCCACGGCCCGGTCGATGCCGATCGTCGGCGCCAGGGCCGTGAGGGCCTCCACGATGTCATCGAACCCGAGCCCGCTCTCCAGCGCCTCGGTGACGCGCTGCTGCCACACGGGTCCCGCCATGCCGGCCGTCATCGTGGCACCCAGTCGCAACAGGGCCAAGCTGCGCGCATCAAGGTGGTGCGACACGCCCGGCACCTCGTCGGCCACCAGGCTCCGGCAGTAGGCGCGGTCGCCGATGGTCAGTCTCCGGAGGATCTCCTCGCTCTCGATCATCAGGCTAGAGCCTCACGTGGCCGGTGCTGCGGGATAGGCACCAGTCCATCATCAGCCAGCGGCGGCCGCATCCTCCACGATGGGGGAGACCGGGCCGGTGGCCGGGAAGGGGTCCAGGAGACCGGCCTCAACGGCACGCTCGACGGACTCGCTGCGCGAGGAGGCGCCGAGCTTGCCGTAGATGGACAGGGCGTGCGTCTTGACCGTGGTGCCCTTCACGCCGAGCCGTTGCCCGATCTCCTTGAACGAGAGGTAGTAGGGCAGCATCGCCAGCACGCGCAGCTCTGCTGCAGTCAGGGTGGAGACGCCGCCAAGACCCGCCGGCAGCAGGGCGATGGCGGTCCGCAGGTCAGCCACCTGTGCGGGCAGGACACCGAGGTCGGGGCGCCTCCGGATGATGTCCTCGGCTTGGCGCAGGAGGGTGCGGGCGCCGCCAGGATCACCCACCGCAAGGTGCGCGCGTGCCAGCCCCAGCAGGAAGGCGACCGAGACGGCCGGGCCATCGATGCCCATCGCCGGACGTAGGCTGACGGCGCGGGCGGCTGCTCGACGGGCTGCGCCAGCGTCACCCTGATGGGCAAGGATCCGGATGTTCGCGATGACAGCCGGGACAGAGGCCAGGAATCCTTCGACCAGCACTGACACCCCGAGCTGCTTCGCTTCGTCCATGAAGCTGATCGCGGCTGCCCAATCGCCCCGTTCGGCGGCCCGCAGTGCGCGATGGCCGAGGATGCAGTAGGTGAGCGGGTCGTGGCCGGCACCGCGCGCTGCCATCAGGGCGTCCGCGATGGCCTGGTCGCCAGCCTCCGATTCGCCGTTCGTGAGCAGTGCGAACGAGAGCATCCAGAGCGCGAAGTCCCGCCAGGGGCTCGCCTCCGGCTCCAGCTCCACCGCGCGCCGCGCATCCCGGAGCATCTCAGCTGCGCCATGCCGGCACAGCGCCGTGCGCAGCATCGCCCGGCTCGACTCGAAGGAGGCGGTGCCATCCGGCGGGCGACCGGCGAAGGAGCCCCGTTCCGCGATGTCGGCAAAGCGAAGGGTCCGCGAAGCATCGCCGGTGCCGAAGCATTCCCAGGCCGCCAGGATGGCCAGCCACGGCCGCTCCTCGAGCGCGGCGTCGCTGTAGCGAGCCAGCCACGCCTGGGTCATGGCGCGCCGGCCGGACCAGTGGTTGTCCAGCATCACGCGACCAAGGAATGACGCCGCCAGGTCGAGGTCTCCGGCCGAGAACGCCTGGTGGGCAGCCAGGTCGATCTCACCGGCCCCCTCGTACCAGGCCGCGGCTCGCCGATGCAGCTCGGCGACGTGGTCGGGCTCGCGTGCCAGGAGCTCCGCGGCCAGGAACTCGCGCAGCAGGAGGTGGTAGCGGAACCAGCCGCCGTACTCGACCACGAGCAGGGTCGACTGCGCGAGATCGGCGAGATGACCAGCCGACCCGCGGCCACCGGTCACCGCGTCACACAGGGGGCCATTGAGGCGCTCCAGGATCGAGGTGCGCGTCAGGAACGCGACCTCCTCCTCGGAGCGACGGCCCAGGAGCTCTGCCCGGAGGTAGGCGGTGACGGCCGGGTTGCCGTGGGGCAGGAGGTCTGCGTCGACCGGGGCTGGCTCCCGGGCCGCCCTGGTCGCCAGCGCCAGCAGTGCCGGCCAGCCATCCGTGCGCCGGGTCAGGCGCTCGATGACATGATCGGGCAGTCCGGGTCCGAGCCGGCGAGCGAGAGTGTCAGCCTCGTGGGCGTCCATGGCCAGCTCGGCCGGGCCGAACTCCAGCAGCGTGGAGCCCTGCGCGCGCCAGCGGGCCAGCGGGAGGTCCACCAGGTCGCGACTGGCGACGGCCACCTGCGATCCGAGTGGCAGGTACGTGATCAGCTCGGCGAGCGCGTCAAGGGATGCGCGGTCCGTGAGCCGGTGCGCGTCATCCAGGGCCAAGAGGACCGGGCGCGAACGACCGACGATGGCCGACAGCAGGCGCCCGATCACGGAACGGGCATCCACGCTGCGAGCGTGGACGGCCTGGAAGACGGACGGGTCCAGCGGCTCGATGCGGTCGAGGGTCGCGGCCAGGTAGCCGAGGAACACGCCCGGGTCGTTGTCGAAATCGTCGAGCGTCAGCCAGGCCGCCTCGCGCGGCCCGTCGGTGGCCCACTGCGCGAGCAGCGTCGTCTTGCCGTAGCCGGGTGGCGCGACGATGGAGACGAGCCGGCGATCAGGAGCGGCCCGGAGGCGTCGCAGGATCCCACGCCGTGGCACGGAGGCCTCCGTGCCACTCGGGACGAGGAGCTTGGCCGCGATGAAGTCGGTCGAGCCGCTGCGGATGGTCACCGGTCGATGCCGCCTTCGACCGCAGGCCGGCAGATCGGCTCAACGGTCCGCCCCGCACGGAGGTCGCCGCCTGATCGGGCCGAGCATCGTCCTTCCATGGTTGACAGCCTACCGGCTCCCATTCCGCCTCGCCATCGGGACGGCCCGTCTCACCGCTTGCGGCGTGAGGGTCTACCAGCAGGAGTCCGTGTGTCCCCCCACGCGGATGAGGCACCATAGACGAGCGGAGTGCTTCACTCCCTCGAGCGGGTGAAGCGGCCACCGTGGACACGCACCGCGGGTCGGGGCGACCGCTTCGGGCGACGCACGACCAGAGAGGAGAACGGGATGATCCTGCTCGGATGTCTGCTGGCCTTCGGGCTGGCCGTGGCGCCTCGCGCCTTCCTCGTCCTGGCCTGGCTGTTCAGCGAGCGCTGGCCGATCGTATGGGGCGGCGACTTCCTGTTGCCGTTGTTGGGCATCATCTTCGTGCCCTACACCACGGTCATGTACATGCTCGCCTGGTCGCCCCAGGGTATCGAGGGCTGGGACTGGATGTGGATCGCGCTGGGGCTCTTCCTTGACGTCTCGCACTGGGCCCAGACGGCCGCCAACCGCAAGCAGGTCCCCGGCTACACGGGTCCCTAGGCCGGAGAGGCGTCCGCCACCCAGAAAGCCTGGACCCCCGGCTGGTGGCCGAGGGTCCAGGTGGCGGCTCCCGACTCGCGTCGGAGCGATCTAGAAGCGGCGGCGGCCGGGTGTGACCGCTGCGCCAACGACGGCGGCCTTGGCGACGGGCGAGGGGCCGGGGCCCACTGCTGCGCCAACGACGGCGGCCTTGGCGACGGGCGAGGGGCCGGGGCCCACCGCTGCACCCACCACGGCAGCCTTGGCGACGGGGGCGCCGATGACCCCGACTCCGGCACGACCTGGTCCGAGTGGCATGTCAGACTCCTTCGGCTGCAAGGGCCGCGTCGGCTTCGACGGCGGCGATGATGGCCTGGATGGGGATGCGGCCGTTGGCGATGAGCTGGCCACCGGCCCGGCGCATGGCCGAGGCGAAGGGTGCCGCCCAGAGGTTCTCGTAGACGAGCACGCCGGCGACACTGCCCGGCTCCATGGCCGCCGCCAGATGGTCGACGTCCTCCTCCGCGAGGGTCTGCACGAGCTCGGCCTCGAGCCGTGCCAGCTCTCCGAGCTCGGCAAGGTCGCCCAGCTCCTGGGCCATCACCGAGCCGTCCTCGGCCTTCTGGAGGATGAGCACGTCCATGAGGCGGATGATGCCCGCGTCGTGAAGTCTGACGAGCTCCGCGGCGCCCTCACCCGTGAAATGCTGGCCCCCGGGCGGGAACTCCACGATCAGGTAGTCGACGGGCCCCAGCTCGTCGATGGATCTCTCGGTCATCATGCCTCCATCCAGATACGGTGTTTGCAGCGCCACTATGCGCCACAGCGCGGCGCGCCGCATCCCCCGGGGCGGATGAGCGGGCGTCCTGGACCGGCACGAGCCGGGTATCAGTCGCCACTCGGAGAGGCGGTCCTGGCGGGCGCGGGTGAGGCACCCAGGTCCGGCGATGAGCCCGGGGCCGAGGACGTCTCGATGCCGGCGCCCGCGGCGGCCTGTACCTCCAGCACAAGGCGCCGCTCGATGGCGTCGAGGGTCTCGATGGCCTCGCTGGATGTGCCGGGCCGCGTCCGCCGCTCGCGCACGAAGGTCAGGATGTCGTCGATGATCGCGACGCGTGCGGCGGCGCCCGGCGAGCGCAGCGCGTAGGCGAGGAGCCCGTCCGAGGTGCGCGCGTAGACACGCGCCCGCCCGATGGATTCGAAGACACCCGCACGTTCCAGCGTGTCCCTGGCGCCCGGCCGCAGGTGGCTCAGCCAGAGCTCCACGCCGGCCGTCGTGAGGTGCTCATTGAGACGCTCCAGCACCTCCACGACGGGCACGTCCACCTCCGGCGTCAGCGAGAGATCGAGCAGGACCACCGAGCAGGCGGGCTCGGCGTGCTCGGCGGCCTCCAGGATGCCGTCCCGGATGGAGGCGGCGTTGGCGAAGTAGAGCATCTCGTCCGGGCGCACGATGATGAGACCCGGGACCGCCGCCTCAGGCGACGTGCGCAGGTCGAGGGGCTCGAGGCCGCCGCTGGCTCGGCCCAGGAACGTGAGACGCGGCTCGCTCGTGCGCCAGATGAGGACGCCCAGCGAGGCCACGACGGCGATGCCCAGGGCCTGCAGGGTGGGCACCACGAGGACCCCCACGAGCGCGATCATGGCCAGCCAGAAGTCGGCACGCCGCAGCTCCCAGAGCTGGCGCATCTTGCCCACCTTCATCATGCCCATGACAGCCACGATGACGATGGCCCCGAGCGTGGCCTCCGGCAGCGGCTCGAAGATCGGCGTCAGGAACAGGGCCACCAGGGCCGTGGCCGCCGCGGCCGTCACCAGCGATGCCGGCGTGCGAGCCCCCGCGCGGTCGTTGGCGGCTGACTTGGAGAGCGAGGAGCCGATGGGGAACCCGGAGAAGAGGCCGGCGCTGGTGTTGGCCGCCCCGATGGCCACGAGCTCACGGTTCGGATCGATGCGCCCGCCGTGCCGGCGCGCGAACTCGTGGGCCGGACCGATGGCCTCGGCGAAGGCCACCAGGGCGATGCCCACGGCACCCACGAGAAGCAGCGGTACGGCATCCAGGCCGACGCCCGGCAACGAGGGCCCGGCCAGGCCAGCGGGCAGGTCGCCCACCACGTGGACTCCCGCCGCCTCCAGCGCGAACACGATCGAGGCGGCGATGGAGGCCAGCAGCACCACCAGCGCGGCGGGCACGCGCGGCAGCCGGTGCTCCAGCAGGAGCATGCCGGCGATGCCCGCCAGGCCCACGGCCAGGGTCAGCAGGTCCGTCTCGCCGACGTGCCGGACGATCTCGACCACCACCTGGACGGCCGATTCACCGTGCGCCTCGATACCCAGGAGCTTGGGGACCTGTTTGATCGAGATGAGCAGCGCCAGGCCGAAGACGAAGCCCGTGAGCACCGATTCCGAGAAGAACTGGGCGATGCGGCCGAGCTTCAGGACGCCGGCCCCGATGGAGATGAGGCCGGCCAGGATGGCCAGCGCGGCCGTGAGGGCCACGAACTCGGCGCTGCCTTCCACGGCGATCTCGCCGATGGTCGCGGCCGACATGATGGCGATCGCCGACGAGACCGCCACCACCAATTGGCGCGACGTGCCCAGCGCCGCGTACGCCAGCAGGGCCGCCGGCGCCGCGTAGAACGCGTACTCCGGTGGCACGCCCGCCAGTTCTGCGTAGGCCATGCCTTCCGGGACGAGGATGGCGCAGACGGTCAGGCCGGCGATGACATCGAAGCGCAGCCAGCTCCGCTGGTAGCCCGGGAGCCAGGAGAACACGGGCCAAGTCCGGGGGGTCGGTGCGGTGGTGGCGCGACGGGTCATGGCGGCTTTCAATCATCGCGCTTCGATGCCCGGCCCGCGGGGCCGGAGATCAGCCCGTGAGGGTTCAGTCGGCCTCGTTGCCCGGTTGGAGCTCAGTGGCCTCGCGCTTCGGCAGCACCATGCGCTCGCGGTCGATGACGTAGGTCCAGGGCAGGCCGGAGTTCTTCCAGCCGTTCTTCATGCGCATCCCGTCGAAGACGCTGTCGGGGTCCTTGACCTGGCCGCCCTCCATGCCGTCGACGATGTTCCAGGCGTTCGTGTAGCCGTTCTTGGCCAGCAGGTTGATGGCCATCGCGCTGCGGCCGCCCGAGCGGCAGGAGACGAGCAGGGTGTCGTCTGGCTTCGCCCACGCCTGGACCGCGGGCAGGAACCCGGGGTTGAGGTCCCAGTGGAAGCCCTGCTTCTCGGCATCCCATTCGAAGGACTGGAAGGCGAGCGGGATGTTGGTGGCCATCGGCGCGTGGCCCACGAAGACGTACTCCTCGGGCGTGCGGACGTCGAGGATGCGCACGCCCTCGGGGTCCGCCTGCCAGCGGTCAAACGCCTCCCGGGCGGTGAGGTACAGGCCCAGGCTGGTCAGCCGCTCCTGGGCGAGGGTGGGGGGGTCCACGGTCATCGCGATCTCCTGTCCAGTCGTCGGGCCCGCGAAGGCGGACCCGACGTGAGAGGTGGTGGTTCGTGACGGCTACCCGAGCCGGGTGCCCTCGACCTCGAGCCCGCCCCCTTCTGGCAGCTTGCTCCAGCTACGCCGTGCCCACTCCTCCTTGAGGACCTCCTCGGCCGCCTTCTCCAGGAACTCGGGCCTCGCCCAGGCAGCCACGTCGAAGTCGTTCTTGATGTAGCCGTGGCTGAACATGAAGTCCTTGCCGATCTCGACGCACGCCAGGTTGCGGGCGCTCAGGCTCGGCACCATGTCGACGTCCTTGATGCCCTGGTAGGTGTCCTCGGCGTCGAGGTAGAACGTCTGGCGGTTGAGGATCTCGCCGGCGGCGCGCTTGTTGCGATTGGCCCAGAGGCCGACCTTGATCATGGCCTTCATGTAGGCGATGACCAGCTCGGGATGTTCCTCGGCCATGACGTCGGTGCAGGTGATGACAGCCGGCGTGTTGGCGACCTGGATCCGCCAGTCCGAGCGCTTCGACAGGTCCTCGATCATGGCGATCTTGCCAGTCGCTTCCTGGAGATGCTGGAAGACCTTGCTCTGAGTGTAGATGGCATCGACGACGCCACCAAGCAGCGCCTTCTCGAGCGGGCGGAAGGCGTAGTCGTGCTTGTGGTCGCGGCGCATCCACAGCTCCGACGGGTTGTTCATCGTGACCCGGAGCATCTCGGGCTTGTCGTACCAGTCGTCCGGGTAGGGGAACTCGACGAGCTCGATGTCATCCATCGTCATGTCGTTGAGCATGAGCATGGACTCGATGCCCATGTGCTCCTGGATCCGCCACCAGTCGTTCTTGATGGTGTTCAGGCTCTTGCTGATGCCGATCTTCCTGCCCTTGAGGTCCTGCATCCGGAAGATCCGGTCGTCAGCGCGGACCGCCATGCAGCCGCCCTCGTGCACCCACGTCGCCCCGAGCAGCACGGTGCGGCGGAGGTCGGCGTTGACGTGGATCGGCGGGTAAAGCCCCCCGAAGCGGATCAGGTTGTCGAGGTTGTGGATGTAGTGCGGGTACCAGTTGTTCTCCGGAGCGTGGCGGAAGTAGGCGTACTCGACGCCGATCTTCTTGAACTCCTCACGGCACCACCCCAGCTCTTGGTCCACGTTGTTGGCGGACACCATGGGGCAGTTGGTGAACCAGACCTCGTTCCAGTCCAGGGGCACGGTCGTGGAGACACGCTTCGGCGCCTGGTTCTCGTTGGTCATGGGGGCTTCCTCCTCCGGTGCTCCGGTCGGGCGAACGCGCGACGGCGCGTGACGGTCACGAACATCGAGCCTCGGCCACGATGACGGCTGCGAGTTGACCACCATCGACCTCGCGCCGCATCCTCCGCGGCGGTGGAGCCACGACGAGGACGAGGTGCCGCGCTCGGGCTAGTCTGCTGACGGTGATGACGACGCCCACTCCGATCCCCCTGCTCATCGACTGCGACACCGGCATCGACGATGCCCTGGCGCTGCTCTATGCCGCCGCCTCGCCAGAGGCGGAGATGGTGGGGGTCAGCTGCGTGGCCGGCAACGTGGAGTTGCCTCACATCGTGCGCAACACGCTGGCCGTGCTGGAGCTGGCCGGTCGGGCGGACATCCCCGTGGCCGCCGGGGCCGACCGACCCCTGGTCCGGGCGCTTCGCACCGCCGCGGACACGCACGGTCCGACGGGCCTCGGCTACGCGGTCCTCCCGGCGCCCAGCCGGGGTGTCGTCGCCGAAGGTGCCGCAGGGGTCATCGCGGCGGCCGCCCGCGCCCGTCCCGGTGAGCTGACGTTGGTGACGCTCGGCCCCCTGACCAACGTGGCGCTCGCGCTGCAGCGCGAGCCTGACCTGCCGCGCCTGCTGCAGCGGATGGTGATGATGGTCGGCTCGTACCGCTCACCGGGCAACACCGCGCCGACCATGGAGTGGAACGCCGGGCTGGACCCGGAGGCGCTGGCCACGGTGCTCGCAGCCTGGAGCGCGGCGCGGGTCGCCGATCGAGCCATCGGCCGGCCGGTCGCCTTCGGCCTGGATGTCACGGAGCGGGCCAAGCTGACCCCGGCCCACCTGGAGCGCCTCGCTTCCCGGGCGGGCGGCGGGTCCGCGAACGCCGTGGTGCGCTTCGTGGCCGACGCCCTGCGCTTCTACTTCGAGTTCCACAGCCGCTACGACGGCTTCTACGGTGCCTTCATCCACGATGCCCTGGTGCTCGCGGCGGCGCTTGACCCCGATCTGGCCCGCACGGAGGCGCTGGCCGTGGAGGTGGAGCTCGAGGGTCGCTGGACGACCGGCGAGACCGTGACCGACTGGCGGCGGGCCTGGGGCCGCGAACCGAACCTCGACGTCGCCGTTGACGCTGACATCGGGACCTTCTTCGAGCATCTCATCGAGCGCGTCGGCGACCTGGCGGCTCAGCGGCCGGGAGAGCGGCCGGGCGGCAGGGACCACGCTCCAGCGGCGACCCCGGAGGACCACTGCTGATGCCGCAGACCTGGCTGCGGGTCGGCGTCGGCCTCCTCGCCTTCCTCGTCGTCGGCCTGGCAGGCGTGCTCGTGCTGCGTCAGATCGACCCGGAGCAGGCGGCTGACTCGTGGTCGCTGGTGACGCTCCTGGCCATCCCGGCCGGCATCACCGCCTACGCGCTCATCGAGCACCGCCAGACGGGGCGCCTGGACTCGATCACGCGCCAGTTCGACACGCACACGCTGGTGCTGATGCCGGTGGCCGTGGCCCTCAACATCGTCCTCGGCACGGCCGTGGCGAGCGCACTCAAGATCCCCATCTATCTCGATTCGATCGGCACCATCCTGGTGGCCGTCCTGGCCGGACCACTGGCCGGCGCCGTGACGGGCTTGCTGGCCAACCTGGTCTGGACGTACCTGGCACCGCCGCCCTTCGCCAGCCCGTACGCGGCGCCCTTCGCCCTCGTGGCCGTCGTCGTGGGCCTGCTGGCCGGAACGTTCGCGCGCTGGGGCTGGCTGCGACCCCGACCCCACACCTCGGGGCGGCAGCTGGCGATGGGGGCAGCCGCGGCCATCGGCCTGCTCGCCCTGATGGCCGTGCTGGCACTGGGGGTCTGGCAGGTCGCCTCGCTGGGTAGTGCGCTGGCGCCGTCGAGCGACGAGCTGGCCTTCACCGCGCTGGGCTGGCTGTCCATGGCGCTCGTGGTGGGCACGGGCATCGGCCTGGTCTGGCTCCTGGTGCGCCAGCGCGACCTGACCGCGGCCTACATCGTGGTGGCCGGTGCGTTGACCGGCCTCTGTGCGGCCGTGGTGGCTGCCCCGATCGCCGCCAGCCTCTTCGGGGGCGTGACAGGTTCAGGGGCGGACTTCGTGATCGCCGCCTTCCGCCAGGCTGGCGCGGACCTGCAGCAGGCGGTCCTGGGCCAGAGCCTCGTCTCCGATCCCATCGACAAGGTCGTCACGTACTTCGTCGTCTACGTCATCCTGGGCACGCTGGCGGTACGCACGAAGGCTCGTTTCCCGCAAGGTGAGTACCTCATCGAACGACCGACCGATGAGGCCACGGGTCGGACGGATGGAGCCATCCCCGCTGCGCGCTGAGCGGAGCCTGCCGGCCGGCGTCGCCGTTCCTGGCCCGACGGCCTGGCACCGGCTTGACCCGCTCACCCGTCTGACGCTCTCACTGGTCAGCGTGCTGGCGGTGGTCGTGCTGGGCGGCGTCGTGGGCCCGCTGCTCCTTTGGCTGCTGGCCGTGCTGCTGCCCGCGTCCCGGGCCCGTGTGCTGCCCGCCGTGTGGCGAGTGTCCGTGCTCCTATCGCTGCCGCTGGCGGCCAGCGCCGCCATCGTCAACGTGTTCTTCACGCCCGGCGGCGGCACGGTCGTGGCGCAGGTCGGCCCGCTCACCATCACGGCGGAGGGCATCGGGGTCGCCGTGGAGGTCGTCGTGCGCGTCCTGGTGATGTCCGGCGCGGTGACGCTCTACTACCTCACCACGCGGCCGGCCGAGCTTGTGGCCAGCCTCCAGGCGCACGGCGCGCCGCCACGGCTGACCTTCGTCATCCACAGCGCCGTGTCCATGATCCCGCGCCTGGCCGAGCGCGCCTCCGAGGTGACCGCGGCGCAGCGGGCTCGCGGACTGGACAGCGAGGGCAGCCTGTCGCGGCGCCTGCATGGCGTGATGGCCGTGGCCGGACCCACGGTGAGCGGCGCCATCGCGGAAGCCGAGGCGCGCACGCTGGCGCTGGAGGTCCGCGGCTTCACCCGTCCCGGGCGCCATACGCTGCTGTGGATCCCGGCGGACAGCGATGGCCAGCGCCTGGCACGCTGGGGCATGGCCGCGGGCGTGGTCCTGCTGGTGGCGCTCCGGCTGGCCGGCTGGCGGCTACCGTGGTGATGTCGGCACCACGGGGACAAGTGCCGGGCCGCACCGGGCTCCCCGGGCCCATCGGGCTGGTCGGGCTCTCAGCCGGTCGGGCTCCCCAAGCTGGTCGCGCTTCGCCGACAGATGCGCGGACGCCGGGCCGCGACATGCTGACGCTCAGCGGCGCCACGTACCGCTACCCGGGCGCGGCGGTGGACAGCCTCCGGGACGTCTCGCTGGTGCTGCCGGAGGGCAGTGTCACGGGCATCGTGGGCACGGCGGAGTCCGGCCTCTCCACGATCTGCCTGGTGTTGAGCGGGCTGGCGCCGCGCGTGGTCGGTGGCCACCTGCGGGGCTCTCTGCAGGTCGATGGCGAGGACACGGTCGGCTGGCCCATGCACCGACTCTGCGAGTCCGTCGTGCTGGGCGTCGGACGGCCCGGTGGTCAGCTCTCGATGGTGGCCGAGACCGTCTACGAGGAGGTCGCGTTCGGGCCCGCCAACCTGGGGCTGCCGCGCGACGAGGTCATGGCACGCACGGAAGAGGCGCTCGAGCAGGTCGCCATCAGCCACCTGGCGGGCCGCGAGCCGCGCCTGTTGTCCGGCGGCGAGCATCAGCTGGTGGCGATCGCGGGCCTGCTGGCCATGCGGGCGCCACACCTGGTCCTCGACGAGCCGGTCGCCCACCTTGACGCACACGGCCGAGAGAAGGTCCTGGCGGCCGTCGCGAGCGCGGCCGCGGCGGGCACGGCCGTGCTCCTCGCCACCCGCTCGAGCGAGGTCGTGCTCCGCAGCTGCGCAACGGTGCTGGTGATGGCCGGCGGGCGTGTCGTGGCACAGGGTCCCCCGGTGGAGGTCCTTGCCGACCCGGCGACCTGGGCGCTGGGCATCGCCGAGCCGACCGGCATGCGCCTCGAGCGGCTGCTGGCAGTCGAGCGCCTGCTGGCGGCGACCAGCATGGCATCGCCTTCGGGAGCCTCATCCGCGCTGCCGCAGCCTCCTCCCCCGGGTGCGCGCTGATGGACATCGAGCTGGAGGGCGTCAGCTTCGCCTACCCGTCCGGTCCGACGGTCCTGGACGGCCTCGACTTGGTCTTCCCGGGTGGCCGGTCGGTGGCCCTGGTGGGCGCCAACGGCAGCGGCAAGACGACCCTGGCTCGGCACCTGAACGGCCTCCTGCGCCCGACCCGTGGGCGCGTGCTGCTGGACGGCGCCGACATCGCGACCCGCCGCGTGGCCGACCTGGCCGCGAGCGTGGCCGTGGGCTTCCAGGATCCGGACCGGCAGGTGTTCTCGCGCAACGTGCGGGCCGAGGTCGAGTTCGGGCCGCGGCGGCTGCGCTTCTCCGCGGAGCGTCGCGAGCGGGTCGTCGCCGAGGCGCTCGAGGCGACCGGCCTCGACGATGCCGCCCATGTCCACCCTCACGACCTCGGTGAGAGCCGCCGCATGCTCCTCGCGCTGGCCTCGCTGCTGGCCATGGAGACGGCCGTGCTCGTGCTCGACGAGCCGACGGTCGGCCTCGACCCTGCCGGGCGGGCACGGGTGGCCGGGGTCATGGCCAGGCTGCTGGCCGCAGCGAGGAGCGTCATCGTCATCAGCCACGACATGCGCCTGGTGGCGGAGACCTGCGAGCGCGTCGTCGTGTTCGAGCACGGCCGCATCGCTCTCGATGGCAGTCCAGCCGACGTCTTCGCAGAGGCCTCGTGGCCGCTCCTGCACCGCGCCGGGCTGGAGCCGCCGGAGGCCGCACTCCTCGGCTCGCGACTGGGTCTCGGCTCCACCCCCACGGAGTCGGCCCTTCTGGCGGCCGCTCGGCGTCCGCACCCAGATCGCGACTGCACAGTCACTTGACACGGCTTGGCGGATGGCAGGTACGATGACTCCTCGAGCGAGTGGAGGCCGGGACATCGCCCGCCGGGTGCGCCTGCCTCCCGGCGCTGGAGGGTTCCTATCGATGGTCAGGCGTATCTCCGTGTGCGCGGCCGCAGGGCTGCTGACACTCACCGTGACCGTGGGCGGTGCCGTGGCCGTCGCCCAGGACGAGCCCCTCAAGGTCTTCGGCGCCTATGCGACGGAGATCGAGGAGCCCTGGGACGGCGTCATCCACGCAGCGCTGCAGGCCGAGGCTGACGCCGGTCGCATCGAGTACACCTTCGCCGACGGCCTGGGCTACTCGGGTGACATGGAGTTGACCCTGCGCGAGGTCTCCGAGATCGACGTGCCGGACATCATCTTCGGCGACGCCTTCGGCAACGAGGAGGCCGTGCGTGCCGTGGCCGCCGACTATCCCGACATCGCCTACGTCTTCGGCTCCGGCGGCGGTCCCGCCGACCCCAACTTCAGTGTCTTCGACAACTGGATCCACGAGCCCGCCTACCTGGCCGGCATGCTCGCCGGCGGCCTGACCGAGACGGGCATCATCGGTGTCGTGGGCGGCGTGCCCGTTCCTGAGGTCAACCGCATCACCAACGCCTTCGTCGCTGGCGCCCGTGACGTCAACCCGGAGGTGGAGGCCAAGGTCAGCTTCATCAACAGCTGGTTCGACCCGGCCGCGGCCAAGGAAGCCGCGCTGGCCCAGATCGACGCCGGCGCGGACGTCCTCTACGCGGAGCGCTTCGGCGTCATCGAGGCCGCCGACGAGAACGACCTCATCGCCGTGGGCAACATGAGCGACCAGTCCGCGCTGGCACCGGACAACGTCGTCACCAGCGTGACCTGGAACATGACCCCGACCGCCGAGTACGTCATCGAGCAGGTCGCCGGCGGGACCTACACCGCCCAGGACCTGAAGGACTTCAGCATGGTCGCCAAGGGCGGTGCCGCACTGGCGCCCATCAACACGGCGCTCGTGCGCGAGGTGCCCGCGGATCTCGTCGAACAGGTCAAGGCCCGGGAGGCGGAGATCGTCTCCGGCGTCTTCCGGGTGGACATCAACGAGTCGACCCCGCCCGGCTCGGACATCCCGCCGGCCGAATAGCCGCCCTCCCTCTCACCAGCATGATCGGCGACGGCGGCCAGGGCGACCTGGCCGCCGATCTGCGAGGCATCAGCAAGCGCTTCGGCGACCTCATCGCCAACGACGAGGTGGACCTCTCGCTGGCGCGAGGCGAGGTGCATGCCCTGCTGGGCGAGAACGGCGCCGGCAAGACGACGCTGATGCGCATCCTCTACGGGCTCACCCGGATGGACAGCGGCAGCATCCTGATCGGCGATCGACCAGTCAGCATCGGCTCGCCGCGGGACGCCATCGCGGCCGGGGTGGGCATGGTCACCCAGCACTTCTCGCTGGTGCAGCCCATGACCGTGACGGAGAACCTCGTGCTGGGGCGCGCGCGAGGCGCGCGGCTGGACCTGGCCGCCGGGCGCCGCTCCGTGGAGGCCGCCGCGGAGCGCTTCGGCATCGCGGTCCGGCCGGAGGCCATCGTCTCGGAGCTCTCGGTCGGCGAGCAGCAGCGCGTCGAGATCGTCAAGGCCCTGGCGCGTGACTGTCGCGTGCTCATCCTCGACGAGCCCACGGCCGTCCTCGTGCCCCACGAGGTGGAGGCCCTCTTCGAGACCCTGCGGCGCCTCGTTGGCGAGGGCCTTTCGGTGGTCTTCATCAGCCACAAGCTGGGCGAGGTGCGCGCCATCAGCGACCGGGTCAGCGTCATGCGGCGCGGGCGCATGGTCGGCACCGCCCCCGGATCGACCGACGAGCGCGAGCTGGCACGGATGATGGTGGGCAGGCCGACCTTCGGTGTCGGGCAGCAGGAGACCATCTGGGGGGGCGGGGAGCCTCGACTCAAGGTCCGCGAGGTCTCGGCGCTGGGCGGTCACGGGCGGCCGGCCCTGCACGGCGTCTCACTGGAGGTGCACGCGGGTGAGATCCTCGGCGTCGCCGGTGTCTCAGGCAATGGCCAGACCGAGCTGGCCGAGGTCCTCTCGGGCATGCGCCCCGTGACCAGCGGCTCGGTCCTGGTGCACGAGCAAGAGCTGGCGGGGGCGGAACCGGCGGTCGTCATGGCCGCCGGCGTGGGACGCATCCCGGAGGACCGGCACGCCAGCCTGGTGCTGGATCTGCCCGTCTCGTTGAACCTCATCCTCGAGCACATCGACGATTTCACGCGCGGCGGCCGCCTCGACCGTCGCGCTGTGGATGTCCACGCTCGAGAGCTCATCGAGCGCTACCGCATCAAGGCCCAGCCCGATGACCGCGTGGCCACCCTGTCCGGCGGCAACATCCAGAAGGTGCTCCTGGCACGGGTGCTGTCACGCGACCCGCACGTCATCGTCGTCTCACAGCCCACGCGCGGCCTGGACGTGGGCGCCAGCGAGTACGTGCGCGAGGAGCTCCTGGCGCACCGTCGCGACGGGGCGGCCATCCTGCTCATCTCCGAGGACCTCGACGAGCTGCTCTCCCTGTCCGACCGCATCGTGGTGCTCTACGAAGGTCGGGTCGTGGGCCGCATGGCGGCCTCGCAGGCCGAGCCGGAGCAGCTGGGCATGCTCATGGCCGGGCGCGGCCAGGCCGCGGCATGACGCTGGAGGCCCGTCGGGCCGCAGAGACACGCTTCGGACGCACGGGGACCATCATCCTGGGGGCCCTGGTGGCCGTCCTGGCGGTGACCGGGGGCGCCTTCATCATCGCCGGCGCCAACCCGGTCGATGCCACCTTCGCCTACTTCGTCGCGCCGCTGACCCGCGAGTTCACGCTCTGGGAGGTCCTCAATGTCTCGACGCCGCTGCTCTTCGCGGGCGCGGCCGTGGCCATCGCCTTCCGGAGCGGCTACTGGAACATCGGTGTCGAAGGACAGCTGCTGATGGGTGCCGTGGCCGCGGCCGGCATCGGCCAGGTCGTGCACGGCTGGCCATCCATCGTGGTGCTGCCGCTCATGATCGTGGCCGGCGCACTGGCCGGCGCGGCATGGGCCCTTGTGCCAGCCCTCCTGCGCGTGCGCCTGGGCATCGACGAGGTCGTCACCACGCTGCTCCTGAACCCCGTGGCGCTGCTGGTCGTGGAGGCCCTCCTCCACGGGCCATGGACGGACCCGGAGACCGGCTTCCCGGAATCGCCGCGCATCGCCGAAGCCGCCGAGTTCCCCAAGCTGGCGGCCTTCCTGCCCTTCCTGGGCAAGTCGCGGCTGCACATCGGGTTCATCATCGCCATCGTCATCATCGTCGCCGCCTGGTGGGTGCTGAGCCGCACTTCGACGGGCCTGCGCGTGCGTGCCGTGGGCCTCTCGCCACACGGGGCGCGCTTCGCCGGGATCAAGGTCGAGCGGACGCTCCTGCGGGTGGCGCTCATCAGCGGCGCGGTGGCCGGCGTGGCCGGCGTGAGCGAGGTGGCCGGCATCCAGTTCCGCCTCACAGCGGGCATCTCGCCGGGCTTCGGCTACACGGGCATCGTGGTGGCCATGCTGGGCGGCCTGACCATGCCCGGCGTCCTCCTGGCCGGCCTGCTGCTGGGCGACCTCGCCGTGGGCGCCTCGTCTGCGGTGCGCAGCCTGCAGATCCTTCACAGCTGGGGGCCGTGGTCGAGGGCACCCTGTTGCTGGTCGTCATCGGGGCCCTGGCGCTGCGCCGGGCCAGGTCGCGACAGGAGGATGAGCGCCCCGCCGACGAGGGTGAGCCGCCGCCGGCCGAGCCCAAGTCCATGGCGTCCGCCGAGGGGCCGCCGGGATGAACTTCCTGGCTGACATCCTGGCGGCCACGTTCCGCAACGCCACGCCGCTCGTCTACGGCACGGTCGGGGAGACCTACGCGGAGCGGTCCGGCGTCCTCAACCTGGGCATCGAGGGCACGATGTACGCGGGAGCCTTCTTCGGCTTCGCCGTGGCCTTCCAGACTGGGAACCCCCTGGTCGGTCTCGTCGCCGCGATCGTCGTGGGCATGGTCGCAGGCGGCCTCATGGGGCTGCTCACGGTGACGCTGGGAGCCAACCAGCACGTCAGCGGCCTGGGTCTGACCATCGGCCTCATCGGCATCTCCGAGTTCGCCAACCGGCTCATCTTCTCGGGCGACACGCTGGCCCGCATCGAGCCCATGCCGCTCTGGGATCCGCTGGCCGGCCTGGGTGACATCGGCACGATAGCCAACCAGTACGGCCTGACCTACCTGGCCTTCCTGGTCGTGGTGCCCGTGGCCTGGTGGGTGCTGAGCCGAACGCCGCTGGGCCTGTCGATCCGCGCCGTGGGCGAGAACCCCGAGGCGGCCGACGTGGCCGGCATCAGCGTCTTCCGCATCCGCTATGTGGCGCTCATGATCGGTGGCGCGCTGATGGCGGTGGGCGGCGCATTCATCACGCTCTCGATGCTGGGCACCTTCACCCTGGACATCATCGCCGGGCGCGGTTGGGTGTGCATCGCGCTCGTCATCTTCGGGCGCTGGCGCATCTTCCGCGGCGTGCTCGGCGCACTCGTCTTCGCGGCGGTCTTCTCGCTGGGCCTGCGCTTGCGCATCACGCCCGGCTTCGAGGGCGTGCCCAACGAGCTCATGCTGGCCCTGCCGTACGTGGTGGTCATCGCGGCGCTCGCCCTGTCGGGCCGCAACGTGCCATATCCCGGCGCCTACCTGAAGGCATACCGTCGTACCTAGGCAGGAGCCGGGCAGCGCCGCAGGGCGCCCACGGCAACCATCAGAAGGAGGGCACATGGACGACCAGGGATTCATGAAGATCGCCATCGAGGAGGCCGCCCGCGGGCTCTCGGAAGGCGGGGTGCCCGTCGGCGCGGCTCTCGTGGCCGACGGCAAGGTCCTGGGCTCAGGCCACAACCGGCGCGTCCAGCAGGGCAGCGCCATCCGCCACGGCGAGACGGACTGCCTGGAGAACATCGGGCGGCTGCACGCCTCGGTCTATCGGCGGGCCACGATGTACACGACGCTGTCACCCTGCGACATGTGCACGGGCGCCATCCTGCTGTACGGGATCCCGCGCGTCGTCGTGGGCGAGAACGAGACGTTCATGGGTGGCGAAGGTCACCTGCGCTCGCGGGGCGTGGAGGTGGTGAACCTCGATTCGGCCGACTGCAAGGCGCTCATGGCCGAGTTCATCGCTCGCTACCCGGATATCTGGAATGAGGACATCGGGCAGGAGTGACGCGCCGCCGCCCCCCGCGCCGTCCGGGTCAGCCGAGCCGGGCCGAGGCTGTGGGCCGGCCTACCCCTCCTCGGTTCGGTCCAGCGCGGCCTGGATCTGCGCCTCGGCCTCCGCGTCCAGGGTGGTCTGGTAGACCTTGCCCTTGTACGGCTCCAGGGCGCCGACCACGGCGGACGCATTGCCGGTGCCGAGCACGAAGAGGGCGGACGTGCCCGCGGTCAGGTCGCGGGTGACATCCTCGACGAGCTTCTTGTCGACGTTGTGGTGCAACGAGCGGCCGATGACCCCGCCGATGGCAGCTCCGATGGCGAGACCGGCCACGGGGAAGAAGACCAGTCCAAGCAGGAGGCCCAGCGCACCGCCGACCACGGCTCCCCCGGCCGTGGTGCGGTCGAAGCCGTGGTGGACGTGGACCTTGCCATCGGCGTCCTTCTCGACCACCGCCACGTCGTCGATCTGCGCGCCGTGGGCGCTCTGCAGCGACTTGAGCCGTTCACAGGCCTGCCCGGCGCTCTCGCGGTCCTCGAACGTGATGACCAGCAGTTGACTCATGGAGGCGCTCCTTTCTGACGCAGGCCTCGAGTGTATCGCCGCACGCCCTCCTGCGGCTCACGACCGCGCCTTCCGGAGCGACGTTCGACCGAACACTTGCCGTTCGCCACGCGGGCGGTGACGTCACGTCCGTTCCAGGACGACCTCGTTGACGGCGCCCTCGACGATCGTCCAGGCGCGCACCTCGGGCGGCTCGCCCAGGAAGGAGCAGAGCACGTAGAGCGCGTCGGGGTAGGCCGCCAGGCCGACGTCGGTGGCCGAGGGCCGTGGCGGCGAGGCGACGTGGGAGTGGACGATGGCCCAGATCACCTCGTCCGCGTCGTCGATCTCGAGCATGACGCGCAGCTGCTCGTCGGGGTCCATGAGATAGCGATAGGGAGAGGCAGCCGCGTTGCGCATGCCCACGAAACGCGTCGGGACGCCGCCGTCCTCGGGGGTCCGGTCGGAGACGAGGAGTCCGCAGCCCTCGTTGGGCAGGGCGTCCCGCAGCCAGTCGACGAGCTCGTCGCGGATGCGGGGCGACATGGCGGCCGAGGCCGGCGTCCACGGCGGGCCGGCGCCGCGGCCGACGGCACCCCAGTCGGCCAGGTGGCGTTCCTCCGCGACCGCGCCCAGGTCGGCCGCCCGTTGCCAGGCCGCGACTCCGGGGACGGAGGCATCGCCCGTGACCGCCGGCTCGTGAGCCTCGGAGCGGATCGGAGACGCGCCGGCGCCGGAGGCCACGCCCGTGCCAGGACCCTGGCCGGTGCCGAGGATCCTCGCGGGTGCCGGGATCCTCGCCGGTGCTGGGGTCCTCGCGGGTGCTGGGGTCCTCGCCAGAGGTCGGGCCCCGGTCGCTGTCGCTCACCACAGGTTCAGGCTGTCCACGACATCCTCGTCGGCGTCGAGATCACGCGTCCAGATGTCCTCGCTGAGGTACTTCCAGCCACCGTCGGCGAGGAGCGCGACGATCGTGCCGCGCTCCATCTCGCGAGCCAGCTGCTTGGCCGCCACCATGACCGCGCCACAGGAGACGCCGGCGAAGATGCCCTCGCGGTCGGTGAGCTCGCGCAGCGCCTCGATGGCCTGCGCGTTGGAAACGAGGAGCCGGCCGTCCAGCACGGAGGCATCGAAGATCTCCGGGATGAAGCCCTCCTCCAGCGAGCGCAGGCCCTGGACGCGCTCGCCGGGCAGCGGCTCCGCGGCATAGATGCGCACGTCGGGGTTGTGCCGCCGCAACCGCCGGCCCACGCCCATGAGCGTGCCGCCGGTGCCCAAACCAGCCACGAAGGCGTCCACCTCCGGACAGTCGGCGATGATCTCCTCCGCGGTGGTCTCCTCGTGCGCCCGCGGATTGGCTTCGTTGCCGTACTGGTAGGGCATCACGAAGCGCGCGTCCCTGGCCACGAGGTGCTTGGCCAGCGCGATCGCCCCATTTGAGCCCAGGTGGCCCGGCGAGTCGATGACCTCCGCGCCGAAGAGCGCCAGCAACTGGCGCCGTTCCATGGTCACGTTGTCCGGCACCACGACGGCCACGCGATAGCCCTTGCGGCGCGCGATCATGGCCAGCCCGATGCCGGTATTGCCGCTGGTGGGCTCGATGATGATGGAGTCCGGCCGCAGGCGGCCGGCGCGCTCCAGGTCCTCGATGAGGTACTTGGCGACGCGGTCCTTGACCGACCCCGTCGGGTTCATGAACTCCAGCTTGGCGTAGAGCCGCACGTTGGGATTGGGGCAGACGTTGGGGACCTCCACCAGCGGCGTGAAGCCGATGGCGTCCACGATGGACGGGAAGCGGCCCCCGTGTCGCGCGTTGCCGCCGTGGGCATGCGGCCGCAGAGCGTCGACCTCGACCCCGGACGGCCGCTCCGACGTCGCCGTCACGAGCGTGGCGCCCTACCGGCCTCCGGCCATGGCCGGCAGAAGGATGACCTCGTCGGCAGCGGCGACCGGGGTCTCCAGGCCCTGCTCGTAGCGCACGTCGCGGCCGTTGACGTAGACGTTGACGAAGCGGTTCAGCTCGCCGTCGGCGGAGAAGACCTGCTCGCGGAGGCCGGGGTGCAGCTCCAGCAGCGACGTGAGGGCCTCACCGACGGTCGCGCCACTCACCTCGACGCGCTTCTGGTTGCCGGCCTGTGCGCGCAGCACGGGCGGGATGCGGACCGCGGTCATGCACTCGCCTCCATCGTGGTCGGAAGGTTCAGGGGGAAGGTGAAGACGCCATCGGCGGCCTCGGGCGCCGGCAGCTCGCCATCGCCGCAGGCGGGGCAATGCGGGTCGCGCCGCAGCTGCAGCTCGCTGAAGGAGCCGTCCAGGGCGTCGTAGATGAGCAGGCGCCCGGCCAGCGAGTCGCCGATGGCGAGGAGGACCTTGATGCCTTCCGTGGCCTGCAGGAGGCCCATGACGCCGGGCACGACACCCAGGACGCCGGCCACCGAACAGCCCGGCGCCAGCTCGGGGGGCGGCGGGGTCGGGTAGAGGCAGCGATAGCAGGGCCCCTCGTGAGGCGTGAAGACGGTCAGCTGGCCCTCGAAGCGGAAGACGGAGGCGTGCACGACAGGGATGCCGGCGCGCACGGCAGCATCGTTGAGCGTGTAGCGCGTCTCGAAGGTATCGGTGCCATCGAAGATGAGGTCGTACCCGGCGATGAGACGCTCCACGTTGTCCGGTCCGAGCATCTCCTCGAAGGTCTCGACGCGAACGTCCGGGTTGAGCTCCCGGATGGTCTGCGCGGCCGACTCCGTCTTCTTCATGCCCACCCGGTCGGCGCGGTGGACGACCTGGCGCTGCAGGTTGGAGACGTCCACGACGTCGAAGTCGACGATACCGATGGTGCCCACGCCGGCTGCGGCCAGGTAGAGCATGGCCGGAGAGCCCAGGCCGCCGGCGCCGATGAAGAGCACCCGTGAGCCGAGGAGCTTGGCCTGGCCGGCCGCGCCGACCTCCGGGATGAGCAGGTGGCGCGAGTAGCGCTGCTTCTGCTCGCTGGTCAGCAGCACGGGTTGCGTGAAGGGGCGACCCTCCGACTTCCAGGCCTGGAAGCCGCCGCTCATGGAGGCCACATCGGTGTAGCCCATGGCCTGCAGCGTCTGGGCCGCGAAGAGCGAGCGGATGCCGCCCGCGCAGTAGAGGATGACCGGCACCTCGCGGTCCGGGGCGAGGCCCTCGATCTCCTGTTCGATGAACGATTTCGAGACGTGATGGGCGCCGCCGATGTGCCCTTGCTCCCACTCGCTGACCTCGCGGACGTCGACCAGGACGGCGCCTTCCCGCGTGGCGCGCTCCGTCTGTGCCGTGGTCACCTCGCGAACGGCGGCGCGGGCATCGCGCAGCAGGTCGCGGTACGACTTGCTCATGTCGGTGCGACCGCGTCGGTCGCGGAACCCCCGTGGGTCGTGCCTGCGCCACCCGCCGCGGAGGCCGGGGCGTCCGGGCGGCCGTGGAGGGCGTGGTGCAGCGTGTTCAGGGAGAGGAGCGCGCACTTCAGCCGCGCCGGGCTGATCTCGATGCCCAGCAGGTCCAGGACGTCCTGATCGGTCAGGGCCTCGACGTCGGCCAACGGGCGGCCCTTGACCTCGTCGGTGAGCAGCGAGGCGGAGGCCTGGCTGATGGCGCAGCCGCGGCCGCTGAAGGCCACGTCGCGGACGGTGCCGTCCGCGCCGAGCGCCAGCATCATCGTGATGCGGTCGCCACAGAGCGGGTTGTTGCCCTCGTAGACGGCATCAGGCGCGTCCAGCGTGCCGAAGTTGTGGGGCTGTCGATAGTGCTCGAGGATCTCGTCGCGGTAGAGGTCGTCCATGGGAGTGTGCAGGGTACCCGATGCGGTGGGGTGGATGGCTAGGAGATGCTGCCGCCGCTGAGCGGGATGGCCGGCACAGGAGACACGGGCGGGCGGCCAAAGATGGCCTGCACCTTGCGCAGGCCAGCGGCCAGGCGATCGACGTCGTCACGGCCGCTGTACACGCTGAACGAGGCACGGTTGGTGGCTGGCAGCCCCAGGCGCTCGTGGAGCGGCTGCGTGCAGTGGTGCCCGGCACGGATGGCCACCGCCTCGCGGTCGAGCAGCGTGGCGACATCGTGGGGATGCGCCTCCGGCAGGGTGAAGGTGACGATGCCGGCCCGCTCGGCTGCCGTGCGCGGCCCGTGGATGCGGATGCCCGGCACCTCGCGCGGCAGCATCTCCAGCGCGTACGCGGTGAGGGCCTCCTCGTGCACGGCGACCCGCTCCATGCCGATGGCGGAGAGGTAGTCGACGGCCGCCCCCAGGCCGATGGCGGCCCCGATGTCGGGCGTGCCGGCCTCGAACTTGTGGGGGATCTCGTTGAACGTGGTGTGCCGCAGGTGCACAGAGCTGATCATCTCGCCGCCGCTCATGAAGGGCGGCATGGCCTCCAGGATCTCGGCTCGCGCCCACAGGGCACCCGAGCCGGGGGGGCCCAGGACCTTGTGGCCGGAGAAGACGTAGAAGTCGGCGCCCAGGTCCGCCACGTCCACCGGCAGGTGCGGCACGGCCTGGGCGCCGTCCACCAGCACCAGTGCGCCGGCGTCGTGCGCCTGGCGAACCATCTCGCGGACGGGCAGCAGCGTGCCCAAGCCATTGGACTTGTGGGTGAAGGCCACCAGCCGCGGACGCGTGCGCAGCAGGACCTCCCAGGCGTCCATGTTGAGGTGTCCCTCGGCGTCGAAGGGCACGAACTCCAGGTCGGCGTCCTTCTCCTGGGCCAGCAGCTGCCAGGGCACCAGGTTGGCGTGGTGCTCCAGCTCCGTCAGGACGATGGTGTCCGCCCGGCCGATGTTGCCCCGCCCCCAGGCGTAGGCCACCAGGTTGATGGCCTCCGTGGCGTTGCGCACGAAGACGATCTCGCGAGCATCGGGTGCGCCCAGGAAGCGGGCCACCTTCTGGCGGGCCCCCTCGTAGGCCGCCGTCGCCTCCTCGCCGATGGTGTAGATGCCGCGGTGCACGTTGGCGCTGTAGCGGCTGTGGTAAGCGTCCACCGCCTCGATGACCGAGCGCGGCTTGAGGGCCGTGGCAGCGCTGTCCAGGTAGGCCAGTCGCCGCCCACCGAAGTCGCGCTCGAAGATCGGAAAGTCGCGGCGGACGACGTCCGGGTCGAGCGGGGGTTGGTCGTGCACGGGTGCCATGTCGGGTTCGGGTCGAGTGCCCGGCGCCGTCAGCCCGCCTGGACCTCGAGGTGCTCCACCTCGGGGTCCTCGTCGAGTGCGTCGATGTCGAAGCCGGCCTCGCGCAGGATGGGCGCGTAACCCTCGTCCTCCAGCCGCAGGGCCAGGTCCTTGCCGCCCGAGGCGATGATGCGGCCGTGCGCCAGGACGTGGACGAGGTCAGGCTGGATGTAGTTGAGCAGGCGCTGGTAGTGGGTGATGAGGAGCACGCCCAGGTCCGGGCTGAGCTGGGCGTTGACGCCCTCGGCCACGATGCGCAGCGCATCGATGTCGAGACCCGAATCGGTCTCGTCGAGGATCGCGAACTCCGGCTCCAGGATGGCCATCTGGAGCATCTCCAGGCGCTTCTTCTCGCCGCCGGAGAAGCCCTCGTTGACGTACCGACCAGCGAACGAGTCGTCCAGCTTGAGTAGCGCCATCTTGTCGCGCAGGAGTCGGCGGAAGTCGGCCATCTTGATGCCGCCCCGGGTCGGGTCGGACGGATCGATCTCGCCGTCGCCGCCCTCCAGCCCCCGTCGGCGCGCATTGAGCGCGGTGCGCAGGAAGGAGGCCACGGAGAGCCCGGGCACGGCCGTGGGGTACTGGAAGGCCAGGAAGAGGCCCAGGCGGGCGCGCTTGTCCGGGCTGAGCTGGAGGATGTCGTGGCCCTTCCAGATGACCTCGCCCTGCGTCACCTGGTAGGCGGGGTGGCCCATGAGGGCGTAGGCGAGGGTCGTCTTGCCCGAGCCGTTGCGGCCCATGATGGCGTGGACCTCGCCCTTGCGGACCTCCAGGTCGATGCCGCGCAGGATCTCGCGCGTGGGGTCAGCCGAGGGGACGACGTGCAGATCCCGGATGAGGAGGACGCGGTCGGCATCGGTGGCCGAAGCGCGCTCGGCAGCTGAGGCGCTCTCGGCGGCAGTGGCGGGGCTGGTGCTGGCCTGGGGATCTCCGGGCAGCGTGGCAGTGTCGCGGTTCATGGCTGGACGATGGGCTCCTTGGCGGGACGGTCGGGGAGTGGTCGGACGGTCACGAGGACCGCGTCATCTTGACCCGGCCGAGTGTCGCGGCCGGACGTCGGCGGGTGCGAGGGGTGCCCAGCTCCGGGCAGGGTGAGCTCTGCCAGGGAGGTGGACTCCAGCGCCTGCACGACGGCGTCGCGGACGCGACGCCAGAGCAGATCGACCGTGCAGAACCCGCCCCGGGAGCAGAGTTCGCCGGGGTGCGCGTCCCCGCTGGCACAGATCATCGGCGCGATGGGACCCTCGAGCGCGGTCACGACCTCCGCCATGTGGATGCGCGAGGGGTGCCGCGCGAGCTCGTAGCCGCCGTGCGCGCCGCGGGTGCTGGTGACCAAGCCGGCCTCGCGCAGGCTGACCACCAGCTGCTCCAGGTAGGGGCGCGGCAAGTCCTCGTGCTCAGCCATCTCCGAAAGGCTGACGGGGCCGCTGCCGTGGTGGCGCGCCAGCTCCACCATGAGGCGCACGCCGTACTCCCCACGCGTGGAGAAGTGGAGGGCTCCCGATGGCGGGGCGGTGGTGCGCACGAAGGTCTCCTGGGCCGGGCCGATGCGTCGCCGCGACCTGCGGCGCCGGCGAATAATCCCGACTGATTTCGTCAGGATTGAGTCTAGCCCGCGGGCCGGACCTCGTCAACGTGGGCGCCTGCCGCTGTCACGGACCGGGCACAGCCGGCGCGTGTGTGGTCAGCTGGGGCGTTGTGCCCGTTGCGCGACCCTGATCTCGTGACGACGCGGGGTGCGCCCATCCACGGACGCGCGCAGCACCACCTGCCCCTCCGCGGGGATGGCCACCGGGATGTTGAAGGCCATCGGCACCAGCATGTCCATGCCGGCCATGCCGGGCGGGCGGCCCGTCGTCAACTTCGCCTCGAAGCCGACCAGGCGCTGCTCGTCCTGCTGCATCTCGACCGCCACCGTGTGCTCGTCGTCGGTGTGGGCGAACGGGATGCGCACGCCAAGGGCGATGCCCACGATCATGCGGTGCGGGAAGGCGGACGGCTGGATGCGGTCCCAGGCGGCACCCATGAGGTAGAGCTTGCCGTTGACGACCTCGGCCCGGTCAGCCACCAGGAGATAGTCGATCTCCGGCTTGCGAGCGAAGGTCGCCTCGGCCGCTTCCAGGGCGCCCTCCAGCCCATCGGCCGCCTGCGGCTCTCCTGGCGCGTCGGGATCGGGTGTCTGCGCGGGGTCGGGTGTCTGCGCGGGATCGGTCACAGTCGCGGGTCGTCCTCTCCGAGCGAGAAGGGCGGGTAGCGGTCGACCATCAGGAGCTGATAGGCGAGGACCCGGAAATACCAGCGGTTGTAGCCGCCGACGATGGTGTAGATGACATCCGCCTGGTGGCCCGTGAAGAGGACCGGCACCCAGGTGAACCAGATGAGGAACATGGCCAGGATGTTCAGGAACGAGAGCACGATGTAGTGCGGGATGAGGATGATGAAGCGCACCCAGATGCCGATGAGCGGGATGCCCCAGAGGCGGTTGATGCGCACGCCCTCGTCGAAGCGCACCGTGACTGGGTGCTCCTCGCCGGAGAGGGAGAAGGGCGGATAGGTCGGTGTCAGCAGCTCAAGGTAGGCCTGCACGCGGACCAACCAGCCCATCAGGCCACCGATCCAGCGGTAGCCCCAGCCCGGGAAGCGGCCCAGGATGAGCACGGGGATCCAGGTCACGAGGCTGAGCAGAGCGGCCACGATGGCGATGAGCGCCAACAGGATGAAGTGCGGGATGAGCAGGATGGTGCGGACGAGGATGCCGACGATCGGGATCCCCCAGAGCCGGTTGATCCGAGCGAGGCGGTCGTACGAGATGTTGACCGGGTAGGCGTCAGGGGCAAGGGGGTAGGCCGGGGGCGGCTGCCAGACCGGCTCAGGCGGGAGATAGCCTGGGGGCTGGTAGCCGGGCGGAGGCAGCGGGTAACCGGGCGGAGGCGGCGGGTAGCCGCCGGCGGGCGGGTAGCCGGGCGGAGGCGGCGGGGCGTAGCCGCCAGGGGGCGGCGGGTAGCCACCAGGGGGCGGCGGGTAGCCACCAGGCTGGGAGTAGCCCGGGGGCGGCGCCTGCCACGGCGATGGCTGCTGGCCTTCACTCCATCGCGGATCCTGCGGAGTCGCGGGGCCCTGGGATTCCCACGTCATGTCACGACCTCGATGTGGTCTGAACGTCCCTCACAGCGTACACGCATCCCGACCCCTCGGACGCGAGCCGGCCGCCGGAGGCCCGGCGGGACACGGCGGCCTGGACGCGGATCAGCGGCTGCTGCCGAAGATCCGGAGCATGAAGAGGAAGAGGTTGACGAAGTCGAGGTACAGCGTCAGCGCGCCCAGGACGGTGGCCGAGTCCTTGTTGATGCCCGGGAGGGCGCCATTCTTGAGGCGCTGCACGTCCCAGGCCGTGAGGCCCGTGAAGATGCCCACGCCCAGGAGGCCGATGAGCAGGCTGGCCATGCTGCTGTCCGCGAAGAAGAAGATCTGCAGGAACATGACCACGATGAGCCCGATGAGGCCCATGAAGAGGATGCCGCCGAGGCTGGTCAGGTCGCGCTTGGTGACCACGCCGTAGAGCGCCGCGCCGCCGAAGATGCCGGCCGCGCCTGCGAAGGCCGAGACGACGCCGGAGATGCCGATGGTGCCGACGTAGGCGAGCACGATGACGCCCAGCGTCAGGCCCATCGTCAAGGCGTAGATGAAGAAGAGGCCCAGGGCCACGATGGGCGAGATGCGCGCGATGAGGAAGCTGATGGCCATGACCAGGCCGAGCTGGGCGATGAACAGCAGCAGCCAGAGGTCCTGGACCTGATCCATGAGCTGCTCGTTGCCCATCACGAAGGCGGCGGAGACAGCCGACAGCAGCACGCCCACGAACATCCAGACGAAGCTGCCCGTCAGGAAGCCCTCCCGGGGCGCGGTGGCCACGATGGGCTGGCCTCGCACGAGGCCGGAGGCTGCGGGTGTCCCGGCGCTCACCTGGTTGGAGGGCGACTGGGCGCGGTTCAGGGGATCGATGTCGTTGGCGGGCACGGTCCTCATTCCTTTCAGGGGCGCCCGTCACGGGCGTCGTGACTCACAGTCTAGCGAGCGCTCCATGACGAGCCTGCGACACCCAGGCGAGCCCATGACGCAGGGTGGGTCAGGCGGACGTGGACCCGCGCGACGACTCGGCGGCAGCGCCCTCGGCCTGCTCGGCGAGGCGCGCGAGCACCCACAGCAGGTCGGCCAGGCGGTTGAGGTAGGGCATCAGCCAGGCGCCCGGTACGAGGCGGTCGTGGTCGAGCGCGATGACGCGTCGCTCGGCACGCCGCACCACGGTGCGGCTCACCTCGAGCGCGGCGGAGAGACGGCTGGCGCCCGGCACGATGAACTCGCGGGGCATCTCCACCGCCTCCTCGGCGGCGCGAAGCCGG
This sequence comes from uncultured Chloroflexia bacterium, assembly GCA_963707395.1. Taxonomy (GTDB): domain Bacteria; phylum Chloroflexota; class Limnocylindria; order Limnocylindrales; family CSP1-4; genus JAFMJV01. Next base: position 251,057 of record CAVPPQ010000002.1, read on the forward strand.
TCCTCGAGGGCGATCAGCATGGCCTCGTCGACGCGGGTCTCGCCATCACGCAGGCGATCCCAGGCATCGGGATTGGTGGCCAGCTCCGCACCGGCCACGAAGAGGTCGCGCTGCAGCGAGAGGATCGTGTGACCAAGGTCCTCGAGGGCGGACGGCTGCCGGCCTGCGGCACGCATGACGTCCAGCTCAGCCCGGGCCAGGCCAAGGCAGGCCACGGCTTCGTCGATGGTCCCGTAGGCCTCCGCGCGGGCGTCGTCCTTGGCGATGCGGCCGCCATAGAGCAGGCCCGTCGTGCCATCGTCACCCTTACCCGTGGCGACGGCGCTGCCCGCGATGCGGACGCGGGACGGTCGCGGGTCGGTGCCGCTCACCAGGTCAGGCCGGCGTCCCGCGGGTCCCAGCGCTCAGCGAGCAGGGTGACCTTGACGTCGTGGCCCTCGGCCTCCTCGGCTGCCTCCTTGACCTGCTGGATCATGGAACCAGCGTAGGGGCAGAAAGGCGTCGTGAGGATCATCTTGATCTCGGTCAGCTCGTCGCCAAGGATGACCTGCCTGATGAGCGCCAGCTCCACCACGTTCATGCCGATCTCTGGATCGACCACGGCCCGCAGAGCGTCCAGGACGGCCAGCTCGCGGGAGCGTGCCACGGGGTCGAAGGCCGGCGCGGCGGAGGGGGCGATGGTCGGGCCGAGGGCGTCCTCGGAAAGCGTCTGGTCGGACATCGTCGGGCCATCCTACACCGGGCTCCGAAGTGGGCCCTCCAAAGGCAAGTCCCGGGCTACGTGTTCGAGGCGGCGCCCTCGGCCGTCAGGGGTGCCTCGACCATGCCCAGCACAGTCCGCAGGTGGTCCGGCAGCCCGGCGGCGTCAGCGGGCGAGAAGCCCGGCCCCTGGAGGGCCCCGTCCGGCCCCAGCAGACCGGCGTAGCGCTCCGGATGCTCGGCGGCATATCGGAAGGCCTCGGCGATGCCGACCCGGCGCAGCTCAGGGTGCTCGGCCAGCATGTCAGCCGGGGTGAGGCCGTGCACCCGCATCTCCAGCAGGTTGCGCACGGTCAGCCGCGTGCCGTAGCAGAAGGGCTCGCCGTTCATGACCAAGGGGTCCGACTTGACCCACTTGATGGTCATCAGACGACCGTGTCGTCGCCGAGGCCGGCGCCCTTCCAGATGAAGCGGACGGCGCGGTGGCCGGCGTGATCGCCCGCCAGTCGGCGGTGGCGGCGCAGGCAGGTGATCCAGGCCGCCACGGGCGCTCGGATGATCTCTGCGTCCGACGACGGACCGGAGGCCACGGCGGCCTCCTCCAGGCCGCGCAGGAGGGAGACGACGTCGTTCATGCGCACCTTCCGGCGGCGGTAGCTGGGCACGAGGTCCTCTCCATAGACGACCACGTAGCGATCCTCCCCGGTGGACACCGCCCGTGCCAACTGCTCGATGTGGCGCTCGTAGTCGCGCAGGAAGCGGCGCAGCATGAGGTCGTCATAGCGGTCGCGCAGCGTGGGGTCCACGCGCAGCGCGGCTTCCAGCGCCAGGGTCGGCAGGCGTTCCGCGGCGCGCAGGCGCGCCGCGACGGCCGGGTGGCCAGCGCCGTGATCCGAAGGCGGTAGTCCGAGAGCGGGGTGCGGCATCGACGGGCCCAAGTCTAGCGACTGCCGAGCGGGCGGCGCAGCTACAGTGACGACGTGAGCGAACCTGGAGAGCGACGCGTGCCGAGCACGACCGGGCCGACCGGCGAGGCCGGGCGCGGCTGGGGCGCGCCGCAGGGCAGGGACCGTGGCCGACCGCCGCCCTCGCTGACCGCGACGCTGCTCCTTGCCGTCGGCGTGGTCCTGCTGACCGCCACGGCCTGGGCCCTGCTGCGCGGCATCCTCGAGCTGGGCTTCACGGCCCTGGCCGTCTGTGCGTTGGGAGGCTGGGGCATCGGGGCCATCCTGCGCCAGTCGCGTCAACCTGTCCTCCTGGCCGTGCTCTTGGGCGGGGCGGCCTGGGTCCTGGGCCTCGTCTTCAGCTGGCTGCTCGCCATGGCCCTGCTGCCGGGCTCCAGCCGCACGTTCGTCGAACGCCTTCAGGGCACGCCCTTCCTCGAGTGGTTGAGTCCGCAGCTCGGGCTCGTGGAGGTTGCCGCCCTGCTCGTGACCGTGGCCGCGGCAGCCTACGGCGCGCGCCCGTCCGCCAGACCCGCCGACTGATCCGCCCGCGAGACCCTGCGCTGCTCCCCGGGGGCGCGAGCGCCCGCCAACCCCCGAGGTTGACTCGCCGGACCGTCAGCCGTCGCCGACCGTGTCCTGCCCGACGAAGGGCATGCCATCCTCCTCGACGGCCCTGAGGCTCATGCGCAGGGCCGCCGACTTGGCGGCGGCGACCTGTCGGACGTAGGCTGCCTCTTCTTCGGCCGTCATGGCCCGTCCGCGGACGGCATCGGCCGGGCGGCCCACCATGAGCCACGCGAGGTGGTAGCGGTCCATCGACCCCCAGGCCTGCCGAAGCAGATCGTCGGAGACGGCGATCCAGGTGCGCAGGGCACCCAGCGACGGGCGGGCCTCCAGCCGCTCACCCTCGGTCAGCAGCCGGCGGACCTGGCGCACGTACTCATCGCGGGTCACGTCCCTATCATCGGCTGACATGACCATCCCCGCAGCGTCCCTGGATGTGACCGCCCTCGACCTGGGGGAGGCACGTTCCATCACCGCCCGGTACGTGCAGGCTGGCACGCTGCCATGCGCGAGCTTCGGGCTGGTCGATGCGGCCGGGCGCACCGCGACGCAGATCGTGGCCGCACCGGGCCTGCGCGTCGCCGAGGACTCGGTGTTCTTCCTGGCATCCATCAGCAAGGCCATCGTGGCCACGGCGGTCATGCAGTACGTGGACGAGGGGCGCCTCGATGTGCACGCGCCGCTGGTCCGCTACCTGCCCGAGCTCCGGGGCGGCGTCGACGGCGTCAGCGCCTGGCACGTGCTGACGCACACCTCCGGCCTGCCGGACATCCCCGTGGAGACGCTGCGGCGCGAGCGACCGGCCTATCGCAGCACCGTCGCGTTCGTGGCCGCCAGCCGGCCCGCCTGGCCGCCCGGCAGCCGCTACGAGTACAACTCGGCCGCCTGGGTGCTGCTCTCCGAGGTGATGGCGCGTCTCAGCGGGATGCCCTTCGCCGAGGCGCTCGCGCTGCGCCTGACGCGGCCGCTGGGCATGGTCGACACGAGCTTCGATGGGCGCCCGAGGCGCTCGCGCATCGTGCGGGTGCGGGGCTCGCGGATGGACAACCGACTGGTGCAGGAGCTGCTGCTGCGCTTCCTGGCCCGGGCCCAGCTGCCGGGCGGGGGCCTCTTCGGCAGCCTCCCGGACCTCCTGCGCCTGGGAGGCGCACTGCTACCGCCCATCGACGCCTCGAGCGGCCCCCGCGTCCTGAGCCAGGCGGCCATCGACGAGATGGCGCGCAGCCAGGCGGAGGGCCTCACGCACGAGGGCCAGGACGGGCGCGTCCACGAGATCCGGCAGGGCCTGGGTTGGCGGAAGCCACAGCCCGAGTGGCCCGGGTCGGAGCGGGCATTCACGCACGGGGGCATCTCTGGCGGTCGGCTCTGGGTCGACCCGGAGGCCGGCTTCGCCTTCGCCTTTCTCACCAACCTCTGGCAGGCGCCGCTGACGCCGGCGATCGAGACCCTCGAGGCCGTCTACCGGGCCCGCGGCTGAGCTCAGGGAGCGGCGCCCTCGTCGGTCGCGAAGGCGCGCAGCTGGTCCACGCAGACGGCCCGGCGGCGCTCCACCTGGCGAACGATCCAGGGATCCACGCGGGCGCTGTCCTCGATGCGCAGCTCCGGACCGGTGGGACCGTCCTGCAGCAGGATCCCATCACTCGTGCGGTAGTCGGACCGCCAGTCGGCCTGCAGTTGCACGGCGGAGGCGACGACCACCGCCCGCGAGAAGGACCAGTCGAGATGCTCGGCGTTGAGACGGTCGACGATGTCACGGACGCGGATCAGCTCGGCGCGGGGGAGGCGCGCCAGCAGGTGGACGACGCGAAGGTCGGCGAAGGGGTCACCGGGGGCCGCCACGACGGGTGGCTGGAGGCTGGCGTCGGGCAGGCCGGGAGGCTCCCTGAGCCGCATCAGACCTCCTCGCGATCCTCGCCGCTGCCGGCCGGTCCGCGCCGCACCGCCAGGTAGCTGCCCGGCGGGACGTCGGCCAGGAGCGGCCGCACGACGTCCAGGACGCCGTCGGCGTCCGTGCCCACGAGTCGGATGGCCAGGTAGCCCGCCTCGAGCGAGTTGGAGTCGTGCTCGCCCACGCCAGACGCGTCGAGCGCGCGCATGAGACCGTTCTCCAGCGCGAAGAGCCGCTGCTGCTCACGAACGGACTCGAAGGCCGGGTCCGCGAGGCGCAGCCAGACGGTCACCCGATGCTTGTCGGCGTTGGCGTCGAACGTGGCCTCGTGGGCGGTACGCCACTCCGCCTCATCGTCCCCGATCGCCGACGACGACGCGCGCGCCTCGCCGTCCCCGGACCCGCCGAAGAGCCGCCGCAGGAAGCCCACCGTGGCTAGAGGAGCTCTCCGTGCGCGGAGGCCGTGGGCTCGCCCTCGCGGGGCCGCGGCTCCTCACCCGGACCGAAGGCGGCGGCGCCATCCCTGCCGTCGCCCTGGGACCCGGCACCGGTGCCGAGCTCGGGCAGTGGCCGGCCGGCCTGACCCTCGATGGCACCCACACCGTAGGGCACCCACTTCTCCGGCGACTGCAGGCGGTGCTGCTCCTCGTTGCCGCGGGCGTGAAGCTGGGCAAAGCCTGATGGCTCGATCCACATGGCATCACCCTGGAGGAGGGCGTGGACGCCGCCCTGTCCCGGCTCGGAGCGCTCGGAGCGGCACCAGGCGCAGCTGGCGCGCTGGTGGGCCTGGTAGTCCGTGGGCTCCTCGTAGGTCGTGATGTAGCCCTCGTAGTTGCGCAGGATGACCTTGTGATCCGAGTAGCTGATGAGGTAGTTGGGCATGACCGGGATCTTGCCGCCGCCGCCGGGCGCGTCGATGACGTAGGTCGGCACCGCATAGCCGCTGGTGTGCCCGCGCAGGCCCTCGATGATCTCGAGACCCTTGCCCACCGGCGTGCGGAAGTGCCCGGAGCCCTCCACGAGATCGCACTGGTAGAGGTAGTAGGGGCGGATGCGGTTCTCGACCAGCTTGTGGACCAGCGAGCGCTGGATGTGCACGCAGTCGTTGACGCCGGCCAGCAGCACCGACTGGTTGCCGATGGGGATGCCGGCGCGTGCCAGCATGTCCACCGCGCGGGAGACCTCCGGGGTGATCTCGTTGGGGTGGTTGAAGTGGAGGTTCATCCAGAGCGGGTGGTAGCGGGCGAGCATCTCGCAGAGCTCGTCATCCACGCGCTGCGGCAGGAACACCGGGACGCGGGTGCCGATGCGCACGATCTCGATGTGGGGGATCTCGCGCAGGCCGCGCAGCACGCGCTCCAGCAGCTTGGGGGCCATCGTCAGCGGATCCCCGCCAGAGAGGAGCACGTCACGCACCTGGGGCGTGCGGCGCAGGTAGTCGAGCTGCGCCTCGAAGTCGCGCGTGTTGAAGTTCTGGGCCGCGTCGCCCACGATGCGTGAGCGGGTGCAGTAGCGGCAGTAGGAGGCGCACTGCGTGGTCACCAGCATCAGCACGCGGTCCGGGTAGCGGTGCACGAGGCCAGGCACGGGCGAATGGCGGTCTTCGGCCAGCGAGTCCTCCATCATGGCCGTGAAGGCCTCCTGCTCGCGCCCGAGAGGCATGACCTGGCGGCGGATGGGGTCGTCCGGGTCAGCCGGGTCCACGAGGCTGATGAAGTAGGGCGTGATGTCCACCCGGAACTTGTCCGGTGCACCGAGGCCCTCGCGCTCCTCGTTGGTCAGCTCCAGGATCTGGGCGAACGTCTCCAGGTCGTTGACGCGGTTGGAGAGCTGCCAGCGCCAGTCGTGCCACTGCTCGTCTGGCACGTCAGCGTAGAAGGGAGCGCGGCGGCTGCGGGCAGGTCGGCCATCGGCGCCCAAGGCGCGCGCGGGGTCTCGCGGGTTGACCCAGTCGTCCTGTCCGGGTGCTCGCTCCACGGTGGCGTCGGTCGCGTCCTGCATGGGCCGCGATGATACCCCCGACACGACGTTTCCCCGGGGGGCGCGGTGGCCTGCCGCACCACGCCAGTGCCTGGAGCCTGGGTCCGGTGTCTTGACACACCGACCCCAGTGGCTCATAAGTGCCATACCGTCAGCGGACCCGGAGCGGTACGTTGTCGTTGCCTGGACCCGCGTGGCCGTGAAGGCCCCGGTCGCGAGCCGGCGCATTCATCCATCCTCGGACAGCCGAATACGAAGGACGGGCACCGACCGAGCGGCGCCCGGGCCCTGTCCCCCGGCATCGCATCCTGAGCAGGCACGCGCTTCATCATCATCCTCGCGGTGGCTGCAGGGAACGGTCGCTCGGTCCGCATCGGATCGAGGGCAGCGGGCCGGCGGCCAGGTTCGTGAGCGAACTGTCCACCATCGGAGACACAGACGATGGAAACGCTTCGGAGCACGCTTGGCGCATTGGCCGACTGGGCCGCTCGCCGCGTCGTGTGGTTCAGATCCACGCTCGATGCCGCGCTGGCGGGCCGTCCCGACTCCGAGCGCGGACAGGGCCTGGCCGAGTACGCGCTCATCCTGTCACTCATCGCCGTCGCCGTCATCGGCGCGCTGACGTTCTTCGGACAGCAACTCGATGGGCGTCTTCCTGGACCCGATCAACGCGGAGACATCAAGGTCTTCGACGGGATGCCTCGCGCCTCGGGTCGAGCCCTCACAAGGCGCTCGATCGGTGCCAACGAGCGGCCGGAGTTCGGTCACTGCGGGAGCGCGGCGGTTGATAGCTCCGGCGCCACGGCCTGGGACGACTGCGAACCCTGGGCTACGTCCTCGCCCTGCTCCTGCTGGGGTCGTCACGGCGCATCGAGCGCTAGGCGTCACCGCGGGGGCTAGCTTCCGGCCCGTGCTTGAGGAGAGGCGATTGCGACACCCCGCCTTGGTGAGTGCCTCGACCGATCGGACGCCGCTCATCGAGCGTGGCGTCACGCGGCGGACCGCTGCTCGCGCCGTACGGACACGTGCGATGCGACGCCCTTCCCACAAGAGACGCTACGCCTCTGCCACGACAGCTGGCCTTCCCGGCGACTCGGCCGTTTGCTAGACTCCGGACGCCATGACTTGGGACCGACTGCGCACCCTGGGCTACGTCCTCGCCCTGCTCCTGCTGGGCGTGGTCGTCTTCTCGCTGTACGGCGCCTTCCGCACGGAGCTCGAGAAGAGCCACTTCATCGGCTTCCTCGGTGGGGTCGTGCTGGGCACGATCATGGTGAGCCTCATCGTGATCATCCTCATCGTCCCGGAGCGGCGACGGACCGCCTGGGTCCAGGCCATCACGACCGTCAACGCCAAGTACCTGTTCCTGGCGCTGATCATCGGCTGGGCGCTCGCCATGGGCCTGCTGGCCAGCCTGCAACTCGAGGTCAACACGGTCGGGGTCCCGGCGCTCATCGGCCTCTTCGCCGGCATCTTCATCTTCATGGGCTTCATCTGGTCCGTCATCGGCGAGTAGGGATGGACCGGCCGACGGGGTCGGGTCCATGACAGGACCGTCGGGTCGTGCAGGGTGGGACACGGTGACACCGCCGACGTCGCGGCGACTGGGGCAGCTCAGAGATGAGGCCAGCCAGGCACTACCTCGACCGACTCCTGGGGCATGGCGAGGACGGCGACCATCTGCTCGAGTACGCGTTCATCGCTCTCCTCATCATCGTCGTCGCCGTGCTCGCCCTCGTCTTCCTCGGTGACGCCGTCGCGGAGTTGATCTCGCTCATCGGTGGCCGAGTCGACGAGGTGACCGTCACCAAGTAGGACCCACCGTCCCGCTCCCCGCCGGATCCGCACCGGGGCGCAGGGGCCGAAGGTCACGGGCGGGGACCCCCCAGAGGTGCCATCGACGGGCGCGCACACCCAGGACCATCATCCCGCCACTGAGGACGTGCGGCCATCATGCTGGTCGTCCCAGTGGACAGCTTGCGGCGGGGCTGTACCATCCGCCGTGCACGGGTGCTTCATGGCCCCGAGCGCATTCATCCATCTCGGCGCCCGGCACCGCCGGATCGCCACCAGGAATAGGGAGGACCATCCGAATGGTCGACTTCATGCTTCGCCAGTACGTGGCGCTTCAGAACTTCGTCGTCGACCGCGACGAGGAGGGCCAGGGCCTGGCTGAGTACGCGCTCATCCTGGCGCTCATCGCCATCGTCGCGATCGTCGCGCTGACCTTCCTGGGCGGCAAGATCAACAGCATCCTCAGCGACGATCGGCACGGCAGATCTAGCGCAGCGGCCTCGCAGCGAGCCGTACGACGGCCCGTCCCCTCGGGGACGGGCCGTTTCTCTTGTCTGGCGGGCCACGCCGACCGATGACCGCGGTGTCCGGAGCACCGAGCCATCCCACTCGCCGCCTATCATGCGGCCGATGCCGGACCTGCAGCACCCCGCCACCCCACGAGGCGCGACTGCGTCGGCTGACCTGCACCCCGGACCGCCCGACTACGTGGGCGTAGGGGCGGCCCGCTCCGGGACGAGGCTGGTGGGACAGCCTGGTCAACCAGCACCCCAGGGTCTACCGCCCGGCCGGCACGCCCGCGGCGGTCCACTTCTTCGATGGGCTCTGGGCCGGCGGCCTTCGAGCCGGAGACATCGAGCGATACCACGCGCTGTTCGCGCGGCCGGCGGGCACCATCAGCGGTGAGTGGACGCCGAGCTACATGCTGGATGTCTGGACCCCGGCACTCCTGCGTCAGGCAGCCCCGAAGGCGCAGCTCCTGGTGCTGCTGCGCGACCCCGTCGAGCGTTTCCGCTCCGGCATCACGCTGGCGGAGAACCACACCACGGTCGGCTCCACGGCACGGGCGGCGGCCAACGCGGCCTTCAGCCGTGGGCTCTACGCAGACCAGCTGCTGCGCCTCTGGCGCGTCTTTCCCAAGGACCAGGTCCTGGTGCTGCAGTACGAGCGCTGCGTGGCCGATGCCCACGCGCAGCTGTCGCGCACCTTCGCCTTCCTCGGCCTGGGGCCGGACGTCCCGCCCGGCCTCGACCTCGCGCGGCGCGTCAACCAGAGCCGCGGTCCGAAGGTCGACCTGAGCCCCTGGCAGACCGACGTCCTGGTGCGCCGCTACGCGCCGGAGAACGAGCGGCTGGCGAAGCTTCTGCCGGACCTGGACCTGGCGCTCTGGCGGATGCCGTGACCCGCAACGGCCCGCCTTCTCCGCCCGCCGCGTCCCAGCGGCCGACCGAGCCATGACGCTGCATGCCCGGACCCGGCGCCTGCTCGTGCGCGGCTCACGCACCTGGCACCGCTGGCGCGGCCCGCGACCGCCCGGGCCACCGGAGCCACCCCGCTGCCCAACGGGCTGGCACACCGGCCCGCCCCACTACGTCGGCCTGGGCGCCCAGAAGGCAGGCACCTCGTGGTGGGACTCGCTCATCGGCCGGCACCCGTCCGTCGTGCGTGCCGCCGGACTGCCCAAGGAACTCCACTACTTCGACCAGGCCTGGGACGTGCCCCTCACCGCGGCCGATGCGGCGCGATACGCCCAGTACTTCCCGCGGCCGGACCGCGCCGTCACGGGCGAGTGGACGCCCGGCTACCTGATCGACTTCTGGACGCCGGATCTGCTGGCGGCCGCGGCGCCCGAAGCGCGTATCCTCATCCTGCTGCGCGACCCGCTCGAGCGCTTCCGCTCCAGCCTCAGCCACCAGATGGCCACCTCGCGCGAAGCACTCGTCGACCGAGACATCCAGGGCGCCTTCCAGCGGGGTCTCTATGCGCCCCAGTTGCGTCGCGTCCTGGATGCCTTCCCGGCCGAGCAGGTGTTCATCGGCCAGTACGAGGCCTGCCGGTCCGATCCCGCCCGCGAGCTGGCGCGGACATTCGCATTCCTGGGCCTGACGCCCTTCGAGCCAGACGCGGCCGCCTACCGGGGCGAGGTCAACCCCACGACCGGACCGCGCTTCGAGCCGTCAGCAAGCCTGCGCGAGGCCCTGGTCGAGGGCTTTGCGCTCGACCTCGAGCAGCTCCCAAGCCTCGTGCCCGACCTGGACCTCTCGCTCTGGCCGACCGCCCGCGAGCTCGGCCTGGCATAGGTCGACACCGGCGCGGCTGCGCCCGCGGCACCCGCGCGCCGAGTGGCGCCCACTGGCGCTGACGCGCCGGCAGCCACCGAACCGCACCGCTACCAGTCGAGCCAGTCAGCCGAGGCGGCCCGGACCTGCCGGCGCAGCGACTTCCCTTCCCCGCTGGCCGGGTCCAGGAGGTTGGGCTGCGAGGTGTCGTGGATGAGGTAGGGCACCAAGTCCAGGCTGACGAGCCTGTTGCCCTGGAAGGTAGCTGCCACGAGCATCGACTCCATCGTGTTCGTGGACCAGTGCTGGTCGAAGATGAGGTTGCCCAGCGAGTAGAGCACCGGGACGCCGTCGATCTCCTCGATGGCGCCGGCCACGTGGCTGTGGCCGCCCAGGACCAAGTCGGCGCCAGCCTTCACCCAGCGGGCCGCGTGCTTGCGCTGAGAGGGCATCGGCAGGCGTGAGTACTCCACGCCCCAGTGCGGGTAGACGAGGACGACGTCCGCCTTGCGTCCGGCCTCCTTGATGTCGGGCACCAGGTATCGATCCAGGCAGGGTGTGCCGCCGCTGTCGTCCGGTCCAGCCCACGAGTAGGGCACCACGCCAACGCAGGGGATGATGGCCAGGGTGGCCGTGCCCGAGCCGCCCGCCTTGCCGACCGTGAGGTAGCTGATGCGGCGGGCTTGCTCGAGGTCCTTCCCGGCCCCGCCGGACGCGATGCCGTAGCGGCGCAGGATGCGACGTGAGTCCGCGACGCCCTCCGTGCCGTAGTCCTTGATGTGGTTGTTGGCGAGCGACATCCAGTCGATGCCGGCCCGCGAGAAGATCTCGGTCAGCTCCGGCTTGCCGGAGAAGCGCAGCCCGGAGCTGTGGAAGCCCCAGGCCTCCGTGACAGGCATCTCGTGGTTGGCGATGGCAACCTCGGCGTCCTTGAAGAGCCGGCGCACGACGCCCCTGTCGCCCGTGAGTTCGTAGCGGGGCACGACGTTGTCGTTGAAGACGGGGTCGCAGCAGCCGTGTCCCGTGACGCGCACGGTGCCACCGTCGAACGGGTGATCCACGCCCTTGCCGCGGCGCACGACCGTGTCGTAGACACCGCGATCGGTGAATGAGTCGCCGCCGGCCACCAGCACCCAGGTGTGCGACTGGTCCCAGCCGCGACCATCGGTCCGCATCTGCGTCACCGTCAGCGGCCAGGCGTCGGCCGAGCGGACGCGCTCGTTGCCCACCAGCGTGCGCCCGTCGATCGCCAGCGGTCGCATCGACGGCGCCAGGTCGGCCGCAGCCACGAGGCCGAGGGCGCCGTGTCGGATGGCGCGGACGACGGCCTCGGCGTCACCTCCCTGGATGTCCGGGTGGATGGCCACGCCGAGCACCTCAGCCAGCGCCGCGCGGATACCGTCCTCGACCACGACGCGCCGGAAGCCCGGCAGCTCGCCCTTCTCCAGGGCCCGGACGATGTCACGCTGCGTGAGGCCCTCCGCATCCGACCAGAAGCGGGCCACGGGGACGACGGGCATGAGCTGCTCGGTGGTCGCGGCGGCGCCAAGGTCGGCGGCGGCGCCAAGGTCGGCTGCATCGGAGTCGGCGGTCGAGGCGGCCGGGTCGGACGCACCCGGCTCGGCGGTCGGGTCGGTCGGAGGGGTCGACGGCGCACCGGTCGGGTCGGTCGGGGCGGTCGGGGCGGTCGGGGCGAGGGTCGACGCGTCGGTCCGGTCAGCCATGGCCAGCAGAACGCGCGGCGCCCCCTGGACCGCCGGGGTACCCGCGGGCAGCGCGGCCTCAGCAGGGAGCGAGGAAACAGGGAGGGAGGGCGGCGCAGGCACACCCTCGTCCTGGTCGGCGTCCAGGACGGCCACGACGAACCCGAGCAGACCCAGGAGGAAGAGTCCAGCCAGAAGTGCCACCAGGAGACGGGATGCCATCTCGGTGCGGCGGGTGTCGATGGGAGCGTCGCTCATCGCGTCGGGGCACCTCTCCTCGCGTTCGTCGACAGCAGGAGGAACGAGGGTTGGTCAGAGAGACTGGCGGACCCGACCGGATTCGAACCGGCGATCTCCAGCGTGACAGGCTGGCATGTTGGGCCGCTACACCACGGGTCCCGCGGAGAGGGAGAGTAGCAGGCTGCGACGCAACACGCCGGGAAGTGGCGTCACCTATGCTCGGGCCATGCTCGACCACATCGACCTGCGATCCGACACCGTCACCAGGCCCACACCGGAGATGCGCCGTGCCATGGCGGACGCAGAGGTCGGTGACGACGTCTTTGGTGACGACCCCACCGTCAACGCCCTCCAGGAGCGAGCCGCGGAGCTGACCGGCAAGGAAGCCGGCCTCTTCGTGGCCAGCGGCACGATGGGCAACCTCGTGGCCCACATGGCCCACGTGCCTCGCGGCGGGGAGATCATCGCGGCCGCGGAATCGCACGTCATCCTGGATGAGGCGGCCGGCCACGCCGTCGTCAGCGGCGCCAGCACCTGGCCGCTGCCGGCGGGGCCGGACGGCACCATGGACCTCGACGCCATCCGTGACGCCATCCGTGACCCGGGCGACCCCCACCAGCCCATCACGTCGCTGGTCATGCTCGAGAACACGCACTCCATGAGCATGGGCCAGCCCCTGTCGGCGGCCTACACGAGTGCCGTGGCCGCCGTGGCGCATGAGCACGGCGTCCCGCTGCACGTCGACGGCGCCCGCTTCTTCAACGCCGTCGTAGCGCTCGGCACCCCGGCCCGTGAGCTGCTCGCGGATGCGGACAGCGCCACGTTCTGCCTCTCCAAGGGCCTGGCCTGCCCGGTCGGCTCGGTCGTCGTGGGCAGTGAGGGCTTCATCTGGCGGGCGCGGCGGGCGCGCAAGCTCGTGGGCGGCGGCATGCGCCAGGTTGGCGTGCTGGCCGCGGCCGGCCTTGTCGCCCTCCGGGATGGGTCGGAGGGCATGATCGAGCGCCTCGCAGAGGACCACGCCAACGCGCGCAGGCTGGCAGAAGGCCTTGCCGAGCTGCCCAGCATCACGGGCCTGGACCCCGCGCGCGCGGTCACCAACTACGTGCTCTTCACCGTGCGCCCGCGACCCGGCCAGCCACCCCTGGAAGCGCGAGCCGCCTTCCTGGCCGAGTGGCGCGCCCGGGGCGTGCACCCCATCGAGTACAGCCACGGACAGGTCCGCGCCCTGACCCACTACGGCATCGAGGCCGCGCACATCGAGCGGGCGCTTTCGGCCGCCAGGGAGGCCCTGGAAGCGGCCGGCCTGGCGCCGATCCGCGCGTGATCGGCGGCGAAGGACCCGTGATAAACCGCGAAGCACCCGTGATCCGCAGCGGTCCCAACGCGAACGACGCCCCTCCAGGCCCGGCCGACGCCGAGCTGGAGACGCTCATCGGGGCACGCTTCGACGCGTTCATGGAGACGTGGCCGAGCCACGCCACCTACCTCGGCATCCACGCACACGACGGTCGGCTGGCCGACCTGAGCCGGGCCGCCACGGAGGCCGACATGGCCGCCGAGGCGCGCTTCATCAGCGACCTCGAAGGGGTCGAGACTGGCGGCCTCTCCGAGCGCGCCCGTTTCGAGCGTGACGTGGCACTGCACGGCGCCCGCCTGCGGCATTTCGAGGCCGAGGTCGTGCGCGGCTGGGAGCGCCGCGCGTCGGCCAGCCACGAGATCGGGGATTCACTGTTCCTGCTCCTGGCCCGCGACTTCGCGCCGCTCGAGGAGCGTCTGGAGTCCATGACCCAGCGCCTGGAGGGTGCGCCCACGGCCTTGCTCCAGGCCCGCGACCGCCTGGGCGACCACCCGGTGCGCTCCTGGAACGAGCTGGAGGTGGGGGCCGCGGCCGATCTGCCCGTGCTGGTCCACGAGATCGTCACGGCCGCCCGAGAGCGCTGGCCGGCCGGCAGTCCGAGGCTCGTCCGGCTGGAGAAGGCGGCCCGGGCCACGCGCGACGCGATCTCCGGCTACACGGCCTGGATCGGATCGACCCTCGGCGAGGCTGATGGTGACTTCGCCCTCGGGCGCGAGGCCTTCGACGAGCTCATCGCGCTGCGCGCCTTCGACGGTCTGGACACGGACGCCATCCTGGCCATCGGTTGGCAGCAGCTCGAGGAGCTTCACCGCGCACGCGCGGAGGCCGGCCGCGCCATCGACCCATCGCTCACCGAGACGGAGGCCGTGGACCGCGTCAAGGGGGATGGCCCGCCCGATTTCGAGGCGGCCCTGGCGGGCTACCGCGAGGCCATGCTGCGAGCGCGCCGCTTCATCGCGGACCACGACCTGGCCACCCTGCCGGTGGACGACGCCATCGAGGTCATGCCCACGCCCAAGCACATGCGAAGTCTCATCCCACTGGCGGCCTACTTCGAGCCGGCCGCCTTCGACCGGCCCATCCGGGGCGTCTACATCGTCACCCCGTCGGTGGACGGCGACCCGGGTGCCATGCGCGAGCACAACTGGGCGTCGATCGTGAACACCAGCGTCCACGAGGCCTACCCAGGCCACCACCAGCAGTTCTCCTCGGCCCTGGCTTCACCCACCCCTGCGCGCCTGCTCACGGATGCGCCGGAGTTCCACGAGGGCTGGGGCATGTACTGCGAACAGATGATGCTCGAGGCGGGCTTCGAGGACACCCCGGCGCGGCGCGTCATCGTGGCCACGGACGCCATCTGGCGAGCTTGCCGGATCATCCTGGACATCGGCCTGCACCGGGGTGAGATCGGCGTGGAGGAGGCCATCGACTTCCTCGTCGAGCACACCCGCTTCGAGCGCCCGGTGGCCCGGGCGGAGGTCCAGCGCTACACGCAGACGCCGGGCTACAACCTGTCGTACCTGCTGGGAAAGGTCCTCATCCTCCGCCTGCGGGCCGTCGAGCAGGCACGCCTCGGTCCCGACTTCTCGCTGAAGCGCTTCCACGACGCGCTGCTCTACTCGGGCAGCCTTCCGGTCTCCTTCCATCGCCGGCTGCTGGCGGGTGAGGGCGGCGGGCCGACCCTCCCGGGAGCCCTGCGCAGGCCCTGATGCTGGTCATCCCCAGCCTCGACCTCCGGCAGGGCCGCTCGCGGCTGGTGTGGTGGCCGGGGGCATCCACGGGCGTGGGCACCCCGACCGACCGGCCGGCCGCCATCGCCGAGGCCCTGGTGGCGCAGGGCGCGCCGGCCATCCACCTCGTGGACCTCGACGGTGCCAGGCAGGGGCGACCGGCCAACCTGGAGGCCATCGGGGCCGTGGCGCGCGCGGTGGCCCGGCCGCTCCAGGTCGCTGGCGGCATCGATGGCCCCGAGCAGATCGAACTCGCCTTCGCCGCCGGCGCGACGCGCGTCGTCATGCCGCTCTGGGCCGTGGCCGAGGATCGCGATCTGCTGGCTACCTGCCTGCACATCGGCGGCGACTGGCTGGCGGTCGGCCTGGACGCCCGACCGGAGAGCCTGCGCGACTATCCGTGGCGGCACCGTGCGGCGCCGAGCATCGACGAGCTGGTACTGGAGCTCGCTTCGGCGGGGGTCCGTCGATTCGTCTTCTCGCACGTCACCGCGGCCAGTGCGGCGTCGATCGCGGGCAGCCTGGGAGCTGGCGTGGATGCCGATATCCTGGTAGCCGGCGGAGTCACGGGCCTCGACGAGCTTCTGTCCCTGCGGGAGGCCGGGGTGGCCGGCGTCATCCTGGGCGAGGCGCTCTTCGACGGGCGCATCGACCTCACGGCGGCCCTGCCAGCGGTCGCCTGACGGACGCGAGGACGGGCAGGCGTTTCGGTCGGCACCGGTGTTTCTCGGCCGCAGGACGATGCCGACGGGCGGGTATGTTACGGAATCTTCAGCCGCGCGGCGTGTGATCGGGCTTGAGTTTGCGGTTGCGCTGCCGTAGTCTCTGGTGAGTGCTGCTCGTCAGCACGTACTGACCTAGGCGCAAGGTCATGGGTAGGTTGGGTTAGGGTAGCCGGTGAAGCCGGCGTCATAGATGCCCTTGCGACGTGGCAGACGATCGGGAGCTTGCTCCCGGTCAGCCGGGACAGTTCAAGCGACCCCGCTTCGGCGGGGTCGCCTCGATTCTGGGCAGAACGCCACTCAGGCGGTTCGCAGTCTGCCCGATCGCGCCCGTCAGATCATCCGCTCGGGGCGCACCAGCTCGTCGAACTCCTCGGCGCTGACGTAGCCCAGGGCCAGGGCCGCCTCCCGGAGCGTGCTGCCCTCGTGGTGGGCCTTCTTGGCCACCTCCGCCGCGCGGTCGTAACCGATGATGGGGCTCAGCGCCGTGACCAGCATGAGCGAGCGCGCCACGTGCTCGGCGATGCGCTCGCGTTCGGCCACCAGGCCCTCCACGGCGAACTCGCGGAAGCTGTCGCAGGCGTCCGCCAGGAGGCGCGTCGAGCGCAGCACGTTGGCGGCCATCACCGGCTTGAAGACGTTGAGCTCGAAGTTGCCCTGCGAGCCGGCGAAGGTCACCGCAGCGTGATTGCCGAAGACCTGCACCGCCACCATCGTCAAGGCCTCCGACTGGGTGGGGTTCACCTTGCCCGGCATGATCGAGGAGCCTGGCTCATTCTCCGGCAGAGAGAGCTCGCCGAGGCCGGCACGCGGCCCGCTGCCCAGCCAACGCACGTCGTTGGCGATCTTCATGAGGCTGGCGGCCAGCGTGGCCAGAGCCCCGCTGGCGAAGACGACGGCGTCATGGGCGGCCAGCGCCGCGAACTTGTTGGGAGCGCTCACGAAGGAGAGCCCGGTGAGTTCGGCCAGGCGCGCCGCGACGGCTTCCCCGAACCCCGCCGGCGCATTGAGGCCGGTGCCGACGGCCGTACCGCCGATGGCCAGCTCGCAGAGCCCGGGCAGCACGGCATGGAGCCGCTCGAGGTCGGCGTCCAGCTGGGCCACGTAGCCGCCGAACTCCTGGCCCAGGGTGAGCGGCACGGCGTCCTGGAGATGGGTCCGCCCGATCTTGACGATGTCCGCGAACTCCCGTGCCCGGGCGGCCAGCGCGTCGCGCAACTGGGTCACCGAGGGCAGGAGACTGGCCGTCACAAGCGAGACGATGGCCACGTGCATGGCGGTGGGGTACGTGTCGTTGGAGGATTGGCCCATGTTGACGTGGTCGTTCGGGTGGACCGGATGCTTGCTGCCGAGGAGCCCGCCCGCCAGCTCGATGGCTCGGTTGGCGATGACCTCGTTGGCGTTCATGTTGGTCTGCGTGCCGGAGCCGGTCTGCCAGATGAAGAGCGGGAAGTGGTCGTCGAGGCTGCCCCCGGCGACCTCCTCCGCCGCGCGAACGATGAAGGGGCCGACGCCGGGGTCCAGGCGCCCGGCCGCCAGATTGACGCCCGCGCAGGCCAGCTTGAGGAGGCCCATGGCGTGCACGATCTCGACAGGCATGCGTTCTGCGCGCGGGTCGCCGATGGCGAAGTGGTGCAGGGAGCGCTGCGTCTGAGCTCCCCAGTAGCGGTCGGCGGGCACCTCGACAGGACCCATCGAGTCGGTCTCGGTGCGCATCGTCGTGGTGGTCGAGTCGATCATGGGCGGACTGTAGCGCAGGCCTCCAACGGCGGCGCGGTCTGCACCGGAGGGTGCGCCGTGATCGGGGGTCGCCAGACTTGACAGAGCGTGGTTGAATGCCGCGCATGCTGACGCTGCCCTCCCCCAGGTCCAGCCTCATCCTGCTCGGCGTGGCGCTGCTCGCGGGTGCCGCGACCGCCAGTGCCGGATCCGTGGAGGTCGTCATCATCGCGGACGGCCTTGAGCCAGCCACGCTGTCCGTCACCCAGGGAACGGCCGTGTCCTGGCGAAACCAGGACGATGAACGCCATCGCATCCGCTCTCGCGACGGGCCAGTCGAGTTCGATTCCGGGAACCTCGAGAGCGGCGAGAGCTACACCTTCACGTTCGCCGTCGAGGGCACCTACCCCTACCGTGACGAGCGCGACGACTCCGACACAGCCGCTGTCGGCACCGTCGTGGTCGGCCCAGCCGTCAGCGCGAGCGGTGAGGCGGCCGAGCCCGGTGGTGGCGAGCCCGTGGCTCCAGCGTCGAGCACTGCGAGCGTGGCCATCGCAGATCGTGCCTTTGCGCCCCAGGACATCGTGGTGGCCGCCGGCGATACCGTCGCGTGGACCAATGCGGACCGCGAGGGCCACACCGTATCCGCCGCCGACGGAGCCTTCGACAGCGGCATCCTGACCGAGGGCGCCACGTTCTCCCAGGTCTTCGAGTCGCCCGGCAGGTACGAATACGTCTGCGCCATCCATCCCGAGATGCGCGCCACCGTCACCGTGGCCGAGCGAGGCGGCCAGACGGCTCCATCCGAGGGCCCACCTCCAGCGTCGTCGGTCGCACCGAACACGGAGATGGCGGTCTCCATCGCGGACATGGTCTACGAACCCGCCAGGGTGGAGGTTTCCGCAGGGTCGACCGTGCGCTGGACGAACGAGGACGCCGTGGTCCATACGGTGACCGCCCGCGACGGCACCTTCAACTCGGGCGTCATGAAGACCGGGGACGAGTACAGCCTGACGTTCGATGAGCCGGGCACCTACGAGTACTTCTGCGCCATCCACCCGCTGCAGGGCGGCCAGGTCGTGGTGACCGATCCCGGATCCTGAGCCTGGCTCAGCGAGGGGTGTCGGACGCCCGGTCCGCGCTCCCGCGCCCAGCAGCATTTGACGGTTCGACGCGCGACCGCGAGACTTCAGCAGCGGCGCTCGTGGCGCCGACCAGGGCGCCCGTAGCTCAGCGGATAGAGCGTCTGCCTCCGGAGCAGAAGGTCGTGGGTTCGAGTCCCGCCGGGCGCGCCAGCTCTTCCAGGATGTCGCGCGCCTGGCGAGAAGGGAGCCATCTCGATGCAGCTGGCACTCATCGACTTCGGCGTCATCGAGATCGAGGGCCAGCCCTACGAGCACGACGTGGTCATCGAGGCGGGCGCCGTGCGCAAGCGGCGCAAGGGCCCCTCAAAGGCCTTCCGGGACGATGACGGCCACACCCCCCTGTCGGCGCTCGAGGACATCCCCTGGTCCGGGAAGCGGCTCGTCATCGGGACCGGGGTGGCGGGCCGACTGCCGGTCATGGACGAGGTGGTCGCCGAGGCGGAGCGGCGCGGGGTGCAACTGATCATCCTGCCCACCGCGGAGGCCTGCCGGCTGCTGGCAGCGCAGCCGGCCGAGCGCGTCGTCGCCATCCTGCACGTCACTTGCTGACACTCGCGCACCTGGCCCGCTGACCGCCTCACTCGGGACCAGACCGGATGCGCGATGCGACTACGTGCCGAGCTCGTGGAGGCGGTCGTCTCGGCCCAGCAGGATGAGCTCGTCTGTGGCCCCGATCTTCTCGTCGCGGTGCGGGATGACCGTCACCTTGTTGCCCCGGCGCAGAGCGATGGGAGTCAGGCCGAGGCGCGCGGCCAGGTCCAGCTGGCTCAGGGTCCGGCCCACGAAGGAGGCTGGCGGTGCGACCTTGACGATGCCGAAGTTGGGAGCCACGTCCAGGTAGTCGATGGCGTTGGGCACGTTGAAGACGTGGCTGACGCGGTTGCCCATCTCGCGCTCGGGGTAGACGACCCGGTCGGCGCCCACCTTGGTCAGGATGGCCCCGTGCAGGTCCGTGCCGGCCTTGGCCACGATATTGCGTACGCCCAGGCTCTTGAGCGCCATGGTGGCGAAGATGCTCGTCTCGAGGGACCCGGTGATCGCGATGATGGCGTGCTGGAAGTCGGCCGCCCCGATCGATCGCAGGCTGGCTTCATCGCTGGCGTCGAGCTCCATGGCGTGCGTGACCGAGGGGGCCATGCGGTTGACGCGCGAGGCGTCATGATCGATCGCCAGCACCTCGTGGCCGAGCGCCATGAGTTCCAGGGCGGCCGCTGATCCGAAGCGACCCAGGCCCACCACCAGCACCGAGGTTCCCATGTCCTGCTCCTTTCGCGTTCATCCGATGCGCAGCGCTTCCGTGGCTGGCTGATAGGGCAAGGGGCGGGCGCGCGCCGCCAGCGCCAGCACGAGGGTCAGGGGTCCGAGGCGGCCGGCGAACATCGTGAGGGCCACCAGCACCAGGGCCGGGTCCGAAAGCTCCGGCGTGATGCCCGTGCTCAGGCCGACCGTACCGAAGGCCGACGTGGCCTCGAAGGCCAGGTCAAGGATGCCGAAGCCCGTCGCCAGGGAGAGACCGACCGAGACGCCGAAGACGAGCAGGCCGGACAGCACGGCCACCGCGACGGCGCGGTAGACGATCTCGTGGGGCACGCGCCGGCCGTAGGCGGTGGCCATGGCGTCTCCTCGGATGGCCGACCAGATGGCGATGAGCAGCAGGCTGAAGGTGTTGACCTTGATGCCGCCGGCTGTCGAGCCGGACGCCGCGCCGATGAACATGAGGGCGATGAGGATGGCCAGCGACGACTGGAAGAGCCCCGCGGTGTCGATGGAGTTGAAGCCCGCGGTGCGCGCCGTGGCGGACGTGAAGAAGGCGTTCAGGATGCGGTCCGGGGGCGGCAAGTGCACCCAGCGTGGCCGGGTTGGACCACTCCAGCGATCCGATGACAAGGCTGCCGCCGAGGAGCAGCATGACGGTCGCCACGACGACCACCTTGGTCTCAAGCGCCAGGCGGGTCCAACGTCGCTTGTAAGCCACGTCGCCGACGATGGCGAATCCCAGGCCGCCCAGGATGAGAAGCCCGGCGACGGTACCCAGGACCAGCCAGTCGGACGCGAAGCCCGTCAGGCTTCGGAAGTCGCCCATGATGTCCAGGCCGGCGTTGTTGAAGGCTGAGATGGCATGGAAGAGGCCCCACCAGAGGGACGTCGGGAGGTCTCGGCCGCTACCCAGGAAGGCCAGTGACAGGACGATGAAGCCGCCCAGCTCGACGACAGCCGTGAAGACCGCCACCCGTACCAGCACCGCCGTCGCACTGGCCAAGTCCGGTGTGCCGATGGAGGCCTGAACGAGCATGCGGTCGCGCAGGCCGGTGCGGCGCCCAACGAGCACGAACAGCAGCAGGGTGGAGGCCGTCATGAAGCCCAGGCCGCCGAGCTGGATGAGGACCAGGATGACCACCTGCCCGAAGGCGGTCCAGTGGGTGCCGGTGTCCAGGACGACCAGGCCAGTCACGCAGACGGCCGATGTGGCCGTGAAGAAGGCATCGAGAAGGGGGGTCACCTGGCCGTCGGTGGCTGCGAACGGCAGCATCAGCAGTAGCGTGCCGATGGCGATGAGGAGCGCGAAGCCGCGCACCAGCACGAGCGCCGGTGAGGGCGGCCGGCGCACGCGCTTGGGTGGCGCGACCTGGTACTCATGGGGTTTCTCTCGGCCGACGCGGACGCGCCGATCACCAGGTTTCTGGCCGGGGAGGATGGGCCCGGCGGTGCCACGACCGCCGGACGTCACCACGACATGGTCCGGTTCGCAGGGCGGCTGTGATCCAGGAGGGTCAGACGGTTCGGTGGACGCATCAACGTCCAGCAGCATAGCCCTGCGCATGGCTGCTGGACCCATGCACGTCGCTGCCCTTCGAGCCGATGTGGCCCCGGCGGGGCAAGTGCCCGGATCGGCGCTCGGTCGCACAGGATGAGGTGCTCCCGTGGCACACTCGGGCCGATGCACGGAGAGGCGGTCACCACGGCCATGACTCGAGAGCCCAAGGCGCGGCTCGCCGCATGAGCGTCCTGCGACGCATCAAACGGCTCCTGCGCCCCGGTGCCGCGCCGTCTGCGCGCCGGAAGCGGGCGAGTGCGCCCACGGGCAAACCCCGGAGCACCATGGGCAAGACCCCGCCCCCGGTGCCGGAGGGCTGGCGCATCGGCCCGCCGGACTACATCGGCATCGGGGTCCAGAAGGCCGGCACGACGTTCTGGTGGAAGCTCATCGCCCGGCACCCGCAGGTGGTCGGTGAGCTCAAGGAGACGCACCAGCTCACCCGGCTCGGCTGGCGGCCCATGTTCGAGGCCGACCGCGAGTCGTACTACCGCTTCTTCCCGCGGCCCGAGGGGACCATCACCGGCGAGTGGACGCCGCGCTACATGAGTGTGCCGGGGGTCGTGGAGACCATGAAGGCGGTGGCGCCGGAGGCCAAGCTGCTGGTCCAGCTGCGCGACCCGGTGGAGCGCTACCGCTCCGGCGTCGGCCAGTGGCAGAAGCGCAAGGAGAACCGCGGCAAGTCCCTCAACCTGTGGGCCGGCCGCAAGGACGCCTACGCGCGCTCCTTCTACGCCTTCTCGCTGAGCCGCTACGTCGAGGCCTTCGGGCGGGACCGCGTGCTCATCCTGCAGTTCGAGCAGTGCCTTGCCGATCCGGCCGGCCAGTACCTGCGCACGCTGGAGTTCCTGGGCCTCCAGGAGTGGCTGCCCGATGAGTCGATCCTGGGCAAGCCCGTCAATGTGAGCAAGAAGCGGCCCTCACCCAAGGCCCTCGACGAGCCGGCCGACCTGGTCGAGACGTTCGAGGAGGACGTTCGCCAGCTCCTGGCCATGGCGCCCGACTTCGACCTCTCACTCTGGCCCAACTTCCGCCACCTGACCTGACCTCACGACCGAGGGGTCCTGGACGCGCCGAAGCGTCCCTGGCGATCGCCCAAAGAAGGACGACGGCCCGCCCCTGCTGGGACGAGCCGTCGTAAGTCGCGCCTGATCCGAAGGTTACGGCGTGATCTTGACCACGCTGCCGGCTCCAGGCGCCAGCGTGTTGAGCGAGGCGTAGATGTTGCCATCGCCGTCGACAGCCAGACCGCCGGGTGCCATGAACGACTCGTCGTTGATGAGGATCGTCGGCTCGCCGCCGCCGGGCGGCACGCTGAGGAGCGCGCCGATCGGGGCAGCCCCCGCTGCGAAGACGCCCATGAGACCGTCGTGGACGATCTCAGCCACGTAGAGCGTGCCGTCCGGGCCGAAGGCGATGTCGATGATGTTGGTGAAGCCAGTGGCGTAGGGGCTGGTCTCGCCGGTCGCCGGGTCGACCCGCAGGACGGACGCTCCGCCGATGGGGAATGGACCGCCGGTCAGCTGGCCGACGTAGTAGGCGCCGTCAGGTCCGACGACGACGGAGGTGGGCACCCACTCGACGGGGAGCGGCACCATCTCACCCGCGGCCGGAGCGCCACTCGCGGCTTCGGCGGGTGCCTCACCCTCGGCTGGTGCGGCACTCTCCATGGCCTCGGCGTCCTCCGGAGCCGAGCTCTCGGAGGCCTCCGCGGGAGGGCCGCCCTCGCCCTCCGGGGGCGGGCCCATGGCCGCCAGCACCTCGGCCGGGAACATGGCCTCGAACGGCGGGAACGTCGCGATGAGCGAGACGGCACCACTCTCATCGACCATGAGCAGGTCGTTGCCGCCGGCATCCGCGATGACGAAGCCACCATCCGTGACAGCCACCGAGTAGGGGTTCGAATCGACCATCGTGGGCTCGGGGTTGGCGGTCGTCTCGAAGGCCGCCACGTCCGCGAAGGGCTCCGTGGTCCCGTCGGCGTCGGCCTTCAGAAGCCAGCCGGCCGTCGCGAACTCGGGCGGCATCGCGGCACGGGCGGCGGGATCGTCGCCCAGGTTCATCAGCAGGTAGAGCGAGCCATCCTCGGCCAGGGCGATGTCAGAGAGCCCACCAACCTCGGGCCCGGCGCCAGCCGACGTGAGGCCCTCGATGACCCGGTCGACGCTGCCGTCCATGATCTTGGTCACGGCGCCACTGGGGCCGTAGCACGCCTCACCGCGCGGGGTCTCCATGCACGTCTCGCCGGCGGCGCCCGCCTCGGCGACCCAGACGCTGCCGTCCGGTGCGACCAGCAGGCCGCGTGGTGCGTTGAGGCCCTCCGCGAGCACCTCCACCGTGGGACCCTGCGCCGCGGCCGGCGCACCGAGCATGGCGATGGCTGCGATCGCGGTGGCGAGCGCGAAGCCGTTCTTGTTCCTCATGGGCTCTCCTTACCTGGGGCGGTCGTTCCCCCCGGAGCGAAGAGCTCCCTCTCCGTCTGCGTGGCCGAGTATGCCCACCCGACGCGAAATTGTCACCTCCGAGATATGAGATCGTGCGCATGCGGCCACGCGACAGGCGACGAGCCGGCAGGCGTGTCCATCAGGACGAGTCGGTCAGCTCCCGTGCCCGCGCCAGCACGTCGTCGAGCATCGCGGGCGTGAGGCGGCCCGTGAAGGTGTTCTGCTGGCTGGGGTGGTAGCAGCCCAGCAGCGCGTAGGGGCCCACGACCGCCTCCGCGCCGTGCCCGAAGCGAGGGCGGGGCGAGGCCCGGTGGCCCAGCTCGGCCAGCGCCAGCAGGGCCGCGGTCCAGGCGTACCCGCCGAGGGCCAGCACGACCCGGACCGCGGGCAGAAGGCGCAGCTCGCGGACGAGGAAGGGCAGGCAGGCGTCCCTTTCGGCCGTGGTCGGCTGGTTGTCCGGCGGCGCGCAGCGCGTGGCCGCGGCGATGTAGGCGTCGCGCAGCCGCAGGTCGTCGCCGGCTCCCAGCGAGCGCGGCCGGGGAGAGTAGCCGGCCTGGTGCAGCGCCGCGAACAGCAGCTCGCCTGAGCCCCCGGGGTTGTCACCGGTGAAGACGCGGCCCGTGCGGTTGCCCCCGTGCGCGGCCGGGGCCAGGCCGAGGAGGAGGAGGCGGGCGGCGGGGTCACCGAAGCCCGGCACCGGCCGGCCCCAGTAGACGTCGTCACGGTGTCGCGCCACGCGGCGTCGGGCGACCTCCTCGCGCCAGGCCACGAGTCTCGGGCAGCGACGACAGGTGGTGACGTCGGCGACCAGGTCGCCGAGGCGGTCCACGGTCAGGCCGGTGGGCGGGTGGCCGGGCTCTCGCTGGCACTGCCGAGACGGAAGCCTGCCGCGGCCGCGCGTCGCCTGAGCTCGACGACCGCCGCCTCGGCACGATCCGTAGCGCCGGCACGATCGGCGGTGTCGGCAGGGTCGGCGGTGTCGGCCCGGCCTTCGGCGGCGCCGGCACCATCCGCGGTGCCAGCACGGGTTGCGGTGTCAGCCTGGCCTGCCGTGCCGACGCCGGCCGTGCCGACGCCGGCCGCATCGAGCAGCGCGTCCCGCGCGCCCAGGGCCTCGAGGAACTCGGACCAGGCCTCCTGCGAGAGGTAGCGAGTCCCTTGCCACTCGTTCCAGCCGACCGCAGCACGGACGGCGGCCCGTGCGAACCAGGCGTCGGGCAGCCCGGCCATGGAGACGGCCTCCAGCAGGGCGCCGGGGGGCAGCGCCAGCAGCGCACGCGCCACCTCCACGGCGCGCCAGGCCTGGGCATCGCTGCTGCCCGCGCTGCGGGCCGCCTCGTCGATGGCTGCCGCCATCTCCCAGTCATCGAAGGCGGCGGTCGCCCGTCCCCGGTCGTCACCGCAGGCGACCTTCCCGATGGCGGCGGCCAGGATCGCACCCGCCACGGCCTGGGCCACGAAGCTGGGCTGCACGCCGCGGACGCGGCGCGCCAGGCGAGCCGTCTGGGTGACGGTCTCGGCAGGCGGGCGCTGGGTGCCGGCCGCCAGCGCCAGCCGCTCGAGGGCGACGCGCAGCTCGTCCTCCTCGGTTCCGTCGCCCGCGGCTCCCGGGCGCGTGTCAGGCGGGACCTTCGCCCGCGGCAGGAAGGCGTCCCGTGCCAGGCGCGTGGCGAACACCGCAGCCACCGCCGCGCGAACGGGCTCCTCGCGCAGCCGGCGCAGCGCCCCATGGGCATCGAGCACGCCGCCCAGCCCAAGGCGCATGGCCAGCTCGCCCCAGCCGGCAGCGGCGGCATCGGAGACCTCCTCGAAGCCGAGGAAGACGTGGCAGGCGTAGCCGTCCAGCGACAGCTCCAGGCCGTGCTCGCGCAGGTCGCGCACGCCGCGCAGGTATTCGAGGCCGCTGCGCTGGTCGCGCAGGACGACGTAGTCGTCCGTGCCTCCCGTGAGGCCCAGCGCCTCCGCCGCCCCGGGGATGCGGACGTGCGCCCGGGGGAAGCGGTTCAGGTAGACGACGAGGGAACGCCGCTCATCCGCATCCGACGGGCCGTGCTCCGCGCGGTTGGCATAGGCGAAGACGTCAGGCACCTCCGCGCCGCCGTCGAAGGCGGTCAGCTGTCGGAAGTGCGTCGCCCCGGCGAAGCGCCAGCGCTGCCGCAGGAGCGGGAAGATCTCCCGCCGGTGGCGCTCCACGAGCCCGTCGTCGGGCGTCTCGTCGCGCTGCGGGCGGCGGAACTCCATGCCGTACTGCTCGCTGAAGCCCTCCACCTGGCCGTGCCCGAACATGGGGAGGCCGGGCAGCGTGGCCAGCATGGTGGCCACGCCGAAGTACTTGTCGTGACGGCCGAACTGGTCCACGGCCGAGCGCTCGTCGGGGTTGTTCATGAAATTGACGTAGCGGCCCAGGATGCGCGCATCGAAGGCCACGGTCTCGCGGATGACCTGCTGGTAGCCGGCATTCTTCTCGTCGCGCAGCATGTGCATGAAGGCGCTGTTGTAGACACGGTGCATGCCCAGGGTGCGCACGAAGTAGCCCTCCATCAGCCAGAAGGCCTCGGCGAGCAGGAGCGTGTCCGGCACCTCGGCGGCGACGCGGTCCACGACCTCGCGCCAGAACTCGACCGGCATGCGCCGGGCGAGTTCGGCTGCCGGCAGGGCTGCCGACGAGCGCGATGGGATGCCCGCCTCGTGCCCCGGCAGCGGGTACCAGAGACGCTGGATGTGGCGGCGCGCCAGCACCATGGCGGCGTCGAAGCGGATGACGTGGAAGCGCCGCGCGACCTCCAGGATCTGGCCGATGACGGCCTCGCGGACCTCCGGCTTCAGGTAGTCGAGCTGGGCCGTGTCGTTCCAGGGGAAGCTCGTGCCATCGTTGCCGTGGTAGATGTAGCGCGCCTCGCCAGTGGCCCGGTCGATGCGCTTGAAGACCACGGCCGCATCGGAGGAATCCCAGTAGTGATCCTCCAGCTGGATGGTGACGCGGTCGTCGGAGGAGAGGTCCGCGCCATTGAACGAATAGGCCTCGAAGGGCGGGTGTGGCGATGAGATGAAGCGCTCCGGGTGCTCCACCACCCAGCGCGAGTCGATGCCCATGTGGTTGGGCACCATGTCCGCCGCGAGACGGATGCCCCGTTCGGCGGCACGGTCGCGCAGCGAGCGCCAGGCATCGTCGCCGCCCAGCTCGGCGGCGATGCGATAGTCGAACACCGAGTAGGCGGAGGCCATGGCGTCGGGATTGCCGCGCATCTGCTTGACGCGACGCGAGGCCGGGCTGCGCTCCCAGAGACCGATGAGCCAGAGGCCCGTGAAACCGCGCTTGCGCAGCTCGTCGAGCTCCTCGTCGGGGACCTGGTCGAGACGGTGGATGTCACGCCCGTACGTCCGCGACAGCTGGGCCAGCCAGACGTAGGTCGACTTGGCCACCAGCACCAGCTCAGCCATCCAGTCGCGGTCCGCGCTGAAGGCCTCGACCTCGTCGTCCAGCAGGCGCAGGCCGGCCAGGGCTGTGGCCTCGTCGGCACCGCCGCCCGGCGCGCGCCGGGCGCGCAGCCAGGCAGCCCGCTCGATCTCATCGAGGCGGCCGAGCGAGCGATCGATGATGCGCAGGTCGGCGTCATCCAGCCAGCCCGCCCAGTGGATGCGGATCCAGCGCAGCTGGGCGGCCAGCGACTGGGGCGCGGCCAGGATGGGCTCCCGGAGCCGGCGCATCAGCCCGCGGGCGGGCGCGGCGCGGTCCGGGTCGGGGTCGTCCGGGGGCAGGTCGGCGCCGGCCAAGGCATCGACCAGCCGACGCTGGGCGGCCTCCGCCAGGCAGACGTCGTCGATGAGCTCGCGGTAGGCGGCCGCAGCCGGGTTCTCGGCGGCGATCGACGCCAGGGCGAGCTCCTCAAGGGCGGCCTCACGCCCGGGAACCGCACCCTTCGTGCGTTTCAGCCAGTCGCCTGCCGGCAAGTCAGCGCGGTAGACGGGCAGCGAGGGGAAGGCCGTCTCGAAGGCCAGCAGCCCTCCGTCGACGGGGGTCTGCCCGATGCGCCCGTCCAGTGAGGCGAGCCCTCGCGCCACGGGGCCTCCGCCACGCGGATCGTTGCGGCGTTCGACGGCCACGGCGCGGTGCGCGAGCTCGTGGAGGAGGCCGATGGCCGAGATCTCGGAGGCCGCCCGCGCCCGCGCGTCCGGCTCGCTCACGAAGCGCTCTGCCAGCGCCGAGGCCTGCGACTCATCCAGGGCGATGGCCTCACCGTCCGAGGAGAAGAGGTGCTCCTCGAACCCGTAACGGTCCCGTGCCTGGCGGGCGATCCGGAAGTCCATCTGCTCCACGATAGCAGCGGGCGATCGTGCGGCGTCGGTCGCGGCGCTCCGGGCCGCGGCGGCGTCAGTCCCCGCGATGGGCTCCCGTGCGGATGCTGAAGCCGGCCATGTCGCCGCGGGCGGGCTCCTGCCCGACCTGGACCTCCCTGACGTCCGCGCCCGAAGGGCCTTCTCGAAGGGTCGCGAGGAGGAGCTCGAGGTCCTCGGACGCTCCCTCGGCGACGACCTCCACACCCCCATCGGAACGGTTGGCGACCCAGCCGTCAAGCCGCAGGCGAGCAGCCTCGCGCTGGACGAACCAGCGGTAGCCCACGCCCTGCACGCGACCCCGGACGATGGCCACGAGGCGTTCCGGGGGACCCGACGGACGGCTCACGCGGCCGCCCCCGACACCGGCCCGACGGTCCGCGGCCAGGCCAACAGCAGGTGGTCGAGCGTCAGCTCCGGATTGGCGTAGCCCTCGATGGCCAGCATGAGTCGGTCCAGCCGGTCGAGGAACGCGCGTAGCGCCGGTCGGTCGATCGACGCGGCCCAGCGCCAGCAGCTCCTCGAGCTGGTCGAGGTCGCGGATGCCACGACCGTCGTCGCCGCCGGCGCTGGCGGCCACGGCGAGGTCGCGCCCCAGCTCACGCCAGGCGTCGATGATGACCAGCACGGCGCGGCGCCGCTCCACGGGCTCCAGGCGCGCTGCGGTCGGGGCGACCACGCCGCGCAGGGCGGCGTCCACGCTGGCCGCTTCCGCGATGAGGCCGGCGGCAGCCGTCAGCCGCTCGCGCCGGTCGGCGGTGACGAGCGCGAGGAGCGTGCGACCGATGCGTCCTCGGGCCATCAGCGCCTCCGGCCGTCCCGCGAGGGTGCGGGCGACCCCGGGTCGCCCACCCGACGCGAGTGCCAGGGCGCGTGCCTGTGAGGCCTCCGCCCAGCCATTCTCTGCCAGCAGGCGCGCCAGCGTCTCGACGGCCAGGGGTGCCAAACGCAGCCGCGCGGCGCGCGAGAGCACGGTGGGAAGCAGGGGTGCCGAGTCATCCGCGCAGAGCACGAGGCAGGTGGCCGGTCCAGGCTCCTCCAGCGTCTTGAGCAGCGCGTTCTGGGCGTCGAGGTTCAGACGGTGCGCGGCCGTGACGACAGCCACCCGGAAGCGGCCCTCCATGGCCGTCAGGGACAGCTCGGAGATGAGCCGTTGCACCTGGGAGATGCGGATCTGCTCGCCGGCCCCCTCGGGCTCGACGAGGTGCAGGTCGGGGTGGTTGCCGGCTGCCACCTTGTGACAGGCGGCGCAGGCGCGACAGGGTCGCGCGGGTGGCTCATCCGTACCGCAGAGCAGACCTGCCGCCAGGTCCAGGGCGAGCGTGGTCTTGCCGACCCCGCGCGGTCCCACGACCAGGAGGGCGTGAGGCGGGCGCTCGCCGTGGACGAAGCTGGCGACGGCGGCGAGCGCCCCCGGATGACCCTGGGTCAGGAACAGGCCGCCGTGCACGGTCGCGTCGGCGGCATTGCCCAAGGGTGAGGGTCTCAGCCCTCGGTGGCCTCGGTGGGTGTGGTGCTGCGCTTGCGCGGGGCCCGCTTGGGCTTGGCCTCCTCGGCCGGCGCGGTCACCGTGACCGGTGCCGTCTCAAGCGGGGCGGTGTCCGCTTGGGCGCCGCTGGCTGCCGTCGAGGCGCTGCTGCGCTTGCGTGGGGCCCGCTTGGGCTTGGCCTCCTCGGCCGGCGCCGTCACCGTGACGGGTGCCGTCTCAGGCGAGGCGGTGTCCGCCTGGGCGACAGTCTCGACCGACGCGCTGCCGGCTGCCTTCGAGGCGCTGCTGCGCTTGCGCGGGGCCCGCTTGGGCTTGGCCTCCTCGGCCGGCGCGGTCGCCGTGACCGGTGCCGTCTCAGCCGGGGCGGTCTCCGCCTGGGCGCCGCTGCCCTGCGCGGGTGGCCGTGGTGCGCGCCTGCCGGTCGTCTCCGACCGTCCGCCCGGCTGGCCGCTGGCGGCCTGCCGACGTGCCATCTCGGCGCGCAGCATCTCCTGCACCTCCGGCGGGACCTCGCTCCAGGGGTCACCTCCGGGGGTCTGCTCGATGGGCTCCATGGACTGCGCCGAGGCGCGGCCTCCGCTCACGGGGCGCGGGGCACCCCTGCCGGGGCGGGCGGGGCCTCGCTGGAATCCTGGCCGCGGGCCCGAGCCATATCGCTCGCGGTCGATGGCGGAGCGATAGCCACCCGTGCGGCCACCGCGTCCGCTGCGCCGTCGATCCTGAGCTCGTCGCTCGGCGAGCAGGTACTCGGGCACCTCAGGCTCGCCCTCGACCTCGAAGTCGTCGACGGGCTCCTCGATCCGCGTCGGGACGTCCGGGGCCGCCCGCCTGCCAGGGGCCACGCCGATCTGGCTGTCCCAGACCGAGCCGAAGCCCGAGTGCTGCGGGAGCGGCGGAACCTCGTCCGCGAACTCCGGGAGGTCCACGTCCAGGTCATCGGATACCGCATCAGCGGCCTCGTCTGACTCGCCCACCGAGCCGGCCTCTGCACCGCGGCCACCGCGACCTCGGCCGCGTCCGCCTCGGCGGCGGCGACGGCGACGGCCCTCCTCCGGTTGCTCCTCAGCATCGGCCTCAGGAGCCTCAACCGCCACGTCCGGCTCGTCATCCAGTCCTGCCGCAGTCACGACCTGGACCGGCCCCCGAGAGAGGCGCTCGCCGGGCAGTGCCACGAGCGCCACGGCCGGGCGCTCCACGTCCGCGTGGGCGATGTCCGCCTCGCGCGGGGCCACAGCCGGGCTGCCGCGGCGGCGCGAGGGCCGCTCGGGGCGGTCGCCCTTGTCGTCAGCGTCGCGGCGGCGACGGCGCGGCACGACACCTGATTCCTTGTCCGGCACCTCCGTCATGGAGAGGTCGCCCTCCGCCGCCACGCGGCGGCCGCTGCGAGCGCCCTTCTCGACCTTGGCCACGGAGGCGATGTCGATGAAGATGTCCGCCGCGTCGATGAGGTCGCTGCTGGTGTTGCCGCGGAAGCTGATGACCTCCACCCGCACGCCCTGCTGCTGCACGGCGTAGATGGCCGGAGCGAAGTCGCCGTCACCCGAGACGATCACGGCGACGTCCAGCTTCTCCGCCATGCGCATGAGGTCCACGACGAGCTCGATGTCAAGGTTCGCCTTGACGCGCCCGTCGCCGTACTTGCGGATGTCCTTGCTGACGACCTTGTAGCCGCTGCGGGCCAGGAAGCCGTGGAACTGCTTCTGGTTCTCGTTCTCCGGGTCGAGGCCGGTGTACGCGTAGGCGCGCACGAAGTCGCGGCCGGCCGTGGCCGACTTGAGGAGGGTGACGTAGTCGATGTCGACTCCGGCGGCCTTGGCCGCATAGAAGATATTCGCCACGTCTACGAAGACGGCGACGTTCTTGCTCACGCAGGACTCCTGTGTGTGGCGAGCCGCTGCTGGCGGCCCGGCATGGGGGGACACTCGGCGCGACGGTCGCGTCCTGGGGCATCGCCCATCGCGCATCGCGGGTGTCGTGTCCGGTCGTTGCTGATGTGTCGGTCTCCTGTGACAGCCGACGGCCATGGGTGGCACTGGCGTCTGATCGCGACTGGACCTCTCCGAATGGAAGCGGCCGGCTCACCCGACAGGCTTGCGGACCGACCTCGAGCGCGCCGCACCGGGTGTTCCAGGGCCACCGCTTGGGGCCGCAGTCCGCACGCGCCCGGGGCGCTCGGGGCGTCTTGCATTCGAACGACGCACGTGGATGATACCCGAGGTGCGCGCCTCGTGGGCGCGCCTCGTGGGCGCGCCCTGACCGGCCGCCGATGTCGCGCGCCGACCCCGCGCAGTGACCGCAGGGTGGTGCGCCATGTCACCGGCCCCCGCCCGGCACAGGCGTGCCCACGCGTGATGGACGCGTGATGGACGCGTTCGACGTAACCGAATCGCAGCCGCACAGCCACCTTGCATGCTCCGGCGAGCGGACTATCATGTCGCAACGCTTGAGCGGCCACGCGTGAGGCCCGCTCGTAGGAGGGCATGTCCGGGAGGAGCTCTGCGCTGGCGCATGTGCCAGGCCGGGGCGGACGACCTTGGCACCCGATGACGACGCGATCGCGGCACGACGTGGGGCACGACTGACCAGCGTCACTTGGCGCGGCAGGCATGAAGGAGGAGAACCAGGAACCATGATGAGGAAGAGCCTTGGCGTCCTCGCCGCGGCGGGCCTGCTGGCCGTCGCTGTGGCAGGACCCGTTTCCGCTCAGGCGCCCGAGGATCCGCTCGGTGTCGTCGAGATCCCGGCGGGCGAGCCCGTCGTCATCGCCGGCTGGGGCGTCCTGTCTGGCGCCAACGCATCACTCGGCCAGGACTGGATCAACTCCATGCTCATCGCGGCTGACGACCGCGGCAATGAGCTGAAGGGTCATCCCATCGAGATCATCACCGAGGACGCCGGCTGCAGCCCTGAGGGTGGCGCATCGGCCGCCCAGAAGCTGGCCTCCAATCCCAGCCTCGTGGGCCTCATCGGCTCGGCCTGCTCGGACGAGACCGTGGGCGGCATCGCCGCGCTCACCAATGCCGGCCTGACGACGATCTCGCCGTCCAACACCCGCCCGGCCCTGACCGCCCCTGACCGCGGCCCAGAGTTCGCGGGCTACATGCGCACCGCCTTCAACGATGCCTCGCAGGGCAAGGCCGTCGCTGAGTTCGTCTTCAGCGAGCTGGGCCTGACCAAGGCTGCCACCGTCCATGACGGCTCGGCCTACGCCGAGGCGCTCGTGGGCGTGTTCGAGGAGGAGTTCGCTGCCCTGGGTGGCGAGATCGTGGCCTCGGAGGCCATCCAGGTCGGCCAGACGGACATGAAGCCGGTCCTGACCTCAGTCGCGGCCGCTGGCCCTGAGGCCATCTACTACCCGATCTTCACGGCTGAGGGCGGCTTCATGACCGCCCAGTCCAAGGAGGTCTCCGGCCTCGAGTCCGTGGCCCTGATCGGCTCGGACGGCATGTTCTCCGCGGACATGGTCAAGGGCGCCGGTGCAGCAGCCAATGGCATGTACCTCTCCAGCCCCGACTTCAGCGCCTTCCAGGCGGGCTACCAGGACCTGCTGGACAAGTACATGGCCAAGTTCGGCATCAATCCGCCGCAGGCCTTCCACGCCCACGGCTATGACGCGGCCGGCATCCTCCTCAACGCCATCGAGAAGGTCTCGGTGGAGGGCGAGGACGGCACGCTCTACGTGCCCAAGGGTGCCCTGCGCGATGAGCTCTTCGCCACCAAGGACTACCCGGGCGTGACCGGGCCGCTGACGTGCACCCCGACCGGTGACTGCGGCGCCCAGCTCATCGCCGTCTACCAGCTCGGCCAGGCCGAGGTCGACGGCGCCTGGCCGCCGGCAGCACCCATCTGGTCGTACGGCGGTTAGTCGCTGGACATCGCGGGTAGCTGACAGGCAGCGAGCCGGGCGGGCATCCGCCCGGCTCGCTGCGACTCACGCCGGGACGCCGGCACGGAACGGACATCGGAGACCCAGGGGAGATACGGCCGCGCGATGACAGGCCAGACCACCACGAGAGACTACGGCGCCGCCGCCCGAACCAAGACCAACGAACGCGCCCTCGATGCGGCCATCGCCGCGTTCCTGTGGGCCTTCCGCATCATCGTGGTCCTGGTCATCGTGGTGGGCTCGTACCTGACCCTCTCATCGGGCAAGTACAGCATCGACGTCTGGGTGGACCTGCTGGTGAGCGGCGCCTCGCTGGGCGGCATGTACGCCCTCATCGCTCTCGGCTACACGATGGTGTACGGCATCCTGCGCATGATCAACTTCGCCCACGGCGACGTCTTCATGATCGGCGCCTTCGCGGGCTACTTCACGGCCACGTTCCTCAAGAACATCGGCTTCCTCAACGCCAGCCCCATCGCCTCGATCATCTCGATCGCCCTCATGATGCTGGTGGCGGCCATCGTGGCCGCCCTGGTGGCCGTGGGCATCGAGCGCGTCGCCTACCGCCCGTTGCGCAATTCTCCGCGGCTGGTGCTGCTCATCGCCGCCATCGGCGCCTCGTTCTTCCTGCAGTACACCGTGAGGGGCATCGTCGGCGTTGGCGTCTTCGCCTACCCCGTGCCCACCATCCTCTCGGAGCCGGTGATGCTGCCCATCGCGGAGAGCCTGCGCCTGCAGTGGCTGGACGTGGTGGTGGTGGGTTCCGCGCTGCTGATGATGGTAGGCATGTACCTCTTCGTCCAGCGCACCAAGCTCGGCACCGCCATCCGGGCCGTCTCGGAGGACGCTCCCACGGCAGCCCTCATGGGCATCAATGTGGACCGCGCCATCGTCATGACCTTCGCCATCGGCGCCGCGCTGGCGGGCGTGGCGGGCGTGCTCTTCGGCCTGATGTTCATCCAGATCAACTTCTTCAGCGGCTTCCTGCCCGGCATCAAGGCCTTCACGGCGGCCGTCCTGGGCGGCATCGGCAACATCCCGGGCGCCATGGTCGGCGGCATGTTCCTGGGTGAGGTGGAGTCCGTGGGTCCGATCCTGTTCCTCGATGGCCTCGGGGTGCCCTCGCCCACCCAGCTCAAGGACGTCATCGCCTTCACGCTGCTGGTGCTCGTCCTCATCTTCCGACCCCAGGGCATCCTGGGTGAGCGCCTCTCGAGGGCCCGCGCATGAGCGCCAGCGCCATGCCCTCGGCAGTTGCATCCAAGCCCCTGGATGCCTGGCGCGGCGTCCTCGGCATGGGGCTCATCGCGGGCGGGGTGGCCATCTACCTGTGCGTGGTGGGCATCGTGCCCATCTTCGGCAGCCAGCCGCTCGTGGTGGACGTCATCTCGCTTGGCCAGCTGTCACTGGCCGTGACCTTCCTGGCGGCTGGCTACGCCGCCGCCCGGCGAGGCCCCAGTGGTCCAGGGCCTGGCGTGCTGGCCGGCGCGCTGGCAGGGCTGATCAGCGGCGCCTTCCTGTCCGCATTCGTCCTCCTGGGCGGCGCGGTCAACCTGCGCACCTTCATGCCCAACGCGTCCCCGGAGCTCTTCGAGATCCTGACCCTTGGCAGCGACCCGTTCGTGAGCGGCTTCTGGATCCCGATGCTCGCCGGTGTCATCGCCGGCGTCCTGGGAGCCGTCCTGGCGCTTCTGCCCCGCCGTGCGCGCGAGCTTGTCATCGTCAATCTCACCGCCCTGGTCCTGTTGGGGCTGTTCGCCAGCCTCGCGCGGCAGCGCATGCTGAGCGGGGACTTCGGGGACATCGGAGACCAGACGCGGGCCATCTTCGCCTCGAAGGGGCTGACCGCCGCAGGGGCGCTGCTGACGATGGCCGTGGCGACCCTCGGCTACCTCGCCTGGACCGGTCTGCGCATGCGTTCTCGCATCCATGCCATGCCCGCGGAGCGGCGAAGGGTGGCCATCATCCCCCTGGCCGTGCTCGCCCTGGTGCTCGTCCTGGCCATGCCCTGGCTGGGTGGCGCCTTCGTGGCCCAGACGGTGGCCATGATCGCGCTCTACATCCTCATGGGCCTGGGTCTCAACATCACGCTCGGCTTTGCGGGACTGCTGGACCTGGGCTTCGTGGCCTTCTTCGCGGTCGGTGCGTACACCGTGGCCCTGCTGACGTCCACGGGCGACTTCGGGTTGCTGGGCCTGCCCTGGTGGGCCGCGGTGCCCTTCGGCGTCCTGGCGGCCATGGTCTTCGGCGTCTTCCTGGGCTTGCCCATCCTGGGCATCCGGGGCGACTACCTGGCCATCGCGACCCTCGGCTTCGGCGAGATCATCTCCATCCTCATCAAGTCGGACGTGCTGAAGCCGTGGCTGGGTGGCCCGCAGGGCATCACCAACATCCCGCCACCCATCCCGTCGCAGCCGGCCGATTTCCTCTACGGACCGACGCAGATCTACTACGTGGCCCTGGCCATCGCGGCCTTCATCGCCTTCGCGGCCTGGCGCCTGCGTGCCTCGCGACTGGGACGCGCCTGGATCGCTATCCGCGAGGACGAGGACGTGGCAGAGGCCCTGGGCGTCAACCTCGTGCAGTCCAAGACCCTGGCCTACATGCTGGGCGCCGCGTTCGCGGGGCTGGGCGGCGCCATCCTGGTGGGACTGCTCGGCTCGGTCTTCCCGAGCACCTTCAACATCGTGGTCTCCAT
Source organism: uncultured Chloroflexia bacterium (assembly GCA_963707395.1). Lineage (GTDB taxonomy): Bacteria > Chloroflexota > Limnocylindria > Limnocylindrales > CSP1-4 > JAFMJV01. Next base: position 287,491 of record CAVPPQ010000002.1, read on the forward strand.
CAACGTGGCGGCCGTCGTGGTCGTGGGTGGCATGGGCAGCATCCCGGGCGTGATCGTGGGCGCCATCGTGCTCATCGGCCTGCCGGAGCTCTTCCGCGAGTTCTCCGAGTACCGCTACCTCTTCTATGGCGTGGTGCTCATGTTCATGATGCGCTTCCGGCCTGAGGGGCTGTGGCCTTCCCGCATCGGCCGGCGCGAGATGCACGGCGCAGAACGCACGTCGGTGGCCCTGCCCGCGGAAGCGAGGGAGGCCTGAGCGTGGCGCTCCTCCAGGTCACCAACGCCACCAAGCGCTTCGGCGGCCTGCTGGCCGTCAACGCCCTGGACTTCACCCTTGACGAGGGTGCCATCGTCAGCGTCATCGGCCCCAACGGCGCCGGCAAGACGACGTTCTTCAACTGCATCGCGGGCTTCTACCAGATCGACGAGGGCAGCATCACCCTGGGTGGCATCCCCATCCACGAGCTGCGCCCTGACCGCATCGCCCACCTGGGCCTCTCGCGGACGTACCAGAACATCCGCCTCTTTCGGGGCATGACGGCGCTGGAGAATGTCCTCGTGGGGGCCCACCAGCACCTCGTCTCGGGCTGGATCCGCGCCATCATCCGCACCCCCGGCCAGCAGGCCGAGGAGCGGGCCGCGGTCGAGGAGGCGGAGGAACTGCTGGCCTTCGTGGGGCTCGGCGGCAAGGGCGACATCCAGGCCTCCAGCCTGCCCTACGGCGACCAGCGCCGCCTGGAGATCGCCCGCGCCATGGCCACCCGGCCGCGCCTGCTGCTGCTCGATGAGCCCACGGCCGGCATGAACCCCAACGAGACCGCCGAGGCCACCGCGCTCATCCGCCGACTGCGCGATGAGCGCGGCACCACGATCCTGCTCATCGAGCATGAGATGCGCGTCGTGATGGGCATCTCCGAGCGCATCACCGTCCTCGACTACGGCCAGCGCATCGCGGAAGGCACACCGGCCGAGATCCAGCGCGACCAGCGCGTCATCGAAGCCTACCTCGGCAAGGCCGCCGGAGCCGCCGCCGCTGAAGCCGCCGCCGGAGCGGCAGCCACCGAGGCTGCCGGCACCGACGCCGCCACCGCGGGCGGAGCCTGACCATGGCCCTGCTCGAGGTGATCGACCTCCATACGTACTACGGCAGCATCCACGCCCTGCGGGGCATCTCCCTTACCGTGGACGAGGGGGAGATCGTGACGCTCATCGGCGCCAACGGCGCTGGCAAGACGACCACGCTCAACACCATCAGCGGGCTGCTGCGCCCTCGCTCTGGCTCGGTCACCTTCGACGGGCGGGATCTCACCACGGTGCCCTCGCATGACGTCGTGAGCCTGGGCGTCGTGCAGGTCCCGGAGGGTCGACGCGTCTTCGCCCGACTGACCATCGAAGAGAACCTGCGCATGGGCGCCTACTCGGTCAACGACAAGGCGGCCGTCGCGGCCGGCATCGAGCGCGCCTACACGATGTTCCCGAGGCTGAAGGAGCGGGCGGGCCAGGTGGCCGGAACCCTGTCGGGCGGCGAGCAGCAGATGCTGGCCATGGGCCGGGCACTCATGGCCACGCCACGCATCCTGCTCCTGGACGAACCCTCCATGGGCCTGGCTCCGAACCTCGTCGAGCTCATCTTCGAGACCGTCGTGGACATCCACCGGGCGGGCACGGCCATCATGCTCGTGGAGCAGAACGCCAGCCAGGCCCTCGCCATCGCTGACCGCGGCTACGTGCTGCAGACGGGCCGCATCATCCTGGCCGACTCGGCGGCCGCCTTGGCCGCCAACGAGGACGTGCGCCGCTCCTACCTCGGCGAGATCTGAGCGCCCGTCCTGCAGAGTCCGGGCGTGGCCTCAGAAGGGTGACAGCGCGTCGGGATCGTCCGCCGTGGGCGCGCGGGCGCCCTCGCTGAGGAAGCGGCGCAGGAACTGCCGCGTGGCCTCCTGGCGAGGCTCGTCGAGGACCTGCTCCGGAGGGCCCTCCTCGACCACCACGCCGCCCTCCAGGTAGATGACCCGGTCGGCCGCCTCCCGCGCGAAGGCCATCTCGTGCGAGACGACGATCATCGTGGAGCCCTCGTGGGCGAGCTGCTCCATGACCACGATGACCTCGCCGATGAGCTCCGGGTCCAGGGCACTGGTGGGCTCGTCGAAGAGGAGCACCTTGGGCTCCATGGAGAGGGCGCGCGCGATGGCGGCGCGCTGCTGCTGGCCGCCGGACAGACGGGACGGATACGCGTCACGTTTGTCGACCATCTGGACCTTCTCGAGGAAGCGCTCCGCCGTCTCGATGGCCTGCTTGCGAGGCACCTTCTTGACGGCAATGGGCGCCTCGATGCAGTTCTCCAGGACCGTCATGTGCGGGAAGAGGTTGAAGCCCTGGAAGACCATGCCCATCTGCGTGCGGATCTGGCGGATCTGAGAGCGGCGGGCACGGCCCTGGCGCTGCAGCGGGTCCGCCTCCACATGCAGGTCGCCCAGTCGCACCTCGCCCACCGTGGGCTCCTCCAGGAAGTTGAGACAGCGCAGGAACGTCGTCTTGCCAGAGCCGGAGCGGCCGATGAGCATGATCGTCTCGTGCTGGCGCACGGCCAAGCTCACGCCACGCAGGACGTGGGTAGCGCCGAACCACTTCTCGATGGCGGTGGCCTCGATGACCACGTCACCCAGGGCCACCATCAGCGGTCACTCCGGGCCATGCGCCGCTCGAGGCGCTCCTGGAAGTAGGAGAAGACCACGGTCAGGACCCAGTACACGGCCGCCGCCAGCAGCAGCGTCTCGAAGTTGTGGAACTTGGACTTGCCGACGGTGCTGGCCCGCCACATGAGCTCCTGCACGCCGATGAACGAGACGAGGGCCGAGTCCTTGATCATGGCGATGAACTCGTTACCCACGGCCGGCGTGACGATACGCACGGCCTGCGGCATCACGATGCGGGCCATGATGCGCCTCTGCGTCAGGCCCAGCGCCGCGGCCGCCTCACGCTGTCCGCGCGGCACGGCCTGGATGCCGGCCCGGAAGATCTCCGTCATGTAGGCACCGTAGTTGAAGCCCAGCGCGAAGATGCCCAGCCAGATGAGGTCGATGCCGGACGCGGCAGGCCAGATGGTGGGCAGGGCCAGCCAGACGAAGAAGATCTGCACGATGAGGGGCGTGCCCCGCACCAGCGACACGTAGAGCGTCGCCAGCGCGTAGACCGGCGCCACCGTCGAGATGCGGCCCATGGCCCCCAGCAGGGCGAAGACGATGGCCAGGGCGATGGATGAGACGGCGATGAAGATGGTGATGGGGACGCCACCCAGGATGAACCACCACCACGGCTGCAGCCAGGCCAGGTCGACGGCCCCGCCGGCCACCAGGAGAGCCACCAGGCCGCCGATGACGAGGATCCAGGTAACGATGAAGACGAGCCGGAAGCGCAGGTGACGGCGGGTGTCGGCGGCCGCGATCTGGCCGACGATGGCATCGACCTCCGGCCCTGGGGCGGGGCTCTTCGTGCCGGGGCTGTGACTGTCAGCGGTCACGGTCATGGCGCGACCTCGGTTGGGTGGAAGGGGACTCCACGGCCCCCTTCCCGGAAACGGGTGGCGGCAGCTACTCCGCCGGTGACGTGGTGAGGTCCAGGCCGAACCACGTCTGGCTCATCGTCGAGAGCGTACCGTCCGCATGCATCTCACCGATGATGGCGTCGATGGCAGCCACGAGCGAGTCGTTGTCCTCGATGTTCTTGTCGAAGGCGGCCGCCAAGGGCTCGAAGTAGACCGGATCACCCAAGGCGACGACGGGAAGGCCCTCGTCGATGGCCGCCTGGACGGTCGTTGAGGAGGTCAGCCAGCCGTCGAAGTCCTTGCGGCCGGCCGCCCAGGATTCGGCGCAGTTGCGGTCCGTCGGGAGGGTGGTGGCCACGGAGCCCTCCGGCGGGACGGTGTCCGGCGTGGCGGTGCCGAAGTCCAGGTCGCCATTGAACCAGTCGAGATAGGTGGTGCCCTCACCCATGCAGATGGTCTTGCCAGCCAGGTCATCCAGGCTGCTGTAGCCGAGATCGGTGCGGGTCGCCATCTGGGCCGGCGTGAAGTAGTAGGGCTGCGTGAAGTCGAGGACCTCCTCACGAGGCGTGGTGATGGTCACGGATCCCACGCTGAAATCCCAGCGGTCCGACCAGTTCCCGGCCGAGACGAGCGCGAAGTCCGGCGTCTCGAAGGTGATGTCCACCCCCAGGCGCTTGGCGATCTCCTTGCCGACATCGATGTCGAAGCCCTTCAGGGTGCCGTCGGTGTCCAGGAACGACTGCGGCGGATAGGCCGGGTCGGTGGACATGCGGATGACGCCGGCCTCCAGGACGCGGGCCAGGTGCCCGTCGGCTGCGGCTGGGCTGCCGTCGGGGGCAGCACTGGCGTCCTGCGCGGCGCCCGGTGCCGCCTGGCTGAGTACGAGCAGCGCGGCTGCGCTGATGGCGATGGCTCGCCGGTAGGTGCCCATGGAACGAACGTCCCCTCCATGTGTGTCTGGGTCGCATCGGTATACCACGCTCGGGAACGGCCCGCGACGTACGCTCGACAGCCCGGGGTGGCCCCGCGGGAACGTTCCAGGAGCCCCTGCGGTGCACGGATCCGATCCGCCGGGAGCTCGGGACTGGTTCGCCGTCGGCCCTCATCGGCTGGCTCTACACTGGGCACATGGATGCCGAAGGCTGGCTGACGAGCGAACTGGCCGCCTTTGCCTGCGCGGCCTGCGGGCAGCCCTACGGAGAGGGCCATATCCGCCTCCTCGCGCGGCGCGAGGAGCTCTGGTTCGTGGATCTTGCCTGTCCGCACTGCGGCTCGCAGGCGGTCGCCATCGTGACCGTCCAGTTCGGATCCGAGACCGTGCACGACGCGGGTGGCCAACCACCGGAGACGGCGCTGGGCGGCTCGCAAGGCACGGCCACGCTGCCCGCCGTGAGCGTGGACGATGTCATCGATGTCCACCTCCTGCTGCGCGACTTCGAGGGAGACGTGCAGCAGCTCATCGCCCGCTTCGACGGGCAGCGACCTTGAGCGAGGCCCCCCGCTTCGCCCACGCCAGCGAGGCGGAGCTGGCACGCATCCTCGACTACTACAAGGTCGACTGGCAGTACGAACCGCACGTCTTCCCCATCCGCTGGAACAGCGAGGGGGTGGTCGTGGAGTCCTTCGCGCCCGACTTCTACCTGCCGGACCTGGAGCTCCACGTCGAGCTCACGACCCTCAAGCAGAGCCTCGTACGCAAGAAGAATCGCAAGTTGCGCCACCTGCGCGAGCTCTACCCGATGGTGCGCATCAAGCTCTTCTACGCACGCGACTTCCGGGCCCTGCTGCTCAAGTACGGCCGGCTGGACGCTGCCGCTTCGCTCATCGGCATCGACGGTCAGCCGCCGCCCGGGCGCGGCGCGGCTGCCGTGGCCGCGGGCGACCCAGCCACGGGATGACCGTCCCGCCTTCCACGCACGCAGGAGTACCGAGGATGCCCGTATCGCCACTGGAGAAGGACGTCGCCGAGATCCTCATCGATGGAGCGACCCTGCAGGCCAAGGTGGCCGAGCTGGGCGCCCGCATCTCGGCCGACTACCACGGCCGCCAGGTGACCCTGGTGAGTGTGCTCAAGGGCGCCCTGCCGTTCATGGCCGACCTGATGCGCTCGATCTCGTTGCCGGTTCGCATCGATCTCATGGAGGTCTCCTCCTACGGCGGAGCCACGGAGACGTCCGGCCAGGTGCGCATCCTCAAGGACCTCTCCTCCCCGATCGAAGGCGAGGACGTGCTCATCGTCGAGGACATCATCGACACGGGCCTGACCCTGCACTACGTGACCGAGTACCTGCGCGGCAAGGAGCCGGCCAGTTTGGCCATCTGCACGCTCCTGGACAAGCCGGCGCGGCGCCTCGTAGACATCGACATCACCTATCGCGGGTTCGAGATCCCCGACCGCTTCGTCATCGGCTATGGCCTGGACTACGGCGAGATCTACCGCAATCTGCCCTACATCGGCGTGCTGCGCCCGGAGGTCTACGGCGGCGAGTGAGGCGGGGCCTTGGGCGCGGGCGATCGCTGATCGCCATCGGCGCCGTGGTGACCATCGCGTCGATGCCCATGGCCTGGCTGCGGGTCGGCGGGGTGGTGCTCTCAGCGGAGACGGCCAGCGGCTTCGATGGCGCGGGCGTGGTGGTCTTCGTGGCGTGCGTGGCCATGCTGGCCCTGATCGTGCTGCCCTACACGACTCGGCACCGCCGCGCCGCGCTCGACCGGCCCATCGCCTACCTGGCCTGCTGGTTCTTGGCCGTGGTCGGCATGGTCAGCACGGTGGCGAGGCTCGTGGGCACGGAAGGCAGCCGCCTGGCACCCGCCGAGGCACCCGGCCTCTGGCTGGCCGTGGCGGGCACGGCCATCGTTACCTGGGGTCTGCTGGAGCTCATCGCCGAGCGCCCCAGCTCTGCCTGAGACCCCCGGCGTCGGGCAGGCAGGCCGACCGGGCCGAGGCGATGAGGTGGGGTGACCAGGCACTTATACTCCCACTGAGTATGCGATACGGGCAGGTGAGGCATGAGTGACCAGGCCATCGGCGCGCCGCGCCGACGCGGCGGGACCGGCGAGCTGCGGCCCTACGCGCGCGACCGGGCGCAGATCCTGCGGCGCCTGGCCCGCATGGAGGGCCAGGTGCGCGGCATCGCCCGCATGATCGAGCGTGATGAAGGCTGCCTCGACGTCATGCAGCAGACGGCCGCCCTTCGCGCGGCCCTGGACTCGGTGACCATGCTGGTCATGGAGGATCACGTGCACGGGTGCCTGGCGCGGGCCGCCACCACGGGCGACAGCGAGGCGGTCGCCGACGAGGTCATGGACGTGCTGCGACGCGGCATGGGCCGCCCCGGACGCGTGGCCCGCGTGGCGCCGGAGGGTTGAGGGCCCGGCACGGTGCCAGCCAGGCGTCGCTGGCCATGGCCGAGGACGCTCGGAGCGGTGGTCGGGAGTTGACTCTGTTGTCCACCACCGGCCCAGTGTTGTCCACAGTGGTGACTCCGCGCACCGGGGTTGGTGGATAAGCGGCTTGACGCGTGCCTCTCGGCCGCTCGACACTGCCCGCCCCTGCACCACGCGGTGCCCTACGTGGTGTCGTGCAGTGGCGGAGTACGGTAACGCGGCCGGGGTGATGCGCGAAGAGATTCGCGCGCGACGACCACCCCGACGGCGGAAGACTGAAACGCCGAGGGTGCGAGGAGTGTTCCAGCGCCGGGAGCGGCTTTGGCCCGGGTAACGTGTTCGCGACGACGACCGCGAGCCGGCCACGAGGAGGGTCGCTTCCGGCGCACTTCCTTGTCCCGCGGGAGCAGCCTGGAGGGGAGACCGAGGTGCCTGATGGCACTGACCACGAGGCGGATGGAGCAGCTGGGATGGACGACGCGCCGGTGGAGGACCCGAGCGTCCGCGAGCGACGGGCCGATGGCGCGCCACGACACGAACTGCCGCGCGACGCGGAGAGCCTGCCCCCGATGGGTGACGTCTTCAGCGACACGCTCCAGGCAGGACTCCTGGAGCTGGGTCTTTCCGCTGCGCCGGCAGGCCGGCCGGAGGCTCTTCACAGCTACGAGCTCCATGCCCGACTCCTGCGCGAATGGGGTGCCGTCATCAACCTGACGGCCGTCCGCGAGCCAGCCCAGGTGGCCCGGCGCCATGTCTGCGACTCCCTGAGCGCGGTCCACCGACTCACGCGGCTGCTGCGGCCGGGCGCCACGCTCCTCGACGTCGGCAGCGGCGCCGGCTACCCGGGGCTGCCCCTGGCCGCAGCTCTTCCGCTGGGCCGGGTGGCGCTGCTCGATTCGGTCGGCAAGAAGGCCCGCTTCCTGGCCGTCGCTGGGGCGGCCGTACACGATGCCCTGGTCACCGCCGCGGCCGGTGTGCCCCAGTCCGGGGTCGCCGCGGGGGACGGGGCGGCCGTGTCGGTCATCCCGATCATCGAGGCCGTCGCCGAGCGGGCGGAGGACCTGGCCGAGGACCCCGAACAGCGGGGAGCCTGGGACATCGTGACGGCCCGCGCCGTGGGATCGCTGGCCGAGGTGCTGGAGTTGGCCATGCCGCTCACCCGCGAGGGTGGCTGCGTGGTGGCCTGGAAGCGCGAGGATGAGCAGGGCGGGCTACGGGCAGAGCTGCGCGACGCCGGCTCGATCATCCGCGCCACCGGGGGCGGTCGGCCAGAGGTCGTCGTCGTGCCGGCCCCCAGCCTGGCCGGGCACCGACTGGTCATCGTGCCCAAGGAACGGCCCACGCCGGCCAGCTACCCGCGGGCGGCGGGCGTCCGGCGCCGGCGCGGGCCTCGACGACAGGGGGCCGCTCCGGCCTGACCGGCCATCGGCGGCGATCCCGCGCGAGCCGACCGGGCGGCTGGCAGCCTCGGTCGATCCTGCAGACGACTGGCGTGGGTCGAGCGCTGACGCTGACGCGCGCCGCGACGGTCCGGAGCCCTGCTACCCTCGGCCTGATGCGCGTCGCCGTGCTCTCCGACATCCACGCAAACGGCCCGGCCCTGGAGGCCGTGCTGGCGGCCCTCGGCGAGGTGGAGCAGGTTTGGGTCCTCGGTGACATCGTCGGATACGGGCCGCACCCGGACGAGGTCGTGGCGCGGCTACGCGAGATCGACGCTATCGCTGTGCAGGGCAACCACGACGCGGCGGTCCTGGGCCGCATCCCCACGGGGACCTTCAACGGCCAGGCACGCAGCGCCGTCGAGTGGACCACGGAGACGATCTCGCCGGCTGCGCGGGCCTGGCTGACGAGCCAGCCGGACAGCCGTGTGGAGGGGGATTTCACGCTCGTGCACGGCAGCCCTCGTGAGCCCCTCTGGGAATACCTCATCTCCATCCCCGTGGCACGCCTGAACCTGGCGGCCTTCGCCACGCCCTACTGCCTCGTCGGGCACACGCACTACCCGCTGACCTTCCGGGACGACAGCGGCCGCGTGGAGGTGCTGACGGCCGGTGACGGCACCCGCCTGGCGCTCGACGGACGACGTGCCATCCTCAACCCCGGCAGCGTGGGCCAGCCTCGCGACGGGGACCCGCGCGCGTGCGCCATGCTCCTGGACACCGAGGCTCACGAGGTCGAGTGGCGACGCGTCGAGTACCCGGTCGCGGAGACCCAGCGAGCCATCCAGGCATCGTTGCTGCCGGCCGGCCTGGCCGACCGGCTGCTGGTCGGTCGCTGAGGCTTCGACACAGGGACCCACGAGTGGTCGGACGACGGATCGAGGGTGACCTGACCTGGTGGTCGGTTCGATCATCGGCCGCGCTCTCGTCAGAGGCCCGCACGCGGTCCCGATCTCGCACGTATGCTCCCCTGTGCCAGCGTCCTCCACGTCCGACCCGCAGCCCCGCGCACGCGTGTGACAAGGTGACCGACCAGACGAGCGCTCGGCGCGCGATCCGCGGGACCCGATCGCGCCACCCTGCCGCCCAACGCCCAGCCCGAGACACATGACCGACGAACGACCTCCCCAGCCCCCCAGACGGACCTCGCGCCTGCGACGAACGGCCGCCGAGCCGACGCCGCAGCCGACGCCCGAGAACGGTGGCACGCGCGAGCTACGCGGGCAGAAGCTGGGCAACCGACGGGTGCGCGTGGAGCGTCCCCAAAGCCAGTACTTCCGCTACACCCCGACGGGCGCCCTCGAAGCGAGACCGAAGGCGCACGAGGAGAAGGGCGCGCTGGCGCGCTTCCGGGCCAGCGGGCGGCACCTGCTCTTCGGGCGGCCGCTCGCCTCGGCCGAGGAGATCGGCGAACGCCTCTCCAAGGTCAAGGCCCTGGCCATCTTCAGTTCCGATGCCATCAGCTCGAGCGCCTACGCGACCGAGGAGATCCTGCGCGTCCTGATCGTGGCCGGGGCGGTGGCCTTCACGCTCAGCCTCGAGGTCGCCATCGCCATCGCCATCCTGCTGGCCGTGGTCTCCACGAGCTACCGTCAGATCGGTTACGCCTACCCCAACGGTGGCGGCGCCTACGCCGTGGCCAAGGAGAACCTGGGCCGTTGGGCGGCCCTCGTCGCGGCCGGCTCCCTGCTCGTCGACTACATCCTCACGGTGGCCGTCTCGACATCATCAGCGGTCGCCCAGATCACTTCCGCGCTGCCCAGCCTGCTGCCCTGGACGGTGCCCATGGGCGTGCTCTTCATCGTCCTCATGACCCTGGGCAACCTGCGGGGCATCCGCGAGTCGGGCAACATCTTCGCCCTGCCCACCTATCTCTTCGTGGGCTCCGCGCTGCTCATGATCGTCTTGGGCGCTTGGCGGGTCGTCTTCGAGGGGGCCGGTGTCGCGGCCGTCGACCCGGTAGCCGGCGCGCCGAGCCCGCTGCAGGCGGTCACCGTGCTGCTGCTCCTGCGCGCCTTCGCCAGCGGCTCCGTGGCCCTGACCGGCGTGGAGGCCGTAGCCAACGGCGTGCCGGCCTTCAAGCCGCCCGAGTCGCGCAATGCGGCCACGACCCTGACGGTCATGGCCATCCTGCTGACCACGCTCTTCGTGGGCATCACCTTCCTGGCTGACGCCTTCGCCATCGTGCCCAGCGACAGCGTGACGGTGGTCTCCGAGGTGGCTGCGGTCGTCTTCGGGAACGGGTCGCTGGGCTTCTACCTCTTCCAGACGTTCACAGCCCTCATCCTCATCCTGGCCGCCAACACGTCCTTCAACGGCTTCCCGCGCGTGGCCGCCATCCTGGCCGAGGACTTCTACTTCCCGCGCAACTTCGCCTACCGCGGCGACCGGCTGGCGTACACAGCCGGCATCGTGGTCCTGGCCGCGGTGGCAGCGCTGCTGCTCATCGGCTTCAATGGCGACACGCACGCCCTCATCCCGCTCTACTCGGTGGGCGTCTTCATGGCCTTCACCTTGAGCCAGAGCGGCATGGTGCGTCACTGGCTCAAGGATCGCGTGAAGGGCTGGCGCTGGCGTCTCGGCATCAACGCGGTCGGCGCCACGCTGACCTTCATCGTCCTGGTCGTGGTGCTGGTGAGCAAGGCTCCGCAGTCGCTGCTCGTGGCGGTCATCATCCCCACGCTGGTGGCCATCATGTGGTTCATCCACCACGAGTACGAGACGGCGGCCCGCGAGCAGCACGTCGACCGCGACAAGGTCTTCGGCAAGCCGGACAAGGTCAGCCGCGTCATCATCCCGATCCCCACCATCTCACGCTCGGTCATCCGCTCCGTGCAGTTCGGGCGAGCGCTCTCCGACGACGTGCGCGCGGTCCATATCACCATCGACTCGGAGTCAACGGAGCGCCTGCGGACTGACTGGGAGCGCATCCTGCCGGGCGTGCCACTGGTCATCGTGGAGACGCCCTTCCGGTCGCTGGTGGTGCCCTTCCTGCACTACCTGGACGTGATGGCGCCCTCCTCGCCGGACACCATCACCATCGTGGTCCTGCCCGAGTACGTGCCGCGGCACTGGTGGGACCGCTTCCTGCACAACCAGAAGTCGCAGCGCATCCGGCAGTCGCTCATCGGCCGGCCGGATACGGTCGTGGTGCAGATCCCCTACGGGGCTGAGCGCGAGCCGGACAACCCCCTGCATTGACCGACCGCCAGAGCCACCGGCAGAGCCGGCGGTGGGACGACCGACCGCCAGAGCCACCGGCAGAGCGGCGGTGGGACGACCGACCGCCAGAGCCACCGGCAGAGCGGCGGTGGTAGGCTTCGGCCGTGCCCGTTGACACCCCCTCCGACCCGGTCAAGCGCGCCGTCCTGCACCTCTCCGGGGGCCCCGTCGACAACGACGTCGTGGAGTTCGGTTGCAAGCTGGCGCGGGCCGACCACGCGGAGCTGGTGGCCGTCTACGTCGTCGAGGTGGACTGGCGTCACAGTCTCGATGACGACCTCGAGGCGGAGCGCGAGGAAGCCTCTCGGGCCCTCGACGTGGCCGAGGGTCTGGCCGAACGGGCGAGGGTCCGGCTGGACACGCAGCTGCTGCAGGCACGCGACGTGGGCGCCGCGCTCGTCGACGAGGCCGTGGCGCTGGGAGCTGACGCCATCGTCCTGGGCCTGCCCTACAAGGTGCGCTTCGGCGGGGACTTCGCTCTCGGCCTGACCATCCCCTATGTCTTCAAGAACGCTCCCTGTCGCGTCTTCGTCATCCGCGAGCCAGTGGCCAGGAGCGAGATGCGTGAAACCCCCGACAAGAGGTTCTGATCGATGCGAACCATCATCGTCGGCTGCGGGCGCGTGGGCGCCGGGCTGGCCACACAGCTTGCCGACGACGGCCACGAGGTCGTCATCCTCGACCAAACGAACGAGGCCTTCCGGCGCCTTTCGCCGACCTTTCCGGGCCAGGCGTTGCGCGGCGACGGCACGGACGAGTCGGTCCTGCGCCGGGCGGGTGCCGATGGCGCGGACTGGTTCCTGGCGCTCACCAACGGAGACAACCGCAATATCCTGGCGGCCCAGTTGGCCTCGCAGACGTTCCGCATCCCGAACGTCGTGTGCAAGATCAACGACCCGGTACGGGCCCAGGCCTACGCCACGCTGGGCGTCAACACCGTGGATCGCACGATGATGATGATCGACTCCATCGGGCGCTTCATGGGCCAGCCTGCCATGCCGGGCGCCACGAACGTGACCCGGGCGGTCACGCGGCCGACGGCAGCCGTGGACGCCGGAGTACGCCCGGACGTCGCCGCGCTGGAAAGGACAGGAGGTCGCTGACGTGTTCGTGATCGTGGTGGGGGGCGGACGCATCGGCTTCTACCTGACCAAGGAACTGCTGGCCGAGGGCCATGAGCTGGTGCTCATGGAGAAGGATCCTCGCAGTGCGGAGCGCATCCGGGACGACCTGGGCGCCGTGGTCGTCAACCGCGACGGCTGCGAGGGCACGCACCTTGCGGAGGCTGGTGCCAACCGCGCCAACATCGTGGCGGCCGTGACCGGCGACGACGCCGACAACCTCGTCGTCTGCCAGATGGCCAAGCACCACTTCGCCGTGCCACGCACCATCGCCCGTGTCAATAACCCGCGCAACGAGGTCCTCTTCCGGCACCTCGGCGTGGACGAGATGATCAGCCCCACACGCATGGTGCTGGCGGCCATCGAGCAGGACATCCCCGTCCACGAGCTGCTCCACCTGGCGCAGCTGGAGGGCGGTGAGCTGGAGCTCATCGAGGCCCAGATCGCGGCCGACTCGCCGGCCCTCGGCCGGCGACCGTCGGACATCGACCTGCCGGACGGCTGCACGCTCTTCGTGCTCATCCGCGACGACAAGGCCCAGTCGGTCCGCCCCGATACCGTCTTCACCGAGGGCGACAAGGTCATCGCCATCTCCCGGGCGGAGTGCGAGACCGACCTGCACCGTCAACTCATCGGCGAAGCGCCACAGCTCAGCGCCTAGGGGCATCCGCCCGACCCGGGCCAACCCGGCGGGTCGAGCCCTGGCGCCGTCGAGCCGCCGTCAGCGTGCCCGGCAGCCCCATGGGGCCCGGGCCAGCGTCCTCGATGCGCCCGCCATCCGGCGCCTCGTACATGACGGTTCTATGACAGGATGCCTACCTGTGCACAACACATCAGACTTGACAATGACATTGTCATGGTACTAGCATCCGGCATGGACAGGGTCACCCGTGGCCCGGGCACTCATCACAAGGCCCCGGGACAGGTGACACGAGACAACGGAGGACATGAGCCATGACCATCATCCGCAGGACGGTCCCGCAGACCGATCTTTCCACCTTCCGCAGCGCCTTCGACCGCCTCTTCGACGAGGCCACCTTCCGGCCCCTCACGTGGGGCAACTTCGCGGAGTCGCGCCTGCCCCTGGACATCACCTCGACGGAGGACGCCATCACCGTCGAGGCGGCCCTGCCCGGCATCCGGCCGGAGGACGTCGAGATCACGGTCCACCAGGACACGCTCACCATCGCCGTCAAGGAACAGGCCGAGCGCGAGAGCCGCGAGGGCGAGCGCATCTACCGGGAGGTCCGCCGCAGCAGCGGCAGCCGCACGCTGACGCTGCCGTCGGGGCTGGACCTGGACCGGGCGGCGGCCGCCTTCGAGAACGGCATGCTGCGCCTGGAGATCCCGCGCGCCGAGCAGGCCAAGCCGCGCCAGATCCCCGTGACAGCGGTCACGGAGTCGCACGCCCAGCCCGCCGAGGCCCCCGTGGCCGAGGTCGGCTCGGGGATGGTGGCGGCTGGGCAGGCCTGACGCGGTGCCTGAGCGCACGGCAGAGCACGACCGCCCGGGAGGGCGGGACGCCAGCCGGCCGGTGTACGTCATCAGCGTGGCCGCGGAGCTGGTGAGTGTTCATCCGCGGACGTTGCGTATCTATGAGGGTGAGGGGCTGGTCCGGCCAGCCCGCACCCCCACCAACATCCGGCTCTATTCGGAGAACGACCTCCGCCGGATCCTCTGGATCCGGCACCTGACCCAGAACCTGGGCGTGAACCTGGCAGGGGTGCGCATCCTCTTCGAGCTCGAGGAGCGACTGGGCATGCGCATCCTCGAGCAGCTCTACAGCGAACGCGCAGCCGTCCACCGCGACGACGCTGACGCCGCCGGGCGACCCGCGGGCGAGCAGCCCGCGGGTCGACGGCAACCCTGGAACCCCGACCTGATCAAGGAGACCTGATGGCCAGCCGATCCCGGAAGTCCGCCGACACCACGGCCGCCCGCGAGGCGGCAGCCGCCGCTTCGGCGGCTGCTGACAGTGCTGAGGCCGAGGCCGCGGCCCCTGAGGCCAACGAGCCTCGGGTGCTGCCTCTCGTCGCTCTCCGCGAGACCGTCATCTTCCCGGAGATGATCGTGCCCTTGCAGGTCGGTCGCGAGAAGTCGGTCAAGGCCCTCGACCGCGCGGTGGCTACGGATTCGCTCATCGCCCTGGTCACGCAGCGGCAGGCCGAGCGCGAGGATATCGAGAACGCCGAGGAGCTCTACGGGGTCGGCACGCTGGCCAAGATCGCGCAGGTGGTGCAGGCACAGGACGGCACCGTGCGGGCCATCGTCCAGGGTCAGCGCCGCATCCAGCTGCTGGGCTTCGAATCGACGGAGGGCTACATCGCGGCGCGCATCCAGCCGCTGCGGGATGAGACCTCCACCGACCTCGAGGTGGAGGCGCTCGTGCGCACCGTCCAGGGCCAGATCGAGCAGTATGTGCAGTCCGGCGCCCCGGTGCCCCCGGAAGCCGCCGTGGCGGCGCGCAACATCACCGAGCCGGGCCTGCTGGCGGACATGGTGGCCTACAGCCCTGACATGACCACCGAGCAGCGCCAGGAGCTCCTGGAGACACTGGACGTGGTCGAGCGCCTCAGGATCGTCTCCACGTTCCTGGCCCGCCAGGTCGAGATCCTCGAGCTCAAGGGCCGCATCCAGTCGGAGGTCAAGTCGGAGCTGGACAAGAGCCAGCGTGAGTACATCCTGCGCGAGCAGCTCAAGGCCATCCAGCGGGAGCTGGGCGAGGACGACCCGCAGCAGGCGGAGGTCGCCGAGCTGCGCGAGAAGGTGGAGGCCTCCGGCATGCCGGAGGAGGTCAAGGAGCGGGCGCTCAAGGAAGTCGACCGCATGAGCCGCATCCCCACCGCGTCGCCGGAGGTGGGCGTCATCCGCACCTACGTCGACTGGCTGGTGAGCCTTCCCTGGAACACCTCGACACAGGACAACCTGGACATCAAGCAGGCAGCCATCGTGCTCGACGAGGACCACTCCGGCCTGGAGAAGGTCAAGGAGCGCATCCTGGAGTACCTCGCCGTGCGCTCCCTCGCGGACACCATCCGCAGCCCCATCCTGGCCCTCGTCGGGCCGCCCGGCGTGGGCAAGACCTCGCTGGGCAAGTCCGTGGCGCGAGCCATGGGGCGCGAGTTCGTGCGCATGAGCCTGGGCGGCATCCACGACGAGGCCGAGATCCGCGGCCATCGCCGCACCTACATCGGCGCGCTGCCCGGCCGCATCATCCAGAACATCAAGACGGCCGGCTCCAACAACCCGGTCTTCATGCTCGACGAGATCGACAAGATCGGCATGGACTTCCGGGGTGACCCCTCCTCGGCACTCCTGGAGGTCCTCGACCCCGAGCAGAACAACACCTTCGCGGACAACTACCTGGAGGTGCCCTTCGACCTCTCGAAGGTGCTCTTCATCGCCACCGGCAACCTCATCGACCCCATCCCCATGGCCCTGCGCGACCGCATGGAGATCATCCAGCTGCCGGGCTACACGCAACGCGAGAAGGCCGAGATCGGCAAGCGCTTCCTGGTGCCCAAGCAGATGGTCAACCACGGCCTGAAGCCGAAGCACGTGACCGTCACGGACGGCGCCATGACCACCCTCGTGCAGTCGTACACGCACGAGGCCGGTGTGCGCAACCTTGAGCGCGAGATCGCCAACGTCATGCGCAAGATCGCCCGCACCGTGGCCGAGGGTCGCACCACGCGCACCAACGTGACCACGCGCAAGCTCACGGAGCTGCTCGGTCCGGCCCGCTACGAGTACGGCGAGCTGGAGCCCGAGGACCAGGTGGGTGCGGCCACGGGTCTCGTGGTCACGGAGGTCGGGGGCGACGTGGTGGCTGTCGAGGTCACGCGCATGGAGGGCAAGGAGGACTTCATCCTCACCGGCCAGCTCGGCGACGTGATGCGTGAATCGGCCCGCGCCGGGCTCTCCTGGATCCGCGCCAACGCCAGTCGCCTGGGGATCGAGCGCGAGCTCTTCGAGAAGAACACGATGCACATCCACGTGCCCGCGGGAGCCATCCCCAAGGACGGCCCTTCGGCCGGCATCACCATGGTCACGGCCATGGTCAGCTCGCTGACGGGCATCGCCGTGCGCAAGGACGTGGCCATGACCGGCGAGATCACGCTGCGCGGTCGGGTGCTGCCCATCGGTGGACTCAAGTCCAAGATCCTGGCCGCTCACCTGTCGGGCGCCAAGATCGTCATCCTGCCCAAGCGCAACGAGAAGGACCTGCGCGACATCCCCGACGAGGTCCGCACCCAGATGAAGCTGGTCCTCGTGGAGTCGATGGACCAGGTCCTGGCCGCTGCGCTGCGCCGCAAGCCGCGACCGCTGAAGGCCTCCCCTGTCAGGCCGGCCACCAGGGACGAGGGCGGGGCGAGTGCCACTGGCGGCACGAAGACGCCGCTCTTCCCGCCGCAGCAGCCGCCGGCGGTGGCCTAGCCCCAGGGAGCCCGGATGGAGTACCGCGACTACTACGCCACCCTCGGCGTGGCCAAGAACGCCACGCAGGCCGACATCAAGAAGGCATACCGGCGCCTGGCCCGCAAGCACCATCCGGACGTCAACAAGGGCGACGCGGCCGCTGAGCAGCGCTTCAAGGAGATCAGTGAGGCCAACGAGGTCCTCTCCGATCCGCAGAAGCGCAAGGCCTATGACCAGCTCGGCGCGAACTGGGCGGCCTACCAGCAGGGCGGCGGAGCCGGGGGCAACCCCTTCACCGGCTTCACCGGGGCGGCCGGGGGCGGGCCCGGTGGCATGCGCTTCGAGTTCCGAGGCGACGCCGCGGACCTGTCTGGTTTCAGCGACTTCTTCCGCGCCTTCTTCGGTGGCGGCAGCGAGCGGGGCGGAGCGGCAGCCGACCGTCCTGCCGGATGGTCCCGCACGGCCACGGCCAGCGACACTGGCGACCTCGACTTCGAGCCGCTCTTCGGCGGCCTGGGCGGGGACAGCGGTGCGGGCTACGCGTCGTCCGGGTTCGGCACGGGCAGCCCGCGCGGCACGCGCCGGCCCGCGTACCGGGCGCCTGCCGACGCCGCGGCGGACACCACGGTCAGCCTGGAGGAGGTCCTGCGCGGGACGGAGCGGCACATCGAGGTCGGCGGCAAGCGGCTGGAGGTCAGGATCCCGCCGGGCGTCGCGGACGGTCAGCGCATCCGGCTCTCCGGCAAGGCCGAGAGCGGCGGCCACATCTACCTCACCGTCCACATCGCGCGGCATCCCGTCTTCACGCGCGACGGCGACAACCTGGGCATGGAGCTGCCACTGACGCTGGGCGAGGCCCTGCTGGGTGGCCAGGTCAGCCTGGAGGCCCTCGGCGGCAAGCGGCTCCTGCTGACCATCCCACCGGGGACACAGAACGGGCGGCTCTTCCGTCTGGCCGGCCAAGGTCTGCCGCACTTCGGCGGCGGCGGGCCTGGAGACCTGCGCGTTCGAACCAGCATCGTGCTGCCGGCACGCCTCGACGAGGAGGGGACGCGCCGCGCCCGTGCCCTCGTGGACCACATCGCCCAGCCTGACCCGCGTCTCGCGACGACCGCCGGGCGCCAACCGCAGGGATCACCATGAAACTCGACCGTTACACCCAGAAGGCCCAGGAGGCCATCCTTGCCGCCCAGCAGCTGGCCACGCGGGCGGAGAGCCCAGTGCTCGACGCAGAGCACATCCTGGCCGCCCTGCTCGAGGACGCCGAGGGCATCCCGTCGGTGACGTTGCGCCAGCTCGGCGCGGATCCCGCCCGCGTCGGCGTCGAACTCGGGGCGCTGCTCGCCCGGCGGGCCAGGATCCAGGGCGGGCAGCTGGCCCTCGACCCCCGTGCGCGGGCACTCGTGGAGCGCGCGGAGGAGGAGGCCCGGCGCCTCGCCGACGAGTACGTCTCCACCGAGCATCTCCTGCTGGCGGCCTCGGAGGCCGGCGGTGAGGCTCAGCGGCTCCTGGAGGCCGCGGGCGCTGGCCACGAGGCCCTGCTGCGGGCGCTGGAGGCCGTGCGCGGCCGTCAGCGCGTCACCTCGCCCAACCCGGAGGCGACCTACCAGGCCCTCGAGAAGTACGGCCAGGACCTCACGAAGGCGGCCCGGGAGGGCAAGCTGGACCCGGTCGTCGGTCGCGACGAGGAGATCCGCCGCGTCATCCAGGTGCTCAGCCGCCGCACCAAGAACAACCCCGTCCTCATCGGTGAGCCGGGCGTGGGCAAGACGGCCATCGTGGAGGGTCTCGCCCAGCGCATCGTCCGCGGCGACGTCCCGGAGGGCCTGCGCGACCGTCGCGTGGTGGCCCTGGACCTCGGTGCGCTCATCGCCGGCGCCAAGTTCCGCGGCGAGTTCGAGGAGCGCCTCAAGGCCGTGCTCAAGGAGATCCGCGACTCGGACGGTCAGGTCGTGCTCTTCATCGACGAGCTGCACACCGTCGTGGGCGCTGGCGCGGCTGAGGGCGCCATGGACGCCTCCAACCTCTTGAAGCCGATGCTGGCGCGCGGCGAGCTGCACACCATCGGCGCCACGACGCTGGACGAGTACCGCAAGCACGTCGAGAAGGACGCCGCGCTGGAGCGTCGTTTCCAGCCCGTCTACGTGGACCAGCCCAGCGTGGAGGAGACGATCTCCATCCTGCGCGGCCTGCGCGAGCGCTACGAGGTGCACCACGGCGTGCGCATCACCGATTCGGCCATGGTCGCCGCGGCGGTCCTCTCCGACCGCTACATCAGCGAGCGCTTCCTGCCCGACAAGGCCATCGACCTCGTCGACGAGGCCGCCAGCCGGCTGCGCATGGAGATGGATTCGATGCCCGTCGAGCTCGACGAGCTGGAGCGCCGGCGCATCCAGCTGGAGATCGAGCGGGAGGCCCTGCGCAAGGAGAGGGACGACGCCTCGCGCGCCCGGCTGGAGGCCCTGGAACGGGAGCTGGCCGACCTCTCGGAGCGGGCCGGCGCCCTCAAGAGCCAGTGGCAGCAGGAGAAGGACGCCATCGCCGGCCTGCGCGCCACGAAATCCGAGCTGGAGCAGGCCCAGCACGAGGTGGAGACGGCCGAGCGAGCTGCTGACTACGGGCGTGCAGCGGAGCTTCGCTACGGGCGCATCCCCGAGCTGCAGGAGCGTCTCCGGGCAGAGGAGGCCGCCCTGGCCGTCGGCGAGGGTGGCCACCGCCGGCTGCTCAAGGAGGAGGTCGACGCGGATGACATCGCGCGCATCGTGGCTTCCTGGACGGGCATCCCGGTCGTCCGCCTCATGGAGGGCGAGCAGGCCAAGCTCATCCACATGGAGGAGCGCCTGCACGAGCGCGTCATCGGCCAGGACGAGGCCATCGCCGCCGTCTCGGACGCCGTGCGCCGTGCCCGCGCCGGCCTCAAGGATCCTCGCCGGCCCATCGGCTCGTTCATCTTCCTGGGCCCCACCGGGGTGGGCAAGACGGAGACCGCCCGGGCCCTGGCGCAGTTCCTCTTCGACGACGAATCGGCCATGACCCGCATCGACATGAGCGAGTACATGGAGAAGTACGCGGTCAGCCGACTCATCGGGGCACCGCCCGGCTACGTCGGCTACGAGGAGGGAGGTCAGCTCACTGAGGCGGTCCGCCGCCGCCCCTACCAGGTGATCCTGCTCGACGAGCTCGAGAAGGCCCACCCCGATGTCTTCAACGTGCTCCTGCAGGTCCTCGATGACGGCCGCCTCACGGACGGGCAGGGCCGCACCGTCTCCTTCAAGGACACCGTCCTCATCATGACCAGCAACGTCGGCTCGCAGCTGACGGGTGTCGAGCGTGCTGCGGGGCTCCCGGAGGAGCAGCTCGAGCGCACCGTGCGCGAGGCGCTGCGGGCGACGTTCCGGCCGGAGTTCCTCAACCGCATCGACGAGATCATCGTCTTCCACGGCCTGGACGAGGCCGCCCTGGGCGCCATCGTGGAGCTCCTGGTCGCCGACCTTGCCCGACGCCTCGAGGGCCAGGACCTGCGGCTCGTGGTGACACCAGCGGCCAGGGCGCTCATCGGTCGCGAGGGCCACGATCCGCAGTACGGCGCACGGCCGCTCAAACGGGCCGTGCAGCGCCTCCTGGAGAACCCGCTGGCGCGCGCGCTCCTGGAGGGTCGCTTCAAGCCGGGCAGCACGATCACCGCCGACGCGGACCCGGTCAGCGGCACCATCGTGTGCACGGGCTCGGAGGGCGAGACCATGGTCAGCGGGCAGGCCGATCGCCGGGACCCGCGCGACCCGAGCAGCGCACCGGGCGGCCAGGCGGTCGGCGCCGGGCTGCGGCCCAGCCTCATGGACCTGCCTGCCACGGGACCGACCGACGAGCGCAAGGAGCGCCTCAACTAGGGTGCGGCCGGGACGGGCGGCCACGGTGGCGCGTGGCCGCTGACGCCGAGCCGCCATCGGATCGCCGCTGGGAAGGCAGTGAGCCACGGCTCGTGGCGCTCATCCGCGATGAGATCCTGGCCGCACCGGAGCGACGCATCACCTTCGCCCGCTTCATGGAGCGGGCCCTGACGGAGCCGGGTCTCGGCTACTACGCGAGCAGCCAGCTGCGACCCACGCGCGGCGGCGACTTCCTGACCGCGCCGGAGCTGCACCCCTTCTTCGGCCGCTGCCTGGCGCGATTCGTGGCCGCCGCCTGGGAGCAGGCGGGGTCGCCGGTGCGGTACGTCGTGCGTGAGCTGGGGGCCGGGCGGGGCACGCTTCGGGACCGTGCCCTGGAGGGTCTCCGGGACGAGGGGTCGGGCGTCCTGGACCGGATCGAGTGGCAGGCCGTGGACCTGCCCGAGCGGACGGAGGCCGCGCCGGAGCCCGTCGACCTGGTGCTCGCCAACGAACTGCTCGATGCCCTGCCGGTCCACCGGGTCGTCCAGCAGGAGTCCCTTCGCGAGGCTTGGGTCGCGTGGCAGGACGGCTGGTTCGCGGAGACGCTGGCCGATCCCTCCGACCCTGCCCTGGCCGCCCAGCTGGCAGCTGGCGGTGTCGACCTGCGCCCCGGGCAGCGCGCGGAAATCTGCCTCCGCGCGCCCGAGCTGGTGGCTGAGGTCGCCGGCCAGCTGGCCCCGCGCGGCCTGCTGTTGATCATCGACTACGGGCACGAGGCGGTCGAGCTCTACGGGCCGCACCGCAGAGCGGGATCGCTGCTGGCGTACCGCGGCCACGCCGTGTCGGACGATCCGTTCCGGGCCGTCGGGCACACCGACCTCACCGCCCACGTCGACCTGAGCGCACTGCTGCGTGCGGCGGCGTCGGCCGGATTGGTGCTCCTGGGCCACACGACGCAGGCCCGATTCCTGGCCGGCCTGGGTCTCGGCGAGCTGCTCGTGGAGCTCGGTCGTGACCCGGCCACGGACCTGCCGACCTACCTGGAGGCCCGCAGCTCGGTGGCGCGCCTCCTCGACCCGCGCCACCTGGGTGGCTTCGCGGTCATGGCCTGGGGCCGCGGCCTGCCCCCTGGGCCCCAGGCAGGAGTACCCCTGAAGGGATTCGACGCGCCCGTCTAGCATCCACAAGATGCACTTCGACGTCGCGCGCGCGCGCCTCAGCCACTTGCCCTCGCCGCTGCCGCCGCCGCGAGCGGACATCGAGGCACACGTCCTGCAAGCAGGGTCCCTGCCGGCACGCATGCGGCGCGCCCAGGCCGGGCCCGTCCGAGAGGCCGCGGCCCTGGTGCTGCTCTACCCCGCCTCGACCGGCGAGGCACACATCGTGCTCATGGTGCGCCCCCAGGACGACCATTCCCACGCCGGCCAGGTGGCGCTGCCGGGCGGCAAGCGCGAGGCGGGCGACCGGTTCCCGGACGGGACCGCCCTGCGCGAGGCGGCCGAGGAGGTCGGCCTGGACGCCGCGGCGGCCGGCGTGCAAGTGCTCGGCCGGCTGGACACGGTGGACATCCGCATCAGCGGTTTCCTGATGGTGCCTGTGCTGGCCGTGGCCGAGCGCGAGCCACGCTTCGAGGCCGACCCACGCGAGGTGGCCGAGATCCTGACCGTGCCCGTGCGCCACTTCCTGCCGGGGGCCCCGGTCGAGGTGGTGGAGGAGGAGCGTGACGGCTGGAGCCTCCGCTATGGTGCCTACCCGGTGCAGGGCCACCGGGTCTGGGGCGCCACGGGTCGGGCCCTTGGCCAGCTGGGCGCGGTGCTCGCCATGGACGTGCTCCGCGCGGACGTCCTGGGTACGAACGTGCTGGGTCCTGGCTGAGCCCGGGCCGCTGGGCCCGGTCCTGCCATCCCTACCAGGGCTCCCCTTCTGTGGGATCGTGATCCTCGGGGCGGACCTCTCGGACGGCCAGCTGGCCCCGCGCGGCCGGGCCGGGAGACCCGGAGGGCAGATCCGACGTCGGTCGCTCGGAGAGCCGTGCAAGGTGCCCCTCGCGGGCGCTGTCCGGCACCTCCACGAGGAGGGCGCGCATCGTGGAGGTGTCCGTCCAGGCAGCGTGGGCCAGGCCCGCGGGCCACTCCACGGCCTCGCCGTGATGGATGGCTGTGCGCTCGTCGGCGACCTGGACCCAGCCGCCACCGGCGATCACGATGAAGAGGCCGTCATCGGGGCTCGAGTGAGGGGCCAGGAACGCCCGTCGCGCGAAGGACAGCTCCGTGACGCGCGCCCGGGGATCGCTCCAGATGGCCTGCGCCTCCACCCCCTGGGCGACGGCCGGCGGCTCGGAGCGCCGGAGGCCCGGACCGAAGCGCAGGATCTCCACGCCAGCGGGCGCTCGCGGGGGTCAGCGTCGCTTTCGGGCGCTGGCCTTGGACCTGGAGCGGCGGATCGTGGAATCCGGGTCGCGGTAGCGCTTCTGGCTCAGGAAGCGCTCCCGGCGCAGCGCCTGGTTGTAGGCCTCGATGAGCGGCGGGAAGCGCACGAAGCGGATCCAGATGAAGACAGCCAGGCCGAGGATGAGCGTCACCAGCACGAAGACGAAGTAGAACTTGAAGGTGCAGTAGACGAGCAGCAGGCCAAAGACGGCCAGGCCGGTCCAGAGAAGCCACTCCTGCAGCGCCACGAGCGGCGGATGGCGGTGCAGACGGCGCGTCTGCACGTTGTAGAGGATGACCGTACCGACCAGGAAGACCAGGGCCGCCACCGCGACCGGGTAGAAGAGGTCGCTGAAGTTCTGCGGGCTGAAGCCGCCGTCCATGAAGAGGGAGCCGAGGAAGTCCACGCGGGCAGGGTATCAGACCGCGGGGGGTCCGCTCAGCGCCTCCCCGCAGGCTGGTCCGCGGGTCGCTCACGAGGGCGTTGATATACTCGGTGACCCGCGCCGGCAGTCGCCTGGGCGCAGTCTCACGAGGGAGGGAAGACCGGGTGCGAGCCCTGCTCTCGGTCGCGGACGGGGCCGGCATCGGCGAGCTGGCGCAGCAGCTGCTCGACCTGGGGGTCGAGGTCTACGCCACCGATCCTTCGCGCACGGCGCTCGCGCAGGTCGGCGTGGAGGTGCGGGCCGTCACGGAGCTGACCGGCGCGCCGTCCCTGCTCGGCGGCCAGGTCCAGACCCTCCACCCTGCCGTCTACGCCGGCATCCTGGCACGCCGACACGTCCCCGCCGACATGGCCGACCTGGTGGAGCGCCACCTGGCCAGCATCGACATCGTGGTCGTCGAGCCTGGCCCCTTCGGGCCGCAGGTCGGTCGCGGTCTGCCCATCGACGAGGCCGTGGGGCTCATCGACGTGGATGCCCTCGCCCTCCTCGCCGCTGCAGCGCGCAACGTCGGCGGCGTGGCTGCCGTCTGCGACCCGGCCGACCACGCGCTCCTCGTCGACGAGCTGCAGCAGCATGGGCACGTCTCGGCGGAGGTCCGCCAGCGCCTGGCCGCCAAGGCCTTCGCCGTGCTGGCCGCCTACCACGGGGAAGTGGCCGCCTACCTCGAGCACATCGGCGGGGTGCGCTTCCCGGAGCAGCTCAGCATCGTCCTGCGCAAGGAGCGCGACCTGCCCTACGGAGAGAACCCCCACCAGCGCGGCGCACTCTACCGGGAGTCCGCGCGCCGGGCACGGTCCCTGGCCGATGCCGAGCGGCTGCAGGGCCCACAGCCGACCTTCAATGACCTCATCGACCTCGACGCCGCCTTCCGCATGGTCTCCGACTTCGCCTCCCCCACCTGTGCCATCGTCAAGCAGCGCAACCCCGTGGGCCTTGCCTCCCACGACGACGGTCGGGAAGCCTTCCGGCGCGCCCTGTCCGGCGATCCGGTGACCGCCTTCGGGGCGGTGGTGGCCGTCAACCGCGAGGTCGACGAGGCCATCGCCCGGGAGCTGGTGGCCAACCCCTTCGAGGGGCTCGTGGCACGCGGCTACAGCGAAGGCGCCCGGGCGCTGCTGGCGGGCCGCCCGGAGCTGGCCGTGCTGGCCGTGCCGGCCCTGGCGGCTGACGCCTCGCCCGACCACGGCATCGCCGACCTCGACTTCCATCGTGTCGAGGGCGGGCTGCTCGTGGAGACCCGCGACCGGCTCGACATCGACCACGGGCAGCTGCACGTGGTGACGAGGCGCCGCCCCACCCTGGATGAGCTCACCGACCTCATGTTCGCCTGGCGCGCCGTGCGCCACATCACCAGCCTGGCCGTCGTGGTCGCCAAGGGGGCGACGCTGGTGGGCGTGGGTGCCGGCCAGTCGAGCCGTCTCACGGCCACGGAGATCGCGCTCCACCGCGCCGCCGACCGCGCACCGCGCAGCGTGCTCGCCTCGGACGCCTACTTCCCCTTCGGTGATGCCATCGCCCTCGCCGCCGAGCGTGGCGTGACCGCCGTCATCCAGCCCGGCGGCAGCGTGCGCGACGAGATGGCCATCGAGATCGCCGACCGCCACCACCTGGCCATGGTCTTCACGGGCCGGCGCCACTTCCGCCACTGAGCGTCGCGCCCAGGTCGCGCCAAGCGGCGGCGGCCGGGTCCCAGGCGGCCACGGCCTGCACGGCTCCGGCGCCCTCCCGGGCCTCGGCACGCGCCCACGCGGCCGCCACGGAGCGGCCCCAGCCCGGCGGTTCGAGCTCGGGCAGCAGGTCGGCAAGCGGCGCCAGGACGAAGGCCCGCTGGGCAGCCTGCGGGTGGGGCACCGTCAGCCACTGCGGCCCACCGCGGGCAGGGTCATCGCTGCGCGCCGTGTCCGCGCGTTCGACACGCAGACGGTGCGGCCCGAAGAGGAGCAGGTCGAGGTCCAGCTCACGGGGTCCCCAGCGCTCCCGCTCCTGCCGACCGAAGGCTTGCTCGAGGCCCTTGAGCGCGATGAGCAGGGCCATGGCGCCTTCCTCCGGTGAGCGGCCGGCCGGCACGCGCAGGGTCGTGGCAGCGTTCCAGAAGTCGGCCTGGCCCACGGGACCCACGGGCCGCGTCCGATAGAGCCGCGAAACGCCCTCCAGGGTCGCGCCCGGCAGGGCGCCCAGTGCTGCGACCGCCTGCTGCAGCGTCTGGCGAGCCGCTCCCACGTTGGCGCCCATGCCGATGGCCGCCAGCTCCAGTCTGTCCACGCCGCCATGATGCACGGGAGGCCCGGGCCCATGGTGCGCCCCGCGCGGGGTGACGCGGTGGCTCGCTGGGGTACACTCGGGCTGCGCTCAGCTCCCTCCCACGGGGCGTCGGCTTCGGGCTAGTGAGCGAACGCCCGACACTCGGCTCGAAGAGGAATCGATGTGACCGCTCCGCTCTGGTACGTGCTCGGCTTCGCCTTCGCGGGCTTCACGTTCGTCTTCCTGACCATCGGCGCGTCCTGGTTGATCACCCATCGCCACCGCGGCGACCGCCACAAGGGCCTGCCCTACGAGTCGGGCATCGACACCTTCGGCGACACGCGCGGTCGCTTCGGCCTCTCGTTCTACCTCTACGCCCTGCTCTTCGTAGCCTTCGACATCGAGATCGTCTTCATCGCGCTCTGGGCGCTCGTCTTCAACGACCTCCTGCTGGGCGGCTTCCTGGGCATGCTCCTCTTCGTGCTCATCATGGAGCTCTCCGTCCTCTATGCCGCACGCAAGGGCCTGCTGACGTGGAAGTAGGCGGACCTGACGCGGCCGCCAGCCGGATCTCCCCGGCGACCGGCGCGTCGGACCCTGCCCCAACGAGCGCCCTGCTGCCCCCTGCCGGCACCCGCCAGCCGATCGTGGTCCCCAACACGACCTGGGTCCCGGCGGACCCGGGTGCCTACGGCGGCCAACCAGCCAGCATCGACCACCTCAAGGAGCTGGAGCTGGGGGACAAGTCGGACAACGCCCGCTGGGGCGCCCTGGGCGTCGTGCCCACCACCGCCGACTACGTGCTCGACTACATCCGCGCCAACAGCCTCTGGCCGCTGCTCTCCGGCCTGGCCTGCTGTGCCATGGAGATGATGTCCGCCGCGACCCCCGTCAACGACATGGACCGCTTCAACATGTTCCCCTTCCGCGCCAGCCCGCGGCAGGCGGACGTGCTCATCGTGGCGGGCACGCTGACGACCAAGATGGCCGGCCCGCTGATCCGGCTCTGGGAGCAGATGCCGGAGCCCAAGTGGTGCGTCGCCATGGGCGACTGCACCTGCTCGGGCGGCCGCTACAAGCGCTCCTACTCGACCGTGGAGGGCATCGACCGTCTCAT
Organism: uncultured Chloroflexia bacterium; assembly: GCA_963707395.1. Lineage (GTDB taxonomy): Bacteria > Chloroflexota > Limnocylindria > Limnocylindrales > CSP1-4 > JAFMJV01. The sequence goes on from CAVPPQ010000002.1 coordinate 314,725, forward strand.
GCCCGTGGACGTCTACGTGCCCGGCTGCCCGCCGCGCCCGGAGGGTCTCATCTACGGCATGCTCAAGCTCCAGCAGATCATCCTCGAGCGGCGCGGCAGCTGGCCGGAGCGCCGGGTCGGACCGTCGGTCCCGGCGGGCGTCTAGCAGAGCGCAGGAGTCAGAGCCACGGACACGCTGCAGCTGCGCCGCATCGATGAACGACTCGCCGGGCATCTGCTCGTGCCCGCCGCCGCCATGGGTGACACCATCGAGGTCGTCGTGGCGCCGGCCGCCCTGCCGGTCGTCATGCGCACGCTGCGCGAGGACGCCGACCTGCGCTACGAGATCCTCTCCGACCTCTGCGGGGTGGACACCGGGCTGACGATGCAAGTCGTCTACCACCTCTGGTCGCCGCTCAGCTCGGACTGGCTGCGCGTCATCGCGGACGGGCTCTCGCGCCAGGACCCGCGCGTGCCCTCCATCACCTTCCTGTGGAGCGGGGCGGAGTGGGCGGAGCGCGAGGCCTACGACATGTTCGGCATCGAGTTCGAGGGCAACCGCGACCTGCGCCGCATCTTCATGCCACCCGACTACCTGGCCTTCCCGCTGCGCAAGGACTTCGCCCTCGCTGATGATGCTTCGCGCGGGCCCGGCGAGGGATCCGCCCCATGGAGATGCCGCACCGCCCTGCAGAGGTGCGCGTCGCCGGAGCGCTGCGCTCGAGTCCCGGGGCGGGCGCGGTGCTGGGCCCCGGGGGCGAGCGCCTGCGTGTCGGCCGCGGATCCGCGGCAGCGGTCACCGCCGGGGGCGAGGTCGCCGGGGCCGTCACCGCCGAGGGCGGCGGAGGCCAGCCATGAGCACCGAACAGACCCGCATCCGCTCGCTGGACGACCCGGACGTGCTCGTCCAGACGCCGGCCACCATCTACGACGCCATCCCGCCGCTCACGCCGCGCACGGAGCGCGAGGCGGAGTTCTACACCCTCGGCGACGGCGAGATGTTCGTCAACCTGGGTCCGCAGCACCCCTCCACGCACGGGGTGCTGCGCGTCGTGCTGAAGATCGACGGCGAGCGCATCGTGGACCTCGACCCCGTGCTCGGCTACCTGCACCGCGGCGTCGAGAAGATCTGCGAGCACGGCGACTGGCACCACGCCATCAGCAACTGCGATCCCCTCGAGTACGCGGCATCGATGTTCAGCGAGGCCCTCCCGGTGCTGGCGGCTGAGAAGCTGCTGGGCCTGGAGGTGCCCCGCCGGGCCGAGTACATCCGCGTCCTGGCTTGGGAGCTCAACCGCATCTCCAGCCACGCCCTCTTCATCGGCTGGCTGGCGCTCGACCTGGGCGGCCTGACGCCCATCCTCTACGGCTTCGCCGAGCGTGACGAGATCGTGGAGATGCTGGCCGCCCTGACGGGCCAGAAGCTGCTCTTCAACTACCTGCGCATCGGGGGCGTCAACGGCGACCTCAACCACGAGTTCCTGAGCCGCCTGGGCGACTGGATGGGCCGCGCCGGCAAGCAGATCGACGGCCAGGCCACGCTCATGAACGAGAACGAGATCTTCGTCAACCGCACGAAGGGCCTCGGCGTGGTGGACCGCGAGACGGCCCTTCGGCTGGCCATGTCCGGCCCGCCGCTGCGCGCCTCCGGGGTGCCCTACGACGTGCGCCGCGCCCACCCCTACAGCGTCTACCCGGAGCTGGAGTTCGAGGTGCCGGTGCGTAGCGAGGGTGATTCCTACGCCCGCTACCTGCTGCACATCGAGGAGATCAAGCAGTCCCTGCGCATCATCGACCAGGTGCTGCACCGCATGCCGGACGGCCCGGTCATGGCCAAGCTGCCCAGACTGTTGCGGATCCCGCCGGGCCGGGCCTACATCGCCCTTGAGAGCCCGCGCGGCCAGTACGCCGCCTATGGCATCAGCGACGGCACCGATCAGCCCTTCCGCTTCCGCATCCACGACCCCTCGTTCTTCAACCTGCAGGCGGTCGGCTTGCTGACACCGGGGCACCTCGTGGCTGACATCATGGCCATCATGGCCAGCCTCGATCCGATCATGGGCGGCATCGACAAGTGAGCAGCCTCTCCGACCCCTGGAAGCACCTCAGCACGAGCGGCAAGGTCATCCTGCCGCTGGTGGCCCTGCTGGTGCTGGGCACGGTGGCGCTCACCGTGCTCTGGGTGGTGGGCATCGGACCGCAATTCGTGCAGGGCTTCCTGGACACGGCCGGCGCCAACATCGGCATCCTGCGCTTCCTGGCGGCGGCCACCGGCGTGCTCCTCTTCACGGTGCCGGCGGCCTTCGTCATCATCTTCATGGAGCTCAAGATCATCGCCTTCATGAACCTGCGCATCGGGCCCAACCGCATCGGCCCGTGGGGCACGCTGAGCTCGACCGTCCACGGTCTCAAGGTGCTGGCCAAGGAGGACTACACGCCCAGCGGCGTGGACGTGCCGGTCTTCACGCTGGCGCCGGCGGTGGTCTACCTGGCGGCCGTGCTGACGCTGCTGGTCATCCCCTTTGCGCCCGGCATGCTGGGCTACCAGATGGAGCTGGGGCTGCTCTACTTCTTCGCCGTCGGCGGCTTCGGCGTCATCGGCCTGATGATGGCCGGCTGGTCCAGCTTCAACAAGTACTCGCTGCTGGGCGGCCTGCGCGCAGCAGCGGCCATCATCAGCTACGAGCTGCCGCTCATCCTGGGTGTCATGGGCATCGTGCTGCTCTCCGGCACGCTGAACCTGGGCACGATCGTGGAGAAGCAGTCGGGCTGGATCTTCGACTGGTACGCCTTCCAGCAGCCGCTGGCGCTCATCATCTTCTTCATCGCCGCCACGGCGGAGGCCTCCCGCACGCCCTTCGACTTCACGGAGGCTGACTCGGAGATCGTGGCCGGTTTCGCCACCGAGTACAGCGGCATGCGCTTCGGCTTCTTCTTCTTCGCCGAGTACGTCAACGTCTTCATCCTCTCGGCGCTCACGGTGACGCTCTTCCTGGGCGGCTGGAACGGCCTCTTCGACATCGACCCGCTGCTCGAGGCCCTGGGGGTCGCGACTCCGGTCTCGCTGGCCCTGGACGTGGCCTCGTTGGGCCCCTGGCTGATGGCCATCCCGGTTCTTGTGCTGCCCATCCTGGTGGCGGCGCTCACGGGCCTGGTGTGGATGGTGAAGACCTCATGGGGCTTCGTGAAGTCGCTGCTGGTGGGCTTCGTGCTGGCCAACCTGCTGGTGGTGGGCGCACTCTCCATCTGGTCCCTCTTCAGCTTCGATGCCCTCATGGGCATCAGCTGGTTCCTGCTCAAGTCGTTCGCCCTGGTGGCCCTCTTCGTGCTCATGCGCGCGACCTTCCCGCGCGTGCGCATGGACCAGCTCATGGGCTTCACGTGGAAGTGGATGATGCCGGCCGCCCTGCTCAACATCTTCGTGACCGCCGGCGCCATCCTCATCGCACGAGAGCTGGGCGCGTGAGGACGGATCGCGTCCCCGGCCTGGCCCTCGTGAAGGGCCTGTGGTTCGCCTTCCGCCAGGTGCTGCGCCCCAAGCTCACCGTGCAGTACCCGGAGGTCCAGAACCCCATCGCACCACGTCATCGCGGCCGACTCATCCTGCTCTATGACGAGGCCGGCACACTCAAGTGCGAGACCTGCTTCCAGTGCGCCGCGGCCTGCCCCATCGAGTGCATCGACATGGGTGGCGTGGACACCCGGAACCGCTTCCACGTCCACTGGGGGCCGGCCGAGCAGTACGCCGAGCGTCGTGAGGAGAGCGCCCTGCGGCGCTCCGGTCGGCCCGTGCCGGATCACACCTACGACCCCTTCGCGCTCATCGACCTGGGGCCGCTGGATGCCATCCTGACCGCTGAGGGCCACCAGCCACGCCGCGCCCTGGCCATCCTGGAGCGCACCCAGGAAGCCTACGGCCACCTGCCCGTGGCGGCACTGCAGCACATCGCCCACCAGACGGGCGCCTGGTACAGCGAGCTGTACGGCATCGCCAGCTCATATCCGCACCTGCGCTTCGAGCCGCCCAGCGGCCACGTCGTGCGCGTCTGCCGCTGCCCGCAGTGCACGATGCTCGGTGGAGGGAGCGTGCTGGCGGCCTTCCGCGAGCACCTCGGCACGGACGTGGGCGGCCTGAGCCCAGATGGCGCGGTGCGCCTGGCCACGGCCGACTGCCACGGCGCATCGTCGGGCAGCCCGCACGTGGAGGTGGACGGCGAAGTCCTGCCGCGCGCGTCCGCGGAGGACGCCGCGCGCATCGCGGCCGCCCTGCGAAGCCATGCATCCTGGGAGCGGGCGGCATGAGCCTGCCCATCCTGCCCGGCGCTCCCGACTGGCCGTCGCTGCTCCTCGAGCGCGCCGGCCAGGTGGACCCCGAGGCCGGCATCGAGGCTGCGGAGGCCGCCGGCGCCTGGGAGGCCTACCGGAGTGCCGTCGCGAACCTCTCGCCCGAGGCCCTCATCGCGATCGTCAGCGAGTCAGGACTGCAGGGTCGTGGCGGGGCCGCCTTCCAGACCGGTCGCAAGTGGCGTGACTGCGCCGCCCAGCCCGGATCGCGGCGCGCCGTGGTGGCCAACGGCTTCGAGGCGGACCCGGGGGCCCAGGTCGACCGGACCCTCATGGAGCTCGATCCGCACGCCATCGTGGAGGGGGTGGCCCTGGCCGCCTTCGCGGTCGGCGCAGCGAGCGCCGTCATCGCCGTGCGGGCCTCGGCGGTCACGGCCGCTGCCCGGCTGCGCCGCGCCATCGTGGAGGCAGAGGCGCGCGGCCACATCGGCCCGCAGGCGCCCGGCGGCGGCCTGCACATCGAGGTGCGCGAGGTGACGGGCTCCTTCGTGGTGGGCGAGGAGACCGTGCTGCTGCGCGCGCTGGAGGGCCGCCGAGCCCAGCCCGAGCAGCGCCCGCCGTACCCCTCGCGGCAGGGCCTGTGGGGCCAGCCCACCGTGGTCAACAACGTCAAGACGCTGGCCGCGGTGCCCTGGATCGTGCGCCACGGCGCAGGCGCCTTCGCGGCCATCGGCCAGCCTGGCTCGCCCGGCACGACGCTCGTGCAGCTGGGCGGCCGGGTGAGTCGGCCGGGCGTCGTCGAGGTTCCCCTGGGCACCACGGTGCGCCAGGTCATCGACGGGCCGGGCGGCTCCCTGCCGGGCACGCTGAAGGCCGTCCTGGTGGGCGGGCCCACGGGCGGCTTCCTGCCAGCCGAGGCGCTGGACACTGCCCTCGCGGCTGACGCCCTGGCGGCGGTGGGCGCCCTGGTCGGCTCAGGCACGCTGCTGGCGCTCGACGACACCACCTGCCTGGTCGATCTGGCCAGCCTGGTGACCCGCTATCTCTCCGACGAGGCCTGCGGCAAGTCCATCCCCTGCCGCATCGGGACACGCCGTCTCTCCGAGCTGGGCGACGCCTTCTGCGGCGGCCACGCCCGCCCCACCGATGCGACGCTCTTCGGCGACCTCGCCCGCGACATGCGCGACGCGGCCCTCTGTGGCCTCGAGGCCCAGGCCGCGAACCCGATGCTCTCGGTGATGCGATCCTTCGCCGCGGAGTTCGAGGATCACGTCCTGCGGGGTCATTGCCCGGCCGGCGTCTGCCAGCCCGTCTCGCTGGCCGGTGCGGCGCGATGACCATCACGAACCGACCGGGGGGCATGACCGGAGCGACCCAGACACCATGACCGACACCCTGCCCCAGACCAGCCCGCCCGCAGGCCAGCTCCTGCCGGCCAGCCCGCCGCCGGCCGTGCCAGGGGCGTCCGACGATGTCGTGGAACGCCTGCTCACGACGCAGTCGCCGCAGCGCCGCCAGGTGTCGCCCGAGTTCAGCATCGAGATCGATGGCCGCACCGTCACCGGTCGAGCCGGGCAAACCATCCTGGAGGTCTGCCGGGACCACGGCATCGAGGTGCCGACGCTCTGCTACGAGCCGAAGCTGCCGGGCTTCGGAGCCTGCCGCATGTGCGTCGTGGAGGTCGAGGGCGAGGAGACGCCGCCCATCTCCTGCTCACGCGCGGCGGAGCCGGACATGAAGGTCCAGACGCAGACGCCGCGCCTGCGCCAGATCCGCAAGACGAACCTGGAGCTGATCTTCAGCGACCACAATGCCTACTGCCTGCCGCCCTGTCAGAACAAGTGCCCCAGCCACATCGACATCCCGGGCTTCCTGAAGGCCAACACCGAGGGCGATTTCGTCGAATCGGCGCGCATCTTCAAGCGCACCATCCCCTTCCCCTCGGTGCTCGGCCGCGTCTGCCCGGCGCCTTGTGAGGAGCACTGCCGGCGTGACGAGGTCGAGGAGGCCATCGCCATCCGCGACAGCCACCGCTACGCCGGGGACCAGGTGCTCAAGGCGCAGGCCGCCGGGACGCCGCCGCCGCGACCGTTCGACCAGCGGTCGGCAACGGGCAAGCGGGTGGCCGTCGTGGGCTCCGGCCCCGCGGGCATGTCGGCCGCCTACTACCTGGCCCTCAGCGGCCATGAGGTGACCGTCTTCGAGCGCGACCCGGCCCCCGGCGGCATGTTGCGCTACGGGATCCCCCAGTACCGCCTGCCCAAGGTCGAGGTCCTGGAGGCCGAGTACGAGGCCGTCTGGGACCTCGGCGTGAAGCTCGTCGTGAATGCCGAGCTGGGGGTCGACTTCAGCGTCGACGACCTCCAGAACCAGGGCTTCGACGCCGTGCTGGTGGCCATCGGCTGCTACGACACGAACAAGCTCGGCATCCCCGGCGAGGACGCCGATGGCGTCATCGACGGCCTCGAATACCTGCGCATCGCCACCCTCGGCCTGCCCTACCCGGGCCACGCCGGAACGCGCGTGGTGGTCATCGGCGGCGGCTTCACCTCCATGGACTGCGCGCGCACCTCGGTGCGCCAGGGCTGTTCGGAGGTGACGCTCGTGTACCGGCGCGACATGAAGGACATGCCGGCCGCCAACGAGGTCCACGAGATGCTGGAGGAGGGCGCGCGGGCCATCTTCCAGGCCTCCCCCACGCGGGTCGTCACGGACGCCGCCGGCAAGGTCACCGGGGTCGAGTTCCAGCGCATGGCGCTCGGCGCGCCCGATGCCTCGGGCCGCCGCCGGCCGGAGGCCGTGGCCGGCACCGAGTTCATCATCGACTGTGACCGCGTCCTGCTGGCCATCGGCCAGGGGCCGGACCTGCGCTGGCTGGGGCGCGGCTCCGACGGCGTACGGGCCAGTGCTCGGGGTCGCCTGGATGCCGACGCCGTGACCTTCGCCACGGGGCGACCGGGCGTCTTCGGCACGGGCGACGTGCGCACCGGGGCCGCCACCGTGGTGGCCGCCATCGCGGAGGGGCGCCGCGCCTCGTACGCCATCGACGCCTGGCTGCAGGGCCAGGACCTCGACGCCATCAAGACCCGTCAGACGCTGGCCGAACCGCAGCCGGAGTTCCTCGCCATCGTGCCCTTCACGGCTGAGGTCAAGGAGCCCCGCCTGCGCCTGCGCTCGATGCCGGCCGAGGCCCGCAGCAGCTCCTACGTGGAGTACGAGATCCCCTACTCGCAGGCGGAGGCGATGCGCGAATCGGCGCGCTGCCTGCAGTGCACCTGCGAGGCCATCGGCTACTGCGACCTGCGCCGCCAGGGCATCGAGTACGGCACGACGCTGCGCACCCTGGACCCGGCCCGCAGCGGCCTGTCGGTGCGCAGCGTCTCCGAGAACCGCTTCACGGGCATCAACCACGACTACCTGCGCGACGACAGCCACGCCTTCATCCTGCGGGAGCCCTCCCGCTGCATCGACTGCGGTCGCTGCGCCAACGTCTGCAAGGAGATCGTGGGCGCGGCCTGCTACGACTTCATGCGCAGCGGCTTCGACACGCTGGTCACGACGCCGCTGGACATGAGCCTCAACACGACACCCTGCGTCTCGTGCGGACGCTGCGCCGAGACCTGCCCGACGGGCGCGCTCATGCCCAAGCCGCGCGTGCTCGAGAAGTACGAGGTCGACGAGTCGCGCTGCATCCTGTGCGGCATCTGCGTGGACGCCTGCCCCTATGATGCCCTTCGCTGCGGGCCCGACTTCGAGCTGGCGCACGAGTCGCGCGAGGAACCCATGATCGACCTCATGGCCATCGCAGCCCTGGAGCGGGACACGGAGCTCAGCTACGTGCGCCGCGAACGGGACTGGCTGGCCAGGGCGCAGGCCCAGGGTCGGGACATCCCGCAGGGGCGACTGCTGCCCATGCTGCCGGCGGGGCTGACACAGACGAACGGGAAGACGCCCGCGGGAGGGGCCGGCGCAAGCACCGGTGCCAGCTCCGGGCACGCCCACCACAGGTAGAGCACAGGGGGACGAGGGGAGAGCGTGGAGCTGCCGCAGACGGTTCCGTACCTCGAGTGGCGCTGGGACGACCTGGTCTTCCTGGCGCTGGCGGGCGTCATGCTGGGCGCCGCGCTGCTCGTCGTGCTCGGCCGCGACATCATCCGCTCCGGTCTCTGGCTGGTCCTCTGCTTCGCCGGCCTGGCCGGCATCTACGCGCTGCTGGGGAGCACCTTCATGGCGCTCACCCAGGTGCTCGTCTACATCGGCGCCATCAGCGTGCTCATCCTCTTCGCCATCATGATCACGCAGTCGAAAGCCGGGCCGAACCGGCTCGTCTTCCAGCGCCAGTGGTGGGCGGCCGCCATCGCGGCGGTCATCCTGGTCGGACTGCTCCTGACGGCGGTGCTGCTGACCACCTTCCCGCTGGCCGGAGACCTCGTCCCGCAGCCGGCGCGGGACATCGCCCTGCTGCTCTTCGGGGACTACCTCTTCGCGGTCGAGGTGGTGGGGGTCCTGCTGCTGGCGGCCGTCATCGGCGGCCTGTACCTCGCCCGGCGTGACCCGGACATGCCGGAGACGAACCGCCTGGGCGGACCCGGTGGGCTGCCGGCTGCTGCGGCCGACGAGGAGGAGGCCGCGTGAGCCACTCGCTGGAGGCCTACCTCGTCCTCTCGGTGCTGCTCTTCGGCATCGGCGTCTTCGGCTTCCTGGCCAAGCGCAACGCCATCGCCATGCTGATGTCCATCGAGATCATGCTCAATGCGGTCAACCTGGCCATCGTGGCCTTCGGGGCCTTCACGCCGGAGCTGGCCGCGCAGGCCTCCACCATCGCGCTCTTCGTCATCGCCGTGGCGGCCGGCGAGGCCACCGTGGGTCTCGCCATCGTCATCGCCATCTACCGCAACCGCAGGACGCCGCTCGTCGACGAGTACGCGTCGATGCACGACTAGGCGCCGCGGATGGGCATCTTCAACGCGGAGGGGGCGGAGGAAGCGCTGCACCTCACAGAGGCCAGCCCCGAGCAGGCCGCCGCCATGCTGGCGCTGCTGGTGCTGCCCATGGCGGGCTTCCTGCTGACCGGGCTGCTGGGGCGGCGCCTCGGCGGGCGGCCGTGGATCATCGCCGTCACGGCCATCCTGCTCACGGCCGCCATCGCCACCATCCTGGCCCTCGGAGCGCTGACCAGCCCGGAGCCCACGGTGGTGGGCTTCACGCTCTACACCTGGATCCCGGCGGGCGCGCTGCAGGTCGAGTTCGGCTTCCTCTTCGACAACCTGACCGCGGTCATGCTCATCGTGGTCACCTGGATCGGCACGCTGGTGCACATCTACAGCATCGGCTACATGGCCCACGACCCGAGCAAGTGGCGCTTCTTCGCCTACCTCAACCTCTTCATGTTCAGCATGCTGCTGCTCGTGCTGGCGGCCAGCTACCTCGTCGTCTTCGCGGCCTGGGAGCTGGTGGGCCTCTCCTCGTACCTGCTCATCGGCTTCTGGTACAAGCGGCGCCCCCCGGCGCTGGCATCGAAGAAGGCGTTCCTCGTCAACCGCGTCGCCGACCAGTCCTTCGTGGTCGGCATCATGGGCATCTTCCTGCTCACCGGGACCATGGACATCCTCGATTCGTTCGGGCCCTTCCAGGCCGTGGACCCGCTGGTGCGCAACATCGTGGCCCTGTTGCTCTTCGTGGGCGCGGCCGGCAAGTCGGCGCAGTTCCCGTTCCACGTCTGGCTGCCCGACGCCATGGAGGGCCCCACGCCGGTGTCGGCCCTCATCCACGCCGCCACCATGGTCAACGCCGGCGTCTACTTCGTGGCGCGCACCTCGCCCATCTTCGCCAGCGCCCAGCAGGCCATGCTCATCGTGGCCGCCATCGGCATCTTCACGGCCATCCTCTCGGCCAGCATCGCCCTGACCCAGAAGGACATCAAGCGCGTGCTGGCCTACTCCACGCTGTCGCAGCTGGGCTACATGTTCGCGGCCCTCGGGGTGGGCGCCTTCGTGGCTGCCATCTTCCATCTCATGGCCCACGGCTTCACCAAGGGCCTCCTGTTCCTGGGCTCGGGCTCGGTCATCCACGCCGTGGACGGCGAGCAGGACATGGACCGCATGGGCGCGCTGCGCCGCAAGATCCCCATCACCCACTGGACCTTCCTCATCGGCGCCCTGTCGCTGGCCGGCATCCCGCCGCTGGCGGGCTTCTTCTCCAAGGACGCCGTGCTGGCCGAGTCGTTCCTCTTCGGCTACAGCTGGGTCTTCGTCATCGGCCTCATCGTGGCCGGCCTGACGGGCTTCTACATGTTCCGGCTCATGGGCAAGACGTTCTACGGCGAGAGCCACGTGGACCCGGCGGTGGAACCCCACGTCCACGAGTCACCGCGGTCCATGACCGTGCCCCTCATCCTGCTGGCCATCCCCACCATCTTCCTGGGACTGCTCATCGGCCCGGTGCTGGAGTCGATGACCGCCTCGCGCATCTTCGGGTGGCTGGAGCCCGTCTTCCGGCAGGCCGACGAGATCCTGGGCATCCACCCACACGAGTACGAGCTCTTCGGCATCGACGGCGCGCTCATCCTGGCCTCGGTGGCCGTGGCCGCCCTGGGCATCGGCGTGGGCATCTGGCTCTTCGGCTTCTTCGGCCGCCGCGGCCGGCCGGAGGCGGTGGAGCGCAGCACGGGACGCAACCGCGTGACCCGGGCGCTGTACGCGGCCTCCTTCAACAAGTGGTGGTTCGACGACCTCTACTCGCTGCTCTTCTACCGGCTCGGCGGCAAGGTCGCCAGCGCCGTCATGTGGTTCGACGTGCGCGTCATCGACGGCGTGGTCAACGGCGCCGGCAGCGTCACACAGGCCACGGGCGAGCGGGTCCGTCACCTGCAGACCGGGCGCGTGCAGAACTACGCGCTCGACATCGCCATCGGCCTGGTCGTCATGATCGCCGTCTTCATCCTCCTGGCCCGCTGATGCTCGACGACTTCCTGGCCCGTCCGGACCTCCTCTCGCTCCTCATCGTCACGCCGCTCGTGGGCGCCGTCGTGCTGGGCTTCGTGCCCGGCTCCAACGTGCGCCTGGTGCGCTCGCTGGCGCTGATCACAGCCGGGGTGGCCTTCGGCCTGTCGCTCCTGGTGGCCGCCAGCTTCGACAGCGGCCAGCCGGGCTTCCAGCTCGTCCAGCAGGCCGACTGGATCGCCTTCCTGGGCATCCAGTACAAGGTCGGCGTGGACGGCATCTCGCTGGTGATGGTGCTGCTGACCACGGTGCTCACGTTCATCAGCATCCTGGCCAGCTTCGGGCCCATCGGGGTGCGGGTGAAGGAGTACATGATGGCCTTCCTCGTGCTCGAGGTGGGCATGCTGGGCGTCTTCCTGGCCCTCGACCTGTTCCTCTTCTACGTCTTCTGGGAGATCGTCCTGGTGCCGATGTACCTCATCATCGGCATCTGGGGCGGCGCGAACCGCATCTACGCCACCATCAAGTTCGTCATCTACACGCTGGTCGGCTCGCTGCTCATGCTGGTCGCCATCCTGGCCATCGCCTGGTCCTTCCAGGTGGCCACGGGCAGCTGGGCTGGCGCCTTCGACTACCAGACGCTGCTGGCCGAGGGCATCGACCCCACGCTGCAGACCTGGGCCTTCCTGGGCTTCTTCCTGGCCTTCGCCATCAAGGTGCCCATGTGGCCCTTCCACACCTGGCTGCCCGACGCGCACACCGAAGCACCCACGGCCGGCTCGGTCATCCTCGCCGGCGTGCTCCTCAAGCTGGGCGGCTACGGGCTCATCCGCTTCAACCTGCCGCTCTTCCCGGAGGCCTCCACGGACCTGGCCCCGCTGGTCATCGCGCTGTCCATCATCGGCATGCTCTACGGGGCCATCGTGGCCATCCGCCAGCCCGACCTGAAGCGGCTCATCGCCTACTCCTCGGTCAGTCACATGGGCTTCGTGACGCTGGGCATCTTCGTCCTCGGCGAGCAGGGGCTCCAGGGCGCCGTCTTCCAGATGGTCGCCCACGGCGTCATCACGGGCGCCCTGTTCCTGCTCGTGGGCGTCATCTACGAGCGCACCCACGACCGCACCATCGCGCGGATGGGCGGCCTGGGCGGACGGCTGCCGGTGTTCGCCACCCTGCTGGTCTTCTTCAGCCTGGCCTCCGCCGGCCTGCCCGGCCTGGCCGGCTTCGTGGGCGAGTTCCTGGTGCTGCTGGGGGCCGTCGACTACCAGCCCATCATCGGCTTCGTGGCCGCGCTGACCATCATCTTCGCAGCCGTGTACCTGCTCTTCATGGTCCAGAACACCGTCTTCGGCGAGCTCTCCGACTTCCTCAAGGGGCTGGGCGCCAAGCTCACCGACGTGGACCGCGTGGAGGCCATGACGCTGGCGCCGCTGGTGGTGCTGACGGTCCTGCTGGGCCTCTTCCCGGCCCTCGTGCTGGACCTCATCGAGCTGCCCGTCACGGAGATCCTGGCCGTCGTCGATCGAAGCGCTGAGGCCGCCACCGCGGTGACGGGGCTCCTGCCATGACGCAGACGGAGGTCCTCACGCTGCTGCCCTTCACGCTGGTGGCCGCCAGCGCGATGCTCGTCATCCTCGTGGACCTGGCCTGGCCGCGTCGCGACGGAGCGGTCCTGGCCGTGGGTCTCGGCGGGCTGCTGGCGGCGCTCGCGGCCAGCCTCGTCATCGGGCCGCTGCCCGACAGCTGGGGCCTGCTCAGCGAGCCGGGCACCATCGGTGAGCCAGCGCTCTACACGCTGGACCTCTTCGCGGTCCTGATGAACGTGGCGCTCCTCTCCGTCGGCCTGCTGACGCTGCTCTTCGCGCCCGACTACCTGGCGCCCCGCAAGCTGCCGCTGGCCGAGTTCACGGCCACGCTGCTCTTCGCGGTCAGCGGCGGCATGCTCATCGCCGGCGGCCAGGACCTGCTCATCCTCTTCCTGGGCCTGGAGCTGCTGGTGCTGCCGGGCTACCTGCTGGCGGGCTTCGCCAAGCGCGATGGGCTCTCCACCGAGGGTGCCATCAAGTACTTCCTGCTGGGCTCGTTCTCCAGCGCCATCCTCCTCTTCGGCCTGGCCTTCGTGCTGGGCTACACGGGCTCCACGCAGCTGTCGGCCATCGCCGCGCAGCTCTCGGCCATCTTCGACGGCAGCCAGCCGCTGCCGCTGGCGCTGGCCATGGGCCTCGGCCTGCTGGCCGTGGGCGCCCTCTTCAAGATCGCCGCCGTGCCCTTCCACTACTGGACGCCGGACGCCTACCAGGGCTCGCCCACGCCGGTCACGGGCTATCTCTCGACGGGCCCCAAGATCGCCGCCTTCGCGCTCATCCTGCGCCTCTTCGTGGAAGCCCTGACGCCGCTGCGGGGAGAGTGGGCGCTGGTCATCGGCGTGCTGGCCGCCATCACCATGACCATCGGCAACCTGGCCGCGCTGGGCCAGGACAACATCAAGCGCATGCTGGCCTACTCGTCCATCGCGCACACGGGCTACATCATGGTCGGGCTGGTCGTCTTCGCCACTGCGCCGACGGAGGCCGTGGCCGTGGCGGGCGTCCAGAGCGTCCTCTTCTACGCCGTCGCCTATGCCTTCATGAACCTGGGCGCCTTCGCCGTGGTGGCTGCGCTGCAGCGCCGGCCGGGCGTCACGAGCCAGATCGCCACCTTCACGGGCCTCGGCCACCGCGCCCCGGTGCTGGCCTTGACGATGGCCGTCTTCCTGCTCTCCCTGACGGGCATCCCACCCCTGGCCGGATTCTTCGCCAAGGCGCTCGTGGTGCTGGGTGCCCTGGAGGTCGGCTGGCCGACCTCGCTGCTGGCGGTCATCCTGATGCTCAACGCCGCGGCGGCTGCCTTCTACTACCTGCGCGTCGTCGTGGTCATGTACATGCGCCAGCCGGCCGAAGGGGCCGCCCAGGTCAGCATCGGCCTGCCCACGCGGGTCGGTCTCGTGCTGGCCGCCACCGCCACCATCGCCATCGGCCTGCTGCCGCCTGTCACGGAGGCCGTGCTGAAGTGGGCGGAAGCCGCGGCGGCGGCGATCACTGCCCTCTAGGTCCGCCCGAGCCCAGGGCCACGCGCGCCGGCCAGGAGCCGCAGGAAGTGGGCCGCGTCGCGCGGAGACGCCAGCAGATGGTCGGCTCGCGCAGCAACGCCAGCCCGGGTGTCGGTGTGCCCGGCGACGGCGATGGCCACACCATCGACGGACCCGCGTGAGCGCGCCTCACGCAGGGCCTCGAAGGCGAGGGTGTCGGTGTGGTCGTCGCCCAGCATGACGGCCACGCGAGGCTGATGCTCCACGAGAAGCCGCCGCAGCGCGGTGCCCTTGTGCGTGGCACCGGAGGGCCGCAGCTCCAGTGAGCGACGGCCACCCGAGCGGACCAACAGGTGCCCGGGGTCAGCCGCGTCCACAGCAGCCACCACCCGGGCGCGGGCAGCGTCGACGTCCGGCGCGGCCCGGAAGTGGAAGGTCGCGGCCGGGCCCTTGGCCTCGACGACGAGCCACGCTTCCCTGATCGCGGCGGGCACCTCGCTCCGCAGGCGCTCGGCCATGGCGGCCTCGGCGAGCGTGGCGGGCTCGCGCTGGACCCGCAGGGCGGCGGGCCGGAAGCCGCGCGGCGCGGTGGCCCACTCGGCACCGTGGTCGCCGAGATAGCGGATACCCCCGACCCGGGCCCGGGCGGCCAGGTCGAGGACGGTCCGCCCGGACAGCAGCACGACCTGGACCCTGGGCGCGACCGCGAGCCGTCGCAGGGCACGACGTGCGGCGGGGACCATGGCGGCACCCCAGGGGTCGGAGACCAAGCCGGAGAGCGTGCCGTCGAAGTCGCTGACCACGAGCAGGGCGCCGTCCTCCACCAGCGACAGCACGTGCCGCGCCAGGATGGCCGCCGCGACCAGCTGACCGTCCTCAGAAGCCAGCGGCGAGGCCCTCCGCTTCGTCGTCGCTGTCGGGCGCCGGGTCATCCGCGCCCAGCGCTCGGGCGTCACGACCGGACGATGCCGCGCCCGGCTCGCGCGAGGATCCGGTCGGGGTGCCCACACGCGAGGCAGGCCCGCGATGACCGCGCATCAGCCAGGCCGGGATGGCGGTCACGAGGAGCACGAGGGCTGCCACGATGAAGAGCTGCCCCAGGACGTCGGCCGCCTGGGCGGAGGCCCAGCGCTCCAGGGCGTCCAGCACCATCGGGTCGCCCAGCGGGGCGCCCACCAGATCCGGGGGCAGGATGGTGTCACGGAAGGCCTGGTCCTCGATCGCCAGCGACACCGCATCGATGCGGGTGGTCGCGAAGGCCGTGAGGATGGCCATGCCGAGGCCCATGCCGACCATGCGGGCCACGGTGACCATGCCGCTGGCCATGCCGAAGGCGGCCCGGCCGGCGGCCTCCACGGCGGCCGTGGTGCGCGGAGTCACGGTCAGGCCGAAGCCGAGTCCGAAGAGCGACACGGCCAGCATGGGGACCGCCAGCTCCGTGTCGATGCGAACCGTGGACAGCAGCAGCAGACCGACGATGCTGGTAGCCAGGCCGGCCATGGTCAGCAGCGTGGCGTCCACGCGGCGCGCCGCGAAGCCCGAGACGAAGGCGCCGGCGGCCATGGCCAAGGCCAGCGGGCCGAGGAGCACACCCTGCTCCTCCGGGCCCGAGAAGCGCACGCGGTCAACGAAGGTGGCCACGCCGATGATGGCCGTCGCCAGCGCGTAGCCAGTCAGCAGGCTCACCAGGACGGCACCGGAAAAGACGCGGTCGGCGAAGAGGCGCAGGTCAAGGAAGGGCTCTGGCGTGCGCAGCATGCGCCGGGCGGCCAGGGCACCGGCGAGCAGCGCGATGACGGCCGCCACGGGTGCCACCGACAGGCCGCCGCCGCCCGCCTGTTCACCCACGAGGGTGATGGCCAGCAGGCCGCTCGTGAGGGCCACCGTGAAGAGCGTCGCGCTGATGGCATCCATGCTCGAACGGCTGGGCTTGACGTCCCAGCCCGGCGAGGCCGCCCAGACATAGACGAGCGCCAGGGCAGAGAGCGGCGCGGTGATGTAGAAGACCCAGCGCCAGCTTGGCGTCAGGAGGTCCACGATGGTGCCGCCCCAGATGCCGACCGAGGCCAGGGCGTCGCGCAATCGCAGATGCTCCAGCACGAGCGCGCCCAGGACGGGGCCGACAGCCATGCCCAGGAACGTGGCGGCCCCCACGAACCCCAGGGCCCGCGACCGCGCGTGGCCGGTGTAGAGGTGGCTGGCACCAGCGGTCGCGAGCGGCACGATGGCACCGGCACCGGCACCCTGCAGGGCGCGCGCCACGACCAGCTGCTCAAGGCTCTGGGCAGCCCCCGAGAGCAGGGAGCCCAGCCCGAAGAGCGCCAGCGAGGCCATCATGAGGGCCGGCAGGCCGAAGCGGTCGGCTGCCCGTCCGGCCAGCGGGGTGGCTGCGATATAGGCCACCAGGTAGGCGGTGATGATCCACGACGCCCGGCGCAGGTCGGTCCAGCCAGAGAGGTCGACGATGATCCGGGGCAGCGCCACGGCGGTGATGAAGAGCTCGATGCCGACCAGCAGGACACCCAGGCAGAGGGCTGCCAGCATCACCGCCCGGGACGCGGAGCTCATGGCCGCGATGACCCGTCAGCCGGGACGCGCGGTCCGGACGGCAGGCGCCCGAGGGTCAGGCACCGGGCATCGCCAGGAGCCACGCGCCCTTGACCAGCGGCAGGTGGTTGGCCTGCAGGCCGTCGACCTCCGACTGCCAGCGGCGCACCATCTCGCGCTCGTCAGGACGATCGCCGTCGTCGACGAAGATCGTGGCAGCGGGCGCCAGGCGGTCGCGCAGCAGCGGCAGCGCCGGGTAACGGGCGAGCGAGCCCGTGGCACCCGGCGGACCGTCGACGAAGAGGGCGTCGATGACGACGGGCACCTCGGGTCCGAGCTCGTACCAGCTCCAGGTCGCGGGTCCCACGGACACCACTTCGAGCGGCGCGTCGACGACGCTGGCGACGTCCGCGAGCCCCTGGGAGAGCAGTTCCGCGCGCGTGCGCTCGGCATGCTCGGGGAGGTGCTCAAGGGCCACGAGGCGGCCTCGGCCGAGCTGCTGCAGACGCCGCGCCATGACGATCGTGGAGACGCCGCTGCCCAGCTCCAAGACCGTGCCTGGTGCCTCTCGGTCGATGATGCGCACCAGCTCGACGAGGGCATCCGGCGCAGCCGCGTAGCCGCGCGTGGCCGGCAGTGGATGTGCCAGCTGCAGCTCGACATGCAGCCAGTCGAGTGCCTCGAGCTGGCTGAAGAGCCGCGCCTCTGCGGCCTCGATGGCGTCGATGGTGCGACGCCCCTGGATGCGCACCTCCCGCTCGGCGGCGTGCGGCCCACCCGCGCCGCGGTGCTTCCCACCCGCGCTCCCGGAGCCAGCTCGCGCGCCCCTGCCTCCGCCAGGGCCTCCGCGGCGCCGGTCGCGGCGGCGCGATCGGCTCGCTGTTCCCATGCCGGAGACCACCAGGACGACGAAGGCAGCGGCCACGACGGCCGCACCCAGGGCGAAGCTGACCGCATCGGCACCCAGGGCCAGCGCGGCCAGGGCCGCCAGCAGGAGGCCGATCAGCACCGTCATCGCCATGACTCCGCGCCTGCGGAGGATCCGTGCCATGTCGCCATGATGGGCCAGCGCGCCCGGAGGTGCTGGGCAGACAGGGAGGGCCGGTGGTCGAAGCGCGGGCTGGCTGGTCGTGACACCATGGCCTGACCTCGGTCGGGCGCTCGGACGGTCGGACGGTGGCTCGACGTTCGGCCGCTTCGCCATCGGGCACATCTGACGCGCGGAGGACGGACCCATGGACCCCCAGGCAGCCCTGACCCCCACCGAGATCGCGGCGCTGATGCGCGCCTCCACTGACGGCGCCGTGGCCGAGATCCGGGCGCTGGGGGATCGCGCCCGGGTGGCTCCGGCACCGGGTGAATGGAGCGCCAACGAGGTGCTTGGCCACCTCGTGGAGGCGGACCGACGGGGCTTCGTGGGCCGCATGCGCCTGGCCCTGCGGGAGGACCGGCCTACCTTCGAGCGCTGGGACCAGCCGGCGGTGGCCGCTGCCAGGCGTGACCAGGAGCGCCACCCGGAGGACCTGGTGGCCGAGTTCCTGGCGCTGCGTGAGGACGGCCTTCGATTCGCGGCCGGGCTCACCGAGGCCGACTGCCGACGCGTGGGGCTCCACCCCGTGGTCGGCGAGTTGAGCATCTCCGAGCTCCTGCACGAGTGGGCGCACCACGATCGTGAGCACCTCACCCAGATGCTGGCCCTGAGCCAGTCGCTGGTCTGGCCCGCCATGGGCAACGCGCAGCGCTTCTCCAAGCCTGCCGGGTAGGCCCCGCGGCTTGACAGCCGCTCCGCCGGCGGCGTAGCATCAACGAGCATTTATATAAAGACTCGTTGCTATAACGAGGATCTCAGCGGGAGGACCGCAGCGGTGCCGAGCCCGGCGCGCATCCGCTCCACCATCGCCACCATCACGGATCCGCCGGCGGATCTGCGGGCGCTCGTCGTCATGCACAAGGTGCTGGCCGACCCGACGCGCCTGCGCATCCTGCAGCGGCTGAGCCATGGCGAGGGCACCGTCGGCGACCTGCGGCGACACGTGGACCTGAGCCAGCCCCTCGTGTCGTGGCACCTGCGCAGCCTGCGGGCGGTCGGCCTGGTCGAGACGCGTCGGGTCGGCCGCGAGGTCATCTGTCGCCTCGACCGGGGCGCGCTCGAGCGATACCACGAGCAGGAGCGTCAGCTCCTCGGAACGGGAGGGTCGTCGTCATGAGCAAGGGATCGTTCATCTCCCCGGAGCAGCGCTCCGGCATCCGCGCCAAGGTGGAGCCGCTGGCCCTGGCCATGTCGCGAGCGGGCCTCACGCCCAACATGCTCACCCTCATCGGCTTCGGCATCGCCTCGCTGGGCGGGGTCATGGCGGCCCTCGAGTGGTGGCTGCTGGCCGGCATCGTGGCCACGGCCGGCGCGGCCTTCGACATGTTCGACGGCGCGGTGGCCCGCGCCACCGGCCAGGTCAGCAAGCTGGGCGCCTTCATGGACAGCGTCTTCGACCGCTGGGGCGAGGGAGTCGTCTACGTCGGCATCGTCATCGGTTGTACCCGGGCCGGCTTCGACCTGGGCGCCTGGCTCTCGGCGGCCGCGCTCGTCTCGGCCTTCATGGTCAGCTACACCCGTGCCAAGAGCGAGGGCCTGGGCTTCTCCAGCGGCACCGGCATGGCTGCCATCGGCTTCGCCCCGCGCGAGGTGCGCACGGTCATCCTCGGCGTCGCGCTGGTCAGTGCCGGGTTGCTGGGCGGGGTGACCCCCGACCTGGCCGACCTCGGCAGCCTGGTCCTGGCCGCCGGCCTGGCCCTCATCGCCGTGCTGGCGACCATCACGGTCATCCAGCGCGTCCTCTTCGTGACTGCCCAGCCGCCGAACGGCTGAGCGCTTCGCCACCAGGAGAGGTCCCTCCGGGGCCGGGAAAGGAGACCAGCATGGGTGAACTCGCGATCGGCGGCCTCGACGGCCATGGATCGGCGCCCGCACCGAGGCCTGCGCGGAAGGTCCGCGTCGCCATCGTCGGTGTGGGCAACTGCGCCAGCAGCCTCATCCAGGGCCGCTACCACTACCAGGACGCGTCGCCGGATGCCTTCGTACCGGGCCTCATGCATGTCGACCTGGGCGGCTACCACGTCCGCGACATCGACTTCGTGGCCGCCTTCGACGTCAACGCCCAGAAGGTCGGCCGGGACCTCTCAGAGGCCATCCTCGCGGCTCCCAACAACACGTACCGCTTCGCGGACGTCCCTCGCCTGGGCGTGGCTGTGGAGCGCGGGCCCACGCATGACGGCCTGGGCAAGTACCTGAGCCGCATCATCGAGGAGTCGGACGTTCCGGCCGTCGACGTGGCCGCTGTGCTGCGCGAGCGACAGGTGGACGTGCTCGTCTCCTACCTGCCGGTGGGCAGCGAGGTGGCCACGCGCTGGTACGCCGAGCAGGCTCTCAAGGCCGGTGTCGGCTTCGTCAACGCCATCCCCGTCTTCATCGGGCGCGAGGCGGAGTGGCAGCAGCGCTTCGCCGCCGAGGGCCTGCCCATCATCGGCGACGACATCAAGAGCCAGGTCGGCGCGACCATCTCGCACCGTGTCCTGACGCGCCTCTTCGCCGACCGCGGCGTGCGCGTCGACCGCACCTACCAGCTCAACTTCGGCGGCAACACGGACTTCCTCAACATGCTCGAGCGTGAGCGGCTGGAGTCCAAGAAGATCAGCAAGACCAACGCCGTGACCTCCATGCTCGACTACGAGCTGGGCGAGGGCAACGTCCACGTCGGGCCGTCCGACCACGTACCGTGGCTGGAGGACCGCAAGTTCTGCCACATCCGCATGGAGGGCACGACGTACGGTGACGTGCCGCTCCTGGTCGAGCTCAAGCTGGAGGTCTGGGACAGTCCCAACAGCGCCGGTGTCATCACCGACGCCATCCGATGCATGAAGCTCGGTCTCGATCGCGGCCTGTCGGGTACCCTCGTGGCACCCTCGGCCTACTTCATGAAGAGCCCGCCGCGCCAGCTCCACGACGACGTGGCGCACCAGCGGGTGGAGGCCTTCATCCGGGGCGAGGACAACGAGACGCTCACCGGCCACGGGGCTGGAGGGGCGCGGGTGGGCGAGGCCACGACCGACGCGGCCTCGCTCGAGCAGGAGGCGATGGCCATCGCCTGAACAGGAGGGACGTGTCCGGCGTCGACTACGCACCACACCGCCGCTCCCAGCGACGAGGCCTGAGCCAGGCTCTCGGCCGGGCCTGGGAGCGGCTCGTGGTGACGCTCTATCGCGGCACCTCGTGGCTGCTGGCCCGGGTGCCCCTGCGCTTCTCGGAGCCGGTCGCCCGCGGCCTGTTCCTGGCTGGCTACCTGCTGTGGCCGGCCAAGCGCCGCATCATCCTGGCCAATGCCTCGCACGTCCTGGGGCTGCCGCCGAGCCACCCTCGCGTGGCCCGACTGGCGCGCGGCATCTATGCCACCTACGCCCGCTTCGCGCTGGAGCTCATGCGGCTGCCCAGCCTGCCCGCGGACGAGCCCCGGCGCCTGCTGCGCTGCGAGGGCGAGGACCACGAGCGCTTCATGGCCCTCTGGCGACGCTGCCACGCGGAGGGCCGCGGCATCATCGCCGTGAGCGGCCACATCGGCAGCATCGAGGTCTTTGCCGGGGCCTATGCCCAGCAGGGCATCCCCGTCTTCGGCCTCGCGGATGACTCGGCCTTCCCGGAGCTGTTCGAGCTGCTCACCCGCTCCCGCGCCCGGTGGGGCGTGACCATCATCCCCTGGCGGCGTCTGCGCGACATCTTCCGTGTCCTGCGCCAGCCCTGCACCCTGGGCATGGTCGTGGACTGGGGATACCGCAGTGATGACGTGCCGGTGCGGCTCTTCGGGGCGTGGACCACGCTGCCCGCCGGACCAGCGCTGCTGGCGTCACGGACGCGGGCGGTCATCGTGCCCGTCGTGGCGCGCCGCGAGTCGGATGGGCGCTACCGACCCCTCATGTCCGAGCCCATCGAGGTCGCCGACAGCTCGCCGGCGGAGCTGGCGCGCGCCAGCCAGGCCATCGCGGGCGCGCTCGAAGCGATGGTCCGCGCGGCCCCCGAGCAGTGGTACACCTTCAAGCCCATGTGGCCGTCGAGCGGCCAGGAGGGAGCGGCGCTGGCCCAACGGGCCGCACGCGTGGAGCAGGCCCCGTGAGCGCCGCGCCGGATCGCGGACCGGTCTTCCCGCCCGCGCCGCCGCTGAGCCTGCCCCAGGCGGTCGCCTTCCGCGCCCTGCTCGGCGCGCTGTGGGTGGCGCGGCACCTGCCAGACAAGCCGCTCTACCGCATCGCCTTCGCCATCGGGGCCGGGCTCTCGCTGCTCATGCCGGAGCGGCGCGACCAGGTGCGCCGGAACCTGGTCCGGGTCTGCCGATGGCTCGAGGCCAACGACATGGCGGTGCCCCGCGTGCGCGCCGCGGCACGCGACCCGCGCGCCCTCGACCGGCTCGTACGCGCGACCTTCGGGCACTGGGTCGTGGGCTACGCGGAGGCCGCCCTGGGGCCGCGCTACAGCGGCGCGGAGCTGAAGGCCCGCTTCGTGCCCAGCGATCCGGCGGTCAGCCGCGAGGCCATGACGGCCCGCCCGCCCGGGGAGGTCGGCCTCATCCACATGGCCATGCACTTCGGCTCGGTCGACCTCTCCGCGCTCTACGGGGCGCGCGTGGGAGAGCTGCCGGTCACGGGTCCCATGGAGTTCGTGACCTCGCCGCTGGCGCGCGCCTACTTCGACCACGTGCGCTTCGAGCTGGGTGTCACCATCGTGCCCCTCGGTGACGCGGCTGTCTCGCTCATCGCGGCACTCCAGCGCGGTGAGGCCGTGGGGGTCGTGGCCGACCGCAACATCGTGGGCAGCGGCGCCAGGGTGGAGCTCTTCGGGGCGCCGGCGCGGCTACCCATCGGGCCGGCCGTGCTCTCTGTGCAGACGGGCGCGCCCATCTACCTGCAGGCCATCGAGCGGACCGGGCCCGGCGAGTGGTTGGGGCACACCGTGCGCATCCAGCCCGAACCGGGCCTGACAAGACGAGAGGCCACTCGCTCCATCATCGAGCAGGAGGCACGCATCTTCGAACGCATCGTCGCACGCGCGCCGGAGCAATGGACGACACTGTTCTTCCCCATCTGGAGCGACGAGGACGAGCAGTGAACCGACAGGGAGCGCCTGGGGAGCTGGCCCCGGAGGCCGAGGGGACGCGAGCGGCTGGAGTGGCGCCGGAGGCCGGAGCCGCGCCGGAGGCCGGGGTGGCAGTTGCGCCCGGTCCGCCCAGCCTGGACGGTGCTCCCCGATTGCGCATGGACCCGCACATCCACACGCTCGCCTCAGATGGGGTGTCCGACGTGGAGGCCATCCTGGAAGCCGCACTCGCCCGGGGCCTGGACGCCATCGCCATCACGGACCACGAGCGCGTCGATGCGGCGATCGCCGCGCGGGACATCGCCGCGGGCCGCGGGCTACCCATCGACGTCGTCGTTGGCGAAGAGGTCACCACGCGCAACGGGCACCTCGTGGGCCTTTGGCTGACGAAGCGCATCGGGCCCTGGTATTCGATGCGGCGCTCCATCGCCATGATCCACGAGCAGGGCGGCCTGGCCATCATCGCCCACCCCTTGCCGCCCTACCCGCTCTGCGCCAGCGAGCGCACCATCCGCAAGCTCATGGACGAGGCCGACCCCATCTACCACCCCGACGCCCTGGAGGGCTTCAACCCCACCACGGCCCGGATGCGCTGGAGTCGCCGGGCCCCGGCCCTCGCGGAGGAGTTGGGCATCGCGTCGCTGGCCGGCTCGGATGCCCACCAGGCGTCCAAGGTGGGAGCCGCGGTGACCGTCTTCCGGGGGCGTTCCGCAACCGACCTGCGCGCCGCCGTGGCCGCGCGAGACACGGCCTGGGAGGGCCACGCCTACACGTGGCAGGAGCAGTTGCACATGTTCGGCCGGCAGCAGCGCAAGAACGCCGCGGCCGTCGTGGACGAGGTGCGCGGCAAGGTCCTCCGCGACGGCACCGGCCGCGATCTGGGATATCCCGGGGGTCGGGCCAGGCCGGTGCGCTTCGACCGCGCAGCGGCCGGCCTGCCCGACGAGGTGGAGCCGTGAAGATCGGGCTGGTGACGCCCTACATCTTCCCGCTGCCGGGCGGCGTCAATGCGCACGTCGGCTACCTGTACGAGAACCTCGTCAAGCGCGGGCACGACGTCCGCATCATCAGCAGCACGCACGGGCCGCAGCGCTCCAGCGAGGGCGACATCATCCGCCTCGGCTACGGCTGGAGCGTGCCCACCAACGGCTCCATCGGCACGCTCACCGTCTCACACCGCTACGGCCAGCTGGTGACGGAGATGCTGGACCGCGAGCGCTTCGACATCATCCACTTCCACGAGCCCTTCGTGCCCTTCCTGTCGCTGCAGATCCTGCGCCACTCGAAGGCCGTCAACGTGGCCACCTTCCACGCCTACTCGGGCTTCAGCCCGTCGTACGAGTTCGGGCAGCGCATGATGAAGCGCTTCGCCGGGCGACTCCACGGGCGCATCGCCGTGAGCGCCGCGGCGCGCCACTTCATCGGCCGCTACTTCCCTGGCGAGTGCAAGGTCATCCCCAACGGCGTGGACCTCTCCCAGTTCGAGGGTGTGCCGCCGTTCGCGCGCTGGCGTGACGGCATCCCCAACATCCTCTTCGTGGGCCGCTTCGAGAGCCGCAAGGGGCTCATGTACCTGCTGCGCGCCTACTATCAGCTGCGCCTGGAGGGCCTCGGCTGCCGACTCCTGGTGGTGGGCAACGGCCCCCAGCTCGGCGAGGTGCGCCGCTACATCGCCTCGCGGCGGCTGGGCGGCGTAGAGCTGCTGGGCCGCCTCTCCGAGCACGACAAGGCCCGCGCCTTTGCCACGGCGGACATCTACGCCTCGCCGGCGACCGGCCAGGAATCGTTCGGCATCGTGCTGCTGGAAGCCATGGCCGCGGGGGTTCCCATCGTCTGCAGCGACATCCACGGCTACAAGGGCGTCGTCCGCCGCAACGAGCAGGCCGTGCTCGTACCGCCGCGTGACGTCGAGGGTCTGGCCGCCGCGCTGGGCACCCTTCTGCGCGACCCCCTGCTGCGCCAACGCATGGGCGGATCCGGGCGGGAGCGAGCACAGCAGTTCAGCTGGGAGGCGGTGGCCGCCAGGGTCGAGGAGTACTACGGCTTCGTGGTTCGACGCCTGGTGTCCTCCGGCAGCCTGCCATCCGGCTTCCGCGCTGCCGTCCCGGAGCCCCCCAGCCGGCCGCTGCCGACGCCGGGGCTGTGGTCCAGGCCGAGCTGAAGTCGGCGCCCGGGGCTGGCACCGCCAGATCCCGACGCGCTGCGTGATCCGCGATCAGCGCGACACCGACCCGGTCGGTCCCCAGGGGGCCGGGGGGCGTCCTGCGCGACGGGTCCGCCCGGCATCGGCGATCGGCAGCGGCCCCAGGGGCGGCAGCGGCCCCATGGGCGGCCCGACCGTCGGTGGCTCACGCCGGACCTGGGTCGCCCGGCCCCAGCGCCTGGCGACCAGCGCCACGCCGACGACGGCGATCACGGACACCGAGGCGACCACCAGGGTCACGGCATCCACGAGGCCGCCTCCGGTGGCGGGATCCGTGTTGACGGCGAACTGGAAGTCCCAGTTCCACGTCGGCAGCAGGCCCTGGTAGAGGCTGGCCAGGTCGGCGGGCATGGGCAGGCCGGAGAGGTTCGGGTAGAAGAGCAGGAGCCAGAGCACCGCAGCCGCCAGCACCCCCAGCACGAAGCGCCGCGGATCGCGGGCGCGCAGCACCAGCCCGGCGGGCAGGGCGAGCACTGCCAGCCCGAGGAGCGCCAGCAGGTCGGACGAGAGGGTCACCGCGGTGGTCGTGCCGGTGTCCAGCAAGGCCAACGCGGCCACGACGCCCGCCAACGTGAGGAGCGCTGCCACGATCGACCAGGCCAGTGTGGTCGAGCGTGGTGCGGGGCCGGGAGCGCGGTTGCGGTCGCGGGCGGGCGGGCGGCTCGATCGCCAGGCGAGCCCGATGGCGACGACCCCGCCGATGGCCAGCACCACCAGCGCCGCCACGCCGCCCTCGCTGAGCTGTGCCGTCCGGGTCACCTCTGAGGCGCAAGCGGCACCCCCTGAGTGAGCCCTCTCGGTGCCCGCGAGCAGGCACAGCGGGGTGCGCAGCAACCACATGAGCGGCACTCCCAGGATGGCCAGCGCGGCCGCAGCGCGCGCCAGGAACCAGGCCCGCGCACCGGGGCCGTGCCAGAGCTCGGCCAGGAAGTAGGCCAGGGCCAGCACCACGAACGGCAGGCTGGCGTAGACGTGGTATTGGAACGTGGCTCGGTCGATGCGCACCCAGGGCAGCCAAAGGACGGCCCACAGGATGACCAGGAGCGTCAGGGCCAGGCTGCGGCGGAACCAGGCCGCTACGGCGGCGAAGGCCACGCCCGCGATCCCCAGCCAGAAGACCACGAGGCTGCCGGTGTCGTAGATGAGGCCGGTGGACGAGCCCGCGTAGCGCTCGGAGAAGAACCACACGGGCTTGAGGTCGAGCGGCCACGCCCACCATGGCGAGGAGGCCGCGTGCGACGCGCGCAGGCTGTCGTGGTACTGGTACATCGACCGGGTCAGCTCTGCGAGGGACTGGCCCGCGTCGCTGCCCGGGGGCAGGAAGGGCAGGCTGCCCAGGAGCGGCATGCCCCAGGCGTTGCCGAGCTGGACCCAGGGCGCGTAGCTGAGGACGTAGACACCCAGCGGCAGCAGGATCAGGCAGAGCAGCGTGAAGAGCCAGGGCAGGCCGCCCGACCATCCGGGCTGCAGCCAGGCGCTGGAGGCGGGATCCCGCGGGGCCTGGATGACGCCGGTCGCCAGCGGCCCGAACCCGAGGCGGCCGGCCAGCCAGGCGACGGCGCCGATCGCCAGCCCCAGGAGGATGGCCAGCACGCCAGCCGCCATGACCGGGACGCGCACGCCAGCCGTCGTGTCGGCGGCCACGAGATCGACCACCGCGTCGGCCGCCCCGGTCGAGACGTCGACCCCGGCTGCCGGGTCGGCAGCGGAGGCGAAGAGCAGGAAGCCGGCTGCCAGGAGGGCCGTGCCCGCGACGATGGGCCCGCTGACGGCGAGGCGAAGCTCGGGGCGGGTCACGGGCAGCGGGCGGCGCACCATGGCCGCCGCCAGCATGGCCGTCAGCAGCAGCATCAGCGCCAGGAAGAGCCAGTTCCGGGACGGGTCGTCCACGGGCGCCGGCCGGACGGCCAGGGCACCAAGCACCGCCGTCAGGGCGATCATGCCCAGCAGGGCCAGGATGCGCCCCAGGCCGGAGCGGAAGAGGATGAGCAGGGCCAGCCCGCCGATGGCGTAGAGGGCCACCCACTTGGAGGCCAGGGCCAGTCCCAGGGCGAGGCCGGCGCCCACGAGCAGTGCCACGGCGGTCCACGGGCGTCGTGGGCCGAGGTACAGCGGGGCGAAGAGGAGGGCGGCCAGCACCAGGAAGGTCGTCACGTAGACGTCGTTCATGCCGATGCGCGAATTGGCGAAGGCCATGCCCTCGGCAACGACCAGGACCGCGGTCAGCACGGCGACACTTCGCCTGGCGAAGAGAACGCGCGCCAGCAGGTACAGCAAGCCAGCCATCAGGGCCCCCATGAGCATCCCGGGCAGGCGCCAGCCGAAGGCGTTGCCGTCGATGCCGACCCTGGTCAGGGCTCCGTCAGAGCTGATGGCCAGCAGGTCGCCCCGATCACGGTCGGGGAAGTCCGGCTGCGTGTCTGCCAGCAGGACGGCTGGCTCCGCGGGGAGGGGCACGTCTGCGAACACGGCGTTGCCGTGCGGCTCGACGACGTAGACCGTGGGGCCACCCGCCGGGGCGTCCCCCAGGACGTGGACCAGGTTGGCGGGCTCGTTCCAGGCCACCGTGCGGACCGTGCCCGGCATGGTCAGCTCGTCGGGGAGCCCTGGGCCTGCCTCCAGGATCGGCACGATCACGAGCCGATCTGCGGCGGCCGCGTAGAGCGTGGGCTCGCCCAGGCCGTCCGAGACGAGCGCCAGCGAGCTGACCGCGTCGTCGGTCGGGACCTCCGCGATGAGGTCGAGGGTCCAGGCGTCCAGGACGGAGATGCCCCGGTGGTCCGAGACCGCCAGCAGGGGCGCCGATTCCACGCGTACGCCGGGCAGATCGCCTGCCTCGACGGCGTCCTGGACCCGTTTCAGGACGTCCTCGGCGAGGTAGGCGTCGGCGACCACGACGCCCTCCGTCTGGAACAGGCGCTCGAGGCGAGCCACCTCGCCGGCCGGCGCTTCCCCGGTGGCTGGCCCATCACCGACCGCCTGGGTCCCTGCCGAACGGGACGCGCCAGGGCCGCTGCCGGCCTCGTCGTCCGCGGTGCCGGCGATGGCGCGCGCCAGGCGCCGGGCAGCCTGTGTCGGATCCCGGAGCTCGCGGGTATCCACGACGACGCGCTCCTCCCAGGGAAGCGCCAGGGCGTCCGAGGCGGCGAAGGCGAAGCGCTCGGAGAGCGGCGCGCCGCTCTCGGTGTCGAAGGTGCTGATGGAGCCGGCGCTGATGGCCACCACGGACGTGTCCGTGACGACGAGCTGCTCGACGGGGGTGCCCGGTCCGGCCGAGAAGGTCTCCGGTCCGGCGTCGTCGGCCTGGTCATCGGGGCGGGCCCCGGCCTGGTCATCCGGGCGGGCCTCGACCTCCGCGCCGGGCTCGAGGCCCGTGGTGTCCAGTCGCGACAGGCTTCCATCAGGGTCGGCCAGGTACAGCGTGTGGCTGTCCTCATCGAGGGCAAGGGCCGTGACGGCCACGGGCAACTCTCGCAGCAGCGAGTCGGTGGCCAGGTCGAAGACCCGCAGGGACTCGCCCGTGGCCACGTAGAGCCGGTCGCCCGCGCTCGCCGACGTCCCGCCGGAGGGGGACCAGGCCCGCTCGATGACCGCGTCGAGGACAGGGCCATCCAGGCGTGCCCCGCCGGTGACCTCGTTGCCACCGGCCAGCCGGATGCCCCAGGCCATGGCGTACTTGGCCAGGTGAGGGTGGGTGAACTCGTAGATGGCGTGGGGCTGTCCGTACTCCCAGTCCTGTAGGAACTCGGTCGCGGTGCGGGCGTGATAGACCTCGTCGAAGTACATGCCCACCGGCTGCTCGAGGCGGTAGCCGCGGACCAGGACCGCGACCAGGACCAGGCCAGCCACGATCAGCAGGTCCGTCCGGTCCAGGCGGCCGCCTGGCTCGCCGGCCAGCGAGGCGCGTCGGTCAGCGCGGATGGAGGGTCGAGAGAGCCGGTGCACGAGCCAGTCCACGACGCCCGGCCCTCGCACCCAGCCCGAGTCATCCGCATCCCCGGCGGGGGCCGTGGGGGCCACCAGGAACGCCGGGGCTGCCGGGGCTGCCCCCCCGCGGGCGGGATCCGCCCACTGTTGGGCCGCGCCCACGACGGGCCACGGCTGGTCCGACGGACCCGGCGTCGACGGGCGGGAGCGCGACTCGTCATCGAAGCCGTCCGGGCTGCTGCGCAGCGAGGGGCGCAGCTGCCAGGCCGCCCAGAGGCCGACCCCCGTCTGCAGCAGCGCCGAGGTGGCGACGAGCGGGCCGCTCCTGAACCACTCGCCGAACGGAAGGCTCGTGATGTCGTCCGTGCCGTACAGCGGCAGGGTCAGGATGGCGTGCAGGTTGATGAAGGCGCCCACGCTCAGCAGGAGCAGTGCCACGGCCCAGCGCCCGGAGACGACGGCCAGGAGCGGCAGCAACGCCACGGCCGGGAAGATGTAGCGCTCGTGGACGCGCGTGGGCAGCACGAAGAAGGCCACGGCCAGGAAGGTGACGGCCACGAGGAGCGTCCAGCGGTCGTCACGGACGGCCCCTCGGACGGTGCCCCACAGGAAGCCGGCCACGAGGAGCGCCGCCCCGATGGCGACACCCGGCAGGGGTCCGAGCAGCGGCACCGTGTCGTCCGACCAGGCCAGTGATCCGGCCAGGGGCGGTGTGCCGCCCGAACCGACGAGAGCCCAGGCGTTGAAGGCATTGACGCTCAGGTAGCCGTACCCGCCGGCCGTGCTGAACATCCGCTCCAGGTACTCGAGCGGGCCCATGCCGAAGGGCAGGGCCAACACGAAGAAGGCCGCCCCGGCCGCCAGGGCCGAGGTCAGCAGGCGCAGGGGCCCCTGCTGTCGGGCCAGCCGTGCGGCCAGCGGGCGCGGGCCCCAGGGCGGGTGACGCGGCCCCGAGCCCACCCGGATGAGGTGGCGCTTGACGAGCACGAAGAGCACCAGCGGCACGAGCACCACGCCGAACTGCGGCTTGACCAGCGCGGCGGCTGCGGCCAGCGCAGCGGCGCCCTCGCTGTTGCCGCGGATGAGCGCCGCGACGCCC
Organism: uncultured Chloroflexia bacterium; assembly: GCA_963707395.1. GTDB lineage: Bacteria > Chloroflexota > Limnocylindria > Limnocylindrales > CSP1-4 > JAFMJV01. Next base: position 344,908 of record CAVPPQ010000002.1, read on the forward strand.
AGCAGGAGGACCAGGGCGCCGGCGGCGTCACTCTGGCCCCAGAGCGCGGAGTCGTAGAACGAAACCGGGTTGAAGACGTAGAGGGCCGCGGCCGCAAGAGCCATGGCCTCCGCGCGTCGGCTGGGCCACGCCCAGCCCAGCACCAGCCGGTAGATGGTGTAGCCCACGGCCAGGTCCAGCAGGATCGGCGGCAGCTTGAGCAGTTCCGCGGCCATGGTGGCCGGGTCGGCCGCCTGGCGAGCCAACAGGCCGATGGGCCAGAGGAGGTAGAGGTAGGCGGGAGGGTAGTCAGCGAAGCCCGCGTTGGCATAGAAGCCCGCGGGCCCGTGGTCGGCCAGCGTCAGGGCCCAGGAGGCGTACGTGGCCAGGTCCGTCTCGAAGCCGGAGGACGGGAAGAGCACGTATGCGATAGTTAGTCGCAGTGCCAGCCCGCCGAGCAAGAGGACGAGGAGCGCAGGGCTCACGGCGAGCGCTCGGAGGGGGCGGACCGACTCCCCGGGGCTGCGGCCGACCCCCTGCGCAAGGGTCGATGTCACCGGCGACGTCCTGCCTCCTGGGGAAAGAGCGATGAGGTGAGCGCGAGTATATCAACGGGCTCGGCCCGTCCCCCTGACGCGGACGACCGGTCCCTGGCGCCCGATGAGGAGGCGGCACGCCCAGGTCGTCTGGAAGCCGCCCTCCAGCGGATCGAGCCTGCCTGGGTGGGGGTGGCACTCTTTCTCCTGGCACTCGTCGTCTACATCGGCTCCAACCCGGACCGCGGGGGTGTCTACGACCACTTCGTGTGGCAGGCCGATGCCTTCCTGCACGGGCGCGCCGAGATCGCCTACCCGGTCTCGGAAGGCCCGTACCAGAACGACTACTTCCAGGACGTGCTGCCCGTGGCCGAGGGCCTGGCGCAGATCCCGTTCCCTCCCCTGCCCGCCTTGCTGCTGCTGCCCCTCGTGGCGGTCTTCGGGCTGGGGACCAACGGCGCCGCGGTCGCGGCCGTGCTCGGCGCGCTCAACGTGGCGCTCTGCTGGGTCATGCTGCTGGGCGTCACGCCGCGGCGATCGGCAGCCTTGCTTGGCGCGCTGTTCTACGGCTTCGGCACGGTGGCCTGGTACGCGGCCATGCTGGGCACGACCTGGTTCCTGGCCCACGTGGTGGCCTCCACCTTCCTCTTCCTGGCTATCAGTGTGGCCGTGCGGGCCGACCGCGCGGCCGTTCGCGCGAGGGTCCGGGCATGGTCCGATCACACCGCGAGCGTGGGGGCGGCGGTCGCCCGGCCGGTCGCCAGCGGCGGACGCGGGTTTGGACGGCAACTCGGCGCAGGGGTGCTCTTCGGGACCGCTGGGCTGGCGCGGCTGACGACGCTCTTCGGCGCGCCCTTCTTCGTCTTCGTCGGTGGCGGGGGCACGTGGCTGCGGCGCGGCCTGGCGGCCGGGGCCGGGGCCCTCGTGCCCGTGATCCTGTTGCTGCTCTACAACGTGGCCACCACGGGCCACCTCTTCCACCCCGCCTACGAGCACCTCTACCGCGTCGAGTACCGGCCGCACCCGGAGATGGTCAACGAGGCCTGGGGCATCGAGGATCCGCGCTACATCCCGCAGAACGCCAGCGTCCTGCTGGCCTGGCCCCCGGAGCGGCCGCTGCTGGATGACCCCGCCTGCGCGGGTCGCCCCCTGGACGTCAGGGCGCTCCTCGATCGGGACTGCCCGCTGCTCCGCCCCGACCCGATGGGCATGAGCATCCTGCTCACGAGCCCGGCCTACCTGCTGGCGCTGCCAGCGTTGTGGCGCTCGTGGCGCCGACGCATCGTGGCCGGCAGCGCCCTGGCGGTGCTCTCGATCGCCCTCATCGACCTCATGCACTTCAGCCAGGGCTGGGTCCAGTTCGGCTATCGCTTCAGCAACGACTTCGCGCCATTCGCCGCCATCCTCGTGGCGCTGGGCATCGCCCGGCTCGGCGTGGGTGCCATCAGCCTGGGCCTCGTGGGGCTCTCCGTGGCCGTCAACGCGTGGGGAGTTCACTGGGGCGTGGCGCTGGGGTGGTGACCGCGAGGCACGGGGCAGCGGTTCGAGACGATGCCACGATGACGGGCGATGCGACCGCCGCAGGCAGTGCGGTCTCCGGCGGTGCGGCGGTCCCGGAGCGCTCTGGGCGGGGCTCCGCGACCAGGGGTCAGATGTGGCTGGCCTTCGGCCTCGTGGCGGGCATCGCCCTGGTGCTCTACCTGCCCACGCTGATGCCCGACCTGGGTACCTGGGACACGGCCGAGTTCCAGGCCATCGGGCCGGTGCTGGGCATCGCCCACCCCACCGGCTACCCGACCTACACCTTGTTGGCCTGGCTGGCCTCGGTCGTCCTGCAGCCATTCGGTAACGAGGCGTTCCGGGCCAACCTGCTCTCCGCCTTCCTCATGGCCGGGGCGGCCGCCCTCCTCTCGGTCCGCGTGGTGCAGGCGACGCGGCGGTGGCCGCTGGGTGTCCTGGCTGGCATCGTCTTCGCCGGGACACCCGTCGCCTGGCGCCTCTCGACGCGTGCCGATGCGCATGCCCTGCACGCCCTGCTGGCGGCCATCCTTCTGGTCCTCCTGGCCTGCTGGCAGGAGCGCCAGCTGCGCGACGACCGGCGGGCGGGCTGGTGGCTCGTGGCGGCTGCCCTCGTCTACGGGCTGGCGTTGGGCAACCACGCGCTGACCCTGCTCCTGGCGCCCGGCATCGCCGCCTTCGTGCTGCTCGTGGCGCCACGCATCCTGTGGCGCCAGTGGCGGCTCGTCCTGGCCTGCCTTGCGGTGCTGGCCCTGACCATCGCGGTGACCTACGCCTACCTGCCGCTGCGCTCGGCGATGGACCCGCCTCTGGACTACGCCGACGCGGAGACGTGGCAAGGCTTCTGGTATCTCGTGCTCGGGCAGCAGTTCCAGGGCTCCGTGGGCGGCTTGCCGCCCCTGGCGGACATCGTGGCCGGGGCCTGGGACGTCGTGGTCCGCAACCTCGGGTTGCTGGCCGTCCTCGTGCCGGCCGGGGCCGTTCTCGGCGCGTGGCGACATCCGCGCCTGGTCGTCCTGACCGGCCTCTGGTTCGCCTGCACGTGGGTCTTCGCCATCAGCTACCCCAATGCCGCCATCGAGCGCTACGACCTGGTACCCCTGCTGGCGGCGGCGACCTGGGTGGCCCTGGCCGCCGATGTCGCCTGGGACGCCTTGTTGGCCCTGCTGACCGCGACGCCGACCGGTCGCCAGCGACCCGGCGTGACACCGGACCAGGTGGACGCCGCCACGGACTCGCGGGGCGCGGCGATGAGCGTCGCCGAAACCGCCACCCGCCCTGCCGCGGGCAGTCCCCCGGGGCGAGCAGCGCGGATCGTGCCGCTCGCGCTCGTGGCCGCCCTGCTGGTGGTGAGCATGGCCGCCCTGCCGGATCGGCGAGCTGCGGCCGACGCCTCCGACGAGACCTATGGGCGTGACTGGCTGGAGGCGACCCTGGCCGCCCTGCCGCGGGGCGCCACGGTCGTCTCGTGGTGGTCCTACTCGACGCCCCTGTGGTACGCCCGCTGGGTGGAGGGGCGCCGGCCGGACATCGTCATCGTGGACGACCACGACATCCGTGAGGCAGGCCTTGGCACCGCCGAGGGGGCCATCGACCACTTCCTGGAGCGCGGCCCCGTCTACGTCATCCGCCTCGACCGCGACCTGCCGGCCCTGGCGGAGCGCTACGATCTGGAGCGCGTCGCAGGGGTACCCAGCCCGGGCGAGCTCCACCGCGTGATCGGGCGCCGCCCTGAGGCTGAGGCGAGCGCACGCCCGGAAGGATGAGACGACGGCGCCTAGGATGTGGGCGTGCCGAACGCGATGACCGACGCTCCCGGGCCTGGTGCCACCCTCGCGCCCGTCGTGCGCGTACCTGAACTGTCGTACTTCTTCCCGGCCCACGACGAGGCGGAGAACGTCGAGGGGCTGGTGAGAGAGGCGCTCCATGAGTTGCCCGCCATGGCCGATCGCTTCGAGGTCATCTGCGTCGACGACGGCAGTCGTGATGGCACCGCCCAGATCGCCGACCGCCTGGCAGCCGAACACCCCGGGGTCGTGCGCGTCGTCCACCACGCCGTCAACCGTGGGTATGGCGCCGCGGTCCGCTCCGGGCTGGCGGCGGCGCGCTTCCCGCTGGTGTGCTTCACCGACGGCGACCGCCAGTTCCGCGTCGCCGACCTGGCCTCCCTGCTGCGGCGCCTTGCGGACGACCAGGCCTCCGCCTCGGCGGCCGACGTCGTCGTCGGCTATCGCATCCGCCGTGCCGATCCACCCCTCCGGCTAGCCTACGCGCGCGTCTATCGGGCCTGCCTGCGCCTCTTCTTCGGGCTGGCCGTGCGCGATCCCGACTGCGCCTGCAAGCTCTTCCGGCGAAGCGCACTGGAAGGCGTGCGCGTGGAGTCGGGTGGCGCCTTCCTGTCAGCGGAGCTGCTCATCAAGATCGGCCGGCAGGGTGGGCGCATCGTGGAGCAGGGCGTGCCCCACTACCCGCGCACGGCCGGGCGAGCCTCCGGCGCCGACCCGCGCGTGGTGGCCCTGGCCGTGCGCGACTTCTGGGCCCTGCGCCTGCGCCTCTGGGCTGACCGGCAGCGGGCGCTGCGGCGCGGGGCGGCCATCTTGCCAGACGAGGCGCTGGCTGACTGACCCGCTGTCAGCTCGGCGTTCCGCCTCCCGGGCGGCGTTCGCCAGGTGGCCGATCATCTCGCGGCCGGTCGTCGAGCGGCACGTCGAAGGGGCCGCCCGCGGCCCCGCCCTCGCCCGCCGGCGGGTCGAGGTCGGTGCCCAGGGAGTTGACGAAGTCGCGGAAGACGCTGAGGCGCTCCTCCTCGTCGGCTTCGGGGATCACGGCGGCCCGGTCGAGCACGGCGTCGGTCGCGAAGATCGGTGCCGCCACGCGCACGGCCAGGGCGATCGCGTCGCTGGGGCGCGCATCGACGTCGATCTCGGCCTCCGCCCGGGCCAGGATGATGCGAGCGCGGTAGGTCTCGTCGGCGAGGTCGGAGACGACGATGCGACGCACGGCGACCCCGAGCTCGTCGAGCACATTCGCCAGCAGGTCGTGGGTCAGGGGGCGCTCCGCCTCCACGCCCTGCAGGCGCATGGCGATGGCCTGCGCCTCCCAGCTGCCGATCCAGATGGGCAGGTATCGCTCGCCGCTCGCCTCGCGCAGGATGACCACGTGCTGGGTGGAGAGCGTGTGCACGCGCACCGAGTCGACGACCATCTCCCGCATCCCCTGGGGCATGGGGTCGATTCTAGCGGCCGCCCGGGGGTCGTCGGGACCCCTGTGGCCCCGGCAGGGGTCAGCCCTCGCCCTGGGCGACCTCGGCGGCGGTCAGGACGGACGAGTAGATGCCCTCCGGCGTGATCCACACGAGCGTGTCCGGCTCGCGCTGCTTCTTGGTGACCTTGCCGGGGATGACATACATGCCCCGCACGTCCGTCATGGGCTGCTCGTCCGTGCCCGGCGCCCACTGGCCGATGTAGGCGCCGTCCGCCTTCGCGAAGCCCACCACGCGGCCGTGGAGCGCGTCGTACAGGTACGCCCGCCCGCCCGTCGCAGCGCTGCCCGATCCGGCCACCAGCTGGTAGTCGTGGCCCGGTCGGATGTCACCCGCGTCGGGCGGGTCGTCGAGGGCGAAGCCACCGTCGTATTTCTCGAGCCGGTAGCGCCGCAGCGTGTTGTCGAGCAGGGCATAGACGTCGAAGTCGACGTAGATCTGGCCGAAGTCGGCGACCTCCGCGCTGGGTGTCGCGAGGTAGGACGAGGGCGGCGAGAAGGCGCTGCCGTCGAGCGTCTGCTGGTAGCGCATGATCTGGTTGCGCGAGGGCTCGGCGACGTAGAGCCGGTAGCCGCCCGTGGAGGGCGAGTAGGCGGCCACGTCGCCATGGTCCTCGCCAAAGGTCGGGACGCCCTGCAGCGTGAGGCGGTTGAGCGTTCCGGCGCCCGCCGAGTTGGAGGGCCGCCATCGCCACGGCCGCGCCTGGTCATCGACCACCACGATGTCGGGGCCGCCAGCCTCGATCTGGACGGGCCGGCCGATGGTCGAGTTGCCGCCCGCCGCGGGGGTGTCGCCCTCGTGGACGACGGTGGCCGACCGGCCCGTGGACGCGTTGACGCGGGACACGACGGACGAGGCTCGGTCGATGTAGTAGGCCCCGCCGCGCAGGTCCTCCACCAGTCCCACCGGGTCGCTGCCCTCGGGCAGGTTCGCGATCCGCCGGGTCACCGGCGTGCGCGCCCGGTAGAGGCCGTCCAGCCCGGCGCGAACACGCCGCTCCAGCTCGTCCAGGGCGGGGGCCGAGAGGCCGGTGTTGCGGGCCCGGACGACCTCGGCCCACGCCTCGCGGTAATAGTCCAGGGCTGCATCCGGTTCAGTGGCCACGAGGTTGTCAGCGCGGTCCGTGCGGTCGAGCGCCACGGACAGCGCGGAGTCGCCGCTTGCCACCTGCTCGATGCGGCCGGAGTCACCGCCCCGGGGCACGAGGACGACAGCCAGCCCCAGGAGGAAGACGACGGCCACGATGGCGAGGGCGCCCACTGCCGCCCGCCGCTGCGTCTCCGCCCGGGAAGCCTGTGGCCGCACCTGCCCTGGGCGCGGTTGGCGGCGCGGCATGGCCTCCCAGGCACGATCGCGCAGCGCGACCAGCCAGGCGCCGGGGCCCGTGCCGGCCGCGGAGGCCCCCACGAGCGGTGGGGTCGCCCCCCGGAGGTCGTCGTCCGCAACGGCCGCACCGCTCGCGCTGACCCGGCGGTGGGTGCGCGTCTGCTCGCTGGCCTCCACCACGATGACGCCGTCGGAGCCCTCGCCACCCATGGCGACGAAGAGGTGGTGGAGGTGATCGGCCGCGGCCTGCGGGTGCAGGGTCAGGGCCGCCGACTTCAGCTCCTCCGTGCCCACGGTCTCGATCACGTTGCGCGACACCAGCAGGAGGGCGTCGCCAACGTCCAGCTCACCCCGCCAGACCTCCACCGGGCGACTGTCGTCCAGGGGCAGTCCGCCGGGAGCGCTGCGGTCGGGGACCAGGAGCCGGGCTCCGCGCAGGAGATAGGCCTCGACCGGTCCGACCGTGGCCAGGTAGAGCTCGTCGTTGCGGACGACGGCCGCGGCCACGCCGATCGAACCGGGCACCAGGCCCGCGCCCTCGCGAGCGCCGCGCAGGCGCCGGTCCGCGTTGCGCACCGCCCGTTCGAGGCAGGCCGCCACGCCGGCGGATTCGTCGTAGTAGTACTCGTGCCGGATGGTCTCGGCCACGAGCGCCGTCGCCTCTCGGACGCGGGGTCCCGGCGCCGACGAGCCGGCAACGATGAAGAGCACGCCCTTGGTGCGGGTCTTGGAGCCGGTGGTAGGGCGTGTGACGCTGAGGGTGTCGCTCGACGTCGGGAGACGGTCCCGCTCGGCGCTCAGGCCGTGCGTGATCTCGAGTCGGCTGGCCATGGGCAGTCCAGTCTAGCGCGGCCGCCCCGAAGGCCCCGGGCGCGCGGTCGAAGGCCCCGGGCGCGGGGGGCGCACGACCACCGTGAGCTCCAGGAGGCGAGTGCCGCCGGGCGCCTGGGCGAAGGCCTCCAGCAGCGTCGCCGAGCAGAGGCGCAGCTCCTGGCCCCCGGCCGCGTCGGCGGCTGAGACCACCAGTGCCGGCGGCCGCAGCTCGATGATGTCCGACGGCCCGGCCGCGGGGGCGTGGGCCTCGACGACGCGCCGCCAGCTGGACATGGCGGAGGCGGCTCGCAGCTCATCTTCGAGACCGAGCCGGGAGGCCAGGCCTGGCAGCAGTTCCCCGATGCGCTGCGGGGGACGTCGTCGCGACGGTCTCACGGGGTCCCGGAGTGATCGTCAGCCGGCCGCGGGTCGTGCTGGCTGGTGTCGACCAAGCCTGGTGGGCGGGCGAGGTCGATCGTGGGCTGGGGTGCCGGACGAGACACCGCCCGGGCGACGCCCGGCTCGACCTGCCAGAGGCAGGAGGCCGCCACGAGCGCCGGGTCCAGGTCGTCGGGCGTGGTCGTCGTCACGACAGCCTGGGGCAGGCTCCCGATGCGCCTGACCAGGTGGGCGCGGCGTTCGGGGTCGAGCTCGCTGAAGACGTCGTCAAGGAGCAGGAGCGGAGGGCGGCCGTCCACGCGGGTGAGGATCTCGAGCTCTGCCAGCTTGAGGGCGAGGATGGCGGTGCGCTGCTGGCCCCGGGAGGCGAAGAGCGCGTAGTCACGGCCGGCGGCCTCGAAGGCGATGTCGTCGCGGTGCGGGCCCACGAGGGTGGCTCCGTTCCAGACCTCCTTGTCGGCAGTCTCGTGCAGTCGCCGGCGAAGCGCCTCCTCCCAGCCCTCGGTCGCGTGGCGCAGCGTGCTGGAGACGTAGCGCAGGCCGACGGGCGGTTCCCCTGGCGCGATCTCCCGGTGTGCCTCGGAGAGTGGCTCCGCAAGGGCCGCAAGGGCCGCCTGGCGCCAGTCGAGGATGTGTCCGCCGCTCTCGCAGAGGACGCCGTCCCAGTAGGCCAGCTCGGCCCGTCCGGCGGTCTCTTCGCGGATACGCTTCAGGAGTGAGTTCCTCTGGGTGAGCGCGCGGGCGTAGGTCGCCTGCGTGGTCGCAGCCGTCACCTCCTGTTGCGTCACCAGGTCGTCGAGCAGGTTTCGACGCAGCGATGGGGGGCCGCTCACGAGCAGCATGTCTTCCGGCGCGAAGAGGACCGTGCGCAGGATCGCGGCCAGGGCCCCGGCTCGCCGATTGACGCCGTTGACCCTGACGCGCTTGCGCCCCCCGCCGCCGGTCGCGGTGGTCAGGATGACGACCTCCAGCTCTTCGATGCGGCCGCCGCTCTCGACGGTAGCCCCCACCCGCGCGAAGTCGCTGCCCCAGCGCACCATGTCCGTGTCGGCGCCGCCGCGGTGCGAGTGGCCGGACGAGAGCAGCGCGAGCGATTCGACCAGGTTCGTCTTGCCGGCGGCGTTGCGACCGACGATGACGTGCGGCCCCGCGAGCAGCTCGATGTCGAGCTGACGATAGCTTCGGAAGTCGGTCAGCGCGAGCGTCAGGACGGGCATCCGGTCACCCGGTCCGCCCTGGCTCGACGAGGGAGCTCTGTGCGGGGCGGCAGGCTTGCGTCGCCGCGGTCGGGCTCAGGACGGCGTGCGCACCGGCATGATGACGTGCACGTAGGCGGGGTCGTCCACGGGCTTCAACACGCCTGGGGAGAGGGGGCCGCTGAGCTCGATGGCGAGCTGCTCGGCATCGAGGTTCTGGAGCGCCTCGACGAGATAGCGGGCGTTGAAGGCGATGGTCACGGGGTCGCCTTCGAGTTGGACCTGGACCCGGCCCTCCGCGTCGCCGATGTCCGCGGCGGCGGCCACGCTGACCGAGGAGGGGTCCTCCTCCTCGCCGAAGCCGAGGCGGACCACGTTGGCGGCTGATGAGGCGATGAGCGCCGAGAGGCGAACGGCCTTGAGCAGGTCGTCGCGATCGACCAGGGCTCGCGTGCTGTGGGAGGTCGGAAGGACCGACTGGTAGTTGGGGAACTGGCCGTCGATCAGGCGGCTCACCACCTCGGTCGTATCGACCTTGAAGATGACCTGGCTCTTGGCCGGGGCGATGATGACATCCACCGGGTCCTCGGTGTCCCCGAGGACGCGCATGAGCTCCACGTACGAGCGGGCCGGGATGACCACGCTCGTCTCCTCGACGGACCGCAGGAGACTCAGCGTCTTGACGGCGATACGGTAGTTGTCCGCAGCCGCAAGGGTCAGGATGTCCCCGGCGAAACGCGTCAGGACGCCCGTCAGGATGGGACGTGCCTCGTCGGCTGCCGCCGCGAAGGCGACCTCGCCCAGGGCGCGGCGGAGGGAGCGCTGACTGACCTGCGTGGTGGGTCGCTCACCGGCGTTGGGGATGACGGGGAACTCCTCCGCCTCGATGCCTCGCAGGTGGGTCCGGTAGGTGCCAGCACGCATGAGGAGCGTGTTGTCCTTCTCCATCTGGAGATCGACGCGCTCACCGGCCGGCAGGCCGCCGACGACGTCTGTCAGCAGGCGCGCCGGAACGGTCATGGCTCCGTCCGTCTCGATCTTGCCGGGCACCCACGCGGAGATCCCGATCTCCAGGTTGGTGGCCGTCAGGCGAAGGCCGCCATCCTGGGTCTTGAGAAGGACATTGGAGAGGACGGGCAACGTGGCCCGGCTGCTCACGGCCCGGCTGACGAGGGACAGGCCCCGAGCCAGGTTCTCCTGCATCAAGGACAGCTTCACGAGCGATGCGCTCCCTGCGGAATGGACACGGGTGAATCTAATCTTCTCATCTCATCACCTTCTTCATGGTGTGGATTGTGCGGAGAACTTGCCTCACCCCGGCGCGGGCTGAGCGTGGCGCAGGCCTCCCGGCCCGGCGGACGGCCGGTGGTTCGAGGGTGCGCGACCTGCGCCCACCTGTGGACGAGAGCCCGAACCGCCCACAAGCGGCCCACCGCCACGCCCCGGCAGCCCACTCGCGGAGGGCCCTGCGCCACGCGTCGCGGGGCCGTCTGTCCACCAGTGGTCCACGGCCCGACCCGGAGGAGAGGCACGGGGCTGTCAGGGCGCGCCTCCCCGCGCGCCAGCCGAGGGCGTGCCGCGAGCGCTCCGAAGCTGACGGTGCGGGTCCGCCGCTGCGAGCCTAGGGCTCGGAGTAGATGGCCTCCCGGACGGCGGCCAGCTCGCGGCGCAGCTCCTCGTTGCGCGCCGCCTCCTGGTCGATCTTCCGGCAGGCGTGCAGCACGGTCGAGTGATCACGGCCGCCGAGCTCCGCCCCGATGCGCAGGAGCGAGACATCCGTCTCCTCGCGCATGAGGTACATGGCGATCTGGCGCGGCACCACGATCGCCCGATCGCGCTTCTGGCCGCGCAGGGCCTCGAGGTCCACGTCGTAGTAGTCGGAGACGGCCGCGGCGATCCGTTCCGGGGTGACGGCACGCTTGCGCGGGCTGTAGAGCACGTTGGAGAGCACAGCCTGGGCGAGATCGACGCTGATGGGCATGCCCTGCATGCTGGCGTAGGCGACGATGCGGTTGAGGGCGCCCTCCAGCTCGCGGATGTTGGAGACCACCTTGCGGGCGATGAACTCGAGCGCCTCCGGCCCGACGCGCACGCCCTGCTCTTCCGACTTGGTGCGCAGGATGGCGATGCGGGTCTCCAGGTCCGGGGCCGTGAGGTCGGCGATGAGCCCCCACTCGAAGCGGCTCCGCAGGCGTTCCTCCAGCGTCGTGATCTGCTTGGGTGGCCGGTCGCTGGAGAGCACGATCTGCTTGCCGTCCTCGTGGATGGCGTTGAAGGTGTGGAAGAACTCCTCCTGGGTGCGCTCCTTGTCGGCGATGAACTGGATGTCGTCGATGAGCAGCAGGTCGATCTTGCGGTAGCGGGCGCGGAAGTCGTCGATGCGCCCCTGCTGGATGCTCGTGATGAAGTCGTTGGTGAACTTCTCGCTGGTGGCGTAGACGACGCGCTTGCGCGGGAAGCGGGCGACCACGGCGTTGCCGACGGCGTGCATGAGATGGGTCTTGCCGAGTCCCACACCGCCGTACAGGAAGAGCGGGTTGTAGGCCTCGCCGGGGCGCTCCGCCACCGACAGGCTGGCGGCGTGGGCGAGGCGGTTGGCGGACCCCACGATGAAGGTGCGGAACGTGTAGCGCGAGTTGAGGTTCACGCCACCTCCCTCGCCTCCGACCCGACCGGGCTCGACGCGGACCCTGGGGCTGGCCGTGGCCGGGGCGCTCTCCGCCGGCCGCTCCTCGCCAGCCGCCTGGGGCGCTCCCTCGCGCACCTCGAACTCGACGTTGACGCTGTAGCCCACGATGCGGGCCAGGGTCTGGGCGATCAGGGAGCGGTAGCGGTTCTCCAGCCAGTCCTTGGCGAAGCCGTTGGGTGCTGCGACGCAGAAGCGGTCCCCGTCGACATCGACGAGGGTGGTGTCCTTGAGCCACGTCTCGTAGTTGGCCGGGGACAGCGACACCTGGAGCTCACCGAGGGCGGCTCGCCAGACCTGTTTCGCGTCCATCGATGGCAACGTGACCCGTACTGCGCACAGCTACCGCGCCCGTGAGTGATGCCTCCCGGCACTCTTGACCAGCGCGCTTGACCTCCCGAAGGCCTCTCTCGACCCCGGTTGCGGTCGTCGTCCCGTGGCCTCCACCCTGGGCACCCGGGCGCTCCGAAGGGCGCCGGGGCGGCATACGTTAGCACCGCCTTCCGCTCCTCCGCAACGCCGACACGACATACTCCCCTGGGGTATCTGGGCACGGATCGGGGAGTATCGCCAGCCGGGCGCCGCGGGCGCCCGCGGACACGACCCCGACCATCTCGCGGGCCGAGATCATCCGACCCCCACAGGGGTTCCATGCCAACGGCACCGGGGGCGCAGACCTGTCGCGTATAATCCGCCGAGCACAACGCCTTGCGTCGCGTCGGACGGCTGCTGCCGACCGATCGATGCACGCACCGTTCCCATCCGCAGGGGCGAGCCGGTCCCATCGAGTCACCCGACCGCTTGCCCAGAGGAGCCCAGCCCCAGTGACCAAGCAGACCTACCAGCCCAAGAAGCGCCACCGCGCCCGGGAGCATGGCTTCCGCGCGCGCATGAAGACCAGGGGCGGCCGCAACGTGCTCGCCGCCCGGCGCGCGCGTGGCCGCAAGAAGCTCAGCGCCTGACGTCCGGCAGACCCCACGGGGGACGGTGCCGATGCTTCGGTCCCGGGAGGACTTCGCCCGCCTCGGCGCGCGCGGACGCACCCGCGCGGATCGCCTGCTGGTCGTGCACTACGTCGCCAATTCCCAGCAGCACGACCGCTACGGCATCTCGACGGGACGGCGCCTGGGCGGCGCCGTCGTGCGCAATCGCCTGCGCCGGCGCATCCGGGAGATCCTGCGCGCTGCCCCGCCGGGGGTCGCCCAGGGGTGGGACATCCTCGTGGTCGCCCGGCCCGGCAGTGCGTCTGCGTCCTTCGATGAACTGCGCGCCGCGCTGGAGCACCTCCTCGCTTCGGTGCACGGACCCTCGGTGACGCCCTCGTGACCAGGCTCGGCAGCCTGCCCGGGCGCGCGGGCATCGGCCTCATCCACGTGTACCGGCGGACCCTCTCCCCGCTCTTCGCGGGCTCCTGCCGCTACGAGCCCTCCTGCTCGCAGTACACCGAGCAGGCCATCGCCAAGTACGGCCTGCTGCGCGGCAGCTGGATGGGTGCCAGGCGCATCGCCAGCTGTGGACCGTGGCGGCCCGGCGGCTACGACCCGGTGAAGTGATGCTCCGTCGCTCGGCGCTCAGGGCGCCCTTCCAGCTCCTCGCCATCGATCTGCTGACCGCCGTGTCCATCGCCCTCATGGCCATCAGCATGGTCGTGGCACCAGTGCTCGCCCAGGACCCCAGCGCGGCACCGTCGCCCGCCGCTGTCGTGACGACCCCGGCCGCGAACCCGACGCCCGGCCCGTCTCCAGCCGGCTCTCCTGTGGTGACGACATCGACGGCGCCACTCGGGTCGCCTGACGCCTCCCCCAAGGCGGCCGTCCCGCCCGGTCCATCACCCGAGGCGGTGCTCGGCCCCTCGCCCGCGCCCTCGCTGGCGTCGGGCGCACACTCGGCCCAGGAACCCTGTCCCGACCCCTACGCCCCGGAGCCCGGGGCCACGCGTGACCCCGACGCCCCGCCTCCGAACCTCTGCCCGGCCCAGCCCGCGGGTGCCGACCCCCTGGCGCTCCTGGCCTGGGTCTTCACACCCATCTTCCAGGTCATCTTCCTGGGGCTGGCCTTCTTCTACAGCATCACCGGCGACATCGGCATCGCCATCGTCCTGCTGACGATCCTCATCCGCATCCTGCTCATCCCGGTCTTCCGCGCCCAGATCGTGTCGCAGCGGCGCATGCAGATGCTGCAGCCGGAGCTGCGCGCCATCCAAACGAAGTACAAGGGCGACCGGGCGCGCATCTCGGCGGAGCAGATGCAGCTCTACAAGGACCGCGGCGTCAATCCCGCCTCGGGCTGCCTGCCGTCGCTGCTCCAGCTGGTCCTGCTGATGCCCATGTACCAGGTCTTCAGCCAGGGCCTCACGGCGCCGGACATCAGCTCGATGCTGTCCCCCTTCGGCATCACCCTCGTCAACGTCACCTGTCAGTCCACGACGGACCTCTCAGCGCCGTGCATCAACCCGGACATCCCCTGGCTGGCCTGGCTGCCGACCCTGGTGGGCGATGGCTCCATCATCCCGGGCTACCCCGGCGGTCTGCCGGCCAACGCTCCGGAGATCTTCGTCTACGTCATCTTTGGCTTCGGGCTCTCGCTCCTGGCCCTGGCCTCATCGCTCCTGCAGCTCGTCCAGACGCGCATGATGACGACCCCCAGCGACGACCCGCAGCAGCGCACGCAACAGCGCATGTTCCTGTTCCTGCCGCTGTTCTCGCTGCTTTACGGTGGCATCCTGCCAGCCGGCCTCTTCATCTACTGGATCACCACGACCATCTTCAGCATCATCCAGCAGTTCCTCATCAACGGCTACGGCGGGCTGTTCCCGCTCTTCGGTTGGACCCCACGCTTCGCCGTGGACCACACGCCACGCTTCCCGGTGAGGATGCCGGTACCCAAGGCGCCGTCCGCCACCACAAGCAGCAGCGGCCCTTCGACCCAGACCACCCAGCGCTCTGCCAGTGACAGCGCAGCGGGCACCATCAGGCCGGCCAGGCGACGCAGCAGCCGGCGAGGGAGACGTCGATGAGCGAATACCAGGAGTTCACGGGCAAGACCGTCGAGGAGGCCATTCGCAACGCGCGCGAGGCCTTCGGCGTGGCAGGCCTCCAGGATCTTGACTTCGAGATCCTGACGCAGGGCAGTCGCGGCGTGCTGGGCATGGGTGCTGAGCCCGCCCGCATCATCGCCGCTCCACGCTCGGCGCTCGGCGGGTCGGCCCCCAAGAAGGAGGCGGCGGCCGCCCTCCCGACTCCCCCGCCCCCGGCCCGCCCCCGCGACGAGGGGCCACGTGAGCCGCGTCCCCGCCGTGACGACCGGCGTGAAGAGCGGGCCAGCCGCGGTGGGTCGCGCGACGACGGTCCCGACCGCGGACCGCGCCGCCACGACCGCGTCGGTCCTCCTCGCGAGCCGAGCCACGTCAGCAGCGAGACCACGGAGGTGCTCGCCGCGGCCGTGGCCGCCAGCAGTGCCGCGCCTCGCCGCGAGCCCTCGCCGGACGTGGAAGCCTCGCCGGAGGCTCTGGCCGCCGGCCGCGAGATCCTCGAGCAGCTCGTCGAGCTGATGGGCTATCAGGCCCGCGTCGAGGTCAGCCAGGGCGCCACCGCCCGCATCACCGTCTACGGCGCCGATGACGGCGAGCAGGAGGCATTGGGCGCGCTCATCGGCCGCAAGGGCGAGCGTCTTTCTGCGCTGCAACACCTCGTCAACCTCATGCTGTCGCGCCGCATGGGCACCTGGACGCGCGTCCTGGTGGACGTCGAGGACTACCGCGGCCGGCGCGAGCGCCAGGTCGTGGAGGTCGCCACCCGCGCCGCCGAGCATGTCCGCGAGACCGGGCAGATGCTCCAGCTGGAGCCCATGTCCGCGCTCGAGCGCCGCTGGATCCACATCGCCCTGCGCGACGTGGAGGGCATCGCCACCCAGTCGATCGGTGAGGAGCCGATGCGCCGCGTGGTCGTCCTGCCCGTCTGATACGACGAACGACCCCGTCCACCAGGGCGGGGTCGTGTGATCATCGAGGTGGTGGAGATGGGGGAGAGTCGAACTCCCCGTCCAGAACCATCTGCCGAGGCCCACTACGAGCGTGTCCGATGGTTTGTCCTCGATCCCCTGCCCCGGCATCGGCACCGTGACCTGAGATCCAGTCGCGTCCCCTTGCGGGCTTGACTCCGGGCTACGCGACGCTGACCCGGAGCGCATCCTCGCTAGATGACGCTTCCACAGCCCGCGAGGAGGAGGCTGCTTCCACGCTCACTTGGCGGCCTTAGGCCGCGTAGGCGAGAGCAGGCTGGCGGTTGCCAGTTACTTCGTTTTGCCGCCTGTTTTACGAGGCCTGACGGCACCTCGGCTCGCGTTCCTCGGGGTTCGGGCCCTGTCGAGACCACGCATCCCCACGGACCCGCCATGATACCAGCCGGCGGCCCGGTCGGGCCCCCAGCGTCCTCAGCGGCCCCGTCGCACGTCAGCCAAGTCGCGGTCAAGGTCGCGCCGCGCGTCCCGCTCCGCGATGTCACGCCGATGATCGAAGGACTTCTTGCCCCTCGCCAGGCCCAACTCGACCTTGGCCCGGCCACGGTCGTTGAAGTACACGGACAGCGGCACCAAGGTCAGGCCCTTGGCCCGAACTCGGCCCACCAGTTGGTCGATCTGCGCGCGGTGCAGGAGCAGCTTGCGGTCACGCCGGGGCTCGTGGTTGAAGCGGTTGCCCCCCGACCAGGGCGCCACGTGCGCACCCACCAGCCAGGCCTCGCCCCGCTCCACGCGGGCGAAGGCATCCTGCAGATTGACGTGGCCCTCACGGACGGACTTGATCTCCGTCCCGGTCAGGACGATGCCCGCCTCGAGCGTGTCTTCGATGATGTAGTCGTGACGGGCCTTGCGGTTCTGGGCGACGGTCTTGCCCATGCGATGAGTCCTTCAGGGTGTCGGCGGTGACGGGGCGGACCAGAAGCTCGCTCTCGAGGAGCGGACACACGAACGCCGGCCCGGGAGGGCCGGCGTCGTCGTGGCTTGCACCACACCCGGCGGGCTCGACTAGCGCCGAACCTCCGAGGCGGTGCAGCTACGTGAGTGATCTTGCATTGCACACCACCTCCTTTCGTTGCCCGCAACACTACCCGAACCACTCGGTCACCGCAAGAGCGATCGGCCCGAGGTGTCGCGGGCCGGCCGGCGCTCGCTCAGCCGGGCGGTGAGGCCGAGGGGGGCGTGGTCGCAGGTGGGGAGGCCGAGGGGGGCGTGGTCGAGGGCGAGTGGCCGGTCACTCCCTCGTCGAGCAGGAGCGTGATGGCGCGCTGGAGTTGGCGGTCCGCGGCCACGGCGGCCTCGTCGACCGTCTCGTCGCCCAGGGCGGGCCAGAAGCGTTCCTCGCCGCTCGCCACCGCGACGTCTGGCGCCAGGCCCACCTTGTGCACCCAGTCCTTGTCCCGCGTCAGCCACTTGGCCACCGAGAGGCGATAGCCGCCGCTCTCCCCGGGCAGCTGCGCCCACTCCTGGATGGTGCCCTTGCCGAACGTCGGCTGCCCGACCAGCACGGCCCGCCCGGCGTCCTGCAGCGCCCCTGCCAGGATCTCGCTGGCAGACGCGGTTCCGTCGTCGACGAGAACGACCAAGTCGATGTCCGGGTCGACCGCCAGGCCGTCACCGCTGGCGTCGATGGCGCGCTGCGTACCGCTGGCGTCCTCCTCCCAGAAGACCGGACCATCAGCGATGAACTGGCTGGCGATGTCCACGGCCGCGTCTACGTAGCCACCGGGATCACCGCGCAGGTCCACGACGAGATCCGTGAGGCCGGCGTCGAGCAGGTCGTGCAGCGCTGCCTCGAAGGACCGGGCTGCGCTGCCGCTGAAGCTGTCGACGCGCAGGTAGCCCACGCGGCCATCCTCGAGCACGGCCGAGCGCACGTCCTGGCTGCTGATGGTCCCCCGCGTGACGGCCAGCTCGACGACTGCCCCGTCCCGATCGACGGTCAGGCGGACCTCGCTGTCACGCGGCCCGCGGATGAGGCCCACGGCGTCGTCCAGGGTCTTGCCCTCCAGCCGTCGCCCGTCGACGGCTGTGACGACGTCCCCGGCCAGTAGCCCGGCCGCCAGCGCCGGCGCCTCTGGCAGGACCTCCACGACACGCAGGCCACACGGATCGTCGACGACCGGGCAGCTGTCGCCGCTGTCGTCCTCCACGCTCATGCGGGCCCCGATGCCCTCGAACTCGCCGCTGATGCCCACCAGGGTGGCTTCGAACTCGTCCGGCCCCAGGTAGGCAGAGTACGGGTCGTCGAGCGTCTCGAACATGCCCTCGATGGCGCCCTCGAGCAGCGTGTCGGGCGAGGACGTGCCGACGTAGTCGCGCCTGATCTGGCGGAAGGCCTGCTCGAAGGCCTCCACGGCAGCCTGCTCGTCGGCGTCGCGCCCCACGCCCGCCCCGCCAAGGCTCAGGCCGGCGGCGAAGACCCCCGCCGCGCCCAGCGCCAGGAGCATGACCGCGACCACGGCGTTGCGTACCGACGCGGATGGCTCGCGGTCAGGCACCGGTCGATCGTCCGGGGGGAGCGGCGCCGCCGACGTCACCACGGCGTCAGGTCGCTCGCCCGGGTCCGGCCACGATCCCGTCACGGGAGCCACGGGGTCGAGCAAGGTGGTCGCGTCGTCACGTGGTCAGCGGCGCAGGTAGGTGCGAACGCTGATCCAGGCCCCCACGCCCCCCAGGCCCAGCCCGGCGCCCATGACGATGGTCACGATCTGGATCGTCAGGGAACGGTCGAAACCCAGTGGCACCTGCCCCGCGATCTCGCTGGCGAGGTCGCTGATGGGGCGCGAGGCCAGGAGCAGCAGGAGGAGCGTGAGGACGCCGCCGGCGAGGCCGATGAAGACGCCCTCGAAGATGAAGGGCCAGCGCACATAGCGGTCGGAGGCACCCACCAGCCGCATGATCTCGATCTCCTGGGCGCGCGACATGAGCGCCATGCGGATGCTGTTGATGACGATGAGGAGGACCGTGAGGCCTACGAAGGCGAGCACGATGGCGCCCAGGTTGCGCAACAGGGCGGTCAGGCTCACGAGGCGGTCGATGCCGGATTGCTGGCCCAGCACGGTGCGCACGAGGCCGGTCTCGCCCTGCAGCATGGACGTCACCTGGCGCGATTCGCGGGGGTCCGCCAGCTCGATGGCGAAGTAGGCCGGGAAGGGGTTGAAGTCCCGGTAGAGGTCGCTGAGGTCCTCCTGGCCCTGTTCCGCACGCGCCGCCTGGAAGTCAGCCAGGGCCTGCTCCTTGCTGACGTAGGTGATGGAGGCGACCTCGGGCAAGGTCTCCAGCCGCTGCTGGAACTCGGTGACGGACTCGGTACGGAGGCCATCGTGGAGCTCGGCGCGTACCTCGACCTTGGATTCGATGTAGGCCAGGCCGGCCTCCACGCCGGAGATGAGGATGACCAGCGTCGAGAGCAGGATGAGCATGAGGACCATCGTGACCGTGGCCGCGATGTTCATGACCCGGTTGCGCCAGAGCCCCTGGAGTGCCTGGTGGACGGAGAAGCGGAGGAAGCGCATCGCCCTAGCCCGCGGCCTCAGTACTCACGGTGATAGCCGCCCACCTCGTCGCGCACGATGCGCCCGTCCTCAAGGGCCACGACACGGCGACGAAGAGCCGTCACGACCTCCGCATCATGGGTCGCCATCATGACCGTGGTGCCCATCTCGTTGATGCGCAGCAGAAGCTGGATGATCTCCCAGGAGATGAGCGGGTCCAGGTTGCCGGTCGGCTCGTCGGCGATGATGAGACGGGGGTCGTGGACCATGGCCCGGGCGATGGCGGTGCGTTGCATCTCCCCACCGGAGAGTTGGTCAGGGCGCTGACGAGCCTGCTCGGTCAGGCCGACCAGGGCCAGGGCGCGATCGACGGATGGCTCCACGAGGCTGCGCGGCGTGCCGGTCACCTCCAGCGCGAAGGCCACGTTCTCGTAGACCGTCTTGCGCGGCAGCAGCCGGAAGTCCTGGAAGACGATGCCGATGCGGCGGCGCAGGTGCGGTACCTCCTTGCGGCGCATGCGACCCAGGTCGAAGCCGGCCACCTCGACGCTGCCCTCGCTGGCCTTCTCATCGCGCACGAGGAGCTTGATGAGCGTGGACTTGCCGGCGCCTGACGGACCCACCAGGAAGACGAAGTCGCCCGACGGGATGACCAGGTCGACGTCGATCAGCGCCGCCTTGCCGTTGGGATAGGTCTTGGTGACGCCGGAGAGGCGCACCGAGTTGGGGACCTCCGGCTCCGGGGCAGGGGCCGGGGGCACGGGCTGGCTGGGACGCAGCCCCGCGTTCGGCGGTGGCGGCATGACCGGCTGACCCGGCCATCCGGGCGCAGGGGCAGGGAGTCCGGGCGGCACGCGGACGGGCACCGCTGGGGCGGGTGCCCGGGCGGGCCGGGGCATCCCACTGCCCGACCCGGCGACGGCCCGGGAAACGGCGTCGCTCATCGGCCGGGAGCGTAGCACAGGCCCTCCGGCTCAGCCCTCGGCCGCCTCCCCGGCGAGGCGCGCCAGGATCTGGTCGTGAAGGTGGCCGTTCGTGGCCAGCACGCCACGCGCCGGCATATCCGCACCGCCCGTCAGGTCGGTCAGACGACCACCGGCGTGCTCCAGCACGGCCCGCGGCCCGGCCAGGTCCCAGGCCTTCAACTCGGCTTCGACCATGACCTCCGCCGCCCCCTCGGCCACGAGCAGGTAGCCGTAGAAGTCGCCCAGCCCGCGGTCGCGCCAGACGGAGCCCAGGAGATCCACGAAGCCCGGCGCCAGGCCGCAGGCCGTGATGCTCGGCAGCGACGAGTAGACGACCGAGGCCGCCCCCGCATCGTCCTCGTCGGAGACCCGGATGGGCACCGCCGATCCGCGGTCCCAGCCCCCCGGGACGACGTCCGCCGCCCAGGCGCCGCCGCCCTGCCATGAGAACCAGCGACGGTGGAGAGCCGGGGCGCTCACGGCGCCAACGACCAGCGCCCCGTCGATCTCCAGGCCCAGCAGAGTGGCGAAGAGGGGCACGCCGCGCATGTAGTTGTGCGTGCCGTCGATGGGGTCGATGAACCAGCGTCGGCCGCTGCTGGAGGGCTGCTCCCCATACTCCTCGCCGACAAGCCCGTGGTCAGGGAAGCGGGCGCCGATACGCTCCCGGATGGCTCGCTCGACGGCCGTGTCGGCTGCTGTCACGAACGAGGCGTCCGGCTTCGACGAGATGGCGATGGCGCGCCGGAAGGAGGCCATGGAGATGGCGTCGGCCTCGTCGCAGGCGGCCAGCGCCACCTGCAGCGCGGCACCCACCTCGGACGCGGGATCGGGCAGGACGAGGGTCGTGGTCAGGGTCATCGGTGGCTCTCCGTTGGCGGGACCGCGGATCACAGCAGCGCGAAGCTCATGGGCAGGTAGCGGTCCAGGCGTGGACCGGGACCGTTCGTGCAGTAGATGGCCGGCGTGCCGTCCAGGCGCAGGCCGCTGGCCATCAGGGGTTGCAGGGCGGCGATGGCGGCACCGGGCACCACGGCCTGCCGGCCTTCCAGCACCGGCACACTGCGCGCCAGGTGCCCCAGCATGGCCGGCAGCGAGGCTGGGTCCATGGCGGCCACCGGGCCGAGGCGGCCGCTGGGGTGCGCGTACCCGTAGCCCAGCAGGCCGTCAGGCCCCTCGAAGAGCCACCCGCGCCGTCCGCCGCCAGCCCAGAAGGCGTGGTCGCGCGGGCGCCGGTAGCCCAGCAGGCGATGATCCAGGTCGCCCACGGCGCCGCTCGCCACGAGGGCTTCGCTGCTCATCGGACGTGGCAGCAGGCCGCCGGGCAGCCCGGGCAGGGCCGCCTCATCGAGGATGCCGCGGAGCAGGTAGACGGGCTCGCGCGGCGCCAGCCCCAGCGAGGCGTAGAGCCCGGTCGAAACGGGCTGGTCGGCCTCCGCGCACGTGGCCAGCCGGCGCACGTGGCCGGCCCCGTGAAGGCAGGTCGAGACGATGGCGCGGCCCAGTCCCCGCCCCTGCCACGGCGGCAGCACGAAGAGGAAGGAGAGGAAGGCGTCGCCCTCGCGCACCATGACCACGCCGAAGGCCACGACGCGGCCGCGGTCCTCGGCCACGACGCACGAGTGCGGGTCGGTCACCAGGAGGTGTCGAAGGTGCATGTCCAGGGCGCTCGGGTCGGCCGGGATGTGCCGGCGCCCGCGACGCTGGTCGAGGTCCTCGAGCGCCCGCCGAAAGACGTCCAGCATGGCAGGCAGGTCACCCGTGGCGGCCTCCCGGAGCTCAGGCAGCGCCACGCTCCCCGGCGGTGGCGACGCGCTCCAGCTCGGCCTGCATGAAGGCGTCCAGGTCGCCATCGAGGACGGCGCCCGTGTTGCTGGTCTCCACCTCCGTGCGGTGGTCCTTGACCATCTGGTAGGGGTGCAGGACGTAGGAGCGGATCTGGTTGCCCCAGCCCGCCCCGATGTGCTCACCCTTCAGCTCCGCGAGCTCGGCCTCGCGCTCGGCGATGCGCCGCTCGAGGAGGCGGGCACGCAGGATCTTCATGGCCGATTCGCGGTTCTGGTGCTGCGAGCGCTCGTTCTGGCTCTGGGCCACGAGGCCGGTGGGGATGTGCGTGAGCCGCACCGCGGAATCGGTCTTGTTGACGTGCTGGCCGCCGGCGCCTTGGGACCGGAACGTCTCGATGCGCAGCTCCTCCTCGGGGATCTCGCCGACCTCCGTGGTGTCCTCAACCTCCGGCAGCACCTCCACGAGGGCGAAGGTCGTGTGGCGGCGCTTCTGGGCGTCATAGGGGCTGATGCGCACCAGCCGGTGGACGCCCCGCTCGGCACGCAGCCAGCCGTAGGCACGCCGGCCGTCGACGGCCACGGTGGCGCTCTTGAGGCCGGCCTCCTCACCCTCCAGTTGGTCAAGGATCTCCGTCCGGAAGCCGCGCCGCTCGCACCAGCGCAGGTACATGCGCACGAGCATCTCCGCCCAGTCCGTGGCCTCCGTGCCGCCGGCACCGGCGCTGATGGTGATGATGGCGTCGCCATCGTCGTACTCACCGGAGAAGAGCAGGCTGGTACGCAGGCGCTCGTAGTCGGTTCGCAGGGACTCGTACTCGCCCTCGACGCCGGCCTCCAGGTCAGGGTCGTCGGAGCCCTCCGTGAGCGCCATCAACTCCGTCAGGTCGTCAGCCCGGGCGATGAGGCCGTTCCAGGCCCCAAGTTCCTCGCGCAGCCCGTCCGCAGCGCGCAGGACGCGCTGGGCCTCGCGGGAGTCGTTCCAGAAGTCGGGTCGGGCGGCCCGTTCGTCGAGTGCGGTGAGCTCGCTGGTCCTGGCAGCGAGGTCAAAGACGCCCCGACGTCGAGTGCACGCGCGACACCAGCTCGCGGATGAGCGCGTGGTCCATCGACGGTCGGGGCCGTCCGGTCTAGCTTCGCGTGCGCAGCCCCTGCAGCAGCAGGGGGCGCAGCTCGATGATCTTGAGAGCCGTCTTGCTGCGGGCCACCACGGGATTCACGCAGGGACAGTACGCGTGGTGGACACACTCCCCACAGTTGCCGTCGCAGTCCAGCCAGGCGGCATAGCTGCAGTTGCGGCAATCACGCTCGCAGGCGATCAGGTCGGTGAACGACTGGTCGCCGATCTCGGTTCCGGGCTCGACCGAAAACGGCTTCACGAATCTCCCTCTCCCTCATCGGTCCGCTGCTGGAGCAGCTTCCAGCCGGCAGCCGTGTACAGGCGACGCCGGAGGGCGGCCTCCGGCGTTTCGCCCGAGTGTACCCACTGACCCGGCCGGCGCACAAGGGGGTGGCCGCAAGTTCCCGGGCCTGGGGGCCCGACAGGCCGTCTGGCAGACCTCGGCGCCCAGCACCCTATACTTCTGGCTTCCATGCGCAGCATCCTCAGCCGCCTCATCGGCGGCGGCAACGACTCCCACCTCGATCGACTGCGCCCTATCGTGGCGCGCATCAACTCGCTGGAGGCCCACTACGAGGCCCTCTCTGACGAGGAGATCCGGGCCGAGATGGCCGATGCGCGCGAAGAGGTTCGCCAGGCTGCGCCGCCCAGCGAGCCCTCGGAGGAGGAGCGCCAGACCAGCGACAGCGAACGACGCGCCGAGCTGCGACGGCAGCGCCAGCGCGAGGACCGCAAGCAGGTTCAGCGCGCCCTGGACGACGTCCTGCCGGACGTCTTCGCAGCGGCCCGCGAGGTCAGCCGTCGGAAGCTTGCCATGCGCCACTTCGACGTCCAGTTGATGGGCGGCATCGTGCTCCACGAGGGCAAGATCGCGGAGATGAAGACGGGCGAGGGCAAGACCCTCGTGGCGCCCCTGGCCGCTGCCCTGAACGCCATGTCCGGGCGAGGCGTGCATGTCGTCACCGTCAATGACTACCTGGCCAAGCGCGACCCGCAGTGGATGGGCCCCATCTACCACGGCCTGGGCCTCTCGGTCGGCATCATCCAGCACGACACGGCCTTCCTCTACGACCCGGACTACCGGCCCAAGGACGAGAAGTTCACGCACCTGCGGCCGGTGCCACGGGTGGAGGCCTACAGGGCGGACGTCACCTACGCCACCAACAACGAGCTGGGCTTCGACTACCTGCGCGACAACATGGTCCAGGACCTCGCGGAGCGGGTCCAGCGCGAGCGCTTCTTCGGCATCGTCGACGAGGTCGACAACATCCTCATCGACGAGGCGCGCACGCCGCTCATCATCAGCGGCGCGGCCGGGGAATCGGAGGACCTGTACCACACCTTCGCTCGGCTGGTGCCGCGGCTCGAGGCCCGTCCCGACAACGCGGAGGAGGGCGGCGACTACTTCGTCGACCTCAAGGAGCACGCCGTCTCGGCCACCGAGGAGGGTGTCGCCCGGATCGAGAAGCTGCTCGGCATCCGCGACCTGTACGGCGTGGAGACGGACCCGCGCCTGCCACGCCACTTCGAGCAAGCGCTGCGAGCCCACGCCCTCTACAAGCGCGACCGCGATTACATCGTCAAGGACGGCGAGATCGTCATCGTCGACGAGTTCACGGGTCGCCAGATGCCCGGTCGCCGCTGGTCGGAGGGCCTCCACCAGGCCATCGAGGCCAAGGAGGGTGTGCGCGTCCAGCGCGAGTCGGTGACGATGGCCACGGTCACCTTCCAGAACTACTTCCGCATCTACGAGAAGCTCTCCGGCATGACCGGCACGGCCATGACCGAGCAGGAGGAGTTCTACAAGATCTATGGGCTGGACGTGGTGGCCATCCCCACCCACCAGCCCATGGTCCGCGACGACTTCGCCGACCTCGTCTACCGCGACGAGGAGGCCAAGTTCAAGGCCGTCATCGAGGAGATCGCGGAGCTCCAGGAGGCCGGGCGGCCGATCCTGGTGGGTACCGTCTCGGTGGAGAAGTCGGAGAAGCTGGCGGAGATGCTGCGCCGTCGTGGCATCCGCCACGAGGTCCTCAACGCCAAGTTCCACGAGAAGGAAGCTCCCATCGTGGCCCAGGCCGGGCGCAGCAGCGCCGTCACCATCGCCACCAACATGGCCGGTCGCGGCACGGACATCAAGCTCGGCGGCGACCCCGTGGGCCTGGCCTCGCAGAAGCTCCACAACCAGGGCCTCAACCCGGCCGAGGTGGAGCCGGAGGTCTACGAGGAGGCCCTGGCCAAGGCCAAGCTCGAATGCGAGGAGGACCACGTCCAGGTCGTGGCCGCCGGCGGCCTGCACATCATCGGCACCGAGCGCCACGACGCACGGCGCATCGACAACCAGCTTCGAGGCCGCGCCGGCCGCCAGGGCGACCCCGGCTCGTCGCGCTTCTACCTCTCGCTGGAGGACGCGCTCCTGAAGCGCTTCGCCAGCGACCGCGTCACCAGCCTCATGGAGCGCATGGGCCTCGAGGGTGACGTCGCCATCGAGTCGCGCATGGTCTCCAAGACGGTGGAGAACGCGCAGACACGCGTCGAGGGCCACAACTTCGACATCCGCAAGCGCGTCGTCGAGTACGACGACGTCATCAACAAGCAGCGCGAGCGGATCTACGCGGAGCGGGACAAGGTCCTGCACAACGAGGACCTCAGCCAGACCGTGCTGGACTTCGTGGAGCAGGAGCTGGAGCAGACCGTGGACGTCCACCTGGGCGAGTCCACGTCTGACTGGGACCTCGAGGGCCTGGTCGACTCGGTCAAGGCGCTGGGTCTGCGTGGCGACGACCTGGACGCTGAGGCTCTCGCCGAGCTGGGCACCCGGACGGCCATCACGGACACCCTCATGGACCTCGCCGCCACGCAGCTCGAGGAGCGCGAGACCACCTTCGGTGAGGAGACGTGGGCGCTCGTCGAGCGGGCCGTCCTGCTGCGTGCCATCGACACGCTCTGGGTGGACCACCTCACCGAGCTGGAGGACTTCCGTCGCGGCGTCGGCCTGCGCGGCTACGGTGGCACCGATCCCCTCGTCGAGTTCAAGCGTGAGGCCTACAAGCTCTATGACGAGCTGCGTGGCTTCATCCGCCACCAGGTGGCAGCCACCATCTTCCGGGTGAGCGTGCAGCGCCGCAGCACGGCGCCAGCGGAGCCCACGGAGATGCCCACGCTCACGCCGGAACAGCTGGCCAAGCTCAAGGCCGGCGCCGCCGCGGGCGCCCAGGGCACGGCCGCGACCGCCGTCGCCTCCGGTGGGAGCGTCACGTCATCGAGTGGAGCCTATGCCACGGCGCAGCTGTCGCCCCTGCCACCGGTCGCCCCGGTGTCGCGGGCCATGCGCCTCCAGCACGGCGACGAGACCATCGCGAGCGCTCCGGGTCCGCGGGCCGCGATGCAGCCCACGGACACCTCTCAGATCGGGCGCAACGACCCCTGCTGGTGCGGCTCAGGCAAGAAGTTCAAGCGCTGCCACGGCGCCTGACGCGGCGCTGCCGGCAGGCAGCTCCCAGAAGCCGGTGGCATAGCCGGCCACGAGGATGAGCAGGGTCAGGCCGGCCAGCAGGAGCACGGCCGCGACGGCGATGCGGGGGTCGGTCTTGTCCACCTCCGGGTTCCGCAGGGGCGCTGCGTCCCAGCGGCGTGAGCCCAACTGGTCGCGATAGTCGCCGCCGCTCGACTGGGCCCCGAGGCGCTCGTCCGCGGCCGGATCCGGCAGGACGGGGGCCGTCGAGGGCCCGGTGCTCGACGGGAGGGTGGGCTCGGTCATGACACCGGCTCCTCGCGGTCGATCCACAGGGGCATGGCCTGGGTTCGCTGCGCCTCCGCGGAGAAGAGGGCCCCGACCAATTCGCCGCGGTGGATGCGCATGATGGCCTCGCCGATGAGCGGCGCCACGGAGAGCACCTTGATCTTGTCGAGCTGGTGCGAGGGAGACAGGGGGATGGTGTCGGTGATGACGACCTCGCGCAGGCCCGAATCGCGGATCCGGTCGATGGCCGGGTCCGACAGGACTCCGTGGGTGGCACAGGCGTAGGCCTCGATGGCGCCCTCCCGCTCGAGCGCCTGCGAGGTCATCATGAGGGTGCCCCCGGTGTCCACCTCGTCGTCGACGATGATGGCGCGCTTGCCGCGCACGTCGCCGATGACGTTCATGACCCGCGCCCGGTCGTCGTTGGCCTCGCGTCGCTTCTCGATGATGGCGAGCGGCGCACCCAGCAGCTCGGCGAAGGTGCGTGCCCGCTTGGCGAAGCCCAGGTCGGTCACCACGACCATGTTCTCCAGGCCCTTCTGGCGCCAGTAGTTCGAGAGCAGGTGGACCGCCGTCAGCTCGTCCACGGGGATGTTGAAGAAGCCCTGGATCTGGCCCTGGTGGAGGTCCATGGTCAGCAGTCGGTCAGCCCCCGCGACACTGATCATGTCGGCGATGAGCCGCGCCGTGATGGGCACGCGGGGCTGGTCCTTCTTGTCCGAGCGGCCGTAGGAGTAGTAGGGCACGACGGCCGTGATGCGCCCGGCGCTGGCCCGCTTGAAGGCGTCGATCATGATGAGGAGCTCCATGATCGACTTCTGCACCGGGCGACACGTGGGCTGCACCAGGAAGATGTCCTTCTCGCGCACGTTGTCCAGGATGCGCACGAAGATGTTCTCGTTGGCGAACTCGAAGACCTCGGACGAGCCCAGCTCGATGCCAAGGTGGCGCGCGATGCGGCTGGCCAGCAGCAGGTTGCTGTTGCCCGCGTAGAGCCCCAGGACCTCGCCAGGATGGGTGCGCTCGATCTGGTTGAACGTGCTCATCCCGCGGCTCCCGTCAACTCCGTCATGTCAGCGCCGCTCCGTCGTCGTCGGGACCGCTCTCGGCGGCCCCCGGGTCCTCATTGTCCTCGACCGAGCGCCCCTCCGCCAAGCCCTCGCGGAAGACGGCGATGCCGGCCACGCTGTCACCCGGGTTGAGGCGCATGACGATGACGCCCCGCGCGGCACTGCCGTAGCGGTTGATGGAGGTCACGTCGGTGCGCACCACCTGGCCTTCCGAGGAGATGAGCAGGAGCTCCTCGTCCGTCTCGTCGACCAGCTCGACGGCCGCGACCTGGCCGCTCTTGGCGCCCTCCAGGGAGATGAGGCGCACGCCCTGGCTGCCGCGGTGCTTGGGCCGGAACTCGGAGGCCGAGACGCGCTTGCCGTAGCCGGTCTCCGTGAGCACCAGGATGTCGTCGTCGGGGCGCACGACGCCCATGCCCACGACCTTGTCGCCCTTGCGTGCCAGGCGGATGCCGATGACGCCCGCCGCATCGCGACCCATGGGGCGCACTTCGCGCTCGTGGAAGCGCGCGATGCGGCCCTGTGCCGTGGCCAGGACGATGTCGTCAGCGCCCGATGACACGGCCACCCAGGCGAGGGCGTCATCGTCGCCCACGGTCAAGGCACGGATGCCCGTGGAGCGCACGCGCTCGAAGCGCTCGATGGGCGTCTTCTTGACGATGCCCTGCACGGTGGCCAGGACAAGGTTGTGCCCGGGCTCGAAGTCCGGCAGCGTGATGACGGCCAGCACTCGCTCGCCGGACTCCACCTGGACGCCCTCGAGGTTGATGATGGGCATGCCCTTGGCCTGTCGCGAGGCGTCAGGCACGGCGTGCACCTTGGAGCTGAAGACGCGGCCGCGATCGGTGAAGAAGAGCGCCCAGTCGTGGGTGTTGGCCACCAGGAGGTGCGCCACGGCGTCCTCCTCCACGGTGCGCGCGCCGATGATGCCCTTGCCGCCGCGTGCCTGGCGGCGGTACGTGACCAGGGGCTGGCGCTTGATGTAGCCCCGCCGCGAGACCGTCACCACGACGTCCTCGTCGGCGATGAGATCCTCGTCGGAGAGCTCCTTGTCCGCGCTGCCCTCGATGCGGGTGCGACGATCCTGGCCGTACTTCGCGTCCAGCTCACCCAACTCGTCGCGGATGATCTGGAGCACCCGCTTGGGATTGGCGAGGATGTCCTCCAGCTCGGCGATGCGCTGGATGATGGCCACGTACTCGTCCTCGATCTTCTGGCGCTCCAGGGCCGCCAGGCGCCGCAGCTGCATCTCGAGGATGGCGTTGGCCTGGACCTCGGAGAGACCGAAGCGCGCCATGAGGTTGGCCCGCGCGCTCTCCACGTCGGCCGACTCACGGATGGTGCGGATGACCGCGTCGAGGTTGTCGAGGGCGGTCTTGAGGCCCTCCAGGATGTGGGCCCGGTCGCGCGCCTTCTGGAGGTCGAACTCCGTGCGCCGCCGCACGATGACCCGGCGCCACTCGATGTGGTGCTGCAGCAGAGCCTTGAGTGGCAGCGTCTGGGGCTGGCCGTCGACGAGGGCCACGACGTTGGCGTTGAAGGCCATCTTGAGGGGCGTGTGCTTGAAGAGGTTGTTGAGCACCTTGCGCGGCGCCGCGTCCTTCTTGCACTCGATGACGATGCGCATGCCGTCGCGGTCCGACTCGTCGCGCATGTCGGCGATGCCGTCGATCTTGCCGCCCTTCACGAGGTCGGCGATCTTCTCCAGCAGTGCCGACTTGTTGACCTGGTAGGGGATCGCCGTGGCCACGATGGCCGTGCGCCCGCTGCGCGTCTCCTCGAAGGCCACCTGGGCCTGCATGACGACGCGACCACGCCCGTGGGCGTACATGTCGCGGATGGCGTCGACCTCCTCCCACTGGCCGGTCACCGGATTGCGCCGACGGTCGTAGCGGAAGATCATGCCGCCCGTGGGGAGGTCCGGGCCCAGCAGGTACTCACAGAGCTGCGCCGTGGTGAGCTCAGGGTCGTCGATGAGGGCTTGCGTGGCGCGCACCACCTCGCCCAGGTTGTGCGGTGGGATGTTGGTGGCCATGCCCACGGCGATGCCAGCCGAGCCGTTGATGAGCAGGTTGGGCAGCTTGGCGGGCAGCACGGACGGCTGCATGCGCGAGCCGTCGTAGTTCTCGACGAAGTCGACCGTGTCCTTGTCGATGTCGGCCAGGACCTCGGCCGCGATGGCCGTCATGCGTGCCTCGGTGTAGCGCATGGCCGCGGGCGGGTCGCCGTCCACGGAGCCGAAGTTGCCCTGTCCATCCACGAGCGGGAAGCGCAGCGAGAAGTCCTGGGCGAGGCGCACCAGGGCGTCGTAGATGGCCGAGTCGCCGTGCGGGTGGTACTTGCCCATGACGTCGCCGACGATGGCGGCGCACTTGCGATAGGAGGCCGTGGAGGCCAGGCCCATCTCACTCATCGTGTAGAGGATGCGGCGGTGCACGGGCTTGAGGCCGTCGCGCACGTCGGGCAGGGCGCGGCTGACGATGACGCTCATGGCGTAGTCGAGGTAGGCCGACTTGAGCTCGTCCTCGATGGGGACCGAACGGACGTTCCCGACTGGGTCGGTCATGCGCGACTCCTCGTGCTGCGGTCGCCCTGGCGGGCGGCCACGTCATGGGCTTCGATGAGCGCCGCGAACAGGCCGGAGCGGCTGGCGGCAAGCGAGGTGGAGGGGGCTCGGCGGTCGCGCCGCAGGCCGGCCAGGCGGGTGCGCAGCTCGGCGGCGAGCTCGGGCGGCTGGTGGGAGAGGGAATCGCGGATGACCCAGGCCCTGGCGCCGTCCGAGTCGCGCACGGCCGTGGCGGTCTCGGCCTCGAGGAAGGCGGCCACGGCGCGCGGGTCGAAGCGGCTCCAGTTGCGCACGGCCCAGGAGAGCGCCTTCTGGACCATCTCCTCGGCATCGCCCATGAGCTGCGCCAGGAGGTCCATCGATCGGTAGCTCAAGCCACCCTGCAAGTCCGCCCGGCGTGCCACTGGCACTCGGTGGGGCAGGGTGGCCAGGGTGGCTCCCACGAGGCGCCGTTCGTACGTCCTCGGCGAGTAGACGAGCTGCTCGAGCTCTGCCCAGCGGTAGGGTTCGGCGAGGATGGCCACGGCCCACACCTCGGCAAGGCTGTCGACCTCGATCCAGTCCGCGGCGCGGGCAGCCATGCGCCGCAGGACCTGCCATGACCGCTCCGGGTCCTCCCGCAGCGAGCGGCGCAGGCAGGGCAGGGCATAGAGCCGCAGATCACGGTGGTCCGCCCCGGACAGGTGCTGTGCCAAGGACAGGGCGCTGGCGCTCGGCCCCTGGCGCAGGGCCGCGGCCACGGGCCGCATGAGGGCCTGGCGCGTGGAGCCGCGCACCGCATAGGTGGGCTCGATGCCAGGGCTCACCCTGGCGGTCAGGGCGTGGTGGTCGGCATCGACCAGCCCCGGCAGGCCGTCGGCCAGCGCCTGCAGGAAGGCGTCCGGGTCGTCGACCAGGACCGCCAGGTGCTCACCGAGGAGCTGGGGCCGCGCATCACCCCCGCGCATCGCCGAGGCTGTCTCAGACATCCAGGTTCTGGACCTTGGTGGCCTCGGCACGGATGAAGTCCTTGCGCGGGCCGACCTTCTCGCCCATGAGCGTCGTGAACATGTGGTCCGCTTCAGCGGCATTGTCCGGGTGGACCTGCAGCAGCGATCTCGTGGCCGGGTTCATGGTCGTCTCCCAGAGCTGGTCGGCATTCATCTCGCCGAGGCCCTTGAAGCGCTGCACGGTGAGGTTCTTGACCTTCATCTCCTTGACGATGCGGTCGCGCTCGCGCTCATCGGCGGCGTAACGGGTGACCTTGCCAGTGCTGACGCGGTAGAGCGGAGGCTGCGCGATGTAGAGGTGCCCGGATTCCACGAGCTCCAGCATGTTGCGATAGAAGAAGGTCATCAGGAGGGTGCGGATGTGGGCGCCGTCGACATCGGCGTCGGCCAGCAGGATGACCTTGTGGTAGCGCAGCTTGGAGAGGTCGAACGTCTCGCCGATGCCCGTTCCGAGGGCGATGATGAGGGGCCGGATCTTCTCACTGGAGAGCACCTTGTCCAGGCGCGCCTTCTCCACGTTGAGCATCTTGCCGAAGAGTGGAAGGATGGCCTGTGAGCGGCGGTCGCGGCCCTGCTTGGCCGAGCCCCCGGCCGAATCACCCTCGACGATGTAGAGCTCGCTGCGCTCGGGGTCGCGCTCCTGGCAGTCCGCCAGCTTGCCAGGCAGCGCAGAACCCTCCAGGGCAGACTTGCGGATGACGAGGTCGCGGGCCTTGCGCGCCGCCTCGCGAGCGCGGGCTGCCGTGAGCGACTTGTCGATGATGCGTCGGCCGTCCGCGGGATTCTCGTCCAGGAACTGGCTGATGCCCTCCCCCACCGCCGCCTGCACCTGGCCCTTGATATCGGCGTTGCCGAGCTTGGCCTTGGTCTGGCCCTCGAACTGCGGATCGGTCAGCTTGACGCTGACGACGGCCGTCAGTCCCTCACGCACATCGTCGCCGGAGAGATTGGACTTGGTCTCCTTGATGACGCCCTGCCGCCGCGCCCAGTCATTGAGCGAGGTCGTGAGCGCGGCGCGGAAGCCCGTGACGTGTGTGCCGCCGTCGACCGTGTTGATATTGTTAGCAAAAGCAAGGACTGTTTCGCTGAAGCTGTCGTTGTACTGGATGGCGACCTCGATCTGGGTCGGGCCATCGCGTCGCTCAACGGCGATGGGCTTGACGTTGAGGACGTCCTTGCCCTTGTTGAGGTGGCGCACGAAGCTGACCAGGCCGCCCTCGAAATGGAAGGCCTTCTCGCGTGGCGGACTGACCCGCTCGTCCACGAGCCGGATGAAGACACCCTTCGTGAGATAGGCCGATTCACGCAGCCGCTGGGCGATGAGGTCGAAGCTGAACTCGATGGTCTCGAAGACCTCCGGGTCAGGCTTGAAGGTGGTCGTCGTGCCACTTCGACCTTGGGCACTGCCGATGGCGGTGACTGGCCCCGTCGGCTTGCCGCGCACGTATGACTGCGTCCAGACCTTGCCGTCACGGACCGATTCCACGGTCAGCGACTCGGAGAGCGCGTTCACGACGCTGACACCGACGCCGTGGAGCCCACCCGAGACCTTGTAGCCTCCGCCGCCGAACTTGCCGCCTGCGTGCAGCACCGTGTGCACCACTTCCAGGGCGTCCTTGCCGGTCTGCTTCTGACGCCCGACGGGCACGCCGCGCCCGTCGTCGGTGCTGCGGATCGAGCCGTCGGCGAGGATGGTCACCTCGATGCTCGTGGCGTGGCCGGCCATGGCCTCGTCGATGGAGTTGTCGACGACCTCCCAGACGAGGTGATGCAGGCCACGACCATCGGTCGAACCGATGTACATGCCCGGCCGGCGGCGCACGGCGTCTAGGCCCTCGAGGACCTGGATGGAATCCGCGGTGTAGGCCCCTGGCTTGGCAGTGCTGCCGGCAGCGCCCCCGCTCGAGCGCCGAGGCTTGGCTCCCTCGGGCGTGGCCTGATCGGTCATGCCGTTCCTCCCGTCATCGGTCGAGCGTCGTGAGTCGGTCGACCAGTCGACCGAGGTCCTCGTCGTCATACCAGGCGATGGTGATGCGTCCCCCCTTGCGGCCGGGCGTGATGGTCACCTTCGTCCCCAGGGCCTCGCGCACCTGTGCCTCCATCTGCGCCACATCCGGGTCGATCACCGGCGACCGCGACTGGGACCGCGCGGCGGCTGCGGCTCCGTCCCGTGCAGTCGCCACGAGGCTCTCCGTCTGCCGCACGGACAGCCCGCGCGTCGAGACGGTGGCCAGCAATGCCTCCTGCTGGGCGTGGTCACGGAGCGCCGCCAGCGCGCGGGCGTGCCCGGCGCTCACTGTACCCTCCGTGACCGCCTGCTGGACCCGCGGAGAGGTCTCGAGGATGCGAAGGGTGTTGGCGACCGCCGGCCGCGAGCGCCCGACGCGCTGCGCGACGCGTTCCTGGGTGAGCCCGAAGGCGTCCATGAGGTGTTGGAACGCGCGAGCCTCTTCGACCGCGTTGAGGTCCGTGCGCTGGATGTTCTCGACCAGCGCGATCTCCAGCTGCTCCAACTCGTTAGCATTGCGCACTATTGCCGGAATGACTTCCAGCCCTGCCAGTACTGCGGCGCGCAGACGACGCTCGCCGGCCACCAGTGTGAAGTGATCGTCGGTCTCTGTGACGATGATGGGCTGGAGAAGCCCGAACTCAGCGATCGACTCCGCGAGCTGTTGCAGGCCTTCCGGGTCGAACACCCATCGGGGCTGGTCGGGGTTGGGTTGGATCGACGCGACAGGCAGTTCCCGGGTCGACGATCTGTCCGGGGGTGCCTGAGGGATCAGGGCGGCCAGTCCGCGCCCCAGCCCGCCGCTGCTCCGCCTGGCTTCAGGCGCCATCGCTGACCCCCTCCTTCTCACGATCTGCACGGGGACCGTGGTATCGCCCCATGGCGTCGCGCAGCGCCGGCCCCGGCTCGTGGCCGCTTCGACCCAGCAACTCGTGCGTCACGGCCTGATACGCCAGGGCACCCCTGGAAGTGGGACTGTACGCAGCGATGGGCCGACCATAGCTGGGTGCCTCTGCGAGGCGAACGCTTCGAGGCACGACCGTCCTGAAGACCCGCTCTCCAAGGTGACGCCGAACCTCTGCTGTCACATCGGACGAGAGGCTCGTGCGGCCGTCATGCATGGTCAGGAGCACCCCCTTGAGGGCGAGGTTCGGGTTCAGGTGGGCTCTCACGAGCTCGATGGTGGCCAAGAGCTGACCCAGTCCTTCAAGTGCGTAGTACTCGCACTGGAGTGGGATCAGGACACTCTGCGCTGCCGTGAGGCTGTTGATCGTCAACAACCCCAGGGACGGCGGGCAATCGAGCAGGATGAAGTCGTATCCGTCCAGGAGCCCGGCCAGCCCTCGCTTCAGTCGCCGCTCCCGGCCCGCGACCGGGACGAGCTCTACCTCAGCCCCGGCGAGGTTCCGGTCCGACGGCAGGATCGACAGGTTCTCCAGCGTGGTGGGGAGGATGGCAGTCGAGGGCTCGATGTCGGACAACAGCACGTCGTAGACGGAGTGACCCGTCGTGGCCCGATCGATCCCGAGGCCGCTACTCGCATTCCCCTGGGGATCCATGTCAACGAGCAGCACGCGTCGGCCATCCATGGCGAGATACGCGGCCATGCTGACCACCGTCGTGGTCTTGCCCACTCCGCCCTTCTGGTTCGCGCAGGCGATGACCTCGCCCACTATCCTTCGCACCGGCTGCTCTGCACTGTCTCCATGTTACCTTGAACGGCCCTCTGACCCCGCGTGGCACCAGCTTGCCCCGACCCGTGCAGCCCGGCGTCCAGACGTCCTAAGGCACGGCCTGGATCCAAAGGTGGTGGATCGCCCAGCCCAACGCGAGTGGACGTAGATAAGCACGCCGGGACAGCGATCTCGCTTACACGCGCCGTATCGGCCTGTTGTCCACACGCTGAAGGAGATCCCCTGCAGGTGGGCCATGTCCGATCGAGGTCGGGACAACCACTGATCCTTGTTTCACGTGGAACATGACTGCGCGCAGGGTCGCTTCGCCAAGCTCGCAGCGCCGCGGGCTCGGTCCCTGGGCCATTCGGCGGTGACGTAGCCGCAAACCCTGGTCAAGCCCCGCGTCTCGGCCTCCACCCCGCGATCACCCCGGATCGCCAGACGGGGACTCGATCGCTGGGGAGGGGAGGACCCCTTGATCAAGAGCCGTGAGCGCACCAGTGGGCGCCGGCTACAGCAACGGCGTAGCTGCGAGCCATATCCCAATACCCAATAGAGACATGTTCCACGTGGAACCTGGCACGGAACACCTGGCGATATGCCCGCACGTGGGGACACTGTGGCCCACAACGCCCTCGCGACCACGAGACCCGCCGCATGGCCAGCCGCGCCGGGCCAGCCGTGCATGTATGGGCGTCCCCACGCCCCTGATCGAGCCGAGCACGCGCACCCGACCCAGATCACTCGGAAGGATCGCCCCCCGGGGTCCACGAGGTGGCCTGGGCTATACTCACGGCGAGGTGGTTCGGAGCGCGAGGGCGACCCGTGCCCGGCCACATCAGCCGTGGACCCCGAAGCTATCGACATACCAGATGAGCGTCCTGGCCCCTGCCGTGGGAGCCGTCATCGCCGCCATCGTCGAGTCGAGCGTGCTGACCCATCTCCAGGTGGGCGGCCTCCGGCCCGACCTTGTCTTCGCCGTGGGCGTCGCCGTGGCCATGGTCCTGGGTTTCGAGAGCGGCATGACCTGGGCATTCGTGGGCGGCCTCTCGCTGGACCTTCTGCTGCCCGGACGCTCCCTCGGCTCGACGGCGCTCACCCTGGTGCTGGTGACGGCTGCGGCGCTGCTCGTGGCACGCGCCACCTGGCCGCCCCGACTCGTGGTCATCGCGGCCACCACCTTCGTGTTCGCCATCGCCTATCAGGTCCTGCTGCTGACGATCCTGGCGCTCACCGAGGACGTCGCCTTCCTCGGTCTATCGCCGGCCGACCTGGCCGTGGTGGGACTCCTCGACGCTGTCATCGCCACGGTGGCCGCGGTCCTCGTGCGAGCCGTGGACCTGCGCTTCGGCGAGCCGGAGCGCCTGGCATGGTGAGGCCGTGAGCACGCCCGTGTTGCCGAGCCTCGATCGCCGGCCCGCTCCGGATGCGCGGCGCATGACCCCGCGCCTGCTGGCCTTTGGTGTGGCCATCATCCTGACCGTCAGCGGGTTGGGCGTGCGTCTCTTCCAGCTGCAGCTGGCGCAGGCATCGACATTCGAGCCTCGCACGGTCATCGGCCAGACCACCACGCGACCGATCCCCGTCTCACGGGGGCTCATGTACGACCGGCGCGGTCGCCTGCTGGTCGAGAACGTGCCCACCTTCGTGATGCGCATCGTCCCGGCCGAGCTGCCCTTCGAGGTCCGTCCCGAGGTCGCCGATCGACTCTCACGCCTCACCGACATCCCGGCGCGGCGCATCATCGAACGCCTCGACGCGCACGTCGGCTCGCAGTTCGAGCCGGTCCGCATCGCGGACGTGGAGACCGAGACGGCCCGCATCATCAGCGAGGACGCTGCCTCCTTCCCCGGGGTCCGCATCGACCTGGAGGCGCACCGCAGCTACCCGCAGGGCCAGCTCCTCTCGCACGTGCTCGGCTGGACCGGCCGGATCTCCGGCCCCGAGTACGAGCGCCTCAGAGGCGAGGGCTACTGGCCGGAGGACCTCATCGGCAAGGCCGGCTTGGAAGCGACGTTCGAGGACGTCCTGCGCGGCAGCTTCGGCCTCGAAGAGGTCCAGCTCGACGCACAGGGTCGCGAGCTGCACGCGCCACGCATCCTGAAGGAGCCGAAGGCCGGCCGGTCGCTCGAGCTGACCGTCGACACCCGCACCCAGGAGAACGCCGAGAAGGCGCTCGAGTGGGCCATGGACGCGGTCGGCATCGACCACGGCGTGGTCATCGCCATGAACCCCCAGAACGGTGAGATCCTGGCCATGGTCTCGTTGCCCAGCTATGACAACAACGCCTTCGCCCAGGGCATCTCGACGGCTGACTACCGTCAACTCCTGCGGGACCCGGCCCGGCCCATGCTCAACGGGGCCATCGGCGAGCAGAACCCGCCCGGCTCCACCTACAAGCTGGTGACCGGTTCCGGTGCTCTCCAGGACGGCAAGATCACGCCCTCGACCGTCATCCGCACGGAGCCCTTCATCGAGATCGGCGATTGGAAGTACTGGGACTGGAACAAGGAGGGCTTTGGCCCGGTCAACATCTACGGAGGCTTCGCCCACTCCAGCGACACGTTCTTCTACCGCCTGGCCGGCATGCTGGGCATCGACCGCTTGGCCTACTGGGCGCATCAGTGGGGCTTCGGCAAGCCCACGGGCATCGACCTGCCCGGCGAGGTGTCCGGCATCGTGCCCACCAACGACTGGAAGCGACGGACCCTCAACGAGCAGTACTACACCGGCGAGGTCTACCAGGCTGGCATCGGGCAGGGCTACAACGTGAGCAGCGCCATCCAGGTGCTCAACGCCTACGCCGCCCTGGCCAACGGAGGCACCCTCTACAAGCCCCAGCTCGTGCGGCGCATCCTGGACCCAGAGGGCAACATCGAGGAGCGCGTCGAGCCGGAGGTCATCCGCCAGCTCGACATCGACAAGTCCGTGCTGCGGACGATGCGCGTGGCTGCCCGCCGCGTGGTCACCGTGCGGCACACCTACAACCTCGTGGACCTGCCCATCGTCGTGGCCGGCAAGTCGGGCACCGCGGAGTTCGGCGTCCGCGACAAGCAGGGCCGCCTGCCCTTCAGCAACTGGTTCGTGGCCTTCGTACCGAAGGAACCGCGCAAGACGGCCGCCGACCCGGAGGGCATCGAGGCCGTGAAGCGCGAGGACGCTGACCTCGTCGTGCTGGCCTACGCACACGACACGCGCACGGCCGGCAACGCCGCGACCGAGATCGTCAAGTACTTCCTGCAGCTCCACTACGGCCTCTCCGTGGACCTCCGCCAGCGCTGGGTGCTCGAGCGAGCGAACTTCTATGGCGGCTGATCGATGAGCACGCTGCGCCTCGAACCGGCGCGCGTCGGCACCCTGGCAGCCCACGACGGCCAGGGACGCTGGTACGGCTTCGACCTGCAGCTGGCCATCTACGCGCTCTCGCTGATCGTCATCGGCCTGCTCATGGCCTTCACCAACAGCGGAGCCGACCCGCTGCAACCCGGCTCGATCTTCACGCGTGGACTCATCTGGCTGGCTCTTGCAGCCGTGGTCTTCGTGGCCTCGGCGGCCGCCGACCACCACTGGCTGCGGACCTTCGCCTGGCCCATCTACGGCTTCGCCATCCTCCTGCTGATCGTCACACTGGCCATCGGGTCAGGGACCGGCGGAGTCTCCAGGTGGGTCTCCATCCTGGGCCTCCAGTTCCAGTTCTCGGAGGTCGCCAAGATCCTCCTGGCAGTGGTCCTGGCGCACTACCTGGCCACGCAGGAGATGGTCATCGCGCGGCTGCGGACCATCGTCGGTGCCGGCCTCATCGCCCTGCCGCTGCTGGCCCTCGTCCTCATCCAGCCGGACCTCGGGACGTCGCTGGTCTTCGGGGCCATCGTCTTCGGGTCGCTCTACGTGTCCGGTGCCAGCCTGCGCTGGCTGGCCGTCTCGGCCATGGCCGTGGTGGCCCTCATCCCGGTCGTCTGGTCGTTCGTGCTCAAGGACTACCAGAAGCAACGACTCGTCTCGTTCATGGATCCTGCTGCCGATCCCCTGGGCTCCGGCTACCAGCTGCAGCAGTCCCAGATCACGGTCAGCTCTGGCGGGCTGCTGGGGCGCGGCCTGACCAACGGCATGGCCGGCGAGAACCTGCCCGTGGGAGCCACCGACTTCGTCTTCGCGCGCGTCGGCGAGGAACTGGGCTTCCTGGGCGGCATGGTGGTGCTGGTGCTGTTCGCACTGTTGATCTGGCGCATCCTGCTGGTCGGATGGCGCTCCGGTGAGACCTTCACCCTGGCACTGTCGGGTGGCCTGGCGGCCATGATGCTCTTCCAGCTCGTGGTCAACGTCGGCATGGTCCTTGGGGTCATGCCCATCACGGGCATCCCGCTGCCGTTCGTGACGCACGGTGGCGCCTCGCTCATCAGCGCCGCGCTGGGCCTCGGCATCCTCGAGTCACTGGCCATGCGCCGCCCGCGGTCGACCTGAGCCGACCGGTGGACACCGGGGCGGCCTGACGAACCGGATCAACCTCGTCGCAACAGGTCGTCGAGCTCGCGTCGGTAATTGCGGCCCATGGTCGTGCGGGACAGCCACTCGAGGTAGTCGCGATCGAAACGTGCTACCTGGTTGAGGGTCCAGCCGCGATAGCGACCGAACGTCAGGGCCGGTCCGCTGGGGGCGGGGTTGGCGGGCGGTGGCCCGGCCTCACCATGGGGCGCCGGCGTCGGCGTCGGGCCGCTGCCGCCGCGGGTCGTGTCCGGGTCGGCGGGAGCGTGCGGGGTCCGTACGGGACGGAGACCGATGGACTCGTCATAGACGGCGCGCGCCATCGGATCGCCCAGGATGGCGTAGGCCTCGTTGACCTCGACCATGCGCGCCGCGGCCTCCGGCGATGCATCGACGTCCGGGTGGTAGCGCTTGGCCAGGTGCCGGTACGCGACGGTCATGAACTGGCGATCGGCTCGCGGGCTGATCATGAGAACGTCGTACAGGGTGCGAGCCATCACGTGCCACCATAGCGAACCCGGGGACGCAGGGCGCCCCTGGACGATCGACCCCAGATTGACGCCCGACCGCTTCTCGGGCTACCATCTCTTTTCGCGCCCAGAGGCTCGTCGCGCCGTGTTCGCCTGCGACTCGCCACCCTGCGCCCAGGTATCGATACACGCAACGCACGACCAACCGACAGGGACCCCATGTACGCAGTCATCGAATCAGGCGGCAAGCAGTACCGCGTCGAACTCGGCGCTGAGATCCAGGTCGACCGGCTCGACGTCCAGCCCGGCGACTCCATCACGCTCGACCGAGTCCTGCTCGTCGCCGATGGAGATGCCACGGCGGTCGGACGCCCACTCGTCGACGGTGCCAGCGTCTCGGCCCAGGTGCTGCGGCAGGAGCGCGGCGACAAGATCGTCGTCTTCAAGTACAAGCCCAAGGCCCGGACTCGCGTCAAGACGGGTGCTCGTGCTGACCTCACCCGGCTGCGCATCGCCGACATCGCGTATGGCGGTCGGAGCGCATCCGAGGATGCCAAGGCCAGCCAGTCGCAGCAGGACGCGGCCGCCCAGGAGGCCGAGAGGGCCGCCGCCGAGAAGGCTGCTGCCGACCAGGCGCTCGCCGCCAAGCTGGCCTCCGCAGCGGCCGCCACGGAGGCTGCAGTCCCGGCCAGCAAGGCCGCCGCCGCATCGCGCAAGAGCCCCAAGGCCGCTGAGCCCGAGACGGCCGCAGAGCCCGACATGGCCGCCGAGGCCGAGGTGTCCGCGGTGGCGGAGATCGCCACAGAGCCCGACATGGCCGCAGAGGCCGAGGCTGCCGCGGAGCCCGAGACGGCCGCGGAGCCCGAGACGGCCGATGAGGCCGAAACCAGGAAGGACGACTGATCGATGGCCCACAAGAAGGCGGGTTCCAGCTCCAAGAACGGGCGCGACAGCGTCGGCAAGCGCCTCGGGGTCAAGGCCGGACAGGGCCAGCTCGTGCCGGCTGGCTCCATCATCGTGCGGCAGCGCGGCATGACCTTCCTGGCCGGCCCAGGGGCCGGTCTCGGTCGCGACTACACCGTCTTCGCCACCGTCACGGGTCGCGTCCACTACGAGCACGCTCGACGCGACAAGAAGCGCGTCCGCATCGAGGCTGAGGCGCCCGTCGCGGGCTGACGAAACCAAGGACACCTGACATGAAGACCGACACGCATCCCAAGTACCACCAGGCGAACGTCAGCTGTGCCTCCTGCGGCACGCAGTTCACGGTCGGCTCCACGCAGTCTGAGCTGCGCGTCGACATCTGCTCAAGCTGCCACCCTTTCTACACCGGCAAGCAGACCATCGTGGACACCGCCGGTCAGGTGGAGCGCTTCCAGAAGCGCCTCGAGCGCTCGGCAAAGCTCTGACCGTTGAGCCGGTCAGCAGCCGGACCGGGGGTCGGCGCCCCGCCCGGTCGCGCTGGCCGCGGGGGTGACTGACATGGCCCGCTTCGCCTACGGAGGCCAGGCCCTCATGGAGGGCGTCTACATGCGCGGCCAGCGCGCCATCGGCGTGGCCGTGCGCGGACCCGAGGGCCAGATCTTCGCCGGCCAGGAACCGCTCGACAGCATCCTCCATCGCAACCGCTTCGCCCGCGCTCCATTCTTCCGCGGCGTGGTCGTGCTCTACGAGACGCTCGTCATCGGCACCAAGTGGCTGATGCGCTCCGGCTCGCTGGCCGCGGCAGGGGAGGGCGTGGCCTTTGGCGGCAAGGCCGTGGCGCTCACGCTGCTCGTGACGCTCGGGCTGGCCGTCGGACTGTTCGTGCTGTTGCCGCTGCTGGTCGCCCAGGGCGGTGTCTCGCTCCTCTTCGGAGAGGTCAGCGGCGGGTTGAAGGCCTTCGTCGTGCACCTCGTAGAGGGCCTCGTCCGGGTCGCCATCTTCGTCGGCTACCTGCTCCTGGTGAGCCGCTCGGCGGAGATCGGTCGCGTCTTCCGCTACCACGGTGCGGAGCACATGACCATCCACACCCTGGAGGCGGACCTGCCGCTGACCGTGGAGAACGTGCGCCGCTTCCCGACGGCGCACCCCCGCTGCGGGACCGAGTTCCTGGTCATCTTCATCCTCGTCAGCATCCTGCTCTTCAGCTTCCTGGCCGGCGTCGAGCTGTGGATCGCGCTCCTGGGCCGGATCCTGCTCATCCCGGTCATCGCTGCGGTCTCATACGAGATCCTCAAGTGGGGCGCCAAGCGCCGCGAGCACTCCGTCTGGCGCTGGCTCTTCCTGCCCGGCATCTGGCTGCAGGCCATCACGACCAAGCAACCGGACGATGCCATGATCGAGGTCGCCATCTGCTCGATGCAGGAAGCCCTGGCCGCCAACGGCGAGACGGCTCCCGAGGGCAGCTGGGATCCCGTCCGCGAGCCCATCCCCGACGCCGGGGAGCTGGCACGCAGCGTGGAAGCGCGGATGGCGGCTGAGGAGAAGCAGGCCGCCGGGAGCGACACGGAGCAGACATGAGCCTGGAGGCTCGGCTCGACGAGATCGAGCGCCGCCTAGAGGAGATCGAGGCCGAGTGGTCGCGACCGGAGGTCGCCTCCGACCCTGAGCGCAGCAAGCTGCTGGGACGCGAACAGGCCCAGCTGGCGCCCGTCGTGGACAGCCACCGCCAGCTTCGTCGCGCCCGTGAGCAGCTGGCGGCGGCGCGACGTGAGCGCGACACGGAGGGCGACCCAGAGTTGCGCGATCTTGCCCGTGAGGTCGTGGCTGAGCTCGAAGCGGAGGAAGCGGCCCTGGAGGCCCAGCTGCGTCTCCAGCTCCTGCCCCGCGACCCCAACGACGATCGCGACGTCATCATCGAGATCCGCGGGGGAACCGGCGGCGAAGAGGCCTCGCATCTTCGCCGCCGATCTCTTCCGCATGTATGCCCGATATGCCGAGCGCCATCGCTGGAAGACCGAGACGCTCTCCACGAGCGAGTCGGGCGTGCGGGGCTTGCGGGAGGTCATCTTCGAGATCAGCGGCGATGGTGCCTACAGCCGCCTCAAGTACGAGGGCGGCGTTCATCGAGTGCAGCGCGTGCCCGAGACGGAAGCGGCCGGGCGCATCCACACGTCGACGGCCA
The DNA here is from genome assembly GCA_963707395.1 of uncultured Chloroflexia bacterium. GTDB lineage: Bacteria > Chloroflexota > Limnocylindria > Limnocylindrales > CSP1-4 > JAFMJV01. Next base: position 388,112 of record CAVPPQ010000002.1, read on the forward strand.
CCGTCGCCGTGCTGCCCAAGGCCGACGAGGTGGACGTTCGCATCGACGAGGCCAGGGACTTGCGCATCGACGTCAAGCGCTCGTCCGGCCCTGGCGGGCAGTCGGTCAACACGACCGACTCCGCCGTGCGCATCACGCATCTGCCCTCCGGCCTGGTGGTGGAGATCCAGGACGAGAAGAGCCAGCACAAGAACAAGGCCAAGGCCCTCGCCGTGCTGCGCTCTCGTCTCCTCGAGATGGAGCAGCGCAAGGCCCAGGCCGAGGAGGACGTCGTGCGTCGCTCGATGGTCGGAAGCGGCGAGCGATCCGAGAAGATCCGTACCTACAACTTCCCCCAGGACCGCATCACCGACCACCGCATCGGCATGGATCTGCACGACCTGCCCGGCGTCCTCGACGGGGACCTGGATCGCCTCATCGACGCCCTCATCACCACCGACCAGGCCGAGCACCTGGCCTCGATGGAGTCCCGACCGACCCGCGGCTGAGCCGCGTCGTCGAACCGGCCAGCGATCCGCATGAAGGCCAGCCAGTTGACGCCACCCACGGTGGGCGAAGCACTGGCGACGGCCACATCCCGCCTTCGTGAGGCCGGATCAGAGACCGCGCGCCTGGACGCGGAGGTCCTGCTCGGCCACGTCCTCGGCGTGGAACGCAGCACGCTGGCAGCGCATCCCGAGGCGCGGCTCGGCCGCGGCCAGGCGGAGTCCTTCGAGCGGAGCGTTGAGCGGCGCGAGCGAGGCGAGCCGGTCGCCTACATCCGCGGTCTCAAGGAGTTCTTCGGCGCTGCCATCGTGGTGGATGAGCGCGTCCTCATCCCGCGTCCGGAGACCGAGACCCTGGTGGAGTTGGCCATCAGCCGTGTGCGGGCCGACCTGACCTCCCGACCCCGCCCCACCGGGGCCGGCCCGTACCTCGTCTGGGATGTGGGCACTGGCTCCGGGGCCGTGGCCGTGGCCATCGCACTGGAGCTTCGCCGGCGGCGATACGGCGATGCCGTTCGCTTCATCCTGAGCGACATCTCATCCGATGCCCTGGGCCTGGCGACCGTCAACGCCGTCGCCCACGGCATCGCGGACCTCTTCACCTTCGTCCGGGGCGACCTCACCGACGTGGATCCAGCGCCATCGCCCGTGGACCTCCTGGTGGCCAACCTGCCCTATGTCCCGTCTGACCGGATGGCCGACCTGCCCCGGGCAGCCGCCTTCGAACCGCGACTCGCACTGGATGGCGGACCCGATGGCCTGGGCGTCATCCGTCGGCTTCTGGGTCAGCTCGCGGGCGCCATGTCAGCCGACGGTGCCGTCCTCCTGGAGATCGGCGCTGACCAGGCCGCGGCGCTGGGGGCGGCAGTGACCGAGCACGTGCCGGGGTGGACATGCCGGATCCACGCTGACCTCGGAGGCAGCCCGCGGGTAGCCGAGCTGGAGCGAGCCCGTGGCTGAGCATCCGGCACGTCCAGCGCCCCCGGTCCTCCCTGCCCACGAGCGCGAGTCGCTTGCCGCGGCCGCGGCCGCGCTGGCAGCGGGCAGCATCGTGGGGCTGCCCACGGAGACCGTCTACGGGGTCGCTGTGCTGCCCCGGCCGGAGGCCCTGCAGGCGCTGCTGGCGGCCAAGCACCGGCCCGAGGAGAAGGGCATCGCGCTGCTCGTCGACGATCTTGCCCAGGTGGAGGACCTCGTGCTCGTGGGTCCCGTAGCCCGCCGCCTGGCAGCGCGTCTCTGGCCTGGGCCCCTGACGCTCGTGCTCCCGCTGCGCCGGGCCGACCTCGTGCCCGCGGCGCTGAGCGGCGGACGTGGCACGCTCGCGGTGCGCCAGCCCGATCACGCGGTGCCGCGTGCGCTGGCGCGCGAGCTTGGGCCACTCGCCGTCTCATCGGCCAACCTGTCCGGCCAGCCTGATGCACGGACCGCGAAGGCGCTCGTCGACGCGCTGGGGCCGTCCCTGGCCCTGGTTCTCGACGATGGACCCGTGCGCGATGGGGTGCCCTCCAGCGTCGTGGCGGTGGATGCAGCGGGCCGGTTCGAGGTCCTCCGTGAGGGTGCCATCGGACGCATCGTCATCGAGGCAGTGGTCGCCGGCGATGCCTGACGCGGCGCGCGCTGGCTCCTCCTGGTCGGAGCCGGCCGCGGGGCGTCGTCGGCCGGCGCGGGTACACTGGCGCACGCGGAGAGGACGAGCAGCGGAGCAGGCATGACCTTCATCACCGATGGCCAGCGGGCAGCCGAGCCCATCGCCGTCGTCGACCCCGAGCTGTGGACGGCGATGGTGGCGGAACGCGAGCGGCAGACCTGGAAGATCGAGCTCATCGCCAGCGAGAACTACGCCTCGCGCGCGGTCCTGGAGGCTGCTGGTTCGTGGCTCACCAACAAGTACGCCGAAGGGCAGCCCGGCAAGCGCTACTACGGAGGGTGCGAGCACGTCGACGTCGTGGAGCGACTGGCCGAGGACCGCGCCCTGGCCCTCTTTCCCGGCGCCGAGTTCGTCAACGTCCAACCCCACTCCGGGGCGCAGGCCAACATCGCGGCCTACGTCTCCGTGCTCGAGCACGGAGACCGCATCCTGGGCATGAGCCTTGCCCACGGCGGTCATCTCACGCACGGTCACCCCATCAACTTCAGCGGGCGCACGTTCGAGGTTCACAGCTACGGGGTCTCGGAGGTCGACAGCCGCATCGACTACGAGGCCCTGGAACGCCAGGCAGAGGAGGTCCGGCCAAGGCTCATCGTGGCCGGGGCGAGCTCCTATCCGCGCATCATCGACTTCGAGCGGATGGCGCGCATCGCCCGCGGGGTGGGAGCGTATCTCTTCGTGGACATGGCTCACATCGCGGGGCTCGTCGCGGCCGGGCTTCATCCCAGCCCGTTCCCGCACGCGGACATCGTGACCACGACCACCCACAAGACCCTGCGTGGTCCGCGGGGCGGCCTCATCTTCGGCCGCGCCGAGCTGGCCAAGCAGATCGACCGCGCGGTCTTCCCGGGCACCCAGGGCGGACCCCTCATGCACATCATCGCGGCCAAGGCGGTGGCCTTCCGCGAGGCGCAGGGCGAGGACTTCCTGCGCTACCAGCGCCGCACGCTGGAGAACGCCGTCGAGCTGGCTGACACGCTGCGTGACAACGGCGCGGCGCTGGTCTCCGGCGGCACCGACAACCACCTTGTGCTCGTCGACGTCACACCGCTCGGTGTCACCGGCCTGGAGGCGGAGCACCTCCTCGACGAGGTGGGCATCACCGTCAACAAGAACGCCATCCCCTTCGACCCGCTGCCGCCCAACACGGCTTCCGGGATCCGTGTCGGATCGCCGGCCACCACGACGCGCGGCTTCGGCCGGTCCGAGATGCGCGAGGTGGGCGAGCTCCTGGTGCGTGCCCTTCAGGAGCGCGACGACCCGGCAGCCCTGGCCCACGTCTCGCGCGAGGTGCGGGCCATCTGCGCGCGCTTCCCCGTGCCGGCACTGGCGAGCGCGTGAGACTGGAGGAGCTGCCGCTCATCCTGCTGGCGCTGGGCGCCGCCGCGGCAGCGTCCTTCCTTCTGACACCGATGGCGATGCGGGTCGCCAGGCTCTCAGGAGCCATCGACGAGCCCGATGCCGGGCGGCGCATCCACAGCAGACCCGTCCCGCGGGCCGGTGGCCTGGCCGTGGTCGTGGCCTTCGTCGGCGTCGGGGTCGTGGCCATGCTCCTGATCGGCTCGGGCCGCTCCGCGGGTCCCTTCCCGCAGCTCTACGTCTGGGGCGGAGACGCTGTCCGTCGAGACGAGCTCGTGGCTCTGCTGGGCGGGTCGCTGCTGGCCGCCGCCCTGGGCTACATCGACGACCGCTGGCAGATCCGGGCGCGCTGGCAGTTCATCTTCCAGGTCGTGCTGGCGGCAGTGGCCGTGGCCCTCGGGGTGACCATCACGTTCGTGGCCAACCCACTCGAGTTCCTGGGTGGCTTCCTGGACAGCTCCACCATCACCTTCGCCGGTCTCGGCGCGGCACTGGTGACCGGGCTCTGGGTCATCGGCATGATCAACAGCATCAACTTCATCGATGGCCTGGACGGCCTCTCTGCGGGCGTGGCCCTCATCGCAGCACTCACGCTGGGCGTCATCTCGCTCACCAGCGGGGTGGGCTCCTACGCACCCATGGTGGCGCTGCTCTGCGCCGCCCTGGCTGGAGCCCTGGCCGGCTTCCTGCCCTGGAACTTCCACCCCGCCCGCGTCTTCATCGGTACGACCGGGGTGATGGCGGTGGGCTACGCGCTGGCGGTCCTCTCGATCCTGGGCACGGCTAAGGTCGCGGTCGCGCTGCTGGTGCTCGGCGTGCCCATCATCGACACCTTCTGGATCATCACACGCCGATTGGTCAGCGGCCGGTCGCCCTTCACGCCGGACCGTGGGCACATCCACCATCGGCTCCTGGACCTGGGGCTCAGCCATCGCGGCGCTGTGCTGCTCATCTACGCGATCTGCGCGGCACTGGCGGTCATGAGCATCGTGCTGGCCGGCGGCTCCGGCCCGCTGTACGCGTTCCTGGCCGTGGTCATCGGCTCCGGCCTGCTCCTGCTCCTGGTGACCTTCCGCAGCGGCGCCGACGAGGCGCTGGAGGCGAGCTCGTACCCGGACGACGCGATGCCGGCTACCCCCGGGCGATCCGGACGACCCAGGGATCCCGACCCACGACCCGGCGATCCCGATGTGCGGCCACGGCCTCCGACTCCCGGAGGCGAGCCGGGTCGGGGTCGATAGGCGCGCGGGGTGCGCGGCGGTGCGCTGCTATACTCCACGCCGCTCGCGCTGGGAGCCGATGGACGGTTACGGAAAGGCCCTCGGGTACTTCGCCCTCTTCTCGGAGATCGGGCTCGCCCTCCTTATCACGACCCTCGGCGGCGCGCTCGCAGGTCACTGGCTTGACGAGCGGCTGGGTACGGGGCCCCTCCTGGTGGTCCTCGGGTTCCTGGTCGGAGCCCTGCTTGGCGCGGTGGCCGACTGGCGACTGATCAGCAGGTTCCTGGAACGAATGGAAGACTGACGAGCGTGCCCGACCACCGGGCCCTCAGCACGGGAGCGAGAGTGTCTGACGAGCCCAGGCTGGCAGGTGACGACCTGCGGCCGGATGAGCCGGGTGATCGGATCGAGGTCGGGGAGACCCGGCGCGGCGGTCTGTCGCTGCGTACCCTCGGCCTCCTGATCGGCTTCCTGGTGGTCGTCAACCTGGCCGCCCTGTTCGTGGCACCCCCCATCAACGAGAAGCACGCCGGCGAGGCCTGTGCCTACCCGGTCTGCTTCATCGAGGGCACGCTGCACTTCCCGCGCCCCCACGAGGTCTGGGTGGCCGGCGGAGAGGAAGCCTCCAGCGGCCTCATCTCGACGCAGGTGAGCCTCACCGACTCGCTGCTCACGATGATCCTGCTGACCATCCTCGTCCTGGTGCTCGGTGCCTGGGCAGCACGCCGGCGGGCTGACGTTCCCGGCCGGGTGCAGAACTTCCTGGAGTGGACCTACGAGTCCATCAGCAGCTTCGGGCTGAGCATGGGTGGCTCCAAGGCGTCCCGCTACCTGCCTCTCTTCGCAGCGTTCTTCGTGCTCATCCTCGTCTTCAACTGGAGCGGCCTCGTGCCGCCCATCGGCTACCTCGACGGACTGCGCGCTCCCACCAGCGACCTGAACGTGACGGTGGGCCTGGCGCTGGTGGCCTTCTTCACGTTCCACATCGAGGGCGTCCGCCGACTCGGCGCCCGCAGCTACCTCTCCAAGTTCTTCCCCTTCGGCGAGTTCCGGAGCGGCATCGGCGCTGGGCTCATCGCGCTCTTCGTGGGACTCGTGGAGTTCATGCTCGAGTTCATCAAGCCGGTCACCCTCTCGATGCGACTCTTCGGCAACATCTTCGGCGGCGAGGTGGCGCTGGCTGTCGTGCTGGGGCTGTCGGCCGGCCTGCTCGCGCCCATCGCGCTGTACGGCCTGGAGATCATCCTGACCTTCGTGCAGGCGCTCATCTTCAGCACCCTGACCCTGATGTTCATCCTCGTGGCCATCGAGAGCCACCATGACGACGACGGTCACGAGCGAGAGGAGGCGATGGCAGGCGCCGCATGACGCAGACGCTCGGTCGCTAGCGACGAGCCATCACCACCGAGAGCACCCGGCCACCCGGACCGGCCTCGCGCCACGCTGAGGCTGCGTTCACCACGACAGGAGATCATCCATGGACAACATCGCCCTCGGCGCGGGACTGGCAGCCCTCGCCATCATCGGCCCAGCCGTCGGCATCGGCATCCTGGCCGGCATGTCATCGAGCGCCATCGGCCGCAACCCTGACGCCGCCAGCTCGATCCGCGGCCTGGCCATCATCCTGGCCGCCTTCGCGGAAGGCCTCGGCGTGCTTGCCATCGTCATCGGCCTGCTCATCATCTTCCTCCTGCCAGGCCAGCTCGGCGCCTAGGTCGTGCCCAGCCTGGCCCTCGCGCAGGGGGCGTCCCAACAGCTCCTCCGACTGGCCGCCGAGGGCGGCGAGGGCGGTGGCCTGACGATCAACCTCTTCTGGATCATCGTCGCTGCCACCAACTTCGTCGTCTTCTTCTACATCGCCTACAAGCTCGTCCTGGTGCCGGTCGGCGAGCGGCTGGCCGATCGTCGCGAGCGCATCGAGCAGGGCCTCAAGGACGCCGACGCCGCGCGCCGCGACCGCGAGGCTGCCGCGGACCAGCGCGCCGCCGTCCTGGCGGAGGCTCGTCGCGAGGCGAGCGACATCGTGGCCCGGGCCCAGAAGCTCACCGACGAGCTTCGCGAGAAGGGCGTCGCGGCGACGCAGGCGGAGATCGAGCGTCTGCGCACCAGCGCGTTGGCCGACATCGAGGCCGAGCGGCTGCGTGCCCTCGCCGACGTGCGCAGTGAGGTCGCCGATCTGGCCTTGCTCGCGGCCGGCAAGGTGGTCGGCGAGACCATGAGCGGAGACCGCGAGCGGCGCCTCGTGGACGACTTCCTGACCCAGGTCTCGGTGGTCGCACCGAGACGGGACGAGCGCAACTGATGTCCATGCAGACCACGGGGGCCTCATGGCGCTGACCCGAAGCACGGCCCGTCGCTACGCGGAGGCGGCCTTCGAGATCGCCGAGCGTGATGCCTCGATGGATGCCTGGCTGGCCGCCCTGGCTGTGGCCGAGGATCGTCTCGGCTCCGCGGAGGCGGTGCGGCTGCTGTCCAACCCGGCCATCCCCGCCACCTCGCGCATCGAGGTGCTGGGGCGTCTGCTCGGCGACGACGTCAGCGGCGCGCCCCGCAGTCTCCTGGCCCTCATGGTGCGCCGCGGCCGCATCGAGCTGCTGCCCGGCGTCGTCCGGGAGTTCCGGCGCCTCCATCACCGCCGCGAGGGCATCGTGGAGGCCACCGTGACCTCGGCCTCCGAGCTCGCCCCTGCCGACGCGGAGACCCTTCGCCAGCGGCTCGAGGCATTGACGGGAGCGCGCGTCCAGATGCAGCGGCTCGTCGACCCCGACCTCCTGGGCGGGCTCTCGGTCCGCATCGGTGACCGCCTCATCGATGGGTCCGTGCGCGGCCGCCTCGAGCGGCTGCGGACCGAGCTCTCCACCCTCGCCACCTGACGCCACAGCCCAGAGGAACACGACCCCATGGCCATCCGCTCCGACGACATCACCCAGATCATCAAGTCCGCCATCGACGAGTTCGAGACAGGGTTGGAGACCCGCTCGGTCGGAACCGTCGTGGAAGTCGGTGACGGCATCGCGCGCATCTACGGCCTGGAGGGTGCGCTGTCCTCGGAGCTGCTGGAGTTCCCGGGTGGCATCAAGGGCATGGCGCTCAACCTGGAGGAGGAGACGGTCGGCGCGGTGATCCTGGGTGACTACACCCAGATCAAGGAGGGCGACACCGTCAAGACCACCGGTTCCGTGGTCGAGGTGCCGGTCGGGCCGGGTCTCGTCGGCCGCGTCGTGGATGCCTTGGGGCGGCCCATCGACGCCAAGGGACCGATCGTCGCCGCCGCGACGCGCGCCGTGGAGCGCGTGGCGCCGGGTGTCATCACGCGCAAGTCGGTGGACACGCCCGTGCAGACCGGCATCAAGGCCATCGACGCGCTCATCCCCATCGGGCGCGGTCAGCGCGAGCTCATCATCGGCGACCGCCAGACGGGCAAGACCACCGTGGCGGTGGACACCATCATCAACCAGAAAGGCAAGGGCCTCGTCTGCATCTACGTGGCCATCGGCCAGAAGCTCTCGACGGTGGCCAAGACGGTGGCCGTGCTGGAGCAGTTCGGGGCCATGGAGCACACCATCGTCGTGGTGGCCGGCGCCGAGGACCCGGCACCGCTCCAGTACCTGGCGCCGTATGCCGGCGCGGCCATGGGTGAGTACGTCATGGAGGTGGGCGTCGAGATCGACGGCCAGCCCGTTCGCGACGCGCTGTGCGTCTACGACGACCTCACCAAGCACGCCTGGGCCTACCGTGAGATGGCGCTCCTGCTGCGCCGCCCGCCCGGCCGCGAGGCCTACCCTGGCGACGTCTTCTACCTGCACAGCCGGCTCCTGGAGCGCGCGGCGCGCATGAACGAGGCCAATGGCGGCGGCTCGCTGACGGCCCTGCCCATCATCGAGACGCAGGCCAACGACGTCTCGGCCTACATCCCCACCAACGTCATCTCCATCACCGACGGTCAGATCTACCTCGAGTCGGACCTCTTCAACGCTGGCCAGCGCCCTGCCCTCAACGTGGGCATCTCCGTTTCACGCGTGGGCTCCGCGGCCCAGACGAAGGCCATGAAGAAGGTGGCTGGCCCGCTCAAGCTGGACCTGGCGCAGTACCGCGAGCTGGCGGCCTTCGCCCAGTTCGCCTCCGACCTCGACAAGGCCACGCGCGACCAGTTGACGCGCGGCGAGCGTATCTCGGAGGTCATCAAGCAGCCCCAGTTCAGCCCCCTCGCCGTGGAGAAACAGGTGGCCATCCTGTGGGTCGTCACCAACGGCTACCTCGACGACATCCCGGCTGTCAAGGTGCGGGACTTCGAGGCCCACTTCTACCGCTTCCTCGAGGCTGAGCGCCCAGAGGTGCTCACCTCGCTGGCCAGCAAGCTGGCCCTCGACGATGAGATCGTGGACTCGCTGCGCAGCGCCGCCGAGGCCTTCAAGGACACCTTCACCGCCTAGCCAGGAGGAAGGCACCCGCTCGTGCCAAGCCAGCGCGAGATCCGGCGACGCATCGGATCTGTCGGCAACATCAAGCAGATCACCCGCGCCATGCAGTTCGTGGCTGCTTCCAAGCTGAAGCGTGCCCAGGACGCCACGTTGGCGTCGCGGCCGTACAGCAGCAAGCTGGACGAGGTGCTGGCCGACGTCGCGGCCGTGCTTGACGACGAGCACCACCCCTTGCTGGCGGAGGAGCGCCCCGGTTCGCGACTCATCGTGCTCTTCACCACCGACCGGGGCCTGGCCGGCTCGCTGAATACCAACACCATCCGCTTCGCCGCCCGCGAGATCGCGACGTCCTCGGGTGAGCTCAGCGTGGTGACCGTGGGTCGCAAGGGCACGGCAGCGATGCGGCGTGCCCATGTGCCCTTGGCTGCCTCCTTCGAGGGCTTCGGCGACAAGCCCACCTTCGCCGACATCCTGCCCCTGGCGCGCCTCGTCTCCGACGACTTCCTGGCCGGCACCTATGCCAAGGTGCACCTCATCCACCCGGCCTTCGTCTCGACCCTCGTGCAGCGACCGGAGATGAAGCGGCTCCTGCCCATCAAGCCCAACCCCGACGAGGACGTCATCCCGGGGCGCCAGTTCATCTTCGAGCCCAGCCCTCGACAGGTGCTCGAGCAGCTCCTGCCGCGATACGTCGCGACGCGCCTCTTCCAGGCCGTCCTGGAGCTCACCGCCAGCGAGCAGTCGGCGCGCATGGTGGCCATGCGCAACGCCACGGACAACGCGCAGGACCTCATCGACGACCTCACCCTGACCTACAACAAGGTGCGCCAGGCGAACATCACCCGCGAGATGATCGAGATCGCCACCGGCGCCAGCAACGCCTGACCAGACGACACGCCGGACCGACGGGCCCGGATCACGGAGGAAGCGACCCCATGGCGGTAGTCACCACTAGCAAGCCCGAGCTGCTCGCCGGCGCGGTCGGCCGCGTCATCGCCATCACGGGGCCGGTCGTCGACGTCGAGTTCCCGGCCGGGCAGCTGCCCGCCATCTTCAACGCCCTGCGCATCGAGACCGCCGGGGAGCCCGTCGTCTGCGAGGTCCAGCAGCACCTCGGCAACAACTGGGTGCGCACCGTGGCCATGAGCACCACGGACGGGCTGTCGCGCGGCATCGACGCCGTGGACCTGGGCGCGCCCATCAGTGTGCCCGTCGGGCCTGAGACGCTGGGCCGCGTCTTCAACGTGCTGGGCGAGACCATCGACGGCAAGGGCCCCGTGGACACGGCCGTTCGATACCCCATCCACCGCGCGGCCCCCACCTTCGAGGAGCAGGCCACCGCGACCGAGGTCTTCGAGACGGGCATCAAGGTCATCGACCTCATCTGCCCCTTCGCGAAGGGCGGCAAGATCGGCGTCTTCGGCGGCGCTGGCGTGGGCAAGACGGTCATCATCCAGGAGCTCATCCGCAACGTGGCCCAGGAGCACGGCGGCTATTCCGTCTTCGCCGGTGTCGGCGAGCGCTCCCGCGAGGGCAACGACCTCATCGCGGAGATGGTCGAGTCGGGCGTCATGGCCAAGACCGTCATGACCTTCGGCCAGATGAACGAGCCGCCCGGAGCCCGCCTGCGTGTGGGCCTCACCGGGCTGACCATGGCGGAGTTCTTCCGTGATGAGGGCCGCGACGTGCTCCTCTTCATCGACAATATCTTCCGCTTCACGCAGGCCGGCTCCGAGGTCTCTGCCCTGCTCGGCCGCATGCCCTCCGCAGTGGGCTACCAGCCCAACCTGGCCACGGAGATGGCCGGCCTTCAGGAACGCATCACCTCCACCAAGCAGGGCTCCATCACCTCGCTGCAGGCCATCTACGTGCCCGCCGACGACTACACCGACCCCGCCCCGGCCACGACGTTCGGGCACCTCGACTCGACCATCCGCCTCGAGCGCTACCTCACGGAGCTGGGCATCTACCCTGCCGTGGACCCCTTGACCTCCACGTCCCGCGTGCTCGACCCGCTCATCGTGGGCCAGGAGCATTACGAGGTGGCCCGCGAGGTGCAGCGCGTCCTGCAGCGCTACCGCGACCTGCAGGACATCATCGCCATCCTGGGCATCGACGAGCTCTCCGAGGACGACAAGGCCCTCGTGGCCCGCGCCCGCCGGCTGCAGCGCTTCATGAGCCAGCCCTTCTTCGTCGCCGCTGTCTTCACGGGTCGCGAGGGCCAGTACGTGAGCATCCGCGACACGGTGGCGTCCTTCCGTGAGATCCTGGACGGCAAGGCCGACGACCTTCCCGAGCAGGCCTTCTTCCTGGCCGGCACACTGGACCAGGTACGCGAGAACGCTGCCCGTCTGGAGGCCCGATGACCATGGCCGGCACGAGCAGGGGAGCCTAGGCATGCCGCTGCTGCTGGAGATCGTGACGCCCGAGCGCCTCGCCTACGCGGCCGAGGTCGACGCGGTCTTCTGCCCCGGCATCGAGGGCGAGCTCGGTGTCCTGCCCCATCATGCGCCGTTGCTCTCGACCCTGGGCGTCGGTGAGCTGCGCATCCGCACAGGTGCCCAGGAGGAGTTCTTCGCCATCGCCGGCGGCTTCGTGCAGGTCCGACCGGACAAGGTCGTGGTCATGGCCGAGCTGGCCGATCTCTCGTCCGAGATCGACCTCGAGGCTGCCGAGGAGGCGCGCAACGAGGCCCAGCGGGCCATCGCCCAGGGCTTCGACGAGCCCGCCGACCTGGCGCAGGCTCGCGCCTCGATGGAGCGAGCGCTGCTGCGCATCCGCGTCGCCGAGCGTCGCCGCCGCGAGGGCCCGCGGCAGCGGTCCTGACCGGCATGGCCGAGGCCCGCCCCTTCCACTGGGAGTACCAGGCGCCGCCGGTGCCCCGCGAGGCCATCCGCATCGAGGGCGGCGTCCCCCTGCGCGGCGAGGTCGCCATCAGCGGCTCGAAGAACGCGGCCCTCAAGCTGCTCGCTGCCGCCACCCTGACCGGTGAGCGCTGCCGCTTCACGAACGTGCCTGAGATCGCCGACGTCGTGCTCATGGCAGAGCTGCTCCGTGACCTCGGGGTGGTCGTCGATCACCCCGAGCCCAGCGTCTACGAGGTCTCGGCAGGCGACGTGGACTGGCTCTTCGTGCCGCTCGAGGCAGCCGCCAAGATGCGTGCCAGCTTCATCCTGCTGGGCCCGCTGCTGGCGCGCTTCGGCCGCGTCATCATCAGCAACCCGGGTGGTGACCGCATCGGCCGGCGGCCCGTGGACCTCCACGTGGACGCCATGCAGGCGCTGGGTGCCGCCATCGGCTACCGCAACGGCTACTACTTCGCCCAGGCCCCGGGCCGGCTGCGCGGCGGACACGTGGAGTTCCCGCACGTGACCGTCATGGGCACGGAGAACGCCATGCTGGCGGCCACGCTGGCGGACGGCCACACGACCATCCATCCTGCCGCCCGCGAGCCAGAGGTGGACGACCTCATCGGGTTCCTGCAGGCCATGGGTGCCGACGTGCAGCGGACGGCAGCAGACGTGATCGAAGTCGAAGGCCGGCGGCGTCTCCGGGGCGCCACCCATCACGTCATCGCCGACCGCATCGAAGCGGGCACCTTCGCCGTGGCCGCCGCTGTCACGGGTGGTGAAGTCATCCTGCGCGGCGCCCCCTCAGCCCACATCGGTGCCTTCCTCGACGTCCTCTCGAACGTGGGCGTGGACGTCAGCGCGACGGCCGACGCCATCACCGTGCGAGGCGCCGAGCCGGGCAGCGACGCCTATCGGGCCACGGACATCGAGACCTCGCCCTACCCCGGCCTGGCCACGGACCTCCAGCCGCCCACCTCGGTCCTGCTCACGCAGGCCCACGGCCGCAGCACGGTCCACGAGTCGATCTTCGAGGACCGCCTGGAGTGGCTCACGGACCTGCGCCACATGGGCGCCAGGATCGAGGTCACGGACCCGCACCACGCGACCATCACGGGCCCATCGCGCCTGCATGGCCGCGACCTGGAGATGGGTGACCTGCGGGCCGGTGCCTCGCTCATCCTCTGTGCGCTGGCAGCGGAGGGCAGCTCGACCATCAGCGGCGTCCACCACGTGCGGCGGGGCTACGAGGACATCGAGCGCAAGCTGCTCGACCTCGGCGCTCTGATCGTGCCCACCACCGCGACGGAGGGATCGGGCACGACATGAAGATCGGCATCGACCTGGGCACCGCCAACGTGCTCGTCTACGTGACGGGCAAGGGCATCGTCATCCGCGAGCCATCCGTCGTGGCCGTCAGCGAGAGCCACCACATCCTGGCCGTCGGCGAGGAGGCGCGAGAGATGATCGGTCGCACGCCGGACAACATCTCCGCCATCCGCCCCATGAAGGACGGCGTCATCGCCGACTACGTCATCACGGAAGCCATGCTGCGCTACTTCATCCGCAAGGCCGGGCGCAGCTTCACCAAGCCGGAGGTCATGGTCTGCGTGCCCTCCGGCGTCACCAGCGTGGAGAAGCGCGCCGTGCGCGACGCGGCCCTGAAGGCCGGCGCCCGCGACGCCTACCTCATCGAGGAGCCACTGGCGGCCGCCATCGGCGCCAACGTTCCCATCTCCGGGGCCTCCGGGAACATGGTCATCGACATCGGCGGCGGCACCACGGAGATCGCCGTCGTGGCCCTGGGCGGCATCGTGGTCAGTCGCTCGCTGCGCGTCGGCGGCAACCGCTTCGACGAGGCCATCGCCAGCTACATCCGCCGCAAGTACAACCTCATGATCGGCGAACGCACCGCAGAAGAGGTCAAGATCGCCATCGGCACGGCCCTGCCGCTCGAGCGCGAGCTGACCCTCGACGTGCGCGGCCGCGACCTCGTGGCCGGCCTGCCGCGCACCATCCCGTTGACCAGCTCGGAGGTCATGGAGGCCATCGAGAAGCCCCTTCAGCAGGTCGTGACCGCCGTGCGCGCCGTGCTGGAGGAGACGCCCCCGGAGCTGGCCAGCGACATCATCGACAAGGGCATGGTCATGACCGGTGGCGGGTCGCTGCTGCGCAACATCGACCGGCTCCTGACCCAGGTGACCGGGGTACCCTGTCACGTCGCCGAGAACGCCCTCAACTGCGTGGCCCTGGGGACGGGCCTGGCCATGGAGCACTTCGAGTTCTTCAAGAACTCGCTGGTCCAGCGCATCTAGGGCATGACAGCGGCGGCCGGAAGCCCGGCCAACGGTGCACGGAGCTTCGCGGACCTCCACAGCCACAGCCGGGCGTCCTTCGATTCTCTGGCTGATCCAGCCGCCATGGTGGAGCGGGCACTGCGCTTGGGGCTCACGCACCTGGCCGTCACCGATCACGAGCGCATCGACGGCGCCAGGCGTGCCGCCGATCTGGCCGGCGACCGGCTGGTGGTCATCGTGGGGGAGGAGGTGCGCACCCGCGACGGCGACCTCATCGGCCTCTTCCTGGAGCAAGCCGTCAAGCCTGGCCTCAGCGCGGCGGAGACGGCTGCGGCCATCCACGAGCAGGGTGGCCTGGTGGGCCTGCCGCACCCCTTCGATGGCTTCCGGTCATCCGGGGGCAGCAAGGCCGGCGACGCCATCGATCGCCAGGAGGAGCTGGCCACGCTCGTCGACTACGTCGAGGTCCACAACGCGCGCGCCTACCGTGACGCCAATCCGCGTGCCGCCGGCTATGCCACCCGGCACGGGTTGCCCGGTGTCGCTTCCTCCGACGCGCACTCCGTCATGGAGGTCGGCATCGCCTACACGATCCTTCCCGGAGCCTTCTCCGACGCCGAGGGTCTTCGCCGGCTGCTCCCGTCCGCGACGGTCCAGGCCGGCCGCGCCTCCTACTACGTGCGCCTCTTGACGCCGGCCGCCAAGCTGGTACAGCGCCTGCGTGGCAACGGCCGCATCCGCGCTGGCGAGCCGCGAGCGCCGGACCCGAAGGTCCCGGGATGAGCCCCACCTCGCCCCAGGAGCCGCTCCGATCGGCGGATGAGACGCCCGCGATGAACGAGGTGTCGCCGCAGGCGTTGGTCGCCGCCATCGACGCTGGGTCCGATCTCGACCCGGAGCCCGTCATCGACTACCCGCTCGTGCAGGAGGACCTCGCGGCCGGGGCGGTGCCCATCGGCAAACGGCTGCGTGACCGACGCACACAGGCTTCCATCATCATCCCGGTCCTGGTCCTGCTGCTGTTCGTGGCGGCGCTGCCGGGCTTCCAGCTGGACGTCCTCGTGGGCTACGTGCTGGCCGCGGATCCGGCATGGCTCCTGGCGGCCATGATCGTCTACTACGCCGGCTTCCCGATGCGCGGCTACCGCTGGTCCATCCTGCTCCGCGGGATCGGGGCGCGCGTCAGTGTCCGTGATTCCACCGAGATCATCTTCGTCAGCTGGCTCGTCAATAGCGTCGTCCCGGCCAAGCTGGGGGATGTCTACCGCGCCTGGCTGCTCAAGATCAACTTCCCGGTCTCGCTGTCGGCGACCTTCGGGACCATCTTCATCGAGCGCGTCTTCGACCTGATGGCCATCGTCGTCCTGGGCTTGGGGGCCGCGTTCTGGTCCTTCCGCGACGGTCTCTCCGACACGGTGCGCGTCATCATGGGCATCGGGGTCGTCGTGGTGCTCGGATTGGCGCTGGCGCTGTTCACGCTCCGCAACTTCGGCCAGCGTCTCGTCCACCGGCTGCCCCTGCCGACTCGCGTCGTGCTGCTCTACGAGCGTTTCGAGGATGGGGTCTTCTCCATCGACCGGCGCCAGGTGCCGCTGGTCGGGCTGCTCACGGGTCTCATCTGGACGACGGAGGCAGTGCGCCTCCTGTTCGTGGTGGATGCGCTCGGGTTCGACATCTCACTTGGCATCAGCGGCGCCTTCTTCGTGGCCCTCGTGGCCTCGCTGCTGACGGCGGTGCCCTTCACCCCGGCCGGGCTTGGGATCGTGGAGGCCGGCATCGTCGGCCTGCTGACGGTCATCTACCAGGCCGACCCCAACGAGGCGGCCGCCATCGCGCTCGTGGATCGCGCCATCAGCGTCCTCTCGGTCATCATCCTGGGCTTCTTCGCCTACCTGCTGTCCCCCAAGGTCAAGGGGCGCCAGGCGCGGGAGGATGCCGGAGGGCAGGCAGGGAGCGGCGGTCCGACGCCCCGGGGTTGAGGCACTGTCGCGCGGCGGCGACGCTGTGAGCGGGCGAGGACGAAGACGAGGTCGTCAGTTCTTCTTGTCGAGCGGGCCGGCGGACGCGACCGACCGGACGGCGGCCACCGGGCGCACGGGCGCGTAGCGGCCGGTCTGGCGGATCGACAGGCGCCGCATGCGCAGGGCGAGGTAGTACTCCATGACCTGCCGCACCTGGGGCTCGCTCATGAGGTCGTCGGAGCGAAGCGCGTACTCGACGCGAGCCGTGGGGTGGGTGCTGGCCGACGAGGTCAGGCCGAAGTACTGCGGGGACTCCGCGTCGTCGCGCAGCTCGCGCAGGCCGCGAGCCAGCTTGGTCGCCGTGCCCAATGAAGGCGTCCGGTCGCCGCGCAGCAGTCGCGAGATCGTAGAGTGGTCGACTCCTGACTGCAGCGCCAGCTGGCGCTGGGACATCTTCTTGGCCTTGAGCTGCGCTCGAAGCCACTCGTTGAAGGCCCGTGGGTTCTGGACGCTCATGGCTCCCCGACCGAATCATCCAAGCACCCGGGTCTTTCGTCCCGGTGCGGCCACCGTTCGGCGGCAGGGCCATCATCGGTGCCTGGACGCGCCGGAGGAATGGTCCATTCGTACGGGGAGCTGACAGCGCCAGGTCCCTCGGACCGCCTCGCGCCCGATGGGCAGAGGTCAGTCGGACGGCCGGTACGTCCCCCCGATGACCGGCTCGATGAGTCCCAGGCGTCCGTCCCGGCGCCGATACAGCACCGCCACGCGCTCGTTCTCGGCGTTGACGAAGATGAAGAAGGTGTGCCCCAGTTCCTCCATCCGGGAGATGGCGTCCTCCTCGAACATGGGCTCGATGGCGAAGCGCTTGACCTTCACCACACGCGACTCCTCGCCAGCCTCGAGCGGCGGCAGTGATTCGGTCTCGGCCGCAGCCTCGAAGCGAACCTGCTCGGCGCGGCGCCGGTCGCGCGGTCGCTCCTTGGCGTCCACGGTCCGCCGCTCCAGCTTGTCAACCACCTCATCGGCGGCTGCCCGGAAGGTGGACGCGGCCCCTTCGCCCCGCAACGAAAGCCCGTCGAGGAGCAGCGAGACCTCCACGATGTGGCTGTCCGCGACCTTGCGGTTGCCCTCCAGGCGAAGCTCCACGTCGGCCTCGCAACGCTCGTCCAGCATGCGCTCGAGGCGCTGCAGTTTGCGCTCGATGTAGGCGCTGTCCTTGTCGGAGACGGTCAGGTTCTTGCCTCTGATCGTGGTTCGCACCGGCATCTCCTCTGCTTGCGTTGATTCTATGCCCGGCGCCAACGCCGCGCGAGGCATCTGGGCGAGCGGCGGCCACGGCTACCGGTCACGGGCCACGGTGATGGCCGAGACGGCCAGCGCTCCTGCCTCCTTGAGCGCGGCTGCACAGCCTGAGAGCGTCGCCCCGGTGGTCAGCACGTCATCCACGACGACCACCCAGCGTCCTGCCACCTGGCCCTGCACCGCCTCCGGGACGGTGAAGACGCCAGCCAGGTTGCCGGCACGTTCCGTCTGACCCAGCGAGTGCTGGGCCGCGGTGCGCCGCTGCCTGGCGAGGCACGGCGTGGCTGGCAGAGCCAGGCGCTCGGCCGCCGCGCGGGCCAGCAGCTCTGCCTGGTCGAAGCCTCGCTCACGCCTGCGCGACGGATGGACGGGTGCCCAGGTCAGCAGATCGCCGCCCGCGCCGGCACGCTGCCAGCGCTCCGCGAGGGCGGCCGCGAGGGGCTCCACGAGCCGGCGCTCGCCGCGATACTTGAGTGCGTGGATGGCCGTCCGCACCGGCCCGCTGAACGTGGCGCACCACTCCACCTGCACGAGTCCGGGCGGCAACGCCGCGGGCAGGCCCAGCGGGCGGCCCGCCGGCTCGAACAGGCGCCGTCGCAGGGGACGTGAGCACGTCTCGCAGAGGACGGCTCCCTCCAGCCCGCAGCCGGGACAGCGGGGTGGCACCAGCAGGTCAAGCAGGGCGCGCGCCATGCCCCATCATGGCCGGTCGGGCCTTACATCCCCCTGGGCGCCGGCTTCGCGTGACGTTAGGGCCGGCTTCGTCGGGACTGCTCCGAGGCTTGCCCGGACCTACGAGGGGCTGACGCCCCGGGCGACTGCCTCGCCCGGTTCGAAGATGACCTCGTCGCCGAGCTGGACGGCGTGGACCCCAAGGGTGCCCGCCGGCAGCTCGATGACGCCTTGGGCGCCGCGGACCGGCAGCACCAACCCACGCCACGGCGGCAGGTGCTCGCGGATGCCCACGACGCGTCGCGTGCCACCCGCGCCTGGATCGGCCACGAAGAGGGCATCGATGGCGAAGCGCATGAAGAACATGTGGATGCTGGAGGTGGCCAGATAGAGGCCCTCACCGTCTTCGAGCGACCGGCGCCCCATGAGGCCCAGGAAGCGCTGCATGAACGACTCACCCAGCGCCAAGCGTCGGCAGACGATGGCATCATCACCCAGACCGACGCACCCTCAACGGATCAGCCTGCGCTCGACCCATCGACCGGTCATGGTGTCAGAGGTCAGACGCCGCCGAGGTTCGTGATGATGAGGATGATGGCCGGCCCGAGGATGACGATGAACATCGACGGGAAGATGCAGCCCACGAGCGGGAAGAGCATCTTGATGGGCGCCTTGGCCGCCATCTCCTCGGCGCGCTGGCGGCGCTGGATGCGCAGCTGCTCGGACTGCACCTCCAGGACGCGCGCGATGGCCACGCCGAGCTGCTCGGCCTGGATGATGGCGCTGATGAAGTTGGTGAGGGCGGGCACGTTGGTGCGGGCGACCATCTCGCGCAGCGCGTCCCGGCGCGCCTTCCCGATGCGCACCTCGGCCAGGGTGCGCCGGAACTCGTCGGTGAGCGGACCCTCCGTCTTCTCGACGACCTTGCCCAGGGCGGCGTCGAAGCCCAGGCCGGCCTTGACCGAGATGGTCAGCAGGTCCAGGGTGTCAGGGATGGCCAGCAGGATGGCCTTCTGCCGTGCCCCGATGCGCCGGCTCAGCCAGTAGTCGGGGATGAAGAAGCCGATGGCCAGGCCGGCCAGCGGCCAGCATGACGCCGGTCCCGGGGTCGCCCATGGCCAGGCCGAAGAGCAGGAAGGCGAGCCCGCTGGTGAGCAGCGCCACGACCACCTTGAGGCCCATGAAGTCGAGGGTGCGCAGGCCGTACGGGTAGCCGGCCTCCGCCAGCTTGGACTCGGTGCGGCCGATGCGCTGCGGTGAGCTGAGGCGCGTGCCGATGCCCGAGAGCCGTCGCATCAGCGGCCGCAGGGTGCGGTCCATGATGGGCTGCTGGAGCTCGATCTCCTCGAGGCTGGTGATGCCCTCCAGCGTGCCCAGCTGCGTGAGGCGCGCCTGGACCGGGTCCGAGGAGCGTGTCCCCAGCAGGGCCCAGACGATGAGCAGGACGCCGCCGGCTGCGAGCAGCGCCATGAGGAGCGGAACGCCCATCTCGCTAGACCTCGATATCCACGATGCGCCGGATGGCCATGAAGCCGATGAACATGAGGATGCCGCCGAAGGCCAGCAGGATCACGCCGAGGGGGATGCCCGCGATGTTCGGCTCAGACTGGAACATGGGCTGCATGAAGTTCGGCGAGATGACCGAGAGGATGACCATGAGGCCGATGGGCAGGCCCGGCCACGACGTAGCCGGACATGCGCTGCTGCGCGGTCAGGACGCGGATCTCACCGATGATGCGGATCCGCTCGCGGATGGTGAAGGCGATGGAGTCGAGGATCTCGGCGAGGTTGCCGCCCACCTGGTGCTGGATGGTGATGGCGGTCGTCATCAGCTCGAGGTCGTCGGAGCGCACGCGCCGGACCATGTTGGAGAGCGCCTGCTCGAAGGGCAATCCCAGGTTCACCTCGCGGATGACGCGGTTGAACTCCGTGGAGATGGGGGGCTGCGTCTCGCGCACCACGAGCTCGATGGCCTGCAGGAAGGAGGCGCCGGCGCGCAGGGCGTTGGCCACGAGGGTGATGGTGTCGGCGAGGTGGTCGTTGAAGGCCTGCAGGCGCTTCGACTTGCGCCGGTTCAGCCAGTAGCGCGGCACCCACCAGCCGACGATGACCGCCACCAGCAGGGCGATGGGATTGTCCAGCCCCGGCAGCACGGCCTTGCCGAGGATGAACGTCACCAGCGGCGCGCCGACCACGGCCGCCGTGCGCATGGCCAGGTACTCCGAGGGCCGCAGCTGCAGGTCCGCCCTGGCCAGCTCCCTGGCCATGTCGGCGCCCCAGTCGCGGCGCTCCAGGACCCGGTCGACGCCGACTGCGGCCCGCCCGCTGAAGATGCTGGCGCGGAGCGACCTGCGCGCCACGGGCTGGTTGCTGCGGGCCTGCACAGCGGCCTGGGTGACCTGCTCGATGCGCTCGGTGGGGGATGTGCGCCGCCCTCCGAAGACGCCGAGGAACAACAGCAACACGGCGGCGGCGGCGAGGACGGCGACGAGGACGGCTGGGTTCATGGCCTGGTCCTAGGTGCGGTATCCGAAGAGCGCCGGTGGCAGGCTGATGCCCATCACCTCGAACTTCTCGGTGAACTTGGGGCGGATGCCGGTCGGCCGCAGGCGGCCTTGGATCTGACCCTCGACCACGCCCGTCTGCTCGAAGGTGAAGACCTCCTGCATGACGATGACGTCACCCTCCATGCCCTGCACCTCGGTGATGCTGGTGATGCGGCGGGTGCCGTCCTTGAGGCGCGACTGGTGGACGATGAGGTCCACGGCTGAGGCGACCTGCTCGCGGATGGCCCGCAGGGGCAGGTCCACGCCGGCCATCAGCACCATCGTCTCCACGCGGGAGAGCATGTCGCGCGGGCTGTTGGCGTGACCGGTGGACATCGAGCCGTCGTGGCCGGTGTTCATGGCCTGCAGCATGTCGAGGGCCTCGCCGGAACGCACCTCGCCGACGACGATGCGGTCGGGCCGCATGCGCAGCGAGTTGCGCACCAGCTCGCGGATGGGGATGGCGCCCTTGCCCTCGATGTTGGGCGGGCGGGACTCCAGTGTCACCACGTGCTCCTGGCGGAGCTGCAGCTCGGCGGCGTCCTCGATGGTCACGATGCGCTCATCGTTGGGGATGAACGAGGAGAGCACGTTGAGCGTCGTCGTCTTGCCCGAGCCAGTGCCGCCCGAGACGAAGACGTTCAGGCGTGCCTCGACGCAGGCCTTCAGGAAGTCGAACATCTCAGGGGTCGCGGTCCCGAAGCGGATGAGGTCGTCCACCGTGAAGGGCGAGGCCGCGAACTTGCGGATGGTGATGACGGGCCCGACCAGGCTGAGGGGCGGGATGATGGCGTTGACGCGCGAGCCGTCAGTGAGCCTGGCGTCGACCATGGGGCTGGACTCGTCCACGCGCCGCCCGATGGGGCTGATGATGCGGTCGATGATGCGCATCACGTGGTCGTCGTTCTGGAAGGAGAGGTTGGTCAGCTCGAGCTTGCCGGCCCGCTCGATGTAGACCTGCCGCGGGCCGTTGACCATGATCTCGGTGATGGACTCGTCGCGCAGGAGGGGCTCGAGGGGTCCCAGGCCAACGATCTCGTCGGTGATCTGCTCCAGCATGCGGACGCGCTCGGCGCGCGTGAGGGCCAGGCCCTCCTCGTCGACCGCGATGCTGAAGACTTCCTCGATCTGGCGGCGCACCTCGACCTGGTTGGTGAGGTCGAGCTTGGGATCGAGGTCCGCGATGACGCGCTGCTGGATGCGGTACTTGGTGTCGCGGAAGGACTCCCGCACCGGCACCTGCGACATCATCCGTGACGGCATCGGCGGGGGTGGCGGGAAGGACGACGGCGGCGCTGCCATGCCAGGCGGCGTCATGCCTGGCGGTGCCATGCCGGGCGGCGGCATGCCCGGTGCCGGGACGGGCGGACCCCCGACCGACCCGCCCTCGCGGGCCGGCTTGGCGCTCTCGATGCGCTTCAGCAGCGACATGACGACATCTCCCTAGCGACGATCCATGACGGCGGTCACCGCCGTCCGAAGATGGACTTGCGGGCTTTCTCCTTTTCCGCCTCGGCCTCGCTGGAGGCGACCTCGGCGACGAGCGCGCGAGAGACCTTCAGGATGTCCTCGCTCACCGGCGCCTGGCTGTTGCTCCAGACGAAGGGCACGCCCCGGTTGAGGGCGTAAACGACGGTCCGGCCATCGGAGACGACCTGGTGATCGATCTTCCGACCGACGGAGGATTCGACGTCCGCGACGCGGATGCCGAAGGCCGAGTCGGCCCGGTTGAGGACCAGCTTGATGCGGTCGCTGTAGCCGAGCTGATCAGCTACCTCGAGGAAGAGCCGGATGTTCTTGATGTTGGAGATCTCCAGCGTGAGGATGGTCAGGATCACGTCGGAGGCGTCCAGGAGCGCCAGCGTCACGTCGTTGAAGTGCGGCCAGAGATCGATGACCGTGAAGTCGTTGGTGGCGCGGAGGCGGCTCATGATGCGGCGGATCTGGTCGACCGTCACCAGCTCGGCCATCTCCGGGCTGGGCGGTGCCAGCAGCACCTTGATGCCTGTGCTGTGGCTGATGAGCGTCGTGTCGACGAGCTCCTCATCCGCAGCCCCAGGATCGGCGACGACGTCGATGATCGACTTGTTCTTGGGATTCAGGTTCAGGAGCACCCCCACGTCCCCGAACTGGAAGGAGCCGTCTACGAGCGTCACGGTCTGGCGCTGCTCACCCGCGAGGGCGACCGCGAGGTTGACGGCCAGCGTGGTGCGTCCGACGCCGCCCTTGGGGGCGAAGAGCGTCACGATGCGGCCGGCCTTCTTGCCGGTATCTGCGCCCCCGCCCGGTGGGCCGGCCACAGCCATGACCATGCGACTGCGCTTCAGCTTCTCACGCGCGTGCACCTGGCGGATGGAGGTCGTGAGCTCGTCCGAGCTGAAGGGCTTGACCAGGAACTCGCGAGCCCCGGCCAGCATCGAGCGGCGCAGGTAGTCTGCCTCACCCTGGACGCTCATCATGATGATGGACGTGGCCGGGAAGGTCGCCGAGATGCGCTCCGTGGTGGCGATGCCATCCATGCCCGGCATGTTGATGTCCATGAGCAGGATGTCCGGCGTGAGCTTGCCAGCGAGCTCCACGGCCTCATCGCCAGAGGCCGCGGTCCCCACGACCTGGATGTCGCTCTCGAACGAGAGCAGCTTGGTGAGGTGCTCTCGGGTCTCGGAGATGTCGTCGACGATGACGACGCGGATCTGCTCGCTCACGCTCGGTTCCTCATGGCGACGACGACGACTCAGCCGTAGCGGGTGCCACAGGGTAGCCCGGTCTGGGCATCTTGACCAGCCTGCCCACCTCGAGGCAGGACGTCCGGAGGTCCGAGCGCATGTCGGTCGAGACTTGACAGCACGTGCAGGCTCCCATCGGAGATGTGGACAGGTGTCACCGGAATCCTAGGCACCCTCGTCGAGTCGGGCGACAGGACCATCAGGCTACTGCGTATAGGAGGTGCGGACCCGCGGGCAGGCCTTCGGGACCCGGCACGACCGGCGATCAGGGTCCACGCCCCGACGTCAGTCTCGCGGTCACGCCTGCAGGAGGGGGCTATCATGCGTCGGACACCCCAGCACGCCCAGCCTGAGGACACCGCATGCCGCAGATCAGACTGCGGAAGCTGCGCAGACGACTAGGGCTCTACGAGCCACCGGCTCCACCACCCAAGCCCATGGACCCCGCCAGCATCCGCCAGCGCCGCAGCGTCTTCGAGACCCTGCCCGCTTATCCCGCCTGCCCGGATGGCTGGCGCACCGGCCCGCCGGACTTCGTCATCTTCGGCGCCCAGAAGTCGGGCACGACGTGGTGGTTCCGCCTCATCGAGCAGCACCCCGGGGTCGTCCAACCGGCCCACCAGCGCCCGGAGCTCCACTTCTTCGATCGCCTCTGGGGTGAGTGGCCGACGGATGAGGCTTTGGAGCGCTACCACCGCTACTTTCCGCGGCCACAGGGCAAGCTCATCGGCGAGAAGACCCCCGAGTACCTGTCCTGCCCCTGGGCGTCCCCAATGGTCAAGCTGGCGGCACCCGACGCGCGTGCCATCGTGCTGCTGCGCGATCCCGTGGCGCGCTACATCTCCGGTCTCAGCCACTACGACCGGGGCGGCCTCATCGAGGAAGAGGAGGGCCTCGAGCGCCCCTTCGGCGACCGGCTGCGCGTCGTTACGGACGCCATCTCGCGCGGCATGTACGCGACCCAGCTCGAGTGGCTGCGGGAGGCCTACCCCGCCGAACGCCTGCTCGTGCTGCAGTACGAGCGCTGTGCTGCCGACGCCTCCAGCCAGCTCGCCAGGACCTACGCCTTCCTGGGGCTGCCTCCGCACCAGCTGCCGGCGGAGGAGCTGGCGCGCCCGCGCAACCAGGCCAAGCTGGAGAAGGTGGTCGTGCCGGAGGAGCACCTCGCACTGCTGCGCCGCTACTACCGTCCCGAGGTCGGGCGCTTGCTCGAGCTGATGCCGGAGATCGACCTCTCCCTCTGGCCGGACTTCCGCGACCTGGGCTGACGCGCCACCCCCGCCAGGCTCACGGCCACGGGCCCCAGGGTCGCTGACACCCGGGCGGCGGGTTCGAGGCCGCTGGGACCCGGCAGCCCAGGTCAGGGCCGCCGACCCCTCGGTATCACCAGTTCCAGGGTCTGCCCGTCATCGCGGACGGTCAGGGCCAGGGCCAGGGCCCGGGCGCGCATCCCGATCTCCGTCACGCGGTCGGCGGGCAGCGACCTCGCCAGCGTGCGCGCCTCGCGATCCTGCGAGCGGTTCTCCTCCATCATGGCCAGCAGCACCGGCGGCGTCTCGGTCGTGCGTGAGCCGGTCGCAGACGTGGCCTCCGACCCGCCATCAGCTCGCACCAGCGGCCAGGTGCCGGCCACGGTCACGACGAGTTCTCGCTCGGACCAGTCGAGGCGCACGATCACCGACGGTGGCCGCAGGGCCAGGTAGCCAGCGATGGCCTCGTCCACGCTCCGGAACACGACGCTCTCGACATCGGGGTCGAGGCGTCCCTCGATGCCCTGCGAGGCGAAGTCGACGCTGATCCCGGACCGCCGGCTCCGGTCGGTCGCGGTGCGCCGGATGGTCGGCCCCAGGCCCAGGTCGTCAAGGACCATGGGCCGGATCTCGAAGATGAACTCCTTGGTGGCGTCCAGCGCCTGCTGCACGAGGCGACGCAGCGCTTCGATCTCATCCCTGGCCCGCGGGTCGCCCTTGTCCATGAGCCGCTCCACGATCTCAGCCTGCAGGCCGATGTTGGCGATCGACTGCGCGGGCCCGTCGTGGAGCTGTCGGACGATGTCACGGCGTAGCTCCTCCTGGCTCCGAAGCGCCAACATGGGCTGCTCATCCGCACGCGGGACTCGAGCGCTTGCGGCAGCCGCCAGCGGACGCAGGCCGACCGAGGCTACGGGAGTCGGACGACCCGTCGTCCCACCCAGGGCAGCCAGGCTGTTGTCGATCTCGACGAGCCGCTGCAGGTAGCGCGCCAGGACGCGTTGCTTGCCCTCCAGCACCTGGCGCTGAGCGTCGAAGAGGAGCTCCCGTCGCGTCAGCGCCAGCAGGCTTGCCCGTGTCTCACGAAGCTGTGCGGGATCGGGAGCCCCCGAAGCTTCCAGGCCTTCGAGTTCCGCCTCCATCTTGACGCGACGGGCCTCGTGCCGCTCGATCTCGACGAGGACCTGCTCCATGAGCATGTCGATCTCGCCGTTCTCGCCTTCGATACGCCGGATGTCGGCCTCGAGCTCGGCGCGGATCCCGGCCACCGCCGCGGCGTCACCGCCTACCGTCCGGATGGGGGACGCCTCGGGCCGGGCCGGCCCGCCAGTCGATGGCTCGGGCGGCGACCCGGGCGGGTTCAATCCTCGGGGTCGCTGATCCATCCCTGTTTCATGGCGTAGACGACGGCCTGAGTGCGGTCGTTGACCGAGAGCTTGCGCAGGATGGAGCTCATGTGGTTCTTGACGGTCTGCTCGCTGATCGAGAGCGCATATGCGACCTGCTTGTTGGTCATGCCCTTGGCGATGTTGTCCAGGATCTCGACCTCGCGCGGTGAGAGCGGCGCGAAGATGGGGGCCGCCTCCTGGCCGTAGATGGCGAGCTCGCGAAACTCCTTGAGCACGCGGTTCGCGACCGAGGGACGGGCGAAGACCTTGTCATTGATGAGGTACTCGCCACCATTGACACGACGGATGATCGTCACCAGGTCGTCCGGCGCGATGTCCTTCAGCAGGAATGCGGCTGCGCCGGCCTTGATGGCCTCGAAGAGCTGATCTTCGTCCTCCGTCGCGGCCAGGGCGATGATGCCCGCGCTGGGCACCTCCCGCTTCACGCGCTGCGTCGTCTCGATCCCCCCGGGCGCTGGCAGGGACAGGTCCAGAAGCACGATGTCCGGGGTTGACGTGCTGGCCGCGTCGATGGCCGAGCGCGAATCGTCCGCCTCGGCCACGATCTCGAAGTCGGGCTCCGCCTCGAGGATCTGGCGCATCCCGACGCGGAACAGGGCGTGGTCGTCAACGAGCAGGATCTTGACCCGCAGGCCGGGCGTGCGCCGGTCGGGTCCGCCTCGCCGCCGATCAGGTCCTGTGTACTCGCCCGGGATCATTCGATTCTCCTCTCCCTGGAGCTTGACGCGAGCTGGGACATTTCGCCACCAAACCGCGTCACGGCGATCCGTGTGCGTCGGAGTATAGGTGCTGGCGAGGAGATCCCTGGACCCGCTCTCACGCAACCGGACAGGCATCCGAGAGGCGGACGAGCCAGGCGGGCCCACTCCCCGCCTCGAGGGGAACCGGCGGGCCGGCGCGGCAGGCACGCGCGGCGGGCGCGAGCAGGCCGGCCGGGTACCGACCCCGCTCGTCCACGATCACCAGCCAGGGCGCCTCGAAGCGACGGCTCAAGTCCACGACCGACGCCAACTCCTCGTCCGGCAGCGCGATGGCATCACGTTCCAGAGCTTCGGCGATCCACATGGGGTGGTCGCTGATGAGTGTCGCTGGGACAGCCTGACCCTCGTCCGCGGCGACCGCCTCGATGGCCCTGGCGATGGCGGCGTAGCGCACTTGGCGGTCACGGGACTGGTCGGCTACCAGGCTGAGCTGCAGTCCGCCGAGCGCCACAGCCAGGACGATGAGCGCGAGTGGCCCAAGGAACACGTTGGGCTGCCGCCAGCGCCGCCACGCCGAGACACGTGCCAGCAGGGCGTCCATGCCGAGCACCGCCATCACGAGCAGGCCGACCAGGAGCGGTCCCGAGGCGTGCAGGAATGTGCCCCAGCGTGTCGCCACCGGGAAGAGAACGACGGTGCTGGCAACGACGAGGAGGCCGCTGGTGAGCAGCGCGGCGAGTGACGTGGGCCGACGCAGAGCCGGGGAGTGGCGCAGCGCGACGAGGGCCACCAGGCCGACCGCGCCGACGGGGAAGGCCGGCAGTAGGAGCACCTCCACGAGTCCGGCCCAAAGTGCCGCCAGGGGGTTCGTCAGCACCGTCGTCAGGCCCTGGTCGAGGTAGCCGGCCAGGTCGGGCCGGTGGGCGTAGGCAAAGATGTCCTCGTTGCGGACGAGCACCATGTTCTCGAGGGCCTGGCCCGGGAATGGGCTGCCGAACTCCAGGCTGTTACGGGTCAGCCATGGGACGACGACCAGGAGCCCTCCGGCCACAACGGGCCAGGTTCGCTGGAGGGCCTCACGCCGCCTGATCCCGGGCGTCCTCGAACGCAGGACCCAGGCCAGCAGCAGAAGGGCGGCGAGACCCACCCAGAGGGCCTCCTGGCGCGACAGGTAGGCAAGGCCGAGCAGGATGCCGAGGGTGACGCCCGTCAGCCGTGTCGGCGCCCTCGCCGGCGACGGCGGGGCTCCGTCGTCGATCCCCAGCCAGTGCGGCACGATCAGGGCTGCCATGAGCGAGAAGACGAGATACGGTGTGTACGAGTCAGGGACGGCGGCGGCCAGCACGAGCGGCCCGAGCAGGGCCGCCAGGATCCCGCACGAGGCGGCCACGGCGCCAGCCCGACGGGCCTCCAGGGCGACCGCCCGTGCCGCGCCACGCGCCACTGCCCAAGCCAGCGGTGCCACCAGCGCGCCGAGCAGCGCGCCACCCACCTGGGCTGACCACCATGATGGCCCCAGGACCGTCATGACCAGCGCGGACACGAGGCTGCTCATGGGGAGCCATAGCTCGAAGGCCGGCTTGGGGACGATGAGCGGGCCCGTCGCATAGCTCCACACCGAGTGGCTGACAAGCCCCTTACCGGACGCCAGGTTGGCGGCGACATCTGCGTAGTACGCGCTCACCTCGGTGGTCGACACCGGGATCTGCCCGCTTGCCGCGAGCCGGATGGCGAGTGCCAGCAGGTAGAGGCCGATCAGGGGCAGGGCCCTGATGATGGCGCCGCGAACCACGTGGCGCCGGCCAACGATCGAAGCTGCACCGGTGGCGTGCGTGGCCGTCACGGCGTGCATCGCTCGTCGTCGTCGGACAGGCAGACCGCGTAGAGCGCTGCGACCGGCAGCGCCTCCGCCGATCCGTCTCGGTCGTCCTGGTCGGCCTCATCCGAGTCCGTCGCCACCACGCTGACCAGCGGCACCGAGAGCCACCCTGGGCGTGCCTTCCCGGCCAGGAGCGGTCGCAGGCCGGCCGTGATGTGGTCCCGCTCGAGTGCGAGCCAGCGCACGTCGTACAGCCGCAAGGCATCCTCGACGACCGCGAGTGGATCGTCAGGCGTGACGATGCCTGACCAGCCGCCATGGTAGCGATAGGCCCCCGCATCAGGACTCATGAGCACATCGGTGGGGTCGGCCGCCGCCGCGAGCGCGGCCAGGATCTCGATGCGGGCACCTCGCTCGCGCTCCCAGGTCCTGATGGTGATCAGCGACGCTACCACTGTCATCGCCAGGAACACGCCCGCCACCATGAGCGTGAGGTTCCGCGTCGCGGTCTCCCGATGCCAGGACGGCCGTCGAGTCGCCACCCAGCCCACCATCGCCGTCACGCCGATGACAGCCAGGAGGCTGCCGTGCGGGATCAGCGCCACGGCTGAGTGAAGGAAGGTGCCGTGAGGTACGTGGACGGCCGAGACTACGGCGCTGAAGGCGAGCAGTGCCACGGCGTAGATCGACCACGGAAGGAAGGCGGCGGTGCGCCGCCGAAGCCAGGTGCCCACCAGGAGCGGCGGCACGAGGATCACCAGCAAAGGAGTGGTGGCCAGGGTCCGCAGCGCGCCGACCAATCCGTCGATGCGGCTGCCCACGAGTGCTGTCACGCCCTGTCCCAGGAACGACGCCAGCGATGTCTCGGAGCTGACGCTGTAGAGCTCCCGGTACTCGCGGATGAAGAGGATGCGGCCCCCGACGGACGAAGGGGAGAGCGAGCCGAACACCTCGACCTGACGCACCAACCAGGGCGTGATCACCAGCAGGAACCCCACCGCGCAGGCGACAGCCGGCAGCCAGCCGATGCGGGTCAGTCGGGGTGGCCGCAGCAGGTCCCAGGCGAAGGCCAGCGCGTAGGGCACGCCGAGGAGGACTCCATCGTTGCGTGACAGGAACGCCAGCCCGACCACGATGCCGCCCAATGCGAACGAGCGGCGGTCGCCGCGCAACCCGCGAGCACAGAGCCACAGCGCAAGGGCCCCAAGCAACATGTAGGGCGCGAAGTTGTCGGGCTGGCCGAGGTAGGGCGCAACGCCACCAGGCACAGCTACCAGCAGACCAGCCGTGGCTGCCTGCCAGCGGTTCAGGCCGGCATCACGACCGATGAACCATGTCAGGGGCGCGACCGCCGCGGAGATCAGCCAGAACGGCAGGGCCGATGCCGTGCTCGTCGGACCCAGGAGCCAGATGACGGGCACTTGGATGAGGGCGGCCAAAGGCATCCAGTGGGCGTTCGAGGGAATCGGCAGGACACCCTCGGCCGGAAGTCTCCCTCCGACCTCCACGAAGTTCCAGATGTAGTCGATCTGGAATCCGTTCCCCGCTGCCATCTCCCGGGCCAGGTTTGCGTAGTAATACGCGTCCGGGTAGGCCGGATCGCCGAAGAGTGCCGCCACGACGAGGCGTGCCGCGATGGCCACGCTGAAGAGCACGATCGGAGCCGCCATCTCGGCACCACAGTAGCAAGGAGCGCTCCCTGGGCTGGGGGTACGGATGGGTCAGACTCGATGGCGATGGTGTGACCTAGTGTCCACAGAGGTGGACTCGCGATGGGACGAACGGGTCATCTGCTCGCATCAGCTGGGCCGTCTACGCTGGCGGCGACGATGAGCACTTCCTCCCCGCACACTGCCGGCAATGGCCGGGAGGATCTGGCATGACGGTCACGCCGCCTCGTCCCAGTGTGACCATCGTCCTGCCCGCATACAACGAAGCCCACCGCATCGGTCCGGCGCTCGACGAGCTCTTCGGCTGGTTGGAACGCGGGGGCCCGCCTCGGGCACTCGGCCGTTCCTCGGACGAGCTCGGGGAGTGGGACGTCTTGGTCGTCGACGATGGGTCCGACGACGATACCGTGGCCATCGTGGAAGGCCGAGCCGAGGCCCGAGACGCGGGCATGGGCGAGGGGGGCCGATCCGCGCCGCGTCTGTGCGTCCTGCGACGACCCCACGGAGGAAAGGGTGCGGCGGTCGCGGCGGGCGTCCTTGCGGCCCACGGTGATCTCGTCGTCTTCGCCGATGCCGACATGGCCACCCCGCCCGACCAGATCCCACTGCTGACCGAGGCCCTCCTGGCCTATGACCTGGCGCTGGGCAGCCGGATCCAGCCCGATGGCTCGGACCGTCGCGCCAGCCAACCCTTCTATCGCCGCCTGCTGGGTCGTGCCTACCGGGTCATCGCCGGCGCGTGGGTGACCGGGAACGTGCCGGACACGCAATGCGGCTTCAAGGGCTTCCGCCGCGAGGCGGCTCGTGACATCTTCAGCCGCCTGCGAACCGGCGGCATCGCCTTCGACGCGGAAGTCATCTTCCTGGCACGGCGCCGCGGCTACTCCATGGTCGCGGTCCCTGTCATGTGGCACGACATCCGCGGCTCGCGGATGCAGATCCGACCGCGGCTCGCGCTTGGCGTGCTGTGGGACCTGCTGCGCATCCCTTTCCTGCACCGCGCTCTTGGCCCGCGCTGATCGTCGTTCGCCGGCTGCGCTTCCCGATGACCTGACCCGCCGCTCTGGTCACGCGGACCGGTCGGCCGTGGAGCGTTGGCGCTGACCGCGACACCCGGCATCAGGCGCGCTCGCGCCGCCCGTGCCTACACTGCAGACCAGATGATCTCAGCCGACGCTCCCCCAGCCCTGCACCACGACGGTCTCGCCCGGCTACAGCGCCGCGCATTCGGCGACATCCCCCGTCCTGACTGGGATCGCCTCTACGCCGCCACGCCCGCCGCCACGCCCTTCTCGTCGTGGACCTTCCACCGCGCCTGGTGGGACGCCTTCGCCGCGACCGCGGAGGAGCACTACCTGGTGCGCGACGATGGCGCCATCGTCGCCATCGTGCCTCTCATGGTGCGTGAGTCGGGGATCCCGGACGTCGTGAAGCCGGTCCGACCAGTGGTCGTGCCGCCGGATGCGCCGGGGGGCCACCACGCCCGGGGGTGGCGCACGGTCTACTTCGGTGCCTCCTATCGCGCCGATTACGCGACCCTGCTGACAGCGAGGTCCGACCAGGTGCCTGTCGCGGCCATGCTGGCCCGACACTTCGTGGAGGGGCTTGCCGGCGGAGCCTGGGACGACGTGGACCTTCGACGCCTGGCGGAGGACGACCCGGCCCGGGGCGTGCTCGAGCGAGCACTGCGTGACGCCGCGTCCCTGTCCGGCCTGGTGGTGCACCTGGAGCCCGAGGACGTCTGCCCCGTGGTCGACCTGGCCGACGACTGGCACGCCCAGCTTGGCCGACTGGACAAGAAGACCCGGCACGAGATCCGCCGCAAGCTCCGTCGTGCCGAGCGCCAGGGCCACGTGGAGCTGCGTTACCTGCCGCTCGACGAGGCATCAGTCGAGCGCTTCATCCACCTGCACCAGGCGCGCTGGGGCTCGTCCGGGCTGTTCGCCGCAGGGGAGGATGGCGATCGAAACCGTTCCTTCCTCCATCGGCTCGCCGAGCTCGAGGGAGCCGAGGGTCCTGGTGCCAGGTTCCATCTCGGCGAGGTCACCGTGGGTGGTCAGGCGGTGCATGCCTTGGCAGGCTTCGCTGAACACGGCACCTGCTACTTCTACAACGCCGGCATGGACCCTGAGGCTCGCGACCTCTCGCCGGGCATCGTCGGTACGGCCACCTACCTGCGGGACCGACTCGACCGTGGAGACCGGCGCTTCGACTTCCTGCGCGGCGATGAGGCCTACAAGTACGAGTGGGGAGCCAAGGACAGGCATCTGTCCAGGTTGGTCATCGAGCGCGCCTCGACCGAGTGAGCACACCGCACTCCGCCTGCGACAACTGCTCCACCCCGCCGCCCTGCGTCAGGCGCGGACCCGCGTCAGCTGCGGACGACGGCCCAGTAACGCTCCGCAGCACCGCCTCCGACGCGTCCGTCGTCGGCGATGCGGGCCGCGTATCCGGTCACGGCGTCGAGCATGCTCTGCTCGTCTTCGAACAGGCGCTGGAGCTGGCTCGCATACAGGCGCAGACCTGCGACCTTGCGCTCGAGCTGGTCGCTGATGTCCGCGTATCGCGCTTCCAGGTGCAGGCCCGCCGGCAATCCCACTCCCTGCCCTGACAGCGCCTGACGGCCGGTCAGGCCGGTCCACCAGGCATAAGGGAAGTCTTCGTAGAAGGAGAGTCGGCCAGCCAGGCCCGG
This sequence comes from uncultured Chloroflexia bacterium, assembly GCA_963707395.1. Lineage (GTDB taxonomy): Bacteria > Chloroflexota > Limnocylindria > Limnocylindrales > CSP1-4 > JAFMJV01. The sequence goes on from CAVPPQ010000002.1 coordinate 421,142, forward strand.
GCTGGGCATCACCCAGCCCTCGTCCTCATCGAGCAGCTCCAACGCGGCGTCACGGCAGAGTCGGTGGTCCACGTGGCCACCCACGCCCACGGGCACGTAGACGTGCTGTGGCTCGAGCCGGAGGATCTCGCGGCGCAGGATGTCCACGGGGGGCTCGTCGTCCTCGAACGGCGTCCCCAGGAGTCCCTCATCACCCTCGTACCCGCGATGGACCGCGTCGGGCAGGTCGAGGTCCACGATGGACGCCTCGGCGAACCAGGCGTAGCGCTCATCCTCGGCCTTGCGCAGCGTCGCGACGTCCGCGCCACCGAGATCGGGCCCCGCGATCGTCCCGAGGGTGGGCACCTCGTCGCGCAGTGGGCGGTCCTCGTGCTCGTCGTTCGTGATGTTCGCGCTGCGGGTCCAGGACGCGCGCTGCCAGAACTGGCGGGCCTGGGTATTCGCTCGCTCCTGGGTCACCACGATGCGCGTCGGGTCCGCCTCCCATGCTGCGCCCGACCCAACCTCGGCGCTGACCGAGTACTCGGACGCGATGTTCGCGCGGTTGAAGGCCTGGGTGTTGGGCCAGTGGGCCTTGGTCCCGAAGCCCAGGGCCGCTCGCTGGTACTCCGAGACCTCGAGAGCGCTGGATGGACCGCCCGAGTAGACGGTCAGGATGGCCACCGATTGACCCAGTTCGCGCAGGCTGGCGATGAGCCCGCCGCAGGACAGGGCAGCATCGTCAGGATGGGGGGCGACGAAGACGTGCGTCACGCGGCCGAGGATAGCATCGGCCCGAGGAGGCCGATCGACTGATCACCCCGGGTGTCCCTGGCTGCCCACGAGGGGCACGAATACGCAGGCCTCGCCGACCAGCGTCTCGGCGCCTCTCGCGCCACGACAGACCACGGTCAGGCGTTGGCTGGATCGGGAGCCGACCGGGATCACCAGGCGAGCACCGACCCCAAGCTGTTCGACCAGCGCCGGGGGGACGGCCGGCGCGCCGGCTGCGACGATGATGCCGGCATAGGGGGCAAGCGGTCCCCAGCCAAGGCTGCCGTCCCCCGTCTGGACCTCGACGTCATATCCCAGCGCAGCGAGGCGCTCGCGTGCTTCGTCGGCGAGTACTGGATCGCGCTCCAAGGAGACGACGCTCGCGCCCATCTCGGCGAGCACCGCCGCCTGGTATCCAGATCCGGTGCCGACGTCCAGGACCGTCGGACGGTGGGCCTGCTGCCATGGGCCACCGAGCGCCAGCGATTCGGTCATGCGCGCCACCATGTATGGCTGCGAGATCGTCTGGCCTTGGCCGATGGGCTGAGCGCCGTCGTCGTATGCACGTTCGGCCTGACCGGCTGGCAGGAAGGCCTCACGAGCCACGACCCCCATCGCTTCCAATACGGCCTTGTCCTGGATGCCTCGGCCCGCCAACTGCTCGCGAACCATGCGCGTCCTCGCGGCGGCGAACCACCCGGCGTCTGTGCGGGGACCACCGTCCGGCGTCATCGCACGGCGGGCCGGACTACCCGGCCGGGCCCGCCGATGGCCCTGGGTCGGTCTCGCTCACTGCGGGGCTCGGGGCTTCCGTCGCCGCCACCGTCGGCTCAGGCGAAGGAGCGGCGCTCGGTACCTCGGTGGCTTCTGGTTCAGGAGTCGGCGCCTTCGTGGGTGCCGGTGTGGTCGCGGCAGTCGGCGCGGGGGTCGCGGCAGTCGGCTCGGGGGTTGCCGTTGAGGTCGGCTCCGCGGTGGCCATGGCCGTGGCTGAGGCGCCAGGAGTCGCTGATGCGATGGGGCTGGCGGCGAGACTCGGCTCTGACGAGCCGGCAGGCTCTGCCTCGCCGCTGAGAAGTCCGTTGCCGCCGAACAGCAGCGCCCATAGGAAGATCAGTGCGAAGACGGCGGCGATGATCCCGACCCACCACTTGCTCACCGGATCATCCACGTACTGGAGGTGCTCGGCGCCCTCGGCTGTCGTCGCCTGCGATGCGGTCGCAGTCGGCTTCCCCTTGGCCGGCTTCGCGGGAGCCGGGGACGCCGGGGCTGCGCCCGTGGACGCCGGCGCCGCACTCATGCCAGAAGGGGTCACGGGCCCGGTCACGGGCGCCGCGGCCCCACCGTCGCTCGGTGCGCCGGCCTCGGGCGCGGGTCCCTGGGACACGTCGGAGTCCGCGGTGGGTTCGATCGACGAAGGGTCGCCGGGCGGGGTCTCGTCCGGGCTGTTCTGGTCGGTCATGCGGCGTTGCTCTCCCTGGTCGGCTGTCGGCGGTCCTGCGGGCGACCCCGTGGACGGTCCCGGACGAGGTCCTGCGAGCCTCCACGGGACGCTGTGTGGACTCGATTATCGCGGTGACGAGGCCGGCCCGTGCGGGCCCCCGTGTCCTGTCTGGTGGGTGGCGGTGCTGCACTGTCGCAAGAGACCTGGCTCAAGCGTCGCGGACCGCGGGCAGAGCGGCGGCCACGCAAGCTGCCAGCACCGTCAGAAGACCCATCGCGGCGATGATGAGACCAGCGTCGACGTGGTCGGCGAGCAGGGAGCTGACCGCCATGGCACCGGTGAGCGCGCCCATCACGATGCTCGAACGGATGGCCACCACACGGCCCATCAGGCCCTCCGGCGTCCGCTCGGCGAAGAGCGTCTGGCTGGGGATGACGTAGACGAGGTTGAAGATCCCGATGGTGATGGCGGCCGCCACGGCCAGGAACTCGTTGGAGGTGAGGCCGAGCACGATGGTGGCGAGGCCCATCACGAGGAAGCCGGTCACCACCAGCCAGCCCTTGCGGAGGCGGGCGCCGATGGCCCCGACCACGAAGCCGCCCACGAGGTTGCCGAGGCCGATGGCGGCCTCGATCACGGCGTAGCTCTCCGGATACGGGATGGCATCGCCGTCCAGCGAACGCTCGGCATAGACGACCATCAGGGCCAGGGTGGCACCGATCGAGAGCTGGGCCAGCACGCTGACCAGCGTGTTCTGAAACAGGGTTCGCTCACGGCGCAGGAAGTGCCAGCCCTCGCGCAGTTCGATGGTGAAGGCAGCCACGGCCCCGGAGACCCGCGGTCCGAGTTCTCGTGCGACGGGGGGCACGACGATGCCGGCCAGCAGCACGGCACTGACCAGGTAGGTCACCGAATTGACCCAGAAAGCCAGCGCCAGGTTGGTGCCGAGGAAGGCCACGAAGACGCCTGCTAGCGGGTAGCCGGCGATGTCGGCCACGGTCTCTCCCGTCCAGATGGCGCCATTCGCGGGGGTGAGATCCTCGCGACGGACGATGCGCGGCAGGATGGCCGCCTTGGCCGGCCGGAAGAACAGGCTGATGGTGGTGACAGCGAAGACGAGCGGGTAGACGAGCAGCACGTCGGCCTCCACCAGAAAGGGGATGACGAGCACGAGGCCCGCTCGGAGCAGGTCGCTCATGATCATCACCAGCTTCTGGTCCCAGCGGTCGACGAACGTGCCCGCCAAGGGGCCGAGCAGGAGGTTGGGCAGGGTGGCAGCCAGGAAGACCAGGCCGGTCTGAAGGGCGGAGCCGGTGATGGAGAGCACCATGACGCCCAGCGCGATCTGGTGCAGGCGATCGCCGAACAGGCTGATCGTGCCCGCCAGCCAGAAGGCGCTGAAGCGCGCATCCCTGGCGAGTCCGACGTATGGGTGCCTCCGGATCCGCTCGCCCAGGCTCGGCACGACCTTCGGCGGGGCGACCCCGACGGCGGGCGCGGCGTGACCCAGAGGCCCAAGGACTGCGGCGGTGCCTCGCCCTGGGCCCATCCCGCTGCCGAGCACGACCGGGCGATCCATGGCCATCGTCTCACCATGGCGCCGGGCGGCCGGGCCGGTCCGCGGCTGACCGCGCCACAGGGACACCACTCCGGTGTCGGGGTCTGAGGAGCCCTTGGCCACAGCCGAGAAGAGGAACCAGGCGATGCCGGCGGCCAGCAGCACGTCACCCAGGCTGATCACGTTGGACAGGGAGAGGATGACGATGGGCAGGATGTCCCCGAGTGGACCGCCCGCGAGCAGGAACTCCAGGTTGAGCTGGTCGGGTAGGGCGATGTGGAATGTGGGTGACAGGTCGGCGGCCGTGAGCCCAGCCACCTGGACAGCCGGGACGAAGACCGGCATGTACCCGCCGTTGAGCAAGATGGCCAGGCCGTTCGCCGCCACGCCCACCATCGCCAGCAGGAGGCCCGATTGCGAGCGGTTGAGCCAGAGGGCTGCCACGAGCATCCCGAACGCCCCGGCGAAGAGTGGGGCGCGGAGTTGATCGGCGATGCGGACGTCCTGCTCGATCAGCCATTGCGTTCCGAAGCGCAGGGCAAGCGCCAGCAGGATCAGGACCCCGTAGCGCAGCTGGATCGACAGGAGGTTGCGAAGCCGCCCGCCCGCCAGCCGGCCGAGGATCATGCCGAGGATGCCGGCGATCAGGAGCATCGGATCACTCTCGAGCTAGGCGGTGCTGTCGTGGCCGCCGCCGCCAGGGCAGCACCTGTGAAGCACCGAAGGCGCTGCCGACCAGACTCACGTTCCGGCCAGGTGGTCGCGGGCAGGCCCGCCATCTGCTCGGAGGCCCGAGTCTAAGGTTCAGCTACGGCTGAACTGGACGGCAGCGGACCCCGGGCACGGACTGCGGCGACCTGGCCCAGCGTCGGGATTGCGGCGTGCGGACGCTCAGGGTCGCCTCGTTGCTGATCCTCGTCCGCCCGGTCCAGCCCCACGATCCGGGTGCGACTGAAGGCATCCACCACCTGCGGGTCGAACTGGATGCCCGCGTAGCGTTGGAGCTCCGCCAGTGCCTCGGCCGGTCTCAGCGGCACAGGGCGGTAGGGCCGGGACGCCGTCATGGCCTCGAACGCGTCGGCCACATGGAGGACCCTGGCGAGGAGCGGAATCTCCTCCCCGATGAGCCGATCAGGATAGCCGGACCCGTTGTACCACTCGTGGTGATGTCGGATCAACGGTCGAACCTTGGCGAGTTGGTCGACGTCTCTGAGGATCTCCTCGCCCTTGGCCGGATGCTCGTTCATGAGCATGCGCTCCTCGCGCGTCAGCCGCTCCGGCTTGAGCAGGACGGCATCCCGGATGCCGATCTTGCCGATGTCGTGGAGGAGACCGGCCCACTCGAGTTGCTCCAGCTCGGGCTCGCTGAGGTTCATGACTTGGCCGATCTCAACGGCGATCCCCGAGACATGGTCCGAGTGTCGTCGGGTGCTTGGATCACGAGCATCGATGGCCGAGGCCAGCGCGCGAACGGTCTGCGTGAACATGTTGCGGATGTCCACAACGGCCTTGTACGCAGCACGCGTTGTGTACAACGGCAGCGCAAAGACGAACGCGACCAGCGGCCCGATTGGAATCGTAGGCAACGGCCATCAGCCACGCAATTGGCGTCAGACCCACCATCGTAAGGCCAACTGAACGGATGTCCGACTGAAGCACGGCACTGTACGCGCGCCCCTCGCGCAGAGCGACGGCCAAGGATGACAATGCAGTGCTAGTGAGTACATAGACAACACCAGCACTCACCCCGCCTACCAGACCGCCCACTGTCATGACAGCGTCTGGCGAGTCGACGCCAGACCATGACACGACCAACGAGTACGCCATGCCGGCCATCACCGCGGGTATCACGACGAACGTGTGGTTGTAGACCGACCCGTACCAAGGGACTCGACCGCGTAGTTCTCGAAGTTCGAGGGTGCCAATCGCCGCAACAATCGCGGCGGCTGTCGGCCCACCGAGGATTGCAGTCGCAACGACCGGCGCCGCGGAGACGCTGACTAGAGAGCCTCTAGGCACCTGGATGGGTGACCCCGACGCGACGACGGCCACCACCACCCAGAAGCACACAGCGAAGCCTGGGGGCAGCGGCCCTGCAAAACTATCCAGCGGCCACGCAATCCAACTCGCGGCGAACACCACCAGTGCCGCCGCTGGAACAGCCGCAAGGAGTAACTGAAGCCTCATTCTCAAGGGGCGCGAACTCCTGATGCCGACAGGAAGGAAGTCAGTATCGCGACCGACGATACTGACTCCCCATCCGACGTTGGTACCAGGAGCGGGGTAGCCCCACTAGAAGGGCTTGATCCCAGCGCCCCCACCCACGACGATTGCCATGACAAGGCTCAAGAGCAGCCCGAGCCTCGTCGCCGCGCTGTGTCGCATGCCACTTACCAGGGCTTGATGCCAGCGTTCGGTTCCATCCGATTACCCCTCCGCTGTCCGAATCCCGACAGTCGTTCGAGACCCGCACACATGCTGGGAGGTGCCGCGATGAGGGCACGCTCAAGACCCCTCTGTCTTGCAGCGCTGCTCTTGCCTTGACACCCCGTGATTGTGGCCCAACCGATGGTTGCGACCTGTCGGGACCCTATCCAGCACGAGTTGCCATGCCCTATGAGTACTAGTGCGTACCGGTCCTATTTCATGGCACGAGGCCATTCACGATTGTGTCAAATGCCGGGGCTGGCACGCCCAGTTCACTCTCATAGGCGGCAGCAAGGTTCCTGTAATGCGTAAGTGCGGCATCGGTCGAACCCAGCGCTGCCAAGCATGCGACCAGTGACCCACGAAGATCGAACGCCAAGGGGTCGACTTGCATCACAGGCAGCAGGACGTCGACGGCGTCCGCGTGTCGCCCGTCACGGGCCAGTGCCGTGGTCGTGCTGTGGGCCAGATGAAGGTATGCGCCGTGCAGTTGCGTTCGCCATGCCTCGGCCCATTCCTCGTACTCGAACTCAGGAGCGAACTTGCCTCGATACAGCCGCAGCAGCTCGGGCCCGCGACTCCGGGCAGTACCAGACTTCAGGATGTCCGAGGCCTGACGATAGAAGGCCACGCTGTCAATCTGGAACATGTCCGTGTCTAGGTAGACCATGTCCGATTCCACACGAACGTAGTCAGCGGTGGCACCCTCTTCGTACCAGGGCTCAATGTCGCGGCGCAGAACAAACAGCGTCTGGTGCAGGCTGTTCATCGCCGACTTCGGACTCTGTTCTGGCCAAAGGCCCTCCATCACCTGGTCCTTCGTGGCCATGAGGCGGGCACAGGTCACCAGGAACAGCATGAGCGCGGCTGACCTTCGCGGGGTTTCGGTAACGACAACTACGCGATCGCCCACTTCGTAGCTTGTTGCGCCAAGGTCATGGACGCGAACGGCCGGGCTGACCCTTCGTATCAACTTCGTCACGTAGCCGCGTCTCGCTGGTCGCCCCCGCTTCGCACGGTCAAACGCCCTGAGCACCGAAGCGTCATCGAGGGTCCCGTATCGAGCCACGAGGGAGGCAGCCGCGATTGCAGCCGGCCCCTTGCTGATTGCCAGTTGGCGACCCAGGGCCGCTACCCACCGTGCTGGAGCTTGGATGATTGACCGCTCGAGTGCCTCAGGGACGGGGTTTAGGAGCCCTACTGACGCGGCGATTGGGTCAGCTAGCTCCAGTAGCGCGAGGGCCGAGTCACCCTCGGCTTCGGTGACCAATGCGGCCAGTTTGCCACCATCATGCTCGGCCACGGCCTGCAGGATGCGTGCACGAGTGAGCCAGCGCCATGCGTTCTGATGCGTCGCCGTGTCGACTGCTTCCTTCGCTGACGACAGGAAATCCCCGGTCCCCTCGAGCATGCAGAGCATGGCGTGGACAACCGCCGCTCTAGACTTGGCGTCGATGTCCGATCCTTCGAGGGCGACGATGTCCTCGAACTCCTGTCGGGCTCCGGCAACGTCGCCTTCGCTGATGCGAAGTGCGACCCGTGCGTACCCTGCCTGCGCACGCGATGCAATCTCCTGAGACCAGTGGGCGTCGCCGCGGTCGAACTTGGCCAGCAGCGACTCCGCTCGTGCTGCGTGTCCGCATATGGCGTTGAGATACGCGGCCTCGGCAATGGCATCGGCAGTAGCCCCGGGGTCACTCGCCGCCGCTACGGCCGCGCGAATACCTTCGGCGACCCTCCCGCACTCTGCAGTGGCTACGGCGACAATCGACTTCGTACTGGCAACTACGACTGCGGCGTCATCGACCTGCGAAAGCTGCAGGATTGCCTCAGAAGCCAAGCGGCTGGCCTCAACGAAATTGCCACGTGCGAGTTCCGCGTTGGCGAGGTTGTGGAGTGTGATGCCGGCGAAGTACGGCAAGCGCGAGCGGAGTTGGGCCTCTGCCAGATCTCGGAGGAGGTTGACCACCTCCTTGATGGACCCTCCGCGGTTGGCAGACAGCATCTGGCGCCAACAGACCGCGATTTCATGGAGTGGAGACGGGACACGGGTGTCGTCCGCGACGGCTCGGACCTCGTCCTCCAAACGTGCTCCATCTCCGGCGAGGTGGCACGCGGCTGCAAACGTCAGGGCCACGAGCCCGCGCTCTTCAGGGCTCAGTTGTCCGCGGTCAATGCGACCGAGCAGGCTCAGCGCTGACTGCACCCTGCCGCTGGACAGCAGAGCCCTCGCCTTGACTACTTCCACGGCAGGAGGAGGAGCCGTATCCGGCATGAGTTCGACGACTTCGACGGCCGCGCCCCAAGCGCCGGTCCCGAGTGCTTCGCTGGCCGCGGATCCCAGGACTCGCATGGCGTCTTGGGGCTGTTCGGCCAGTGCGTAATGCTTGGCGGACGTCAGCCACGCGGTGGACTCGGCCGCGCGTGCGATCGCACTGTGCATCGCCTTGATGCGCTCGGGCGGCGTCGCGAGCATGAACTGATGCTCCAGGAACTCGCGGAATAGGGGATGCATGCGCGCGCCGCCGCTCTCGACCTCCGGCTCCCCCAGCAGGCCAAGTGAGCGGGCATCCTCCAGGTGAGTGGCCACCAGGTCCCGTCCGATGGGCTCGTCGGACACCGACAGGCCGGCGGCGACGAGGTCTGCCGTGACCCGGTCGAGGAGGCTCGCGTGGAGCAGGACGCGCTCCGTCAGCGGTTCCATCCTGGTTAGGACCTCCTCGGCAAGGAAGTCGTAGATGGGGCCCGTCGTCCCGCTCAATGCCTCGATGAAGGACGCCACCTCGCCCGGCCGGCTGACTGCGATCGAGGCTGCCACGAGCTGAAGGCTGGCCGCCCAGCCCTGCGTCCGCTCGGTGACGACGTCGCAGGCGCGCTGGTCGAGCGGCCGCAGATACGCCGTCGCGAAGAGATCCTCGATCTCTGACCGCGAGAACCGGAGGTCGTTGGTCGTCAGCTCTGACACGCGCCCCTGGGCGATCATCCGTCCGAGCGTGAGGTTCGGGCGGCCGCGTCCGGCGATCACGAACCGCACGTCAGCCGGTGCGCGCTCGAGCAGGCGACTCATGATCATGCGGACATCCGCGGAGTCGCTGACCAGGTGGTAATCATCGAGGATGACCAGGATCTCCCTGGTACCGACCGCACCGAGGTCGGACAGGAACTGGGACAGGACCACCTCCCTGGAAGAACCCATGGATGCGACGTTGCGCAGGAGGGCCTCGGTGGGCCGGCCGAAGTCTGCGACCGCGCCGCGGATGCTGGCCACCAGGTAGCTGAGGAACGTGATCCAGTCGCCATCCGAGCGCTCCAGGCGATACCAGACGCACGACAGGTCGGTGCGGCGTGCGAAGTCGTTGAGCAGCGTCGACTTGCCGTACCCCGCCTCTGCGTTGATGAGGATCGCTCGCGCCTGCGCCTGGTGCTCAAGCCAGCTGATCAGCCGAGCACGTGTCAGGACAAGGCGTCCCTCGACGGCCGGTGAGATCTTGCTGGCGATGATGGCCAGGCCGGACGGATGGCCGATGCCGTCACTCACTCGCTCTGCGGCGGCGGGCAGATGAAGGGCGGTCCCAGGGCTGGTCTCGACGGTGCTATCTGGCGTCAGCGGCTGGCTCGGCATGGCCGCATCTTCAGGTGGCGTTCTCATCCGCGACTTAGGCAGGCTGTGGATAAGTGCGCTTGCGTGGTGCTAGGTGCCCTCGTATTCGAAGTGGATCTTCAACTCCACCTCGAACTCCACGATCCTGCCCTGGTCCACCCGCGCGGTGTGTCGCACGACCTCGACCTGTCGGATGTTGCGCACCGTGTGTGAGGCACGTGCCACGGCGTCCGCAGCGGCTGCGCTCCAGGAATCCGGGCTGCTGCCGACCATCTCGCGGATGATGATGACTCCCATACGTTCTCCTTCGCTTCGACCTCACGTCCGGTACACCGAGTGTAGGCAGACCAAGTCGACACCGGTGCCCGAGTGACGCCCCAAACCGAAGGATCACGCGTAGGCGCTGTCGGCGTAATGCTCCTCTTCCGCATAGGAGACGAACCGAGTCTGGCGTTTGCGGAACCACAGCTTCGTCTCACCGGTGGGGCCGTTGCGGTGCTTGGCGAGGCGCAGATTGATGATCTCACCGTCACGCTCCTGGTCGTCCGCGCCACGCTCCTTATCGCGCCACAGGAACATGACCAGGTCGGAGTCCTGTTCAAGGGCACCCGACTCCCGCAGGTCCGAAAGGCGAGGCTCACCCTTCTCACGGGTCTCCGTCTGCCGGGAGAGCTGCGACAGCGCCACGACGGGTACCTCGAGCTCTCGGGCCAGCGCCTTCAGGCCCCGCGAGATATCGCTGACCTCTTGGACGCGGTTCGCCTCGCGCGACTGGACGCTCGATTGCATGAGCTGCAGGTAGTCGACGACGATCATGTCCAGGCCCGACTCAGCCTGCAGGCGCCTCGCCTTGGTGCGGAGCTCCATGGTGCTGATGTTGGGTGTGTCGTCGATGAAGATCGGCGCCTCTGCCAGCTTGTTCATCGCGGGCGCCAGACGCGCGAAGTCCATCTCCTCGAGGAATCCCGTCCTGAGGCGCTGCGAATCGATGTTGGCGACCGAGGAGAGCAGCCGAAGCACCAGCTGCTCCTTGCTCATCTCAAGGCTGAAGACGCCCACGACCTTGCCCTCGTTGACGGCGGCGTGCTCGGCGAAATTCAGGGCCAGGCTGGTCTTGCCGATGGATGGTCGAGCGGCCACCAGCACCAGGTCGGACTTCTGGAGCCCCGTGGTCATCGTGTCCAGGTCAGCGAAACCGGTGCGGATGCCGCTGATCTCGCCCTTGTGCTGGTGGAGGTAGTCGAGTCGATCGTAGGCGTTGTGGAGGAGCGTCTTGAGGGGTGCGAAGCCAGACTGCACACGCTTCTCGGAGACGGCGAAGAGCTCCGACTCGGCGCGGTCGATGACCTCGCCGACGTCCCCATCTTCCTGGTAGCCCAACCCGGCGATGCGTCCAGCCGCGCTGATGAGGTTCCGAAGGACGCTCTTGCGCTCGACGATCCGCGCGTAGTGGACCGCGTTGACCGCTGTCGGAGTGAGGTTGATGAGGCTGGTCAGGTACGCGGTCCCGCCGACCTCGTCAAGGTGTCCCTGTCGCTCCAGCGTCTCGCTGACGGTGACGATGTCGACGGGCTCACGCCGCTCGTAGAGATCCAGCACGGCGGCGTAGACGGTGCCGTGGTGCTGACGGTAGAAGTCGCCCGGCTGAAGCAGCTCGGCGACCTCGATGACCGCGTCCCGGTCGATGAGCAGTGCGCCCAGGATCGACTGCTCGGCTTCGATGGACTGGGGTGGCAGACGATCGATGGACACGCTCTTCTCCGGGCTGACAGCAGTCGTTCAGGTGGGCGTCACGTGATGCCCTCGCCATGTTCGAGGCACCCGGCGGGCACGCGCAAGCGTCATGTCCACGTTCGCTCGGGGTCATGTCCTCAGGTCATGCGCAGCGACTCTCCACGAACCATGTGGACAAGTGGTGGAAAGACCCCTGGGCCGGCCTCCCGGGAGTCTAGTCCACCCTCCGGATGACCCCCACCAGCTTGCCCTGGATGCGGACCGCATCGTAGTACTGGGGCTCATACCGATCGTTGGCAGGCTGGAGGCGGACTCGATCCCGTTCCTTGAAGAACCGCTTCAGGGTGACGGCATTCTCATCGACTTGCGCGACCACGATGTCCCCGTCCTGCGCTGTCTGCTGTTCTCGGATGACGACGAGGTCTCCGTCCATGATGTGGGCATCGACCATCGAGTCACCACGCACGCGCAGGACGTATGTCGCCGCGCTCGTGTTGATCATGTCCGGGATCGAGATCGTCTCGCTGGCATCCTGGTACGCCTCGATCGGACCACCCGCTGCGATCTCGCCGACGACCGGGAAGCGATGCTCATCAGACGCGGCCTTCACCAGCAGGTCGCTCCCGCCGTGGCTGAGGAGGGCGGCGGGCGTCAATCGGAGCGCGCGCGACTGGGTCGCGTCCCGTTCCAGCAGGCCATCCCGTTCAAGGGCCGATAGGTGGTGGTGGACGGCCGACGTGGAGGCCAAACCGACCGCAGCAGCGATCTCACGGACGGACGGAGGGTAGCCACTTCGGCGCACGGTGGCGGCGATGTAGTCGATGATCCGCTGTCTTCGCAATGCGTCGTGCTTGGTCACGAGGCCTCCTTTGGGCGACTGTACCGAACACTTGTTCGATTGTCAAGGTGCTGCCGGCTCGGCTGGGTGCGCATCGGCCCGCATCCACACCACGCGCCCTGGATGCTGCGTGTAGCTCGGGTGCTAGACTCGCGCTCCCGATGGCCCTGCGAACCACTTTCCGGCTGGGGCTGACCGCGCTCAGCTTCTGGCCATTCCTGCCCCTCCTGCGACGAGCGCCCGTCTACGGACGGCTGCTCATCGAGTTGGCCCTCGACGGCCGGGTGCCGTGGTCGCGGAAGGCCATGCTCGGCATGGCCGGCGCCTACATCGCGGCACCCATCGACGTCATCCCGGACTGGATACCGGTCATCAGCAGGTTCGATGACGTGATGGTCACTATCATCGCCTTGGACCTCTTCCTGGAGGGGGTCCCGCGTGAAGTGATGATCGAGAAGATGTACGCGCTCGGCATCGATGGTCGCGAGCTCGAACGGGACATGGAGGCGGCGCGGCGTCTGCTCCCCATGCCGGTCCGGTCGCTCGCCCGTCGTCTGCCGAACCTCATGGAGACCAGCGCCAGGATCCTGCGCGTGGAGCTGGCAGAGCGCGGCATCACCAGTAGTGAGACCTAGGAGGCTTCTGAGACCGTGAAGGTGATCCTGACAGCGGACGTCGAGTCGGTGGGCAAGAGCGGTGAGCTCAAGGACGTGAACAACGGCTACGCTCGAAACTACCTCATCCCGCGCAAGCTGGCCGTGCCGGCGTCGGGTGGGACCTTCCGCGCCTGGCAGCACGACATCGCCAGTCGCGAAGAGCAGCGCAAGCGCGAGCGCGAGGAGGCGGAGATCGCCGCCCAGCGCATCAGCAGCACGACGCTCACGATGGGCGTCAAGGTCGGGGAGGGCGGCAAGCTCTACGGCTCCATCACGGCCAAGGACATCGCCGATGCGTTGGCCCGACGGGGCATCGAGATCGATCGCCATCGCATCGACCTCGAGGAGCCCCTCCGACACCTCGGGACCTACAAGGTCGCCATCCGTGTGGCGCCCGAGATGGTCTCGGAGGTCACGGTCGCGGTCGAACCCAAGGGCTAGGCGCGCGGTCGGGTTTGCCCGCCGCGTCATCATTGCGGCGTGAGGCTTGCCACCACGCTGCACGTCGACCTGGACGCCTTCTTCGCGTCCGTCGAGCAGCGGGATCGCCCTGAGCTCCGTGGTCACCCAGTGGTCGTTGGTGGTGGCGGACCCACCGATCGAGGCGTCGTCAGCGCCGCATCCTACGAGGCGCGGCGTTTCGGCATCCACTCTGCGATGCCGTTGCGGACCGCCGCAGCCCTGTGTCCCACGCTGGTCTTCGTGCCTGTCGACGGTCGCCGGTACGCGGCCGTCAGCCGAGAGGTGATGCGCATCCTGCAGCGCTTCACGCCGCTGGTGGAGCCGATCTCCATCGACGAGGCCTTTCTGGACGTCGCCGGCTCGGAACGGCTGCACGGCAGCCCGGTCGACATCGCTCGTGCCATCAAGGCCGCCATCCGCGACGAACTGAAGCTGAGCGCCTCGGTCGGGGTCGCCACCAACAGGCTGGTGGCCAAGGTGGCCTCCGACCTGGAGAAGCCAGACGGCCTGGTGGTCGTCGAGCCAGGCCACGAGGCGGCATTCCTGGCGCCGCTCCCGGTCGGCCGACTCTGGGGTGTCGGCGAGCGTACCGCCGACGTGCTCACGGAGTACGGCGTCCGGACCATCGGCGACCTGGCCGCCCTCCCGGACGACCTCCTGGCGCGCCGTCTCGGCAAGCAGGGTCCCGTCCTGGCTGCCCGGGCCAGGGGGATCGACACGTCGGAGGTCTCCGACGCGGAGGTTGCGCGGTCCATCAGCCACGAACACACCTTCGACATCGACACGTCCGATGGCGAGGTCCTGGAGCGCACCTTGCTGGCGCTCTGCGAAGGTGTCGCTGCTCGGCTGCGGGCCAGCCAGGTCATGGCGCACACCGTGACCGTCAAGGTGCGCGACGCATCCTTCACGACGGCGACCCGCCAGCGTACGCTGGCCGCGCCGACCGACGAGACCGAGGTCATCTTCCGCGCCGCCCTCGAGTTGGCCCATCCTCGATTCGGCGGTATCAAAGTGAGATTGCTGGGCGTCTCGGCCTCCCATCTCGACGCGGGCCAGCAACTCGCGCTCTTCCACGCCTCGGAGGACCGCCACCGGCGCGCCACTCAGGCCGCCGACGAGATCCGGCGCCGGTTCGGATCCAAGGCCATCCAGCGCGCCAGGCTCCTCGACTCGGGGATCCGCGAACCATTCGGGCGCGACCCGCTGCGTCATCCGGGCGCCCGCGCTCGCGGGCCGGCACGCTCACAGGGCCCGGACTCCGCGTCCTGAGCCAAGCCCCGGACGACACGTGACACGCTAGCTGGCACGGCTCACCGGCAGGCTTCGACGATCAGCGGCACGCGTTGACATTCGAACGTTTGTTCTGTACGGTGCATAGAACAGATGTTCGGTCCCGGTCGAGGTGACCCTCGGCCTCCGCCGCTCGACTGCAATTGAGGAGGCGATGTCATGATCAACTTCGAGAGCCTGGCGCTCGGCACGGCGGTCGCTGTGGATGGCCGCACCGGGCGTCCGCGGGAGATCCGGGCCGGCGGCCAGCGGCTGGCCATCACGGCCCTGGAGGCCATTCGTGACGAGACTTCTGCCTATCCCGTGGACATGGGGCCGCGAACGGTCTTCGTCGTCCGCTCGGACGCGCGGCGCTATCGACTCGTGCACCTGCTCGGTGAGCGTCGCTGGACGATCGAGGAGCTGTCGCCTCAGGGCGCGGCCGCGACGCGTGTCGCCTGAACCAGGACCGCGGTCATCGAGCAGGCCACACTGACGGACGGGACCTCGGCGGCCCCCTCCCATCATGCGAGAATTCGCCGCATGACTGAAGGACCCAGGGGCTTCCGGGATCAGACCATCGAGGAGTTCAGCATCGCCTTGGCATCCGGGGAGCCGGTTCCGGGAGGTGGCAGCGCCGCCGCCGTGGCGGGCGCGCTCGCAGCCAGCCTGTGCAGCATGGTGGTGCGCCTTTCGCTGGAGCGCCCAGCCCTTCAGGCGCATGCCAGCCTCCATGTGGAGGGGCTCGCGGTCTCGGAAGCGGCCCGCTCGCGCTTCCTCGATCTCGCGGCTGAGGACGCCGCAGCCTACGCGACCTATCGTGCGGCACGCCGCATGCCGCATGACACGGATGAGCAGTCGGCGGCCCGCGATGTCGCCACGCGCCAGGCGGCCTTGGTGTCCGCTGAGGTCCCCCTCACGGTCGTTGATGCCTGCCGCCGGCAGGTGGAGATCGCGGAGCGTCTCGTGGGCCGGACGAACCGGCACGCGGCCAGCGACCTGGATGTGGCTGCCCTGCTCCTGGACGCGTCTGCGAGAGCTGCTGCCGCCAACGTGCTCGTCAATCTCCCTGCCATCGGTGATGAGGCCCTCGCATCCGGGATGCGCCTCCGCGTGGAAGACGACCTGCAGCAGGTCGGGGCGACAGCCTCGCGTGTCAGGGACATGATCGCGTCGGGCGCGCAGCGACCTGCGGATCCCACATGAGCCAAGTGGGGGGACCGGGCAGCACTGCGAGGCTGCTTGACGGGCGTTCGATGGCGCAGGCGATGCTCATGGAGATCCGCGAGGAGATCGCCGCGCTGACCCTGCGGCGTGACTCAGTCCCGGAGATCCGCGTGCTGCTCGTGGGAGAAGATGCTGCATCGGCGGTGTACGCCAGGCGCATCCTTCGCTCCGCGGAGGCCGTGGGCTCGACCGGCCGTCTGGTCACGCTCCCCGGCGACACGGAGGCGGCGTCCGTGCGCGCCGCCCTCGCTGACCTCAGCAGTGACCCTGCCGTCGCCGGGATCATCATGCAGTTGCCGCTCCCCCCGGGACTGGAGCTGGCGAGCATCATCGACGCGCTTGACCCTCACAAGGACCTGGACGGCATCCATCCCTTCAATGCCGGGCTGGTTTCGCGAGGGGCGGGTGGCTTCGCGCCGTCCTGCGCTGAAGCTGCCATCGAGATCCTGAAACGATCAGGGATCGCCATGGCGGGGCGTCCCGCCGTGGTCATCGGTCGGAGCAACGTCGTGGGCCGACCGGCACAGCTTCTCCTCATCGCGGAGGACGCCACGGTGACGGTCTGCCACCGCAAGACCATGGACCTCGACGCGCAGATGCGGCGAGCGGAGATCGTCGTCGTGGCCGCGGGCGTCGCAGGGCTCGTCACCGGCGGGGCCATCCAGCCCGGTGCCACGGTGATCGACTGCGGGATCAACGTCCTCGACGACGGTTCGATCGTGGGTGACGTCGATCACGCCTCGGTGCTGCCCGTGGCCGGCGCCATCACCCCGGTCCCCGGCGGTGTCGGTCCAGTCACCAACGCGGTGCTCATGCGCCATCTCGCGCGCGCAGCGCGCATGCAGCTGACTGACGGGCCGGCCGCGGCTGACTGAGGACACGGGCATGGGTCCATCGGGCATGGCATCCTGACGCGCATGCCCAGCAGCCTTCAGATCGCCCAGGACGCGGCGCTGCGTCCGATCACGGACATCGCGTCCGAACTTGGACTCCTGCCCGACGAGATCGAGCTCTACGGTCGCTTCAAGGCCAAGATCCGCCTCGAGGTGCTCGATCGCCTGGCCGATCAGCCCGATGGCCGGGAGATCATCGTCACGGCCATCACCCCCACGCCGCTCGGGGAAGGCAAGACCACCACCACCATCGGCCTCGCCCAGGGGCTCAACCGCCTCGGCGTTCGCGCGGCGGTGGTGATCCGGCAGCCCTCCCTCGGGCCGGTCTTCGGCATCAAGGGTGGCGGTGCCGGTGGCGGCTACAGCCAGGTGCTGCCGATGGAGGACATCAACCTCCACTTCACGGGGGACATCCACGCCGTCACGGCGGCCCACGACCTCGGGGCAGCGTTCCTCGACAACCACCTGTTGCGTGGCAATCAGCTCGGCATCGACGTTTCGACCATCCGCTGGCCGCGGGTGCTGGATGTGAACGACCGCATCCTGCGGCGCGCGCGCCTGGGTCTGGGTGAGACAGAGGAGCTTCAGCACGAGGGCGAGTTCCACATCACGGCCGCGTCCGAGGTGATGGCCGTGCTGGCCCTCGCCACGGACCTCCAGGATCTGCGCCGTCGCATCGGCCGCATCATCGTGGCCGAGACGAGCGATGGCCGGGCGGTCACGATGGAGGACCTCAAGGTGGCTGGTGCCATGACCGTCCTGCTGCGTGACGCCCTCAAGCCCAACCTGGTGCAGACGGTGGAAGGCGGGCCGGCCTTCGTGCACGCCGGCCCATTCGCCAACATCGCCCACGGCAACTCGTCGGTCGTGTCCGACCGGGTGGCCCTCAAACTGAACGAGGCGGTCTGCACAGAGGGCGGCTTCGCCTCTGACATGGGCCTCCAGAAGTTCATGGACATCAAGTGCCGCCTGTCCGGGCTGCGCCCGTCGGCGGCCGTCATCGTGGCCACCATCCGGGCCCTCAAGATGCACGGCGGTGTGGGCAAGGTCGTGGCCGGTCAGCCGCTGGATCCAGTGCTGCTGGCCGAAGACCCAGAGGCGGTGCGCCGCGGTGCGGAGAACCTCGCCGCGCACATCGCCATCGTGGCCAACTACGCCGTGCCCACCGTCGTTGCCATCAACGCGTTCCCGACCGATCACGAATCGGAGTTCCAGGCTGCCCGTGACGCCGCGCTGGCAGCGGGTGCAGAGGACGTCGTCGTCTCGCGTCACTTCTCCGATGGGGGCGAGGGCGCGCTGGACTTGGCGCGCGCGGTCTGGGCCGCTGCCCAGAGAGGCGCCCCGGACTTCCGGCTCCTGTCGCGGGAAGGCGCCTCGCTGCGCGAGCAGATCGAAGACATCGCCACCCGCGTGTACGGCGCGGACGGCGTGGACCTCTCGCCACAGGCGGAGGCCTCACTTGACGCCATCGAGCGCCTGGGCTACGGCGGCGTGCCGATCTGCATGGCCAAGACGCAGTCCTCGTTGAGTCATGACCCGGCGCTCAAGGGACGGCCGCGCGGCTGGCGGCTGCCCATCCGAGATGCTCGTCTGTTCGCCGGTGCCGGTTTCGTGACGGCCTATTGCGGGAACATGATGACGATGCCCGGGTTACCTACCCACCCGGCCGGAGAGGACGTCGACATCGACGCCGACGGACGCATCGTGGGCCTCTTCTAGTCCGGGGACTTGGCAGGCGGTGACCTCCGGGGCCGTCGACCTCCCGCCGTCGCGCTCAGGGGCGCGAGGCGACGTAGAGCGCGAGGGCAGTGACCAGGCCCACCGCACCCCCGGCGACGGCGTACGCCCAGGCGACGAGGTCCGGCGGCCCGAGTGGCTCGGCTGCGTCGGGGTGACCGTGACCGTGACCGTGATCGCCGGCCATGCCCGGGTCGGGGTCGCCAGCAGCGTGATGGTCGTCGTGGGCGACTGCAGCATCCACCGTGCTCGCGTGGGGATCGGTGTCGGACATGGGTGCAGTATCTGACATCGTCAGGGCAGCAACTGGTCCGTGATGAGCTCGTCGACGGGTGGCGGGGTCGAGACGACGGCGTCCGGCAGGGCCGCCATGGTGATCACGGCGGAGGCCCAGGTTTCCAGGTCGATGCTTCCCAGGCCATGGAGCTTCGTGTCGTCGCTTTGCCAGGCGTCGATGGTGGCCTCCAGGATCGCCAGCTGGGTGGCCGGATCGGCCGCGAGCTCAGGCACGCGAGCGAAGGTGGCGTCGAGGCCCAGCTGCGGGTCGGAGGCGATGTCCTCCATCGCTCGCAAGGTGGCCTTGGTGAAGGCCCGCAAGGCGTCGCCTTTGGCTTCCAGCGTGCTCGTCCCCACCACGAGACCAGGGCCCGGTAGTGGGGCCACGTCATCGACGCGCATGACGCGGACGTCCAGCCCCTCGCGAGCAAGTTGCACGGGTTCGTTGTTGAGATAGCCGATGGCCGCGTCCACCTGGCCCTCCGCAACAGCCACGCCGTGTCCGAAGTCCGGGTAGGACACGACCTCGACGTCGTCCGGAGTCAAGCCCCCGGATGCCAGCAGCGCCTGGAGCGCGATCCAGGACGATCCGAAGCGGCCCGGGACACCGACCGACTTCCCTGCCAGGTCCGAGACCTCCTCGATGCCGCTTCCCGCGAGAGAGAAGAGGACATTCGGGAAGCGCGCGAAGATCGTGGCACCGTAGCGGACCGGGATGCCCTGGCTCACCGCCGGGATGAGGCTCGTCCCGTCGCCCAGGCCGACGTCCACGGCGCCCTGCCCGATGAGCGTGATGAGCTCCGGGTCCACCTTGTTCTGGAAGGTCACGTCCAGCCCTGCGTCGGCGTAGTAGCCTGCCTGATCGGCAAGGTAGAACTGCGCGAACTGCACGCTGGGGATGTAGCCCAGGCCCACCGTCAGGCTCGTCCGCGCCGGAGAGGGGCTTGCCTCAGACGCCAGCGCCGGAACGCTGGCTGGGCTCCCCGACAGGAGGCCCGCCAGCAGCAGGCCGGCGAGCAGCGTGGACCGTGAGCGATGGGCGTGCCACGACCGTGCCCCGAGGGCTTCCGGTCGGTCCTGGGATCTCGACATGCGTGCCTGCCTTTCGGGGTCTCAGTGTGCGGCCGGCATGAGCCGGCGCTCGATGGAGATGACGATGAGGTAGAGCCCCACCCCGAGGAGTGCGATGGTGAGGAGCGTGGCGAACATGAGGGGCACGTCGAACATGCTGCCCCGCGCCAGGTTGACGAGCACGCCCAACCCCTGGTCACCGCCGGCCCACTCGGCCACGACGGCGCCCACCACGGCCAACGTCACGCCGACGCGCAGGCCACCGAGGATCTGGGGCAGGGCCGAGGGCACCTCGATGCGGCTCAGCAGCTGCCAGCGCGTCGCCCGCAGGCTTCGCCCCATCTCGACCAGCCGAGGGTCGACCGAGCGGATGCCGACCATGGTCCCGACTGCGATGGGGAAGTAGCAGATGAGCGCGCAGATGAGCAGCCGGCTCGTCAGCCCCGTGCCGAACCAGAGGGCGATGAGCGGTGCCAGGGCCAGGATGGGGGTGGCCTGCGCTGCCACGAGGTAGGGCGAGAGCATGCGTGCCGCCAGCCGCGAGCGGGCCAGGAGGATGCCCGTCAGGATGCCCGCCAGGCCGCCCACGGCGAGCCCGAGCAGGACTTCTGTCAGTGTGGTCAAGAAGTGCGGCCCGATGGTGCCCTCAAGCCAGCCGCTTGCGAACCGCTCTCCCACCACCAGTGGTCCGGGCAGGATGAAGCGCGGGTAGTCACCCACGATGACCACGAGCTGCCAGGCGAAGACGAAGACCGCCGCCGCGATGGCGACCGGCACCGCGTCATGGCGCACGCGACGCCAGACGGAAACCGATCCGGCGACCGGCGGCCGCTCGCTGGTCGCTGTCATCAGGCCGCCGTCCCCTGAACGTCCGACGTGCCCGGCCCGAGATCGGCATCGCCTTGGGCCAGGAGGGCACGGACCTGGTCTGCGGCACTGCCGAAGGTGGCGGCGTCACTGCCGGAGAGTCGGCGCGGGCGCGCGGCCGTGACCGCCACCTCGGCCAAGATGCGACCCGGCCGAGGCGTCATCACGAGCACGCGGTCGGACACGAACACGGCCTCGGAGATGCTGTGCGTGACCAGCACGATGGTCGTGCCCGTGCGACCCCAGAGATCCAGCAGCTCGGCATCGAGGCGCTCGCGCGTCATGGCGTCGAGGGCGCTGAACGGCTCGTCCAGCAGCAGCACGTCCGGTTTCGGGGCCAGCGCGCGGGCCAGTGCGGCTCGCTGGGCCATGCCGCCGGATAGCTGGTGGGGCAACGCCGCCGCGAACGACTCGAGGTCGGTCAAGGCGAGCACCTCGCGGGCGCGCGCCTCGCGCTCGCCGCGGTCCATGCCGGCCAGCTCCAAGGGCAGCGCCACGTTGTCGAGGACCGTTCGCCAGGGCAGCAGGCGCGGTTCCTGGAAGACCAGGCCGACACGAGGGTCCACGCCCGCGACGCTGGATCCGAAGGACAGGACCGTGCCGCGCTCGGGTGGAAGCAGACCGCTGATGACGCGAAGGAGCGTGGACTTGCCACACCCGTTGGGGCCCACGATCGCCACCACCTCGCGCTCGCGGACGCGCAGGTCCAACCCGTCCAGGACGACCAGGCGAGTGCCCGTGATCTGGTAGCTGCGGCTGACCCCGCGGAGCTCGATGGCGTCCGTTGATGCGACCTCCCGCCCCGGGCCGTCTGGGGTCGAACGGAGGAGACGGACGCGACCGGACGTACCGGTTTGCGCGCCACGAGCGACGGACGCCGACTCGTTCGTCGGCGGTCGCCTCTCTCCTTCTTCCATCCGGACTGTGACCGTCGGCTCCCTGCGAGGGATCGACCGCCGCGCTGCGCGGCGGCTCGTGGGCTGGCAGCGAACCATCCTGATCCGTCTGCCGACCACCGGTAGGGGATTACACCCGACCCCGAAGGTGAGGCGTGCTATGGCGAGTTGTGTCTCGACTATAGCAGCGGGTCCCGGCAGCCCCGCTGAGGCGATGGTCACCATGCGGAGGGCCAGATGGTTCGCGTGCACGTCTCGGGCTTCTGGGGCATCCTTGCCGCGGAATGACGCGCCGACTCACCCCAGCCGGCATCCTCGTGATCGCGCTCGCCGGCCTCGTCGCCGGGGGCTGCAGCGCACCAGTGGGTGCCGTGTTCCAAGCCATGCTCGACCCGTTGGGGGCGCCCGCCTCCCCGATGGAGGCTGTCGCGGAGGTCCCCGAGGCGATCTCCAGCGCTGGTGGTGAGACGTGGTGGCCGCACCCGGACGGCTACGCCATGACGCTGCCGCCCGGCTGGAGCGGTGCCGCGCTGGATGACGCGCAGCTCAGTCAACTCGTCGACGCGGTCTCGCTCGCGTCACCCGCCCTTGCACAGCGCATCGAGGGCGTCCTCGACGCCACCAACTCCCGGGTGAGTGCCGTGGCGGGCGATCCGGGCGCGATCGATGACCTGCCGCCTCTGCTCATCGTCCTGGCGGAGCCGACCGAGGACCAGCAGGCGCACGCGGTCAAGTCCCTCGTGAAGGACCAGATCTCCAGCCTTCCGGGTTTGAGCGGCGGCCCCTTCCGCGACGACGTCACCTTGCCGACCGCTCGAGGAGTGCGCTTCGACTTCAGCTTGGAGGACCCCGACCTCGGCGCCATCCAGGTCCGTTCATACCTCTTCCGCTTCGGCGCTGACGCCTACCTCGTCTGCTTTGTGGCATCGGAGGACGACTTCGAGGACGCCGAGGCCATCTTCGAGGCCATCGCTGCCAGCCTCCGCTTCGGGGTCTGACGGCCGTAGACTCAGCCGGTGAACAGGCCGCTGGACGTCCAGATCGTGGATGTCACCGATGATGCCTCCTGGTCGCTGCTGCCCGCCTGTGCGGACCCTCGCTTCGACCATCGCAGCTGCGACTACTGGGAGGATGCCGTCCGGGGCTTGAAGACGGCGCGCGCCTCTTGGTGGCAGGCCAGTCCCGCGCCAGCGCCCCGCGCCAACCCGCGAGCGGTGGCTGACAATCCGTTCGCTCTGCCTCAAGACAGCGGGCCAACATTCAACCCCTTCGCGCCGACGCCCGACCGGCCGACACCTGACCCATGGTCCCTCCTGGCAGACGAGGATGATGCCCCGGCACGGTCTGCCTTCAACCCGTTCCTGGCTCCGCCACCGGCCGATCCGCGGCCGGGGGCCGACGGGCCTCGCAAGCTGCGACTGTTGACCAGGGGCCTGGTGGTCTTCGGGTCGTACGCCAAGGTCCTGCTGGTGGATGGCGCTCCCATGGCCTTTGCGCAGTTCGGCCCGCTGTCCGCATATCCGCGCGCCCAGCAGATCCGCGACCTCTATCCAGCCCTTCCCAGCTCGCCATTGCCGGCCGTCATCACCTGCGTGTCCACGAGCGGCGCCGCCCGAAGGGCCGGCCTGGGTGCGCAGCTCGTCACGGCGGTGACCGCGGACCTGGCCGCCCGCGGCTTTGCCGCGGTGGAGGCGTATCCGGACCTGACCTTGGCTGAGGACGAGGCATCCGCCGCGCATCCGCGATTCTGGGAACGCTGCGGCTTCGCCATGGCCATCGCCGACGAACGCTATCCGGTGATGCGCACCGAGCTGCACTAGGAGGGACGACATGGAGAGCCTGGTCGAGTGCGTCCCCAACTTCAGCGAGGGCACCCGGATCGAGACGCTCGAGGCGATCGCGGATGTCATCCGTGATCACGCGGGGGTGTGGCTCCTGGATCAGACAGCGGACGCGGACCATCAGCGCAGCGTGTACACGATGGCGGGCTACCCGGGCCGTGTGATGGCGGCCACGGAGGCGGCCGCCGAGGTGGCCATCGAGCGCATCGACATGCGCGTGCAGCACGGTAGGCACCCGCGGGTGGGGGCCGTGGATGTCGTTCCCTTCGTGCCCCTTGGCGACACGACCATGGAACAGTGCGTCGAAGGGGCCCGCGGCTTCGCCGCGACCCTGGCCGAGCGCTTCGACCTGCCGGTCTACCTGTACGCCGAAGCCGCCTTGCGGTCCGACCGGCGTGTTCTCGCGGACATCCGGCGTCCCGGGTTCGAGGGTCTCGCTGAGGCCATGCGCGAGAAGGCGCATGAGCCGGACTTCGGGCCGGCCAGGCCGCACCCCACGGCCGGCGCCACCATCGTGGGTGCGCGCCCCTTCCTCATCGCCTGGAACATCCAGCTCTCCAGCACGGACGTGACGGTCGCGCGCCGTCTGGCGGGCCAGGTCCGCGAACGCGACGGCGGCCTGCCCGCCGTGCAGGCGCTAGGCATCGACCTCGCCTCACAAGGGTGCGTCCAGCTGTCCATGAACGTGCTCGACCACCATCGCACGTCGCTATGGCACATCTGGGAGACGGTCGACCGCCTGGCCCGCCAGGAGGGCGTCAGCATGCTGGACTCCGAGCTGATCGGGCTGGCACCGGCGGCGGCCCTGCTCGACGTGGCCGATCACATCGGCGTCGCCTCCGGGAGGCCGATCGACGAGCGCGTGCGCGAGGCGGCCGAATGGCTTCGCATCCGGCGCTACGAGCCCGGCATGGTGCTGGAGCTTCGCCTCGCCGCGGCACGCTCCGGCCGCTGAGTTGCACGCACCGGCCGCTGAATGACCCGCTCCAGCGCAGAAGCGCCTACGCCCGACTGTGTCTAGGGCCAGTCGACGGCCCGACACGGCCTCAGGTCTTGCCGCGCTGCTCCAGCAGGACGATCGTGGTCTCCGCGGGCAGTGACGAGATCGTCACGTTCAGGCGGGGGACCGGCTGCGGGTGATCGGCGCTCATCTCCTTGAGGAAGCGTGAGAGGTCGCCATCCGCGGCAGCCGCGGTGTCCGTCAGGGGCATCGGGACGACCATGGCCGCATCCAGCTGCGTGACGATCTCGGCCGCCTGTGCGGCGCTCAGCTGAGGGCCGATCCCGAGGCAGACCACGTCCACGTGACCCATCTCGCGGATGGTGTCAGCGTCGAGCACATGTCCCACGTCACCAAGGTGCGCCGTGAGGATGCCGTCCAGCTCGCACACGAAGGCCGTGCTGGCGCCGCGCCTGCCGCCTCGCTCCGCGTCTCGATAGGTGCGCACGCCGGTGATCATCACGTCGTGCACCTCGAACTCCCCGGGTGAATCGAGGACGTATGCCGACTCCAGGCTGGTCGGCAGCGGCACGCCAAGCTGACGCGACACCACGCCAGCCTTAGACCTGGCGCCGCGCCCGACGAGCTCTGCCTCATCGGGATACCCGAACGAGACGATGTCCGCCGTGATGCCGCGGCCGGTCGGCCCGACGACCGACCTGAACGGGTCTGCTGCGACGACGCCCTCCCGCCCTTTCAGCCGAACACACGACGCGCCGAACCAGGTGATCTCCATGACAGGCATGGTGCCACACGTGGGGCACACAAAGAGGAACGAGGGGCGCCTGCCCAATCGGCGCCCCTCGTTCCGGAGGGAGGGAGAGGGAACGATGAAGGTCTACTTCACGGTTCCGTTCTCGAAGAGTAGTGCTCGCAGATGAAGGCGCCAGACCGTGAACGATGAAGAAACGCACACTCGTTCGTCGAGGGTCCGATCCGCGTCTCGGGCCTGTCCGACGGGAGGCTGTCAGAATGCGCGGCGATGGCAGCCAGCGATCAGCGCCGCCCGCCCTTGCCAGGTCCATGGAGGCTCACTGGCCCCGCGGCCGTGGCCCTGGCCCTCGTCCTCACGTCCGCGGCACCGGCTGGCATCGCCATCGGGAAGTCAGCGGCCGTTCCCTCTCCAACACCACAGGTCGGAGTCGTCACCGTGCCCGAGGGGCTTGATGCCAGGACGGCCAGGCAGGTGGACCGGGTGATCGACTCGGTGCAGCCGATCCGCGGCCTGCCACCCGCTGACGGCGTGCGGTACCGCATCATCGACGCCGCGACCCTCGCGGCGGAGGTCGAGGCCGACCATCGCGAGCGAGTCACCGACGCCTACGTGGCCGCCGAAGACGCGGCGTTCACCCGTCTCGGGCTCATCGATCCCGATGTCGATCTGGCGGCCTGGCTTCCCTCGCTCGGCGCCGCCCAGGCGCTGGCCGCGTACGACCCCCGCTCCGACACCTTCTCGCTGGTCGGTCCCATCCGCAAGATCAGGGCTAACGAGGCGGTCGTCGTGGCACACGAGTATGCGCACGCGCTCCAGGATGCGGCCTTCGACCTTGAGGCCGGGCGCGTGACTGATCTCGACCGGGCGGATGCCGCCCTCGCCCAGCAGGCTTTGTCGGAGGGTGACGCCACAGCCGTCATGTACGACTGGGCAGCACGCGAGCTCGACCTGGCGGACCTCTTGGCGGTCTCCGCCCGCACGTTCACGCGCCAGGACGAAAAGGCGCTCCGAAAGATGCCCGTCCTGCTCCGACGCCAGCTCGAGTTCCCCTACATCGAGGGCTTCGCCTTCGTGAACGCCATTCGAGGTCGAGGGGACTGGGCAGTCGTCGATGAGGCATGGCGAACTCGACCGATCTCGACCGAGCAGATCCTCCATCCCGAGCTCTACCCCGATGAAGCGCCGGTCGAGATCGAGCTGCCCGACATGGCAGCTCGACTCGGCGCCGGCTGGTCCGCGACGTACCAGCAGACACTGGGCGAGATGCAGATGGGTGTCTGGCTGGCGGACGGCCAGAAGGCCCGGTCGCTCTTCCCGGTGCTGCCCGCGCGACTGCCTCGGGCCGAGGCTGCTGCCGGGTGGGGAGGCGATCGACTCGTCAGCCTGGATGGGCCGGAGGGTGCCTGGGCCGTCGCTTGGCAGACCGACTGGGACAGCCGCGCCGATGCCAGGGAGTTCAGGGACGTCGCTCGCGAGGTCGTCAAGGATCTACCCGGCGCACACGCCATCTCGAATGTCGACCTGGACGGAGGGCTATCCTCTCCAGTACTTGTCCTGCTGGCCGATAGCGAGACGACACTGGAGACCGTTCGGGCGGCGCTGGGGCTTGCGCCCTGACCCTCGGTTGGTGGGCACGTGAAGCGAGGAGCGGCGGACGATGAAGAAACGGACACCTGCGCCGGTACCGGCCCAGGTCGCGTATCCAGGGTGCTCGCACCTGCAGCTGAAGTCACCTAAGGTCCGCCTGCCATGACTGATCAACGGCCGGATCCCGGCGACCCCACTGCGTTCTCCGACCCCGTCGATCCCACTGCAGCATCGCCCGGCCAGGCGCAGGCCGAGGCGGGCCTTGACCAGCTGTCCGGCGCGGATGGCCTAGCCACCCGTTCGGCCGACACCGAGCCGGAAGCCCCTCTCGAGTCTGGCGTCGAGACGGCCGAAGTCGACGCCGCCGGCCCTTCCGCAAACGGTCCAGCCACGGACTCCGGCGACCTGGTCAGCGGTCCGGACGCCGAGCCTTCCCCAGCGGACACGGTCGACTTGGCTGCCGACGCGGGTCTTGGCGCGGCTGACGTGACAGCCCCCGCCTGGACGACCACGCCCGTGGCTCCAGATCCAGAGGCCACCGAGGCTGCCTTGGCCGCGCTGGCAGCCCGGCCTGAGGTGACCCTGGAGCCGGCTGAGGGTCCGCTTCCGCAGTCAGCCGGCATGGACGAAGAGCCACCTGACGAGGGCACTCCCGTGCTGCTCGTCGGCGGCATCCTGGTGGGCGCCTTCATCGTGGCGCTGGCCATCGTCATCCTCCTCTTCCGGCCCTTCGACTCTGGCTCACCGGACGTGACGCTCTCGCCATCGCCGGTGGTGACGGAGGCCCCCAGCGCGAGCCCCTCGGCTCAAGCCATCATCGACACCCCCAACTTCCAGGGCCTCAGCCTCGAGGAGGCGGAACTCACGGCCGACGATTACGGGCTCGTCGTCCGCGTCGTCTCGGTCGTGGATGACGACGTCGCGCCTGGCACCGTTCTGGGTCAGCAACCGGCGCCCGGCGAAGCCGTGCCCGTCGGATCCACCATCGAGCTGTCCGTGGCCGTGGCCTCACCCGCCGTCGCGGTGCCCGACATCCTCGACCTGCCCGAGGCGGAGGCCATGCAGGCCCTCGCCGATGCCGGCCTCTCGGCCGGTCTGCGCACGACGGCCCCCGACCCGACCATCGTGGCCGGCAACATCGTGAGCTCGACCCCCGTGGCCGCCACCGAGGTGGCCCCCGGCTCGGCCGTCGCCTACGTCGTCTCCAGTGGTCCCGCCCTGGTCGCGGTGCCCGACATCCTCGACCTGCCCGAGGCGGAGGCCATGCAGGCCCTCGCCGATGCCGGCCTCTCGGCCGGTCTGCGCACGACGGCCCCCGACCCGACCATCGTGGCCGGCAACATCGTGAGCTCGACCCCCGTGGCCGCCACCGAGGTGGCCCCCGGCTCGGCCGTCGCCTACGTCGTCTCCAGTGGTCCCGCCCTGGTCGCGGTGCCCGACATCCTCGACCTGCCCGAGGCGGAGGCCATGCAGGCCCTCGCCGATGCCGGCCTCTCGGCCGGTCTGCGCACGACGGCCCCCGACCCGACCATCGTGGCCGGCAACATCGTGAGCTCGACCCCCGTGGCCGCCACCGAGGTGGCCCCCGGCTCGGCCGTCGCCTACGTCGTCTCCAGTGGTCCCGCCCTGGTCGCGGTGCCCGACATCCTCGACCTGCCCGAGGCGGAGGCCATGCAGGCCCTCGCCGATGCCGGCCTCTCGGCCGGTCTGCGCACGACGGCCCCCGACCCGACCATCGTGGCCGGCAACATCGTGAGCTCGACCCCCGTGGCCGCCACCGAGGTGGCCCCCGGCTCGGCCGTCGCCTACGTCGTCTCCAGTGGTCCCGCCCTGGTCGCGGTGCCGTCCTTCGAAGGTCAGTCGCTGACCGACGCCAAGGTGACCGCGACTTCGGTCGGCTTGTTCCTCCGCGCGACCTCGATCGAGACCACCGAGGCCGAGCCTGACACCATCCTCGACCAGGATCCTTCAGCCGGCATCATGGTGGTGCGCGGCTCCACGGTAGATGTGGATGTCGCCGTGGCACCGGAGAGCGTGGCCGTGCCCGACCTGGCCGGCCCCGCCGACGAGGCCGCGCAGGCCCTCGAGGCCGCCCGCCTGGTCGGTGCCCCCGCCGAGGCCTTCAGCGCCGAGGTGGCCGCCGGTGACGTCGTGAGCCAGGATCCCGCCGCGGGCACCAGCGTGCCCGTGGGCGCCACCGTCAGCTACGTCGTCAGCAAGGGCGTCGAGAGCGTGGCCGTGCCCGACCTGGCCGGCCCCGCCGACGAGGCCGCGCAGGCCCTCGAGGCCGCCCGCCTGGTCGGTGCCCCCGCCGAGGCCTTCAGCGCCGAGGTGGCCGCCGGTGACGTCGTGAGCCAGGATCCCGCCGCGGGCACCAGCGTGCCCGTGGGCGCCACCGTCAGCTACGTCGTCAGCAAGGGCGTCGAGAGCGTGGCCGTGCCCGACCTGGCCGGCCCCGCCGACGAGGCCGCGCAGGCCCTCGAGGCCGCCCGCCTGGTCGGTGCCCCCGCCGAGGCCTTCAGCGCCGAGGTGGCCGCCGGTGACGTCGTGAGCCAGGATCCCGCCGCGGGCACCAGCGTGCCCGTGGGCGCCACCGTCAGCTACGTCGTCAGCAAGGGCGTCGAGAGCGTGGCCGTGCCCGACCTGGCCGGCCCCGCCGACGAGGCCGCGCAGGCCCTCGAGGCCGCCCGCCTGGTCGGTGCCCCCGCCGAGGCCTTCAGCGCCGAGGTGGCCGCCGGTGACGTCGTGAGCCAGGATCCCGCCGCGGGCACCAG
Source organism: uncultured Chloroflexia bacterium (assembly GCA_963707395.1). GTDB lineage: Bacteria > Chloroflexota > Limnocylindria > Limnocylindrales > CSP1-4 > JAFMJV01. Next base: position 450,765 of record CAVPPQ010000002.1, read on the forward strand.
CGTGCCCGTGGGCGCCACCGTCAGCTACGTCGTCAGCAAGGGCGTCGAGAGCGTGGCCGTGCCCGACCTGGCCGGCCCCGCCGACGAGGCCGCGCAGGCCCTCGAGGCCGCCCGCCTGGTCGGTGCCCCCGCCGAGGCCTTCAGCGCCGAGGTGGCCGCCGGTGACGTCGTGAGCCAGGATCCCGCCGCGGGCACCAGCGTGCCCGTGGGCGCCACCGTCAGCTACGTCGTCAGCAAGGGCGTCGAGAGCGTGGCCGTGCCCGACCTGGCCGGCCCCGCCGACGAGGCCGCGCAGGCCCTCGAGGCCGCCCGCCTGGTCGGTGCCCCCGCCGAGGCCTTCAGCGCCGAGGTGGCCGCCGGTGACGTCGTGAGCCAGGATCCCGCCGCGGGCACCAGCGTGCCCGTGGGCGCCACCGTCAGCTACGTCGTCAGCAAGGGCGTCGAGAGCGTGGCCGTGCCCGACCTGGCCGGCCCCGCCGACGAGGCCGCGCAGGCCCTCGAGGCCGCCCGCCTGGTCGGTGCCCCCGCCGAGGCCTTCAGCGCCGAGGTGGCCGCCGGTGACGTCGTGAGCCAGGATCCCGCCGCGGGCACCAGCGTGCCCGTGGGCGCCACCGTCAGCTACGTCGTCAGCAAGGGCGTCGAGAGCGTGGCCGTGCCCGACCTGGCCGGCCCCGCCGACGAGGCCGCGCAGGCCCTCGAGGCCGCCCGCCTGGTCGGTGCCCCCGCCGAGGCCTTCAGCGCCGAGGTGGCCGCCGGTGACGTCGTGAGCCAGGATCCCGCCGCGGGCACCAGCGTGCCCGTGGGCGCCACCGTCAGCTACGTCGTCAGCAAGGGCGTCGAGAGCGTGGCCGTGCCCGACCTGGCCGGCCCCGCCGACGAGGCCGCGCAGGCCCTCGAGGCCGCCCGCCTGGTCGGTGCCCCCGCCGAGGCCTTCAGCGCCGAGGTGGCCGCCGGTGACGTCGTGAGCCAGGATCCCGCCGCGGGCACCAGCGTGCCCGTGGGCGCCACCGTCAGCTACGTCGTCAGCAAGGGCGTCGAGAGCGTGGCCGTGCCCGACCTGGCCGGCCCCGCCGACGAGGCCGCGCAGGCCCTCGAGGCCGCCCGCCTGGTCGGTGCCCCCGCCGAGGCCTTCAGCGCCGAGGTGGCCGCCGGTGACGTCGTGAGCCAGGATCCCGCCGCGGGCACCAGCGTGCCCGTGGGCGCCACCGTCAGCTACGTCGTCAGCAAGGGCGTCGAGAGCGTGGCCGTGCCCGACCTGGCCGGCCCCGCCGACGAGGCCGCGCAGGCCCTCGAGGCCGCCCGCCTGGTCGGTGCCCCCGCCGAGGCCTTCAGCGCCGAGGTGGCCGCCGGTGACGTCGTGAGCCAGGATCCCGCCGCGGGCACCAGCGTGCCCGTGGGCGCCACCGTCAGCTACGTCGTCAGCAAGGGCGTCGAGAGCGTGGCCGTGCCCGACCTGGCCGGCCCCGCCGACGAGGCCGCGCAGGCCCTCGAGGCCGCCCGCCTGGTCGGTGCCCCCGCCGAGGCCTTCAGCGCCGAGGTGGCCGCCGGTGACGTCGTGAGCCAGGATCCCGCCGCGGGCACCAGCGTGCCCGTGGGCGCCACCGTCAGCTACGTCGTCAGCAAGGGCGTCGAGAGCGTGGCCGTGCCCGACCTGGCCGGCCCCGCCGACGAGGCCGCGCAGGCCCTCGAGGCCGCCCGCCTGGTCGGTGCCCCCGCCGAGGCCTTCAGCGCCGAGGTGGCCGCCGGTGACGTCGTGAGCCAGGATCCCGCCGCGGGCACCAGCGTGCCCGTGGGCGCCACCGTCAGCTACGTCGTCAGCAAGGGCGTCGAGAGCGTGGCCGTGCCCGACCTGGCCGGCCCCGCCGACGAGGCCGCGCAGGCCCTCGAGGCCGCCCGCCTGGTCGGTGCCCCCGCCGAGGCCTTCAGCGCCGAGGTGGCCGCCGGTGACGTCGTGAGCCAGGATCCCGCCGCGGGCACCAGCGTGCCCGTGGGCGCCACCGTCAGCTACGTCGTCAGCAAGGGCGTCGAGAGCGTGGCCGTGCCCGACCTGGCCGGCCCCGCCGACGAGGCCGCGCAGGCCCTCGAGGCCGCCCGCCTGGTCGGTGCCCCCGCCGAGGCCTTCAGCGCCGAGGTGGCCGCCGGTGACGTCGTGAGCCAGGATCCCGCCGCGGGCACCAGCGTGCCCGTGGGCGCCACCGTCAGCTACGTCGTCAGCAAGGGCGTCGAGAGCGTGGCCGTGCCCGACCTGGCCGGCCCCGCCGACGAGGCCGCGCAGGCCCTCGAGGCCGCCCGCCTGGTCGGTGCCCCCGCCGAGGCCTTCAGCGCCGAGGTGGCCGCCGGTGACGTCGTGAGCCAGGATCCCGCCGCGGGCACCAGCGTGCCCGTGGGCGCCACCGTCAGCTACGTCGTCAGCAAGGGCGTCGAGAGCGTGGCCGTGCCCGACCTGGCCGGCCCCGCCGACGAGGCCGCGCAGGCCCTCGAGGCCGCCCGCCTGGTCGGTGCCCCCGCCGAGGCCTTCAGCGCCGAGGTGGCCGCCGGTGACGTCGTGAGCCAGGATCCCGCCGCGGGCACCAGCGTGCCCGTGGGCGCCACCGTCAGCTACGTCGTCAGCAAGGGCGTGGCCCCGGCGGTCCTCGTTCCGGATGTACGTGAGACGACGCAGGCGGATGCCATAGCCACGATCGAGGACGCCGGACTGGTGGTCGGCGAGACCATCGAGAAGTCCAGCGGTTCTGTTGCCGCGGGTGACGTCATCAAGACCGACCCTCCGGCCGATACCGAGCTCGCGCTCGGGGCGCCGGTGGACCTGTATGTCTCGAGCGGATCGAGCCTCACCGTCGTGCCCGAGGTCAAGGGGCTCGCCGAGGCCGATGCCAACGCCACCATCGCGGCCGCCGGCCTCGTGGTGGGTGCCACCGAGCAGAAGACCAACGCCACCATCGCGGCCGGTGGGGCCGTCAAGACCGATCCGCCCGCCGGCACCGAGGTGCAGGTCGGCTCGGCCGTCACCCTCACCGTCAGCAAGGGCCCCAAGCAGGTCGGCGTGCCCGCCATCGTGGGGCTCCTGCAGCCCGACGCCAAGGCCGCCATCGAGGCCGCCGAGCTCACGGTCGGCACCAGCAGCGTGGTCGAGGACCCGAGTCCCAAGAACACCGTCCTCTCCCAGGATCCGCCGGCCGACAGCATCGTGGCCGCCGGCAGCGCGGTGAACTACACCGTGAGCTCCGGTCCGCCGCTCACCGTCGTGCCCGAGGTCAAGGGGCTCGCCGAGGCCGATGCCAACGCCACCATCGCGGCCGCCGGCCTCGTGGTGGGTGCCACCGAGCAGAAGACCAACGCCACCATCGCGGCCGGTGGGGCCGTCAAGACCGATCCGCCCGCCGGCACCGAGGTGCAGGTCGGCTCGGCCGTCACCCTCACCGTCAGCAAGGGCCCCAAGCAGGTCGGCGTGCCCGCCATCGTGGGGCTCCTGCAGCCCGACGCCAAGGCCGCCATCGAGGCCGCCGAGCTCACGGTCGGCACCAGCAGCGTGGTCGAGGACCCGAGTCCCAAGAACACCGTCCTCTCCCAGGATCCGCCGGCCGACAGCATCGTGGCCGCCGGCAGCGCGGTGAACTACACCGTGAGCTCCGGTCCGCCGCTCACCGTCGTGCCCGAGGTCAAGGGGCTCGCCGAGGCCGATGCCAACGCCACCATCGCGGCCGCCGGCCTCGTGGTGGGTGCCACCGAGCAGAAGACCAACGCCACCATCGCGGCCGGTGGGGCCGTCAAGACCGATCCGCCCGCCGGCACCGAGGTGCAGGTCGGCTCGGCCGTCACCCTCACCGTCAGCAAGGGCCCCAAGCAGGTCGGCGTGCCCGCCATCGTGGGGCTCGCGGAACCTGATGCCCTCGCCACACTCGAGGCCGCCGAAGTCGCGCCTGGCGCCCGCTCCGAGGCCAACAACGACAGCATCCCCTTCGGGGTCGTCGCGTCCCAGGACCCGCCCCAGGGCACGGTCGTGAACGCCGGAACCCCCGTCGCCTATACCGTCTCGATCGGCCCGGCGATCCAGCCGAACGGTGTCGGGGGAACGCTCCAGGCGCCCGCCGTCATCGGCCAGCTCGACGCGATCGCGGCGACCATCCCGGTTCTGCGCGAGCTCCAGCCCGCGAACGCGCCCTACGATGCGATCAGCGCCAAGGACCAGCGTTCGCTGCTGGCCGAGCGGGCCGCGGCTATCCACCCGCAGAGCACCCTCGCCGGCGAGGAGGCAGCCCTCAAGCGGCTCGGCCTTCTGGCTGGAGGCGACGACTTCCAGAAGCTCCTGCGGCAGCTCTACGGGCAGCCCCTGCCGGTGGCCTACACCGGCGGTGTCATCACCGTCGTCGACTCGATCGAGAGCCTCTCGACGGGCGACCAGGCGCACGCGGCGCGGGAACTGGGCCGCTCGGCCACGGATGTCGCCTTCGGCCTCGGGCGGCTGCGCGTCGACGACGCCTCACAGGGTGACCGAGCCCTCGCCGGCGTGGCGCTGGAACAGGGCGATGGCACGGCTGTCATGCTCGACTGGCCCGCCGTGAGCGGGACAACCGACCAGGCCGCCGTGGACGATGTCATCGTTCCGGGCGACGATGGGCTCCTGGCATCCATGCCCCAGCTCCTCCAGCGCGAGTACTCGCTGCCGTTCCTGGAGGGCCGGCTCTTCGTGGACCGGCTCCGCGAGAGCGGTGGCTGGGCTGCCGTGAACCAGGCATGGTCCGACCCGCCGCGGTCCACGGAGCAGATCCTCCATCCGAAGCTCTATCCCGTCGAGCAGCCACGCCCGGTCGACCTGCCAGACCTCCGCGGCGTCCTCGGCGAGGGCTGGGGTGAGGCTTGGCGCCAGACCATGGGCGAGATGCGCATCGGCGTCTGGCTGGCCGACGGCCAGCCAGGGACCCAGGAGGGTCCGAAGGCCCCTGTCAAGCTGCCGGGTGCCAACGCAGCGGCCGGTTGGGCGGGCGATCGCCTGGTCAGCCTCGACGGTCCGGGCGGCGCCTGGGCGATCGTCTGGCAGACGTCGTGGGACGGCGCGGAGGATGCAGGTCAGTTCTCGGAGGCGGCGGTCGCCGCCATCGCGGACCTCCCCGGCGCCCACGCGGTGAGCCCGGTGGATGTCTCCGGTACCGCCCCGGACCCCGTCCTGGTGCTCCTCACGAGCGATCCGGCCACGCTGGCGTCCCTGCAGGCCGGCCTGGGGGTCGCGCCCCCCGCTGGCTGAGTGATGCTGCGCGACGCTTGACCGTTGGCGGCGGCTCCGGCCGCCGCCAACGACTGCGGCGGTTCCCGCCGCAGTCCCTACATCGACTCGGGCGCGGAGATGCCCAGCAGCGCCAGGGTGTTGCGGATGACGACGCGCGTCAAGTCGATGAGTGCCAGCCGTCCGGCCGAGGTGACGGGGTCGGCCGGGTCGATGACGCGCCGGTCGCGGTAGAAGGCGTGGAAGGTGGTGGCCAGCTCCGTGGCATAGGCGGTCACGCCCTGTGCCTCTTCCGAGCGCGCCGCGTCCTCCACGACCTCCGGCAATCGCAGCAGATCGCGCGCCAGCCCGCTGGCCACCTCGTCCCCAGCCAGCATGCCACTGAAGGAGGATGCCGGCACCAGGCCTGCCTCCGCGGCCTTGGCCAGGATGGAGCAGATGCGCGCATGCGCGTACTGCACGTAGTAGACGGGGTTCTCGGCCGACTGGCGGCGGGCCAGCTCGATGTCCACGTCGATGGGCGAGCTCGCCGAGCGAGAGGCGAACGACCATCGCGCGGCGTCCACACCGATCTCCTCGAGCAGCTCGTCGAGCGTCAGGAACTCCCCGGAACGCTTGCTCATGGGGATCTCCACGCCGTCCCGCACGAAGCGCACCCAGGCCACCATGAGCATCTCCACCGCGTCCCGGTCGAAACCCATGGCCTCTGCCGCGTTGCGAACGCGTGCAACGGTGCCGTGGTGGTCCGCCCCCCAGACGTAGATGAGCTTGTCGAAGCCCCGGCTGAACTTCTCGCTGACGTAGCCGATGTCGGAGGCGAAGTAGGTGGGCTCACCTCCGGTGCGGTAGATGACGCGGTCCTTGTCGTCGCCGAAGGCCGTCGAGCGGAACCACGTGGCACCCTCCGACTCGAACACGTGCCCGCCCTCACGCAGGGAGGCAACACCGCGAGCCACCCAGCCCTCCTCGTGCAGGCTGGCCTCGCTCTTCCAGACGTCGAAACTCACACCGAGGCGCTCCAGGCTGGCCTCGATGCCATCGCGGATGCGGGCACCGGCCCAATCGCCGACGCGCGCCTCGCGGTCGACGCCGGGAGCCGTGGCGGCCTCCCAGGCATCGTCCGGCATGGCCGCTGCCAGCTCATCCACGTAGCCGCCGCGGTAGGCCTCCTCAGGTAGCGGATCACCCAGCCGGCGGGCGATCACGGAGGCGCCGAGCACGCGCACCTGGCGTCCCGAATCGTTGAAGTAGTACTCGCGCGTGACACGGTGGCCACCACCTTCCAGGACCCGGCACAGCAGGTCGCCCACGAAGGCGCCGCGCGCGTTTCCCACGGTCAGGGGGCCCGTGGGGTTGGCGGAGACGAACTCCACGTTCACGTGTCGGGGGGTCTCCGGCGTGACCTTCCCGAAGTCCCGTGCGGCCGCCGTGGCCTCGTCCAGCATGGCCTCCAGCCATGCCGCGGAGAGGCGCAGGTTGAGGAAGCCGGGCGCGGCGACCTGGACGTCAGCGACCGCGGAGCCCTCCGCGTGGGAGCGCAGGCTGGTCGCCAGCACCTCCGCGATCTGGAGCGGCGAGCGCCGCATCGGCCGCGCCAGCTTGAGGGCCAGGTTGGTGGCCAGGTCGCCGTGATCCGGGTTGGCCGGCCGTTCGACCTCCACCGCCAGGGCCTGACCGGGCTCGAGTCCTGGCAGTGCGCCCACGCCGATGGCATGCGCCAGCGCGTCCTCGACGAGGGCCCGCACGCGGGTCCGAACCGAGAGCACCGGGCTGACGCTGCTGGGCGTCGACTTCATGGCTGGCCTCCGGTGTGCACGACTCCGCCGGGTTCGGCCAGGCTCACCGGGCCCCGGAACACCCGGCCGGCGACCTCCAGGGCAGCCGCGGGGTCATGGGACTCGAGGATGTGGGTCAGGACGAGGCGGCTCGCACGCCCGCGCTGGGCCACGTCGGCGGCCTGGGTGGCGGTCAGGTGATTGGCGCCGGCCTGGGGTGGCTGCGTCGACCAGAAGGCCTCGCAGAGCACGGTGTCACCCTCGTGGATGAGTGGCAGCAGGTCCTCGGCCCGGCCGCAGTCGCCGCTGTAGACGAGTCCGGGCGCGGCAGGGTCGTCCTGGGCCGTGATACGGAAGGCGTAGCTGTGCTCGGAGTGCAGCACGGGGTGGGTCTGCACGTTGAAGGGCCCGATCTCACGGACGCCCGCCACGAGGTCCGGCCCAACGAGGTCGCCCAGGAAGTCAGGTTCACCGCAGAAGGCGTCGTAGCGACGCCGGAGCGCATCGGGGACATGCAGCCCGATGCTGCGCGGCCGCTCGAACTGGTAGCGCAAGTGGTGACGAAGTGGGATGAGGTCGACATGGTGGTCGGCGTGCATGTGGCTGATGACGACAGCTTGGACGCTCGATGGCTCCCGGTGCCCGAACAGCGCACCCAGGGAGCCCTGTCCAAGGTCCAGCACCAGCGCCTCTCCGCCAAGCTCCACGAGATAGGACGACGAAGGGCGACCCGGGCGCTGGGACCATGCGGCCGACGAGCCGAGGACGGTGAGCTTCACGCCCACGAGCCCTGCGGGTGGTTGCTCATGCTCGTGATCCGTGCTCCCCGTCCAGTGTGGCCTGCCATGTCCCTGACCGCCAGCCTAGCGTGCCGCGGCGGTCCCTGCTGTGAGCCTGGCGGCCACCGAGGCCGCCTCGTTGATGCGGTCCGGAAGCACCACGATGCCAGCCTCGAGCGCCCCGTCCCATCTGGCGCTGCGCCCCCCGACGGCGAAGATGGGGCTGTGACCGGCGGCGCGGAGCGCAGCGGCCACCTCGAGGGCTCTTGGCTGCTCGGAATCCTGGACGACGGCGAGCACCACGACGCGGGCTCGTTGCTGCCTGATGACGTGCACCCAGCTGGCCACGGGGACATCCGCGCCCAGGTACAGCACGCCGACCCCCAGGCGCCGCAATGCCACCGCGAACGCCAGCGCACCGAGCTCGTGGCGACCCTCGGGTGGCAGGCCGACCACGACGGCGGCGTCACCGATGACCGCGGCCGCCTCGTAGAGCGCTGCCAGCCGGCGATGGATGGCGGCGCTCGCGGCGTGCTCTGCGGCCACGTCCAGTCGGCCCTCTGTCCAGGCCCAGCCGAGTGAGGCAAGGGCCGGCATGAGCAGATCGTCGACGATGGACTCGAACGAGCCTTGCGCGAACATCTCGTCGAGGACGGCACCGGTGGCTGCGATGTCCATGGCAGTCGCGGCTGCCAGGAATCGCCCGGTCAGGTCCGCCTGGCGGGAGCGCGCAGACTCGTCGCCGAGGGGTGTGGTCACCGGTTGGACGAGCGGCAGCACACCGATCTCGCCGGCCAGGATGGCGCGACTTGCCTCGCTGGCACTCCAGCCGCTATCGGTCAGCTCCCGGACGCGCACGAGCGTTGCGATGGCCTGGTCGTCGTAGAGACGGTAGCCGGACGGTGTGCGCTTGGGATTGACGACGCCGTAGCGGCGTTCCCACGCCCGGATAAGCGGGACGCTGACGCCGGATCGGATCGAGGCCTGCTTGATGCTGTACATGCTTTGTCGAGATTATCACGAACTTGTGACATCCACAACCCGGAATCTCGCCACAAACACTTGACAAGGGGTGAACATAGGGGCTACTGTCTTGCCACTAGGTCAACAGACCTTCGACAACCAGTAGCAGAGCGAGGAGACAACCACATGTTCGACCGGTGGTCCCGATAGGGGCCCACGCACGGGGGCGCAGAGCGCCTCGTCCGTCCCTCTGGTGGGCCTCAAGGCTCGCCTGATAGAGCCAGAGGCTCCTCCCACTCATCACGACTCATGGAAAGGAAGCAACAGATGCGCAACCAGAAGCTCTCCATCCTCGGCGCCGCGGCTGCTCTCGCAGCCATCACGGCTCTGCCGATCGGTGTCGCCGCCCAGGACGACATGTCCGACATGGCCAAGGTCCGCGTCGGGCACTTCAGCCCGGATGCGCCCGCGGTCGACGTCTACGCCAACGGTGGCGCCATCCTCACCGAGGTCCCCTTCGGTGTGCTCTCGGAGTACCTTGAGGTCCCCGGTGGCACGTACACCATCGAAGTCGTGGCCGCAGGTGCTGATCCTGCCGACGGCGCGGTCATCGGGCCGGTCGATCTCGAGTTCGCCGCTGGCACCATGACCACGGTCGCCGCCACCAACGCCCTCGCCTCCATCGAGGCCCAGGTCCTGGTCGACGAGCCCAATCCGCAAGACGGCATCGCGCAGGTGCGCGTCGTCCACTACAGCGCTGACGCGCCCGCCGTGGACGTCGCGGTCGACGGTGGTGACGTGGTGGTCGAGAACCTCGCCTACCCTTCCGCCGCCGGCTACCTTGACCTTCCCGAGGGCGAGTACGACCTCGAGATCCGCCCGACCGGCTCGACCGACGTCGCCTTCGACATCGATCCGCTGCCGCTGGCCGGAGCCAACAGCTACACCGTCTTCGCCATCGGCTCCCTGGCTGACGGCTCGTTCACGGTCCTGCCCGCGGTCGACGCGAGCCTGATGGCCGAGGACGACATGGCGGCCGAGGACGACATGTCGGCCGAGGAGTCTCCTGAGGCCTAACCGAACCACCCTTCACTGACCCCGCGGGCCCGGCAGTGCGCGTCCCCTTCCCACTGCCGGCTCGCTTCCTGTCCCAACCCACGACACTCGCGAAAGGAACCCATCCAATGTCCACATCCACCACTCGGGGGCGCAAGATCGCCCTCCTCGGCATGGTGGCAGCACTCTCTGCCACCGCGGTCGTCCCGACCGCAGTCGGAGCCCAGGACGAGATGGCCGACGAGATGGCCAAGGTCCGCGTCCTCCACGGCGCCGGCGATGCCCCAGCCGTCGATGTCTACGCCGGCGGCAACCTGGTCGTCGAGGGCCTCGAGTACGCCAAGATCACGGACTACCTCGAAGTCCCCGGTGGCGAGTACCAGATCCAGGTCGTGCCGAGCGGCGCCACCCTGGAGGAGGGCCCCGTCGTCATCGACGCAGCCCTCACCTTCGACGCCGGCACGATGACCACGGTCGCTGCCACCGGCAGCCTGGCCGCCGGCATCGCCGCGCAGGTCCTCGCCGACGCCCCCGCCCCCACCGCCGAGGGCACGCAGGCGCGCGTCGTTCACTTCAGCTTCGATGCCCCGCCCGTGGACATCGCCGTTGATGGTGGCGACGTCGTGGTCGAGAACCTCGCCTACCCTGACAACACCGGCTACCTCGATCTGCCGGCTGGTGAGTACGATCTCGAGATCCGCCCCACCGGCACCACCGACGTCGCCTTCGACATCCCGGCGGTCACGCTGGCCTCTGGCACCAGCTACTCGGTCTTCGCTGTCGGCGGCCTCGCGGACGGCAGCTTCACGGTCGTGCCGGCCGTCGACGCCGCTCTCGCGGGCGTGCGCGTCGGCCACTTCTCGGCCGATGCCCCCAACGTGGATGTCTACGCCAACGGCAACGCCGTCCTGACCGACGTGCCCTTCGGTGCCATCTCCGACTACCTGTTCGTGCCGGCCGGCACCTATCAGATCCAAGTCGTGCCCGCGGGCGCTTCCCTCGAGGAGGGCCCCGTGGTCATCGATGCCCCGCTCACATTCAAGGGCGGCACCCTGACGACCGTCGCGGCCACCAATGAGCTTGCCAACATCACCCCGGTCGTCCTCAAGGACAAGCCGGCCCCTATCGCCGATGAGGCCCAGATCCGCGTCGTGCACCTGAGCGCCGATGCGCCCAAGGTCGACGTCGCTGCTGATGGCAGTTCCGTCAAGGAGGCCATCTTCAAGAACCTCAAGTACGGCAAGGCCAAGGGCTACGCCACCGTTCCCGCGGGCGAGTACGACCTCGAGGTCCGTCCCGCCGGCGACAAGAAGGCCGCCTTCGACATCGATCCCCTGATGCTCGAGGCGGGCAAGTCCTACAGCGCCATGGCCATCGGCCAGCTGGGCAGTGGCTCGTTCACGGTGATCCTCGTCGAGGACGCCTCGGTCAACTAGGCCAACCAGGCCACCTTGGGAGCCTGGGGTCGAGATCCGTCGGCCCCAGGCACTCGCTCACCATTCCAACGTTCGACACAAGAAGGAGTCACTCGGATGTTCAAGAAGCTCATGGCCGGCGCGATGCTGGCCGCCCTCTCCGTGACGGCGATCATCCCGGCCGCCGCCTCTGCCGCACCCGGCACGACGATCGTGGACAAGGCCATCGCCGTGAATAGCCAGACCGGCGACTACGACACGCTTCTCACCGCCGCCACCTGTGACTACCTGGGTGGTGCCGTCGTGGACGTGCTGTCTTCTCCCGACAAGACGCTCTTCGCTCCGACCGATGCCGCCTTCCGCCGCCTGGGTGAGAGTCTCGGCCTCGGCAACGCCGGCCTCAACCCCGGCAATGTCTGCGGTGTCGACAGCCTGCTCGGCGACGGCGTCCTGCTCGACATCCTCGCCTACCACGTCATCGACGGCAAGGTGAATGCCAAGACGGCCAGCGCTGCCGTCGGCTCCAAGGTCGAGATGATCAACGGCGACAAGGCCGCCATCACCGTTCGCGGCGGCAAGCTGCGCATCGACGACGCGGTCATCCTGGCCACGGACATCCGTGCCAGCAACCTGGGCATCATCCACGTCATCCAGAAGGTCATGCTGCCGCCGTCGCTGGGTTGACCGCGTAAGGCCGCTTCTCCTCTGCTGATCAGGCCGGTCCCTTCCGGGGCCGGCCTGATCGATTCTGCCTCGAGGTGGGCATTCAGCGCGAAGGTTGCTCGTCGCCAGGGAAGCGTGATGGCGGCCCGTCAGGCCGAGGCTGCCACGACGCGACTCGGCGCCAGGGCTCAGGCAGAGGCTGCCACGACGCGGCTCGGCGCCAGGGCTCAGGCAGAGGCTGCCACGACGCGGCTCGGCGCCAGGGCTGCGGTCGTCGGGTGAGCTGGGCGACTGCCGCTTCCCGACAGGGTCGCGTATGCGATCTCGGGCCCCGTCCGCGCCTGGAGGAGCTCGGAGATGCGGCCGGGTGTCCTGGGCGGCGACTGGAGCAGGCCGCGGATGCTACCGGCGATGAGCGGCCGGCTGGCCCGATTGGGATCGAGCGCCACACCGGCCAGGTGTCGCTCGATGGCAGCGGCTCCGTCGAACTGGTCGCTGGAGAAGGGCATCACCAGCAGGGGGACGCCGTGGCTGAGGGCCTCGGTCACGCTGTTGTTCCCGCCGTGCGTCACGAGCAGGGAAGCGTGCTTCAGGAGCGCGACCTGGGGAAGGCTGGCACGCACGAGCCAGTCTGACGGGACTGGACCGATGACCTCGACACGGTTGGTCCCGATGGCGATGGCCACCCGAGCCTCGACCTTGCGCAGCGCTCCGGCGACTCGCGCGAGGACGTCGCTGCGAGCAGACAGGAAGGTTCCGAACGACACGACCACCAGCGGCCGCCCATCGGGCTCTGCCAGCCAGGCTGCCGCCTCGTCGTCGGGCGACTCGTGGCGCACGGCGCTGCCCAGGAAGGCGTGGGGCGGCAGGAGTGCCGTTCGCGTCGCCTCGTGAAGATCTTCGGGGTAGGCGTAGAGGACCAGGTCACCGTGGGCGGCGAAGGCATCGCCGACGGGATCGCTCCCCGGCGCCAGCGATCGCAGGACACCGTCATAGGCATCGCTGAAGGCCTCGCTGACGCCTCGCGCGATGGCCCGCAGCGTGCCCAGCTGGACCGGGTCGGCGGTGATGGCGGACGGCCAGTCGGATGGCACGCCATAGACCTCGGCGCCGACGGGCAGGGCCGTGGGGTGCCCCACGACGACGTCCGCGAACGGCGCGCCCATGGCACGCAGACCGATGGTAGCCGCGAAGGCGAGGTGATCCACGAGGATGGCGTCAGGGCGCACGCCTTCGACGACGCGGATCGTCCGCCTCGCCACGAGCTGCGGCCGCCACAGGAGGTCGACGGCGCGGGCATCCGCCTGGAAGCGCAGCGTATCGAGCATCCCTCGGCGGGTGGCCATGAAGAAGGCCTCCAGCGAACGCGACTCGGCGCGGAAGCGCTGTTCGGCCCCGGCGCTGCCCGCGTTGGACCCGCGGGACATGACGAGCTCGACGTACTCGAACCCGGCAGCCTTGACCAGCGGGGCGACGGCCGGCCCGGTGGCCACCACGACCCGCTCGTCTCTCGTGGCCCAGGCGCGCGCGATGGTGAGCAGCGGCGTGGCGTGCGAGACGTAGTCGGGGCTGATGACCAGCAGGGTCACGCCGCCCGGCCTTCCTCCACGGGCAGCGCCAACGTGCTGGCGCCGGACGCGACACGGTAGACGGCGGCCAGGGTGCGGGCCATCCGGTTGAGGGTGAAGCGGGCGTCCACCACCGACCTGGTGCGCTCCCCGGTCGCTGCATCCTCCGCCAGGCGCAGTGCCTCGTGGATGCCGGCCGCGATGGCACCGGGGTCGGTCGTGTCCACCAGCGCGCCGGTGACGCCAGGCTCGACGTAGGTGGCAGGACCGCCGCTCAGCGGCGCGACGACGGGCAGCCCGGCCGCCATGGCCTCGAGGATGGCGAGGCCGAACTCCTCCTTGAGGCTGCCACAGACGTAGGCTCCGCCGGGCGCGACGCGGTCGCCCCAGCCGTGCCTGGCGACCGCGAGGACCAGCCCAGCCTCGGCGTGGCGACGGTGTCCCAGCAGGATCACCTGGTCGCCGAGTCCGGCATGGCGGCGCAGGAGCGCCCCGATGCGTGCCAGCTCGGCGGCCTCGCCGGCAGATGGGTCATCGAGATCGCCCCCCACGAGGACGAGGTTCACGCTCGCGCCCAGGGACGGATCGAGGGCCAAGGCCTCGACGATGCGCGCCATGCCCTTGACCTCGTGCAGTCGGCCGACGCTCACGACGATGGGCAGCCCTCGCCGATGAAGAGGCAGCCGATCGATGGCTCGCGCGAGGTCCTCCAGCACATCCGCGCTGGTACCAGACGCCAGTACTGCCGCAGCCGCATCGGCCTGCTGGGTATCGACACCCTCGGCCACGACGGTGTGGCGTGGTGGACCCGCAGCGAGGTCGATGCCCACGAGTTCAGCCAGCTGTCTGGGCAGCTCTGGTCGGGGCATGAGGGCCAGCTCACGGGCCTCCTTCGCCAGCCGTTCCACGAGCTGAACGCGGTACCACAGCGCCGCCTGCGCGTCCTGCATCCCAAAGGTCTGTCGGTCGAGCGTGCCGCGGCGCTCGGCAGCCGCGATCGGGCCGTGGGGGTCCGGGGCGAGCGTGAAGACGGTCGGGACACCCAGCTCCCTGGCCACGCGCGCGGCGGCCAGGCTGCCGGGGTCGGCCATGCGCAGGTGGAGCACGTCCGGCGTGCCCGATGCCAGCAGGGCGGCGCGGATGCCGCGCTCGGCTGCCACGAGGGAGGGCCAGGCACCGCTGAAGCTGGCACCCTCGTCGTCTTCCAGGGGAACGTTCTCGAACCGATGGCCACCCATCGCAGGCTGCTCGAGCAGGCGTTTCGCTGCCGGCACGCCGGGCAGCGCCCGACCGATGCTGATGACCTCGAGGATGCGCGGCTGCGAGGCCAGCGCTGCCCCGAGCCGCGGTAGCAGCGTGGCAACGCCTCCGGCGTCACCCATGCCGGCCCGGGTCGCCTCGGCGTCCAGGAAGGCGCCGAGATGGACCTGGGCGATCCTGAGGCCCTCGTCCCGGCTGTGGCTGCGGTGCGGGCCGCGGTGTCGGAGCACCTTCAGGGCGCGTGCCAGCCGCACGGCCTCGCCGATGCGGCCCCCCCGCGCGGCCAGGGCCGCGACCGCGGGTGACAGTCGCTCGCCGATCCGATCGCCCAGCGAGGCAATGGCCTCGACCCGCACGTCCAGCACCTCCGAGGCATCGGTGGCCAGGCGCTCGAGGAGCCGACGAGCGACAGGCCCGGGCACCAGGCCCGCGACCTCGGTGATGTAGCGGCGTGACGTCGCGACACCCGTCCGCCGGAGCGCCGCGTCAAGGGCGACCAGGACGGCTGACGCGATGTCCGCGTCACGGCGAGCCCATCGTGCCAGGGCCTGCTGGGCGTGCATGCCGGTCAGGCCACCGCGCCCCACGGCGTCGACCAGCGGTTCGATGAGTGCCAGCGACGCCGGCCGATCGCCCAGGGCCCAGGCGGCATGGGCGTCGAAGCCGTTCACGCCCCTGCCCAGCAATCCGGTCAGCTCGCTCTCGACCCAGCGCCCCGGGATCTGGCCGAGCGCATGGATGGCGGCCACCGCCGTGACCGCGTCTCGTTCGTCGTGAACAGCCTCCAGGATGGGCCGCTGCAGGAACGCCGGGTGACTGCCCTCGCTGATGGCCGCGAGCGCGGCCTCCCGGACCCGCGGGGCGAGGCGAATGGCGGACAGGATGGTGGGTGCGCGCCGCACCGCGTCGAGCGTCGAGACCAGCCCCCGGGGCGCGCGCGCCGGCGGGGCCGGCCATGGGGGCGCAGCGGCGATGCGAAGCGCCTCGTCGTGGACCACTGCCACGCTCGCGTGGGACCCGCGCCCGTCGACCACGGCCGGGCGTCTCGCTGCCCTGGCGCCGTCAGGCGGCATGCCGCAGACTGCCTGCGAGTCCGTCGATGGTGGTGGTCGAGGCATGCCGCGGCCCAAGGTAGGTGGCCAGGCCGGCCTCCAGTGGCGTGAGCGTGCGAGGCATGGCTTGCAGCAGGGGTTCGATGTCCACGGTCGCCGGCTGGTTGACGAAGTCGACCGCGCCAGGGCTGAGGGGCGGATCGGGCAGGAAGCGCATCGGCCAGGCGGCCAGTTTGATAAGGGGCGCCGGTCCCGGGATGATGGGCTTGTGGATGCCTGCCACGCTCATGGCTCGGCCGATGACCTCGCGCATGGACATGGTCTCCGGACCGCCGACCTCGAAGACCCGCTCGAGGGCGGCATCCTGCTCCAGCGAATTGGCCGCCAGGCGAGCGACGTCCCCGACATAGACCGGGGCCAGCAGCTGGCGACCCAGGTTCGTGAGCGGGACGAAGGGCAGGGTCCGCGCGAAGCCCAGGAAGCGATTGAGCGAGACGTCGCCAGGGCCGTAGACCCAGGTCGGCCGCAGGATGGTCCAGGCCATCCCCGAGCCGCGCACGGCATCCTCCGCGATCGCCTTGGCACGGAACCAGTGGCGCTCGGCGTCATGGCCAGCGCCCGCACCCGAGAGGTACACGACACGGCCGACGCCGGCCTGCCGCCCGGCCGCGACGAGCTGCTGGGTGCCACCGGCATCGACCTCCATGAAGGTGTGGCCCTTCCCGGGTTGCTCGATGGGCAGGCCCGGGAAGGCCAGCGAGATGACCATCTCGTCCACGCCCTCCAGGGCGGCTCGCAGGGATGCGGGGTCCCGGACGTCGGCAGGCCGCAGCTCGATGTCGTCCGGCAGCTGCCCGCGGGCCGCCTCACCCCTCGACGACAGGACGACGACATGGCGTCCACGACGGCGGAGCTCTCGGGCGATCTCACCGCCCACGAAGCCTGTCCCGCCGGCGACGGCGATGGTGCCCGGACGGCCGCTGGACGGGTCGCCGGCCGGCTCGAAGATCTGGTCGATGGCGGTGGCGCGGAAGGCGAAGATGTGCTCCAGCTGCGACCGCACGACGAGGCGATGGCCGAGCTCGCCGAGCGGCCCGAAGGGCAGCTCGTACTCGACGTGGTCGTCCATGCGGACTCCGTCCATCACGGGTGTGAAGCGGTGCTCGTGGACCCAGGACTTGTAGGGGCCCGCGGCCTGCACGTCACGGAAGCGCCGGGGAGCCTCCACCGCATCGATGTGCGTCTGCCAATGGGTGGGGATGCCGAAGAGCGGCCGCACCGTGTAGTCGATGACGGCGCCGTTCTCCGTCACCGGGTCGGGCGTGTGGATGTCGAAGCCCATCGAGCGCGGGGTGATGCGTCCGAGGTTGCGGGCCCGGGAGAAGAAGTCCCAGACCTGCTCCAGGTCCGCCTTCACCACATGGGTGCTGTCCAGTGTGTGCTTGGTCATGGCCCTCGTCCGTATGTACAATGTTTGTACAACCAGGATGGTACGGTAGCCACGCTGAGGTGTCAACTATCTGTACAATGTTTGGATAGTTGTACAGGGTTCTCGACGACCAGCACACGCACCCGACGGGAGGAGCACCATGGAGGAGTCGGTGGACACCGCCATCGTCTGGTTCCGAGGCGACCTGCGGGTCGCCGACCATCCGGCGCTCAGCATGGCGACGGCCGGCGCACGCTGGGTGATCCCGCTCTTCGTGCTCGACGAGCGACTCATGGCCGGTCCGACGTCCGCGCCGGCTCGGACGTGGTTCCTGCTGCGCTCGCTGGCGGAGCTCGATGCCTCGCTGCGTGCGCGCGGCAGCGGCCTGCTCGTGCAGACCGGACGTCCGGAGGATGTCGTGCCGAGGCTGGCCCACGAGACCGGAGCCGCCACCGTCCTGGCGACCCGAGACGTCACCCCCTTCAGCCACCGACGCGACCAGGCTGTCTCGGCTGCGCTCGAGCGCGACGGCCGTCGCCTCCGGCTGCAGCCTGGCCTGCTGCTCGCCGAGCCAGAGGCCATGCTCACCGCCGCGGGCCGACCGTACAGCGTCTTCACGCCCTTCTGGAGAGCGCTCCAGCAGGCCCCGCGCCGACCACTGCTCCCTGCCGTCGGGGCGATCCGTACCCCAGCCGACCTCCTGGCTGGATCGATGGGCGTGACTGCCGCGCTGGCCGGTCGAGAGGCACCGCATCCCGGGTTGCCGGAGCCGGGTGAACCGGCCGCACAACGACGCCTCCGGGCCTGGGTCCTCGATGGGCTCCCCGGCTACGCTCCCGGCCGTGACGGACTCGGCGGCCACGCCACCTCGCGCCTTGGGCCGGACCTCCACTTCGGCACCCTGTCGCCACTGCAGGTGGAGAGCGTCGCCCTCGAGGTGGGCGAGACGGCTCAGCCGTTCGTGCGGCAGGTCGCCTGGCGCGAGTTCTACCATCACCTGCTCTTCCACCGACGCGAGGCTGTCGACGGCGTGGCCGACAGCCCCTTCATGGCCGTCTTCCGGTCCGAGCCGGATGACCCTGAAGCGGTCGCCGCCTGGCGCGACGGACGCACAGGTATCCCGGCCGTGGATGCCGGGATGCGCCAGCTGGCCGCGACCTCGTGGTTGAGCAACCGGGCACGCCTGGTGGTGGCCTCCTTCCTGACCCGTCACCTGCTCATGGACTACCGCATCGGCGAGCGTCACTTCATGCGACACCTCGTCGATGGCGATGTCGCCAACAACACGGGCGGCTGGCAGTGGACCGCGGGGGTGGGCGCGGATCCGCAGCCGTGGTTCCGAATCTTCAACCCAGTGCTGCAGGGGCAGCGATTCGATGCCGACGGTGACTGGGTGCGCCGCTGGGTGCCCGAGCTTGGCAGGGTCCCGTCTCGCTACATCCACGCGCCGTGGGCGATGCCCGACCACATCGCGACGGCCGCGGATGTCCGCCTCGGTGAGACCTATCCGAGGCCGATCGTGGAGCTGCACGAGGGTCGCGAGCGCGCCTTGGCAGCCTTCCGCGCGGCCGGAGACAGGTCGTCGACCGGAGGCACCCGCGAGCTGGGCAGCTGAGCGGCCGTCAGGCGGGTGGGCGAGCCTCCTCCATCGCCCTCGCGGCCTGCGTCCGTTCCGCTCGCCTCACGAGCCGGCGCACGGAGCCGCGGAAGATGAGGAGGTGGGCGGGCAGCAGGAGGTACCAGTAGAGCAGGCCGCTGACTCCTTTGGGCTCGAAGAAGGCAGTCTGCACGACGCGGCTGTCGTCACCCTCAGGGCTGACTTCGTACTGCAGCCAGGCCCTGCCGGGCACCTTCATCTCGGCGCGCAGGCGCAGCAGCTCAGGTCGCCGGATCGCTTCCACGCGCCAGAAATCCACGGCGTCACCGACACGTACGCGGTCCGGGTCGCGCCGACCCAGGCGCATCCCGGGCCCACCGACCGCTCGATCCATGAGGCCACGGATCCTCCACAGCGGGTTGGCGTACGGCCAGCCAGCGGTTCCTCCCAGCCGCTCCACCTCGGCGAAGGTGATGGCGGCAGCGGCGCGAACGGAACGACGATGGCGGTCCACGATCATGCCCTCCCGGGAGCGCTCGGCGGCCAGGTCCGCGCGACCGTGTACGCCCAGGGAGTCGAACCAGGTGGTCTCCACGTCGTGGCCCTCGACGCGCTCGAGGGCCCTGCGCACGGCGATCTCGAACGGGGTCGCGGCGACGCCGAAGGCCGCTGACGGGAGGGGATCTCGCACCACGACCTCGTGACGCAGGCCTTCGATGAGGGGTCGGGCGATGGCACTCGGGACGGGGGTCACGAGACTGCACCAGTAGGAGCTGAGGCGGGGTGTCAGGACGGGCACCGGGATCATGAGCCGCCTCATGCGACGCAGGCGTGCGTAGGTCCGCATCATCTCGGCGTAGGAAAGGACGTCCGGCCCGCCGATCTCCACGACACCCGCGCGCTCGGGATGGCCGGCCGCGGCGGTCAGATAGTCGAGCACATCGCGGATGGCGATGGGCTGGCAGAGCGTGCGCACCCAGCGCGGCGTGATCATGATCGGCAGGTGCTCGACGAGGCTGCGCAGCAACTCGAAGGAGGCACTGCCGGAGCCGATGACGATGGCGGCCCGGAACTCCGTCACCGGGACGCCGTGCGCGGCCAGCTCCGCGCCCACCTGCTGGCGGCTGGCGAGATGCGCGGAAAGCTCGCTGTCGGGATCCCCGAGTCCGCCGAGATAGACGATGTGGCTGAGCCCGGCCTCCCTGGCTGCCCGGGCGAACGAGCGCGCCGCGAGCAGGTCACGCTGCTCGAAGCCGGCTTCGCCGCCAGCCATCGAGTGCGCCAGGTAGTAGGCCAGCTCGATCCCCTGCAGGGCAGACGGCAGCGTGGCCGGATCCAGCAGATCCATGCGCACGATCTCCGCCGTGGGGAAGCGATCACCCAATCCGCGCGTGTCGCGGCTGGCCAGCCGCACCCGGTGGCCGCGCACCAGCAGTCGCGCGGCCAGGCGGCCGCCGACGTACCCGCTGGCGCCCACCACCAGGATGCGCATCGGCGCGACCCCAAGGCCATCCGCCGGTCCCGGCGTCGACGCGGCCTCGCTCATGGCCGCCTCCGCTGGTTCACGCCAGGCCGCGTCGCTTCTGGAAGCTGATCTGGAGATCCTGGGTCATGCCCGTGCGGAAGCCCGCCTCGCTGATGGACAGGTAGTAGTCCCACATGCGGATGAACCGATCGTCGAAGCCCATGGCGCGCACCTCGCCGAGGTGTGCGAAGAAGCTCCTCCGCCACGCCTGCAGGGTACGCGCGTAGCTGTCGCGGATGTCCTGCACGCCCGTCACCAGCAGCTGCGTTCCCTCCAGCGAGGCCTCGATGGCCGCCAGGGAGGGCAGCACGCCGCCCGGGAAGATGTAGCGCTGGATCCAGTTGGCGCCTCGCAGCTGGGCCTCGAACGCGTCATGGGGGAAGGTGATGACCTGCACGCTCATGCCGCCGCCGGTCTTCAGGGCGTTCCCGCAGGCAGCGAAGAAGTCGCTGTAGTACTCAGCCCCGACCGCCTCCAGCATCTCGATGGAGACGATGGCGTCGTAGGTGCCCTGCACGTCGCGGTAGTCGCGAAGCTGGACATCGACCGTGTCGCTGAGTCCTGCTGCCGCGATGCGCGCGCTGGCCAGCTCGTGCTGGGCCTGGCTGATGGTCAGGCTGGTCACTCGGCAGCCCAGCTCGCCGGCGGCATACAGCGCGAAGCCTCCCCAGCCCGTGCCGATCTCGAGCACGTGCTGCCCGCGCTCGAGGCCAGCCATCTCGGCCATGCGGCGGTACTTGTTGCGCTGAGCGTCAGCCAGCGACTGCTCGCCCGATTCGAAGACGGCGCTCGAATAGGTCATCGTCTCGTCGAGCCAGAGCCGGTAGAAGTCGTTGCCCAGGTCATAGTGGGCCGTGATGTTGCGCCGCGCCCCACGCTTCGTGTTGCGGTTGCGCCGGTGGGTGATGGTCCGGCCGACCTTGGCCGGCAGGCGCCACCAGCCCTTGGACAGCGCCAGGTCGGTCCGGTTCGCCACCGCCAGGGAGATGAGCGCCACGAGGTCCGGGCTCGACCAGAGGCCGTCCATGTAGGCCTCACCACCGCCGACCTCGCCCCCCACGAGGAGCCGTCGGAGCGCCTCCAGGTCGTGGATGTGCATCTCGCCGCGCAGCTCGGAGTCGCGGTCGCCGAAGACCCGTCTCGAGCCATCGGGCAACTGCACCGTCAGGCAGCCCCGGCGGATGCGCGAGGCGGCAGCCAGGCCGATGCGCCCGGCAACGGTCGTGAGCAGGGGGTCGAGCGGCCCGGCCAGGCGGTCCAGGCGCGTCAGGTCGGTCAACGCGTCACCTCCGAGTGGCGGTGGAAACGGACGCCACGGCGCCACAGCCGCCAGGCATGCACGTGGATGGCCGTGATCGTC
Source organism: uncultured Chloroflexia bacterium (assembly GCA_963707395.1). GTDB lineage: Bacteria > Chloroflexota > Limnocylindria > Limnocylindrales > CSP1-4 > JAFMJV01. The sequence continues at coordinate 472,428 of CAVPPQ010000002.1, forward strand.
TTCTGGGTCGCGAAGGGGATGCGTAGCAGGGACCGGGCCAGCGTGCGGTCGGTCAGACGCGCACGCTGCAGCATGAGGCTGGCGGTGAGCACGGGCTGCCCGTGCTCGGTCTCGGACATGGCGATGCGCAGGAGCCCGGGGTCGTCCTGGACGCGCACCGTGTAGCGAGCGTCCATGTCGATGAAGGGCGAGACGTAGAAGTCCTTGTCCATCTCGTCCACCCAACCCGAGCCGCGCTGCTCCGGGCGCAGCGTGTACAGACGTCGCTCGCCGTGCGTGTTGTGCACTTCGATGATGAAGGCGCGCAGGACACCCGCTCCATCGCGACAGAGGTAGAAGCTGGCCGGGTTGAACTGGTAGCCGAAGATGCGCGGCGTGGCGATGAAGGTGATGCGCCAGCCCTGGGGGTCGAAGCCCTCCTCCCTGAGGTGCTGTCGGACCGAGACCGCCAGGTCAGCGGCAGCCGGGAGCCAGTGATCCCGATCTCGGAAGGTGAGCACGTTGACGCGGTTGCGGCTCAGGAGGCGCAACCTGCCGACCACGGCATCGATCTCGGACAGATCGAGCGCCAGGTAGAAGACGTCGTGCTCGAGCTCATAGGCGAAGGGGCGCAGACGCCGGTGCCTGACCTTGCCGTGCAACAGGTGCGAGCGCATGGCAGGCGACCGAGCCGGACCGTGACCGCTCGCTGCTCCGGGTGGGCTGGTCGTCATGGCGTTCGTGCTCCGACGACGGGGATCGCGCCGACCGGCGTGTCCTCGACCGCAGCGGAGCGATCGGGCCTCTTCAGGATGCCCGCCGCGATCCGCTCGGCCGCCTCATAGCCAGACCGGCAGCCATCCTCGTGGAAGCCATACCCCAGGTGCGCCCCGGCGTAGAGAGTCTGCCGGTGTCCCTGCAATCGGCCCAGCGCGGTCTGACCATCCAGCGTCCGGAACGTGTACTTGGGGTGGCTCATCGCCCGTGTCACGATGACCTTGGCGGGGTCCACGAGGTCGCCCGGGTTGACCGAGGTGCAATACGCGACCTCGCCGGGCAGGTGCTGCAGGCGGTTCATGAAGTAGGTCATGGTGAGCTGGCGACCCGGCCGGCGGCAGTCCACGGTGTCCACGTTCCAGGAGCCGCGAGCCCCGCCGCGTCGCGGCAGCATCGTCTCGTCCGCGTGGAGGACCACGTCGTTGGTGGTGTACTCGAAGAGGCTGAGGGCGTCGCGTTCCTCGTCATCGGCATCAGCCAGGAGGGCCAGCGTGACGTCAGCGTGGGTCGCCATGACGATGGCGTCGAAGCGCCCGCTGGCACCACTCGCGGTGACCACGGTCACGCCGTCGGGGGCACGCAGGACCCTGACCACCGGGTCTCCGGCGCGAACGGAACCCTCGGGCAGACGATCGAGGATCCGTTCCACGTAGGTCTTCGAGCCGCCCTTGATGGTGCGCCAGGGATGACCCTTGCCGAACCCGATGAGACCGTGGTTGTCCAGGAACCGCAGCAGGTAGTCGACGGGGAAGTCCATGATCTCCGCCGCCGCGGTCGACCAGACCGCCGAGACGACCGGCACCAGGAAGTGACTGCGGAAGGCGATGCCGTAGCCGCCCTCGTCGAGGAAGGCACCCAATGTCTCCCGCGTCCAGCGGTCCGCGTCGAGGCGGGCCCGCGCCACGCCGTAGAAGCGGCGGATGTCGGCGATCATGCGCCAATGGGAGGCCCGAAACAGGCTGGACGGCTGCGCGAACATGCCACGCAACCCGAGCGAGCTGAACTCCAGGCCGCAGGCACGACACGTATGCCCCAGCGACATCTCCGTGGGCTGGGTCTCCACGCCCAGCTCGGCGAGCAGCCTGGTGAAGCGCGGATAGGTGGGCTCGTTGTAGACGATGAAGCCGGTGTCCACGTCGAGGGGACCGTCCGGCGTCGTCACGGTCACGGTCTTGACGTGTCCGCCTGGCTCCTTCTCGGCCTCGTAGAGCACCACCCTGTGTTCGTTACGAAGGGCGTAGGCTGCCGACAGACCGCTGATGCCTGACCCGACGACCGCGATATCCATGATCTTCGACTCTCCCCCGAATGTGAAGCCCGCGTTGTCGCTGTGTGTCCAAGGATAGTACAATGTTTGTCGAATGTCTATCCCGTACCGATCGGAGGATCGCCATGACCACGCTGGTCGAGCATGTCATCACCCCCCTGCCACGTGAAGCCGCCTTCGCCTTCGTGGCCGATTTCTCCCGCCAGGCCGAGTGGGATCCCAATACCGTCTCGTCGAAGCGCATCGACGACGGGGACCTCGGTGTCGGAGCCCGCTTCGCCCTGAACGTGAAGATGGGACCCCGGACCACGCCGATGGAATACCGCATCACCGAGTATCAGGCACCATCCAGGGTGGTGCTGGTCGGCGAGGGCTCCGGTGTCTGGAGCCAGGACATCATCACCTTCAGCGACGATCCGGCGGGCACCCGGGTCGACTACGTGGCCGAGATCAAGCTCTCCGGGCTGCTGGGCGCCATCCAGCCGCTCCTTGGCCGTGCCTTCGCCGGCATCGCCAAGGGCGCTGTGGCCGGCATGAAGCGAGAGCTGGACGCACTGGCGGCGAGCGGGGATGGCGTCCCGGCAGTCGATGCCAGCGGCGAGGGACCCACCGCCGGTACGGGCGCCACCGCAGGCCAGGGCTGACCGCTCATGGATCTGCGCCGGCTCGCGGACGACACGCTCGAGATCACCGTGGTAGGCAGCTTCAGCCGCCTCGGCTATCAGGCGCGCCGGCGCCTCTACCGCTGGCACGACCCCCAGCCCGGAGCGCTGGCCGGCCGGACGGCACTGGTGACGGGGCCGACCTCCGGCCTGGGCCGGGCCACGGCCGGCGCGTTGGCGGCGCTTGGCGCCCGGGTCATCCTGGTCGGTCGCAGTCGCGAGCGGCTCTCAGCCACGGCGGCCGAACTGGCGCCTGGGCATGGTGACGCGGAGCGCTTCCCGATCGTGGTGGCTGACATGTCCTCCCTCGCCGACGTGCGTAAGGCCGTGGCTGCGATCGAGGCCACGGAGCCGCGCCTGGACATCCTCGTCGACAGCGCCGGAGCCATCTACGCCACGCGCACGGTGACCGAGGACGGCCTGGAGGCCACCTTCGCCACGATGGTCGTGGGACCGTTCGTGCTCATCTCCGGGTTGCTGCCGATGCTGGAGCGGAGCGGCGACGGGCGCGTCATCACGGTCGTGTCGGGCGGCATGTACGGGCAGGCGCTGCCACTGCACGACTTGGCGTTCGATCGGGGCGAGTTCAACGGAACGCTCGCCTACGCCCGCGCGAAGCGCGCGGCCACCGCCCTGACCCGCGAGTGGGGTCGGCGCCTGCGCGGGCGCCCCGTGCGGGTCAACGCCATGCACCCCGGCTGGGCGGACACGCCAGGCCTTGCCGCATCGCTGCCCGGGTTCCACGGCCTCATGGGTCCGCTCCTGAGGACGCCAGCCGAGGGCATCGACACGGTCACCTGGCTGGCGACCGACGCGCGAGCCGGCCGACGTGGCGGTCGACTCTACCTCGACCGGCGGCCACGCCCCTTCGACCGGCTGCCCTCCACGCGCCTCTCGTCAGTGCAGCGACGCTGGCTCTGGGATGAGGTCGTCAGGCTGGCGGGCATGCCCGACCCGATGCCCGACCTGAGTGGGCAGCGCGACTGAGGACCCCTACCCCCAGGCCTCCTCGACGCGCTCGGCCGCCTCAGCCAGGGAGCGCACCACCAGGCTCGCTTGCTGCGGTGCCTCGCGTGGGATGACACCCCATGGACCGCGCCGCAGCCAGACCGCTCGCATGCCCACCGCCGCTGCGGGCAGCACGTCGTTGTCGATGCGGTCACCCACGTAGGCCACGCTTCCGGGGTCGGGTCGTCCCAGCAGCGCCAGGGTCGCCCGGAAGAACTGCGGGTCCGGCTTGGCGACGCCCATCTCGTCGCTCATGGCCATGACCTCCGCCTCCACGCCGAGGGCCCGCAGCTCACGATCCCGTCGGATCGGCTGGTTCGCGACGATGGCCGTTCGATAGCCCTGCTCACGAAATGACGCCAAGGCCGACAGGGCGTCCGGGTACAGGTCCTCCGCGCGAAACCCTCCGATGGAGCGCTCGACAGCCTCGCGGTGGGCCCCCCAGTCGACCGGGAAGTAGTCGGCCAGCTGGGGGTAGTTCAGACCGCGCTCCACCAGCGAGCCGAACACGGACATGAAGGTCGTCCGCGGGATGCCCAGCGCGTCCGCCCAGGCGGCCCAGATGCGCGACTCGTCGATGAGGGTCTCCCCCACGTCGAGTACGACCCAGCGCTTCCCCGGTCGCCTCATGCCGTTGGTGGTCACAGCTCGCAGAACCATTCGCGGCTGCGCGGCCGGCGCAGGGCCCAGACCAGCGCCACGAAGGCGACCAGCAGCACGATCGAGAGGATCCAGCCACCCGCGCCGAAGAAGACGATGGCCGCCAGCGGCAGGAGCAGGGTCGTGAGGCCCAGCGACAGCCCGAAGGCAGCCTGCTTGCGCTGCAGGACCAGCGTCATGGTGAAGATGAGGTAGGCCAGCAGACCCATCCAGACGAGGCCGATGAACGTGATGGGAGCCTGCACGGCCTGGTCGATGACGACGGGCATGGTCAGGCCAAGGATGGAGAGCACGACGAAGGCGTACGCCAGGAAGAGCAAGACACCTGGTGGCATCTGGCGGACGAGCTGGAGCATCGGTCCGATTGTCCCATGCGAGCGACCCCACGAGCGTAGCCGGGCGAGCCCGCACGATCCCCATCGGTCGCCCCGGGATACCCTGTCCGACATGGGCAACGACATCCCGGCCTGGGCCAGGGCCGCCGTCTTCTACCAGGTCTTCCCTGACCGCCTGGCCCGCAGCGACCGTGTCCCCGCTCCCGGCGAGCTTGAGCCATGGGAGGCGCCGCCGACCTGGCACGGTTTCAAGGGCGGCGACCTCTACGGCGTCGTCGCCCACCTCGACCGCCTGCGCAGCCTGGGCATCACGGCGCTGTACCTGAACCCCGTCTTCACCTCCGCCTCCAACCACCGCTACCACACCGACGACTACTTCCACGTGGACCCCCTGCTGGGCGGTGACGAGGCCCTGCGCGAGCTGCTCGACGAGGCCCATGCCCGCGGCATGCGGGTCATCCTCGACGGCGTCTTCAACCACAGCGGTCGCGGCTTCTGGCCGTTCCACCACGTGTTGGAGAACGGCGCCCACTCGCCCTATCGCGACTGGTTCCACCTCGACCCCGGCGTCCTCGCCGGCCAACGCAGACTCATGGCCTTCCCGTCCACGGACCAGCAGGCGGCCATCGACGGACTCCGGGCGCAGGGCATGCCGAGTGGCGAAGCCTCGCGGACCGTCCTCGGTTACGAGGCCTGGTGGGACCTGCCGGCCCTTCCCAAGCTGGACCTCGAAGAGCCGCACCTGCGGGCGCTCATCCTGGACGTCGCCGAGCACTGGCTGCGCTTCGGGATCGACGGCTGGCGCCTCGACGTGGCCGAGGAGATCGGCATCGACTTCTGGCGCGAGTTCCGCGCCCGGGTTCGCGCCGTGAAGCCGGACGCCTACCTGGTGGCTGAGATCTGGGGCGTGCAGCCGGAATGGCTGGCAGGTGACACCTTCGACGCCCTGATGGACTACCCGCTGACGGAGGCCATCCTGGGGTTCGCGGCACAGCACCGCCTGGCGACCGGCATCGACCTGCCCTGGGAGTACCAGGGCAAGCTCATCCCCCTGGACGGCGAGGCGCTCTGGTCTCGCATCGACGGGCTCGTCCAGGCCTACGGGCCAGAGCGCATGGCGGCCCAGCTCAACCTCCTGGGCAGCCACGACACGCCGCGCCTCCGGACGCTGTGTGGCGGTGATCTGGACGGCGTGCGCCTGGCCATGCTGCTGCAGATGACGCTGCCCGGGGCGCCCTGTATCTACTACGGCGACGAGATCGGCATGGAGGGTCTCATGGATCCCGACTGTCGGCGCGCCTTCCCGTCCGACCCATCCGCCTGGGGCTGTGAGCCGGCCACCTGGCTGGCGGACCTGGCCGCCCTGCGCCATGCCAGTCGCGCGCTGCGCGACGGCGAGCTGACGCTGCTCCGGGCCGAGGGGGCGGCGCTGGCCTACCTGCGCCAGCACGAGGCGGATGCCTACGCCTGCATCCTGAATGCCGCCGACGAGCCGCTCGCCTGTGACCTCCGACTCCCGGTCACGGTCGACTCCGCCAACGTCGAGGTGCTCCGCTGCGAGCGCCAGGGCGGCCGCGCACAGCTCGTGGGCGACCGCGTGCTGCACGTGGAGCTCCCGGCGCGCCACGGTGCCATCGTGCGGCTCCAGCCGGCCGGGCGACCGCCCGTCGGTCCTCTCCCGCAGGCCGAACCTATACTCGCCCCGTGACGTTCGCACGCCTTGCCGTCATCGTCCTGCTGATCCTCTCCGGGGTCCTGGCCTTCTATGGCATGGTCCTGGACCGCTCCGGCCAGAACATCACCTTCACCGTGATCGGGCTGCTCGTCTTCGGCCTCTGCCTGGTCTTCGTGGCAGCCTGGCTGCTGAGCCGGGCACTGGCCGACGCGCGGCACGGGCGGACGGGCGGTGCGCTCCTTGGCGGCGTGGCCGGCGGGCTCTGCGCGATCGGAGCCGCCATGTCGCTGGCAGCGGCCTCCGTCTTTGCCATCGTTACCGGACTCTGACCGCGCCGTCCCTGCGGGGCCGCCCCGGGACGGACCCGGACGCAGCCTCGAGTACACTCCCGGGAGTCGCCGGCCCCCATCGTCTAGAGGCCTAGGACGCCACCCTTTCAAGGTGGAGATCACCGGTTCGAATCCGGTTGGGGGTACCAGTGTCATGAGTCGCGACATGGGTGACACATGAGTCGGGACATCGGTGACAGCCGATGGACCAGCTCTGGTGTCACTCGGTCGCTCGGGACCCCGGCCATCGGCCGGGGTCTCTTCGTAGGTTGCGCCAGTAGCGGCGGTCCGGATCGATGTGGTGGGTGGACAGCACCTCGCCCGTGTCGAGAGCCACGATGGTGACCTCGGACTCGTCGACGATGGCGAGGACACGCCGACGGGCGTGGGCGGCTCCGATGCGCCAGGTGATGCAGCCGGCCGGCCCGGCGCAGGGTGATCGAGCCCTTCCCGTCGGCGACGTCGTAGCGCAGCCTGAAGTGGCCCGGAGCCCCGCGCCCGGCCGGGTGTGCCTTCGGTCCCGCCCGGTAGGCTTCGCCGGGTGTGACCCGCCCGATGGCCCGGTGTGGCCGTTCCTCGTCGTAGGCGAGGCGGAAGGCATCGAGCTGCGCCTGCAGCTCGGCGAGGGTCCGCGCCGCGGGCTGCTGTCCGAGCCAGCGCTTGAGGGTCTGGTGGAAGCGCTCGACCTTGCCTTGGGTCTGGGGATGGCCGGGAGCCCCGTTCTTCTGGCGGATGCCCAGGTAGGCGAGGAGGTACTCGAAGCTGTTGCGTCCGCCGGTGAAGCGCGAGGTGTAGACGGCACCGTTGTCGGTGAGCGTGGCGGCGGGCCAGCCGTGGACCTCGCCCGCGGCGCAGAACGTGGCCACCACGTCGTCACCGTCGACCCGTCGAAAGGCCGTGCAGCCGAGCAGGTAGCGGGAGTGGTCATCGAGCCACGAGCAGATCTCGACCTCGGACCCGTCCGCCAGGCGCCAGTGGGTCACGTCGGACTGCCAGAGCTCGTTGGGGGCCGATGCCTCGAAGCGCAGCCATGAGCTGCGGGGGCGCTTGCGCGGCTCGGGTGTGACGAGGCCGGCGGCATGGAGGACGCGTCGGATGGTCGAGGTCGACGGGACAGCGAGTCCCTCGCGCTCGAGGTGCCAGGCGATGGTGACCGGGCCCGCATCGAGGCCGCGGGCGGTGAGCTCGGTGCGCAGGGCGACGATCCGGGCGCGGAGGGCCTCGCCGGTCTCCTGCGGGCTGGAGTGCGGCCGTCGGGAGCGCGGCTCGAGGTCATCGAGGCCGCCGTCGCGGTAGCGGCGACAGCAGGCGCTGCAGATACCCGCGGCTGATCCCGTACTCGGCTGCCGCGGCGGTGACGGACAGCTGCGCTGAGACGACCTTGAGGACGGCCACGCGGTGCTTCGACATGGCCGGGACTGTCACCGATGTCCCGACTCACCTGTCACCTATCAGGTGTCACCTATGTCCTGAACTCAGACACGGTTGGGGGTACCAGCACTCCTCCACCACCGAGCGACAGCCGCTCGCCGGCCGCCCGCATCATGGTGCCGACACGGTACCGCCGACGGGCTGTCGTCGAGGGGTCTCTATCCGGCGGGCGGGGCCTCCAGCAGACGAGGTACGACCAGCTCACCAACGGCGACGAGGTGTTCCAGCAGTCCGACGTCCACAGCGGCGCCGTCCGGCAGCACGGCGTTGAGCATGAGGATGCCCGACTCGGTAGCTACGTACAGCTCGGTGCCCGTGAAGAGAGCCGGGCGGTCCGCCACGCTCAACTCCTCGACGTCGGGGAACACTGTGCGCAGGGTCTCGATGTCGGTGAACGCGGTATCCAGCAACAGGTACAGCGAGTGGTGCGGCGAGGACTGGTCGGGCAGATAGAGGCAGCTGCCCGCCGCCGACGCGTCCGCGGACGCATAGGCGAGCGGGCCGAGGGAGCTCAACTCCTCCACGCTGGCAAGCCAGCAGAGATTTCCCTCGGCCGGGGTCATCGTGGCCTCGGCGTCGCCGCCCTCGTTGCCCATCGCGGACATGTCGTCACAGATGAGCCAGGCCCCGTCCTCGCGCACCACCCGCACCGTGGCGTCGAGCTGCTGGCCTTCCTCGGTGCCGGACATGAAGGCGGCCAGGCCCTGTTCGACCATCTCGTCGGTGACCTCCACGCCGGATGATTCGAGGATGGTCACGATGAACGGCCGCGCAGCGTCCGGATCCATGGCCATGGTCAGGGTGGCCGAGACGTCCACGCTGGCTTCGTCGCCCTCCTCGCTCAGCAGGGTCACCGAGCGATCCTCGACGCCGAACTCGAACGCCTCAAGGAAGGCCTCACCGTCCAGGCCGGGGATGTCCGTGAACGAGGCAGCCACGTCGAACTGGGCCACGACCGACGCGCGCTCTTCGGCGCAGGCGAGGTCTCCGACCCGGTCGAACTCCTTGGCTGCGATGGCGTCGAGGAGCTCATTGACCACGCCTTCAGGCGGATCCTGAGCGGCGGCCGGCAGGCCGGGGACGACGGTCACCGCCGAGAGGACGAGCGCCAGGATCCACGCGGCGGACGGCACCGGTGGTCGGATTCGGGTCATGGGTGATCACTCCCTACCTGCGGATGGCGCAGTCTAGCCCGTTGCCAGGCCGCGGGCGGCCGGGCGGCCGGTGTCTCGGCGCTCAGGTGGCGGGCGTCAGCTCGGAGACGCCGTCGAGATCCGTGGTCGTGTCCCGCTCCACGGGCAGGAGCTCCGATGGGTCGCTCGCAGCCATCCGCTGTTGACGCTGCCTCTCGCGGATGACCCAGGCGCACACCAGTAGGGCGACGCCCACGATGAGGGTCTGGACGACCAGCACGGCGGGTCCCACGATGCCCACCAGCCTGAGCACGTTCTCGGCGTTGTAGACCAGGATCATGCCGCCCACAAGGCCGCCCAGCACGCGGTGGTCCAGCCGGCTCACGAGCCACGCGGCGATGGGCGCCGCGAAGAGGCCGCCCAGCAGCAGGAGCGCGGTGGCCCCCCAGGCGATGGCCTCCCCGCCAAGGGCGGCCAGGAAGCCGAGCGTGGCACCGATGGCCACGATGAACTCGGACATGCTGACCGTTCCGATGACCTGGTTGGGGCTCATGCGGTTGGAGGCCATGAGCGTGGAGGTGGTGACCGGCCCCCAGCCGCCTCCGCCGACCGAATCGATGAAGCCGCCGATCAAGCCAAGAGGGCCGAGCACCTTCGTGGTCGGGTCGTGGAAGCGGATGGCCGCCTGGCGACCGAAGACGGTGCGCAGCAGCACGACCAGGCCGAGGACGGCCAGGATGACGCTGACCCAGGGAGCGGCCACGTCGGCTGCGATGTAGCTGATGGCCAGGGCTCCAGCGAATGCGCCGATCGTGCCGGGGATGGCGAGCATGAAGACGGCCCGCCAGTGGACGTTCCCGAAGCGCCAGTGCGCTGTCCCGGACATGATGCCGGTGCCGATCTTGGCGACGTGGATGGTGGCGGAGGCCACGGCAGGAGCGAAGCCGATGGCTGCCAGCATCGTCGCGGATGTGACGCCGTAGCCCATGCCCAACGAGCCGTCGACCAGCTGGGCGACGAAACCGATGAGCAGCACGAGCACGATGTAGCCGAGATCCACGTTGGGCCTCTGTATTCCCGGGATTTCCTACCTGAGAGACAGAGAATATAGGCGAAGGCGTGCCGCCGTGCTCAGCCGGGCAGCAGGCGGCGCCCGCCTCAGATCCAGTCGATGCGCCAGAAATAGAGGTAGACCGCCAGGCCGATGCCCAGCACGACTCCCGTGACGACCCAGAAACCGAGGTTTCCCGGCAGGTCCAGCGCCTTGGCGGCCTCGCTCATGCCGAAGAGTCCCGCGGCGGCGCCGACCCCGGCCAGCACCGCCGTGATGGCGGTGAGCCGCTTCATGACGTCGGACAGGCTGTTGTTGACGCTCGAGAGGTAGGCGTCCAGGACGCCGTTGGCGAGCTCGCGGTGGGTGTCCAGCTCGTCCGTGACGCGCACCGTGAGATCGTAGACGTCACGGAAGTAGAGGCGGCGCTGCTCGTCGATGAGCCCCATCTCGCGGTTGGAGAGCTGGTTCAGGATCTCGCGCTCGGGGCTCACGAGGTGCCTGATCTCAAGCAGGGACCGCCGCACCCGGAAGAGCCGCTCGACGACGTCGCCCCGCTGTCCGGACACGACGGCCACCTCCAGATCGTCGATGTCGTCGCTGATGCGGTCGATGACGGGGAAGTAGCCGTCCACGATCTGGTCGACGAGGGCGTACAGGAGCAGGTCCGCGCCTTGGGCGAGCAGCGGCCCGACGCTCCGCCCGTCAGAAGCCAGGGTGGGCGCGGGCCGCCATCCGGGGGGGTGCGACGTGATCAGGAAGCGCGGGCCGAGGACGATGTCCACCTCGCTGCTGGTCAGCTCGCCGTCGTGATGGAGCGCGAACATGACCAGGTGCAGGCAGCCGTCCCAATAGACGATCTTGGCGCGTTGGTTGCGCTCGATGATGTCCTCGGCCACCAGGTGGTGCAGGCCGAACATGGCGGCCAGCTCCGTCAGGGTCTCTGCCGCGGCATCCTCGAGGTCGACCCAGAGCCGGGCCTCCTCGTCGTCGAGGGCCGCCTGGACCTCCGACAGCTCACGGACCACGCGCAGGGACCCGTGGCTCCAGACCTGGGCGACGAGCCGGTCTCCTGTCACCAAGGGCTCCACCATCTCGTGCCCATGGTGGCACGCCGGCGAGGTCCACGGGCGCCCGTCCTGCCAGCGTCCCTCGCGAGCGGCTCTCTTCCTGGGCGCCGATCGGCCGACCCCTCTGCTACGATCGGCTCGTGACCGCCACCCGTTTCCGCGGCGGCCGGATCATGGGCATCCGGATCCCGACCGTCTTCTCCGAGAACGACGCCAAGCGTTGCGCCGGCTGTGGAGAGCCCATCGCGGGCACGCCCTTCCGGGTCTCCATCCTGGACAACGTGGCGAGAGAGACGGCACCCAGCTGGGCCGAGCGGACACCCTTGAACCCGGGACCCCACCAGTTCCACGCGGACCCGGCGCACTTCCGGGACTGGGCGCGGCGGCGCGGCCACCTCCTGTGCTCGCTCTCGGACGTCCGGGAGTTGATGCGGCCCGTGCCGCTGCCCGTCGATCCTCCGGCCTGGGGCCTCTGCGACGGCAACCATCGCGAGGATCACGTCTTCGAGCCGGCCTGACCGGCTGATCCGGGGCTCGGACGTGGACGCCAACATCGCCATCCCGGCGCTCACCGCTGCGCTGGCCGGCGTCTTCGCCCTTCTGCTGCTCGACCAGTGGCGAGATCGGCGTCGCGGCTACCAACTCATCTGGGCGCTGGGCATGGCCTTCTACGCCATCGCCGTCGGGTGCGAAGCCGTCGCGGCTGCCGTCGGCTGGAGCCAGCCCGTCTACCAACTGTGGTACCTCACCGGGGCCGTATGGACGGCCGGCTGGCTGGGGCTCGGCACGGCCTTCCTGCTGGGCCGCACGCGCTTCGGCTTCGGATTCGCGCTCTGTCTCTTCCTGGCCGGCCTGTTCACCTTCCTGACCGCCCGTCGGAACCCCGAGATCTACGCGGACGCCTCCACGACGGCCATGCTCTACTTCCTCATCGCGGGCGTGCTCGCCCTGGCCGTCTCGGTCGAGACCTACTTCCAGAACTGGCGTTGGCCGTGGATGGCGCTGCTGGCCGTCGGCGGGGCCACCCTGCTCTCCATCGTGCTCATGGCCACGGCCGACCTGCCGCCCCCGGGCTACTCGCTCGATCCGGCGACGGGCGTCCCCACGGCCGCGATCCTGCCGCCTGAGCTTCGCCTGCTGACGCCCTTCCTCAACGTCACGGGCGCCTTCTCGCTCATCCTGGGCGCGCTCTTCTCAGCCTACGTCTTCATGCCCAAGCGACGCGTGCTGGCCTATTCGCTTGACCCGGGCCAGCCAGGCGACCAGTTCCTCTTCAATCTGCTCATCGCGCCGATCGCCATCACCGTCAACTTCGTGGCCTCCCTGCCCGACGCCGTCCGTGCGCTGTGGAGCGGCAAGATCAACAGCCGCGTGCCGGCCACGCTCCTCATCGCGCTCGGCGCGTTCATCCCGGCCCTGACCGACAGCCTCAATCGCTTCGGGTCCACGGAGTGGTACCAGCTGGGCAAGCTCCTCGGCGCGCTCCTGCTGCTGGCTGGCTTCCTGGTCTCGACCGAGACCTTCGGCGAGATTCGCGTGCCCTTCACCGGCATCGTCCTGCGCGGTGCCCGGAGCGAGCCCGCCGAGGCGGTCGAACGCTGAACCGCTCCACCACTACTGGCGCATCGCTGATCGTCATCGCCGCGGTCGGCTACGGCACGCTGGGGGTGCTCTCGCGCTTCGCGACGGATGCGGGCATCTCCACCATCACCTTCGTGACATGGCGCGCCCTGCTCGGGGCGCTCATCCTCATCGGCTCGGTGGCCCTGGCCCTTGGCTTCGGCCTCATCCGCTCGGTGCGGCTATCCGACGTGCCACGGAGGCACTGGCTCCAGATCAGCACCGTGGCCATCCTCAACGTCGTCATCAACCTGGCCGTCTTCACGGGCTTCGAGTACGCCAGCATCGCGCTCGTGCTCATCTGCTTCTACACCTACCCCGTCATCGTGGCCGTGGCGGCCACCCGTGTCTACCACGAGCCGCTCACGGCGCTCCGGGTTGGGGCGCTGGCGCTGGCCTCGGCCGGCCTGGTGCTGGTCGTGGTGGTCCCCATGCTCGGTCAGGGGGACGCCCAGATGTCCGCCGTCGGGCTCCTCCTGGGTCTGCTGGCCGCGGTCGCCCAGGCCATCCACTCACTCATCGCCGGGCGCGGCTACTCGTCGCTCCCCGCCCCCCAGGCGGCCGCGGCTCTCTCGGTCATCCAGGCGGTCGGGTTCGTGGGCGTCGCGCTCCTGACAGGCGCGGCCTCGATGCTGGCCCAGCCCTTCGCCGTGGAGGGTGCCTGGGTCTGGCTCATCCTGGCGGCCACCATCGGCCTGGCGATCCCGACGGCGGCGGTCCTGGCCGGCTTCCGTCGCCTCGGTCCCACGCGGGCCTCCATCCTCATGCTGCTCGAGCCCGTGGTCGCGGTCCTGCTGGCCGCCCTGCTGCTCGCCGAGCAGCCGGCCCCCGTGCAGCTCATCGGTGGGGCCCTCGTGCTGGCCGGCAGCCTGCTGGCCCAGGTGCATCGCCAGCCGGCCCCCCGGCCGGTCCCGCTGCCGGTCTGAGGGAGGGGCCACCGGCACCAGGAGTGCCACCGACCGGGACGGCCGAGGCCCCGCGGCCCGCGCTACACTCGGGGCCGTTCGCAACAGCGAGACCCGTGCCGATCGCTTGGCCGGGTCCGGACCGGGCAGCGCCCCATGGAGGATGGATGCGCGTTCGCAAGGCAGTCTTTCCGGCCGCAGGCTGGGGCACCCGCTTCCTGCCCGCCACCAAGGCGCAGCCCAAGGAGATGCTGCCGCTCGTCGACAAGCCGGTCATCCAGTACGCGGTCGAGGAGGCGGTGGCGGCCGGCATCGAGCAGGTCATCATCGTCACGAGCAGCCAGAAGCGCGCCATCGAGGACCACTTCGACCACAGCTTCGAGCTGGAATCCCTGCTGGAAGCGCGTGGCGACATCGAGATGCTGCGCAGGGTGCGCCGCATCGGCGACATGGCCCAGGTGAGCTACGTGCGCCAGAAGGAGCAGCTCGGACTGGGGCACGCCGTGCTCATGGCCAAGGAGCTGGTCGGACACGAACCCTTCGCGGTCATCCTGTCGGACGACGTGGTGACCGGTCCTCGATCCTGCATCGGCCAGCTGGTGGACGCCTACCACCGCACGGGCGGCTCGACGCTGGCGGTCATGTCGGTGCCGCACGAAGAGACGAGCCGCTACGGCGTCGTCGACGTGGACCCCGCCTGGGATGGCGATGACGCCCGGCTCTCCCGCATCCGTGGTGTCGTGGAGAAGCCGGCTCCCGACCACGCGCCCAGCAACCTGGCCATCATCGGCCGCTATGTCCTGACCCCCAAGATCTTCGCCAAGCTCGAGCAGACGCCGGCCGGGTCCGGTGGCGAGATCCAGCTCACCGACGCCATCGAGGCCCTCATGCAGGAGCAGGAGGTCTTCGCCTACGCGTTCGAGGGGACCCGCCACGATGCCGGCACCACGATGGGCTGGCTGAAGGCCTCGCTGGAGCTGGCGCTCGATCGCGAGGAGTTCGCTCCGGAGCTCCGCGCCTACCTGGCGGGGCTCGACCTGCGGTGACACCGGCCGAGGCCCTCGGTCGCGCAGGGCCTCCGGGGGGCAGGCAGCGTGGCTGAGCTCGGTCGGACGCTGGCCGGCCGCTACCGGCTCGACCAGGTCCTCGGCCAGGGTGGCATGGCCACCATCTTCCGCGCCACGGACAGCAAGCTGGGCCGCGAGGTGGCCGTCAAGGTGCTGCGCCCGGAGTACGGCAGCGACGCCCAGTTCGTGGAGCGCTTCCGCCACGAGGCCCAGGCCGCCGCGTCGCTGAGCCACCCGAACATCGTGCAGGTGTACGACTTCGGGACCGACCCGGCCGGCCCCTACATCGTCATGGAGCAGGTGGCCGGCGGGGATCTCTCCGTGGCTCTCGGTGAGCACGGGGCGCTGCCCCCCACCGCCGTCGCTCGCATCGGCCAGCAGGTCGCCGACGCCCTCGTGGCCGCGCACGCCCGGGGCCTCATCCACCGGGACATCAAGCCCAGCAACATCCTGCTCTCGCCGGACGGCCGGGTGCAGGTAGCCGACTTCGGGATCGCCCACGTCGCCGCTCGCTCGCCCGTCACATCGACTGGCATCACGCTCGGCAGCGTCCTCTACTTCAGCCCCGAGCAGGCCCGCGGCGACACGGCCAGCCCGGCATCGGACGTCTACTCGCTGGGCCTCGTGATGTACGAGCTGCTCACCGGCCAGCGACCCTTCTCTGGCGACTCACCGGCGGCGGTCGCGGTGGCACGCCTCAGCGGCAGCGTGCCCTCGCCGATGCTCGTGCGGGCGGAGACGCCGCCGCCACTCGACGCCATCGTGCGCTGGTGCCTGGCCGTCGACCCCGCGGCGCGCCCATCGGCATCCGAGCTGTCACTGGCGCTGGCGCGCTTCATCGCCGATCCCTCGGGCGCTGCCGTGCTGGCAGCCGTGGGCATGACGGCCGGCCCCGGCGTTCCGGGGTCCGTTCCAGGCGGCGTGCCGCCCGCCCAGCTCAGCCAGCGGCCGGGCCATCCTCGCGGAGCTCCGGATGCCGAGCGCCCCGGTTCGGGGCCCTTGGCCTGGGCAGCTGCCGGCCTGGGGCTGCTCGTCATCGTGGCCTCGGGGATCCTGCTCTTCGTGCTCTTCAGCGGCATCGGGGACAGCGCCGCCTCGCCGCCCAGCCCCAGCCCAACGGCCGAGGTGGCCATGGTGCGGACCCCGCAGCTGGTCGGTCGCACCGAGGAGGACGCCGTCACCGTCGCCCGTCGGCGCGGCCTGGTACTGGAGATCGACTACGTGGCATCCGCGAGCGAGGTCGGATCGGTCATCGACCAGCTGCCCGGCCCCGGCGTCCAGGTCTCCTCCGGCACATCGATCCAGGTGACCGTGGGCACGGAGGTGGAGACCGTCGTCGTGCCCGACGTGCAGGGCATCAAGGAGGCCAACGCCGTCGGCCAACTGGAGGCGGCGGGTCTGAAGCCGGGCATGCGCTACAGCGCGGACGACCTGCTGCCCGAGGGTTACGTCGTCACCACCGATCCCCGCCCGGGTGAGTCGCTGACGCGAGGCTCCGCCGTCGACTACGTGGTGTCCACGGGTCGGCACACGGGCGCCACGGCCAGGCCGGCCATCACTCCCCGCCCGGTGGTGACCCTTCGGCCGAGCGTCAGCCCCACGCCCTTCCCCGCCCAGGACGTCGTGCTCCTGGGCGACTTCCAGTGCCTGAAGCTGGTCGAGGCACGCAGCCACATCGAGGAGGCGGGCCTGCTGGTCGGGGCCATCATCCCCAGTGAGCCGGCAGCCCTCGACGACTGGTTCGTCCACGACCAGCTGCCCAAGCCAGGCGAGATGGTGCCCGTGGGCTCCAACGTGGATCTCGTGCTGGACGACCCGCAAGCGGCCTGCCCCTGAGCAGCGGCCCGCGGGCGCCCTGTCCCTGAGCGGCAGCCCGCGGGCGCCCTGTCCCCGGCGCCCTGCCCGCAGGCGCCTGGTCAGGGGATCTCGATGGCGCGGCTGGACTGGCTGCGCTCGCCGTTACCAGCGATGACCTCCACGCCCAGGGTGGGGTCGCTGCCCGACGCGCCAGCCACCAGCTCCACCTCCCAGGTCGAGCGACCGTTGGAGTCGGTCTGGTCCTCGAATTCCTGGGCCGTCCACCCGGGTCCCCCGAGCGTGTACGAGACGGTGGCATCCTGCAGTTCTACGCCGTCCGCGTCGGTGACGTCCACCACGATCCGGATGAGCTTTGGGAGATCCGCCCGCGCCACCTGCTTGGGGGCGGTGATCTTGATGACGGGCCGCCCGTCCTTGCGGACCAGGAGGACGGCGTCTCGCTGCTCCATGCCTGCCGCGTCGGTGGAGCTGACACCGATCCGGTTGCGGCCCATGGCGAGCGGCACGCTGACTTCGAAGTCGCCGCTGGGCCCGACGCCGATGTCGGCATCCCACCGGTTGGCGGCGTTCTCCACCGTGACGGATGCCCCCGGCTCCGACGTGCCGGTGACCGTGATGCTCGATCCGAGTGTCTCCGTCCCCGTCTTGGGCGCGGTGATGCGAAGGACGGGGGCGTCGCGATCCTGGGTCACGGTCACGGGCTCCGACTGCGGCCCCAGGCCGCCCGGTCCGCGGAGGGCGGCCGTCAGGACGTTCCGACCGGCCGCCAGCGGCACCTCAGGCACGCTGACCGCACGACCTGGGTCCGGTCGCTCGATCGACTTGACCTCCGTGCCATCGCGCAGGATGACGAGCGACAGGAGCCGCTTGGCGAGTGGCTCGTCGGGTACATCCACGTCCACGTCGACATACCACTCGCCGATGATCCAGCCGGTCTTGGGCGAGGTGATCTCCGGCTGTGCCACGGGCAGGCGCGTGTCCAGGATGGTGGCCGCCGGAGGCGGGCTCTCGAGCGGCGCGGTAGACCCCGGCTCAGCCGGCTTGGAGTCACCCGGGCTCAGGACGGCCAGCCCGACGGCCGCGAGCAGCGCGGCGATGACCAGCGCCACCCCTGCCCAACGCGCGCGCGAGACCTCGTCCCCGCCCCCATGGCCGGGAGCGGGGCCTGAGCCCGTGCCGGCGCGCCCGCGGACGGTCGAGGCGGGCTTCGCTGACGCCATCCTGCGGGTCGGCGGGAGCGCCCGTGAAGTGGCAGCGTCCATCCCCTCGGATTGTGGCACGCTAGAGAGGAACACTTCCGGGGGGGTTTGGAGAGGAGAGGCGTGAACCCAGACGAGCGTGGGGTGACATCGAACCGCGACCGCGTGTCGCGCTCCACCTCGGTCGGCAGCGCGCCACCGCGTCCGCCGGCCGGCCCCATCGCCCGTGTCGTGCCTCGCATGCCACGCGCCATGGCCACGGCCACCCAGCTTGCCGTCATGCGGCCGACCATCCCCTTCGGCCTGCCGAATCTGCGCCGCAACGTCTGCCCGCATTACTACATGACAGGGCCGCGCGGGCCGATCCCCGTCCAGACACCCCACCTGCTCAAGGCCTACATGCGGCACGAGGGCACCATCGCGCGGTGCCAGGTGCGTGGGGGCGTGCACCTCGACGCCGGCTACGTCACGGACGTCTGCCTCTCCGCGCGCTTCAACCAGTGCGTCTTCTATGAGGAAGACATCGCGGCCTTCTGACGTGTCGGCCGACGCCCTGTCCCGCATCCGCGCCCGCGGGCCGATCGGCATCCGACTCGGCCTCGAGCGCATGCGCGCCCTCCTGTCGGAGCTTGGCGACCCGCAGCGATCGCTCCGCGGCGTGCTCGTGGGCGGCACCAACGGCAAGGGCAGCGTGGCCGCCATGGTGGCATCGGTGCTCCAGGCGGCGGGTCGCTCGACGGCTCAGTCGCCGAGCCCGCACCTGTACAGCTACCGCGAGCGCATCCTCATCGACGGACGGCCCATCGCGGCTTCCGACCTGGATGAGCTGCTGGAGGAGGTCCTGCGCGCCAGCGAGCCGGGCGAGGCTGAGCATGGTCCGGCCACGGAGTTCGAGCTCTTGACCGCGGCGGCCTGGCTGTGGGCGGCCCGCCGGCGGGTGGACGCGCTGGTCATGGAGGTGGGCCTGGGCGGCCGGCTCGATGCCTCGAACACGTGGTCCGCGGATGTGGCTGCCATCACCAACGTGGGCCTGGATCACCAGGAGTACCTCGGGACCACGCTGGCTTCGGTGGCCACGGAGAAAGCGGCCATCATCAAGCCGGGCTGCCGGGCGGTGAGCGGGGCGGCAGGGGTGGCGCTGGAGGTCATCGAGGCCCGCGCCCGCGAGGTCGGGGCACCGCTCACGGTCTGTCCGCCCCTGGCGGTCACGGCCATGGACCTCTCCGGGCTCGCCCTGGAGGCGCCGGGGCTTGGCGATCTCAAGATCCCACTGCTGGGACGCCACCAAGCCGCCAACGCCGCGGTGGCCATCGGGGTCGTCGCCGCCCTCGCTGAGGCCGGCGTCGCCGAGGTGACGGATGCTGCCGTGTTGGCCGGCCTGGCCCGTGCTCGGTGGCCGGGCCGCATGGAAGTGCTGGAGCGTGACGGCCTGACCATCGTGCTCGACGGTGCCCACAATCCCGACGGTGCCGCGGCCCTCGCCTCTACGCTGATCGAGCTGGCTCCGCATCTGCCGTCAGGCCGGGTGACGCTGCTGCTGGCCGTGATGGCTGACAAGGCCGTGGCCGACATCCTCGGGGTCCTCGTGGCGGCCGCTCCTCTTCGGGAGGCGCACTGCGTGGCCACGCGCGTGCCCGATTCCGACCGCTCGCTGCCCGCTGCCGACCTGGCGGCAGCCTGGCGATCAGCAGTCGCCCAGGCCGCCACCGGCCGATCGGCCTCCGGGTCCTCCGCCGGGCGACTCGCCGCGTCCCCTGTCGATGATGCCGACGAGGCGCTTCGGAGAGCCTTGGAGATCGCCACTACGGCGGGCGGCCCGCTCGTCGTCAGCGGGTCCCTGTATCTCGTCGGGCACGTGCGCGCCCGGCTCGTGCCCGATGGCGGCTGACGACCCCGGCCAGCCGCTCCTGGCGCCCCTGCTCCTGCGCGGCCGCGAGCTCGTCTTCGGCTCGCGCACCTTCGTGATGGGCATCCTCAACGTGACGCCGGACTCCTTCAGCGGGGACGGGCTGCTGGACCCCGCCACCGTGCCCGCGACGACGCGTGAGGTGGGCAGCCTCGTGGAGACGGCCGTGGTCCAGGCGCTGCGCATGGTGGCTGAGGGCGCGGACATCATCGACGTGGGTGGCGAATCGACACGTCCCGGCCACGAGCCCGTCAGCGCGACCGAGGAGTTGGCCCGCGTGAGCCGCGTGGTGAGTGCCATCCGCGAACGAGTGGCGGACGTGCCCGTCAGCATCGACACGAGCAAGGCGGCCGTGGCGGACGCAGCACTCGCCGCCGGTGCCGACATCCTCAACGACGTAACGGCGGTGACCAGCGGTGCGGCCCTGGCCCACGTGGCCGCGGCATACGGAGCGCCGTACATCCTCATGCACAGCCGTGCGGTGCCCGTCTACGACGACGTCGTCCGCGAGGTGGTCGAGGATCTGCGGGCGACGCTGGACCTGGCGGAGCGGGCGGGGTGTGCTCGAGCACGGCTCATCGTCGATCCTGGCATCGGCTTCGGCAAGACGGCCGAGCAGAACCTCCGCCTCCTGCGCCACCTGTCGGCGCTCCGGGTCCTCGGCTGTCCGATCCTGCTGGGTGCCAGCCGCAAGTCCACGATCGGCAAGGTCCTGGACCTGCCGGTCACGGAGCGCCTGGAGGGTACCCTGGCCACGACCGCGCTGGGCATCGCCGCGCTGGTCGACATCGTGCGGGTCCACGACGTGGCGCCGAACGTGCGTGTCGCCCGCATGAGTGATGCCATCATCCGTGGCGGGTGGCACGAGCTGCCCTCCGGCTGAGCCGGCCGCTGATCTCTGGAGGCGTCGCCCATGGACCGCATCACCCTCACTGCGATGTGCCTGGAGGGGCGCCTGGGCGTGAGCGAGGAGGAGCGGGAGTTCCCGCAGTCGGTGGAGGTCGACCTCGAGGTCGAGGCCGACCTGGCTGCCGCCGGCGAGTCGGACGCCCTGGTCGATACGGTCGACTACGGGCCGCTCGTCGAGGCCGTGACCCGGACGGTCGAGGAGGGGAGCTACCGCCTTCTCGAAGGGCTGGCCGGGGCCATCGCCCGCGTCGTGCTGGGGGCCTCGACCCGGATCGCCGCGGTCACCGTGCGTGTGCGCAAGCTGGCCGTGCCCATGGACGTGGACATGGACCATGTGCAGGTGCAGATCCGGCGCGAACGCCCCTGAGGCCGCGAGTGCGCGATCGGTCTGTTACGGGGCTGCCGGCCGCGTGCCCAGGACCAGCGCCAGATCCAGGACCTCATCGCCGCGCAGCACGCGCAGGCTCACGGACTCGCCGGGACGATACTGGGTCAGGATGCCGTCCAACGGGTTGTCACCATCCACCCTGGTGCCGTCCACGTGCGTGATGATGTCCCCGACCCGCAGGCCGGCCCCGTCCGCGGGGCTACCCCGGACGACGGCGTCATCCGTGACGCCCTCCGGAGGCTCGATGAGCGCACCATAGCCGAGCAGCAGCCCCCGCTGGTCCTGGACGACCGGTGTCAGCGCCGTGTACCAGATCCCCAGCCACGGGCGGCTGAGCGCTTCACCTTCCACGGCCTGCTGCATGATGGGCTGAGCCAGGTCGATGGGGATGGCGAAGCCGATGCCCTGGGCGTCACCCGCGATGGCCGTGTTGATCCCGATGAGCGTGCCGTCCACGTCGACGAGCGCTCCGCCGCTGTTGCCCGGGTTGATGGCGGCGTCCGTCTGGATGAGGTCGCGCAGGGATTCCAGTTGGCCAGTGCCACTGCAGGTATCCGCCACGTCGATGCGGCGACCGATGGCGCTCACCACGCCGGTCGTGACCGAGTTGGTGAAGGTGCCCAGCGGGCTGCCGATGGCGATGGCGTGCTGTCCGACCCGCAGCGTTCCGGAGTTGCCGATGTCCACGGCAGGCAGGCCCGTGCCGTCGATCTTGACGATGGCGAGATCCGTGAGCGTGTCCAGGCCATGGACTTGGCCGTCGTAGCGCTGGCCGTCCGCCAGCTGCACGGACAGCGTGTCCGCGTTGCAGACCACGTGCCGATTGGTGACCACCCAGCCGTCCGCATCGAAGATGACGCCGGAGCCCACGCCCTCCGCAAAGGTGAAGCCGCCGCTCGTGCCGCGCGGCATGATGGTGACCACGGCCGGGCTGACCCTGTCCACGGCCTGGGTGACGGCGCTCTCCTCTACGACGCGGACGATGTCCGGGTCGCCCAGTCGCCCGGCCCCGGCCGCCTGGGTCGGAGACTGCGGGACGACGAGCTGGCGGTCCAGTTGGCCGCCGGCCAGCAGGAGAGCGTAGGTCCCCAGCGAGGCCGCGACCGCGGCCACCAGCGCGACCATGACGCCGGACCACGTCAGGCCGCGCGATCCTCCGGGTCGTGGCTCCGGCGTCCCGGTCGTGCCGTCCTGGGATGGCACGTCACGACTGCCGCCCCAGCCGCCCTGTCGCTGTGAGGCCCCCGACCAGCCAGCGTGCGCACCCTGCTCCGGGTCGGCGATGGCCACCCCGCCCGAGCCGCGTGCGATCCACGCCGGCCGGCGCTGGGGTGGTGGGCTGTAGGAGGCGGGCTGGGTGGGGTGGTCAGCGTCCGGCCGGTCGGCCATCCGGGTATCAAGTCTCCGATGAGGGGCGCCAGCGGGTCAGGCGTGCCGAACGGTAGCCCACCGACGGTTCATGGCCGGGCGTCGCTGGGTGAAGAATGCGACACCTGGTGCGGCAGCGTCACCACGACCTCCGTGCCCACATCCGGCGTGCTGGAGATGGCCACCCGACCCTGGTGCATGTCCACGATGGAGCGCGCGATGGCCAGGCCCAGTCCCGATCCACCGGCGCGCTCCTCGGGCCGGCGCGTGCCGCGGTAGAAACGGTCGAAGACGTGCTCCAGCTCCGCCGGATCGATGCCCACGCCGTCGTCGCTGACGGTGAAGCGGGCGCCCTCGGGGATCGCCTCCACGCGGACCTCCACGTGGCCGCCCGTGGCCGTGAACTTGATGGCGTTGCCGATGAGGTTGCCCAGCACCTGGCCCAGGCGGGGCGGATCGTGGGGCTGGACGATGGCATCCGGCGGCAGGTGCGCGGTGAGGCTGACACCCTTGCGATCGGCCATGGGCATGGCGTGCTCCACGGCGTCCTCGACCACTGCGCGCAGGTCCTCCTCGCGCAGCTGCAGGGCCACAAGGCCCGAGTCGAGCTTGGACAGCTCCAGCAGATTGGCAGCCAGCCAGTCGAGCCGCTCGATCTGCTGGCGGCTACCGCGGAGGAACTCGTCGCGAGTGTCCGGCTCCTCGGCCGCCCCCTCCAGGAGCAGCTCGTTGAAGGTCCGCAGTGCCGCGATCGGCGTGCGCAACTCGTGGCTGACGTCGGCCACGAAGTCGCGACTGCGGTCGCGGTCCTCGCTGATGATGGTCACCGACTCCTGCAGGCGATCGGCCATCTCGTTGAAGGCGCCGGCCAGCTCCTGCACCTCCGGCGGCGAGTTGGAGGGGATGGCCACGCGGGCTTCCAGGTGGCCCTCCGCCAGCAGTCGGGAGGTCTGGGTCAAGCGGCGAAGCGGGCGCGCCAGCCACTGGGCGAGCAGCAGGGCCACGATGACGGCCACCACGAGGGCCACCACTGCGGCGTTGACGAGCACCTCCGTGATGGTGCGCGTGGTCTGCTCGCGCGACGTGTAGGGGTTGCTGAGGGTGACCGCCACCTCCCGCTCGGGAGCCGCTGCCGCCGAGTACCAGAGGTCCTTGACGCTGGCCACGGCGCGCGCCGAGAGGCCCGGCTCGCGGTTCTGCCCGGCTCCGCCCGCGCCATCCGGATAGGCGACGTCCAGCTGCCAGGCGGGCTCCTCCCCGGCTGAGGCGGCCAGGGTCACCAGCACATCCGCGCGGGCGATCTCGTCCGTCAGCTCGCGCACCTTGCCGCCCCTCGCGTCGCCCAGCGCCAGGGTCGTGGAGATGCCCGGTTCGTTGGGCAGCAGGATGGGTCGCGCCCCGGCGCCGGCGACGACGGCCAACTCGTCCGCCAGGAGCGTGGCCACGGCGTCCGCGCGCGTCCGCAGGTTGGCCTCCTCCTGGTCCAGGAAGAAGCCCTCCAGCAGCCGCGGCAGCGAGACGAGCACGAGGCCCAGGGCCACCGCCACCACGAGCACGATGGCCACCAGGAGACGCGCCCGGTAGCTGCTGACCAGCGCGCGCCAGCCGGTCATCCCCTGTCCTGGCGGGCCCGCCGTGCCAGCCACGCTCGACGACTCAGCGCTCGGCGAAGGCGTAGCCCGCTCCGCGAACGGTCAGGATGAAGGTCGGGTCGACGGGATCGTCCTCCAGCTTCTCGCGAAGGTGGCTGACGTGGACGTTGATGGTCTTCTCGTCCTGGTCGAGGGCCTCATAGTCGCGTACCAGCTCCAGCAGCTCACGGCGGCTGAAGACGCGTCCCGGTCGCGAGGCGAGGTGTCGCAGGATCTCGAACTCCGTGGCGGTCAGGCTGATGCGCTTGTCACCCCGCTGGACGCGCCGCCGGTCGAGGTCGATGACCAGGTCGCGATGCCGGATGAGGCGACCACCGGTGGCATCGGCGAGGTCCCCATAGGCCCGCCGCAGGAGCGCCTTGATGCGGCTGAGCAGCTCCCGCAGGCCGTATGGCTTGGTCATGTAGTCGTCAGCGCCCATCTCCAGGCCGATGACCTTGTCCATCTCCTCGTCTCGCGCGGTGAGCATCAGGACGGGAGCCTTGGAGCCGTCAGCGCGCAGCCGGCGCAGGGTCTCGAAGCCGTCGATGCCGGGCATGCGCACGTCCAACAGGACGAGGTCCGGCGCAAGCTCGCCGGCCATGGCCAGGGCTTCCTCGCCACTGCCGGCCACGCTGACCTGGTAGCCCTCCTGCTCGAGGGCATACTGGATACCGCGAGCGACGGCGTATTCGTCGTCGACGATGAGGATGGTTGCTGACATCGGCCATCGATGGTACATCGGCGCGGCCGGCTCGCCCGCTCGTGCTACGATTCGCAGCCGTCCGCGAACGCCGGACCCATCCTTCTCGAGAGGTCACCCCACGTGAGCACCCGCCCCGTCGTCGCTGCCGAGCCCCGCGAGATCCTTGGCAAGCAGGTCAACGCCTTGCGTCGCCAGGGCATCGTGCCCGCCGTCGTCTACGGCCACGGCCGCAAGTCGCAGGCCATCCAGATCGACGCGCGCACCTTTGATGAGCTGCGCCGCACCATCTCGCGCAACACGTTGGTGGATCTCAAGATCGGCAGCGGCCGCGCCGTGCCCGTGCTGCTGCAGGGCATCCACGAGCACCCCGTGAAGCGCCATGCCATCCACGTCGACTTCTTCGTGGTGAAGATGACCGAGGAGCTCCACGTGGACGTGCCCGTCAACCACGTCGGCGAATCGCTCGCCGTGGAGAAGCTGGGTGGCACCCTCCTGCACCTGCGCGAGCATGTCTCCGTGAGCGCGCTGCCCGTCGACCTGCCCCACGCCCTGGACCTGGACATCACGTCGCTGCGCGACTTCGATGCCGTGCTCCACGTGCGCGACCTGGTCGTTCCCTCAGGCGTGACCGTGCTGACCGATGCCGACGAGCCCCTGGCCCGCGTGCAGCAGCCACGCGCCCAGGAGGACTTCGCCGCGATCCCGGGCCTGGAGCCCGCCGCCGCTCCGGCCCCAGAGGCTGCGGAGGCCGCTCCAGACGAGGCTGCCAGCTGACCCTGCGGTCACCGCACTCGGGGCTCGTCCTGCCGGGCGCTGCCCCCCGGTCGAGCCTCGTCCGGATGTCGCGGTGGGTGCCGCGCTGGAGCGGTGCCTGATGCCGCCGTGCTTCTCTGTCCGATCCCAGGGCGGCAGCGTTCGTCCCGACTCCTGGGACGCCGTCGTGACCTCAGACGGACGTCGTGCCCTTGCGAAGCTCGTCGCGGATCTCGGTGAGGAGGTCCACCTCTGAGGGTCCGGCCGGCCCCTCCTCCTTCTTCGGCATCAGGCGGTTCATGGGCTTCACCACCAGGAAGAAGATGACTGCCGCGATGACCAGGAAGCTGATGAGCGTGTTCAGGAAGGCCCCGATGCGCATCTCCGAGTCACCGACCTGGATGACCCAGGTCGAGAAGTCGGGGATGCCGAAGATGCCCAGCAGCGGCGTGATGATGTCCGCCACCAGCGAGGTCACGATGGCACCGAAGGCGGCCCCGATGACGACCGCCACGGCCAGGTCGACGATGCTGCCGCGGAGCAGGAACTCGCGAAACTCCTTGATCATTGCCCTCTCCCTCTGCACGGACGCCGGCGCCCGACTGGCGACGCTTCACAGTGTAGGACGCGCCCAGGGGCACTGAACGGTCTCCGTCCGCTACCCTAGCAATCCGACGCCGCCCAGTGCGTCTGTCCACCCTGAGGTGAAGGCTTGACGGGTTCGCCCGCTCCCTACCCCGCGCCCCCAGAGGCCGCCGAGGCCGCCGAGGCCGCAGCTGCGCCGCGCAAGCGGTCCCGGGCCATCGACGTCGTCATCGAGATCGTCACGACGGTCGGTCTGGCGGTCATCCTCTACCTGATCATCACGACGTTCGTCGTGCAGACGTTCCGGGTCGAGCAGCAGTCCATGATCGACACGCTGCAGCCCGGCCAGCACCTGCTCATCGACAAGCTGACGCCTCGCTTCGACGCCTACTCCCGCGGCGACATCATCGTCTTCCACCCCCGGGGTGAAAGCGACCAGACGCCCTTCATCAAGCGGGTCATCGGGGTCGGCGGCGAGCACGTCGAGATCAAGAACGGCTCGGTCTGGATCGACGGCGTCCGCCTCGAGGAAGATGCCTACACATACGTCGACCCGGCCACGGGAGAGAACCAGCCCACGCTGGCCACGGGTCAGGCCTCCGAGTGGGACGTGCCTGAGGGATCGCTCTTCGTCCTTGGGGACCACCGAGGCGGCTCCACCGACTCGCGCCGCGCCAGCGTCGGCCTCGTGGACGTCGATGACGTGGTCGGCCGCGCATGGCTCAGTTTCTTCCCTCTCGACACGCTCGGCATCATCCAGACGCCGGGCTATCCGGAGCTCGCGGCGGCTCCACCGCCCACCGAGTAGGTTCGCGCGGTCGCGCGTCCAGGCCCTCGCCCTGTCAGGTGCCGGGCTGATCGGTCAATTCATCGCCCCACGTATGGCGTGGCTCGTACCCCAGGACCTGCCGTGCCCGGTCGATGCTCAGGAGTGTCTCCCGGCCCCGCAGCTCCCGCGCCAGCGGCACGTCCGGGAAGACCTCGGCCATGAGATCCCGGCTGTCACGCTTCATGACCGTGTCCGTGGCAGCGATGATGCAGACCTCCGAGCCGTGCACGTCGGCCATCAGGCTGAGCTCGCAGGCCAGTGCCACGTCACGGGCATCGACATAGCCCCACAGGTTCCAGCGACGCAGCAAGGCATCCTTCCAGTAACCCGGGAAGGCGGCGTAGTCGGGCGGCTCCATGATGTTCGAGATGCGCAGGCCGACGTGAGGCACGCCCGTCCGCCGCGTGAACTGCTGGGCCAGCGTCTCGCCGGCCAGCTTGGCCAGCGCGTAGGACGATTCGGGTCGAGGCGGGTGGCTCTCGTCGATGGGCGCGAAGGCCGGCGGCTCGTCGAAGGGCAGCCCGAGCACCGTCTCGCTGGAGGCGTAGACGACCCGTCCCAGCCCGTGCGCCTCCGCAGCGGCGAAGACGTTGTACGTCGAGAGCATGTTGATGCGGAACGTCTCGGCCGGGGGACGGAGCTCCGGGGCCGGGATGGCGGCCAGGTGCACGACCGCGTCCGCGCCGGCCAGCGCTTCGAAGGCCTGCCCCGGATCGGCCAGGTCGGCGACCAGGCAGAGCCCGTGGGCGCTGCCGTCATGCCGCCAGTCCACGTTGAGGACGTCATGTCCTCCCGCGCGGAGACGCTCGACCACCCAGCGGCCGGCCTTGCCGCTGCCTCCCGTGACGACGATGCGCATCACTCCTCCTCCTTCAGTGCCGCAGTCAGGGCTCGCTTCCCTCGCGGCTCGGCAGGGGTCCCACGGCCGCCAGCAGCTTGCGCGCCGCCCTCGCGAAGAGGTCCGCCCGGTCGCTGGCGGGGTCGACGTACTGGCTCATGAGGAGCCCGGTGCCCAGCGCATCGAGGATCTCTGCCAGCTCCCGCCCGGACAGCCCGGCATCGACCCCCGCCTCTTCCAGCTTGCGGCCGAGGATGTCGCCAAGACCATCGAAGGCCTCCCCCTGCCCCTGGCACAGGTGCTCGCGCAAGGCCGGGTCGCGGACGGCCGCCAGCCAGAACTCCACGGTGAGCAGGTCCCAATCGCGTTGCTCGCCCGCCTGTCGCCGGAGCCACTCTCCCCCGACCTCGGGCAGGGCCTCGAGGCTGACGCTCGCCATGCCGGCGCCGAGGGCGGCGTTGCGCCTCCGCGTCTCGCGCTCCAACAGCTCCCGGAAGAGGTCCGACTTGCGGGTGAAATTGGAGTAGACAGCGCCCTTCGTGAAGCCGGCCGCTTCCGCGACGTCATCCAGGGATGCGCCGTGATAGCCCTTCTGGGCGAAGACCTCGATGGCGGCGTCGAGCAAGAGCTCGCGGGTCAGCTCCTTGCGCTCGGCACGCGAGAGTCGCGTGGCAGCGGCAGGTGCCGTGGCGTCGGTCGGACCCCAGACCTCGCGGAGCGCCGTGCCGATCTCGTCCATGGCCTCCCGCAGGGCGGCGCGCGTCTCGCGCCTGGCGGCACCGAGCTCGATCTTGATCTCGCCCACGGCGGCCCGCGTCTCCCGGCGGATCTCGTCAGCTGCGCCACGGATCGTGTCGTCGCCAGGCTTGGAGTCTCGGCTCATCGTCACAGGATACCTCTTGGTATCGAGATACTCATCGGTATTGACATTCCAATACGAATGTGGATACTGCCGAGTATCCGACTGAGTCCGCTCGCTGGGTCCCGACTCCCAGCGCCCACGGGGAGGACCCCATGCTGCTCGAAGTCCATCATGTCACCAAGTCGTATCGGCGGCCCTTCCGGCGAGGCCCCGGGGTGCGCGCCAACGACGGCATCACCCTTCACGCGGATGGGGGCCAGGTCTACGGCCTGCTCGGCCACAACGGGGCCGGGAAGACGACGCTGGTCAATCAGGTCGTCGGCCTCCTTCATCCCGACGCTGGCAGCATCCTCATCGACGGCCGTGACGCGGTCGCGGATCCAGGCTACGCCCGCCAGGCCTGCTCGCTGCAGCCCCAGGCGCAGCTGCCCATCAACGGGCTGACCCCCCGCCAGGCCATCGACCTCATGGGCCAGCTCCGGGGCGGCGGCACGGCGGCCGTGTGCGACCGCCGTGAGCGCCTCGTCGATGCCCTGGACATCGGGGAATGGCTGGACACGGATGGCGAGCGCCTCTCAGGCGGCGTCAAGCGCCTGGTCTCCTTCGCCATGGCGGCCGTGGTCCCGGGACGCGTCGTCGTCCTGGACGAGCCCACCAACGACGTGGACCCGGTCCGCCGGCGCCTGCTGTGGGCGGCCGTCCGGGCCCTGGCCGACGAAGGCAGCACCGTCCTGCTCGTGACCCACAACGTGGTGGAAGCCGAGCGTGCCGTGGACCGCCTGGCGGTCCTCGATGCCGGGCGCGTCGTGGCCGAGGGGACACCCGCGCAGCTGAAGGCCGGGCTCGAGCAGGAGCTTCGCCTGGAGCTGTCGCTCGAGCCGGGCATGGCGGCGCCCCCCGCGCCACCGTTCGTCATCCGCTATCTGCCCAACGGGTCGCATGCCACGGCCATCCTGCCTGCTCCGGACGCCGCCGCCGCCCTCGGCTGGGCCCAGGACTTGCGGTCCAGCGGCCAGATCGGCGAGTTCGCCCTGACCCCGGCATCGCTGGAAGACGTCTACGTGGAGCTCGTCTCCGAGGCGGCCCGGACCGTCACGTCCACCCAGCCCACACCGACCCTGGAGGTCACGCATGCGCGCGCTGCGTAGCTATCGCCTGCTGGTGCGCTGGCAGGCGCTTCGCCTCAAGGGCTTCGTCCCACTGGCGATGGTCGTCCAGACCCTCTTCGCCTTCGGCATCGTCATCGGCTATCCGTTGCTGTTCCCCGAGATGGACGAGACGACCATGCTGTTCCTGGCCACGGGGGCGCCGGCCATCACGCTCATCACCATGGGCCTCGTGTTGCTGCCGCAAGTCGTCTCGCAGGCCAAGATCGAGGGCTCGCTGGAGTACATGCGCAGCCTGCCTGTTCCTCGCATGGCCTATCTCGCGGCCGACCTGACCGTCTGGCTGGCCATCGTCCTGCCGGGCGTCGCCTTTGCGGTGCTGGTGGGCATCTGGGCCTTCGGCCTCGATCTCTCCGTGAGCCTCGCCATCATCCCGGCCGCGCTGCTGGTGGCGGTGACGTCGGCCGCTGTGGGCTACGCCCTGGCCAGCCTGCTGCCCCCGATGATCGCCATGCTCCTCACGCAGGTGCTGGTGTTCGCCGTGCTTCTCTTCTCGCCCATCAACTTCCCGGCCGAGCGCCTGCCGGAGTGGCTCCAGTCGGTGCACGCCGTCCTGCCGGTGGCGGCCATGGGTGAGGTCATCCGTGGGTCGCTCGCCAGCACGACCTTCCCCCTGACGGCCAGCCCCTTCCTCTTCCTCGCCGCCTGGTGTGTGGTGTGCCTCGGCCTCAGCTACCTGACGTTGCAGCGCCGCGCCTGAAGCGCATCCCGTCAGTCGCGGATCGTGGACCGGGTCCGCCTACCGGACCGAGCGGACCTCGACGCCGAGTGCCCGCGTGGCGGAGCCAGGCATCGTCCGCCGTGATGGTCGGGAGTCCGCGTATCGCGGCCAGGCAGCCCCGATCGCCGAGCGAGAGGCCGGCTCACGGGAGCAAGCCGCGGATGCGTGCCGCATCCCGAGCCGATGCCAGCCCGAAGGGCTCGACTTCGACGAACGAGGCTAGACCCCGGGCTACACCGAGACGCGACCGAACGGGCGCACCGTGATCTCGCTCCAGACGCCGGCTCGGACGTAGACGTCGGCACGCACGACCGCTGCCGCCGCCTCGGCATCCGCGGCGCGGACGATGAGGATGGACGAGGTCAAGCCGCCGTCCGCGTAGGCGCCGCCCTCGATCAGGGTGCCGTTGCGCTTCAGTTCCGCGATGCGCACAAGATGCTCATGTCGAACGGCAGGGCGCCGTTCCGCGGCGTCCGGCGTGAACTGGACCTCGACCAGGTAGACCTGCTCGATCTCGATGCCCGGCGGCAGCTCTGGATGGCTCATCGATCGTCTCCCATCTGCGGCGTGTGGTCCCTGGTCAACCCTACGACATGCGGGACTGGCCATCGTCCATCGGTCGTCGCGCAGCCAGTGGCGCCTCTGGGCACCGCGGTCTGCTGCCCAGGCGTCGCCCGGCGGCCGTGCCGATGCATCATCGGTGGCATGCGTCCTGCCTTCGACCGTCAATGGTCCCGTGGGCAGTCCTGCCGGAAGGTCGGTAGGCTTTCGCCGGTGCGACCTCGATCCTTGGCCCTCACGGCATGCTCGGCCTTCCTCCTGGTCGTGATCAGCCTCCTCGCTCTGATGACGCCGGCGCCCACGATCGCTGCACAGGGAGACCTCCCAAGCCCCGGGCTGGCGAAGGGCCACGCCAAGGACGTCGTCCTCGTGGGCTTCGAGCCCGGCACCTCCAAGGTCAAGAAGGGTGTGGCGGCACGCTCCGTGGGCGCGACCGACGTGGAGCCCCTTTCACCGCTCGCCCCGGACACCGTGGTCATGAAGCTGCCACCCGGCCAGACCGTCGAGAAGGCCATCGAGAAGCTCGAGAAGCAGTCGGGCGTGAAGTACGCCGAGCCCGACTACTACGTTACGACGGCCGAGACGTCGAACGACACGTACTACGTCGATGGCAGCCTGTGGGGGATGCAGGGCGACACCAGCATGCCGGCGAACCTGTTGGGTCGGGTGCTGCGGAGGCTTGGGCGGCCGGAGCGGTCGGCCGCAGTAGCGTCTATGTGGTCGTGATCGACGGCGGTATCGAGATCGATCATCCGGACCTAATCGCGAACATTTGGACCAACTCCGCTGAAGCTCTGGGCAGGCCAAATGTTGACGACGACAGAAATGGCAGAGTGGACGATATTCACGGATGGGACTTTCGCAACAACGACCGCAGCGTCGACGACGGGGAAGCCGCTGATGATCACGCCACCCATGTTGCCGGCACCATTGGTGCTCGCGGGGGGAACCGCATTGGCGTCGCTGGTGTCAACTGGAACATCACCATCATCCCTGTGAAGTTCATCGGGGACAATCCCGATGGATCGACGACAGGCACCTTCAGTGATGCTGCGGCCGCGATGGATTACGTGACCGCACTCAAGACGCGCGGCCTCAACGTTGTGGCAACCAATAACAGCTGGGGCTGCCTCGGCTGTGGCCTCAGCCTGACCATGCAGGGTGCCATTAGACGCGCCGGCGACGCCGGTATCGTAGTCGTCGCAGCCGCTGGCAACAGCAACACTGACACTGACATAACACCGTTCTATCCAGCAGGCATGGATTGCACGCTGACAGCTACTGGAATTGAACGCGGTTGGGACTGCCTGATTGCTGTCGCGAGCATCACCGGGCAAGGCGCGCGTTCGAGTTTCTCCAATTACGGCGCCTCCAGCGTCGACCTGGGGGCTCCGGGCAGCGAGATCGTCAGCACCTTCAGGGGTGACTACGAGGTCCTGCAGGGAACCTCGATGGCCACTCCGCATGTCACTGGTGCGGTCGCACTCTGCGCAAGTATCTCACCTAGTTTGGGCCCCAGGGCGCGCAAGGACCTTGTGCTGACGACCACCACCCCAACGAGTTCGTTGTCTGGTGCCACAAGCACAGGCGGCCGACTCGATGTGGGAGCCATGGCACAGGGCTGCGGTGTGCCGACCACCGTGCCGGACCTCACAGGTGCGACCGAGGCGAATGCCCTTGATGCGCTGAGTGGCGCTCTGCTCGTTCCCGGCACCCGGACCACTGCCTATCACGGTAGTGTGGGCTCCGGCCGCATCATCGCGACCAAGCCCGCTGGCGGCACGACGGTAGTCCAACTGAGTGCGGTCGCCTACGTCGTGAGCAAGGGTCCCATCAGCGTGCCCGACCTCGTCGGGGACGAGGCCACCACCGTGTCGGCCACCCTGCTCGCCGCCGAGCTCACCGTGGGCCAGGTCACCCAGGTCTTCCACGCCGGCGTCCCGGTCGGCTACGTCATCAGCCAGACGCCGGTCGCGGGCACCCCCGTGGGCCCCGGATCAGCGGTCGCCTACGTCGTGAGCAAGGGTCCCATCAGCGTGCCCGACCTCGTCGGGGACGAGGCCACCACCGTGTCGGCCACCCTGCTCGCCGCCGAGCTCACCGTGGGCCAGGTCACCCAGGTCTTCCACGCCGGCGTCCCGGTCGGCTACGTCATCAGCCAGACGCCGGTCGCGGGCACCCCCGTGGGCCCCGGATCAGCGGTCGCCTACGTCGTGAGCAAGGGTCCCATCAGCGTGCCCGACCTCGTCGGGGACGAGGCCACCACCGTGTCGGCCACCCTGCTCGCCGCCGAGCTCACCGTGGGCCAGGTCACCCAGGTCTTCCACGCCGGCGTCCCGGTCGGCTACGTCATCAGCCAGACGCCGGTCGCGGGCACCCCCGTGGGCCCCGGATCAGCGGTCGCCTACGTCGTGAGCAAGGGTCCCATCAGCGTGCCCGACCTCGTCGGGGACGAGGCCACCACCGTGTCGGCCACCCTGCTCGCCGCCGAGCTCACCGTGGGCCAGGTCACCCAGGTCTTCCACGCCGGCGTCCCGGTCGGCTACGTCATCAGCCAGACGCCGGTCGCGGGCACCCCCGTGGGCCCCGGATCAGCGGTCGCCTACGTCGTGAGCAAGGGTCCCATCAGCGTGCCCGACCTCGTCGGGGACGAGGCCACCACCGTGTCGGCCACCCTGCTCGCCGCCGAGCTCACCGTGGGCCAGGTCACCCAGGTCTTCCACGCCGGCGTCCCGGTCGGCTCGTCATCAGCCAGACGCCGGTCGCGGGCACCCCCGTGGGCCCCGGCTCAGCGGTCACCTACGTCGTGAGCAAGGGTCCGCCCCGATCAGCGTGCCCGACGTCCTGGGCCAGACACCCGCCAACGCGGCGACCGCCATCAGCGGTGCGGGCCTCAGCCCCCTCCGGGGAGCCGACGAGTACAGCGCCACCGTGGCGGCCGGGCTCGTCAGCCGCCAGGATCCCGCCGCGGCCAGCCAGGTCGCGCCGCTCTCCACCGTCACCTACGTCGTGAGCAAGGGACCCGCCCCGGTCAGCGTGCCCCCGATCGATGGCTTGACCGCTGACGCTGCCGCCACGGCGCTCAACGGTGCCGGTTTGGTCGGTGTCTCCTCGTCGGTCTTCAGCGACGCGGTTCCGCTCGGCCAGGTCTTCGGCCAGTCCCCTGCCGCAGGTGCAGCGGTCGCCCCAGGCTCGAACGTCAGCTACGTGGTGAGCCTGGGCATCGAGCCGGCAGCGTGCCGACACCGACCCCGACTCCCACGCCACCACCACCGCCAGCACAACCGACCCAGCCACCGCCCTCTACACCCGCCCCAACCCCGACCACACAACCACAACCGGTCGCGGTGACGGTCGTGGTCGATGACCTCTCTCCACAGTTCATCGCGCGGGTCGGTGGCTGGAAGCAGGCCGACAGCGGCTACCTGCGGCACAGCTTCTGGGTGCCGACGCGAGCGGGCAAGGCCAAGCGCATCGGAACGTGGCGCCCCACCCTGACCGCGCCTGGGGACTACCACGTGGTGGTCAAGATCCCGACCACCAACACGACGACGAGGAGGGCCGTCTACCGCGTCAAGACGACCGACGGTTGGGTCAAGCGGCGGCTCGACCAGTCCGCGAACCGGGGCAAGTGGGTCGACTTGGGCACCTTCAGGCTCACGACGACGCCGGCCCTGAAGCTGACCGACCGGACCGGCGAGCGCTCCTCGCTTGGCCGGCGTATCGGCTTCGACGCCGTTCGGTTCGTCCCGGCAGGACCGCGTGTCGCCTCGGACGCCGGAATCCCGGACAGCCCTGCACCTCCCGACTCGCCTTCGCCGGGACCGACCCCCGAACCTGCCCGCGCCACCGAGCCCACGCCGGAACCGACGCCCGATCGCACGGCTGACGCGGCCGCCAGCTCCCCGCCGGGACCCGGACCCACGGCTGACCGCACGCCGGAGCCGACGCCAGAGCGCACCAAGGAGCCGGAGGCGCGCCCCTCGGCTGAGCCGACCCCGGAACCGGCCACCGAGCCGACCAGGGAGCCAACGCCCGAACCGGCCAGGGCGCCCGACCCCACGCCGGAGCCCACGCCAGAGCCGGTGGTCACTCCAGCCAGGGACCCGGACCCGACGCCCGACCCGACGCCAGAGCCGACCATCCAGCCAGTCGCGGAGCCCTCAGCCGATCCCGCCAGCAGTCCGACGGCCGGCTGAACCCGGCGACCTCGACCCCGCCGCCGACCCCGGGGCTCAGCCCCGACCGACCCCGGTTGGGTCAGTGGCTGGGCTCGTCCACCTCGATGCTGGTGAGTCGGAAGGTGAACGGCGCCTCTGCCTCGTCGAAGTGCAGGGTGGCGCCCTCCGCCACGGAGCCCCGGGAGAGCAGCGGCCAGTGGAGCTCCACGGAGTCGGTGTCGATGCCCGACTCCTCGCCCACCTCCAGGTAGACGTCGGTGACCCGCTGCGCGTGCGCCTCCTTGGCGTGCTCGACGACGATCTCCAGGATGCGTTCCGTCACTCCGGCTTCGTGCATCGATGGTCCCCCTTCCCGCTATCGCGAGCGGCGCCCCCGCAGCGCCTCTTCCACCACCGCCGCGGCGACCGGGACGGCCGCCTCCACGACGTCGCTCAAGTCCTCGCCGAAGACATCGCCACGCTCGATGACGATGCCCACGACGTCGATGTCCGTGGGCAGCTCGGCGCCCATCGCCCGCCCGGCCTCCAGGGCTGCCGGGAGTGACGCATCATGCGTCGAATCGAGATGGCTTGCCAGGCTCGTCTCCACCTCGGCAAGCGGCCGGCACCAGACGCTGCCGGGCGCTGACGCGGGGTCGATGACCGCGTCCACGATGATGGCGCGCTGGTAGCCGACCATGATCTCCATGAGGCTCACGCCACCGACGCAGGCCTGCTGGAGGCTGGCCTCCGCGTGCTCCATGCCGTCCAGCTCGTCGATGACACGCCAGCCGACGCCGTCGTCGCCCAGGATGGGATTGCCCAGGCCGACGACGAGCGTCTCACCGGGCTCTGCGAAGCGCAGCCCGTAGGCCTCACCCGCGCCGAAGAGGCTCGTCACGGCCCGAACCCGGGGCTCGCCGACCCGTGCCCGTCAGTCACGCCGCAGCTCTTGCAGCGGGTTCCCGTCGGCGTCTCGGATGGTCACGATCATGGCCATCTGGCCCGGCATCGTGTGCGTGGCACAGCCGAAGCACGGGTCGTAGGCCCGGAAGCCCATCTCGATGCGGTCGAGCAGGCCCTCCGTGACGACCGTGCCCTTGGAGATGAGGCTGCGGGCGGCCTTGTCTACGGACATGGCGATGGGCCCGTAGTTGTTGGTCGTGCCCACGATCAGGTTGACGCGGGTGATGACCCCGTTCTCGTCGGTCCAGTAGTGGTGTGTCAGCGTGCCACGAGGCGCTTCCACGGTACCCACGCCCTCGGTCGGGGTCTCCGTGGGGATGGCCCGCACGAGTGGTGAGGTGATCTCCGGGTCACGCGCCAGCTCCAGGACCGTCTCCGCAGCCTGCATCATCTCGACGAGCCGGGCCCAGTGCGTGGCACCCCGCGAATGGACGGGCGTGCCATCTGGTGACAGCGTCGCGAAGTACTTCTCGTAGGCGGCCTGCGCACGCGGCGTGGCCATGCCGGAGGCGACGTTGAGGCGTCCCAGCGGCGCGACGGTGTAGATGCCGGAGTCCTTGCCGTCCACGAGGCCCTTCCAGCCCACCCCCTTGAGGTAGGGGAACTTCAGGAAGGTCCAGGGCTCCACCCGCTCCGCGATCCAGTCGCGGTAGTCCTTCGGCTCGTATGAACCGAAGACCTCGCCATCCGGGGCCACGACCTTGACGCGGCCGTCGTAGAAGGTGACCTTGTCGTTGGCGTCCACGAGTCCCGCGTAGTAGGTCTCGTGCCGATACAGGTCGCCCTTGACGAGCTCCTCGACGGCCAGGTCCTCGGCCAGCATCTTGTCGAAGAGGCCCAGGCTGAAGCTGGCGAACTCGACCATCTGCTGGCCGAGCGTCTCGATCTCCTGGCGCTCCGCCTCGCTGATGGCCTTGGTCATGCCGCCAGGCACGCCGGTGCAGGGATGGATGCGCCGACCTCCGATGATCTCGATGACGCGGTGCCCGGCATGGCGGACGTCGATGACCTGCTTGCCGATCTCCGCGCCGACCTTCTTGACGACGCCCAGGATGTTGCGCTCGGCCGCCGGGGCGTCCGGACCCATGATGAGGTCCGGTCCGGAGAGCACGTAGAAGTGGGTGGCGTGGTCGGTGACGTAGAAGGCGTTGTAGAGCAGCTCGCGCAGCTTGCGGCCGGCAGGCGGCGGCGTGACCTTGTAGACCGCGTCCGCGGCCTTGGCGGCGGCCATGTGGTGGGCCTCCGGGCAGACGCCGCAGATGCGGTTCGTGAGCGCCGGCATGTCTTCCACGGGCCGACCGACACAGAAGGCCTCGAAGCCTCGCAGCTCGGGGATCTGGAAGTAGGTGTGGGCGACGTCGCCGGCCTCGTCGAGCAGGATCTCGATCTTGCCGTGACCCTCAAGGCGCGTGACGGGATCGATGGTCAGGCGTGTCATCACCGGCCCCCATGGAGCAGCGAGGCTGCCAGGCTGAAGCGATAGAACTGGCCCACCGTGTCCGGCAGGCCGGCCAGGACGCGCTCGATGTCCTCCGGCTCGCTGGCCTCGACGACCGATGCGTAGGCCGAGAGGAG
This sequence comes from uncultured Chloroflexia bacterium, assembly GCA_963707395.1. Taxonomy (GTDB): domain Bacteria; phylum Chloroflexota; class Limnocylindria; order Limnocylindrales; family CSP1-4; genus JAFMJV01. The sequence goes on from CAVPPQ010000002.1 coordinate 510,338, forward strand.
TCGAGCGCCGAAGTCTCGGACGCCGTCCGTGGCGCCGTAGCAGCCGATGCACGGGGCACCCGCCGCCGGGCACTTGGCCCCGCAGCCGTCACGGGCCGCCGGGCCGCAGCAGAGGAGACCCTGCTCCAGCAGGCAGAGCGTGGGATCCACTTCCGCCAGCGTCTGGATGCGCCGGAACTCCGTGATGTGCTTGACGCCGCGCTCCCGCTTGCACTCGTCGCAGACGGTGGAGGTGCCGGCTCCCAGCACCGAGCCCGGTGGTGGCAGCGGGACCTTGCCGTCCAGCGCTGCCGTGACGGTCGTGAGGACCTCCGCGATGCGCTCCGTCTCCGGCGGGCAGCCGGGCACGCTGTAGTCGACCTTGACCACCTGGCCGAGCGTCCGCAGGCGAGTCTCCAGGGTCGGCAGCTCCAGCTCGCCCCAGGGCGAGGTCCAGTGGCCGCCGGGCCGGATGCCGTCGGGGTTGTCGTTGAGCTCGGGGTCGTAGGCCGCCGCATAGATGGCCTCGATCGAGCGCTGGTTGGCGAGACCCGGGATGCAGCCCTCGCTGGCGCAGGAGCCGAAGGCCACCAGGACCTTGGACTTGGCGCGCAGCAGGTGCGCCATCTCCGCGTCCTCGTCGGTGCGGATGCCGCCGTCGAAGAGGCAGACGTCGATCTCACCGTCTTCCATGGCGCGCACCGCGGAGCGTTTGCCGTCCATGGCTGCCGGCCAGAAGACGGGCTCCCAGCGCTCCGTGAACTCGATGAGCTTCATCCCCAGGTTGAGCACGGCCACATCGCAGCCGCCGCAGGCGGAGGCCCAGTACATGGCCAGCTTGTAGCGGGTGGCGGTGGTGGCTTCTGCGGTCATGCCTTGACCTCCACGGCCTCAGCCGCTGGGGTGTGCGCCGCGGCCTCGCGACCGAGCGCCACGCGGATCTCGGATGGGATGGGCCCCAGGTCCCGGACCTCCGCCACGATGCGGGCCATCTCGTCGGCGAAGCGCTGGCCCTCCGCGGCGCTCGCGTAGAAGCGCTGCAGGCGAGTGGGCTCGATGCCCAGGTCCGCCAGCGTGCGACGCAGGAAGAGGAAGCGTCGCAGGGCCTTGACCGACTGGATCCGGTAATGGCAGTCCTCCGGCCAGCAGCCGGTCATGATCACGGCGTCCGCGCCCCGCGCGAAGCCCTCCAGGATGAACTCCGGCTCCATGCGGCCGGAGCACATGAGGCGGATGAGCCGCACGTTGTAGGGGTACTTGGTGCGGGCCGTGCCGGCCAGGTCCGCGGCTCGATAGCTGCACCAGTTGCAGGTGAAGCCCAGGATGAGCGGCTCGAAGGGTTCGACGCTCGCGGCCGGCGCGGCCACCTGGTCCGGTGTGGTCATCACTGCGGTCATGCCGTCACCCCCGCCGCTTCGATGACGCTGCCACCGGGAACCTTGAAGGCGTCCATCAGCAGCCCGTCGATCTGGGCGATGATCTGTTCGTGGCTGAAGCCACTGCCGGCGATGGCTCGTGCCGGGCAGGCCGCCACGCAGACGCCGCAGCCCTGGCAGAGCTTGGGATCGATGTTCGTGACCATCGCCCCCTCGTCGAAGGAGATGGCGCTGAACGGGCAGAGGTCATTGCAGATGCGGCAACCGGAGCATCTGGCCGCATCCACGCTGGCCCGGTAGGGCTCCAGTGCGATCTGGCCCTGCGAGATCCGGCTCAGGATCTGCGCCGCCGCCGCGGCCCCGTTGGAGACGCTGGTGGGGATGTCCCGCGGCCCCAGGGTGGCACCGGCGGCGAAGACGCCATCGGTCATGGTCGCCACCGGCGCCAGCTTGGCGTGGCGCTCGATGATGAAGCCCTTGGCGCTGCAGCCGATGCCGAACATGCGCGCCACCTCGACGGCGTCCGGCTGCGGCTCCAGGCCCACGGAGAGGACCACCATGTCCACGGGTACGCGACGGGTGACACCCGCCAGCGTGTCCTCCACCTGGACGATGAGGCGGCCCTCGTGACCTTCCTCCTCCGGGTAGCGCAGGGCGTCGGAGATCTCCGCCACGCGGCCCCGGATGAACTGCGTGCCCTCGTTGAGGATGCGGTTGTAGAACTCGTCGTAGCCCTTGCCTGGCGTGCGCATGTCGATGTAGCACTCGTACACGTCAGCGCTGGTGTGCTCCTTGACGAGGTGTGCGAACTTCAGCGACTGCATGCAGCAGATGGCCGAGCAGTGCTCGTTGGTGTTCTTGTCCCGCGAGCCGACGCAGTGGATGATGGCCACCGCCTTCGGCTCGGTCACGCCGTCGCGCAGGACGATCCGTCCGCCGGTTGGCCCGGCGGCGTTGCTCATGCGCTCGAACTCCATGGACGTGAAGACGTTTGGCAGGCGGCGGTAGCCGAAGGCCTCGATGCGGCGCGCGTCGAAGGGCGCGAAGCCCGTGGCGATGAGGATGTTGCCGACGTTGAGCTCGACGTACGTGTCGGTCTGGGTGAAGTCGATGCAGTTGGTGGGGCAGAACTTCTCGCAGGCCTTGCAGGTGCCCTTGGCGAAGTACGTGCAGTCATCCGGCGTCAACACCGGGTACTTGGGCACCGACTGCGGGAAGGGCGTGTAGATGGCTTTGCGGTAGCCGATGCCGGCCTCGAAGCCGGTGTCCACGACCTGCACGGGGCACTTCTCGATGCAGATGCCGCAGCCCGTGCAGTCGGCCTCGACCAGCATGCGGGGCTTGTGCTTGACCCTGATCTTGAAGTCGCCCACGGAGCCGGAGACGTCCACCACCTCGCTCCAGGTGTGGAGCGTGATGTTCTTGTGGGCACCGGCGTCCACCATCTTGGGCGTCAGGATGCAGGCCGCACAGTCGAGCGTCGGGAAGGTCTTGTCGTACTGGGCCATGTGCCCGCCGATGGACGGCTCGCGCTCCACGATGTGCACCGGGTAGCCGGCGTCGGCGAGCTCGAGAGCGGCCGTGATGCCGGCGATGCCGCCGCCGACGATGAGCGTGGCCGGGTTGACGGGCGCCACGAGGGGCTCCAGGGGCACCTGCTCCTGGACCCGGTAGACGCCGCCGGCGATGATGGCCTTGGCCTTCTCTGTCGCCTTGGCCTTGTCCGTGTGCACCCACGAGACCTGCTCACGGATCGACACCAGCTCCGTCAGGTATGGGTTCAGGCCGGCGTTGGCGCTGGCCTCGCGAAAGGTCTTCTCGTGCATGTGCGGCGAGCAGGCGCCCACCACGATGCGCTCCAGGCCCTGCTCCTTGATGTCCTTCTCGATGAGCTCCTGGCCCAGGCTGGAGCACATGAAGGGATAGTCGCGGGCGACCACCACGCCCTTGTCGGCGAGGTTCTCCAGGGCCCAGTCGCGGACGGCCGCGACGTCGACCATGCCCGCGATGTTGGTGCCGCAGTGGCAGATGTAGACGCCGGTGCGCACGGCGGTCATCGCAGGGCCTCCTCGTCAGGTCGGGGCTCGGGGGTCGGAAGCGAGACGTCGCCGCGCCTGCGCTTGGCCGGCTTGCCAGCGGCGGCCTTCTCAGCCTCCTCTTCCTCCGTCAGCGGCACCTCGATGCCGATGCGACCCATGGCCTCCCGCGACGAGATGATCTCCCGCCCGAAGCCCAGGCTCTCCGGCTTCATGCCGAACGCCAGGCCCATCAGCTGCGTGAAGAAGAGGATGGGCATGTGGTGGTTCTCGCGGTAGTGGTGGTTCATCTCCCGCTGGTAGAAGTCCACGTTCATCTGGCACATCGGGCAAACCGTGACCAGTGCGTGGGCGCCGCTCCGCTCGGCCGCCACGATGAGTCGGCGGATGAGCTCCAGGCCCGTCTCCGGGCTGATCTGCGTCATGTGCCCGCCGCAGCAGTCGGTGCGCCGCGAGTACTCCACGACGTCCGCGCCCAGCGTCAGCAGCAGCTGGTCCAGGGCGTGGGGATGCTCGCGGTGCTGCCAGCGCTCGTCGTAGTCCGGGCGTGACACGAGGCAGCCCAGGTAGGGTGCCACCTTGAGCCCCTTCAGCGGCCGCGTGACGTGCGTGCCCAGCTCGTCGAGCCCGACGTCGTCGATGAGGATCTCGAGCAGGTGGCGGACCTCGATGGAGCCCGGCGTGTAGCTCATGCCGTCCGCTGCCAGGGCCTCGTTGACGGTGGCCGCCAGCTCCTTCGACTCGCGCACGTAGGAGTCCGTGCGAGCCAGGTTCACGTAGCAGGCGCTGCAGGGTGCCACCAGCGTATTGGTGCCGTTCTTCTGCTTCTCCGCCAGGGCCAGGTTGCGACCGACCAGCGCCTGCGAGCGCAGCGGGCTGATGCCCATGTACTCCGTGGCGCCGCAGCAGTTCCAGTCGTCCAGCTCCGCGAAGCGGATGTCCAGCTCCGGGAGCACGGCCACGATGGAATCGTGATAGGCCTTCCCGGTGCCATCCATCGAACAGCCGGGGTAGTAGAGGTACTCCGCCATCAGTGGGTCCCCTCCTTGGCGGGCGCGTCGTAGATGCTGCGCTGCCGGGCATCCTCGAGCTCGCTGGCGCGATCGAGGATGGCGTTCAGGCCCTCCACGCCCTTGATGCGATGCGGTCGGAAGCCCATGCGACCCTTGGTCACCATGCCGATGCCGGAGGTGGTCATGTTGGGCAGGCGTGTCATGTAGTGGCGCAGGTAGTGCTTGGCCACGAGCCCGACCTCGAAGCTGCGCCCGTACTTGTGGATGTACTCCACGAAGGTCCGGGAGAAGTCCGGCGCCACGTGGCTGGGCACGCGGTTCTCCTTGGTGGCCTTGGCCTTCAGCGCGTACATCACGTCAGGGATGTGGATCTTCTGCGGGCAGCGGACCGCGCACAGGTAGCAGGAGACGCACATCCAGGGCGTGTTGCTGTCCATGACCCGGTCCCGGGCCCCGGCGCGGATGAGGGCGAAGATCTGGCGAGGCGTGTGGTCCATGTCCCGCTCGGAGGGGCAGGAGCCTCCGCACGTGCCGCACTGGATGCACGTCTCCAGCCGGGAGTCGGCCGGGATGGCCGCCAGGACCTCCTCCTGGAAGGTCGGCGCGCGCGTCCCTCCGACAGGTGCGGGGGGTGGCGGGACTTGTGCCTTTGGCATCGTTGTACGCCTCACTTGCTCAAACGCCCGCGGACCGTCAGGGACGGTGACCGCGGGCGGCGAAACGGATGGCTGTTGTACCAGGAACTGCCCACGACTCGATTCGTCGGGACGCCAGGGGGGAATGCCTCCGGTGGCTCGACCTATTCGCTTGTCCGGCAAGCCTCTGCGCCGAGGGCGACCCCTGACAGGGCCGAATCGCCCCTGCCGTCACGCCGTTGCGCCTGCCGGATGGGGACGCCTCGGCCCGTGCCTGCTCGACTGATGGGCCGTTCGGCCTGCCGGACTGGTGTCGTGGGCTGGCGCCGAGGGGCGCGACGGCGGATGATGGCGGCCGAGGGCGGGGGTGAGACCCGACACGCTGTGCGGAGGCATCGATGCTCGCGCTGGTGAAGAGGCAGGCCGGCCCCGGTCTGGAGCTGACCGAGGTGCCGGAGCCCGCCGCAGGCATCAACGACGTGCTCATCCGCGTGCGCAAGGCCGGCATCTGCGGCACGGACCTGCACATCGCCTCGTGGGACGCCTGGGCGGAGCGGACGATCACGCCCCCGCTGGTGGTGGGCCACGAGTTCGTGGGCGAGATCGTGGACGTGGGCAGCAACGTCAGCGATTTCCACGCCGGGGACATCGTCAGCGGCGAGGGCCACGTGGTCTGCGGACGCTGCCGCCACTGCCTGGCCGGCCATCGCCATCTCTGTGCGCACAGCGTCGGCCTGGGGGTCGGACGGGACGGCGCCTTCGCAGAGTACGTGTCCCTGCCCATGACCAACGTGTGGCATCACTGGCCCGGCATCGACGAAGACGTGGCCGCCATCTTCGATCCCTTCGGCAACGCTGTGCACACCGCCCTGCGCTTCGAGGTGCTGGGCGAGGACGTGCTCGTCACCGGGGCCGGGCCCATCGGCTTGATGGCTGTCGCGGTGGTCCGCCACGCGGGGGCCCGGCACGTCGTCGTCAGCGAGCCGAATGCCTACCGCCGGGCCCTGGCCGAGCGCATGGGTGCCACCGCCGTCGTGGACCCCACGACCGAGGACCTGGCCGACGTGCTGCGCCGGCTGGGCATGGTGGAGGGCTTCGACGTGGTCCTGGAGATGTCCGGCAACGCGGGCGCCATCCGCTCAGCGGTCGCCAGCATGGCCCACGGGGGTCGCCTGGCACAGCTGGGCATCCCCAGCGAGCCCATCAGCCTGGACCTCACCGACGTCATCTTCAAGATGCTCACCATCAGCGGCATCTACGGCCGCCAGATGTACGAGACCTGGTACAAGATGAGCGTCATGCTGCAGTCCGGCCTGGACATCCGGCCGGCCATCACGCACCGCTTCCCCTTCCAGGAGCACGAGGCGGCCTTCGCCACGGCCCGCTCGGGCGAGTCGGGCAAGGTCATCATGGACTGGAGCCTCTGATGTCCGACACGCCAGACGCCCGCGGGTGGGCGACCACGCCTCCCGGCTCCGATCCCCTGGCCTTCCTGGCCGACGAGCTGGCCGAGCTGCGCGCGCGCCACCTCTACCGACCCCTGCGTGAGCTGACCACGGCCCAGGGCCCGGTCTGCAGGGTCGACGGCCGCGAGGTCATCAGCTTCTCCTCGAACGACTACCTGGGCCTGACCCACCACCCCCGCCTGCGGGCGGCGGCCGAGCAGGCCGTGCGGGAGTTCGGCGTCGGCTCCGGGGCCGTGCGCACCATCGCCGGCACGCTCTCCCTCCACGAGCAGCTGGAGCGCGAGCTGGCCGACTTCAAGGGCACGGAGGCCACGCTCGTCTTCCAGTCGGGCTTCACGGCCAACACGGGGGTGCTGCCGGTCGTCACCGGCGAGGCGGACCTCATCGTCAGCGACGCGCTCAACCACGCCTCCATCATCGACGGCATGCGCCTCTCCAAGGCGCCCAGGCTCGTCTACCCGCACAAGGACGTGGCGGCCCTGCGCGAGATCCTGGCGCGGGCGGCGACCGACGGCCGGCCGGACACGGGCGAGCCCTATCGACTCATCCTCGTCGTGACGGACGGCGTCTTCTCGATGGACGGCGATATCTGCCCGCTGCCGGGCATCGTGGAGGCAGCGGAGGAGGTCGGCGCCGCGGTCTACGTGGACGACGCCCATGCCTCTGGTGTGCTGGGCGACCACGGGCGGGGCACCGTGGACCACTTCGGCCTCCACGGCCGCGTGGCCATCCAGGTGGGCACGCTGTCCAAGGCCGTCGGCGTGCTGGGCGGCTACGTGGCCGGCTCCACGGCGCTGCGCGACCTGCTCACGCAGCGGGCGCGGCCCTTCCTCTTCTCCACCTCGCACCCACCGGCCGTGGCTGCCGCCTGCCTGGAGGCGCTGGCGGTCATGCGCGAGGAGGACGGGCTCTTCGAGCGTCTCTGGGCCAACACGCGCCGCTTCAAGGCGGAGCTGGCGCGCCTCGGCTTCGACACGGGGGTGTCGGAGACGCCCATCACGCCCATCATGGTCGGCGAGTCGGAGGCGGCCATCCGCTTCAGCGACCGCCTCTTCGAGGCCGGCATCTTCGCCACCTCGGTCGTGTACCCCACGGTGCCCCTGGACGGCGCGCGGCTGCGCACGATCGTCACGGCTGCGCACACCGACGAGCACCTCGACCGAGCGCTGGAGACGATGGCCCGCGTGGGCC
>CAVPPQ010000003.1:0-28717 GCA_963707395.1 uncultured Chloroflexia bacterium
GTCAAGTCAGCTTCTCGAGCGAGACAAGGTCGGCGCACTCCACCCGGGGTCCGGCTGACACGCCCGTCCGCTGGTCGCGTGTCCACTGTCGGCCGATACCAAGTCGCGTGACGGGTCAGTCGGCGGTCACCAGTAGCGCCTGCATCGAGTCTGCCATGGCACGCAACAGGAGCCAGCAGGACGTGGCTCCCGCGTCGAGGACACCCCGGGACCGCTCGCCCAGGCGACTGGCCCGGCCGACCCTGGCCACGAGGTCCCGGGTCGACTCCTTGCCTTGCTCGGCCGCCTCGGCCATGACCGCGAGGGCATCGGTGAAGGAATCGCCTGCGTCTAGGGCGCGCAGGTAGGCCTCGCTGGCGGGGACGAGCGTGTCGAGCAGGGTCTTGTCGCCGACACGAGCCTCCCCGAGGTCCTCGACGACCGCGCGACCCGCCGCGAGCATCCGTCCCACGGTGGCCGCATCGATGCGCTCGAGGCCCGCACACGCCGTGCCCATCTCGATGAAGAAGCTGCCGTAGAGCGGCCCCATGGCACCCCCGATGCGGGTCAGCAGAGCGTCGCCAAGGGTCGTCAGCCCGGTCGAGAGGTCGACCTGCTCGGGCAGCTCATCGCGCGCCATCAGGAAGCCCTTGCGCATATTGATGCCGTGATCGCCATCGCCGATGGCGCCGTCGATCTCGCTCAGCATGGCCGCGTGGTCGTCGATCGTGGCCACCAGCGCGTCGATGACGACCCGGCCCTGGCTGGCCGCGAAGGAGGCTGCGGGGCTCATGCCGGCAGCTGCCGCAGGCCGACGCTGTCGGCCTCCAGGTCCAGGCACGCCTTCAGCTCGTCGTCGAGGCGCATGACGGTGAGCGTGGCACCCATCATCTCGAGCGAGGTGAAGTAGTTGCCCACGTAGGAGCGATGGATGGACAGGCCCGCCTCGGCGGCGATGGTGGCCAGGTGGTCGAAGAGGATGTAGAGCTCCATGACCGGGGTCGCGCCCAAGCCCGAGACGAGGACGGCCACCTCGTCGCCCCGGTCGAAGGGCAGGTCCGGCAGGATGACGTCCATCATCTGCGCGGCGATGTCGCGGGCCGGCTTCAACGGCTCCACGGAGACGCCTGGCTCGCCGTGGTGGCCGATGCCCACCTCCATCATGCCCGGCTCGATCGTGAAGTTGGGCTTGCCGGCAGCCGGGATGGTGCAGGGCGTCAGGCCCACGCCGATGCTGCGCGTGCTGTCGATGGCCTTCTGGGCGGCAGCGATGAGCGCGACCGAGCGGTGCTCGCCAGGGAGGTGGGCTCGCGTCACGCGGGTCCGCCCACGAAGCGTGGCCCGAGGAGGCGCGCGGGTCAGATTCGGAAGTAGCGCTCCGCGTTGGCGCTGAACATGGCTGTCTGCTCGTCGGGCGAGAAGTCCCTGATGAGCGTGGCGTAGGCGTCGATGACATCGGGGTATGACGAATGCAGCCGCCCGAAGGGCCAGTTGGAGGCGAAGACCGTTCGCTCGGGGCCGAAGGAGTCGATGCACGTCATGACCCAGGGTCGCAGCGAATCGATGGTCCAGCTGGGGTCGCAGATATCCAGTCCGGAAACCTTGACGATGACGTTGGGTGCCTCAGCGAGGTTGGCGATCTCGCGCTTCCAGAGTGCGAAGTACTCGTCGTCGCGACCGCGCGGGAAGCCGGCATGGTCCAGACAGATGCGCATGCCCGGGTGGTCCACGGCCAACCGTTTGACGTCGGCATACGTGTCCGGTCTGGCGTGCACGCAGCTCAACAGGCCGTGTTTCTCGAGGTGTGCAAAGCCTCGCTCCCAGGACGGGTCGCGCAGGTAGTCGTCGTCGCGGTACTCGCGCACGCCCCGGACGTTGGCGAACTCCATGTGCCGCTCGATGACGTCCTCAGCGTCCGGTCGTGCCAAGTGGACTTCCGCGACGATGCCGTGTGGATGACCGAGTCGGTCGGCGAAGGCCTGCAGCCAGCGCGTCTCCTCGACGGGGTCGTCGATGCCCCCGGCGCACTGGACGTGGATGGATTTCGCGACGTTGGAGAAGCGCACCTCCGCCAGCCAGTCGTCGGCCCAGTAACGCTGCGCCTGGATGGCGCGGATGTCCTCCAGGATCTCGTGTCGGGCGCCGGGCTGGAGCAGGTCGTAGCGCAGCTTCGGGTCCTGCAGGTCGTAGAAATGGACGTGCGTGTCGATGAAGGGAAGGGTTGCCACCGCTGCTCCTCCTGCTCCTCCTCCGCTGGGCCGCGCCACGGGCGCCCGTCGTCCAGCCCGTCAGGGGCGGATGACGGTCTTGACGATCTTCGGGTCGCGCGCCGTCCGGTGGAAGGCATCGACGGCCTCGGCGAGCGGCACGTCCAGGGTGAGGATGTGCTCGACCGGGACCGAGCCGTCGGCGATGAGCCTGATGGCACGCTCGACGGATGTCCTGGTGACGCCCACGCTGGCGTGGATCGTGAGCTGCTTCCAGACGACCTTGAACTCGTCGATCTCGATGACCCGTCCGACATTGCCGAGCCAGACCAGCTGACCGCCGGCCCGGGTGGCGTTCACGGCCGAGGCCACCGAGGCCGTCGAGCCGACCGCCTCGACGGTGATGTCGGCACCGAGCCCATCCGTGGCTTCCTGGACCTGGGCGGCCGCGTCTTCCGCGGTCGGGTCCAGGACGAACGTCGCGCCCATGCTGCGGGCGATGTCGCGGCGCATCGCGAGCGGCTCCATGACCACGAGCGGGCGCGGTTGGTGGAGCGCCAGCACGGCTGCGGCGATCAGGCCGATGGGGCCGCCGCCGATGACCACGGCGCTGTCGCCCGCGGAGATGTTGGCGCGGGCAAGGCCCTTGATGACGACGGCGAGAGGTTCGATGAGGGCGGCCTGACGGAAGCTGACCTCATCGGGGATGGGGACGGCGGTACGCTCGCTGATGAGGAAGAGCTCGGCGAAGGCACCGGGCAGGTCGCCTCCGTAGACCTTGCGCTCCGGGCACAGGTCGAAGGCACCGTGGCGGCAGGCCGAGCAGATGCCGCACCAGTGCATCGGCATGGCGAAGACCCGGTCACCCGGGACCACGGCGGTGACGGCCGGTCCGACGGCGACCACCTCACCGGTGGCCTCGTGCCCCATCACCAAGGGCGGCGTGCGACGCCCGGTCGCGCCCGTGTAGCCGTGCGTGTCCGAACCGCAGATGCTGGCCGCCCGGACACGCACGAGGACATCGTCATCGCGGCTGATGACCGGGTCCGGCAGCTCCACGATCTCCAGCACGCTCGGCGCGCTCAGGAGCATCGCCTTCATCGTTCTCCCCCTTCGTCGTGATGGCTCGCCGCGGTCAGGCGCGGACCGCCTTCACGCGGCGAACGTACTCGGTCAGCATCGGTTCTGCATGGGGTCCCACCAGATAGGGGTGGCCGATGAGCACGATGTCAGCTCCGGCGGTCACGGCTGCCGCACCGCCCTCGGGGTCGAAGGTGACCACCCCCACGGGGACCCCAACGGCGGCCTTCACGCGAGGCAGCACGGACAGGGTGTCGTCGGCCGTGGGGTCCTCTGCGCGCGCGTCGCCACCGTAGTGGACGAGCACGACCTGGGCGCCCATGCCCACCACCTCGATCGCCCGCTGGACGGGGTCCGGGGCGGCATACAGATCGACCATCACGGTGATGCCGGTGTCGCGCTGGCCAGCCAGCGCCTCGTGGATGCTGGCGTCGCTGGCCACTCCGCAGATGGTCACGAAGTCGGCGCCCTTCTCGGCCGCTGACACGACGTACTTCCGGGCACCGTCGACGATCTTGACGTCAGCCAGGACGGGCCGATCAGGGAAGGCCGCCTTGAAGCGATCCAGCACGGAGAGGCCCTCGTAGAGCACGATGGGTGTCCCGAACTCGAGCAGGTCGACGCCGGCCCGGACGGCCATGTGCCCGATCTCGATGGCCTGCTCGACGGTGGGCACGTCGATCGAGACCTGAACGATGGGTGGCGGGACGCGCATGAGCGCCGCGAGCGCAGCCGACCGCTGGCTGGCGACCGCGGCACCGACCGTGACCGCGTCCGTCGCTTGACCCGGTGAAGTCGGGCTCGTCATCTCCATCGCTCCCTCGTACCCGGCCAGGCTGCCGCGTGTGCACGAGACCGGACTTGCCTATGTGATGTGTGCATGCAAGCATATCAGGGTCGGGGGACCCAGAGCAAGGTCATCAGACACCGACGTCGGACTTGCAGGGAGAGGCATACGCATGACGGAGAACTACTTCGGCTGGCTCGCTCGCGAGACGCCGAGCCGTGTCTGGGTCAACAACCCCACTCAGGAGGAGATCGGGCTGGCGCTGGCGCAGGGTGCCGTGGCCTGCACGACCAACCCGGCGTACGGCGGCAGTCTGCTGAAGCGTGCGCCGAATGAGGTCGAGGCCGACATCGCCGCGGTCGCGGCGGACGGCGCGGCTGGAGATGACGCGGTCGCCCAGGTCCAGGCACGCCTCGTAGCCCGCATCCTCCCACACTTCCTGCCGCGGTTCGAGGCCTCCGGGGGCCGCGAGGGATGGGTCTCGTTCCAGGGTGCCCCCGAGCTGGACACCGACATGGAGCACATCCTCGAAGCCGCGCGCATGGCGCGTGGGCTGGGGGTCAACTGCATCCCCAAGATCCCGGCCACGGGCCCCGGGCTTGAGGCCTTCGATCGCCTCGTGCGCGAAGGTTGCCCCACACTCATGACCGAGGTCTTCAGCCTCGCCCAGGTGGCGGAGACCTGTGAGCGGTACCGCCGCGCCGCTGACGAGAGCGGGCAACGCCCGGTGTTCATCATGGCGCCCATCACCGGCATCTTCGGGGATCACCTTCGCAAGCTGGCTGACCGCGACGGACTCGCCGTCTCCCCCGAGGTGACGCAATGGGCCGGGGTCGTCTGGTCACGGGCTGCGAAGCACCTCGTCGACGAGCGAGCCTATCCCGTGCAGCTGCTCTACGGCGGCGCTCGCACGATCGCGGATCTGACCGGTCTGGTCGGCGGGAACCATGCTGCGACCGTGAACTGGTCGACCTTCGAGGAGGTCCTGGCGGCCGACCCGGAGCGACGCGAGACCGTGGATGACCCGGCGCCATCGGACATCCTCGGGCAGTTGTCGGCCAGCTTCGAAGACTTCCGACGAGCGCTGGACATCGACGCACTCAAGGTGGAGGAGTTCGAGGGCTTCGGCCCCGTGCAGCACTTCCGGGACGCCTTCATCGCTGGCTGGACAGCCGTCCGCGACGCCATCGAGGCGTCGCGAATGGCCCCTGGGAGTGGCGTCCGCTAGCGATAGACGCCAACCTCGCGGAGGGCTTCGACCATGGCCACGAGGTTCTCCGGCGGGACATCGGCCTGGACGTTGTGCACGGTGGCGAAGACGTAGCCACCGCCAGGCATCAGCACCTCCACGTTCCGCATGACCTGCTCGCGGACCTCTTCGGGAGTACCCCACGGCAGCACCTTCTGGGTGTCGATCCCGCCGCCCCAGAACACGAGCTCGCGGCCGAACTCGCGCTTGAGCTCGACGATGTCCATGCCCTCGGCGGTGAACTGCACCGGGTTGAGTGCGTCCACCCCGGCCTCGATGAGATCGGGGATGAGCGACTTGATGGCGCCGTCGGAGTGGAGGAACACCTTGGCCCGACTGTTCGCATGGACGAAGGCGTAGAGCTCGCTGATGCGCGGCTTGACCATCTTGCGCCACAGGTCGGGCGCGATGAGCGGCGCCGTCTGGCTGCCGTAGTCATCAGCGTCGTAGACGACGTCAAGGATGTCGCCGATGTGGTTGAAGACCGACTGCCAGTAGCGCAGCTTGATCTCGAGGGCCTTGTCGAGGATGGCCCCGGCCAGGCCGGGGTCGAGCACGAGGTCCATGAAGAAGCGCTCGAAGCCGCGCATCCAGAGGGATACCTCGAGGGTGCCCGGGATGATGCCCTTGCAGGCCGATGCCCGCTGCTCCTCGAAGACGACACGCTCGCAGTCCGCGCGCAGCTGCGTGAAGCGATGCGGGTCAGTCGGGTCCGGCCAGGCATGGCGGGCCACGTCGGCAGCTGTCTCCGCGTCGGCGAGCGGGCTGCGGTGTAGGTCGAAGTACAGCCCGCCATCCTTGGGCTGCCGCCAGTCCATGCCGTACTCGTCGGTCAGCTCCAGGTACTCGCCGGCATCGCGGATCTCCAGGTGCCAGCTGGCCGGGTCTGGGGGCTGGGTGGCCACGATGCCGGTGTCCACACCCAGGAGATCGCGGACGTCCCGGCCGACCCAGGCCAACCCCAGGCGCACGTCGGCCATCTCCACGTCCGCTGACAACCCGAGGTGATCGCGAAGCCGCCGATAGGCCACGTGGTGGGTGCCCGTCACGAAGGTGCCGCCGAAGTCGTAGGGCACCCGGTCTGGCTCGCGGTGGTCGAGCGCCGTGAGGACACGTTCGCGGGAGGATAGGCGACCGGCTGGCGGGGTCAAGCCGGCTGAGGCCGACGCAGCAGGTATGCGTGTATACATACCTAGCATGATACGCGGCCGCCCGCGCATGCGGGAACCTGCGCCGTCGGGTGAGCCCGGCGCGTGGATCAGGCGGGCTGTGCCGGGCGCGGGGGTGCCGTCGACTCCCGGACGATGAGCTCGACGGGGAGCTCCTGGACCGTGGGCACCTCGTCGCCCTCGAGGACGCGGAAGAGCGTCGAGGCAGCGGCGCGACCGAGGTCGTAGTAGGAGAGTCGGACGGTCGTCAGCGGCGGCTGCAGATGCTGTGCGAACTCCATGTCGTCGAAGCTGACGATAGAGAGGTCGTCCGGGATGATCAGGCCATGCTCGGCCGCGGCCTCGTAGGCGTCGAGGGCCAGGAAATCGGCGTTGCAGACGATGGCCGTGGGGCGTGGCTCGAGCCGCAGGAGCCGCTCGGCGGCGGCGCGGCGATCCTCGTCGAAGACACTGCGCACCTCGCAGACGAGATCGCGGCTGACCCGGATGCCCTGGCGCTCGAGGGCCGCGATGAAGCCCGCCTTGTGGTCGCGGTAGGTGTCGGTGGACGCGGTCGCCGTGAGCAGCCCGATGCGTCGGTGACCAAGGCCGTACAGGTGTTCCACCGCCAGGCTGCCCGCTCGTCGCGCGTCGGGCAGCACGGCGGGGACGCCCGCGCCGGGTGGAGTGCGCTTGATGAGCACGGCACCCAACTCCTGCTCGGCGGGGATCTCCACGACCCGCCAGTCGACGTCGCCGGCGACCCGGAACAGGAGCCCGTCGACGGGCTGGTCGTGCAGCAGCTGTCGGATGGCCAGCGAGGCTGTCATCGGATCGTTGACGGGCAGGACCGTGAGCAGCGCGTCGTGCTCCCACATCGACGAGGCGATCCCGCCCACCAGCTGACCGAATGAACCGCTGTTCTGGCGCCAGGCGCTTTCGTTGTAGCCGATGATCACGACCGCGATGCGCAGCCGACGGCGCATGCCCGTGACGAAGGCGCCCAGCCCGCCGCGGCGCTCCACGATGCCCTCGTTGAGCAGGTCCAGGAGTGCCCGGCGTGCGGTGATGCTGGAGACGCCGAACTCGTCGCACATCTCCCTCAGGGAGGGGATGCGGTCTCCCTGTCGGAACTGCCCAGCCTCGATGCGCCGGGTGATCTCATCCCGGATCTGGACGTACTGGGGGACGTACGCCTGGGCGCCACGTGTCGATCGAGCCACACTGGACAGCATACCGGCCGCGCCGGGGCCAGCGACGCCGTAGCGCCTCGATGCTGGCGGGCGCGCGCCGCCGGGTCCTGCTTCTCCGCGCTTCGTCATGTGCCGTCCATCCTCAGGCCTTCACCACGCCCAGCCGATCCATCCATGCGAAGGGGTCGATACCAGGCTGGCTGGGCCGGAACTCGCAGCCAACGAGGCCGCGATAACCGCTGTCGGCGATGGCCCCGAGCACCGTCACGTAGTTGATCTCGCCACTACCGGGTTCCGTGCGCTCCGGCGCGTCGGCGATCTGGACGTGTCGCGTGATGCCGGCGCAGGCCGCGATGGTGGGCAGGAGCTCGCCCTGCGTCCGCTGCAGGTGATAGACGTCCAGCTGCAACCCCACCCGCCCGTCGAGGGCATCGATGATCGATCGTGTGCGTGCCAGGTCCGAGAGCAGGAACCCGGCGTTCTCGATGGGGTTGAGGAGCTCGGTGTTGACGGCGACGCCCACGGTCGACAGTCGGTCGGCTGCCTCAGCCAGCTGCTCGATGAGGCAGGCCAGCTGCGTCGACTCTGACAGCTCCGGGAGGCGACGGCCGGCCAGGGCGTTGACCTTGCTGGCCCCCAGGCGCTCGGCGATGACGATGGCTCGGTCCACGCCAAGCTGGAATTCCAGCCTGCGCCTGGGGTCTCCGGCGAAGCCCCGGTCGCCGGCCAGGAAGTCCCCCATGGGCAGGTTGAAGAGGTCCAGGCGCAGTCCACGTCGTCGCAGCGCTCCCTCCAGGTCATCGAGGTCGGGCGCATAGGGGTCCAAGAGCTCGATCGTGTGGAAGCCAGCCGCAACGGCACCGTCCAGCGCCTCCTCCAGGGGCAGGCCCGGGAAGTGGAAGCTGACATTGAGCGAGCAGCGCAGCGACTCAGCGATCGAAGGTCACCTCCAGCGCTTCGAGCCCCCGATGGGTCACCGACGGCGTCCAGCGCACCTCGTCCGAGGCCAGCTCCAGGCCGGGCAGCGCCAGGAGGACAGGGAAGGCGATCCGGGCCTCAAGTCGCGAAAGCGGTGCCCCGACGCAGAAGTGGATGCCGTGGCCGAAGGCGCAATGGCGGTTCGGCTGTCGCGACGGGTCGAAGTGGTCAGGGTCATCAAAGACGCGCGGGTCCCGATTGGCAGCACCGATCATGAGATACACGAGCTGGCCCTGCCGGAGCCGCTCACCGTGCAGCTCGAGGTCCGCGGCCACGCGCCGCCATCCCCGCTGGATGGGGCTTTCGAAGCGCAGCATCTCCTCGATGGCCGTCGCCAGAAGCCCCTCGTCGCTGCGCAGCCGTGCCAGGTCGTCTGGTCGCCGCAGGAGGGTCAGCATGCCGTTGGCGATGAGGTTCCGCGTCGTCTCGTGCCCGGCGATCATGAGCGTCGTGCACATCGAGATGAGCTCCGGCTCAGAGAGTCGGTCGCCCGCCTCCTCGGCGTCCACAAGGGCGCTGACGAGGTCGTCGCCGGGCCTCCGGCGACGCTCCTGGCAGAGATCGCGGAAGTAGTCCTCGATCCGCACGATCGACTCGGCTGAGCGCACCAGGTGCTCGTCCACGGCGGCACGACCGGACCGCTGGATGCCGACCACCCCGTCGGAGAGCTCGATGAGGAGTTCGCGGTCGCCCTCGGGCACGCCCATCAGCTCGGAGATGACGATGGCCGGCAGCGGGTAGGCGAACTCGCCTTGCAGGTCGGCACGCCCGCGCTCGCGGAAGCCGGCCACGAGGGCCTCGATGATGGCCGTGATGCGCTCACGTGAAGCTTCCACCGTGCGGGGGGTGAAGGCCTTGTTGATGAGCGGACGCAGACGCGAGTGCGCGGGCGGGTCGGACTGCAGCATGCCCGTCGCGTAGTGGCGTCGGAGCGGCTCGACGTGGGGGGCCGCCTCCGCCGGCAGCTGGTCGAGGTAGGCGCTGAAGCGGCCAGCGTTGGAGAAGCGACCGGGGTCCTTGAAGACCGCCAGCACATCCTCGTGCCGCGTCACCACCCAGACGCCCCAGGCCTCGCTCCAGTAGAGCGGCGTGGCCTCGCGGATCACGGACAGGGCCGGGTAGGGATCCTGGAAGTAGCCCGGGTCGGCCAGCAGCGCGTCGAAGGCCCCGGGCTCGACCGCGTTCGTCATGGGAGCCGCCTTCGCGAGCGGGACGGCATCACGATCCTGTCTCCCGATAGCCGTGGCTCTCGGGGTCGCGGAAGTCGAACGAGACGGACAGGCCGGCATCGACGGCCACGACGGCCCCGGTCATCCCGGCCGACTCGTCCGTGGAGAGGAACCACACGACGTTGGCGACCTCGTCGGCGCTCAGGATGCGACCCAGCGGGTTGCGGGCCGCACGCTCGGCGATCCAGGCCTCGGGGTCCTCGGCCGTGCCCATGGCCCGGCGGAAGGCCGGCGTGTCGGTGGCTCCGGGAGCCACCACATTGGCCCGGATGCCCTGGCGCGCATGGTCCACGGCCAGGCTCCTGGCGAACTCGATGAGCGTGGCCTTCGTGCAGGAGTAGGCGATCAGGCCTTGCTCTGCCATCCAGCCGTTGACTGACGAGACGACGACGACCGTGCCGCCGCCGGCGGCGATCATGTCAGGCAAGCAGGCCTTGGTCCCCAGCACGGCTCCGAAGAAGTTGTCCTCGAACTGCTGGCGCCACTCGTCCATGCTCACGCTCAGGACCGTGCCGATGCGGGCCCGGGCGGCGTTGAGGACGAGACTCGTGGGTGGCATTCCCATCTCCCGGCAATGGCCGAGGACGCGGTCCCACGCGGCAGGATCGGCCACGTCGCCGATGACGGCGTGGAAGCGCGGATGGGAAGCCAGTGGCTCATCGGGTGGCGAGGTGGAGATGCCGACGACGGTCGCGCCTTCAGCCAGGAAGCGCCGGGCGCTGGCCTCGCCGATGCCCTTGGACGATCCGGTGATGATGGCCACTCGAGGCTGCATGTCGTCGATCTCCGCGTCACGCCATGTGAAGGTGATGGCGAGCCGGTTTGGAGGATCGGAACCGGCTCGCCATCGAGGATCTGCGGGCTGACGGGTGGTCGTTGCTGACCACCCGTCAGCCGTGCGCTGGGGCCCTGGTTAGTAGGCCGGCTCGAAGTCGGCCATGTTGTCCGGCGTGATGACCGGGGAATCGATGGGGATGTTGGACTCGATGGTCTCGCCGGCCAGGATGCGCAGCATGGTGTCCACGGACAGCGTCCCGTCGATGACGGGGGACTGGTAGATGGTGGCCTGCATCCAGCCGTTGGTCATCAGGTCGAAGCCGTCCACGTTGCCACCGATGCCGGTCAGTAGGACGTCGCCGGCTGCGAGGCCGGACTGCTCGAGGCCCTCAGCCACGCCTGCGGCCAGGGTGTCGTCCTCTGCATAGATCATGTCCAGGGTGTCGCCGTACTTGGTGACATAGTCACGCGCGATCTGCAGCGCGCTCTGTCGGGACCAGTCGGTCGGCTGCGTGTCGATCACGGTGACCTTGTCCGGGCAGAGCTCGGCGATGGTGCTGGTGAAGCCATCCGTGCGCTCGATCGTGGCGGAGTAGCCAAGGGCTCCGGAAACGATGGCCACGTTGCCTCCGTCCGGCAGCAGCGTGTCACAGGTGTACTTGCCCATGATCTGGGCCTGGAGGGTGTAGTTGGGGCCCGTGAAGCCCTGCACGAGATCCGTGCAGCTCACGCCGGCGTTGGAGGTCAGCACCGGGATGCCCGCGTCCTTGGCCTCCTGGAGGACAGGACAGAGGGCCTCCGTGTCGTTGGCGATCAGGATGATGCCATCGACGCCCTGGGCGATGCAGTCACGCATCTGGTCGACCTGGACCGCTGAGTCACCCTCCGCGGACAGGACGGTGACCTCGATGCCCTTCTCGGCACCGTAGTCCTGGATCTGCTTGTTGATCCGTGACGAGTAGGGAGTGGTAGAGGCGGGAGCCAGGAGACACGCGGTGGCCGTCATCTCTGCGGCTGCCGCAGGAGATTCATCCTGCGCGGCCACAGGGACCGCGAGTCCGGACGCAACGATCGTCAACGTGGCGGCGAGGCCGATGGCCTTGAGGCTGGTCTTCATGTCGATCGGGTACTCCTCATGTCATGTCGGGTCCTGAGAGAAGCCTGGTCTCGTGACTCCTCCGTGTCACGAGGGGGGTCGGGTGAGCTCGCGGTGTCCTCCTCCTATCTGCGACCGCAGGGTGCCGTCAGGTGACCGCTCGCGTCGATCCGAGCTGGCCGGCGATGACGAGGCGCGTGCGCCACGCGCTGTAGATGGCATCGATGAGCACGACGAGGATGAGGATGATGCCCAGGACGATGCCCTGGACCCAGACCTGCACGGCCGCCTGGTTCATAGCCGTGTTGACGAGGGCGAGCAGGAGGACGCCCATGAGCGTCTTCATCATCGAACCCGAGCCACCGGTCAGGGCCGTGCCGCCGATGACCACGGCCGCGATGACGCGCAGGCCGCTGTCCGTGCCTACCACGGGGGAGCCTGTGTTCAGGCTCAGGCCGAGGACGGTGCCGGCCAGGCCGGCGCACAGGCCGCAGAAGACGAATGCGGCGAAGGTGTACCTGGAGGTCGGGATGCCCGACAGGCGCGCGGCCTCCGCGTTGCCACCCACGGCATAGACGTTGCGACCCTGGCGCACCCGCAGCAGGAAGAGGTGCGCCACGAACAGCAGGGCCAGGAAGATCAGGATGCGCGGCGTCAGGAAGGTGCCCAGCTGCTCTGCCAGTGGCCCGAAGAGCGCGCGGTCCACGCTGGCGCCGAAGCTGGCATCCGCCCCGCGGATGGGCGCAGCGTCGGAGAGGGTCATGGCCACGCCCCGGACGCCGATCATGGTCGCCAGGGTGACGATGAACGAGTTGATGCCGGCCTTGACGACGAGGGCGCCGTTCACGACCCCTATCAGCCCCCCGGCCGCGATGCCGACGAGGGCCGCTGGGATGGGGCCGATGTCACCTTGGAGGCCGAGGGCCACGACGCCGCTGAGGGCGAGGACGGAGCCGACCGACAGGTCAAGCTGGCCGGACAGGATGACCACGGTCATGCCCACGGCCATGATGCCCTCGATGGAGGCACGGGCCATGATGTTCTTGAGGGCCGCGACGCTGCGGATGTCGGGTATGAAGATGAGCGCGAAC
Organism: uncultured Chloroflexia bacterium; assembly: GCA_963707395.1. Classification (GTDB taxonomy): domain Bacteria; phylum Chloroflexota; class Limnocylindria; order Limnocylindrales; family CSP1-4; genus JAFMJV01. The sequence goes on from CAVPPQ010000003.1 coordinate 12,815, forward strand.
ACGAAGGCGACCGCAAGGAAGATGTAGATGCGGTTCTCGGCGATGAAGCGCAGGGTCCGTGGGCTCATGAGATCACTTCCTCAGGCGCAGGTCGAGGAAGACCGCGCCCACGATGAGGGCACCCTTCACGATGTTCTGCGACTCGGCTGGGATGCCCAGCAGGATCATGAGGTTGTTGAGGACGCCCACGATGAGCACGCCGATGATCGTCCGGGGCACGGTGCCCGCACCGCCAAAGATGCTGTTGCCACCGATGGCCACCGCGGCGATGGCGTTGAACTCCTGGCCCGCGCCGGCACCCGAGCGGGCACTCTCGTTGATGGAGGCCAGAAGGATGCCGCCGATGGCCGAGAAGGTGGCGCAGATGACGAAGACCGAGACCATCACCCGCCGGACGGGGACGCCGGCGGCCCGGGCGGCCGCGTAGTTGCCGCCGGTTGGATAGATCCAGCGGCCCAGGACGGTGTTCGACAGGATGACGTGCGCCACGACCGCGACGGCCGCCAGGATCCAGAGCGTATTCGGGATCCCAAGTGTGCGGTCCTGGGCGAACTGGGAGAAGAACTCGTTGTCGCTGTAGACGATGTCGCCCTGGGTGAAGATGAGCGAGATGCCGATGGCAGCGACGTTGGTGCCCAGCGTGGTGAGCACCGGGTTGGTGCGGAAGACACCGATGAGGATGCCGTTCACGAGACCGATGACGATGCCGGCAACGATGCCCGCCATGACGCCCCCGAGCACCCCCAGGGTGGGCATCACCGCGAGCGCGATGATGCCCGAGGCGGCCATGCTTGCCGGGATGGACAGGTCCACGAACCCGCCGCTGCTGGTGACGAAGAGCATGCCCAGGGCTGCGAAGCCCGTGAAGGCCACCGACTGTCCGATGTTCAGCAGGTTCTGCGTCGACAGGAAGCGGTCCGAGAGGAGTGCGCCGACAAGCAACAGGACGATGAAGACGAGGAAGATGGCGTAGTTCTGGATGAGCGTCCGCGTGCGCGCCGAGCTGGTCAGCGGCACGCTCGCGGTGGGCTCTACGCCGGGCTGGGTAGCCAGCAGCGGACTCATCTCAGGCCGCCGCGAATGCCTGGCCAGTGGCGGCCATCATGATGCGCTCTTCGGTCGCCTCAGCGCGTGACAGCTCGCCGGTGATGGTTCCCTCGTGCAGCACCAGGATGCGGTCGCTGGCGGCGAGGATCTCGGGCAGCTCCGAGGAGATCATGACGATGGCCACGCCCTGCCTCGCCAGTTCGCCGATGAGCTGGTGGATCTCTGCCTTCGCGCCCACGTCCACGCCGCGCGTGGGCTCGTCCAGGAAGAGCACGCGGGGGGTCGCGACCGTCCAGCGTCCGATGACCACCTTCTGCTGGTTGCCGCCCGAGAGCGTGGCCACGGTCCGTTCTGGGTCCGGGGGACGCAGCTGGAAACGCTCGATCATGGCGCCAACCGTAGGCATCTCCATGCGCTTCGTGATCCAGCCCACGCGCGCCAGGTCCGAGAGGACCGAGAGGACGGTGTTGCTGCGCACGGAGAGACCCAGTACGAGGCCGTCCTTCTTGCGATCCTCCGGCACGTATCCCATGTGGGCCTTGACGGCATCGCGAGGGCCGCGGACGCGCACCCGCTGGCCGTCGATGAGCACCTCGCCGGCGTCGTGGGGATCGAGGCCGAAGATGCTGCGGGCGACCTCCGTGCGCCCAGCGCCGACGAGACCGGCAAGGCCAAGCACCTCGCCGGCACGGACCGTGAAGGAGACGTCCGAGAAGACGCCCGAGCGGCTGTAGCCCCGGACCTCGAGGACGACGTCACCGATGTCGACGACAGCCTTGGGGAAGAGGTCGGAGACGTCGCGCCCGACCATCATCGTGACGATCCCTGCCGCCGTCAGCTCGCTTATGGATCGCGAGCCCACGAGCTTGCCGTCCCGCAGCACGGTGACCTGGTCGGCGATCGCCAGGACCTCCTTCAGTCGATGGGAGATGAAGATGATGGCGATGCCCTCGCTGCGCAGCCTCCGGAGGGTGGCGAAGAGGATGTCCGTCTCATGCTCGGTCAACGCCGAGGTCGGCTCGTCCAGGACGAGGATGCGCGGGTCCTGGCTGTAGACCTTGGCGATCTCCACCATCTGCTGCTGGCCCACCGACAGGTCGCGCACCAACGACGTGGCGTCGATGGGGGCTCCGAGACTGGCGAGGAGAGCCGTCGCCTGATTCCGAAGTCCGCGACGGTCCACGATCCCGAAGCGCCGGACGGGCTGCCGGCCGAGGTAGATGTTCTCAGCGACGGACAGGTCCGCGACCAGGTTCAACTCCTGGAAGACCATCCCGACACCCAAGGCCTGCGATTCGTGCGGCGACGAGAAGGAGACCAGCTTGCCGTCCATCAGGATGGAGCCCGCATCCGCCTCGTAGGCCCCGGCCAGGATCTTCATGAGCGTGGACTTGCCGGCGCCGTTCTCGCCCACGACCGCATGGATCTCACCAGCGGACACGCGCAGGTCGACGCCTGCGAGCGCCTGGACCCCTGGGAATCGCTTGCTGATGCCCGTCATCTCGAGGGCGTAGGTCGGGCCAGCGTCTTCTGCGCGGTCCGTGCTCGCGTGGGTCAACTCCCTCTCCCTCGAGAGCCTGTATGCATACGTGCTAGGATACTCGCCTGTGACGGCCGGCACAAGTCGAGCGCGCGCCTGAGCCCAGGAGCAGCGTCACACTCCGGGCCGCAACGCGCGACGGAGGTCCAAGAGGGCGATGCAGCACTCCCTGTTCTCCATCCAGCTCGTCCCGGGGACTGAGGAGGAATACGATCGCCGCCACGCCGTGGTGTGGCCGGAGATGGTCGAGGCCATGCATGCCTGCGGCATCCGCAACTCCACGGGCTTCCGGCGAGGGACGGAGGTCTTCTACTACGCCGAGTGCGACCCCGACCCCATCACCTGCTACGGACGTCTCGAACCCATGGAGGTCAACCAGCGGTGGTCGGCCCTCTTCGAGGGCATCGTCGCGGAGCGCCTCTCCGACGAGGGTCACTTTCCCTTCCTCAGCGTGGTCAGCCACGTCGACTGAGCGATCCGCGACGCAGTCCGCTCAGTCGAAGCGCACCACGGCCCTGATCACCGCGCCGCGTTCGACGTCGCCGAACGTCGCCTCGACGTCAGCCAGCGCCACCTCACGGTCCACCAGAAGGTCGAGGGGCAGGCGACCCTCCAGGTAGAGCCGGGCGATAGTCGGGAAGTCCCGCTCTGGTCGTGCGCCGCCGTAAGCCAGACGCTGGACGGTCTTGTTGCCCATGAGGCTGCCGAACCGGATCGACAGGTCGTCGCCCATCGCGAGCTTGCCCAGGAGCGTGAGTTCGCCGCCGGGACGAACCAGTTCGAAGGCAGTGCGCATCGCGGCAGCGTTGCCGGCCGCCTCGAAGACATGGTCTGCGCCACGGCCAGCGGTCAGTGCCTGGATGGCCCCGATCGGCTCTTCGCGACTGGCGTCGATCACCAGGTCGGCGCCCATCCGTCCCGCTCGCTCCAGGCGGTCGGACGAGCGATCCACGGCCACGATCCTCCGCGCACCTGCCAGGCGGGCTCCCGCGACGACCGAGAGTCCCACGATGCCGCAGCCGACGACCACGATGAGCGAGCCCGGCTCGGACGCGGTGGTCGAGCGGAGCGCCGGCACGATCCCGGTGCTGATCCCGCACCCGATCGCAGCCCCCACACCGAAGGGCAGCTCGGCCGGTACGGACACGGCCGCAGCCTCGTTGATGACGGCGTGGTCGGCATACGAACCGGTGAACATGAACTGGTGCACCGGCCCGAGCGCATCGGAGAGTGGCATCCGGCCGTCCGGCAGCGTGCCGGCGCCGGCCGCCCGACCGCACACCTGACACAGGAGGGGCTGGCCTCGGCTGCAGTAGAAGCAATGGCCGCAGGCCGGGTTCCAGGAACAGACCACGTGGTCGCCAGGCTTGACACGTTCGACAGCTGCGCCAACGTCCTCGACCACTCCCGCTCCCTCATGGCCCAGGACCATGGGCAGTGGCATGGGGATGACACCGCGCATGACCTCCAGGTCGGTGTGACACAGGCCGGCCGCACCCATGCGCACGAGGACGTCTCGCGGGCCCAGGGCGGACAGGGAAAGCTGCTCCACGCTGAGCGGCTTGCCAGCAGCCCGGAGCACGGCTGCAGTCACCGAACGCGAAGCCATCAGGGTCCTCCGTCAACTCTCGGGGGTCCCGGGAACCCTATCGATCGGAGCGCCCGCCGTGGCCGGATCTGTTCGCCCGGCTCGTGGCGTTCGACGAGGGCCTGCCAGTGGGTCCAGCCGTCTATCAGCTCGGCGAGCACAGCGTAGCCCTCGTCGGCTGGGTGGATGCCGTCGCCACCACGGATGGCGCGCTGCCAGCGCGGGTCCCCGAGCAGCGCTTCGAAGACGGGCAGGTACGGGCAGCCGACCCCCACGGCCACCGCCGTGAGGTGCTGGTCAATGGCGTGGATGTCCGCGTTTCGTGTCCGCTGTTTCACGCCGGGCACCAACTGCGGGCCGTCCCGTGCATCGTCGACAGGCGCCGGCCCGATCATCATCGTCGGCCATTGTGCGGCCGCCTCCGCCAGGATCGCGGCGGTCGTCGCGAGCGTCGCTTCCATGGGCACGCGCCGTGCGGCCATGCCGCCGGACTGCGTGCGCACCGTGCAGTCGTTCAGACCGAACTCGAAGACCACGGCGGCGGGAAAGATGCCTGGGAGACGCACGCACGCCTCTGCTTGCCAACGCACCGCAACGTCCTGTGACGTGTCGCCACGGACGCCGAGGTCGTAGATGGTCACGTCGCGACCGCCCCGCAGCAGGGGGCCGAGCAGGCGACCGTGCCAGCCCAGACAGCGGCTGTCGCCGGTGCCCGCCGCGATCGAGTCCCCGATGACGCAGATACGCAGCGACATCAGGTGGAGCCTGGGCTCCGGGTGGATGGAGCGCATGCCGCTGGGCATGCCGGACCCATGACCGCGCGGACGGTCCAGACCCGAGGTGTGTATGCTCGCATCAATGGCACGATAGCGGCGCCCCGTCGGGTACGCAACTCTGGATGACATGATCCGTGGTCGAACGCCCCGCGTGAGGGGACCAACGCGCCCGGGCCGAGCCGGCACCGGTGGCGCAACGAGGAGGGATGGAATGGGCGGGATGACCTCACGACAGCGAGCCCTGGCGGCCTTCGCACACGAGGAGCCAGACCGCATTCCCCTCGACATCGCCGCCACCGGAGCCAGCCTCATCCATCGCGGAGTCTATGAAGGTGTCCGCCAGATCTGGGGCCTCCCCGTCGAGGAGGACCTCGGCACCAACCGGGCCTCCGGGATGGTCATCCCGGGCGAGGCCTTCCGGCGCCGCATGGGTGCCGACTTCGTGCAGGTCGGCCTCGAGTGCCTGGAGGCCTGGGAACAGCTGGGCGACGACTCGTACCGGGACGAGTGGGGCGTCACGTGGGTGCGCTCCGACGGCGGTGAACCCGCGGCTCTGGCCGGCCCGCTCGAACGGGATGACATCACCGTCAGGGACATCCTGGACTGGGATGGCTACCCCAGCGCGGATGACCCCCGCCGCTACCCAGACCTGGCAGAACGGGTCGCCCGACTGCGAGCCGAGACCGACTACGCGATCGTCTTCGACTTCCACTACGGGGTCATCCGCGAATGCCAGCGGCTCCGCGGCTTCGCCCCCTGGCTGATGGACCTCATCGCCGCGCCCGAGCGGGCGGAAGCCGTCATGGACAAGGTGGTGGAGACGATCACGGGGATCGCCCGGCAGGCCCTGGCGCAGATCGGCGACCAGGTCGACGTGTTCCTCTTCTACGACGACATGGGCTTCCAGGACCGGCCCTACATGAAGCCGGAGATGTACCGCGAGCTCGTGAAGCCCTACCACGCCCGCTTCCTGACCTCGATCAAGGGCATGACCGGCGCGCACATCATGATGCACAACGACGGAGCCATCCACGACTTGCTGGCCGACTACATCGAGATGGGCGTGGAAGCCCTGAACCCCATGCAGGTCTCGGCCCAGGGCATGGGCGACACGGCGGCTCTCAAGGCGGAGTTCGGCGACGAGCTGCTGTTCTGGGGCGCCATCGACACGCAGGCCGTGCTGCCCTTCGGTTCCCCCCAGGGCGTCCGCGACGAGGTGAAGCGGCGCGTCGAGACGCTGGGCCCCGGCGGCGGCTACGTGCTGGCTCCCGGCCACAACATCCAGTCCGAGGTGCCGCCGGAGAACGTGGTGGCCATGTTCGAGGCGGCCATGGAGATGGGAGCCTACCCGGTCGGCTGAGCGAAACGACAGGGACGATCGGCTGACGGTGAGCGACGTGGACGCGCGGCTGGTCATCCAGCGTTTCAACGAGCGAGTGGATGCGGCGCAGCGGGCCGCGTCCCCTACCAAGGCGTGGGTGCGATCGGCGGTCCGGCGTCATGGGGCGGAGCGCTGCCCCGTGCGCCTCAGGCGACTCTCCAACGACGTGATCCTGCGCCATGGCGACACGCTGGCCGACCTGTTCGTGGCCTATCCCGATGACGTGGTCCACGTGGCCCCCTACGACATGTTCGTGGGCTACCAGCCGGAGGGCCTGGCAGAACCACTGGACCCGGTGCGCCTGCTGACGGAGGATGCGAGCTGGGTCGACGAATGGGGGGTCGGCTGGCAGCATGCCCTGGGCGGGACCGGTGCTTCGACCATCTCGGCCCCCATCGGCCGGTGGGAGGACCTGCCTTCATACGTCGCCTCGCGGATGCCGGACCCTGGGGACCCGGGGCGCTTCGATGCCGCCCTCCCGGTCGTCGCCGCCTTCGCTCCGACCCACTACCTGGCTGGGACCACCCACCAGGCCATCTGGGAACGCTATGCGCAGCTGCGTGGCATGGAGAACGCCTTCCGGGATCTCCTGGCCGGCGGAGCGGAGAGCGTCGCTCTCCTCGACGCGCTCGTCGAGTACCAGGTCGCGCTCATCGATCGATGGGGGTCGTTGGTTGGTGTGGACGCCATCTTCTTGACCGACGATTGGGGCTCGCAGCGGTCGCTGCTCATCTCGCCCGAGACATGGCGCGAGGTGTTTGCGCCGCGGTATCGGCGCCTGTTCAGGGCGGCCCAGGACGCTGACCTGGACGTCATCTTCCACAGCTGCGGGAACGTGGCGGCCATCATCGGCGACCTGGTGGACCTCGGCGTGGACGTCATCGACCCGCTCCAGTCGGAGGCGCTGGATCTCGCCTGGGTGGCCCGCGAGTTCGGCGGGCAGGTGGCCTTCGCCGGCGGCCTGCCGGAGCAGCACCTGCCCGCCCTCACGCCCGGGCAGGTACGCGACGCGGTCCTCCGGCTGGTCGACCTACTCGGTGCGCCGTTCGGCAATGCCCTCATCATGGCGCCCTCCAACTCGGTCCTGGCTGATGTTCCGTTGGCCAACCTGGAGGCCCTCTTCCAGGCCAGCCACGAGGTGTGATCACGGTCGAGCGGGGTCGATAGCCCGTCGCTCGGCCAGAGCCCGCGGCTTGTCTCAGGGCTTCCGCCTACGAGCGCGATGGACTGGGAGACGGTCTTCGGGAGCGCAACGCTGTCCGCTCGCCGCGTCGGTCTGTATATTCGCATCCACACCGAGACCGGTACACTGGGCGCACCCACGAAGGCAAGGACGAACGTTCATGGCGGTGGTCCCGCTCGACACGCTCCTGACCGATGAGGGGTTCACACAGGACCCCTATCCGGCCTACCGTCGCCTGCGCGACGAGGCGCCGGTGGTCTGGAGCGAGGCCTGGGACGCCTGGCTCATCACGCGGTTTGACGACGTCGTCGTTTCGCTGCGCGATCACGACCGCTTCTCCAGCCGTGGACGTCTCGTGGAACTCATCGACGCGCTTCCGGCGTCGGCGCATTCCGATGCGGAGCCCCTACGCCAGCACTTCTCCACGTCAGGGCTCATCCACTCGGACCCGCCCGACCATACGCGCATGCGCTCGCTCATCAGCCAGGCCTTCTCACCGCGCATGATCGCCGCCCTGGAGCCGCGCATTGGACGGATCGTGGATCGGCTACTGGACCGCATCGAGCCGGGTGAGCCCTTCGACGTCATGACCGCCCTGGCCTATCCGCTTCCGGCCATCGTCATCGCAGAGCTGCTCGGCGCGCGCCCAGAAGACCGCGACCGCTTCAGGAGCTGGTCGGACGACATCGTGGCCTTCCAGGGCCAGGGTCGAGCCATCCCCGAGGCCGTGCCCATCTCGGCCCGTTCGCTCACGGAGATGCGGGCCTACATCGCCGAGCTCGTCGCGGAGCGGCGGGCAACACCCCACGAGGACCTCTTAGCCAACCTCGTGGCCGTCGAGGAAGCGGGCGACCGACTGACGCTCGACGAGATCTACTCGACATGTGTGACGTTCCTCATCGGCGGTCACGAGACGACCACCAGCCTCATCGCCAACGGCCTCTATTTGCTGCTGCGCCATCCCGAGCAGTTGGCGGCAGTGCGCGCCAATGGCGATCTCATGGCCGGGGCCATCGAGGAGTGCCTGCGCGTCGAGAGCCCCATCCAGCGCACGTTCCGGCGCGTCGCGGCTGACTGCGAGTTCCAGGGGCACCACATGCGCGAGGGGCAGATCGTCGTCCAGTTGCTTGGCGCAGCGAACCGGGACGCGGCCCACTTCGAGCGCTCGGAGTCCTTCGACATCACGAGGCACCCGAACCGCCATATCGCCTTTGGGAGTGGCGTCCACTTCTGCATCGGCGCTCCCCTGGCTCGCCTTGAAGCCCGCGTTGCACTGCGTGCCCTCCTGGAGCGATGGCCGCGACTGGAGATGGCCACCGGGCACGTCGAATGGCAGACAGAGAAGGCTCTGTTCCGCTGCGTGCGCTCGCTGCCGGTCCGCGACCGGCGGGTGCTGGCGGCATGAGCTGCCGGGAATACAGCCGTTCGATCGGGACGCTCGTCGCGGTCTGCGTCTCTGTCGCCCTGCTGTGTGCTGCCCCGGCCGGTGCTGCACATCGCAACGACGTGGCCACGCCGCGGTTCGTGGATGAGTCGGCCGCCTCCGGGCTCGAACATGTCTACCGCTACGGCGTCACGGACGAGGTGCCCGATGGCGGCTTCGAGTTCGTGGTCGGAGGCGGAGTGGCCGTCCTCGATTGCGACGACGATGGCCGACCCGACTTGTACCTCGCTGGCGGCAGCGGTCCGGCCGCGCTCTATCGCAACGAGAGTCCCGTGGGTGGCCCCCTGCGCTTCACCCGCCTGCCCGACGAGACGACCGACCTGGCGCAGGTCTCGGGCGCCTACCCCCTCGACGTCGACAGCGATGGCTACCTTGACCTCATCGCACTGCGACACGGTGAGAATGTCCTGCTCCGAGGACTGGGAGAGTGCCGCTTCGAGCGGGCCAATGAACGGATCGGGCTCGATCCCGGCAATGACTGGACGACCGCCTTCAGCGCCACCTGGGAGCCCGGTGCCCGGCTGCCGACGCTCGCGTTCGGGAGCTACACGGCCACGGACGAGTCCGGCAAGCTGACGGCCGGATGCGGTGAGAATCGCCTCTTCGAGCCCGCCCCGGACGCCACCGCGTACGGCCCGGCGGTGGTCCTGGCCCCCGGCTGGTGCCCGTTGTCGATGCTCTTCAGTGACTGGGGCCGCGTGGGGCGTCGCGACTTGCGCATCAGCAACGACCGGGAGGCCTATGTGCGCGATGGACAGGAGCAGCTCTGGCGCATGAGCGTCGGCGAGCCACCCACGGAGTACACCGAGAAGGACGGCTGGGAGCGGGTCAAGATCTGGGGCATGGGCATCGCATCCCATGATCTCGATGGCGATGGCTACCCGGAGATCTACCTGTCAAGCATGTTCAGCAACCGGCTGGAGACGCTGGCGGAGGGCCCGGATCGTCCGACCTACAGGAATGTCGCCGACAAGCTTGGGGTGGGATCAGGCTTTCCGGTCGCCGGCAGGGACAAGCGGCCCTCCACTTCCTGGCACCCGGAGTTCCAGGACGTCAACAACGACGGGCTCGTGGACCTTTTCGTGACCAAGGGCAACGTGGAGGCCATGCCCGACCGTGCGTTGGCCGACCCCAGCAGCCTGATGCTGGGCACACCGTCCGGCCAATTCGTCGAGCGCTCGGATCAGGCTGGCCTCGTCGACTTCGCCAGCGCCCGCGGCGCGGCCGTCGTCGACCTGGACCTGGACGGCCTGCTCGACATCGTCAGGGTGAACCTGGGCCAGCTCGTCCAGGTCTGGCGCAACCTCGGCGCGGGCGGTGACGAGCGGGCAGTGCCCATGGGTCACTGGCTGGCGCTGCGGCTCCAGCAGCCGGGCCCCAACGTCGACGCCGTGGGGGCGTGGATCGAGGTCAGGTCGGGCGGCAAGGTCCAGCGGCGGGAGCTCACCGTGGGCGGCGGGCACATCGGTGGCCAGGCCAGCTGGATCCATTTCGGCCTTGGGGACGCGAAGCGCGCCCAGGTTCGCATCCAGTGGCCCGACGGGACTTGGGGACCGTGGCAGGCCGTGCAGGCAGATCGCTTCTGGGTGATCGAACGCGGCGCCGACGCGCCGACGGCGTGGCAGCCGAGCCCCGACTGACTGAGGAGCGGACCCCGGTGGTCCCTGGTGTTCCGCTATCCCTCGGGGGCCGCCTCGCGGCGGTCGAGGTCCTCGATCTTGGCCACCTTCCGACCTGAGTTGCCACCCGCGAACTCGCCGGACAGCCAGTGGTCCACAAGGAGCGTGGCGACGTTCCGGCCCGTGACCAGGCCGCCGAGGCAGAGGACCCGGGCATCGTTGGAGCGGATGGCACGCTCCGCCGAGTAGGGGTCGGTGACGGGCGCGGCACGCACGCCGCGCACCTTGTTGGCCACGATGGCCATGCCCAGGCCGGTGCCGCAGACGAGGATGGCGCGCTCGACTTCCCCGCGGGCCACGGCTCGGGCGACCGGCTCCGCGACCTCCGGGTAGTCGATGTCCCGGTCGCTCTCGACACCGAAGTCGACCACCTCGTGGCCGAGGCCGACGAGGTGCGCCTTGACGACCTCCTTGAGCTCGTAGCCGTTGATGTCGGCACCGACGCCGATGCGCATGTCCTTGATCTCCTTGCTGCGTCCCCGCCTACGTCCCGCGAGTTGGCACGGCGCGCCCCTCGGTCCGGGAGCACGGCCCGGCCTACGAGCGCAGTCGGCCCGACGAGCTCTGGCACATCGACATCAAGGGGCCCTTCTTCCTGCAGCGCGCCAGGGGCGAGTACACGAAGGTCTGGATCGTCGGGCTCGTCGATGACCACAGCCGCTTCCTCATCGGCCTGCGCCTCCTGCCCCGGCCGCAAGCGGAGCCCATCCTCGACTGGCTGGCGACTGCTTCGAGCTGGGATGCTGATATGAAAAGTTGTCGTGTGGATGCCGGGCGTGCTCACGCTCTTCGGGCGGACGCTCGAGCAGCTGCGCATCCGGCACGTCCGAACGCAGGTGAACTCGCCCTGGACGAACGGCAAGATCGAGCGCTTCTGGGGCGTGCTCCAGGCCGAGCTGCTCGACCGCGAGGTCTTCCCGACGCCCGAAGCCGCCGCCGACGCCTGGCCCGCTTCGCGCTCTACTACGACGACCACCGCCTCCACGGCGAGCTCGGCTGGCAGACCCCCGCGGAGCGCTACGACGGCACGCCCTTCACCGACCGTGGCTTCGAGCATGTCCCGGCGCTCGAGCATCTCCAAGGCTGGCTCACCGAGCTGATGGCAGCGTGATGCTGTGTTCCACTAACCCGGAACTCCTAGTGTCACTGATGGACGCCGAGTCGGCCGGGCGAAGGCCCCCGGTCGGCGGCCTCTGGCCGGCCGGCTGCAACGATCGACGAGCCGGGTCGCCTATGCGACGCCGACCGGTTCGAAGAGGCAGCCCTCCACGAAGAGCCCGAAGAAGTCGGGCTCCGTCTCCAGCTCGACGTGCTCGATGCGGCCGACGAGGTCGCCCAGCTCCCGGCGCCGCGCCCGCGAGAGGAGGAGCATGACCGCGCCGTGGAGCGCGGCGTTGCCCACCCGTTCCACGTGATCGGGCCGCACGTCGGCCAGGAAGCCGATGGCGATGGCGTTCTCGATGTCGATGGCATTGGCGAAGCCGCCGGCCAGAAGCACGCGGTCGACCTGCTGTGGGTGGATCCCCAGCCGGCGCAGCAGGATGCGCTGGCCGGCAGCGTTGGAAGCCTTGGCCTGGGCCAGCTGGCTGGCGTCGGCGCGCGAGAAGGTGATGAGCGGGTCCGCGGCGATCGGATAGGCGTCGCGCCCATCGGTGAAACGGCCCATGGGTGTCATCCAGTCCACCCGCCGCAGCTCGGCCAGGATGTCCACGAGCCCGGAGCCGCAGATGCCCTGCGGCGCGACGTCGCCGATGACCTCGATGGCGAAGCCGCCGTCCTCGATGCGCACCTTCTCGATGGCCCCGTCCGCGCCCGGCATGCCGAAGCGCAGCAGGCCGCCCTCGAAGGCTGGACCAGCGGGACTGGAGGCAGCCACGATGCGCCGCCCGTCGCTGACCACGATCTCCGTGTTGGTGCCGATGTCCACGAGCATCGTCGTCCCGGACAGCCGGCCGAGCTCGGTGGCCACCAGGTCGGCGGCCACGTCGCCGCCCACGTGGCTGGCCACCAGCGGCGCCCCGACGACCCGACCATGCGGGTTCATGAAGACGCCCAGCTCGTGGGCGAGCCGGGTGAGCCACGTGGAGTCAGCCTCGCCGCGCGCCATGGCCAGCTCGGTGACCGACTTGTAGGGCATGCGGCCGATGGGCGCCACGTCCAGGTCGAAGAACATGTCGCGCATCGTCGAGTTGGCCACGACCATGGCCTCGTAGACGCAGTGGCGGTCGATGCCGGCCTCGGCGTAGACCTCCTTGAGCGCGCCGTTGAGCGCGCGGCGCAGGGCCTGGCGGAGGGCACCCGGATGCGTCGCCTCGTAGGTGATGCGCGACATGACGTCGCTGCCGCCGAAGCGCTGCGGGTTCTCGAAGGCGCCCCCGGTCACCGTGTGGCCGGTCACGAGGTCGATGACGCGGAAGACGACGGTCGTGGTGCCCACGTCGATGGCCAGGCCCAGCAGGCGACCGCGCGCATGATCGATGGGCGCGCCGTCATAAAGGACCGCGTCCCCCTCGACGGTGACCACCGGGTCGACCTCGCTGGCCGTCTCGCCCGTGGCCTCCAGGATGTGCATGCGCCGGCGGATGATGGCGAACTCGATGTCCTGGTCGGTGGCCACGACCGAGGCCTGGCAGGCCAGCCGGAAGTCATCGGGCAGGTAGGCCTCCACCTCCGTTCGCGGCGAGAGCGCCTCGCCGCCCTGCCGGACCTCGACGACGCACTCCCGGCAGCGGCCGGACCGCCCGCACGACTGGGGCACGGCGATGGAGACCTCGTCCGCGTAGTCGAAGAGCGACTTGCCGGCCTCCAGCGGCCGGCGCTCGATACCGTGGATGATCTCGGGCACGAGGACTCCTGCCTTCCGCGCGGGTGACGCTGGAGCGCCACTGGGTCGCTCCGCAACGCTACCAAATGGCGTGCCCGCGGACGGCGTGGCACGGGGACCCGTGCACGGCCTCTGCTATCCTGTCCGGGTCACTGGCGAGTGGCCAAACGGTAAGGCACCTGACTCTGGATCAGGGGATTGAAGGTTCGAATCCTTCCTCGCCAGCCAACTCTTTGAGCGTGAAACGGCCCTTCAGGTGATCCTGAAGGGCCTCTCTGATTCCCGAAATGTAGCCACGGTGTAGCCACGGCCGGCTCGCTGGTGGCCTATGCCATAGGCGCAGCCCTCGGGATTGTGTTCCTCATGCTCTTGGTGGTCGAGATTCTCGTCGGGAGGACATGAAACGAGAGTGTTGGCACGGCCTATCGGCCGTCATCAAGCCCGCCTAACCGCTGGGCACCCGAGGCGAGAGCTCAGTCTAGCGAGGGCTTCGTGGCTTTGTGGTGACCGACCCTGAACTGGCCGAGGCATGGGCCCTTCCGCGCCACCACACCCGAGGGCTGGTCGTCGGCACGCCGGGCTGGGAGGACCGCTACGAGCAGTGGTCGCAGTTCGCCTTCGACCCCAGCGAGCCAGCCGTTTTGGGCGGGCGCGAACGGCAGTGGATGACGGTCGGGCAGACGGAACTCGACTGCGCGCGGTCGATGGCGTACTGCCTCGCTGATGTGAAGCAGTGGCGGTGGCCGAAGTGACTCTTCAGCCATGCCTTCTTTCGAGTGCAGGGACAGATATCGGACTTGCGTCACCCCCATACCGTCGTAGAGGGCTGGAGTAGGCTCAGTCCCTCCCACCGCCCTCCGGACCGGTGCAGCACCCAGAAAGTGGGTCATGGACCAGCACGTCGTTGCGGAGCACGACGGGGGGACACCGGCGCATTCGAGGCGCTGGTGGTCGGTCATCATCATCGCCTCTTCCGAGTGGCCAATGGCATCCTGCGGGACCGCCACCTGGCCGAGGATGCGACGCAGCAGGCGTTCCTCGACATGTGGCGGGACATCCGTCGCCTGCGGGACCCGGCCAAGTTCGAGGCGTGGTCGTACCGGGTGCTCGTCCGTGTCTGTCACGCCGAGGTCAAGCGGACGGCCCGACTGGGTGCCTGACACCGAGTTGTCGCCCGCCGAGGTACCGCTGGCCTCAGACCCATACGGGGCCGTCGTCGCACCGTGACCAGTTGGAGCGGGGGTTCCGGCAACTGTCAGTGGACCATCGCACGGTCATCGTCCTGCACCACCTGCTGGACATGACGCTGGAGACCGTGGCCGAGACCCTCGACATCCCGCTGGGGACCGCGCACTCACGCCTCGACCGAGCCATGCGGGCGCTGCGAGCGGCCATGCAGCGACCCACCCTGAGCACCTCACACCTCGGCACGTCAGGAGGTGGCCCCGTGAGCGACCCCATGACCCCCGAAGTGAGGGAGTGGATGAAGCGCAGCCGACGCCGAACCGCCCGATGCGCAGCGAGAGCGCCCGTCAGGTCATGACTCGGCTGCCCGAGGTCCGTCAGCGAACGCCGCTGGTGGCCCTTCCCGGTGTTCTACCGAGGGACCGAGACACCCAGCACCACCGACACGGTCGAGTACCAGCCCACACCCATCCCGGCCACCGAACGGCCATACCCCCACCGTCATCGGGAGGACCCAGACCATGTTCAGCCCAGTCAAGGCCATCACCGCCGCCGCCCTCGTCTTCGGCGTCGGAGGCGTGATGCTCATCGCCCAGCCCTTCGAGCAGCAAGGCGGCAGCGTCCCGGGGGCCGCCACCGACACGGCGCCCGTGGCCACGGTGTGGGTGACGGGCACGGAGTCGCTCGGACCTGCCTGCACGGACGCCACCTCCTCCACCGACGACGGTGCTGTCGTGTCCACGCGAGGCTGGCACTGCGACCAGCAGACGTGGGAGACCAGCGACCCACGGCTCACGGGCGACGTGACGGCGAGGTGGAACGCCGATGTGTACCGCAGGGACGATGGGGAGAACACCACGTTGGCTGCGGGCACCTATGACCTCCGCAACGATGGCGGCGGCTGGCACTGCGAGTACGCCGACGCGCTGAAGGCCACTCCCACGGAGGCGACCGACGGGGTCAACGACAAGACGGTCACGTGCATCGGCGGGGACGGCTATGACGGTCTCACCGCCGTCCTCTTCTTCCGCTGGACCGGCAACAGCACATCCATCGAAGGGCTCCTGTTCGGTGGTGCTGTCCCACCGCTCCCGGAGACAGAGGTCGAGTAGTCGCTGGCCTCTTGAGTCCATGCCGACCTCAGTGGTCCCTCAGTCTTCGGGCTGCGGGACCGCTTCTCCGTGATCGCATCCCGACATCGGCGGGCCTCGATAGACGATCGCTGAGGGCCGCCGTCGCCTCCTGAGCCCTGACCG
>CAVPPQ010000004.1:0-22721 GCA_963707395.1 uncultured Chloroflexia bacterium
CGAGCCCGACTGGACGGTCGCCCTGGACACGATCGAGCTGTCACTGGGCCCGGGCGAGGCCGCCAGGGTCCCCATCACGATCGCGGTCCCGCCGCAGGCCTGGTCCGACCACGTCGTGCGCGCCACCGTGCGGGCACACGATGACTCGGGCCAGGTGACGACGTTCGTCGAGATCACGCCGCGGGCGGCGGCACCCCTCGTCGCGCCCGTGCGCTCCTGGTCCATCCCCGACGAGCTGCTCGGCGGCCTCGACGCGGCCGCCACTGCGCTGGGCGCCGTACCGCTGCCGACCGTGGACCCCGTCGCGGAGGCCGCGCTGCACGATGGCGCCATCGCCCTCGGGGGCGGCATGGACCTCCTCCTGCCACCGCCGCTGACGCTGACCGTGGACCTGGCCGGCGATGAGCCGGTGCCCGTGGCCGGCACGATCATCGACCCGTCGGCCGGCCCGGGCGTCGTCGCGGGCACGCCTCTCGACGTCGAGCTGGCGCTTTCCCCTGACGGCGTGACCTACACGACGGCCTGGACGGGTCGACTGTCCGGCGCGCTGACCGAGCAGGCCTTCGTGCTGCCCGAGCCGGTCCCCGCACGCTTCGCGCAGCTGATCATCACCTCCATCCAACCTGGCGCCGACCACGTCCGCCTCGGCGAGTGGAAGGTCGTGGCCACCCCCGGCTGGCAGCCGCTCCCCGGTCCCCTCGACCTCGCCGAGCCGGCGCTCGGCGGGCACGTCGCGTGGCTGGACCCCCAGCCGTCCAGCGTGGGCTCGCTCGACAGCATGCTCGACGAGGACCTCACCTATGCCGACTGGCTTGGCATCGATCCGGAGCGGACACGGCGGGTCGAGTGGGTGCTGGGCTTCCGGGAGGGTCGGGCGGCCCAGGTGACCGAGCTGCAGTGGCAGGACCCGCTCACGACCGATCCGAACATCCGCCTGGAGCGCATCGAGCTGGCGAGCAGCATGGAGGGTCCCCTCGGCCCGTGGACGCCCCTCGGCTCATGGGAACTCGAGCGGGATGCCAGCGGCGCGGTGACGCCCTACACGCTGGACGCACCCACGTGGGCACGCTACCTCCGCATGACGGGGCCGATCCCGAAGCGTCACACCGCGACCGCCCTCGAGCTGCCCGGTGCGCTCCGCGTGCTCGAGCAGCCCGCCGCAGCCGACTACCGCTCGGTGCTCGGCGAGTGGGGCACCGTCTCGTCGAGCGGCCCCTTCGAGTGGCAGCAGCCCGTGGCAGGACCGGCGGGCGGGACGTCCGCGACGGATATCGCGCTGAGGGCCGCCGTCGATGTGCCACTCGCGCCGGGCGTGCCCGTGGAGGGGCGCATGGCGCGCGAACGCGAGCCCGACAGCTACGTCCTCACCGTTCCCGTGGGCCAGCGCCGGGTGCGCTTCACCGTGTCAGGCCGGCCGACCGTCGGGGTCGGGTTGACCCTCCTCGACGAGAGCGGCACCGAGGTGCCCATGACATTCGCTTCCGGGCAGGAGCCCGGGACGGTGGACCACGAGGCTGCCGTGGAACCGGGCCAGACCTACCGCCTCCTGGTGGACCAGCCGCCGTTCTCCGTCGTCATCGCCTACGACACGAGCGCCAGCATCAGCAACTACGTGCCCATCATGGCCGCCGCCGTGCGCTCCTACACGCGGGGTCTCGTGCCCGGCGAGGAGGCGGTCCGGCTCATCGACCTCGAGGCCGACCCGTTCCCGCCGGACTTCAGCGACGAATCGTGGGAGATCCAGAGCGAGCTGGCGGCGCACGCTGGCTTCCAGACCGGCTCGAGCGCGGTGGAGATCGGCCTCATCGACGCCCTGGACGTGCTCGCGGCGCGCGAGGGGCCCCGGGCCATCTTCCTCTCGACCGACGCCGAGACGGGCTCCTTCCTCCGGAACAGCGAGCTGTGGCGCTGGCTGTCGCTCGTCCGGCCGCAGATCTTCGCCACCCACGTGGGCGGGTCATCGGCACCCCTGACGCACCGGCGCATGATGCAGGACTGGGCTGCCTCCAGCGGGGGCCACTACGAGTACGTGCGCTCGGCGGGCACGATGGAGCGGGCCTTCGACCGCATGGCGGCCTGGCTGCGGCGGCCGGCCGACTACGGCCTCGTACTTGACTACTCGGAGGAGCCTCCACCACCCGTGGAGCCCGGTCGGCTGAGCGTCGTGTCCGACCCCGTTGCTGCGCCCGATCCCACCGCCGAGGGCACGTCGACGTCGCCGGCCGCCCCGGACGTGGCCATCGAGCTGGTGCTCGACACCTCCGGCAGCATGCGCGAGCGGCTGGGCTGGTCAGCGCCGCATCGACGTGGCCAAGGACGTCCTCGCGCGCCTGGTGACCGAGCAGCTGGCGCCCGGCACGCCCGTCGCGCTGCGCACGTTCCGGCCGGAGCGGCGCTCCTGCGAGACGGAGCTCGTCGTGCCGCTCGGTCCGCTGGACCCCACGGCCATGGGCGCCACCGTCGAAGCCCTCGACGCCGTGAAGACCGTGCAGACGCCGCTCGCCGCAGCCATCGCGGCCGTGGCCGAGGACCTGGCGAGCGTCGAGGGGCCGCGGCTCGTCGTCGTCGTCTCGGATGGCCGCGAGACGTGCGGCGGGGATCCCGAGGCCGCCGTCCAGGGGCTCATGGACGCGGGCTTCGACGTCTCGGTCAGCGTCGTCGGGCTGGGCTTGGACCGCAAGTCGCGCCGGGAGGTCTCGCGGCTGGCCGAGATCGGGCAGGGCTCCTACTACGACGCGCAGGACGCTGATGAGCTGGCCCAGGCGCTGAAGCGCGCCACGGGTGCCCCCTTCGTCGTGCTCGATGCCGGAGGTTCCGAGGTCGGCCGTGGGACGGTGGACGGACCCCCGGTCGAGCTGCCGCCTGGTTCGTACCGCGTGAGCGTCGTTGGCGCGCCCCGCTCCCTGGGGATCGTCATCATCGAAAGCAGCGAGCAGGAGACCCTCGCCGTCGCTCCGTAGCCTCTGCCCAAGGGGCACTCACCGTCGCCTGGGACCTGGGACCTGGATGAAGTCGGCCCGGGACTTGCCCCTGGACGACGGCCCTCGGCGGCTTCATCATCCGCACCAGGATCACGGTCACGCGAGCGACGGGACAGCCGCTGGTGTGACCACAAGCGGGGGGAGCAGGGAGGCCCCTCGTGCGAACCATCAGGTCCGCGGCCCTCGTGGCCAGCTCCCTCATCGTGGCGGCCTCGGTCGCCACGACCGCCGCCGATGAGAGCGGCCCGCCTCCTCGACAGGCCGCGGAGGCATGCGAGCCGGCCGCGATCCCGTTCGACGTCGAGGACATCCGCCTGACCGGCCGCTGGATCGCCAGCGACGGCGGCATCTACTACGTCCGCCAGGTCGGGGAGAGCGTCTGGTGGCTCGGCATGAGCGACGTGGCACAGGCGTACGGCGAGGTCGGTCGGGACTTCACGAACGTGGGCCACGGGACTCTCGCTGACGGCGTGGTGCGCGCCGAGTTCGCCGATGTCCCGCGCGGCAACATCTGGGGCAATGGCGATCTGTCGCTCCAGATCGAGGCTGACCCGGAGGGCAACCTCCAGGCGCGCCGCCTGGGTGGCGACTTCGGAGCGCAGATCTTCAGGCCGTGCACACCGGAGGTGGGACTCGTCTCCGAATTCGCGCGCCCCTTCACCTACCAGGTGCCATTCGGGATGGGCTCGCTCACGTGGCCGGGCAGGCCCGACCAGAAGGTCGTGGTCTCGGCTGACGAGATCGATGCCGGTCTCACGTTCTGGATCGTCGGTCCCGGGTGGGGCACGGTCTGCTCGCTGCCGCCCGGGACGCCCCTGCCGACCGATCATTCGCCTGAGGGCATACTCGAGTCCCTGCGTGCCCAACCCGGCCTCGCAGTGAGCGACGCGACGGAGATGACCGTCGACGGACGTCCAGCGCTCGCGGTCGACATCACGACCGCCACGGGTGCGATGGGCTGCAACGGGGATTCCTACGTCCGCTTCTGGAAGCAGTCCGGCAACGAGGGAGGCCTGAGCCTCGGCAGCACGAGCCGCATCGTCCTGCTGGACGTGGACGGTCGGACCGTGGCCATCGAGGCCTGGGGCGGCCGCACTGCCACGTGGCTGCCGCGGGCCCAGGAGATCGATCGACTCGGTCCACTTCCAGGCGGACGGGGCGACCGCGAACGCAGCGATCGGGGAACCCGCAGACAGCGGGGCGCGCATCGTCCGCGACGTCGCGCTTGACGAGCGGACCCGGGATCTCACGATCGAGTCGCCCAGCGTCGGCTATGCCCGTGTCCGACTTCTGCTGCCCGACGGCTTCGAGCAGGGCTCGGCCGCGTCCTGGCCCACGCTCTACCTCCTTCACGGAGCCGACGACGACTACACGAGCTGGACGCGTGAGACGGATGTCGCGTCCATCCCTGAGCTTCGGAACACCCTCGTGGTCATGCCTGACGCTGGCGGCGGCGGCTGGTACTCCGACTGGTCGAACCGCGGAGCGGGCGGTCAGCCAGCCTGGGAGACGTTCCACACGCAGGAGTTGCCCCAGCTGCTGGAACGCAACTGGGGGGCAAGTGCGAATCGCGTCGTTGCCGGTCTGTCCATGGGTGGCTTCGGCGCCCTGTCATACGCCGCTCGACACCCGGGCTTCTTCAAGGCTGCGGCTTCATACAGCGGAGTGGCTGACACGGTGGGCTCGGACTTCTCCGCGGACCCGCTGCTGTGGGGTGACAAGATCGACGACCGCGAGACCTGGGAGGCACACAACCCGGTGAGCCTGGCGGAGTCGCTCGCTGACACGCCCGTCTATGTCTCGTACGGCGACGGCGATCCCGGACCCCTCGACACCCCGGGCACAGAGGGGGACGGTTTGGAGCGCTGGCTCGCTGTGCAGAACGAACAATTCGTGAAGCGCCTCGAGGAGCTGGGTATCCCCGCCACGGTGGACGCCTACGGGGACGGCACGCACACCTGGCCGTACTGGGAGCGAGGACTGCACGACTCACTCCCGGTGCTGCTGGGTGCGCTTGCGGAGTGAGGCGGGGCCAGCATCAAGGCGATCGCAACGTCTCGAGGCGGTCGTGTATGGGGCTCGGGGCTTGGCAGGCCAGGGTCGGCGCGCGACAATAGCGCTCCGGGGGGCAAGGAGGAAGACATGTCGAAGCTTCGAACCATGACCACGGGCCTCATCATCGGGCTCACCCTCGCGGTCGTCGCCGCACCGATCGTCACGGCAGCGCCACCTAGCGGCGTGCACAGCGGCCGGCCGCTGGCCGCCACGCTGACAGGCGCGGCCGAGGTTCCTGGGCCTGGAGATGTCGATGGGTCAGGCGTCGCCACACTGCGCCTCAACCAGGGCCAGCGGACGATCTGCTATCGACTCACGGTCAGCGCGATCGCGCCGGCGACAGCTCGCGCACATCCATGCTGGCGCCGCTGGGGTCGCCGGCCCGCCGAGTCGTGACGCTCGCCGCGCCAACGAGCGGCAGCGCGGAAGCCTGTGCGACCGTCGAGCGCTCGCTCATCAAGGCGATCCGCAAGGATCCAGGCAGCTACTACGTGAACGTGCACAACGCTGACTTCCCCGCCGGCGCGGTCCGCGGCCAGCTCGGCAGGTGGGCACCCGGGCAGTAAGCCAGGCTCACGGCCGCGCGAGGCTACGGGATCACGGCGTCCAGGGCGAGTGCGAGCTGGGTGAGGGCGTCCACGCTGTCCTGGTCGCTGCTGGTGATGGTGCCGAGCATGTCACCGTGCAGCCATTGGATGGCGACGCCCCCATCAGCCTCGCGCCACGCGAACGACCCATCGCCGATCGGCTCCAGCTCGATGGACTCCGCACCCATCAGCGCCACCTGAACCTCGGCGCTCCGTGACATGGCCAGAGAGGCATCCGGCGAACAGGCCAGCGTCAGGCTGGCCGAAGCGTCGTCCTCCTCGTCCGTGGTCGCCACGGCCCCGACCCAGCCGGGGATGCCCAGCGGATAGCCGAGGATGAGCATCTGCCACGACCAGCCGGCTGGCACCACGGTGGCCTCGATCGGCACGAGCATCAGGCGCGTGGCGCAGTCGTCGTCCTGCGCGGCCGCCGTTCCGGTCAGGAATGGCCCGCCCGCGGTCGCGGTGATGGTGGCCAGCAGTGTCGCCAGGGCCGAGCGACGGATCGCGAGCATGGACATGGGCCGCACCCTCCTGGTGACCGGATCACGTCCGCCCCGCGCACCCGGTCGACTGGACCGCCCCCTCCGCGCAGCCTACAGCAGCCGCGAGGTCGCGTTCTCGTCGCGGGTCAGTAGTTGGTGAAGAGCAGCAGGTTCGGGGAGCCCGCGGACTTCTTGCCGAGCTCCTTGACGACATTCGAGGTTGCCCCGACAACGAGTGCGCTGGACCACTGTCGCGGGGTTTGAGGAGGGGTTGCCCTGAAGATAGAGCGCGGCCACGCCGGCGACGTGCGGGGTGGCCATCGACGTTCCGCTGATGGTGTTGGTGGCGGAGTCGCTGCTGTTCCAGGATGAGGTGATCGACGTGCCGGGGGCCCACAGGTCCAGGCACTTGCCGTAGTTCGAGTACGACGCCTTGGCATCTGTCTGGGTCGTGGCGCCGACGGTGAGCGCCTCAGGCACGCGGGCGGGTGAGAAGCGGCAGGCGTCGGCGTTGGAGTTGCCGGCCGCGACGGCGAAGGTGACCCCATCGGCGATGGCGTTCTTGACGGCATTGTCCACGGTCGTGCTCGCGCCACCGCCCAGGCTCATGTTGGCCACAGCGGGCGCGCCGGACGGATGGTTGCCCGTCACCCAGTCGATGCCAGCGATGACCCCGGCCCAGGTGCCCGAACCCGCCGCAGTCGAGGACGCGCACGGCCACGAGTCGTGACGCCCTTGGCGACCCCGTACGTCTTACCGCCGATGGTGCCGGCGACGTGGGTCCCGTGGCCGTTGCAGTCTTCTGCGGACCCGCCCGCGGTCACGGCATCGAACCCG
The DNA here is from genome assembly GCA_963707395.1 of uncultured Chloroflexia bacterium. Lineage (GTDB taxonomy): Bacteria > Chloroflexota > Limnocylindria > Limnocylindrales > CSP1-4 > JAFMJV01. The sequence goes on from CAVPPQ010000004.1 coordinate 6,946, forward strand.
CTCGCCGCGCGCCCGCCGAACTCGTCATGTGATGTGCGGATGCCGGTGTCGATGACGTAGGCGGTCACGCCGGCGCCTGTCTTGTTGTAGGTGAAGCTGTTGTCAAGCGGCAGGTTCTTCTGGTCGATGCGGTCGAGGCCCCACGTGGCCCCGTTCTGCGTCTGATCGATCGTCACGACCTGGTCGCGCTCGATGTAGGCGACGCGCTTGTCCGCGCGCAGGGCGCCGAGCTGTGCCTCATCGATGCGGGCCGAGTAACCCTTCAGGGCGTTGCGGTAGACGTGCGTCACGTCTGCGCCGAAGGCCTGGCTGTGCTCGGCCGCCACTCCTCGCGGGGCGTCCACCGAATCGTTGAGGACAACGATGAAGCTGGCCCGTCCGTTGGAGGCTTGCGCCACGGGCACCGCGGCGAGCAGCAGGCTGGCGACGAGCCCGACGGCCACGAAGAGACGGCGAGAGCGCATGCGTCGGATCCTCCGAGAATGACGACTAGGTCGGCAGCATATCCGACCGGGCCCAGTACTCATGGGGGTCCACCGATCGTGCGGTGCCCTGCCGCACCAGCTCGCCGGAGATGGCCCGATCCCTGATGTGACGTTGGGCTCTTGCGCTCGGGCGCACCCCGCAGTGGACTGGACGAAGGAGGCACGGAGGGATCGACGTGGGACGTCATCGGTTACCCGGGCTGGACAGGGCGCGGGCGTGGGGCATCGCCGTCTCGCTGATCCTCGCATCGGGCGTCCTCGTCGGATGCGAACCGTCGCAGGAGGAGATCCGCGGCAAGATCGACCAGGTCTGCGCGAGGCTCGTCGATGATCTGGCCGCGCTGGAAGCGGATCCCGCGTTCGCGCAACTCGCGGAGCTCGCCGACGAGGCTGGGTTCGATATCGGAGCGGCCGCCTACCGGGTCGAGGACATCTCGACGAAGAGCCCCGCCGAGGAGCTCACCTCGACACTGCACACGCTGAGCCGTGCCTACGGCGACATCGAGGATCAGATCACGACACGCGACTACGCGTCGCTGGCCCAGACCCGCGTGGCCGGCGAGGCGGCTCTGGCCGACGCTCTCGCGGCCGCAGCGTCGCTCGGCGCGACCGAATGCGCCGGTATCGGGGTGCGGATCGGGTACTTCGCCATCGCCGCCGACGGCGCGGAGGCCGCCGCGGCCCGCATCGCACCGACCGGCGACTACGTGACCGATGTGAACGCCGCCTGCGCCCGCTTCGCCACGGATACGTTCGCCGTGATGCTGAAGCTGAACCTGCAGTCACTCCTCGCCGAAGACGGTGTGGTCAGGACCGATGCCGGCGCGTACATCGAAGCGATCGAGGATTCGCTCGTCATCGGGATCGCGACCGAGACGTTGATCGGCGAGCTGGCGGTGCTCGGACCGCCGAGCGGTGCTGAAGCCGCACACGCACAGCTCATCGAGGGCTACCGGGGCGCGCTCGAAGGGCTCCGCACGATCCAAGGGGGTGGCGAGATCGACGAGCTCGTCGCCGGCGCGGAACAGGTGGTGGATGCCGCCGAGCGCCTCGGCGTCGCCTGCAGCTTCTGAGCGGGCAGCCAGGTGATCTCCTGACTTCGCGCGACCCGTAGACATTATGGGCAGATATGTTATATAGTATCATAATCTACTGGAGCCCAAACTGCGATGGCACTTCCCGGGTTCGTCGGTCGGCAGCGCGAGATCGCCGTGCTATCCGAGGAGCTCACTCGTGTGCGGAGGACCGGCCAAGGAGCGTTCGTCATGCTCCGCGGCCGGCGGCGCGTGGGCAAGAGCTGGCTCGCCGAGGAGTTCGTGCTCGAGCAGCGCCTGCCGCATGTCTTCTTCACGGCCACCCGGAACCGCGTGGTGGGCGACTTGGACCGGTTCGCAGAGCGCCTGTCCGATAGCTCCCTCCCCGAGAGTGCACGCGGGACTGGATTGACCTTTCGCGACTGGGAGAGCGCCCTGGTCACGGCCTCGAACGGCGCTGACCCCCAGGCTCCATCGGTGATCATCATCGATGAGTTCCCGTACCTGGGCGGCGATGATCCCGATCAGGCGAGAGCGGTCGAATCGCTCTTCTCGGCCGCCTGGGAACGACGGCTCTCCCGCTTGCCGGTGATCCTCATCGTCATCGGCTCCGACCTCGCCATGATGGAGCGCCTCAGCGGATATGGCCGTCCGCTCTATGACCGTCCGACGCGGACACTCGTGCTCGACCCCCTCAGCCTGGCCGACATCGCCACGATCACCTCGCTCCCGCCGGAGGACGTCATCGATACGTACGCGATCACGGGCGGCCTGCCCGCGTTCGCACTGGCACGACGCCAGGCCGGCGACTTGCGCTCCTTCCTCGGCTGGGCACTGTCGAGCGCCGACACACCGTTCGTCAGCGCCGCGCTGCGCATCTTCGATGCGGAGTTCCCCTCGCACCTCCAGGCGAGATCGATCCTCTCGGCCATCGGGTACGGAGAGCGCACGAGACAGGCGATCTCGAACGCGACGGGGACAGCGACCAGTAATCTCCAGGCGCCGCTCGAGATCCTCGCCCTCGCGAAGCGGATGATCAGGGTCTCGCATCCGTACGCGGCCGAGACCCTGAATGCCCCCCGCTTCTCGATCGTCGATCCATACCTGCGCTTCTGGCTGCGCTTCGTCGAGCGCGAGCTGCCCGCGATCGAGCGCCTGCGAACCGACGAGGTCGTGACGCGGATCCTCGAGCGCTGGCCAGATGCTCGGGGGATGCTGGTCGAACCGATCATCCGACAGGCGCTGGAACGGCTGCTCCCGGATGACCGGCTGCCTGGCGCCGTGCATGTCGGTTCGTACTGGAACCGCAAGGGCGACCTGGAGGTCGACCTGGTCGGAGGTGATCAGCCGGTCTCGCCGTCGCGCGTCGCGTTCGTCGGGTCGATCAAGTGGCGCGATCGCAAGCGATTCGATTCGGGCGATGTGGAGGAGCTCATCAGCAAGGCTGCCCGGGTTCCCGGGGCTGGGTCGGCCACGCCCCTCGTCTCGGTGTCGCGCAGCGGCGTGGAGCATTCGGCGCGAAAGCTCGACGTGACGATCACGCCGCGCGACCTGGTCGGGTAGCGACCCACGGATCCCAGGCGGCCGTCATGCCGCTGATCTCGTCGATCCCACGCGGCCTTATGCCGCTGGGTACTTGATCAGGCGGCCTAATGCCGCTGGGTACTTGATCAGGCGGCCTTATGCCGCTGGTGACTGAGCGGACCAAGACGTGCGCTACTTGATGCACTGGCAGCATGGATCGGTCGAGGGCCGTGTCATCTCAGTCACACAGGACATGAAGCAGCACGCGCAGCGCCGTTCCATGCACCCACTGACTGGAACGACCAACACCGTCGCTGGGTCAGTCATGGGCGGCATAGCCGGCCCGAGGCGGCATAGCCGGCCCGAGGCGGCATAGCCGGGCCGGGCAGGCCGCCACGAACGACCCGAGCCATGGCCCACCCCCGCGGCGTCCACGCCTCAGTCACCGGCGCTATTCCGCGGTAATAGGCCTGTATATTACCGTGCACGGTAATACATTGACATATTACCGCAGACGGTCATCATGCGCCCATGCGGTATCGCCTTCGCGAGCGGTCGATCGCCCGATCGCTGGATGATCTGGAGCGGCGGCGCGAGCTCTTCGCGAATCTCCCCATCGACCCCACCCATGCCGAGTGGATGCGGCGGCGCGCTTGGGTGCGCACGGTCCACGGCACTGCGCGGATCGAGGGCAACACCGCCTCGGACGTCGAGGTCGAAGCGCTGCTCGAGGGCGCCGGCAGGACCACGATCAGCGAGCGGGAGGCTCGGGAGATCATCGGCACCCGTGACGCCCTGACGCTGGCTGACGAACTCGCGCGCTCGGGCAGCATGCCGGACGAGGCCGTCATCCGGGAGCTCCATCGGCGGGTCCTGTGGAACCAGAGCCCATTGCTCACGCCGGGCGAGTACCGTCGGGGCGAAAACCGCGTCGAGGACGACGTTGGCAACCGCATCTTCCGCACGCCGCCATCCGGTGACGTCCCCGAGCTCATGCGACAGCTGAGCACCTGGCTGACGACGACAGCCGGTCAGCTCGCACCGCCCGTCGCGGCGGCGCTCGCGCATCTCGAGTTCGTCGCGATCCACCCCTTCAACGATGGGAACGGCCGCACGGCCCGCGCGCTCGCCCGCCTGATGCTGCTCCAGCATGGCTATGCACTCGACGGCCTGGTCTCGCTGGACGCACAGCTCGACCTCGACCGCAGCGCCTACTTCTCGGCCATCCGCGAGGCGATCGGCGAGGACTACGTGCCAGGCTACGACGCGACGCCGTTCGTGCGCTACTTCGTGACTTCGATCACGTCATCGGCGGATCACGTCCTGGCTCGTCTGCGCGGTCTCGGCGAGGTGATGATCAGGGTCCGTCGAGCGATCATCGACGGTTCGTTGCCACCCTCGATGATCGACGGCCTGGCGTTCGCGTGGGTGAACCGCCACCTTCGGGCCGGCGACTACATCCGCCTCAGCGGCCGGACGCCCCAGAGCGCCACCCGCGACCTCGCCAGCGCTGTGGCCGGTGGCTGGCTGCTCCCGACCGGCGAGAAGCGCGGACGCTACTACGTCCTTGGCCCGAGACTCCTCGAGACCCCCGCGCTGGGAGAGATCACCTCGCCGGCCCTGTGATCGCGTCATTGGGCCACGGCGGCCGAATTGCCCGATCGGCACGTGAGATCAGCGGCAACCCGCAGGACCGCTGCCTATGCCGCTGGTGACTGAGCCGACCAAGACGTGCGCTACTTGATGCACTGGCAGCATGGATCGGTCGAGTGGCGTGTCATCTCAGTCACACAGGACATGAAGCGGCACGCGCAGCGCCGTTCCATGCACCCAGCGACTGGAACGACCAGCACCGCCGCTGGGTCAGTCATGGGCGGCATAGCCGGGCCTGGACGGCGCCAGGCGACCCTGAGCGCCACGCGACTCCGGCAGGTTGATGTACAGTCATGGAACCTAGAAAGGTGTCATATGGAACCATGCCTGACGCGTTCGGCCTGATCTTCGGCACGTCGCTCCTGCGGCGGCAGGTCCTCGGCGCACTGTTCGCACGACGTGGCGTCGAGGTGCATCCGCGCGAGCTGGCGAGACAGCTCGGGCGCCCGCCGCAGACCGTGAACCGCGAGCTGGACCGACTGGAGGCAGCGGGCATCCTGGTCTCCAGCCGTATCGGTCGGGCGCGGCGGTATCAGGTGGACGAGGCGTCGCCGATCGCGGCCGAGGTGCGAGCCCTGGTGGTCAAGACCATCGGCGTAGAGGCACGGCTGCGCAGCGCGCTCGTGGATCTGCCGGGAGTCGAGGAGGCGTTCATCTACGGGTCGTACGCGCGCGGATCGGATCGGCCGACGAGCGACGTGGACGTGATGATCATCGGCACACCCGACCGTCGCACCCTTTCCGAGCGTCTCGTCGGGCTCGAGCAGGACTTGGGTCGGGACGTCAACGTGACGGCGTATGCCCATGACGAATTCGAGGCTCTGCGCGCCGGTGGAGACACATTCCTGACCGACGTCCTCGCCGGACCCCGGATCGCCCTTGACGGCGGGCGCCGAGGCGCCTGAGCGATGCGCTTCCACTCGGTCGATGAGCTCGTCTCGGCCGGCCTGCTGGAACCGAAGCGGCCGGACCAGCTGAGACTTGACGAAGGCGTCGCACGACTTTACGCTCGCGTAACTTACGCAGGAGTAAAGAAATGACGTACACGTTCGAGTCCATCGACCGGTTCAAGGACCGGACCGAAGAACTCGCCGCGATGGAGGAGTGGTTCGAGCGGCGGGACGACCCGCGTGCCCTGCTGATCCACGGCCGTCGCCGCGTTGGCAAGTCCTGGCTATTCCGGGCGTTCGCCCACCACCGCGAGGCCGACATCTTCGTCGCATCGACCAGGGCTCTCGGGGATCAGCTCTCGGGCTTCGCGTCGGTGCTCGAGCAGGAGGGGGAGCGCCCCGCGCTGCCCGATCTGGAGTCGTTCTTCCGCCTTCTCTACCGCCGCGCGCGCCGGGAGCGGCGCCTGGCTGTCATCGACGAGCTCCCGAACCTTGTGAAGGTCGACCGCGACCTGCCCGCCACCCTGCTCAAGGTCATGGAGGAGGAGGCGGGCGGGTCGCAGCTGAAGCTCATCCTCACCGGCAGCCACGTCGCGATGATGGAGGAGATCCTCGCCCAGCGGCAGCCGCTCCACGACCGCCTTCAGGGCCTGCGCCTCCGACCCCTCGACTTCTGGCACGCCCGCCTGATGCTCGGCGGAGAAGACCCGGAACGCCAGCTCGTCGCCTTTGGGCTGGCGGGCGGGATGCCCAAGTACCTGGCCGAGATGGCAGGCGCCGATGACCCGGTGGCGACACTCGGAGGGCTGGCCCTGTCACCGTTCGGACGACTGTTCGCCGAGGCGCGCACCGTGCTCGCCCAGGAGCTCGACTCGCCAGCCACCCACTTCAGTCTGCTTGCCGCACTTTCGATCGGGCCGGCCGATTACGGGACGATCGAGAAGCGGTCACGCGTCGAGCACAGCAAGATCGGGCGCTATCTTGCGACGCTCGCAGGCCTGCAGCTGGTGACGTCCCGCTTCCCGGTGACGGACCCGGAACGGCGCAGCCACGCCCGGCTCTACGTGTTGGCCGACGGGTTCCTCCGGTTCTGGTTCCGGTATGTGTTCCCGTTCGAGGCGGACCTCGAAGCGGGTCTGGACCCATCGGTGATCCTCGAGAACGAGATCGCCCCGACGCTGGCCGATCACCTGGCACCGACGATGGAGGAGATCGCCCGGGAGTGGGTGCGCCGTCAGCGCGTCGGCGATGCGACCAGGGTCGGCGCCTGGTGGGGTCCGGCACTCGACCGGTATCGACGCACCAACGAGCGCACGAGCGAAGAGATCGACATCGTGGGCCTCCGCGGGTCGCGTGCCGTCGTCGTCGGTGAGGTCCGCTGGCGGTCCGATCCGATGACGGTCGGGATCCTCGGCGAGCTCGAGCGCTTCAAGCTGCCGGCGCTGGCACAGGCCGGCGTGGACGTGCGGAGCCCACGGATCGTCCTGGTGAGCCGCTCGGGGTTCACCCCAGGACTGGTCGAGGCCGCCGAGAGCGACCAGCGCATCAGGCTCGTGGATGTGCCCACGTTGGCGTCCGGCTGACGAACTCGATCGAGCGCCGGCGGCGCAAGATGTGGTGTGGCGCCTAGCGGCGACGTCGGTAGCGCATCCCAGGGCCGCGCCGGATGGGGGTGGTGCCTTCGATCCGCTCCGCCGCTACCATCGCACCGAGTACACGGCTCGCCTGAACCTCGTTGAGTCCCAACTGGCCGATGAGATCGGCCCGGCCCACCTCTGTGAGGACGTCGAGAAGCGCATCGACTTGGTCCATCCGCTCATCGAGGGCTGTGCGACGCCGATACTTCAGGCGGTGGCCGAGGGCTCCGCGCGCCTCCTTCGTGAGACGGTAGGAAAGGCTTCCGTTGAGCAGGCGCTCGACCGCCCCGGCCTGCTCCAGGGTGGCGAGCGTCCGTGCCGCGTCGGCAGGGGTTGCCTGCGAGGCGACGGCAAGGCCCTCCGGCCGGACGACGGGTTGCCTGCACAGGATCTCGATGCCGATGGACGCCCGAACATCCTCGGCGAGCGACCTGCGCCGCTTCGACACCCGATCGAAGTACTCGCGAAGGCGCAGGTCCGGCGAGCCCGCTGGCAGCCGCACGACGACCTCTCCGCCATCCTCGACGATCTCAGGCTCGGGATGGCCGTCGCGAAGCATCACTCGGTACATGCTGTCGATGCCGACGCCTTCGCGGTCGGCCAGCCCGAGGACTCGCATCGCCTCGGCGAGGCCAGGATTGCGCGCCTCTGACTGCGTCGCAAGCAGCCGGTTCGCCGAAACGCCCGGCGGGAAGCCGCCCGGAGAGCGCACCTTGTAGACGTCCGTCGGGTCGCCGGCAGCGACAGCGAGGATGGTCACCCTATCCAACCTGTAGTCGCGGTGCATGATGGCGTTGACCAGCGCTTCGCGCAGGGCCAGTTCCGGGAGCGAGCGCACGACCTGGTTCTCGCCCCCCACGATCTCATTCCGGCCCGGGAAGATGTCGTCCAGCAGCGCGAGCATGACCCGGTCGTACAGCGGCATCACCGGTGCGGGGCCGTTGATGCGTCGCGACGATGCCGCCCCTTCGGCCACGGTCACCAGCAGGTCGATCTGATCCCGGCCGGGCTCGAACTCGCAGAGGAGCAACGCCCCTGCGTTGGTCAGCTCGGGGTCGGGGTCAGCCTGATCGACCAGGACCTTGAGGCGCAGCGCGAGTTCGCGAGGCCCGAGTGTCGCGCCGTTCTTGCGCTGGTAGTGGGCGACAGCGGACTCGATGGCGTCCGGCGTCGCACTGGAGAGCCGGAGGCCGGATGGCAGAGCGCTCCAGTCGAAGCCTCGCCGCTCCTCGAGGAAGCGCCTGGCGGCGTCCCCCGTCAGCTCCACGCAGTCGGTGCCGACGCGGGTTCTCAGTTTCCCGTCGGCGTAGATCTCGCTGAGGGCATCAGGGACATTGACGAGGAGAAGACGCACTCCGCCCTCGTGGATCTCCTCGACGTCGGCGTTCAGGCTCGGCTGGGTGAGCGCGAAGATGCGGCGACGGAGCCAGGTGGCATCAGAACAGGCCCCGATCAGGGCACCAGGACCGGCCATCCTGTCGTGGATCCCCACGACGAGCACGCCGCCCCTGGTTGGGTTGTTCGCCAAGCACGCGGCTTCGCGAGCCAGCGCGATCGCGGCGGCGTCGCTCTGTGGGCCGATCTCGCGGGGAGCGGCCGCCCGGTGATCCCAGCGGCCGTCCTCGAGCTTGAAGTCAACGAGTTCGGTCTCGGCAGCATGGGCGACCACCCCGCCCAGCACCGCGGCAATGGCATCGAGAGCCACTTGTCGCCGCGTCGCAGAAGTCACCATCGAGTCCCTCGAATAATATCGTTACGTCGGTCCGACGCAAAGATACTATTCCCGCAGGAAGCGGCCGTCAATCAGCTGCTCGTTCCGCTGCAGGGTGCGCCTGGCGGCTCTACGGCGACAGGAAGCAGTCGTTGGGGCTGTTGCCGTAGACGTTGGCGTAGGTGCCCGGGCCGCAGCTGACGCCGGTGAGGGTGCCGCGGGTGCGGACCAGGCCGCCGCCGCTCTGGAGGGCGGTGTTGGCGCTGATGGAGCTGGTGCCGCTCATCTTGAAGGTGCCCCCGCGCACGGAGACGCCGCCGCCGGGGCCCGACTCCGCCTTGTTGCCGCGGATGGAGCTGGACTCCGCCATCGTGACCGTGCCCTTGCCCCAGGTGTCCAGGCCGCCGCAGCAGGGCGCCCGTGTTGTCGTTGATGGTGGCCTCGTCGTTCAGCCGCACGATGCCGCCCTCGTTGGCCACGCCACCGCCCCCGGCGGCCACGCTGGTGTTGCCGCGGATGGCGCTCTCGCCGTTCATGGTGAGCGTGGCGTTGCGCCCGTTGTAGACGCCGCCACCCGGGCCCCTTGAGCCCGCCGGAGTTGCCGTTGATGGTGCTCGAGCCGCCCATCGTGAGCCTGCCGAGGTTCGTCACGCCGCCGGCGTCCTCTCCCCCGTTGGTGCGGATGGAGCTGGAGCCGTTCATGGTCAGGGTGCCCTCGTTGTAGACGCCGCCGCCGCTCTCCGCGCCGTTGGCGCTGATGATGCTGGCGCCCTTCATGAGGAGCGTGCCGCTGTTGTAGACGCCGCCGCCGTCGGGTGCGAAGTTGCCGCTGATGCGCGTCGAGCCGCGCAGGGTGAGCGTGCCCGTGTTGTAGACGCCGCCCCCGCCTCCCCTGCCGTCCTGCCCGGCCGTGTTGCGGCGCACCTCGACATCGACGAGGGTCAGCTTGCCCCGGTTGGCGATGCCGCCGCCGTACCCGGGCCTGCCCCGGGAGGTGAGCAACTTGCCGCGCAGGATGACGAGGTCCTGCACCCTCACGATGATGCCCGGCTCGACCCGGAGCACGCGGCCCTTCCCGGTCCCGGACAGGATGGGCCGACCGAACTCCTGGCTCGGCACGCCCACGATGGCCAGCTTGCGATCGACGATCGTGCTGCCGCGGCAGGTGCCCCGGACGGTGAGCTTGTCACCCCGCCTGGCGGCCTCGACGGCCGGCTGCAGGCGCTGGTAGGCACGGCCGTCGCTGCCGTTGCGCACGACGCAGTCCCCGGGCGTGCCGGCGAAGGCTGGGGCGGCGATCAGGGTCACGAGCAAGGCCAGGACGCACGATGGCCGCGATGGGCACGCGCCAGCGCGCTCGGCCGATCCGGGGACCAGTGCTCTTCAGTCGCGCGTCCATGCATCCGCTCCCCTGGTTGTGGGTGACCCCCTCCTCTGCCGCGCGCCTAGCCTACCAAGGGCCGGCGGCGGCTGGATGGTGAACCGGTTCCGACGGTCGAGCCCAGGCGCCCGCTTCGACGCCAGGCCGACGATGCCCCAGGGCAGTTTCGGTCCGGAGGCCCAGACGCGACCTGTACGTCGAAGGGCCGGCTCGCGGAGAGCCGGCCCTTCGTCTAGACGCGGGACAGAGCGACTACGGCACGTCGAAGTTGACGGGCGCGAAGCCGTTGGCCTTCACCGTGACTGCCGTCGACTTGTTGTACGCCGGCAGCTTGACGGTGTACGTGGCCGACTTGGCCTTGTGCTTGTACTCGAACATGTAGTAGCCGTCTTCGTCGGTGGTCTGGGTCGTCAGCAACGTGTTCGTCGGGCTGAAGATCTTCACCTGCCGGCACCCTTGACCGGGTCGCCGGTCGACCGTGTCGACCACGAAGCCCAGGAACCCGGCGAACTTCTTGATCTCGTTGTAGCTGGACGGCGTGGTGGTCGAGGTGTCGCCGCCGACCGTGCGGGCGAAGTTGTAGGCCTGTAGCCGTGGATCGTGATCGGGCCGCTGCCGGAGTCCGTTCTGCATGTCTGGGGATTGCTGAGCCGGCGTGACTGGATTGTCGTCGAGCGGATCCATCGCTCTTCCAGCCACTCGTCTTCTTCAGGCCGTAGTCGAGGTGGATGGTCACGTAGGCCAGGCCCGTCGCCGGGACCTTGCCGCTCACAGTGACGGTCGTGGAGCTGCCCGAGGCTGCTTCGTCGTGTAGTCCTCGGGCGTGATGATCTGGTTGCCGGCGGACGACGTTGGGGTCATCGCCTGGGTCTTGATCGTGAAGCCACTCAGGCTCGGGTTCGGGATGTAGCAGCCGCTGGACGTGAAGGCCGTCCCGTCGTGGACCTGGATGGGGTTGCCCGCACCCTCCTGGGTCACGAACGGATACGGGATCTGGAGCGTCATCGTGAAGTCGCAGCCCGGCGCCCCAAGGTAGAAGCCGTTGAAGTAGAACTGGCCAGGGTTGCTGGCCTGCAGCCGGTAGATGTTCGGCGCCACCTCCAGGTGGTACAGCAGCCGGAACTGGTTGTTCGGCAGCGGGCAGAACGACGTGTCGGTCAGCTGGCTCTCGAGCACGTTGGTGAACGTGCAGGTCACGGTCTCGCCGGCCTGGAGGCTGATGGCGGTGATCGGGCTGCCGTCAGAGCACGAGGCCCCCGCAAGCACCCAGCCATCTGGCGGCGTCAGCTCAGCGACCGAGTAGGATCCGGGCAAGAGCCAGCCGCTGTCTTTCGTCTGACCGTCGGACAAGAGGAAGTTGGCGTCGTCCAGCTCGGGTCGAAGTCGAAGCTCTCACTCGCATGGTCAGGGAAGGTCTGTTTGTCGACGAGGATGTGGCCGCGCTTGGTGTTCGTGAACGTGCAGGTCACCGTCTCACCGGCCTGGAGGTCGATGGCGGTGATTGGGCTGCCGTCCGGCGGCGCGGACGTGAGGTCCCAGCCGGGCGGCACGGTCTCGCTGACCGAGTAGGTGCTGGCCGGGACCAGGGCGCCGCTGTCATGCAGGGCGCTCGCGTGGGCGAGCTGGAAGTCAGTGCCCGTGACGTTCACCCAGCTGGCTTCGAAGTCGAAGAGCTGCGGGTCGCCCGCGGGGACGGTGACCTTGTCGACGAGGATGTGGCCGCGCTTGGTGTTCGTGAACGTGCAGGTCACCGTCTCACCGGCCTGGAGGTCGATGGCGGTGATCGGGCTGCCGTCCGAGCAGGTCGCGGACGTGAGGTCCCAGCCGGGCGGCACGGTCTCGCTGACCGAGTAGGTGCTGGCCGGGACCAGGGCGCCGCTGTCATGCAGGGCGCTCGCGTGGGCGAGCTGGAAGTCAGTGCCCGTGACGTTCACCCAGCTGGCTTCGAAGTGGAGCGAAGCCTGCGGGTCGCCGCCGGGGACGGTGACCTTGTCGACGAGGATGTGGCCGCGCTTGGTGTTCGTGAACGTGCAGGTCACCGTCTCACCGGCGCTGGAGGGTCGATGGCGGTGATCGGGCTGCCGTCCGAGCAGGTCGCGGCCGTGAGGTCCCAGCCGGGCGGCAGCGGGGTCTCGGCGACGGTGTAGGTGCTGGCCGGGACCAGCGGCGCCGCTGTCGTGGGGGGCGCCGCGTCGGCGAGCGGAGAAGTCAGGCCCGTGACGTGCGCCCAGCTGGGATCGAAGTCGAAGCGACTGCGGGTCGCCCGCGGGCACGGTCACCTTGTCGACGATGATGTGGCCGCGCTTGCGTGTTCGTGAACGTGCAGGTGACGGTCTCGCCGGCGGCGAGGCCGATGGCGGCTGAGTCGGGCTGCCGTCGGAGCAGGTCGCGGACGTCCAGGTCCCAGCCGGCCGGCACGGTCTCGGCGACCGAGTAGGTGCCGGCCGGGACCAGCGGCGCCGCTGTCGTGCAGGGCGTCGCGTCGGCGAGCTGGAAGTCAGTGCGCCGTGAGGCCGCCGCGGCGTCGAAGGCGAAGCTCCTGCGGGTCGGCGGCGGGGACGGTACCTCGTCGACGATGATCTGGCCGCGCTTGGTGTTCGTGAAGGTGCAGGTGACGGTCTCACCGGCCGGCGAGGTCGATCGGCGGCTCGACCGGGCTGCCGTCGCGAGCAGGTCGCCGGACGTGAGGTCCCAGCCGGTCGGCACGGTCTCGGCGACCGAGTAGGTGCTGGCCGGGACGAGGGCGCCGCTGTCGTGCGGCGTCGCTCGCGTCGGTCGAGCGAGAAGTCGTGGGGAGACGCCGCCGCCGGCTCGAAGTGAAGCTGCGGGTCGCCGCGGGGACGCGACCTTGACGACGACGATGTGGCCGCGCTTGGGGTTCGTGAAGGTGCAGGTGACGGTCTCGCCGGCGGCGAGGTCGATGGCGGCGACGGGGCTGCCGTCCGATGCAGGTCGCGGACGTCGAGGTCCCAGCCGGCGGGCACGGTCTCGCTGACCGAGTAGGTGCCGGCCGGGACCAGGGCGCCGCTGTCGTGCGGGGCGCTCGCGTCGTCGAGCGGGAAGTCCGTGGCCGGAGACGTCCGCCCGCCGGCGTCGAAGGCGAAGTCCTGCGGGTCGCCGCGGGGACGGTGACCTTGTCGACGATGATCGTGGCCGCGCTTGGTGTTCGTGAACGTGCAGGTGACCGTCTCGCCGGCCGGAGGTCGATGTCGGGCATCGGGCTGCCGTCGTCGCAGGTCGGCGGACGTCAGGTCCCAGCCGGCCGGCACGGTCTCGGCTGACCGAGTAGGTGCTGGCCGGGACCAGGGCGCCGCTGTCATGCAGGGTCGCTCGCGTCGGTCGAGCGGGAAGTCGTGCACCGGACGTTCACCCAGCTGGCTTCGAAGTAGAAGTCCTGCGGGTCGCCGGCGGGGACGGTGACCTTGTCGACGGGATGTGGCCGCGCTTGGTGTTCGTGAACGTGCAGGTCACCGTCTCACCGGCCTGGAGGTCGATGGCGGTGATCGGGCTGCCGTCCGAGCAGGTCGCGGACGTGAGGTCCCAGCCGGGCGGCACGGTCTCGCCGACCGAGTAGGTGCTGGCCGGGACCAGGGCGCCGCTGTCAGCAGGGCGCTCGCGTCGGCGAGCTGGAAGTCAGTGCCCGTGACGTTCACCCAGCTGGCTTCGAAGTCGAAGGCCTGGGTCGCCGTCGGGGACGGTGACCTTGTCGACGAGGATGTGGCCGCGCTTGGTGTTCGTGAACGTGCAGGTCACCGTCTCACCGGCCTGGAGGTCGATGGCGGTGATCGGGCTGCCGTCCGAGCAGGTCGCGCTCGTGAGGTCCCAGCCGGGCGGCACGGTCTCGCTGACCGAGTAGGTGCTGGCCGGGACCAGGGCGCCGCTGTCATGCAGGGCGCTCGCGTGGGCGAGGCTGGAAGTCAGTGCCCGTGACGTTCACCCAGCTGGCTTCGAAGGTCGAAGGCTCGGTAGCCCGCGGGGACGGTGACCTTGTCGACGAGGATGTGGCCGCGCTTGGTGTTCGTGAACGTGCAGGTCACCGTCTCACCGGCGTCGAGGTCGATGGCGGTGATCGGGCTGCCGTCCGAGCAGGTCGCGGACGTGAGGTCCCAGCCGGGCGGCACGGTCTCGCTGACCGAGTAGGTGCTGGCCGGGACCAGGGCGCCGCTGTCATGCAGGGCGCTCGCGTGGGCGAGCTGGAAGTGAGTGCCCGTGACGTTCACCCAGCTGGCTTCGAAGTCGAAGAGCTGCGGGTCGCCCGCGGGGACGGTGACCTTGTCGACGAGGATGTGGCCGCGCTTGGTGTTCGTGAACGTGCAGGTCACCGTCTCACCGGCCTGGAGGTCGATGGCGGTGATCGGGCTGCCGTCCGAGCAGGTCGCGGACGTAGGTCCCAGCCGGGCGGCACGGTCTCGCTGACCGAGTAGGTGCTGGCCGGGACCAGGGCGCCGCTGTCATGCAGGGCGCTCGCGTGGGCGAGCTGGAAGTCAGTGCCCGTGACGTTCACCCAGCTGGCTTCGAAGTCGAAGAGCTGCGGGTCGCCCGCGGGGACGGTGACCTTGTCGACGAGGATGTGGCCGCGCCTGGTGTTCGTGAACGTGCAGGTCACCGTCTCACCGGCCTGGAGGTCGATGGCGGTGATCGGGCTGCCGTCCGAGCAGGTCGCGGACGTGAGGTCCCAGCCGGGCGGCACGGTCTCGCTGACCGAGTAGGTGCTGGCCGGGACCAGGGCGCCGCTGTCATGCAGGGCGCTCGCGTGGGCAGCTGGAAGTCAGTGCCCGTGACGTTCACCCAGCTGGCTTCGAAGTCGAAGAGCTGCGGGTCGCCCGCGGGGATGGTGACCTTGTCGACGAGGATGTGGCCGCGCTTGGTGTTCGTGAACGTGCAGGTCACCGTCTCACCGGCCTGGAGGTCGATGGCGGTGATCGGGCTGCCGTCCGAGCAGGTCGCGGACGTGAGGTCCCAGCCGGGCGGCACGGTCTCGCTGACCGAGTAGGTGCTGGCCGGGACCAGGGCGCCGGCTGTCATGCAGGGCGCTCGCGTGGGCGAAGCTGGAAGTCAGTGCCCGTGACGTTCACCCAGCTGGCTTCGAAGTCGAAGGTTCGGGTCGCCCGCGGGGACGGTGACCTTGTCGACGAGGATGTGGCCGCGCTTGGTGTTCGTGAACGTGCAGGTCACCGTCTCACCGGCCTGGAGGTCGATGGCGGTGATCGGGCTGCCGTCCGAGCAGGTCGCGGACGTGAGGTCCCAGCCGGGCGGCACGGTCTCGCTGACCGAGTAGGTGCTGGCCGGGACCAGGGCGCCGCTGTCATGCAGGGCGCTCGCGTGGGCGAGCTGGAAGTCAGTGCCCGTGACGTTCACCCAGCTGGCTTCGAAGTCGAAGAGCTGCGGGTCGCCCGCGGGGACGGTGACCTTGTCGACGAGGATGTGGCCGCGCTTGGTGTTCGTGAACGTGCAGGTCACC
>CAVPPQ010000005.1:0-216515 GCA_963707395.1 uncultured Chloroflexia bacterium
GGTCGGGTCCGCCAGTGGCTCGGCACGGTCCCGGCGGCCAGGGTGTGGGCCGCGCCTCATCGCCTCCCGCTCACCCGGTATGACGGGGTGCCAAGCGAAAGGGTTCAAGAAGTCGGAGGTCGTGAAGGTGGCTGCCCCCTCAACTCCAGATGCTGGTCACCGACGCTTGGCTGCTGGTCGCCGCGATCATGCTCCGACTCGAGAAGAGGCCCGCCCCAGAGCGGGACGGGCCACTGGCAGCAGAGGCGGCGCGATGGGGTTACTCGGCGGGCGGCTCGGGTGCCTCCGGGATGGGGGTCATCCCGCCTTCGAAGATGTAGCCCTCCCAGTCCGGTATCTCGCCGCCGGCTGGCGGGCCGTCATAGACCGGCCTGAGCATGGCCGAGAGACCCGCATAGGCATCCTCGCCCTCGAGGATCAGCAACACGGTCTGCGGGTAGGTCTCGGCCTTTGTCTCCTCGAGCAGCCCGTACGCCGTCCCCGTCCAGGCCCCGTCCGGGCCATCAAGACGGACGTTCTGCACGAGCGACATGGCGCCGTTGATCTCGTCGCTCCCACCGATGCCGTAGAAGTCCCAGGTCTCGCTGAGCCGCATCAGCGAGGGCAGCCGTGGGTCGCTCCACTCGACATCGCGCTCGTACACGCCCCCGTACCCGGTGTTGCGTGAGAAGTCATCCGCGAACTCATAAGTCGCCCTGTGGATGGTCCGGTTCCCTGACGAGGTCGTCCCGGTGACGTGGGTGGCTGCGACCCCGTCGTCGTCCTCTTGAGCCAGCGTGACGAGCGACATGCTGCCCAGCATCACCACGATGACTGTCCCGACCAGGGACAGTCGCAAGGTACGCATGATCGTTCCCCCTCTCAGACGCGGGTCGGGTCCGCCAGTGGCTCGGCGCGGTCCCGGCGGCCAGGGTGTGGGCCGCGTGTCATCGCCTCCCGCTCTGCTGGGTTTGACGGAGCGCGGAGCGGAGGGGTTCAAGAAGCGAAGGTCGTGAAGGGCGGGCTACCGTCCCCAACTTCAGTCGTTGGCCACCGACGCATGGCTGCTGGTCGCTGCGATCATCCTCCGACCCTGAGGAGAGGCCCGCCCCTCGCGGGACGGGCCGTAGGCAGCCGAGGCGACGAGTGGTCACTCGGCGGGCAGCGGCTGACAGAACTTCCAGACCGGCACATCGCCCGCGAAGATGACGCCGCTGTACGGCACGGGATCCGAGGAGCTGATGGTGAAGGCCTTCAGGCCCTCATAGGCGCCCTCTCCGATCCACCAGGTCTGGCAACGGAAGCTGTCGCCGTCGTCCCAGAAGTAGCCACTGGAGGGACCCTCCCAGGCGCCGGCCTCGTTCTCGACACGCTTCACGTCTGACCTGAGGAACCGACCGGGCAGGACCTCGAGCCGGGTGTCGTCGCTGCTCGTGTACGTGCCACTGAAGCGAGGGTCGCTCGAGACGAACAGGACCCCGTCGTCGGTGCGTTCGACGGTGAACTCGAAGGCTGCCGGTCCAGTCGGGAGTTCAGCGGGTGCAGCCGATCCCGTGGGTGCAGCCGACTCGTCCTGCCCCACGGCCACGATCCCCAGCCCGCCGAGCAGCACCAGGATGACCGTCCCTGCCAGGGACAGTCGCAACGTGCGCATGACATCCCCCCACTTGCCAGCGGGGCGGGTCCGCCAGTGGCTCGACGCGGTCCCGGCGGCCAGGGCGTGGACCGCGCCTCAACGCCTCCCGCTTCACCCCGTATGACGGGGCTCCAAGCCGAAGGGTTCAATGATCGGGGTGCGAACGCGCACGACGCCCCCACTCCAGGTGCTGGTCACCGACGCCTAGCTGCGGGTCGCCGCGATCATCTTCCGCCTCGAGAAGAGGCCCGCCCCTCGAGGGGCGGGCACTTGCTGCGGTGAGGCTAGCCGGCCACTCGCTCGCCGGTGACCTATCGGCTCAGGTCATCGGGTGTGAGCCGCTTGGCGTTCCAGGCTATGGGGCCAATAGCCGGCACATCGCGGCGAACTGGTCGGACGTGCCATCGGGATGGCCTCCCGTGAACACGACGACATCGGGCGACTGGTCGGAAAGGTCCTCGAAGTAGAGGACGAGCCTGCCCGTCCAGTTCCACGCCAGCCCCTCCCCGGGCACGACGTAGTGCCCTCCGAGCCCGGTGATCGCCTGCGTGTAGGAGCCATCCGGCTGGTACGTGTCGTGGATCACCGAGGGGCTCGGCGTCTCGAGCACCTTGCCGTTCGCAGAGAACGTCACCTTCCAGTCGGCGAAGGTCACCACGTCGCGGACGAGGTTCCCCTCGCGGTCGTAGAAGGAGGTGATCTGGAGCGTGCCACCCGAGTGCCCGCTGACAGCGAAGTCACATGGTCCGTCAGTCCATGCCCAGTCGTTCGAGGCGCCGACGAACCTCACACGCTCGACGCGGTCCGATGCCGCCGCTGCCTGGACCGCTGCCACCAGCACGAGCAGCAGCGCGGCGAGCAGGATCATGACTCGTCTCATCGGGTTCCCCCCCTCTCTTGCGCGGGTCGGATTCGCCAGTGGCTCGGCGGTCCCGGCGACCACGGTGTGGGCCGTGCTTCAACGCCTCCCGCTTCACCCCGTATGACGGGGCCCCAAGCGGAATGGTTCAAGGATCTGCATGCCACGGCGGGCTACCGCCCGACTCCAGGTTCTGGTCACCGACGCTCGGCTGCTCGCCGCCGCAATCATCCTCCGACTGGAGAAGCGGCCCGCCCCTCGCGGGACGGGCCTCTTCCCGAGCGGTGTCGAGCGGCCCCGTTTCTTCATGTCCTTCTTCACGCTGGCGGGCAGCAGGCCCTTCTTGGCCGTCGTGAAGGCCCCTATGGGCTCGACGCTCAAGTGTTGGCCACCGACGCTTGGCTGTCGTTCGCCGCGTTCATCATCCGACTCGAGAAAGAGGCCCGCCCTTCGCGGGACGGGCCGTCTGTCGCTGGCGCCAGACCCGTTACGGAGTGACCTCGAAGCCGAAGAAGGCGCAGAGCGCCTCGGCGTCAAAGGTGTAGTTGCCGCGCCACTCGCGGCCATCACTCACCCACACCTGCTCGGGACTCCCGGGGACCTGCTCGTAGACATACACGGTCCCCTTGCGGCTGCCCGACTGGTGGGCCACCGTGCCGTAGCCCGGTGCCTGAATGCTGTACAGCCTGCCGCTGGTCTCGACTTGCCACGACTCCGGGTCGCTCGGGTCGTCCCGCGTCCCGAGATGATGCTTGGTGATGTTGTCGGTCAGCTTCCACTCGCCGGAGATGACCGTGCCACCCATCCCGGGCGCTGAGCTGAAGTAGGCGAGGCCATGGAGGACCTGCTCACCCCTGATCCAGGGCCAGGCAGCCCCCCCGGGCATGTACTCGTCGGGGTCGCTCGTGTCCACGCTGTTGGGATACCACAGCCAGAAGTCGTTGCTGCCGTAGCCGCCGTGGTAGACGGGCCCCGTGCACTGCCAGGGCTCGCACCAGCCCACCCAACCCTGGTCGGGATCGTACTCACAGGTGCTGGTGTCGATGACCTGCTCGAACTGCCACGCCCCGGAGAGCTCCGGCATGTACGTCTTCTGGTTGGCTGCCGCCGGGGCAGCCAGCACCAGCGTCATGAGCAGCGCCCCCATCAGGGCTGCGATCCTCTTCATGGGAAACCCCCCTTGCTCGCGGGTCGGGTCCGCTAGTGGCTCGGCGCGGTCCTGGCGTGCCAAGGTGTGGACCGCGTGTCAGAACCTCCCGCTACGCCATGTATGACGCGGCTCCAGGCCGAAGGGTTCAAGGATCGGGGCGTGAAGGGCGGACTACCGTCCCCGACCTTCAAGTGTTGGCCACCGACGCTTGGCTGCTGGTCGCCGCGGTCATCCTCCGACTCGAGAAGAGGCCCGCCCCTCGCGGGACGGACCTCACTCACTCATGCTGCTTGGTCGATCAGTGGAGCGTCCAGGTGCTGATCTCGAACGAGTCTTCGCCGACCGCGACAGGGGGATCACAGACCTCGTCGGGCATGTTTGGCAGGCCGAAGACATCCACGTTCGACTGGCCGACGACGGCGAGCTCGAGGTGATCGTAGTCGGCGCCGTCGAGCCCGTGCAGCGTCCCCCTGACGCCAGACGAGTTGCTCATCCACGAACCATCGAAGTCGCCGAACAGGCTGCCACGCACCTCCATCTCGCCTTGCGCCGTGTACCCCACGGGGTCGGGGACGACGTTGAT
Organism: uncultured Chloroflexia bacterium; assembly: GCA_963707395.1. GTDB lineage: Bacteria > Chloroflexota > Limnocylindria > Limnocylindrales > CSP1-4 > JAFMJV01. The sequence continues at coordinate 4,208 of CAVPPQ010000005.1, forward strand.
GACCTTGGCGGTGACGGCTCGGGTGCCGTTCGGAACCCAGGCGTTGCCGACCAGCAGGAACAGGTCGAAGTGGTCGGTCCAGGTATCGCGGAGGTGCTCGGTCTGGCCGGCCTGCCATTCCTGCATGTCGGAGCCTCCGCTCCAGCCGCACCAGGCGGCTGCCACGGTGTAGGTGGAAGCCTTGCCGGCTGCCGCCGGTGCGGCCAGCACCAGTGTCAGGAGCAGCGCCCCGCTCAGGGCTGTCAGCTTCCGCATCGGATATCCCCCACTGCTCGCGGGTCGGTCTCGCCAGTGGCTCGACGCGGTCCCGGCGACCAGGGTGTGGACCGCGTGTCAGAACCTCCCGCTACGCCATGCATGACGGGGCTCCAAGCGGCAGGGTTCAAGAGTCGGAGGTCGCAAAGCGCGGTTGGGTCGATGCCCTGCGAGCCGCGATCATCCCCCGACATGAGAAAAGGCCCGCCACTCACGGGACGGGCCTCTTCGCTCGCCGAGGTGGCGCGATGCAGCTACTCCGAGGCGCCCTCCTCGGGTGGAGGCGGCAGCGGCCACGGCGCGACCGGCGCACCCATGGGCTCGACGTTGACTCGGCGGGCCGTCACCTCGCCAGGGCCGAGTTGGCCGGCAGGCAGGCCACCAGCCTCGACCATCGCACCGGGGAACTCCACCGTCCAGGTGCCGGTGAAGGACTGGCCATCATCGGAGACCAGGGCGTCGCCGCGGACGATGAGGAAGCCGAGGAAGCCGGCCTCGGGGTCGGACATCGGGACGTAGAACGTCAGGTCGGCGCTGCGCTCGCCGGTCGGGACCCAGGAGCCGGCGTTGCTGCTGTCCGGTCTGATGTTCACCACCAAGCCACCCGGCCCGAAGGTGCTCAGCTCGAGTGCGTCCGTGGGGTCCTCAGGTGTGTTATCCGCCACCCACGTGCCGACGATGGGATGGTCGGCCAGCGCCGGGTCTTCCTCGGCGGCCAGCACGCCCGGTGTCAGCGCCATCGCCACGAGGAGGGCCGGTATCGCCGCCCCTACCAGAGGAAGTCGCGTCATCCGCATGAGGGTTCCCCCCTTCTTGCTGCGCGGGTCGGTCTCGCCAGTGGCTCGGCACGGTCCCGGCGGCCAGGGTGTGGGCCGCGCGTCTCAGCCTCCCGCTCACCGCGTATGACGCCACAGGGCTGCCACGGGGTTCAAGAGTCGGAGGTCGTGATCGCGGGCCACCGTCCCCGACTCCAGATGCTGGTCACCGACGCTTGTCTGCTGGTCGCCGCGAACCGCCTCCGACTCGAGAAGAGTCCGCCCCTCGCGGGACGGGCGTCGTTGGCGGCTGGCGCAGCAGCTCTAGTCGGTCGACCCGAGCGGTGCCCAAAGGGGTGGCGCGCCTTGGTAGAGCATGGCGGTCCCCTCGAAGACCATGTCCCCCGTTGGCTGGTGGGTCTCGATGCAGGTCCAGCCCTCGTTGGCACCGGTGCCCTCAGAGACCCAGACGGTGCCAGGGGCCGCGCTGCTCGGCTCTGCGGAGACGAAGAACCCCACCCAGCCGCCGCCCTCGTTCTGAGGACCGTCGGTCGCTCCCCAGCAGGAGCAGCCCGCCACCGTGCAGTCGCAGTCAACCTGAACGGTCAGAGGACCGGTCAGCCGGGCATCATCGGCGGCCACATCGCAACTGATCTCTCCACCTCGGAGCAGTTCCACTCCACTCTCGTAGGTGCTGGAGAAACCCGTTGTCAGCCGGCACGTCTGCGTGACATCCACGGTGACCGGCCCAGTATGGGCCGGCGATTCCTGCCCCGCCACTGGCACCCCGAGCGCCAGACACACCACGATGGCCGCACCCGTGGCCCACAGCGTACGCATTGTCGTCCCCTTCTCATGGTTCGTGTGCGGCGTGGCTACTCCGCCGGCGGCTCGACGGGAGACGGCTGCGTGGGCATATCGCCCTCGATGATGGATCCGGTACAGCCCATGTCGGTGCCGCAGTAGAGCACCGCGATGAGGCCCTCGTAGGCGCCCTCACCGACGAGCACATCCTGCCCCTCGCTGGTGCCGTCCGGGTAGGCGAGACCGACCCCGGTCCCGACCCATGCACCGTCCGGTCCGTCGAGGCGGATGCTCGTGCGAGTGACCATGAACCGTCCGCCATCATCCGGATAGGTGGTGAAGTCGAGGATCAGCCGCTTCTCGGCGGGCAGGCGCGGGTCGCTCCACTCGTTCGTCTCGACGTAGGTCGCGCCGGTCACGCGGGTGACATCGCCCGGCGCGTAGGTGATCTCCGCCATCGAGTCATCGTAGAAGGTGTCGATGATGGTCCCGGTCACATGGGTGACGAGCGGGCCTTCCCCCTCCTCTTGCGCCATGACTGCGCTGCCCAGCCCGCCGAGCAACGTGAGGATGACCGTCCCGACCAGGGACAGCTGCGACGTGCGCATGATGGTCCCCCCCTCCTGCGCGGGTCGGGTCTCGCCAGTGGCTCGACGCGGTCCCGGCGGCCAGGGTGTGGGCCGCGTGTCAGAGCCTCCCGCTCAGCGTGTATGACGCCACTTCCCTGCCACGGGGTTCAAGAGTCGGAGGTCGTGAAGGCGGTCCCGGCACAACTGCCGTGCCGTCCGGCCCTTGACCGCCAGCGCGGGCCGCTGAGCATGGATGCCATCCGTAGGTGGGGGGCGGACGGATGGAGACGCGACCTGAGGGCACTCCCAGCGTGAGCTCGCAGGACACTCACGATGACTGGTCGCTACCGCTGGCGATCCTGTTCGGTGGCCTGGGCCTGCCGCTCTTGCTCGTGGCGGGCTACCTGTGGCTGGAGCCCTGGACGGAGATCGGCTTCGCGGGCCTCGGGGTCGCATCCGTCTGCGTGGTCGCGATGGGGCTCGCCTTCTGGTATCTCGCCGGGCTCGCCTGGGGCTGGCCCGGCGGGCTCGTCGGTCCGGGAGCCGGTGCCCTTATCGTCGGGCTGCCCCTGGCGCTCGTCAGCACGGTCAGCGACGGCGGCCCGGTCGAGGCCTTGGTGATGGGCTGTGCGGGGGCGGCCATCATCGGCGTCGTGGCCTACCCGCTCGGGCTCCTGGTCCGCTGGGCGCTCGGGCCGGGGGACCCGGTGCTCGGGCTCGTGATCGGAGGGCTCCTGCTCGCCCTCGGCCTCGTGGTGATCCTGACCACGGCGCCACCCCCCGACGGGGCATCGCCCGTCTTCGCCCCAGCGATGCTCTTCGCCGGTGCCGGGACACTGGCGGTCGTCGATCTGGTCGCTCGTCCGTAGGGCTCCACGCGGTCCCACCGCCACCCTCACGCCCTGACCGACCCCGACGCCGAGATGGAGGCCATCGTCGCCATGCTCTCCGATGCGGCCGGTGCCACCTGACATGGCGCAGATGCCCGAGTACCGTCCATCCCATGAGGTCGCCCGAGCCGCTCATCGTCTCCTGGCAGGGTCGCCAGGTCCGCGTCCGACATGACGATCCGCACCTCGGGCCGTACACGCCGCGTGGTGCCGTCATCCGCTCCGCCATGGAGCTGGCGTCGGATGTGGAGGGGTTGCGGCTCGTACCTGGTGACGGCGCTCGGGGACCGCTACGAGGTGCGCGTGGCCGACGACGGGAGTGTCATCGGCCTCTGGCGCAGGACCTGACTAGGCGCGGGCGTCGATGGCGAGGTCATCGAGCGAACGGCTCACGTCATGGAGGAAGAGGGCCTGTCGTCGGGTCACCCCGCCGCCCCGGTAGAGCGAGCGCACCTGGAGCATCAGCTCGCGCAGCTCGTCGGCGTCCATGCCGTAGGTGGCGATGAGCGCATCGAGCGTCAGGAGGTTCACCATCTCCGCGGGGGTGCGCTGCTCGACCCGGCGGGCGAGATGCTCTCCGGGGTGCCGCCAGCCCGGTGCCTGCGTGTCGGTCAGCCCCATCAGTTGAGGCCCTCGGTCGGGGGCAGGATGCGGCGGTAGGTGTGACGGCCACCGTGGCCGACCTCGCTGATGCAGTGCCTACCGTCGCCGTCTCGGCCATGCAGGGCATGGGCTCGGCTGCGGCCGCATCCTGGCGCTGCTGCTCCGCGATCTCGTCGGGGCTCGGGAAGACTCCGGGGAAGTGCTCCTTCGCCAGCTCGTGGTTGGCGATGGCCATGACCATGATGGACAGGCCCGTGAGCATGTCCCGGTCATCGGGCTCCAGGGGGCTGACGATCTCGATGCTGAGCCTGATGCCCATGGTGTGGTCCTCCTTCTGACCATCGCACCTGGCGGGAGCACCGTGCCGGCTTGAGGGTCCGGTCGGTTGCTGCGTGGTCATCGGGCCAGGTCCCTCGCACGCTCTTGATGGGTGACGCCGTCGCGGCGTCAGGGGGATGGTACCGCCAGTGCCCGACCGTCTCCTAGGTGTAGTTCCCGGGGTTAGTGGAACACAGCATCACGCTGCCATCAGCTCGGTGAGCCAGCCTTGGAGATGCTCGAGCGCCGGGACATGCTCGAAGCCACGGTCGGTGAAGGGCGTGCCGTCGTAGCGCTCCGCGGGGGTCTGCCAGCCGAGCTCGCCGTGGAGGCGGTGGTCGTCGTAGTAGAGCGCGAAGCGGGCCAGGGCGTCGGCGGCGGCTTCGGGCGTCGGGAAGACCTCGCGGTCGAGCAGCTCGGCCTGGAGCACGCCCCAGAAGCGCTCGATCTTGCCGTTCGTCCAGGGCGAGTTCACCTGCGTTCGGACGTGCCGGATGCGCAGCTGCTCGAGCGTCCGCCCGAAGAGCGTGAGCACGCCCGGCATCCACACGACGAACGGCGCCCCGTTGTCGCTCATGACCTCGAGCGGGATGCCCACCAGCTCGAAGCAGTCGGCCAGCCAGGCGAGGATGGGCTCCGCTTGCGGCCGGGGCAGGAGGCGCAGGCCGATGAGGAAGCGGCTGTGGTCATCGACGAGCCCGACGATCCAGACCTTCGTGTACTCGCCCCTGGCGCGCTGCAGGAAGAAGGGCCCCTTGATGTCGATGTGCCAGAGCTCGTCGGGCCGACTGCGCTCGTAGGCCGGGCCGTGCTCCCGGCGGACCGAGGGGCGCGCCGTGCCCAACTCGGCGAGGAGGGCGTCCACGGCATGGTGGCCGAGCGGGTAGATGTCCCGTCTCGTGAACTCCGCGGCGAGGCGCTTGCTGTTCCAGTAGGTCAGGAGGCGCACGGCGATGACGGCGCGCTCGACCCAGGCCGGCAGACACACCCGGGCCGGTCCTCGTGGTCGCTGGCGCAGGGCCTCGATGCCGCCCGCCTCGTAGCGGCGCCGCCAGCGGAACAGGCTCGTCCGGCCGACGCCGAGAGCGAGGGCCGCGGTGATGCCCTCGGTGATCGCCGTGCGCACGCAGCGGATGCGGAAGCGCAGGCCACTGACATCCTCGCGCACGCGCGGTCCGGGCGGTCGTCCCCCGCGCGTGGCGAGGAAGAGGAAGCCGGGTCCCTCCTGGTACGTGTTCCGACGCAGCCGGCGATGGGGATCGGAAGGCGAGCTCTGGTGCGGGCGGTCCATCCCGCCACGCTAGCGAGCTCCTCCGGTGGATGTTCCACCAACCCCGGGAACTACACCTAGGGGCCAACTCCGGAGCCGCCGCGAGCATGGGGACGGCCCAGGCGGAGGAACGGGACCGCCAGCATCAGCACGGTGGCGACCACGTAGAGACCGACGGCCGCGGGCGGGGCCACCAGGGCACACGCCACCGCGACGAGCCAGACCCCGTTGGAGATCCTGCGCTGGCGGGTCATCGGGGCCAGCGTCTCATCCGCGACCTCGTCGATCAAGAGCGTCCGCTCGCGCACGAGGTAGGCCATGAGCAGGGTCAGCATCACCGATGCGACCAGCACGTTGATGCCGTAGATGAGGACCCCGAGCTGCGCGTCGGGGCCGGGGAGGTTGCTCACCATCAGGCTGGTCGAGAACGGGAGCAGGGCGATGAACAGCAGGGCCACGAGGTTGAGACCACCGGCGAGCGTATCGCCGCGCTTCATCAACCTCGTCGTGTGGGCGTGGGTCATCCAACTGCCGCCGATGAACGCGAAGCTGATGAGGTAGCCGAGGAACTCCGGCCACTCCTCGACCAGACGCTCGAACAGGTCGGGTCCGAGCGGGACCGTCAGCTCGAGGACGAGCAGGGTGATGGCGATGGCGAAGACGCCATCGGAGAAGGCGTTGAAGCGGTCGAGGGGGCAGGGCATCGGCGGGACGAGGGGTGCTGCCTGCTTCAGCGTCTCGATCTGGCATCCGACCGACTGTCTCGTCGTGCGCGGTTGTCATGTGGCGGTGAGGGCTGACCGGGATCGAGGGGGTCGATCCCGGTCATCGCTGGGCGACTGGATTACGCCTCGTCGATGTCCTCCTCGTCCTCGAGGACCCGGATGGCGAAGCCGAGGGCTTTGAGGATCGCGCCGCTCGCCGCCACGACCTTCGGTCCGCCCGTGACCGGGGCGATGGCGACGAGGACACCCTGCACGTCCTCGAGGGTGAGGCCGAGGTCGCGGGCCACGGCCAGGTTCAGCAGATACGACGACGGCGGAGCATCCACGGCGGCGAGCGCGGCGATGCGCACGAGCATCACCTCGCGGTCGGGCAGGCTGGTCCGCTCCACGGACGCAGCGGTCATGTCGATCAGGGTGTCGCGAAGGGGTCGGTCGCTCATGGTCTCTTTCCTTTCGGTTACGGGATGCTCTTGCCGTGCCGCCATGCGGGGTAGCGTCCTCGCCTCCGGCTGCGGGTCACGCGGCAGGTGCCGTCGAGGCACCCTCGGACCGCATACTGGCTGGCCGTGCGGTCGTCCGCACCCTCCCCATCGGATGATGTCCGCCCCCTCAATCCGGGGCAGGGCGCACCTCACCTGACCGATGGCGGGCCAGCCTGGGGCTGCCTCGACCCCACGATGCCCGGATGCGGGCTGGGCACATGCTTGCGTCGGGAGTAAGGTCTCGGTGACGAGCAGCAGACCGTCACAGGGACACGCACGGAGGTGGTCGCGGCGATGGGCACGATGGCTGGTGCAGTTGCTGGTGCTGATGCTGGACCCGAGGACCGAAGGCCGTGGCGGAAGTCGCGACGGTCGCGACAGGGTGGGCCCGCCGCCGGGGGCGGTGCGGTCTACGCGATCGGCATGATCGGTGCGCTGGTCTACTTCCTCCAGGCTGCCGACTCCGGCAGGGACTACGTCCTGGCCGTCCCCAAGGCCATCGTCTGGCCGGCCCTGTTGGTCTACAAGCTGCTCAAGAGCTTCTACGGCTAGCGAGGCGCCACCGTGGGCGCGGACCCCGGATCTCGCGGGTATCGATAACGCCAGTCATCTCGTCCAGCGGACCGTCCTCTACCCGAGCGACGTGATCACCTTGGCGTTCACCGCAGGCATGCGGTAGCGCCAGACACCCGTGGCGTCGTCCGCGTCGAAGGGCCACCGACCTGACTGTCGGTAGCGCCCCTGCCATCTCCTCTGGAACGCCCCCAGGATGCCGGGGAGCTGATGGAGCTTGAAGCCCAGCGCATCGCGGACCTCACTGATCGTCAGCCACTCGTCCGGGTGCGCGGCCAGCAGCTCCAGGAACCGCTTCATGGCGGGCGGCGACTCCAGGTAGGCCCTCGACACGATGGCGGCATCGGTGACCAGCCCATCCCCCGTCGTGGTACGAGCCATCGCGGGCCCCGCGACTCCGGTGAGGAACCTGTAGACGGCCAGCACCTGGCTCTTGGGGACGGGGACGTTGACGAACTCCTCGTCGGTCATGGCGATCTCCTGGTCCTGCGGCATCCAGCATGTCGGACACCCGAAGCCTAAGACTATCTTGTAGACAAGTCAAGCAATGACGCAGTCGGGGTGGGCGGATGCGGCATCGCGACCCCGCTCGACGCTCGAGTCGAGGCTTCTGGAGTTCAAGAAGGTAGGGGGGCCGGCCTCAGGGGCACAGAGGACGCTGTTGACACCAGACAAGAGGCGTATCTTGATGTCTACAAGACACCCCAGCCACGACCCTCGCACCTAACCGGGGGAGCCTCGATGGCACCATCGTCCAACAAGCTCGTGGCCGTCGACCGCAACAGGCACATCATGGTGACGATGGCCGAGAACGTGGAGCGTGCGTCCCGCCCCCAGCTCGCGGACCTCGTCCAGCTCCTCGTGGAGGGAGTCCAGGCCAAGGACAGGACCGTGGACCCGGCATCCATCGCGTGGACGCCAGCCGCTCGCCCGTTCTTCGAGCCATCTGCGTTGCTATGGCGCCCCCGGACGGACTCGAACCGCCGACGCGCACCTTAGGACGGTGCCGCTCTATCCACTGAGCTACGGGGGCGCAGGGCGGAATCGTAGCGCCGCCGTAGAATCGGGGTGCTGCCATGATCGAGACCGCCGCGCGCCCCACCCTCGTCATCTACCGTCGACCGGGTTGCCATCTCTGTGATGACGCGGAACTGCTCCTGCGCGACGAGCTGGCCATCCGCGCCCGGGCCGGCCTGGCTCCGATCACCGTGACTCGCGTCGATGTCAGTGCGGATGCCGACCTCCAGGCGCGCTACGGGCGGAAGGTCCCGGTCTTCGTCGTGGGCACGGTGGAGTCCGAGCTTGTGACGACCCAGCGCCAGGTGCGCGACTTCCTCGAACGCGCGCTGCCCAAGCCGGGCGCGTGATCGACCCGGATCCATGGACCTGACGCTCGGGGCAGCACTGCTGGCCGGGCTGCTCAGCTTCCTCTCACCGTGCGTGCTGCCGGTGGTGCCTGCCTATCTCGGCCAGCTCGGCATCCTGGCCGTGCAGAGCCCGCTTGCCGCTCCCGCGACGGGGTTGCTCGTGGCCGGCGCTGCCACAGGGGCCGTGACATCGGGTGGGCCGCCGGGCGGCCTGCCACCGCCCTCCCGCAGCGCTGGAGCCACGGGTCGGCGCATGCCCGCCAGTTGGCGGGCCATGCCCAACGCCTTCGCCTTCGTGCTCGGCTTCTCGGTCGTCTTCACCGTGCTGGGCGTGGCCGCCTACTTCGTGGCCGGGCCGCTGCGTGACAACCTGCCGCTGCTGCGCCAGGTCGGCGGCATCATCCTGGTCATCCTCGGCCTCAACCTCATGGGCGTGCTGCGACTGCGCACGCTGGCCCGCTCCTGGAAGCCGCTCGAGCGCTTCGGTGGTGAGCAGCCGGGAGTCCGCCGCGGTGGCGTCGTGGGCGGCTTCGCCCTGGGCTCCATCTTCGCCCTGGGCTGGACGCCCTGCATCGGCCCCACGCTGGGCGCCATCCTGACGATGGCGGCCGTGGGCACCAGCCCGCAGGTCGTGGGACTCCTCGTGGCCTACTCCATCGGCCTCGGCATCCCCTTCATCCTCATGGCCGTGGCGGTCGATCGAGCGCCACTCATCACGCGGCCGCTCCTGCGCTACAGCCGCCAGATCGAGCTGGCTGGCGGGGCGCTCATCGTCTTCCTCGGCCTGGCCCTCATCTTCGACTGGCTGGGCATGTTCGCGCGCACCTTCAGCTTCCTCTGGCCGAGCGTGTGACGGGGCCGGACACCACCGAGGAGCCCACGTCGCGCTGGGCCCGCCGCATCATCGGCCCCTTCACGACTGGCCACCTCATCATCGTGGCCGCCGTCCTGTTGGTCGGTGCCGGCCTCCTGATGCTGCTGGGCACACCACTGGGCAACGGCGAGGAACCCCGCGCGCAGGTTCCCGGCTCAGGCTTCTACCAGGTCGATGACCCGACCACGGGGCTGGCCATCGGCCAGGTCGCGCCCGAGCTGGAGGGGGAGGTCGACGGCCAGACCGTCGGCCTGCGTGACCTGGAGGGCGGGCCGCTGCGCCTGGCCGACCTGCGGGGCGAGCCCGTCTGGCTGAGCTTCTTCGCCACCTGGTGCCCGCCCTGCCAGGAGGAGACGCCGGTCTTGCGCGATGCCTGGGAACGCTACGGACCCCGGGGGCTTCAGATGGTCGCCGTGAGCGTCCAGGAGACGACGCCCGAGGACGTGGCCGACTGGGCCCGCACCTACGACCTTCGCTACCCCATCGGCTTCGACGCCACGAGCGCGGTCTTCCACGCCTACCAGGGCTTCGGCCTGCCCACGCACGTCTTCATCGACCGTGACGGGGTCATCCGCCACCTCCAGTACGGCCCGCTCGACCGTGAGCAGGTGGCCGCCATCGTGGAGCCGCTCCTGGCTGGCGAGGCGACCGACGCGCCCGGCTCTGCCAGCGAACCTTAGATCGTCGGTTCGAAGTGGAACCGGCCGCGCTCGCCGGTGAGCCGCCCCACGGGTCGGCGCGGCTCGTGCGAGAGCACGATGGTCCAGCCCTCCTCCGCCGCCTCCGCGAAGAGCTTCGTCTTGACGGCCACGCTGGTGAGCGGGAAGTCGTCGAAGGCCGTGACCCACTTGGGGTTGGCCGACCAGGGGCGCATGAAGAGGTCGCCGATGAAGGCCACGGTGCGGTCGCGGCCGCGCACGATGATGGCCTGGTGGCCGCCGGAGTGGCCGCTCGTGCGTCGCACCTGCACCCCCGGGATGAGCTCCTCGTCACCCTCGGCAGAGCCAGGGCGCGCCCACGGCTCGGCGATGCGCAGTTCGTCCTGCTCGTAGGAGGCCGCCAGGCGCGCGTTCTGGTCGAGCGCGAACGTCCATTCATCGACCTGGGCGACGATGCGCGCCCGCGGGAAGGCCGGGCCGCCCTCCGCGGTGAGCAGGCCGCCGGCGTGGTCGAAGTGGAGATGCGAGAGGGCCACGTAGTCGATCGACTGCGGGTCGAAGCCGGCCGCCCGCAGCGAGGGCAGGATGGGCAGCCCGCGCACGCCGCGGCTGGCACGCCGATGATCGTCCATGCGCTCGCCGATGCCGGTCTCCACGAGGACCCGGCCGGATGGCGTCTCCACGAGCAGGCAGTTGAGGGCCTGCCGCAGGGTGTGGTCGTCGGGATCCAGCTCGTCCTCCACGAGATGACGCCACATGATGCGCGGCACCGGGCCCAGGATCGTGCCCGCGTCGGTCGTGAAGGAGCCAGCCTGGATGAGGGCGATGGTCGTGCCGCCGCCGAGGTCGGCGCGCCAGTCGGCGCTCGGGTCGATGGGCATGGCTAGGTCCGCGGACCGCCCTTCGTTCGGCGGCGGTTGGCCTCGAAGTCGCGGAAGGCCCCGGACGCGGTCGGCGTCGACTGGCCCTGGTAGCGCGAGCCCAGGCCCTTCGAGCCGTAGGGCCGCTCGACCGGGCCGGACATCGTGAAGAACGAGATCTGCCCGATGCGCATGCCGTGGTACAGCGCGATGGGCAGCCGCGCGACATTCGAGAGCTCCAGCGTCAGGTTGCCCTTCCAACCCGGATCGACGTACCCCGCCGTGGAGTGGATGAGCAGCCCCAGTCGGCCCAACGAGCTCTTCCCTTCGATGCGGCCGACGATGTCGTCCGGCAGCTCCACCCACTCGAGGGTCTGGCCGAGCACGAACTCGCCGGGGTGCAGGATGAATGGCTCATCGCCGTCGACCGAGGTGACCTCCGTGAGGCCGGGTTGCTCGATGCGCGGGTCGATGTGCGGGTAGCGGTGGTTGTGGAAGACGCGGAACTCGCGGTCCAGGTGGAGGTCGACCGACGAGGGCTGCAGGCAGTCGGGATCGAAGGGATCGACACGGATGCGCCCCGCCTCGATGGCGGCGCGGATGTCCCGGTCGGCGAGAACGCTCACGAGGGCAGGCTCAGCGAGACGGGCGCGGACGTCGTCGCGGGGATCCGCCGGGCCCCGGGCGACCGGGACCGACCGGCGCGAGGCTTCCGTCCTCGACGACCAGCCGCAGCGTCGTCTGGCCCGGCACGGCTTCCGTGCGCTCGGCGTAGAGCGCGTCCACCTCGTGCTTGAGCTGCTCGAGGTCGTCGAAGGACTGGTAGACGCTCATGAAGCGGATGAAGGCGATGTGGTCGAGCTCGCGCAGGTGGTCCATGGCCATCTCACCGATGACCGAGGAGGGCACCTCGGTGAGGCCACGGGCGCGCAGGCCGGCCTCGATGGCATCAGCCGCATCATCGACGGCGTCCTCGCCCACGGGGCGACGGGTGAGGGCCTTGGCCAGGCCGGCGGCCAGCTTGTCGCGGTCGAACTCCTCGCGCGAGCCGTTCGACTTGAGGACGACGAGCCGCGCCGATTCGACGCGCTCATAGGTGGTGAAGCGCGCACGGCACGAGGAGCATTCGCGGCGGCGGCGGACGGTCGTCGAGTCGTCCAGGTCCCGGGAGTCCACGACCCGGCCGTCCAGTGTCCCGCACTTCGGGCAGCGCATGGCTCGGAAGGGTACACCACGGCCCGGCCGTGGCCCCGGCGCCAGGTGGGACGGGGATCCCCAAGACACCCGAAGAGGCCCGCGCTTGCGACCGGCCCGGGGGCCCGAAAGCACCCGGCGACGGCCGTGGCCCTCAGGGATGCGAGGTGCGCCCGCCGACCATCCGCAGGGCGTGGTCAAGGATGTCCGATACCGCGTCGAGCGATTCCGCGGCCCCGCGCGGGCTGCCCGGCAGGCAGAGGATGAGACACCGGCCGCGGACGCCGGCCAGCGATCGGGACAGCGAGGCCAGGGGCGTATGCGTTCGTCCCGCCGCCCGCATCGCCTCACCAAAGCCCGGCACCAGGTAGTCGACGATGCCCTGCACGGCCTCCGGCGTGCGGTCGCGCGGGCCGAGACCAGTGCCTCCCGTGGTGACGACGAGACGCGCCCCCGCATCCGCCGCGGCCACGACCAGCCGGGCGATGTCAGCCGGCTCGTCGGCCACGACCCGACGCTCCACGGCGAAGCCGAGGGTCGCCAGGCGCTGCTCGACGACGTCCCCACTGGCATCTTCGCGCGTGCCGTCTGCCACGCCGTCGCTGACGGTCACGACGACGGCTCTCGACGCGAGCGAATCACCCGGGCCATCCCCCGCGTCGCCAGAGCTCGCCGGCGCGTGACGGATCTGGCCTGGGCCTGGCTCCGCGATCACGTGGCTCGCGGCCTGCGGAGGCGGGCGCCGGGCGGCACCGCCGGGGGAGGCCCGCCATCCGGCCCGCCGTCGGCCGGCTTGGGGGCTGGCCGGCGCCAGTCGCCGCTCCGACCACCGCTCTTCTCGAGGAGCCGGATGCCGTTGATGGTCACGAACCGGTCGGCCGACTTGACCATGTCGTAGACGGTCAGGGCAGCGATCGAGACGGCCGTCATGGCCTCCATCTCCACGCCGGTCTGGGCCGTCGTGGCACAGCTGGCGGTGACGACCAGGGTGCCGGTCCGGCGGTCGGGCGTGATCTCCACGGTGATCTCCGAGAGCGGCAACGGGTGGCACAGCGGGATGAGCTCCGCGGTGCGCTTGGCGGCCATGATGCCGGCCAGCTCAGCCACGCTGAGGACGTCACCCTTGGGGCCCGACCCATCGATGACGAGCGTGAGCGTCTCCTGGTCCATCTTGACGGTGGCTTCGGCCACGGCGCGCCGGGGCGTGGCCGGCTTGTCGGTCACGTCCACCATGCGCGGCCGGCCGAGGCGGTCGACATGCGTGAGCCGCCTCCGCTCCTGTCGGAGGCTCACTGACGGCCTCCTGGATGGACCGGTGCCCGCCTGATCCGGCCGGGGTTGCCCGGGCCACGATTCACGTGATCTCGACGTCAAGCCTGATGACCTCCACTTCTGCTCCGGCCGGCAGGGCGGTCACGTCCTCCGGGATGACGGCCAAGCCGTTGGCGACGGCGAGCGCGGACAGGACGTGCGAGCCCTGCCCACCGGCCAGCGAGGCATGGTAACGGCCATCCGCGTCGGGCTCCTCGGCGAGGCGCACGCGGATGAAGGCACGGCGACCCTGCGACTTGCTGACCGCCTCGGCCAGGATGGCGCGGATGCTCGGGCGGCCCTGCGTCGGCGCTTCGCCACGCAGGCGGCGCAGGACGGGACGCACGAAGAGCTCGAAGGTGACGAAGCTGCTCACCGGGTTGCCGGGCAGGCCGAAGAGCAGGCAGGACCCGCCGTCCGGGCGGATCGCGCTGCCGAAGGCGAGGGGCTTGCCGGGTTGCACGGCCACCCGCCAGAGGTCCAGCGAGCCGACCTCCTCGAAGACCTCCTTGACGACGTCCCGCGCCCCGACGGAGACGCCACCCGTGGCCACCAGCACGTCCGCGGCCAGGATGCCCTCCACCACGCGCTCACGGACCGCATCCACGTCATCGGCGGCGATGCCGAGGCGCACGGGCTCCGCGCCGGCCGCGACGACCTGGGCGGCGATCGATTCGCTGTTGCTGTCCGGGATGGCCGCCGAGTCGAGCGGCTCGCCCAACGCGCGCAGCTCATCACCGGTGGCCATGACGGCCACGCGCGGCCGGCGGTGCACGTCCACCGCCACGTGGCCGCTGGCCACGAGCGCCGCGACCGCCGCTGGTCCGATGCGAGTGCCTGCCGGGAGCAGGGGCTGCCCTTCACGGATGTCACTGCCGGCCCTGCGCACGTGGGCGCCCGGAGCCGCCGCGACATGGATGCTGACCTGGCCGGGCAGGAGCGCGACCCCCGGTGGCGCGTCGGTGTCCTCGACGGGCACGACGGCGTCCGCCCCCGGCGGCAGCATGGCGCCGGTGAGGATGCGCACGGCCGTGCCGCGCTCGACGTGGACCGCGGGCACGTGGCCGGCGGCCACCTCTCCGCTGACCCGGAGGTGCACGGGCACGCTGGCGGAGGCGGCCGCGACGTCCTCACTGCGCACGGCGAAGCCGTCCATGGCGCTGTTGTCCCAGCGCGGCAGCGTCAGCCGCGCCGTCGTATCGACGGCCAGGACGCGCCCCAGGGCCTCTCCGAGCGGAACCGGTTCCGAGCGCAGCGGCTGCACGTCGGCGAGGATGCGGCGCCGAGCCTCCTCGAGGCTCAGCAGCGGGTCGGCGGGCATGCCGCGAGCCTAGCGGTCCGGCGTCCGCGGCGCCATCGTCCCGTTCGCCTGCGGCGCCACTCCCGTAGGCCACTTCGATCGGGCGAGCCGGCGGCCGAGCCACCAGGTCGCAAGGCCAAGCACCAGGACGAGCACACCAAGGGCGGCTGCCGCGATCTGCCAGAAGGCAAATGGGTAGAGCTGCACGAGGCGCTGCCTGGACGGGTCGAACGCCCAGTTGCCGCCCGGGAAGAAGACCTGGTGGAAGAGGGTGAAGAGCGGCTCGAACGCCACGAGCGAGAGGATCGCAAGCGCGACGACGGTGATGGCGGCGGTCGCGCCGGCCCGCGAGACGGTGCGCCAGGCCGCGCGCGTGCCCTCCCCCGTGGTCCGTGACAGCACGACGCCCACTCCGACCAGCGACACCATCCCGGTCACGAGGCAGAGCCACAGGAGCAGCCGGGCGTCGGCGAGGTGGCCTCGCTCGGCAGCGTCGTAGAACGGCCCGCCGCCGAGCTCCACGGGGCCGTCGAAGGCGAAGGTGCCGGGACCAGCGACCAGCTCCATCACCGACAAGTCGGACATGCGGTGGGCCTCGTCAGCCGCGACCCCGAGCCACCCAGCCGACCCAGCCGCGTCCAGCGCCGGGTGGATGAAGGCGGGCGTCAGCAGCGGCAGCACCGCGACCGCGATGATGGCCAGGATCGTCCCGGCGAAGAGCGCCGCGCGCACCGCGCGGCCAGGGCCAGGGCGCGGGCCCTGGGATGCTGCCATCCTCCTGGGTCAGTCCTCGGCCAGCGTCTGGGCCTGCTCGTACCAGCCCTGGATGGTGAGGTCCGTGGGGGTCTCCAGCCCCAAGGTGTAGGCCGCCTTGACGACCCGATCGTGGAAGTCACCCGGGGCCAGCGCCAGCAGATCGGCGAGCCCGACGACGCGCGCCTGCGTGAGGATGCGTTGCTGCTCCGGCCCGAAGTTGGCGAGGTTCAGGAGGAGCGCCTCATCACGCCACTCGTTGATGTCGTTGGTGGAGACGCCGATCTGGTCGGCCAGGGTCATGCGCCGCGTGGGCGTCTCCGAGACCTCCAGGAAGAGGCCGGTCGTGAAGAGTCCCTGGCGCTCGAGGCGCTGCAGCGCACGCTCCGGGACGCGCTGGAGGTGCTCGATGGGGGGCATGGATGCGATCGCCTCCTGGCCGCGTGGCGCGATGGACGGCGCCACTGTAGCAGGGCGCCGGAGACATGGATGCGGCCCCGCCGGAGGCCGGCGGGGCCGCATCCCGAGTGACGTGGGTCGCTACTGGCCCAGCTCGGCCGGGCGTGTGCCGAGTGTGATGGGTACCTGGATGGTCTCGCCGTCGCGCAGCACGTCGAGCGTCATCTCGTCGCCGGGCGCGTAGCGCAGGACCTGGAGATCGAGCGGATTGTCGCGGTCGACCGCCAAGCCGTCGACGGCTGTGATGACGTCGCCGTCCTGGAGCCCGGCGTCCGCGGCCGGGCTGCCATCGACGATGGGGCTGTCACCGCCCTCCTCGCCCTTGACCCAGGCCCCGGCCGTGACCGGCAGGGACTCATCCTTGGCCACCTGGCCGTCGATCTCCCGGAAGAGGACGCCGACATAGGGCCGCTCGATGGGCTGGCCGGCCTCGGCCTGCTCGATGATGGGCTTGGCCAGGTCGATGGGGAGCGCGAAGCCGATCCCGTCGCTCATGCCGGCCTGGGCGGTGGTGATGCCGATGAGCTTGCCGTCACCGTCGAGCAGCGCGCCCCCGGAGTTGCCGGAATTGACGGCGGCGTCCGTCTGGATGAGGTGGTTGAGGCGGTCCGAGCCACCGAAGCCACCAAAGGCGTCGATGCTGCGGTCGAGCCCGCTGACGATGCCGACAGCAGCGCTGCCCGGGAACGTTCCCAGCGGGTTGCCCACCGAGATGGCCAGCTGACCGACCCGCAGGCCGGATGAATCGCCGAGCGTGATGGCGGGCAGGTCCTGCGCGTCCACCGTGACGAAGGCGAAGTCCGTCAGCGTGTCGACGCCCGTGACCTGGCCGTCGAGGACCGTGCCGTCATCCAGGATGACGGTCACCTCGGTGGCGTCGCCCACGACGTGGCCATTGGTGATGATCAGCCCGTCGCTGCCGATGATGACGCCGGAGCCACTGCCACCGGGGAGGACGAAGCCACCCTCACCCCCGAAGGGCTGCATCCCACCGGGGAACTCGAAGCCCTCGGGAAGCTCGAAGCCCTCCGGCAGGAGGTCCTGGAACTGCTCCCAGCCCTCCGGCAGCTGCTCATCCTGGGCATCCTGGTCTCCCTCCGGCGCTGCCGATGCGTCTGGCGCGGCGGAGGCATCCGGGGCGGGCGAGGCGTCCGGTGCGGGGTCTGTCTCGGCGACGACCTGGGTGGGCTCCGTCTGGATGGTCACGACGGACGGCGTGGCACGCTCGATGACGCTGATGACGTTCTCGTCATCGCCCACCGCGGCGAACGTCGCTGCCGGGGCAGCCAGGGTGCCCGTCGCGACCAGCGCGAGGGCGGCAGATGATGCCAGGAGCGCGCGGCGGCGTGTCGGCGCGGGGGGAAGTGATGGACTCATTCGATCGCCTCACGACGGTCGGCGACCGCGTCACGGCGTGACGCGGTGAGGCCGCAGTCACACCGCGAACGGCTTGCGATGCGACCTCACAGTTGTACCCAACGGGGGTGAATGCCAGGTATTCCGCGTGTGAAGTCTTCGCATCCCGCCCGGCGGGCGCAGACCGGACGCGCCGGGCCACGGAGCCCGAACGGGCCGGCCGTGTCAGCCGGGCCCGCTCGGTCGAGGCGTCAGGACTCCAGGACGGCGTCCAGGCTGATGGTGACGGAGTCGCTGATGGCCCTGGAGATGGGGCAGCCACCCTTGGCTGCCTCAGCCTTCTCCTGGAAGGTCGCCTCGTCCACGCCGGGAACCTTGGCCCGCACGGTGAGGTGACTGGTCAGGACGGTCCAGCCGGCGGCGGCCTTGTCTGCCGTGACCTCCGCGGTCACATCGACCCGCTCGGGCGGGAAGCCGGCCAGCGCCAGCTGGTTGCTGAAGGCCATCGAGTAGCAGGCGGCATGGGCGGCTGCCAGCAACTCCTCCGGGCTGGTCTTGCCCTCCGAGGCTTCCGTCCGGGCACGCCACGTGATGGCCTGCTCGCTGAAGATGCCACTCGAGGCCGCGCTGACCGCGCCGCCGCCCGTGGCGAGATCACCGCTCCAATGCGCGTCTGCTCGTCGGACCTGGGCCATGTCACTCTCCTTCTCGCGGTTGGGAAGGCCTATGTTCGCACGGTTGCCGCTATCGGCCGGCCGGCGATAGCTCCCACCAGGCATCATCGATGGTCAGACCGGGACGCACCACGCCGAAGCCACCCACGTCGAAGAGGAGCCCCGTCACGGCATCCTGGAGCTCCCCGACGCGGGCCACGAGGTCGCCGGCCCGCAGCTCCGCCTGCGCCGCAGCATCGAAATAGCCGACGGCGGCCACGACACCGTCCGGTGACACGCCCATGTCCCGGCAGGGCCGCAGCTCCAGCTCCGCGCTCACCGGGCCCCCGCAGGTCCACGTGAGCGTGTCCTGCGCGTGGCGGCCGATCGCCTCGAAGGCCGTCCAGCGGCCCCCGCCGGATGCCGGCAGTGCCAGGAACTCCGTCCACGCCAGCGGCTCGGCAAAGGTCACCACGATGCCGGCCTGTGAAGGCCCAGGGCGAGCATCCGTGCAGGTCGCGCGGGTGACGGCAGCGTCGAGCGGCGGACGCGCCCCGACCCGCGGGTAGGGCTTCGAGTCATAGCTCAGGGTGTAGCGCTCGGCCTGCCACTCGCCGAGCAGCTCCCGCGACAACTGCGAGAGGATCTCGGCCTGGCCGAGTCGGCGGTCCCAGGCCCACTCGCAGACACCCTTCTCACGCTTGCCGTGCCAGCGCGAGAACTGCACCAGGGACGTGTATATCTGCCCGGCTTCCGGGCGGCGCGCCCCCGCGATGATCTCCGCCTCTTCCCAGCGCCCATCGCCGTCGTCATCGTCGCGGTCATAGGCCGGGTCGGGGTGGTTGGTGGCCCAGTAGCCGGTGGCACTCAATCGGCCAGCCCGGTCGTTGACCTCATGCGTGTAGCGCAGGCCCTGCCCGAGGTAGCCGGCCAGGCCATCCGCCTGGCCGCGATCCCAGGTGGCGTCGGTCCGGAAGACGAGCGCGTCGTCTGCGACCAGGTGCGTGCCGGGCAGCACCGTCGTGGTGGAGGTCAGCGGCGTCCACGAGGCATCGCCCACCCCTTGAGCGGCGGCGACCCCACCCAACGCCACGGCTGCCACCGCGGCCAGCGTCAGCGCGGCGCCCGCCCGGGTCGCGCCGCCGCCGTGGCGGGCTCTCGCCCGAGTCGCGCCGCCGTCGCGAGGATCGTGGCGCCTCACGCGTCCGCGCCGCCCAGCTCCGCGGCCAGGTCGCGCACGAGCTGCCAGGCCGCGTCCACGTGGCGCCGCTCCGTGCGGATGTTGCCGATGGCGATGCGCAGGCAGAAGCGGCCGTCGATGCGCGTGTGGGAGAGGAACAGCCGGCCGGTCGCATTGAGCCCGTTCATGAGCCGTTCGTTGGCCGCATCAAGCTCAGCCTCGACGGCGGCCTCCCCTTCCCTGCCGGCCAGGCGCGCCGGCCGCCAACGGAAGCAGACCAGGCCAAAGGGCGCCGGCGCCAATCGCTCGAAGTCGGGGTCCGCGTCGATCGTGGACGCCAGCTCCGCCGCCAGGTCGAGATGCTCCTGCAGTCGCGCCCGCAGTCCGGAGAGCCCGAAGTAGCGCAGCTGCATCCACATCTTGATGCCCCGCGCCCGACGGCCCAGCTGTGGGGTGTACTCGTTGTAGTCACGCCCGGCGTCCTTGCCGTCCGTCGTGCGCAGGTACTCCGGGACCAGGCTGAGGGCCTCACGCAACGTGCCGATGCGGCGCGTCAGGAGGAGCGAGCAGTCGAAGGGCGTGAACATCCACTTGTGCGGGTTGACGACGATCGAATCGGCGCGTTCCCAGCCGGCGAAGTAGCGGCGCATGGCCGGGATGAGCGCCGTGGGGCCGGCGTACGCCGCGTCCACGTGCAGCCACAGCCCCTCCGAGGCGCAGACGTCCGCGATGGCCGCCACGGGGTCCACGGCCGTGGTGGAGGTCGTGCCGACGGTGGCCACGACCCCGGCTGGCAGCCAGCCCGCCGCCCGGTCCTCCACGATGGCCTGTGCGAGCGCCTCCGGGTCCATGGCGCGGTCGGCATCGACGGCGACCTTGCGCACGCCGTCGCGACCGATGCCCAGGATCATGGCCGCCCGCTCGATGGAGGAATGGGCCTCCGCCGAGGTGTACAGGCGCAGTGGCGCGGAGGCCTGAAGGCCGGCTTGCGAGGCGTTGCCGGTGGCGTGCTGCCGTGCCGCCGCCAGGGCAGCCAGGCTGCTGATCGAGGCCGTGTCGTTGAAGACGCCGTCGAAATCGGCGGGCAGGCCCAGTCCCTGGCGCAGCCAGTCCACCGTGATGCCCTCCAGCTCCGCGCTCACGGGCGACGTGCGCCACAGGAAGGCGTTGGCGTTCAGGCCGCTGGCGACCATCTCGCCCAGCAGGCCGATGGCCGACGCGCTGGCCGGGAAGTAGGCGAAGTAGCTGGGGTGCTGCCAGTGCGTGACGTTGGGCACGACCTGCGAGCGGACGTCCCGCAGGATGTCCTCCAGCGGCGCGGGATCCTCTGGCGGCGGCCCGTCCAGCCGGCGGGTCAGCTCGCCGGGTGAGATGGCCGGGAAGACCGCGTAGTCCTCGATGTCCTCGAGATAGTCGGCCACGAGATCCGCGGCCGTGTGAAGGGCGGCCCGCAGCTCGGCCGGGGGCATGTCGCCGGTGGCGGCGACCTGCGCAGCATCGAGGCGGCCAGAGAGGGTGTTGGCAGTGGGGAGCTCGCGGTGATCCACAGACAGCGATGGTAGCGCCCGGGCTCCAAGTCGGCCGCCGGCCATCCGCGCCGAGGGATGCCGCGAGGACCGACCCCCGCGGCCGGTCCTCGGCACGCTGCTGGGCGCACACCCGGTCGGGTGGCGCCGGACGACCTACCCAGCCATGGGCAGGGGGTGGACGACACCGTCCACGATCCAGGTGCTGGGACCGGCCATGTCGCTGGCCGTGATGTCCAGCGTCGCACAGAGGCCCTCGTACGAGCCACTGCCGAAGAGGAAGGCACGGACCGCCACGTCGTCAAGGTCGTCGTGGCGGATGCCCGTGAACGTGCCCTCCCACGCCCCGTCGCCAGCGTTGATGGTCATCGTGCCCCAGGCAGGTATGGGCTGGTCGCCCGAGGCGTGGACGTCCCAGCTCCAGTCAGCTTCGACCTGCCCCGCCAGGCGCGGGTCGCTCAGACCGTCGCTGGGACCGCCGACCAGGTAGTCGCGGTACTGGAAGACCCGGTCCTGCACGTCGAAGGTGCCACCAGGCTGCCAGGCGACCTCGAGCGTGCCGGTCACCGGCAGGATGGGGCTCACGTCCGCATCCTTGGCCACAGCCGTCAACAGGGATCCCAAGACCAGGGTCGCGGCTGCGAGCAGGATCGCGGCCACCCGTCGCGTGCGCATGAGAACCTCCCGCACAACGCCTTCGGGCGGGCCGGGTTCGCCAGTGGCTGGGCCGGACCCAGGCGGCCAACGTACGCGAATCCGGCCTTCACGCCTCCCGCCGCCACGCGACCATAGGCCCGACGTAGCACCGTTGCCAAGTGCCGGAGGTCAGGACGGCGTGCGACGCCGGTCGTTCAGCGCGTGGCGGCCGACTCCGCTCCGGCCAATCGCTGCGCCAGGTAGACCGGGATGATGGAGACGAGGATGAGGATGAGCGCCACGGCGTTGACGATGGGGATGCCCTGGGTGCGCGCGTAGTTCTGCAGCATCCAGATCGGGATCGTGCGCTCCCCGCCACCGGTGGTGAACGTCGTCACGATGACCTCGTCGAAGGAGAGCGCGAAGGCCAGCAGGCCTCCCGCAAGAAGCGCCGTGCGGATGGCCGGGAACGTGATGTGGCGGAACGTCTGCCACTGGTCGGCACCCAGGTCCATGGAAGCCTCTTCGAGGTGGCGTGACACACGCCTGTTCCGCGCCAGCACGTTGTTGTAGACGACAACGACACAGAACGTGGCATGTCCGATGACGATGGTCCACAGACCGAAGGGGATGTCAGCCGTGCTGAAGGAGCTGTTCAGCGCCATGCCGGTGACGATGCCCGGCAGGGCGATGGGCAGGAGCAACAGGAATGAGATGGTCTCGCGGCCGAAGAAGCGGTAGCGATGCACCGCGAACGCGGCGCACGAGCCGAGGATCAGGGCGATGGTCGTGGCGCCGAGTGCCGCTCGCACCGAGGTCGACAGAGCGTCGCGGACGCCGGACTGCTCCAACGCACGCTCGAACCACTGCAGGCTGAGCCCAGGCAATGGCCAGGCCTGATTGGTGGACGCGTTGAACGCGTAGATGCCGATGACGATGAGGGGCAGGTAGATGAACGCCAGCACGGCGACCGTCGCCACCCGCAGGAAGATGCGCGTGCCGCGCGGCTCGATCACGTCACAGGGCCTCGAAGGCGCCGAGGCGGCGCGCCAGCAGCAGGTACACGACCATCACCAGGATGGGGATGCAGGCCAGCGCGGCAGCCAGCGGAAGGTTGCCCGAGACGCCCACTTCCCGGTAGATGACGTTGCCGAGGAACTGGGTGCCCGAAACGAGCGATGGTGTGATGTAGTCGCCGAGCGTGAGTGAGAACGTGAAGATCGAGCCGGCCACGACACTGGGCAGGGCCAGCGGGAAGACGACCTTGCGGAAGGTGAAACCCGCCCGGGCGCCAAGGTCACCCGAGGCTTCGAGGAGAGAGCCCGGGATGCGCTCCAACCCGGCCACGATGGGCAGGATCATGTAGGGCAGCCACAGGTACGTGAAGACGAGCCATACCGCCGCGTCACCGTAGCCGGGACCCTCGAGGCCCAGGGGCTCGAGGACCCAGTTGAGCACGCCCTGGTCCTGGAGGATGGCGCGCCAGGCGAAGACTTTGACTAGGTAGCTCGCCCACAGCGGCAGCAGCACCCCCACGATCAGCCAGCGCCGTGCCCGCGGGGATGCCAGTCGCGCGATGTAGTAGGCGATGGGAAAGCCGATGGCCGCGCATGTCACGGTCACCAGCGCTGCCATCCCCACCGTCCGCAGCGTGATCGTGCGATAGGTGGGGCTCTCGATGATCGTCGCGAAGTTGTCCAGGCTGGGCGAGCGCTCGACCTGCCCGGTCATTGGATCGAGCGTCCAGAAGGCGTTCAGCAAGAGGACGGCGAGCGAGCCGAAGTAGATGAGCACCAGCGCTCCGAGGGGCAGGGCCAGCAGGATGCCGAGCTGGAGGCGGGGACGCTGGTAGAGCGCGCGCTGGAGTCGTCGCGGGACGCGGGCGGGCGTCGCCTGGGCGGTCATCGGTGCCCGGTTCCGCTACTCGCAACTCCCGGCCCATGCGAGTGATGCCCCGGGGCCCATGAGGGCCGCGGGGCATCTCGTCCTGACAGAACGAACGGCGTCAGCCCTGGATCTCCGTCCAGGCAGCCGTCCACTCGGAGAAGTCCTTGCAGACGACGTCTGTCCGGCCGTCCAGGCATTCCGCCTGTGGCGTGGCCCAGTAGTAGACCTTCGAGAAGTACTCCTCGTCGGTCGCGTGGTAGGTATCGCAATGGCCCGGCGAGGCAAGCTCACAGGCCTTCTCGTTGGCGGGTGCCTCGCCGAAGTACTCGGTGGCCTTGGCGTTGGCTTCCGGAGAGATGATGTGGTTCATGAACATGTAGGCGCAGTTGGGATTCTTCGCCTGCGATGACAGCATCCATGTGTCGGACCAGCCCGTGGAACCCTCCTTGGGAAGGATCGCCTTCACGGGCGTTGGCGGATCGGCTGCGCTCAGCATGTTGGCGGTGACCTGCCAGGTCGTGCCGACCAGGAAGTCCCCGGACTGGAAGCCGCTGATCTCGTCCTGGAGGCTCCCCCAGTAGCGGTCGATCATGCCCCGCTGCGTGCGCAGCAGCTCGAGGGCAGCCTCGAACTGCGTCTCGTCGAGTGCGTACGGATTGGTGATGCCCAGCTCCGGGCGGGTGCTCATGAGGTAGACAGCCGCGTCAGCGATGTAGATGGGGAAGCCGTAGGCGGTCACCTTCTTGGTGCTGGCTACGGTCTCGGCCCATGGTGAGGCCGGATCCCAGACGATCGACCAGCTATCCGGCTCGGGGGTCACCTGCTCCGTGTTGAACAAGAGGAGGTTCGCGCCGCGGCCGTGGGGCACGCCGTAGGGCACGCCGTCGATCGAGTTGTGCGGCTTGAGCTTGAGACCCTCGAAGACGTCGACATAGTTCGGTATGAGGTTGACGTTGATGGGAGCGACGGCGCCTGCCGCCATGAGGCGGTTTGAGGCGTCTCCCGAGGCCGACACCAGGTCGTGGTTGCCAGCCTGCATGAGGGTGAACATCTGGTCTGACGAGTCAGCGATGGTGACGACCACGTCGCAGCCGGTCTCTTCCTCGAAACCAGTGACCCAGTCCGCGTTCGGGTCGTTGCTGCCGTCCTCCACGTAGTAGGGCCATGCCAGCACCTCGACGACGCCCTCCGGCTCGCCGAGCTCCGTCATCGCTCCCTCGGGCACAGGCTCCTGGGCCATGGCGCCACCCGGGATCATGGCCAGTGCCAGCGCGATGCCGGCACCAAGAGCGACCCCCCTGCGTGTCCTTGGATCCATCCGAGTCCTCCTATGCTCCGCCATCGGGTGATGGGGATCGTGTTGGTTGGGGGCTGCCGGCCTCGAGCGGAAGGACGTGGCGTCGCTCCCACACGAGCCGGACCGGCCTGCCCTTCTGGGCCAGCGCCTCCATCGACGACGTGGCCACGTTCTGCTTGATGACCTCGAGGGTGCCCCCCGCCTCGAGTACGACGTGGTACTTCGTGTCTGAGCCGAGGTAGACCACGTCATGGACGACGCCGTCCGCGCCGACCGTGCCCTCGGGGAGCGTCGAGCCGGCATGCTCGAGATGGATCTTCTCGGGGCGGACGGTGAAGGTGCCCGGCTGGCCCAGGATGGCCTCCGCCGTGGCGCCTGCGAGGATGTTGGATGTGCCCACGAAGCCGGCCACGAATGCCGTGGCCGGGTGCTCGTAGACCTCCGCGGGCGGCCCCACCTGGTCGATGCGGCCCCGCTCGAAGATGGCCATGCGGTCGCTCATGGCCAGTGCCTCCTCCTGGTCATGGGTCACGTAGATGAAGGTGATGCCCACCTCCTGCTGGATGGTCTTGAGCTCGATCTGCATCTCCTGGCGGAGCTTCAGGTCGAGCGCGCCGAGCGGCTCGTCGAGAAGCAGCACGCTGGGGCGGTTGACCAGGGCGCGAGCAAGCGCGACCCGCTGTCGCTGCCCGCCGGACAGCTGACCGGGCTTGCGGTCGTCGTAGCCCTCCAGGCGGACCATGCGCAGCGCATCCTGGACGCGCTCGCGACGCTCCGCCTTGGGGACCTTGCGGATCATGAGGCCGTAGGCCACGTTGTCCCCCACGCTCATGTGCGGGAACAGCGCGTAGTCCTGGAAGACCGTGTTGACGTCGCGCTCGTAGGGCGGCAGCTGCGAGACGTCCCGACCCTCCAGGAGGACCCGACCGCCGGTCGGCAGCTCGAAGCCAGCGATCATGCGCAGGGTCGTCGTCTTGCCCGATCCCGACGGGCCGAGCAGGGAGAAGAACTCACCCCGTCCGATGTCGAGGTCGATGCCGGCCACTGCCGTGACATCGCCGTACATCTTGGTCAGACCCTCGAGGCGGACCGCGGTGTCAGCACGCGGCCCCGCGCCCCCCGACCCGGTGGCTCCCAGGCTCGCCGGGCTCTCACTCACGATGGTCATGCATGCCTCGTTCATGCCGGTCAGACAGCGCAGCCCGGGCTCGAGCGCCTGCCCGTCCGGTGCTCCCCGGGCGCGAACGATGACGACTGGTGGCCGTCGCTGTCAAGAGCATGCGCACATTCGCATATGGCCATCCTCCACGGCCGCCCGCGCGCCTGCGACGCTCACACTCCGATGTTGATCATCACGTGCTTGACGACGGTGTAGTCCTCGACCGCATAGGCCGACTGATCCTTGCCCCAGCCGGACTGCTTGTAGCCGCCGTGGGGCATCTCCGAAGCGAGCGTGAAGTGCTCGTTGACCCAGACTGTGCCGAACTGCAGGACCTTGGCGACCCGCAGGGCGCGGCCGATATCGGACGTGAAGACGGAGGCCGCCAGACCGAAGCGCACGTCGTTGGCCCAGCGGATGGCCTCAGCCTCGTCACCGAAGCGCTGCACCGTCACGACCGGCCCGAAGACCTCCTCCTGGACGATCTCGCTGCCCTGCTCTGGCGCGGCGATGACCGTGGGCTCGTAGAAGGCGCCCGGGCCATCCGGGCGACGACCGCCCACCACGACCTCCGCACCGTCGCGGGCACGCTCGACCATGCCGGCCACCTTGTCCGCATGGACGGGCGCGATGAGCGACCCCATGTCCAGCCCTTCCGACACGCCGGGGTCGCCCCACGTCAGGGTGCGGACGCGGTCGGACAGACTGGCCACCAGGCGCTCGTAGATGGCCGGGCCAGCGATGACCCGCGTGGCCGCCGTGCAATCCTGGCCGCTGTTCCAGTAGCCCCACAGGCGGATGTTCTCGACCGCGTTGTCCAGATCCGCGTCGTCGAAGACGATGACGGGTGCCTTGCCGCCCAGCTCGAGGTGCAGGCGCTTGATCGAATCGGCCGCATTGCGGGCGATGCGCTTGCCGGTCTCCGTATCACCGGTGACCGAGACCATGTCCACGGCTGGGTGCACGACGAGGGCGTCGCCGATGGCCTCGCCGCTGCCGGTGATGACGTTGAGGACACCCGGCGGCAGGATGTCGGCCGCGATCTCCGCCAGGAGGAGCGCGGTGAGGGGTGTGCGGATCGAGGGCTTCAGGATGACGGTGTTGCCGGCTGCCAGTGCGGGACCGATCTTCCAGCCGGCCATGTAGAGCGGGTAGTTCCAGGGCGGGATGGAGGCCACGACGCCGACGGGGTCGCGCCGGATGAGCGAGGTGTGTCCGGCCAGGTACTCGTTGGCGGCCTTGCCTTCCATGACCCGGGCGGCGCCCGCGAAGAAGCGCAGGTTGTCGACCATGGCCGTGGCCTCGTCGACGGCCATGCCCAGCGGCTTACCGCAGTTGCGGCTCTCCAGGGCCCCCAGGTCGGCCGCCCGCGCCTCGATGGCGTCGGCCAGCTTGAGCAGCATGAGGCTGCGGTCCTGGGGCGTGCTGTGCTGCCACGACTGGAAGGCCGTCGCGGCGGCCGATGCGGCTCGGTCGACGTCCTCCGGCCCGGACGCCTGGACGTGGGCGATGACCTGCCCGTTGGCCGGGTTTCGAACCTCCGCCGTGCGGCCGCTGGCACTGTCGAGCCAGTCGCCGCCGATCCACTGCTGGTAGGTGCGGATCCCCACGTCGTTCGTCATGCCTCTCCTCCGTTCGTCTCCGCGGGCAGCGTGGCCAGGGCCTCGGCGATGACACCCAGGGCCAAGTCGATCTCCTCGTCCGAGGTCACGAGTGGCGGGATGATTCGCAGCACGTTGCCGTACGGGCCGGCGCTGAGCAGCATCAGGTGTCGCTCGAGGGCCGCCCTGAGCACGTGTCTGACGGCCTGTGGGTGGGGCACGCGACCATCGCCGACCCCTGGTCGCACCAACTCGAGGGCCGCCATGAGGCCCAGGCCGCGAGCGTCACCGATGACCGGATGGCGGCTGGCCAGCTCGCGCAGGCCGGCCAGGAGTCGATCGCCGCGGGCCTTCGCATTGGCCACCAGCCCTTCATCCTCGATGACGTCCAGGGTGGCCAGCGCCGCGGCGCAGGCGACGACATTGCCACCGTAGGTCCCTCCGTGCTGGCCGGGACCCCAGGCATCGAACAGCTCGCGACGGGCCAACAGGCCGGAGAGCGGCAGGCCGGAGGCGATGCCCTTCGCCATGATGAGGATGTCCGGCTCGACGCCGACGTGCTCGACGGCGAAGAAGCGGCCGGTGCGCCCGAAGCCCGACTGCACCTCGTCCACGGCCAGCAGGATGCCGTGCCGGCGTGTGATCTCACGGAGTCGCGGCAGGAAGGTCGGCGGCGGCACGATGTAGCCGCCCTCGCCGATGACCGGCTCGACGATGATGGCCGCCACCCGGTCGGGCTCGATGACCTGGTGGAAGAGCAGGTCCAGGCGCTCCTCCCAGTCGCAGGTGCAGTCGGCCGGGTCGTGAGAGCCGCCCGGAGCCCGGAAGCAGTACGGCAGGTCGGCCTGGTACGTGGCCGTCGGGAGCGGCTCGAAGGCGGAGCGGTAGGCCGCCTTGGCGGTGGTGAGCGCCATCGATTGGGCGGTGCGTCCGTGGAAGCCGTAGCGGAAGCCGATGATGGCGCTGCGTCGCGTGGCGGCCCGCGCCAGCTTGACGGTGGCCTCCACGGCCTCGGTCCCGGAGTTGGCCAGGAACGCCTGCCACGGTCCGCCCGGCAGCAGCCCGGCCAGGCGCTGATGGAGCCGCAGACCGGGCTCGTGGTAGACGATGTTCTGCTGGCCGTGGAGAAGCTTCACGGCCTGCTGGGCCACAGCCGCTGCCACGCGCGGGTGAGCATGCCCGGTGTTGGTGACACCGATGCCCGAGGTGTAGTCCAGGTAGCGCTGGCCATCGCGGGTGACGAGCCAGGCGCCCTCTCCCCGATCGATGTCGAGATCCGTGTAGCGGGCCCAGACCCCTGGCACGACGGCGTGCTCCGGAAGAGCGGAACTGACAGCGTTCGGGTACGTCATCCGCGCAATCTAGCGACTCCGGACCATGCGCGTCGAGGGCCGCCCGCGGCTCCTCCACTCCCGGGCAGCAGGGTCCTGCGCTCCGGTGCGTGGCTCGTCCCGGCCGGAGGCCACCCCCATGTCGGCGCCGGGCAGCGTGGTCGGGCCGCCGTGATGCTTCCGAACTCCGGCGGGATACCATCCCCATCGACATGCCGCAGAGCCCACCAGTCGCCAGCGCGACTCCGCCCGAGCCTGGGCGCGACGACGCCACAGGTCCCTTCCCGCGAGACGACGTGATGGCGCTCCTGCGCCGGCTGCCCGCGTACGCGCGGCTGGCCCTGGCGCTCTCGCGCGATGAGCGCATCCCCGCTCCGAGGCGCGCTGCGCTCATGGGTGCGGCCGCCTACCTGGTCTCCCCCATCGACGTGCTGCCCGGCATCATCCCGATCGTCGGCCAGCTCGATGACCTGCTCCTCATCATCGTGGCGCTGCGCGTGGCCCTCTCCAGCCTGAGCGAAGACCAGCGACTCGAGGTCCTCGTGCACGCGGGCCTCAGCGAGGACGACCTGGGAGAGGACCTGGCGACACTGAGGGCTGTGGGCGAGTGGCTGGTCGTGCGCGGCCTCCGCGTGGGCCGCTCCGTCGCTCGCGCCGGAGCCGCCGCAGCCGTCGCGGTCACGAGGTCCGGCCTCAGGCTCGGGCGTGGCACCTTGGGGCACCTCGAACGGCGGCGGCGCGCCCGGCGGCCGTAGGCGCAGGACGGTCGCCGCGGGATCTGGGCCAGCCCCGACCGCGCGCTTGGACGCCCGATGATCCCGCCGCCGAGGCCGACCCGGACTGGGTCCCGCTCGTGGCGACCCCGCAGGATGGCCCCATCGACACGAGCCCTATCGCTCGAACCGTGGCACAGTGGTTCCTGATGAGGTCGCCCGGATCCCCCCCGTGCCCGTAGCTCCCCCACGACGCCGCCTCCGGAGTGGCGCCTGGGCCCCTGTCGTGGCGGCATCGCTGGCAGCCGCGCTGGTGGTCTCGATGGCGGTCCCGGTCTCCGCGCGGCCGCCGGTCGCGCTCGGTGTCTCGAACGCCGCCAGCACGGACATGGCCGCCGTCGATGCCTTTGCTGCGAGCACGGGCGTGCGGCCGGCGACGTGGACGCTGTGGAGCACTTGGGGCGACCGCGGCGGCCAGGCGGACTGCAGCGAGGGCGTCGGGACCTGCGCGTTCCCGCGCGGCCCGGCGGACGGCCTGCGGGAGCGCGACATCACGCCGCTCATCTACTGGCAGCCGACCGACCCGTCGGACCCAGGCGCTGGGCGGTACGAACGCTACAGGACCATCATCGAGGGCCGCCACGACGACTACATTCGCGCCTGGGCCAAGGCAGCGAAGGACTTCGGCCGGCCGGTCATCGTGCGCTTCGCCCACGAGATGAACGGGACGTGGTTCCCCTGGTCCCTCACCAACTTCGACAACACGCCCAGCCGCTTCCAGGATGCCTGGCGGCACATCGTTCGACTATTCCGACAGGTCGGCGCTGACAACGTGCGGTTCCTTTGGAGCCCCTTCCAGCGCTGCCCGACGTGCAGCAGTGCCCTCTACGAGGACTTCTACCCGGGCAACGGGTGGGTGGACTACGTGGGCGTCACGGCTCTCAACTGGGGCGATGCGACGTGGACGTCCCTGGACGGGCTCCTGGCGGAACCCTTGACCATGCTGCGTCGCCTGACTCGTACCCCGGACGACCGACTGGGCAAGCCCGTCATCCTGCCCGAGACGGGCTCCAATCACATCGGTGGCGACAAGGCAGCCTGGATCCGGGACGGCTACGCGGCAGCCCATGCGACGTGGCCGGCCATCCGCCTCATCACGTACTTCGACTACGACACGACGTTCGCCGGGCAGCCCGACTGGCGTCTGGCCCAGCCCCCGGACGGTACGGCGATGGCGGCCTTCCAGTCGCTGGCCGTGCAGCCCGACTTCCGGGCAGCGTTCCCCTTGCGGCCCGAACCATCGACCGGGCGGTGGCGCCTCATGCCACTGGAGCCCTCGGAACCGGAGCCGTCACCCCTGCCCTCCACGGCGCCAGCGGCCTCCTCAGCGCCAGGGGCCTCCGCAGCGCCGGCGGCCTCCTCAGCGCCAGAGGCCCCCACAGCGCCGGCGGCATCGGTCGCACCCGCAGCATCGGTCGCGCTACGCTTGGTCGATGACCGACGATCACGATCCCGATCTGGACGCCCTGAAGGCACAGTTCCTCGAAGCGGGGCTCCTGGAAGCGTACGTCCGTGACGATGGCAAGCATGCCTACCGCCTGACCGAGGCTGGCGCCGGTATGGCCAAGGCCCTCCAGGCGCGCGGCGACGGGTCGGCCCAGCTGCTGGACCGATTGCTTCGACCCGAGGACTGACGTCCACGGCCAGGGTCCATCAGCCACGCCACGAGGCCTCCCGGTGCCGATGCCTGAAGACCGCATGGACGAGGATGTCGATGACATCGTCGCGGAGCTGGTGGCAGCTGGCCTGGTCAGCGTGGGCCACGACGCGGACGGTCAGGAGACGTGGGCGCTGACGACGCTTGGCGAGCAGGTCGCGCGGCAGATGGCCATGTCCGGCGAGGATGACGCGGCGGCGTTGCTCGACGCGCTGCTGGACCCGAAGGGCCGCAACGGGGGCTGAATCGGGCGAGGGAGTACGATGAGCGGGATGGGATCCTTCCTCGACCACCTCGAAGACGCCGAGCGACAGCGTCGTACCCTGGGCCAGCGTGAGCAGCGTGAGCGGGCGGAGATCCGCGCGGAATACACCAAGCGTAACGCCACCCGCCGCCACGAGTCCGTCATGCGCTCGTCCACACCCCGGACACGGCCGGCACAGGACGGCTCCTGAACGTTCGGGGACTGATGTCAGCCCCCTCCCGCGAGGGTGCGGCCGAGCTGGTGGCCTACTGGGCCGACTCGAACGCGTCGATGGTCTCCGCCGTGACCAGGATGGTGTCGGTGGGGACGAAGGGCGCCACGGGCTCACCGATCGCGGCTGCGATGGCCGTCTCGAGGGCGATGCGACCCATGAGCCGCGGCTGCTGCGCGATCGTCGCCGCGATGCGACCGTCCCGGACGGCGGCGAGGATCGGCAACGAGGTATCGAACCCCACGACCTTGACCTGACCCGTCATGCCTGCCGCGTCCACGGCCCACACCGCACCCTCGAGCATGTCCCCGGCGGCCGCGAAGACGCCGCCGATGTCCGAGTCCCGTCCCAGCGCCCTCGTGGTGATGGCGGCGGCCTCCGCCGTTTCCCAGAAGGCCGAGCCCCGTGCGCTTCGCGTGATGCCGGGAGCAGCATCCAGCGCCTCCTGGAACCCCTCGCTGCGTTGCCTGGCAGTCGAGACGGCTAGGTCTCCCATGATCTCCACGACCTTGCCGCTGCCACCCATGGCCCCGAAGAGCACTTCACCCGCGGTCCGCGCACCCGCGACGTTGTCGGACGCGATGACCGACGTCACGGCCTGGCTGTTGGCGGTCCGGTCGACCGCCAGAACCGGGATGCCAGCCTGCCCGGCCGCCATGATCGCCGGCACGATGGCCACGGCGTCCACGGGCACGACGATGATGGCGTCCACGCCGTCAGCGACGAAGTCGTCGATCTGGGCGGACTGCATGAACGTCGAGTTCAAGGCGTCCATGGCCACGAGGTCGATCCCGGCTTCGGCGGCCGCCTCCCGGAGACCGGCCTCGATCTGCGCGAAGAACGGGTAGCTGGAGTCCAGGTTGGTGAAGCCGATCGTGGTGCCGCCGCTCGAGCCCTGCGCCCCGGGCTCAGCGGGTCCGGGCGACTGGCCTGTCGTCGGCACCGCGACCAGCAGCAGGCACAGCATCGAGACCGTGGCGGTCACGGTCCGCATCGTGCGCATGGGACATCCCCTCCACTGCGCGCGGGTCGGGTCTGCCAGTGGCTCAGCGCGGTCCCGGCGGCCAGGCTGCGGACCGTGCGTCATCGCCCCCCGCTCGCCCCGCATGAGGGTACACCCGTCGATTCGATCGATGATCGCGTCCAAGGCGTGAGGCGCCGTGCGGTCCTGTTGCGCCAGGGTGGATGATGGGGTCGTCAATCAGGGGGTGAGCATGTCGATGTGGCCAAGGGTGGGCATTCGGGTCGGGATGGCGGTGCTAGCGCTGCTCGTGGCATGCACGGGCCTCGCCACCGCCGCGGCCGAGCCGAGGTATCCCCGCGTGCTGGAGCAGTGGGACTGCACGATCCGGGCCCTCGGCGTGGGCACCTACGCCTCGACCGTGCCCCCTGGTCCCTGGGGCTGGTCCGGTGCTGGCCGCGTCACCTGCCCCACGGTCGCCCGGTGGCTGGTCATCACGCTGACCGTCCTCGAGCAAGTCCCCGATGGACCGGACCGCATGACGGCCCGTCGCAAGTCGGTCCACTGGTTCCCCCCTGGCACCGACATCCTCCTCGGCGTGGACGCCGGTACCTGCTACCCCGGCGGCCTGCCGCCGGTGAACCCCTCCTACCTGCGCATGAAAGTCCATCTGCGGGGTGATCCCGATGCCGTTTGGCTGGCCTCGCGGAGCCGGGCCAACCCCTGCGGCGCCCGCGGCGGTCCGATCCCCCCGGCGGGGTGAGTCTGGGCAAAGATGGATGGGATCGGGCCTGCTGAAGACCCGTAACTGATGGAGGGCCGAGATCCGGTCCCTCGGCGGTCATCACGAACCGCGTCAACACGGTGGGGGCATGGACCCAGATCTCGTGGTCAGGGCACAGCGCGGCGACCAACGAGCATTCGAGTCGCTGACCATCGCTTGCCACCCTCGTCTGTTCCGGCTGGCGCACGGCATCCTGGGGGATCCACACCTCGCTGAGGACGCGACCCAACAGGCCTGCCTCGACATCTGGCGGGACATCCGCCGCCTTCACGACCCGGAGAGGTTCGAGGGCTGGTCGTACCGGATCCTCGTCCGCTGTTGCTACCGCGAGGCCAAGCGTCGGCCCAAGTGGCTTTCAGCGGTCGAGATCCGCCCCTCTGACGAGCCAAGGGTCGTCGACGCCAGCGCCGAGGTCCTCGACCACGACCAATTGGAACGGGGATTCCAGCGCCTGTCCGTGGACCACCGGGTCGTCCTCGTCCTGCGGTATCTGCTGGACATGACGCTCGATCAGGTCGCCGAGACGCTCGACATCCCCACGGGCACCGTCACCTCACGCCTGAGTCGTGCCATGGCGCAGATGCGCGCTGTCCTGGAGTCCGACGCCCGGCCCGTCGTCGCGACAAGACAGCCTCGGGAGGTCGCGGGATGAGCGACGACAAGCTGGCCCCCGCCCTCAGATCGTGGCTCCAGAGCCGGGACGCCACGCCGCCCGATGTCACCCGGAGCGTCGCTCACGTCATGGCCCACCTGCCGCAAACCCGCCAGCGGGGTCGCTGGTGGCCGTTGCCCACCGTGGCTCGAGGCGCGGCCGTGCCGACGCGTGGCCGCGGCACGGTGACCCCGCTCGCTCCCATCCCGGCCGACGACGGCCGGGCATCCATCGTCAGGGGGAGGACCCAGCTCATGTTCAGCCCAGCGAAGGTCACGCTCATCGGTACGCTCGTCCTGGCCCTGGGTGGCATGTGGTTCATCGCCCAGCCCATCGATCGGCAGGAGGCCGCGGTCCCCGCGGCCGCCACGGCCGAGCCGTCGTCAGCGACCGGCACCGTCCACGTCACCGGGACGGAGACGGTGCACTCGAACGTCGACATCGACTCCGAGGAGCGGGTCGGTAGCGTCCGTCAGGTCCGCGGCGTCCACGCCACCACGGACGAGGTGGCCAGCGACCCGCGCGTGAGCGGCACCGGAACGCTCTTCGCCAACGTGGACCTCTACGGGATGGACGGGCCCCAGTGGGGCACCTTGCGCATCGAGAACGACGGCGGCGCCTGGGAAGGCACGTGGCGCGGCGTCAAGTACGGCGGGATCGTGGACAGCGGCAGCGCGTGGCTGGTGGGCAGCGGCGACTACGAAGGCCTCACCTACTACTACAGCTTCCGCGGCGGCAACACCGACCTTGTCCTCGAGACCGAGGGGCTCATCTACCCCGGCGAAGCGCCGGCGCCGTAACAGATCGCCCGCGGGCGACTAGCAAGGGATCTCATCTCACTTGGCGAGCGGCTGGTGTCAGCTCGCCGCGGCCAGGCAATCGGGAATCGAGTCGCTCGGACCGACGGGCTGCTGGGTCTGCCCTGAGCGGTCGTAGATCTTGACCCAGTCGACCTCCGGGAACGGCCTGAGGGTGGCCATGACCTGGTCGGCCACGGTGATGGCCTGACCGCCGCCGCGGCAGCCGCCCGCGAGCGTCAGTCGAGCAACCCCACGAGCGGAGATCCGCAGGTCGCGGAAGCCCTTCGTGCGCGACGACTCGAAGCGCAGGCCCGCGGCCTGCTCGTCCGCGGTCGGCCCCGCCCACAGGCGCAGCAGGGCGCCGTTCGCCTGGTCGGCGATGGGCACGCTCCGCGACGTGAGTGCCAGCGCGTCCGACGGGCTGAGGCTCGCCGGGTCCGCGGCACCGACCTCCACGAAGGCGATGGCCGCTGGCACGGTGGGGAAGGCCGCGGCGACGTCCACGACGAAGCGCGCCGGACCGCGCAGTCGCTCGGTGCGCAGGATGCGCGTCCGTTGCATGAGCCCCACGCCGAAGGAGACGACGGCCTCGAAGTCCCCGGCGTTCACGACGTGCGCCACGTTCGGCAGTGCGAAGGCACGCGCCCGAGGTCCGTAGGTCGGCTCCATGGGCGCCGTGAGCTCGTGCCCGAGGACGCCGTGCAGGCTGACGAGGAGGAAGGCCTCGCCCTGGACGGGCACCGCTCGACCCGAGCCATCCTGCGTGACCCGGTCCACCCACGCGACCGAGGTGGACGTCGGCAGCCCGCCCGTGAACTCGAAGACGAGGCGATCGAAGCCCGGGTGGTGCGCGGCACGGATGTCGACCAGGGTGGGGAAGTCCACGGCCGGTCCCGCCAGCACGGTGGGTGCGGACGCGAGCACGAGTGCGATCGCGAGGAGGATGGGACGGACAGCGGTCATGGCGCACCTCCGC
Organism: uncultured Chloroflexia bacterium; assembly: GCA_963707395.1. Classification (GTDB taxonomy): domain Bacteria; phylum Chloroflexota; class Limnocylindria; order Limnocylindrales; family CSP1-4; genus JAFMJV01. The sequence continues at coordinate 39,934 of CAVPPQ010000005.1, forward strand.
GGGCGAGTGGCGCGATGCCCTGGCGGTCGCGCCGGACGTGCCACTAGCGTCGCACGTCCTTGCCCCACGCGCTGGAAACGTCGGTAAGCCAGCGTCATGACGCGCGAGCCGGCACCCACATCGGGGCTTCGAGGCGCTCGAACTGGTCGACAAGGACCTGCGAGCAAGCGTCCGAGCAGACGCGGGCGCATGGAAAAACAGATACCGATCCTGACGGATGCCTCAGAGCGCCTGGACGCCCTGCCCTGGACGGACGAGACACGCCCCCTCGTCGATGCCCTCATGGCTGCCTATGCCGATGCGACCCAGGTCTGGGTGGGGCTTGCGAAGGCGCGGAACGTCCGTGCCATCGAGTCCCAGTACGAGGACCTGGACCGGACCGCCGTGGCGCAGCGGGCGGCGGGTCGCGCGGTCCGACTCGCGATCGGACTGCCGACCCTCGCGCAGTAGCTGCAGGCCATTCCTACAGGATCCTGCCATCGCCCAAGAGCGAGGCCCCTCCGGTCACCCGGAGGGGCCTCAGTCACGCTCAGATGTGGTCGGGGCGACTGGATTCGAACCAGCGACCTCTTGACCCCCAGTCAAGTGCGCTACCAGGCTGCGCCACACCCCGACACAGGCTACGAGTGTATCAGGCGAGACCAGCCAGCTCGTCCTTCGAGGTGCGGTCGAGCAGGTCGGTGACCGACGATCGCACGTCCTTGCCCTCGTAGAGGACGGCGTGGACCTCGCGCGCGATGGGCATCTCCACGCCATGCCGGTCGGCCAGCGCCACGGCAGCGCGCACCGTGTAGGCACCCTCGGCCACGCCCGGCAGCCCGGCCTCGATGTCCGACCAGCGGCGCCCAGCGGCCAGCTCCACGCCCAGGCGGTGGTTGCGCGACAGCGTCGAGGAGCAGGTGGCCAGGATGTCGCCGATGCCGGCCAGGCCGGAGAACGTCAGCGGGTTGGCGCCCATGGCCACGCCCAGCCGCGTCATCTCCGCCAGGCCGCGCGTCGTGATGGCGGCCTTGGCGTTGTCGCCGGCCCCAAGTCCATCCACGGCCCCGGCCACGATGGCCACGATGTTCTTGAGCGCTCCGGCCAGCTCCACGCCGACCAGGTCCCGGTTGCGGTAGAGCCGGAAGGTCCGGCTGCCGAGGGTCTCCGCGACCCGTCCGCTGACCGCATCGTCCGACGCGGCGACGACCGCCGCAGCCGGCAGCCCACGCGCGATCTCCGGCGCCAGGTTGGGCCCGGAGAGAGCCGCCACGCGACCGGCGCTCTTGGGCACCTCCTCCGTGATGACCTGGCTCATGCGCAGCAGCGTGCCGCCCTCCAGGCCCTTGACCACTGACAGCAGCACGGCCTCCCCTGGCAGGCTGGCGGCAACGGCCCGGAGCCGGGAGCGCAGGACCGCCGAGGGCACGGCCAGGACCACGAGCTCGGTGGCTGACGAGAGGTCGGCCGCGTCGACCGAGACGACGACATCGGGGCCGAGGGGCACGCCCGGCAGTCGGCGCTCGTTGCGCCCATCGAACTGCAGGCGATCGACCTGCTCCTGGTCGCGGACCAGGAGCGTCACCGGGCCCGTCCGCGACAGCAGCACCGCGAGCGTCGTGCCCCAGGCCCCGGCGCCGACGACCGCGCGGCGGGGCAGCCGGCCGGACATCAGCGCCCGACGCCCACCGTCAGGATCCCTTGCGACTCGACTTCTTCGTCGTCCGGCCGGCCGAGGCCCCGGCACTCCCGGTGCGCCTCGCTGCGGAGCCCTTGCCCCTCGCGCCCGCCCCGGCACCGGAGCCGGCGCGCCCCTTCGAAGACGACCGGGGGGCCTTGGGGCGCGGCTCCAGCTCCACCCGGGACCGCTCCCGGAAGATGAGGCGCAGGGGTGTGCCCTCGAACTTGAACGTGTCCCGGATGCGGTTCTCCAGGAAGCGCTGGTAGCTGAAGTGCACGGAACGGGCGTCGGCGGCGAAGAGCACGAACGTCGGTGGTTCGATGGCGGCCTGCGTGGCGTAGTAGAAGCGCGGCCGGCGACCCTTGACGGGCGGCGGCTGGTGGCGAGAGACCGCGTCCGAGAGGACCTTGTTGAGGCGAGCGGTGGGCACGCGGCGGCGGCGCTCGGCGGCGATCTGGAGGGCGTCGTCCAGGACCCGCCCGGCGCGCAGGCCGGTCAGGGCGCTGATGGCCACCACCGGTGCGAAGTGCAGGAACGGCGCCTGGCCCCGGATGCGGGCCACGTACTCCTCGAAGGTCTTGTCGTCCTTCTCCACGAGGTCCCACTTGTTGATGGCCAGCACCAGGCCCACGCCCTCATCCACGACGTAGCCAGCGACGTGGGCGTCCTGGGCCGTCAAGCCGTCCTGGGCATCCAGGACCAGCACGCAGACGTCCGCCCGGCCGATGGCCTTGAGCGCCCGCACGGCCGAGTAGCGCTCCGCCGCCGGTCCGGCCGCCACCTTGCCGCGACGCCGCAGGCCGGCCGTATCCACGAGGCGAACCTCGCGGCCCTGCCACTCGAGCGTGGTGTCGATGGCATCACGGGTGGTGCCCGGGATGTCGCTGACGATGGACCGCTCCTCGCCCAGGAGCTGGTTGAGCAGCGACGACTTGCCCACGTTCGGGCGACCCACGATGGCGATGCGCGGCGTGGGTGGCGGCTCGGCTTCGAAGGAGAGGGCGAAGTCGTCCCCCGCCCCAGGCTCCCCGTCCGGTCCCAACCCCTCCGCCACCTCGAAGGCGCCGTCTTCCGCGTCGCCGAAGGCCGGCGCCAGGCCCTCCTCGATCAGCTCGGCCAGCTCGTCCGCGCGCGCCTCGCGCTCCTTGCGCTCGAGCTCGTCCGGGGACTCGTCCGGCAGGGCCGCCACGATGGCGTCGAGCAGGTCGCCCGTGCCGCGCCCGTGCAGAGCGCTCACGGCGTGACTCTCCAGCCAGCCCAGGCGCAGGAACTCCGCGCCCTGCAGCTCCAGCTTCTCGTTGTCGGCCTTGTTGACGCACATGACCAGCGGCGAGGCCGCCCGGCGCAGGGTCTCCGCGACCTCCTGGTCGGCCGGCGTCAGGCCGGTCGCCGCGTCGACCACGAAGACGATGACGTCGGCCTCCTCGATGGCCAGCCGGGCCTGGTCCTGGACGCGCTCCTCGATGGCATCCCCGGGGTTGACCTCCATGCCCCCTGTGTCGATGACGACGTAGCGGCGGTCGTTCCACTCCGCCACGCCGTAGAGACGATCCCTGGTCGTGCGGGCGCGGTCCTCCACGATCGCGCGCCGCTCCCCCACGAGCCGGTTGAAGAGCGTGGACTTGCCGACGTTGGGGCGGCCCACGATGGCCACCACCGGCAGGCCGGAGAGCGGGGTGTCGCGGTCGAGGCTGCGCGGTCGGCGGCGGGCGGTGCGGCGGCTCGGCACGTCAGGCCGCGCTGAGCGAGGTGCTGCGGTAGGCGGGCTCCGCGACGGCGGTCACGGCCTCATGGGCGAGCTGCGCAGCGCTCGCCTGCGCCTCTGCTGTCCCGGCCAGCTCGTAGATGCGCTGCGACACGGCGGCCAGGTCCTCGATGGGCGTGCTCGTGCCGCCCGTCACGCCGACCGTGCGGCAGCCCTCGAAGGCGGCGGCGTCGTGCAGGTCCCGGGGGTGCTCCACCTGCAGGGCCGGCTTGCCCACGATGCCCACCAGGCGCGTGAGCTCCCGCGTGTTGGCGCTGTTGCGCCCTCCGACCACGACCACGAGGTCCACCTCCGCCGCGAGGTCCGTGGTGTCCTGCTGGCGGCGGATGGTGACGGGGCAGACGGTGTTGACGATCTTGAGCTCATGGGCGCGGGAGACGAGGAAGGCCGCCAGGCGCTCGAATTTCCAGGGTGGCTGCGTCGACTGCGTGAGCAGCGCCATGCGCTTGCGGCGCGGGATGCTCGACCAGTCCTCCTCCTCGTCCACGAGGATGGCGTCCGGCGCGAAGCCCAGCAGGCCGACGACCTCCGGGTGGTTGGGGGTGCCCAGCAGCACGACGGTGTAGCCCTCTTCCACGAGGCGGGCCAGCTCCTTCTGCTCCTGGGTCACCCACGAGCAGGTGCCGTCGATGACGTCCAGGCCGCGTTCCTCCGCGCGAGCCATGACCTCCGGCGTCACGCCGTGGGCCCGGATGACGACAGCCGCGCCTGCCTCCACCTCGTCGAGCTCCTTCACGCTGCGGATGCCCTGCTCGCGGAGCTGGGCGATGACGCCCTCGTTGTGGACGACCTGGCCGAGCGTGTGCGTGGGCGTGCCCTCCGCGGCGCTCAGGCGCGCGGCGTCGATGGCCTCACGCACGCCATAGCAGAAGCCGGTGCGGCGGGCGATGCGGACTTCGGCGACGGTACCCATGGGACGGCAAGTATCGCATCGGTGCTTGACGATGGCGTGAAGCGCTCCAACCGTGGCCAGACGGCGCGGCGCGCGGCAGGATCTCAGTCCTGCGGCCAGGGCTCCCAGGCGCCTCGATGACGCGGCTCGACGAGGGTCGCGATGCGCCGCATGAGCTCGGCATCGGCATCAGCCAGGGCAGCCCGGCGGTCTACCCCATCCGGGATGGCCAGCTGGAAGGGCCGGCCGACCCGCAGGATGATGCGCGTGCCGATGGCCGGCAGGGCCTGGCCTCGACCCAGGAGCCGGTCCGTGCCGGAGATGCCCACGGGAAGGACGGGTGCCCCCGTTCGCGTGGCCAGCAGCGAGACGCCCGGCTTGGGTTCACCCATGACCCCGTCATAGCTGCGCGTGCCCTCCGGCAGGATGGCCACCACGCCACCGCGGTCAAGGATGGCCTTGGCGGTGCGGTAGGCGCCGATGTCGCTGCCGCCAGCCTTGACCGGCTCCGCGCCCAGGGAGCGGATGAAGATGCCGAGCGGGCCGTCGAAGAGGGCCTCCTTGGCCAGGAAGGTGGGGCGGCGGTCCAGGGCGGGCCCCAGCCAGCCGCCGATGAAGGGCGGGTCGGCGTTGCTCATGTGGTTGGCGGCGATGATGAGGGGCCCGCTCGTGGGCAGGTCGCGGACGCCCTCCACGCGGACCCGGGCGATGGCCTGCAGCCCGAAGCGGGCGAGGCCGGCGATGAGGCGCGGGTAGGGCGCCAGCCCCCCTGGCGGGGTGGGCCCCGGGCTCTCCGGTCGCCTCATGGGCCGGTGCTCCCCTGCTGCTCCCGAGCGCGGATGATGCTGACCACCTCCGCCACGCTGTCCTCGAAGGGTCGACCCTCCGAGCGCACCACGATGGCATCTTCGGGCACGCGCAAGGGCGCCACGTCGCGGCTGCTGTCGATGTGGTCGCGGCGGCGCAGGTCGGCCAGGATGGCCTCCGCCTCCGGCGAGACCTGGGCCAGACCGCGCTCTGCGGCCCGACGGCGGGCGCGCTCCTCGATGCTCACCTCCAGGTACAGCTTGACCTCCGCATCGGGCAGGACCACCGTGCCGATGTCGCGTCCGGCGAGGATGATGCGGCCGCCAGCGGCCAGCTGGCGCTGTGTCTCCAGGAGCGCCCCGCGCACCAGGGGCTGGCGCGCGACGATGCTGACGCGGCGGTCCACCTCCGGCGCGTGCAACTCGTCGGTCACGTCACGGCCACCGATCCTGACCCGGCGCAGGGCGCCCGCCTCATCCTCAGCGAGCTCCACCTCCGGCACGAGCGCCACCAGGCTCGCCTCGTCCTCCGGGTCGATGCCGCGACCCACGGAGAGCCAGGTGAGGGCGCGGTAGAGCACGCCGGTGTCCAGGAAGCGGTAGCCCAGGGTCGCGGCCGCGGCCGCGCCGACGGAGGACTTGCCGCTCGACCCGGGGCCGTCGAGCGTGACGCGCAGGCCGCTCATGCCGGTCCGCGCGAGGCCACCAGGCGGCCCCGCTCGACAGCGCTCAGGGGACGCACGGCGCCTGAAGGCATGTCGTCGAGTCGCAGCGTGCCGATGCGGACCCGGACGAGTCGATCCACGGGGGCACCGATGGCCGCGAACATGCGCCGCAGCTGCCGGCGCCAACCCTGCGTGAGCACCACGCGGTACCAGGTCGGGGCGCCGATGCGACCGGCATCCGTGTCCAGGCGCGACGTCTCCGTTCGGGTCGCCTGGCGCAGGCTCACCAGCGTCGCCAGCCCCTCGTCCAGCTCGATGCCGTCCTGCAGCGCGTTCGCCTGTGTCCGGTCCAGCGGCCGGCGCAGCGCGACCGCGTACTCGCGCTCCACCTGGTAGCGCGGGTGGAGCATCTGCTGCGCCCAGTCGCCGTCGTCGGTGAGGAGGATGAGGCCCTCCGAGTCCTTGTCCAGGCGGCCCACCGGGTAGAGGCGGGCAGGTCCAGCGCGCAGCTCCGGTGGCAGCAGGTCCAGCACGGTGCGCTCCGCGTGCCGGTCGCTCACGGTGGATGTGACACCGGCCGGCTTGTGCATGACGAGGTAGGTGCGTCGGCCCGCCGGCACGATGGGCCGGCCGTCGACGGCGAGGACGTCCGCGCCCGGGTCGACCCGCTGGCCGGTCAGCGCGGGCACGCCGTTCACGGTCACGCGCCCAGCCGCCACGAGCGCATCAGCGGCACGGCGGGAGGCCACGCCGGCATCCGCGAGCGCCTTCTGGATGCGGATCGACTCAGACATCGTCATCGTCGGGCGTGGCGCTGTCGGCGTCGGCAGGCGCAGCGGCCACGGAGGGACCCGGGGTGACGTCGACGCCCAGGAGCCCCTCGGCGGTGGCCACGTCGGCCTCCGCCTGCGCCAGCCGGGCGGCGATATCCGCCTCGATGGGGGGCAGGTCGTCCAGCGAGGTCAGCCCGAAGCGCTCCATGAACTCCATGCTCGTTGCGTACAGGATGGGCCGCCCCGGTGAGTCGGCGCGACCCTGCTCGTGGATGAGGCGGCGGTGCAGGAGCCCGCGCACGACATGGCCGCAGTCCACGCCGCGGATGCGCTCGATGACGCCGCGCGTGACGGGCTGGCGGTAGGCGATGATGGCCAGCGTCTCCAGTGCGGCCGGCGAGAGCCGCACCGCATCCGCCCCCAGGTAGCGCGCGATGAGCGGGCCGCTCTCCGGCGCGGTGCCCAACATCACCTGCTCCCCGGAGAGGATGAGGCGGATGCCGCGGTCCCGCAGCTGGATCTCCAGGTCACCCAGCCGCTCGTCCACCTCCTCGGCTGAGAGACGGGCCACGCTGCGCAGCTCCGCCCGGCTCAGCGGCCGTTCCGCGACGAAGAGCAGCGCCTCGATGTCCGCGACGCTCGCCGCGCCGAGCTCCTCCGGGGTGTCTCCAGGGCCGTCGTCCCGGGCCGCGGTCGTCTCTCTCCCGTCACTGCGCTGGTCGAGCTGGTCCTCCACCTCGTCGTCCGGCCCCGCCGATCCATCCAGCTCCGTCCCGTCGCTGCGCCCCGGGCCGACCGGCACCAGCCGCGTCTCGCTCACGCCGCACTCCGTGCGCGGCAGACGATGGGCCCGAAGGGCCTGTCCTGGACGACGACGAGCTCACGGCCCTTGACGAGCTCCAGCATGGCCAGGAACGTGACCGCCACGACGATTCGGTCGCCCAGGTCCTCGAGCAGGTCCTGGAGCACGACGACGGGCGCCTCACGCAGGGCCGCCCGGATGAGGGCGGCGCGTTCCTCGAGCGTGACCAGTCGCGGCACGACCTCCGGAGGCGGCGCAGGCACCGGCGCGAGCCGGAGCGCGCCCTCCAGCGCGTCCGAGAGCAGGTGCGCATCCAAAGGCGGACCCTCGTCCGGCCGGGAGCCGGACCTGGCAGAGGCGATGGCGGCACCGGGCTCCCGCCGGAAGACCTCCCAGCCGCTCTCCAGGCGGCCGCGGAGCGCACGGCCGGCATCGCGGAAGATGCGATAGAGCACAAGCCGCTCGCGCAGCGCAGTCTCCGGGTCCGGCCCCTCATCGATGGGGATCGCCACCAGCGGCGGGCGCGGCAGGATGGCCCGGCTCTTGATGAGGATGAGCTGGCTGGCCACGCTCACGAAGGCGCTGATGTGGGCCATCTGCTCGCGGTCCAGGCCGGCCAGCGCCTCCAGGTAGGCGCCTGCCAGGTCCCCGAGGGGCACCTCCAGGATGTCCAGCTGGCGCTGTTCGATGAGCCCCAGGAGAAGCGCCAGGGGGCCGTCGTAGCCCTCCAGCGTGACGTGCGCGGCGCGGTCGGGATGCGACGTCTGCGCGATGCGCACGGCCATCTCACCGGGCCCGGGACGGCGCAGGGGCGGCAGTGCCTCGATGCCGATCGCGCGAGCCGGCTCGGACGGGATCCGCCCATCGGTCACCAGGGGCCGCAGCGTGGTCATCGTCAGCAGGCCTCATCGGCCCGGTGCAGGGCCATGCCAGCATCGGGGTCCAACGGCGCTGCCTGGTTGCGGATGAGGTCCGCGGTCCGCTCGCTGCAGCCAGCCTGCCGAGCCAGCCGCGCCGAATCCGCGGCGTGGTCGCGCAGTCGCTGGAAGGCCGTTCGGAAGCCGGGGAGCGGAGCCAGGAGATCATGCACGCGCTCACCGTAGCGCTCTCCGAGCGACCATGCCACGCGATGCGGCAGACGCACCGAGCGGCCCTTGGAGCAGTCGTGAAGGAGGGCGGCCAGCAGGAGCTCCGGGTCCTCGCGACCGGCCTCGCGCAGGTGGGCCACGACGTCCAGCCCATGGCGCTGGTCGGCTCGGTGCATGGAGTCGAAGAGCGCCCGCTGGGGAGCGCTGAGCCAGTCTCCTAGCTCGCGCCGCTCGGCCTCGCTGACCTGGCCGGCGACGTGACGGAGCGCCTGCCGGGTCTTGCCCAGCCACCAGCCCACGATCAGAGTCCCAGCAGCAGACGCGCGAGGGTGTTGATGAGGGGCGACAGGAACGTCCCGCCGCTCACGAAGAGGATGATGACGAAGCCCAGGAAGAGCGTCGGGATGACGTTGGCGTACTGGACCTCCAGCTCGTGCATGCGCCGGGCCATGGGCGCCGGCACGAGCCCGCCCACGACCGACCAGCCGTCCAGGGGCGGGATGGGGATGAGGTTGAAGATGAAGAGCACGATGTTGATCATCAGGAGCGTGAGCAGCACGTTGTAGGCGAGATCGAGCAACTGGTTCTCGCGGACGAAGAGGTAGGCCTCCTCGCTGCCCAGGATCACGCGCAGCGGCACGGCCACGAGCATGGCCACGATGAGGTTGCTGGCCGGCCCCGCGAAGGCCACCAGCGCATGGCCGCGCCGGCCATGGCGCAGGTTGAGAGGGTTGACGGGCGTCGGTTTGGCCCAGCCGAAGAGCAGACCGCCCCCCGTCAGGACGCCCAGGCCGGCCGACAGGATGAGCATGAGGCTGCCCGCCTGGTCCAGGTGGACGCGCGGGTCCAACGACACGCGGCCCTGCCAGCGGGCCGTGCTGTCGCCCAGGCGCCAGGCTGTCCAGGCATGCATGAACTCGTGGACCGGGAAGCCCACGAGCAACATGATGGCGACCACGATGACAGCCGAGAAGATGGCTCGACCGAGCTCCGGATCCATGTGACGTCGACCTTCCTTCGGCTCAAGCCCGCGGGTGCGCCCGCAGGTACACCTGCCGGATGCGCTCCCCCGTGACGTGCGTGTACAGCTGGGTGGTGGTGATGCTGGCGTGACCCAGCAGCTCCTGGACGACGCGCAGGTCCGCCCCGCCCTCCAGCAGGTGCGTGGCGAAACTATGCCGCAACGTGTGCGGCGTCACACGTCCGGACAGACCGGCCCGCAGCGCGGCCGTGCGCATGACGCGCCAGGCAGCCATGCGATCGAGGCGTCGGCCGCGCCGGGAGAGGAACAACGGCTCCGACCCGCGGTCCTCGGCGGCCCCCATGGCGCCCGGGCGCGCGACGGCGTCCACCGGGCGCGGCCGCACCCTGGAGACTCGCTGATCCGGGCGTGCCGTCGAGCCTGGCCCGTCCGGGCGCGCCGTGGAGGTCGGCTGATCCGGGCGTGCCGAGGCGGCCCCACGGTCGCTGGCAGCGCGGGCGTCACGCTCGGCGAGGTAGCCGCGCACGGCCGCCAGGGCCACGTCACCGACCGGCACGAGGCGCTCCTTGTCACCCTTGCCGATGACGCGCACGAAGCCGCCGTCCAGCGAGAGGTCCTCGCGGTCGAGCCCCAGGGCCTCGCTGATGCGCAACCCGGCGGCATAGAGCAGCTCGAGGAGCGCCCGGTCGCGCAGGCCGATGAGGTCCGGCCCGTCGACCGCCTCCAGGAGCTCGACCACCTGCCCTGCATCCAGCGTGTCTGGCAGGCGCTGCATCTGGCGCGGGAGGTCGATCAGGGCACCCACGTCCTCCCCGATGATCTCTTCGGCATAGCAGAAGCGGTAGAAGGCGCGGATGGCGGCCGCCTTGCGCCGCACGCTGGTGGGGCGCAGCAGGCGGGGCGGCCGCGTCATGGCCGCCAGGTAGCTCCGCGCCGGGTCCGGGGAGGCCGCCCAGCGGGTCACCCCCGGCGCATCACGCCCGAAGAGGCGCAGATCGGTGTCGTAGGCGCGGATGGTGGCGGCCGCCAGGCCGCGCTCCACCCGCAGGTAGTCCTCGTAGGCGCCGATGGCCGACACGAGGTCGGCGGGCAGCCGCGGAGCCGCGGTGGGCTCTGCCGCTGATGCGTCGATGGGGCTGCTCACCGCATCAGGCTGGCAGCAGTGCCGCCTTCTTGCGCAGCAGGTCCCAGAACGGCAGCGCGCCGCGTGGCTGGATGAAGTCGATGGGCGTGGCGTGGGCGCGGACCTCCACGCGGTCGCCGACCACGAGCGGGATCTCGTCGCGACCGTCGATGCTGAGCAGCGCGTCGTGCGCGGCCTCCACGCGCACGCTGACGACGTGCTGCGGACCCACCACCGTCGATCGCAGCGGGGTCAGGTAGGCGGCGATGGGCGTGACCACCAAGTTGCGGCTGGTCGGCTCGATGATGGGGCCGCCGGCGCTGAAGCTATAGCCCGTCGAGCCGGTGGGCGAGGCGACCACGACCCCGTCGCAGACATAGGTCGCGACTCGCGAATCACCCACGTCCACGACCACATGCATGGCCCGCGCGTGCGCGCCTCGCACGATGGCCGCCTCGTTGAGGGCGAGCATGCTCGCTCCTGGCGCGCCACCGCTGGCCGGGATCACGCGGGCTTCCAGCATGAGCCGAGGCTCCAGCTCGTAGTCGCCCGCCTTGAGCTGCGCCAGGACGGAGGCCAGGTCCTGCTGCTCCGCCTTGGAGAGGAAGCCGACCTTGCCCAGGTTGACGCCCAGGATGGGCAACCCGAGATCGGCCACGGCGCAGGCTGCGCGCAGGAACGTGCCGTCACCACCCAGGACCACGAGGGCGTCCGTCCCGGACAGCAGCGTCGGGTCGTCCGGGGCATCACCCGCGGGCGCCGCCCACGCCTCCACCCCATTGGCCCGGCACCAGGCCAGGGCCTGCTCGCGCAGCTCCGGGGAGGCGGATTGGGTGGGGTTGAAGGCGAAGCCGATGCGCTTCACGCGGGCAGTCGCAGGTGCAGGAAGAACTCGTGGTTGCCTGACGGCCCCGTGAGCGGCGACTCGACCTCACCCAGGCAGGCCAGCCCGAGTGACCGGGCGTGATCACGGACGCGTTCCACGGCCGCCTGCCGCGCGGCCGGGTCGCGCACCACGCCGTGCGGGACCTGCCGCGGGCTCAGCTCGAACTGCGGCTTCACCATCGGCAGGATGTCCCCGCCGGGCACCAGGCTGGCGGCGATGCCGCGCAGGAGGCGAGTCAGCGAGATGAAGGAGACGTCGGCCACGGCCAGCTCGGCACGCTCGGGGAGGACGAGCGCGTCCTCCGCGTCGGGATCCAGGCGCCCCGCGTGGGTGCGCTCCAGGCTGACCACGCGCTCGTCCGCGCGCAACGACTCCGCCAACTGTCCTCGACCCACGTCAAGAGCATAGACACGGCGTGCGCCGCGCTGCAACAGACAGTCGGTGAAGCCGCCCGTGGAGGCGCCGACGTCGAGGCAGACGCGACCCGCGGGATCAACACCGAAGGCGTCGAGGGCGCCGGCGAGCTTCTCGCCCCCGCGTGAGACGTAGCGCGGACCTGCCTCCAGCTCGATGGCCACATCCGGCGACACCAGATCGCCGGCCCGCAGGTCACGGCGGGCACCGTCGCCCGAGCCGACGCGGACCCGGCCGGCCATGATCAGCGCCTGGGCCCGGCTGCGCGTCTCGGTCAGACCGCGCTCCACGAGGAGCTGGTCGAGGCGCTGACGTCGCGGCCGTGGCTCGCCCAGTCCCTCAGGCCTCCTGGTCGATGGTGCGCGACGAAGGCGAGAGGCCAAGCTCTGCGATGGCCTCCTCCACCTGCGCCAGGATGCCCGCCTCGTCGAGACGCAGGACGCGTCGCAGGTCGCCGACCGATCCGTGGTCCACGAACCGCCCGGCCGGGATGCCGATGCGGCGGACCACTGGCCACGTCGCGGCTCCGGCCGCGTCCGCGAGCACCTCCAGCACCGCCGAGCCGAAGCCGCCGGGCAGGGCGCCCTCCTCCAGCGTCACCAGCAGCCGCCGGCCGGCTGCCTGCGCGAGGATGAGCCCGCGGTCGAGCGGCAGCGCGAAGCGGGCATCGACCACGGCCACCGACCAGCCCGCGGCTTCCAGCGCCTCAGCCACGGCCAGGCCGCGGGCCACGATGGGCCCGAGCCCGACGATGAGGATGTCACTCCCCTCCCGCAGGAGCTCGCCGCGGCCGACCGGCAGGGGCAGCGGCTGCACGGGTGGCAGGTCGAAGCCGGCGTCCCGCGGGTACTGGATGGCGAAGGGGTGCTCCTGGGCGAAGGCCGTGCGCAGCAGCCGCCGCAGCTCCTGCTCGTCACGCGGCGCCGCCATCACCAGGTTGGGCAGCTGGCGCAGGGCGGCCAGGGTGAACATGCCCTGGTGGCTCGTGCCGTCCTCACCCACCAGGCCGGCGCGGTCGATGCCGATGACGACGGGCACGTCGTTCTGGCAGACGTCGTGCACGACCTGGTCGAAGGCCCGCTGCAGGAACGTCGCGTAGAGGGCCACGAAGGGCCGCTGACCGGCGATGGCGAGGCCGGCGGCCATGGTCATGGCGTGCTGCTCGGCGATGCCCACGTCGTAGACGCGGTCCGGGAACCGCTCGCCGAAGGTCGCCACGCCGGTGCCGGTCGGCATGCCGGCGGTGATGGCCACCACGCGCTCGTCCTCGGCGGCGATGCGCACCAGCTCCGCCGCCATGACCGCCGTGTAGTTGGGCACCTGGCGCGCCGCGCTGGCGCGCTCTCCGGCAGATGGGGCCGCGTCCCCGTCGGCGGCCGATCCCGCGCCAGCCTCGGATGGGTCGGCGGCGGCGCTCCCGCTGACGGGCGTGGTGGCGCTCTCCGCAGCAGGCGTCACGGGGCGCTCCGCGGCCGTGGCGGCGGCCCGCGACTGGGCCGGCATGGGCGGCAGTGCCGCGCCATGGAAGCTCACCTTGTCGGCCTCCGCCGGGTGATAGCCGTAGCCCTTGCGGGTGCGGACGTGCACGATGATGGGCGCGTCCTCTTCCAGCAGGGCCGCCCGCAGGGTGCGGTCGAGGACGACCAGGTCATGCCCCGGCACCGGGCCCACGTAGGTCACCCCCAGGTCCTCGAAGAGCCGACCCGGCTGCGAGAGGTCCACGACGGCGTGTCGCACGCGCTTCGACCACTCCAGGACCACCGGTCCGACGCGCGGGATCTCGCCGGCCAGGGCGTCCCACGTGCGACGCGAGTCACGCCACTGCGGAGAGAGCTTGATGCGGCTCAGGTACTGGCTGACGGCGCCGACCGTCGGCGAGATGCTCATCTCGTTGTCGTTGAGCACGATGACCATGCGCGTCTTGCGCTGGCCGATGTCGTTGAGCGCCTCGAGCGACAGGCCGCTCATGAGGGCCGCGTCGCCCACGACGACGGCGATGTGCTCGTGGCCGCCGCGTCGGTCGCGCGCCAGCGCCAGGCCCTCCGCGATGGACAGGCCGGTACCCGCGTGGCCCCCATCCATGACGTCATGGGCCGATTCGGAGCGGCGCGGGAACCCGCCCACGCCACCCAGCTGGCGCAGCGTGTCGAAGCGCTCCAGTCGCCCCGTCAGAAGCTTGTGCGCGTAGGCCTGGTGACCGGTGTCCCAGACGATGCGATCGGTGGGGCTGGCGAGGATGCGGTGCAGGGCGACCGTGAGCTCGACCACGCCAAGCGAGCTGCCCAGGTGTCCGCCCGTCACGGCGACCGTGTCGATGATGCGGTCGCGGATCTCCGTGCAGAGGGCGCGCGCCTCGACGTGGCTGATGTCCTTGAGGTCCTCCGGTCCGCGGAGGTCCGCCAGCCTGGTCACGGCCTACAGGTCATCGTCGTCGTCCGGGCGCAGGTCCACCAGACGCGGCGTGCCACCGCTGCCGTCCACGAGTCGTCCGATGCGGGCCTCCGCGCCGTCGAGGAGGTGGGCACAGTGCTCGTGCAGGGCTGCACCCCGCTCGTACAGGGCGATCGAATCCTCCAGCGGGAGGCCGCCCTGCTCGAGCTGCGCCACCACGCCGCGCAGCTCATCGAGCGCCTGGTCGAAGCGGAGCTGGCCCACATCGCCAGCCCGGACGTCTTCTCCGCCTTCCGGCGGCAGGGTGGCTGTCGCGGGCGCGGCGGGCACATCGGGACCGGTCGGATGGGTCACGTGCCGGAGTCTCGCACGCCTGCCACCGACACGTCCAACGCGCCTCGCGCCAGGCGCACCTCGAGGCGGTCGCCGACGGTCCGCGTGGCCGCCTCCATCACCACGCGACCCTCGGCCGTGCGCACGATGGCGTAGCCACGTTCGAGCGTGGCGAACGGATCGAGCGCCGTGAGACCGGCGCCACATCGGGTGACATCCGCGCGCGCCCCAGCCAGACGTGCGGCCACCAGCGACGGCAGTCGGTCGGCGGAGCGGGCCAGGATCGCCTGGTCGGCGGCCAGCCGCGAGCGCAGCGCCCGGGTCGCACGGTCCAGGAGCAGGCCGACCCGTTCCCGCTCGGCCGCCAGGTAGGCTCCCGGCCGGAACTGCTCGAGGCTGCGCCGCTCGGTCTCCAGGCTTGCTCGCGTGCTGGCCAGCCGGCGCGTCGCGGACGTGGCCAGGCCAGATCGCAGCGCGAGCAGGTGGCGGTGTTGCTCCGTGCGGTCGGGCACGACCAGCTCAGCCGCGACCGAGGGCGTGGCGGCCCGCACGTCCGCTGCGAACTCGGAGAGGGTGACGTCCGTCTCGTGACCGACGCCCACGACGATCGGCCGCGGATGCGCGGCGATGGCACGCACCACCGACTCCTCGTTGAAGGCCCAGAGGTCTTCCAGCGAGCCGCCGCCGCGGGCCACGATGACGACGTCCACGGCCAGGCCCGTGGCTGGATCGGTCCAGCGCCCGATACGGCGCAGCGCGGCCACGATGGACTGGGCCGCTCCGGGACCCTGCACCTGGCAGGCGCTCACGACGATGCGCGCCAGGGGCCAGCGCCGTCCGATGACGCGGTGCATGTCGTGAAGGACGGCCCCGGACAGGGAGGTCACGATGCCGATGCTGCGTGGCCACGGCGGCAACGCCCGCTTGCGCGTGGCGTCGAAGAGGCCGTCCGCCGTGAGGCGCGCCTTGAGCGCCTCGAAGCGCAGCGCCAGGTCCCCGACGCCGGCCGGTTGGAGGCTCTCCACGTAGAGCTGGTAGGCACCCTGGGGCTCGAAGACGTCCAGGCGGCCGTTGACGACGACCCGGAGGCCGGTACGCGGCTCCAGGGGCAGGGCCAACCGGTCGTCGCGGAAGATCATGCAGCGCAGCTGGGCTCGCTCGTCCTTGAGCGTGAAGTAGCAGTGTCCAGCGGAGCTGACCGTGGCCTGGCCGACCTCACCCTCGACCCAGACGCGGGCCAGGCGCGGCGCGCCACGGATGGTGTCCCGGATGAGACGCGTGAGGTCACCGACGGACAGCACGCGCGGGCCTGCGGGTGGCGCGGCAGACAGCTCGGCAGTCAGCTCGGCAGGCGGTGCGGCCAGCGGCGCGGCCGGCGGCGCGGCAGGCGACGCGGCAGACAGTTCGGACATCCCCGAGGACAGCTTTGGCCGAGCCCGGGTCTGGCCCCGCGATCTCCCGCGGTTCGGCCTCCGCGGGCTGCCTCACCTCGTCCCACAGTCCGGGCATGGCTGTCTGGGCGCCTCCCTCAGCGACGGTGGGCTCTCGGCCGCCCGGCGATCAGGCGACGACTAGACGCGGGTGAGGTACTCGCCGGTCCGGGTGTCGACCTTGATGACGTCACCCTCGTTGACGAAGATGGGCACCTGGACCACCAGACCGGATTCGACGGTCGCGGGCTTCTTGGCACCCGACTGCGTGTCGCCGGCGAAGCCCGGCTCCGTCTCCATGACCCGCAGATCCACCGAGGTGGGCAGCTCCACGCCGATCGTCTCACCCTGGTAGCTGGTGCGGTCGACGCTCATGCCTTCCACGAGGTAACCCGTGACGTCCCCGAGTTGCTCCGCGGTGAGGTGGAACTGCTCGTAGGACTCGGCTTCCATGAAGTGGTAGTCCGAGCCGTCCTTGTAGAGGAACTGCACGGGGCGCTTCTCGAGGATGGCGCGCGGCCACTTCTCACCGGCCTGGAAGGAGCGTTCCACCGTCTGGCCACGCTTGATGTTGCGCAGCTTGATGCGCACCTGCGCCGAGCCGCGGCCCATCTTGATGTGGTGGTAGTCGAGGATCTGCCAGAGCTCGCCGTCGAGCTCGATGGCGATGCCCTTGCGCAGGTCTCCGGTCGAGATCATGGTGGGTCGCGTGTCTCCGTGGGGTGTGGCTGTCGTGGCTGTCGTCTGCGAGACGAGATTCTAGCGGACCCGCCCCACTGTCCTGCGTGGGAGGCGGACCAGCCGCGCAATCCACCCCCGACCACCGTCGACAGGCTTACCGTCTCACATGCGAGTCCAAACGCTTTACACCCCGACGACCGTGACCTCGCGTGGGAAGGCGGTCAGCAGCTCCACGCGCCCGGCGGCCACGTCGATGGCCACCAGGTCCTCGATGCGCACGCCCGTGACGCCGTCGAGATAGACACCCGGCTCGACGGAGAAGACCGACGGTGAGGGCAGCGCCTCCTCGGCCGCGGAGCGGCCCACGGAGGGCAGCTCGTGTGTGGCGAGGCCGATGCCGTGCCCCGTGCCGTGACCGAAGTGCGGACCGTGACCGGCAGCCGTGATGACGTCGCGCGCGGCCGCGTCGACCTGGCGATTGGTGACCGACAAGCCGGCCGGGACGGCTTCGCGGAGCAGGTCGATGGCCGCGGCCTGGGCGCGGGCCACCAGTTCGTAGACGGCCAGGTCGGCGGGCGCAGGCTCACCCACGAAGAGCGTCCGGGTCATGTCAGAGCGGTAGCCATCCACCCGGGCGCCGAAGTCGAAGAGGAGGACCTCACCCGCCCGCACCGTGCGCTCACCCGGCGAGCCGTGTGGCAGCGCCGCGCGCGGTCCGGACAGGCAGGCCACGTCGAAGGCCAGGCCCTCCGCGCCACCGGTGCGCATGCGCCACTCCAGGGCCAGCGCCAGCTCGTGCTCGGTGACTCCCTCGCGGATGTCCGCGAGGGTCCCGCTGAGGGCAGCGTCAGCCACGGCACAGGCGGCCGCGACGCGCTCCAGCTCGGCCGGCTCCTTGACCCGGCGCTGCTCCTCGATGAAACCCTCGAGCGGCACCAGCTCCACATCCGGGCTGGCCTCCGCGAGGCGCAGCCACTCGGCGTGGCTCAGGAAGCCGCCCTCGACCCCGACGCGACGCACGCCATCCCCTGACGCCGTGCGGACGGGCCGCAGGCCGCGCAGCAGCTCCGGCCACGCCTCCGCGAAGGTGCTTGCGAGGTCCGCCACGCGGCTCGCCGGGCACTCCTGCGCGGCCTGCAGGCGGTACCGCGAGTCGGCCACGACGACCGATTCGTCGGCGGAGACGAGGAAACGGCCCGATGCTCCGCAGACCTTCTCCTCGCCGTCGCCCAGCACGAAGCCGGTCAGGTAGCGCCCATTCTCCGGGCACAGCCCAACGTAGGCGTCCAGCCCCTCAGCGAACAGGCGCTCGCGCAGTCGATCGAGCCGGCCAGGGCGTGCGGCCACGTCGGCAGCTCGCCAGCGCTGGAGGTCGGCGGCGCTCGGGGCGGCGGTCGGCACAGCCGCGGTCGCGTCGATCGACTGGGCGGTCGGGTGGCTCCGCGCCGTCAGCTCGCCGGGCACTTGGCGATGTTCTGGCTGTGCTGCGCAGCGGTCTTGGCGAAGGTGTGGGTGTCCGAACCGGGGCAGGCATAGAAGAAGAGGAAGTCCTTGCGCGTATCCGGATCGAGGGCCGCCTCGATGGAGGCACGGGTAGGCGTGGCGATGGGCCAACTCGGGAGCCCAGCCTGCTGGTAGGTCTGGTGTGACTGCAGCTCCGGGCTGACGTTGACCGTTGCCAGGTCGGCGACACCCAGGGTGTCCCAGAACAGGTAGTTCGGCCACTTGGCCATGGCCATGTCGCCGAGCTCCATGCCGTCAGCGGCGTAGACCACCGTCGGGTCGGCCTGCATGAGCCCGCCGGTGGCGCCGTTCAGCTTGGGATCGAGCCGGTTCCAGTAGACGCCGGCCACCTTGGCGCGATCCTCGTCGGCCTTCACCTCACGCTCCACGATACTGGCCACGGTCAGGACATCGTAGAAGTCCGCGCCCTTCTTCTTGGCTTGGGCGACGAGGTCGCCGGAGTCCTCTTCCCACTCCTGGATGAGCAGATGCAGGAACTCGTCGGCGTTGATGTCGATGGGCACGGCGTAGACGCCGCTGGCGAGGAAGCCCTCCAGGCTGTTGCCCTCCGGGATCTGGCGCAGGAAGGGGTACTCGTCCTTGAGCTCCGGGCGCGGGTCGGTCGCCAGGTCCAGGAACTCCTTGGGGTCGAGCTGCAGCTCCGTTTCCTCCTTCTGGGCCTGGAGATACGCGGCGATCTGCTCGATGCGCAGCCCCGGGCGAAGCGCCAGGTTGACGACGGGCGTGGGCGGGTCCGGGTCGGCCGCAAGGCGGGAGACGACGGCCCGCGGGCTCATGCCGGTGTCCATCGTGTAGATGCCCGCCTGCAGGAGCTGGTCAACCCGGTCCGACATGACCAGGTACTTGAAGGCCAGGGTGTCCGTGAGCAGCCCGGCATCGACGAGGTTCTCCTGGATCTGGTCCACGGTCTGGCCGGGGTCGATGACGAACCTGACCTCCGTCGCCTCGCTGCTGGCCGGCTTGCCCAGGCGGTCGCCCAGCTCGGCCCGGAGGAGGTCGGCCACGATGGGCATGTGCAGCACGCCGGGGTTCTGCTCGAAGAGCCCCGTGACGGCCGGGCCGATGACCGGCCGGGCCAGGAGCCAGCCGCCGAGCGACGAAGCCGACAAGCAGGAGGACGATGAAGATGAGGCCCTTCCAGGCTCCCGAGTTGGCGTCGCGCTGGCGCGCTCGGCGAAGCTCCCAGCCCTCCACGATGCCGACCCGTGGGCCTCCCCGCGGCTGCGGCACCGATGGCCCGCTCATCGACCGGCCTCCAGGGTGGTGGTCGTGCGGGCGTCCAACTCACCCTGGACGATCATGGCAGCTGCCTCGCGGTCTACCCGCGCCCTCCAGGCGCGGCGTGCGGTCGGAGAGGGCGGGCCGCCTGAGCGACCCCGCGGTGCGTGACCCATGCGGTCCTCGGCGGCCTGGCTGGTGAGACGTTCGTCACGGAAGGTCAGCGGCACGGACAGGAGGGGGCGCACCTCCGCCGCCCACGCGCGCGTGCGACGCGACTGCTCGCTCTCCGAGCCGTCCAGGTGGAGGGGCAGGCCCACCACGACGGCTTCCACGCGACGCTCCGCGCAGAGGCGGCTGATGGCGGCGGCATCCTGTCGCGGTGTGCTGCGCCGGAGCGTCAGCAGCGGCAGCACGCCACCGCTCGCGGTGTCCCCAGAGGCGACGCCGATGCGGCGCTCGCCGAGGTCGATGCCCAGCAGCACGCTCACGGGCACCCCGGGGCGCACGGGGGCCGGTCGACGACTTCGTTCATGGTCAGGTGTGGCTCACTCCGATGCGGATGGATCAAGGACATCCAGCCTGATGCGGTTGCGGTCGCTGGGCAGGTCGCCCAGGAATTCGGGCCAGACGCTGACGGTCGCCGCCCCGATGTCCTCAAGTATGGCCCGAGCCTCGGAAACCGGCAGGCCGGCGATCCTGGCCAGCACGGCGTCCCGGTCGATGACCTGGTAGGCGACCGCGCTGGCGGTCCCATCGAAACGGATGCCACCGTCCTCCGCGACGCCGTCTCCCGTCTGAACGGAGAGCTGTCCGGGCAGGACGGCCATGCCATCAGGAAGCTCGGCGAGCACGATGGAGCGGGCCAGCGCATCCACGGATCGCTCGTCGACGGCGATCACGTGGGCGGCCAGGTCGCCCGACAGGGTGAACTCCGCGGCACGACTCCCCACCACCTCGTCAGCTGCGGGCTGATGCTCCACGATGCCCGGCTCCGCGGTCCCGGTGAAGACGGTGAGGTCCTCCGGCAGGCGTTCCGGGTCGCGCAGACGCGCCGCCAGCTCACCGACGAGTCGGTTCTGCAGGTCGGCCAGGGCGGCCTCGTAATCCTCCTGCGTGACGACCGGGGTCTCCTCGTAGCGACCACCGCTCGTGGCCTCCGGATTGCTGACCGAGATGCCCTGCGCCTCGAGCGAGGGCACCAGGCTGATCTCGCCCGCCGCCACGTTGCCAGCATCGCCAGGCGCCACGGCCTCCACCTGCACCCGGACCTGGCTCGGCCCGTTGCCCTCGCCGACGCGGGGCACCACCACCATCTCGGTCGTCCGGAACTCCACGCCTGATGGGGTGCGGACCCGGGTGTCAGCCGGGATCTGCTGGTCGAAGGGCTGGTCGGCCGAGGTGAGGACGACGCTGCCGGTGGCGCGCGCCTCGACGACCTCTCGGCCAGTCGCCGCATAGGTCTGCTCCGTGGCCAGCGGGATGGCCACGTCCACGGCGGGCAGCCGTCCGGTCTCCGGGTCCGGCTCGCTGACCGTGGTGAGCGCGGTGATGGTGAGCGGCAGCGGTCCGACCGTAGCGGTCCGCGGGGTGAGCGTCACCTGCGCCGTGGGCAGCGCCTGTAGCGATGCTACGACACCGATGACGGCCACCGTGAGCACGCCGGCGGCGGCCACGACCATGCGTCGGCTGACGCGACGCCTGCCTGGAGCGGCGGTCTCGGCGCCCGCGACCACGATCGACTCGTCCCCGGCCCCCTCGGCCGGCCCTGCCTCGGTGGGCGCGGTGTCTGTCGGCTCCGGGGGCGCATCACCACGCTCCAGTGCGGCCTCCGCTTCCGCGGCCGTGGAGAGCCCCAGCACGCCGGCGGAGGCGGCCATGGCGCGCACCTGCACGTCCGGGCTGGCGATGGCCAGGGTCAGACCGCGTGCGGCTGCCTCGCGGTGCAGCAGCTTGAAATTGATGCGACCGGTGGCGATGCGCGATCCGGTGGGGACGACGAAGACGACCCGCTCATCGGTGGCGTTGCGCAGCCTCGCCACCGCGTCCGTGATCTCGTCGTCGCTGTCCAGGTACCAGACGGCCATCAGGGGCAGTCTGCCCTAGAGCGGGCGTGTGTGTCTGGCGACGTGCGCGCGGGCCAAGTCGCTGATGGCGCGGCCGGCCGCGCCCGGGGACGTACCGACTCGCCCCTTCGGGACGTCGGCGTTCCCGCTGGAGGAACGGATGGGCCGTCAGGGGTTCCGGGGGGTGGCCGGCTGGCCCCTTCGGGACGTCGGCGTTCCCGCTGGAGGAACGGATGGGCCGTCAGGGGTCCCGGGGGTGGCCGGCTGGCCCCTTCGGGACGTCGGCGTTCCCGCTGGAGGAACGAGTCGGCGGCGGACGCGAGTCACCGCCGGTCGATCTGGCGGTCACACACCCAACACGACACGTCCGACCAGCCACGGACGCGTGGTTGCCGACCGACCGTGACTCCTCTCTGGACGGCGACGTCCCTGCGCCTCATCATCGACCGCCTTCGGTCACGTCGGGCGACGAGATGCGCTCACGGGAAGCGCGATCGAGGTCGTCGACCTTGCCAGCGGCGTGACTCGCACGGTGTCCACGCCCACCGCCCCCCAGTACGCCCACTGGCCACGCTGGTCGCCGGACGGCCACTCGATGGTGGTCGAGCTCGAACGCCCTAGGTCGGGTCGCGGATCCCTGGACGCCGCGCCACCTGATCAGTCGAGCGTCGCGATCAGGGCTGGAGCCCGAGGTAGAGGCAAACGACGACGATCAGAAGCCAGATCGCGCGAGCCGCGAGCATCTCGACTCGCGGTGCCTTGGAGACGATCCGTGGCCGAGTCATCGATGACATCTCCGTTTGACAGCCCACTCAGGGACGTCGGCAGGCTGCGACTCAGCGCGATGCTCCATCGGCGTTGGCAGGAGGCGCCATCATGCGAACGTCAGCAGCGTGGCAGCCATCCGTCGTCGCGCCGGTGGGGTTGGGGACGGTCGGGTGCGTTCTGGTGGCGTGCCCTGGGATCTAGACGCGCATCCCGCGCAGCACGCGGCTCAGAGCGGAATCGAGGGGCTCCTGTGGCAGGGAGGCCTCCAGGGCCTGGAAGGCGAGCGCCATGGGGGTCACGTCCTGCTGGTCGACGAGCAGCCCGGTTGCATCGCTGACCTCGCTCACGGAGTCCGGCGCCATCATCGAGATCAGCGGGCGGCGAGCGAAGGGCAGGCTGGTCGCGAAGCCGGGCGCCTCCAGGGCGGCTCGGATCTCCGGCAGCGCCGCGCCGCCACCACAGAGCTCGATGCGCCCCGGCAGAAGACCCGCTTTGCCGAACTCCTCGAGCACCAGCTCGATGCCGGCCGCCCAGACGGCCACGTCCTCGCCGACGATCTCGGCCACCTCGTCCGCATCGCGGACCTCCTTGCCGAGGGCATGGTCGATCTTGACGCGCTCGGCCTCCTCGAAGCTGGTGTCCAGCCGGTCGGCCAGTGACTTGGTGAAGGCACGCCCGCCCAGGGCGAACATGCGCGTGCCCTCCACGCTGCCGTTGCGCACCAGGGCCACGTCCGTGGTGCCGCCGCCCACATCGATGAAGAGGGCGCCCGACTGCCCGACCTGCTCCCCGGAGATGGAACGCGCCACCGCGTACGGCTCGGCGACGACCTTGATGAGCTGCAGGCCAAGCTGCTCCACCACCGACTCGAGGGCGCCCAGGTGCACCAGCGGCGCGTAGGCGTTGAAGACCGAGACGCGCAGGTGGCGGCCCTGGAAGCCGACCGGGTTGGTGACCGCGTAGCCGTCCACGGCGGCACCGGCCACCGAGGCGTGCACGAGGCGCACGTCAACGTTGGGCAGCCCGGTCTCCCACGTGATGGTGCGCTGCGCCTCCGCGGAGGCGTCCGCCTCCACCTCCTCCAGCAGCCGCTCCAGCTCCGAGTGCGTGACGGCACTGTCCGCCCGCTTGCGCTCCACGCTGCGCGTGGTCGTGAAGCCCTTGACGAGCTCGCCGGCGATGCCGACCACCACCTTGGGAGCCGTGCGGCCGGCCATGGTCTCCGCTGCGTCCAGCGCCTCTCGGCAGTTGACGACCACCGCGGAGATATCCGCCACGGTGCCCGACTGCATGTGCGAGAGCCCCTGGCGCTTGCGACCCACGCCGGTCAC
This sequence comes from uncultured Chloroflexia bacterium, assembly GCA_963707395.1. Taxonomy (GTDB): domain Bacteria; phylum Chloroflexota; class Limnocylindria; order Limnocylindrales; family CSP1-4; genus JAFMJV01. The sequence continues at coordinate 63,532 of CAVPPQ010000005.1, forward strand.
CAGGGCTCGCCCATCCGGGGTCGTCTCGAACACCAGCGCCTTGGCGTACTCGGTGCCGATGTCGAGGGCGAGCAGTGCGTGGCTGGGGCTGACGGAGGGCACCCGCCGCACCAGTCTCCGGAGCAGGCTCACGCCCAGGCCTCCGCCCTAGCGCACCAGTCGTTCACGCAGTCTCTGCAATGCTCCCTGCAGGGCTGCCGACTCGGGCAGCCGGCCCTGGGCCATCTCCGGGCGGCCGCCGCCCTTGCCACCACTCTCGGTCACGGCTTCGCGCACGAGATCCGCGGCGCTGACGCCCTCGGCCACGAGGTCGTCGCTGACGGTCACGAAGAGCTGCGGCTGCTCGTCATCCTCCAGCGCGGCGGCGATGACGCCGCTGCCCAGCGAGCTGCGCACCTCCTTCGCCCAGGCCTTCAGGTCGTCCATGGAGCGGAAGCCGCCCGTGTAGGCGACCAGGGCGCCCTTCTGCAACAGCTCGGCCGTGCGGGCCGCCGCCTGGGCCGTGGGGACGATCCCGGCGCTCATCTTGCGGGACGTCTTGCCGCGCTCCTTGAGCTCCTCGATGCGGACCGTGAGCTGCTCCGGGCTCTGCGCACCAGCTGCAGCCACGGCGGCTTCCAGCAGACGGAAGCGCTCCTCGGTCAGAGCCTCGGCCGCCTCGCCGGTCACGGCCTCGATGCGGCGGATGCCGGAGCCGATCGATCGCTCCCCGGTGATGATGAAGCCGCCGATCTGTCCGGTGGCGCGACAGTGGGTGCCACCACAGAGCTCGTGGCTGTAGCCCTCGACGCGGACGGTTCGCACGGTCTCACCGTATTTCTCGTCGAAGAAGGCATCGGCGCCAGCTGCGACGGCCTCCGCCATGCCCATCGACGAGGGCGTCACGGTGCGGTCCTCGCGGATGACGCGACGCACCTCGTGCTCGATGCCGTGGCGCTCCTCCGGGGTCAGGCCGCGGTCGAAGGGGTAGTCGAAGCGCAGGTAGTCCGGTGTCACGAGCGAGCCGGCCTGGCGGGCCGCCTCACCGAGCGTGTTGCGCAGGGCTCGATGCAGGACGTGGGTGCCGGTGTGGTTGCGCATCGTGCGGGCGCGGCGATCGGGATCGACCTCCGCGGCCAGCTCCTGGCCCAGCGCCACGCGCCCGTGCAGCTTGCCGTGGTGGACGATGAGGCCGCTCACCGGTCGCTGCGTGTCCTCGACCGTGAAGACGACCTCGCCTGAGGCATCCCGGAGGACGCCGCGATCGCCGATCTGCCCGCCCCCCTCCGCGTAGAAGGGCGTGCGGTCCAGCACGAGCAAGGCGTCGGCCGCCGCCCCCGTGCGCTGCTCCGCGTCAGCCCGGGCCTCCAGCTCCTGGTACTCGGTGTCGTCGCGGACGATGGCCACCACGCGACCGGAGGCCTCCGTGCCCTCGTAGCCCAGGAAGGTGCTGTCTCCGACACGCCGCGCGATGCCCCCGAAGAGGGCCACGAGCTCGGCCTGTCGCGCGAGGTCCAGCTTCGTGCCCGAGCGGCTGCGCTCCCGCTGGCGGCGCAGGGCGGCCTCGAAGCCGTCACGGTCGACGCGGACGCCGTACTCCGCGGCCAGCTCCACGGTCAGGTCGATGGGGAAGCCGTAGGTGTCGTGGAGACGGAAGGCCGTCTCGCCGTCGAGGCGCGGCGCGTCTTCCGGCACGTCCTCCGGGCGGCGACCCACGACGCGGTCGGCACCGGTGAGCGGGATGAGCGCCTCCTCCAGCTGCACGGTGCCGGCGTCCAGCGTCCGGGCGAAGGCCGTCTCCTCGCGCAGGATGGCCCCCAGGATGGCCTCGCGCCGCTCCACGAGGATGGGGTACGCCTCACCCATCAGCTCGATGACGACCTTGGCCGTCTCCGCCAGGAAGGGCTCCCGTCTCCCCAGCAGCCGGCCGTGGCGCACGGCGCGGCGGACGATGCGCCGCAGCACGTAGCCGCGGCCCTCGTTGGCGGGCAGCACGCCGTCGGCGATGAGGAAGGTGACAGCCCGCGAGTGGTCGGCGATGACCTGGTAGCTGAAGCGTTCCGATTCGAAGGCGTCCGGGTCGTGGCGCATGAGCTCGCGCATGCGCGCGTGGATGGGCGTGAAGAGGTCCGTGTCGTAGTTGGTGGCCACGCCCTGCAGGACAGAGGCCAGGCGCTCCAGGCCCATGCCCGTGTCGACGGAGGTGAAGGGCAGCGGCAGGCGCGGCCCGTCGGGCTGCTGGTCGAACTCCATGAAGACGAGGTTCCAGATCTCCAGCCAGCGGGGGCAGTGCTCGCTGTGGTCCGGCAGGCAGTCGGGCCCTTCCGAGAGCTCCGCGCCGCGGTCGTAGTGGATCTCGCTGCAAGGCCCGCAGGGCCCCGTCTCCGCCATGCGCCAGAAGTTCTTGTCGTCTCCCTGGTCCACGTCACCCCAGCGCGCCATGCGCTCCGGGGGCAGGCCGATCTCGTCGCGCCAGACGGCCCAGGACTCCTCGTCGTCCTTGTAGGTGGTGGCCGCCAGGCGATCGCCGGGGATGCCCAGGTCCTGTGTCAGGAATTCCCAGGCCCAGTGGATGGCCTCGCGCTTGAAGTAGTCGCCGAAGGACCAGTTGCCCAGCATCTCGAAGAGGGTGTGGTGGCGCGGCGTGCGGCCGACCTCCTCGAAGTCGTTGTGCTTGCCGGCCACGCGCAGGCAGCGCTGCGAGTCCACGGCCCGCGTGTAGGAGCGCTTCTCTACGCCGCGGAAGACGTCCTTGAACTGCACCATGCCGCTGTTGGTGAAGAGCAGCGTCTGGTCCCCGCCGGGCACCAGGCTGGCGCTGGGCACGACCTCGTGTCCGCGAGCCGCGAAGAAGCCCAGGAAGCGGGCACGGATCTCGTTGGCGGACAGCGGCTGCATGCGGGCCTCGGGCGCGACCCGCTCATCATGGTCTGGCATCTCGCCGAGTGTACCGAACACCGGGCGTGAGACATGGATAGACCCGCGGGAAGCGCTGCCTCCCGCGGGTCGGAAGTCGTGCGTCGGCCGCGACTATTCGGCGGCGGCTTCGGCCATGACCAGGTCGGTGCCCTCGAAGGTCGAGACCATGGCCACCATGTACTGGCCATCGGTCACGTAGGCATCAGAGCCACGATACGGCTCGGCCAGGAAGTCGGCCTCTGCGACCCACTGGACGTTCTCCGTGCCGCAGATACGTCAATGCTTCCGTGGCCGCTGTGATCCCATCCGATTCTGGTGAAGGATCAGAGACCAAGCCGCACGCGGCCATTCCCAGGCGCTACGGTGCGCGATGTGCAGATCCAGGCACCCGCGAGACACGGCCGCTGGGCGACACTGGTGCTGGCCGTGATCACGACCATCACGGGCTGCTCCGTGTTGAGCGCGGAGCCGCTGGCGGTCGTGCCACCCATCTCCCGCCCGGACGATGCGCCTCGCCAAGCCAGGCGCACCCGGATGGAGTCGCTCGTTCCCGGCACCCCGTCGCCGCCCACATCCACGCCCACGCAGGCCGTCGTACTGGCCAGCCCGGCGCCGGAGGCCGAGTCCCTGCTCGATCCCCGACCCGGGCCCGTGGCAGACGTCATCCGCCTGCGGCCCCGCCCGGCGCCGGGTCCGTTCTCCGTGGAGCTCTATCGGCCCGGCGACTTCTCGCACCAGGCCACCAAGGACTGGTGCGTGGCCGGCTCGACGCAGACCATGATGAACATCATGGGCAGCGGTCGGAACGACCATTCGGTGCGCTCGCAGCAGCGCATCTACCTGCAGGGCCGTCGATTCTCTCCCGACCGCCGGCTCGGCCCCATCGGCGTGGACCTGCTGGGCTGGGCGGCGGTGCTGAACCGCGAGGGTTTCGGGCCCTATACGGTGGACGGCGCCGGGACCCGACGGGCAGCCATCCGAAAGGCGGCGCGAGCGCTGCGCCTGACCGGGCGTCCGGTGGGGCTCGTGACCTGGCGCGGCGCGCACTCCTGGGTCATGTCGGGCTTCACGGCCACCGCCGACCCGGCCTGGCGGGACGACTACGAGGTGACCGCCGTGAACATCGAGGACACCTGGTACCCCTGGGTGAGCACCATCTGGGGCGCCTCTCGCCCGCCGGGCACACTCGTCCCGGTCAGCGCCCTGGCGGAGGACTACCTCCCCTACCAACGCCCCAGGGCACGCTACCCAGGGCGCGACGGGCGCTTCATGCTCATCCTGCCCGTGCTGCCCCCGAACACCATCGCGCGCTGACGGGGGCGACCCCCGATCCGGCCCAGCGCCGTGCGACCGGCCATTGGCCGTGCCCGTGCTGCCCAGCCTCAGCCCTGCCGGGGCCGGATGGTGCCGCCCGGGTCCGGCGGCTCCGGCCGTCGGGTGGCGAGCGAGCTGCTGACCACGGCGATGCCGATGCCCAGCCAGGCCACGGCGGACGCCCACAGCAGCGGGTAGTCGCCGAGGCTCAGGACGTCGCCGATGCGGGCGCCGATGGCCTGGCCGGCCAGGGCTCCCAGGATGGCGCCGGCGAGGACGAAGGGCAGGTGCCAGCCCAGCTTGCCGCGCACGAAGACGTAGACGCAGGTGTGGAAGGCGCCGACCAGGAGCGACAGCACGAAGGCCGGCTGCAGGACGAAGGTCGCCAGGCCGCCATCCATGTTCGCTGCCGTCAGCCTCCGCCGCTCAGGCGGCCGGCGCGATGCGACCGCCGCCGATGACGACGTCCCCATCGTCGTAGAAGACGGCTGCCTGGCCCGGCGCCGGCGCCCAGGCCGGCGCCTGGAGCTCGACGTGCCAGCGACCGGCGGCGGTTTCGTCCGCGGTGGCCGTATCGGCACCGCCATCGGCGGGCACGTGCAGCGTCGAGACCGGTGGCGAAACCAGCGCCGGGACCAGCGGTGCCCGGTGGCGGATGCGCACGCCGGCCCGGAAGGGGCCTCCGGGGGCGCGGTCCACGAAGGAGACGTCGGTCACGCTCAGGGCCTCGCGCTGCAGATCCTCGCGACGGCCGAGCCGGATGAGGTTGGCGGGCACGTCGATGGCCGCCACGTACTGGCGCTCGCCGAGGGCCACGCCCAGGCCGGCGCGCTGGCCGATGGTGTAGGCGGCGGTGCCGGCGTGCGCGCCCACGACCGCACCATCGGCATCGACGAGCGCACCGGCGCGCGGCTGCCAGCCGGCCCGGCGCGTCAGCTCGGCGCGATAGTCTCCCTCGGGCACGAAGCAGATCTCCTGGCTCTCCGGCTTGTCCGCCGTCACGAGGCCGTGGCGGCGAGCCACCTCGCGCACGTCTGACTTGCGCAGCGCGCCCAGCGGGAAGCGCGTGTGCGCCAGCTGCTCCTGTCGCAGGCCGTAGAGGAAGTAGGACTGGTCCTTGTCGTGGTCCAACCCGGCCAGCAGTCGGAAGCGCCGGCCGCCGGGCCGGCTGTCATCGTCCACGGCCTCCACGCGAGCGTAGTGGCCGGTGGCCACCGCGTCGCAGGCGTAGAGGTGGCGCGCCCGCCCCAGCAGGGCCCCGAACTTGACCTGCGAGTTGCAGTCCACGCAGGGGCTCGGCGTGCGGCCCTCCAGGTAGGCCGAGACGAAGGGCTCCACGACCCCGGCCGCGAACTCGCGCTCGAGGTTGAGCACGTAGAACGGGATGCCCAGCTGCCCGGCCACGCGGCGCGCATCCTCCGCGGCATCCAGCGAGCAGCACGAGCGGTTCGTGCTGCTGTAGACGTCCGCGCCGTCGTGCAGACGCATCCAGACGCCCACGACGTCGATCCCCTCCTCCACGAGGAGGGCGGCGGCCACGGACGAGTCCACGCCCCCGGACATGGCCACGAGGACCCGGGGCGCGGTCATGACAGCCGGGCCTGGCCCTCGCGGAGACGCCCGATGGCCTCCGGCACGAGCCGCTCCGCGAGCGTGACGTCCTCCTCGCTGGTGCGGCGCCCGAGCGACAGGCGCAGGGCGGAGCGTGCCTCCGACGGCGGGTAGCCCATCGCCGCCAGCACGTGGGAGGGCTCACTGGAGCCGGTCGTGCACGCCGAACCGGTGGAGCAAGCCAGGCCGTCGAGGTCCAAGGCCAGGACGAGGTCGTCACCGAGCACACCGCGCACGATGACCGACAACGAGCCGGGCAGCCGCTCGACGGGGTGCCCGGTGAGCTCCACGGACTCCAGGGCCAGCAGGGCAGACCGAAGTCGGTCGCGTCGCGCGGCCAGCGCGGGCACGGTGGTGGCGCGCTCCGCGGCAGCCAGCTCGAAGGCGGCGGCCATGCCCACGGCGCCGGCCACGTTCTCCGTGCCCGCGCGCCGGTAGCGTTCCTGGCTGCCGCCGTGGACCTGCGGCAGGATCGTCGTGCCGCGGCGGATCCAGAGCGCGCCCACACCCTTGGGACCCTCCACCTTGTGGGCCGCGAACGAGACGAGGTCCGCGCCCAGGGCCTCCACGTCGATGGGCAGATGGGCGGCACCCTGCACGGCGTCCACGTGGACGAGCGCCGGCGACACGGCCCGCACGCGGGCGATGAGCTCCGCCAGGGGCTGGATGGTGCCCACCTCGTTGTTGGCCAGCTGCAGGCTCACGAGGATGGTCCGGTCCGTCAGGGCGGCGGTCAGGTCATCAGGGTCGAGTCGGCCGTAGCGATCGACCAACAGGCGGCGCACGTCGAAGCCGAACTTCTCCAGCAGCAGGCACGACTCCAGGACGGCCTTGTGCTCCACCGCGGAGGTGAGGATGCGGTGGCCGGCCGCCTTGCCCGCCCAGGCGGCACCCTTGACAGCCAGGTTGATGGCCTCCGTGCCGCCGCTCGTGAAGATGACGCTGCGTGCCTCGGCGCCGATGCTGCGGGCGAGCCGCTCGTGGGCCTCGTCCAGCCAGCGGCGGGCCTGCCGCCCGGGCGTATGGGGCGACGAGGGATTGCCGCCCTCCCCTTCCAGGATGGGCAGCATCTCGGCCAGCACCTCCGGGCGCAGGGGGGTGGAGGCAGCGTGGTCCAGGTACACGGTCACGCAGCGGATTGTAGGCGTGGACCCGCGTCAGGCCGCGGGGCGGGCCTGAGCACCGGCGTCCGCGCGGGCCCCGGCGCGCGTCCCCGGCGCGACCCTGAGCACCGTCCTCAGCGCGTGGTGGCGTCCTCGGGCAGCACGACCCGCCGCCGGTCCTCATCGCGGCCGCGCTCGCGGCGCCGCTCGTGGAGCGAGAGGATGCGCTTGCGCATCCGGATGGCACGCGGCGTGACCTCCACGAGCTCGTCGGCGGCGATGAACTCGATGGCCGATTCGAGGGTCATGGGCGGGGGCGGCGTGAGACGCAGGGCGTCGTCGTGGCTGTGGGTGCGGATGTTGGTGAGCTTCTTCTCCTTGGTCGGGTTGACGTCCATGTCGCCCGGCCGGGAGTTCTCGCCCACGATCATGCCCTCGTAGACGGGCACGCCGGACCCGATGAAGAGCGTGGAGCGCTCCTGGAGGTTGAAGAGGCCGTAGGCATTGGAGGTGCCAGAGCGGTCGGAGACGAGCACGCCGCTCGTGCGGTGCTCGACATCGCCGGCCCAGGGCCCGTAGCCCTCCCCGATCTGGTGCAGCAGGCCCGTGCCGCGCGTCTCGGTCAGGAACTGGCCGCGGTAGCCCACCAGGCCGCGCGTGGGCATGATGGCCTCGATGCGGGTGCGGCCGTCCTGGTCGGTCGTCATCTGCTCGACACGCGCACGGCGAGCCGCCAGCGAGCCCGTGACCGTGCCGATGTGGTCGGGCGGGATGTCGATGCTGACGCGCTCGTAGGGCTCGTGGACCTGGCCGTCGATCTCGTGCAGGAGGACCTCTGGGCGGGAGACCTGCAGCTCGAAGCCCTCGCGCCGCATCTGCTCGATGAGCACGGCCAGCTGCAGCTCGCCGCGGCCGCGCACCTCGAAGGTGTCCGGGGAGGCGGTGGGGCGCACCTCGATGCTGACGTTGCCGAGCACCTCGCGCTCCAGCCGGGCGCGGATCTGCCGGGAGGTCAGGAGCTTGCCGTCACGACCGGCCATGGGCGAGGTGTTGACGCCGAAGGTCATGCTCAGCGTGGGCTCGTCCACGGAGAGGCGGGGCAGCGGGCGCGGGTCGCCCGGGTCCGTGATGGTGTCCCCGATGGTGATCTCCGGCAGCCCGGCCACGGCCACGATGTCCCCGGGGCCGGCTTCCTCGATCTCCACCAGCTCGATGCCGCGTGCGGTCGTCAGCGAGGTGACGGTGCCATTGAGCGTGACGACGCGGCCGGGCTCCACGCTGCCGTCCGGCGTCTCCGCCTCCTCCCGCAGGACCGTGATGCGCTGCCCCATGCGCAGTCGGCCGTTGCGGATGCGGCCGACGGCCATGCGGCCCACGTAGTCGTTGGCCGCGAGGTTGGTGACGAGCAGCTGCAGCGGGTGGCCGGGCACGTGGCGCGGCGGCGGCGTGTGCGCCACGAGCAGGTCCATGAGCGGCTGCAGGTCCTGGCCGGGCGCGACGGGATCGAGGCTGGCCGTGCCCGTGCGCGCATTGGTGTAGACGATGGGGAACTCGATCTGGCGGTCTGTCGCGCCGAGATCCATGAAGAGCTCGTAGACGTCGTCCACCACGATCGAGGGCCGCGCGTCGGCGCGATCGATCTTGTTGATGGCCACGATGACCGGGAGGTGCTGGGCCATGGCCTTGGAGAGGACGTAGCGGGTCTGGGGCAGCGGTCCCTCGGCGGCGTCCACGAGCAGCAGGACCGAGTCGACCATGAGCAGGCTGCGCTCCACCTCGCCGCCGAAGTCGGCATGGCCGGGCGTGTCCACGATGTTGAGGCGAACGCCCTTGTACGTGATGCCGGTCTGCTTGGCCAGGATGGTGATGCCGCGCTCACGCTCGAGGTCCATGGAGTCCATGACGCGGTCCATGACCACCTGGTCGACCCGGAAGGCGCCAGCCTGGCGAAGCATGGCATCGACCAGGGTGGTCTTGCCATGGTCGACGTGGGCCACGATGGCGATGTCGCGGACGTCGGCGCGGATGACCTCTTCGAGCATGGCGGTGGCAGGAGTAGCGTGCATGGGAAGACCGATTGTCGCACGCTCCCGCCCTTCACCCGTATCCTGAGCAGGTGAAGGTCCGTGAACCGGTCGCTCGGCCGCTCGACGTCATGGCTGCCGAGGCACTGCTCTCCGCTTCCCAGGCATTCCTGGTCGGAGTGCTCTTCTACCTGGCCATGGGCGTCTGGGAAGACCGGGGCGTCGGCTTCGGGCCGGTGGGCATCATCCTGGCCGCCCTGGGGGCCGCCGTGGGTGGCGGCTGGCTCTACTGGCTGCTGGGCGGCGTGGGCTGGCCGCTGGCCGCGGCCAACGTGCCCGTGGCCTTGTTCCTGGGCTTCGCGCTCGTGCTGGGCTGGCGGGGCGACGACCTCTTCCGCGTGGCGGGTGCGCCGCTGCTCCTGAGCCTGGCCGCGTCCGTGTACGGCCTCGTCTGCGGCGTGTTCCTCGACTCCCCGCGCCGCTGGCGCTGGGACCAGCGCCAGAAGCCGCGCCCAGGGACCGCGGTGCCCCGCGTCTCACCGGCCACGAAGGTGTTCGTCGCGCAAGTCCCGCGAACCCTGCCGAAGCGTCCGACCACGGCCCTGGAGCGGGCCGAGTTGCTGCCCCCATCAGGCACGCCGGGCGGGGCGGGCGCTGGCGCGTCCGGCAGCGGTGCGGCCATCCCCTACCTCGATGCTGAAGACGACGCCGGCGAGCCCGCCGACCTGCCTCGCGACGCCGACGCTGTCGGCGGCACCGGTGGCGGGGCGGATGCCGGCCCGGGATCACCGGACACCCCTGCCGGCATGAGCGGGGCGTCGATGCCGACCGAGCGCCTCGACCAGGCCGCACGGTCCGGCAGCTCTCCGGCCGCCGATGACGACGATGCGCGGGCGACGGATCCCGGGGCTATCGAGCTGCCCACGGCCCTCGAGCCACGGGCGCAGCGCTCGCCGTGGGCCTGGGCGGCGCCGCCCGAGTGGACCCGTGACGAGGAGGACGAGCCGCACGACCGCTCGTCCGGCCACCGATGACCGTTGGCGCAGTCGTGGTGCCGGCCAGCGTGGAGGAGGCCCTGTTCGATGCTGCCGGGCGCATCGCGGTGCGGCGCATCGTGGACGCGGCCTGGGCGGGCGGGGCGCTGCCCGTCGTGGTAGTCGTTGGCGACGACGCTGAGGGCTCCGTGGCCTCGGCCCTTGCGGGCTCGCCTGCGACGCGCACCGATCCGGGCGACCTCGTCGGCGCGGCAGCCTGCGCGATCGGGGCCCGAGCGGCCCTGGAGGCCGTCAGCGATACGAGCGCCCTTCTGCTCTGGCCCGGGCGCATGACGTGGGTGGACCCGGAGACGGTCACCTCGCTCATCGAGGCCCATGGGCGTGCGCCCGACCGCGTCATCCGGCCGCGGCGTGCGGGACAGGTGGGCTGGCCGGTGCTGGTGCCGGTGGCCCTCGTGGAGGAGGTCCTCGGCGCGCCCGGCACGCTCGGCGTGTCCGGCGTGTCCGGCGTTGCGCTCGGCGGGCCCGGCACGCTCGGCGGGCCCGGCGTCCTGAGCGGGCCCAGCGGCCTCGACCTGGAGGCGCGCCTGGCACTGGCATCAGTGGACACCGTGGAACTGGGCGACCCCGGCTCTGTCCTGGGGCGCGAAGTGGCCCTCGACGCGCTGCCCGACTACGCCGGTCCCCCCGAGCCGGTCGGCGGGCCTCCGCCCGAGTGGGGCGCAGCCGCCGCCGACACTCCTGACCCGGAGGTCACTGCGGGGCTGGGATAGGCGTGGGCACCTCTCGCAACGTTCGCGTCGGCGTCGGGGAGACCGGTCGAGCGAGATCATCGTCAAGCGCAAGGTCGAATTCGGTCCCCTCGCCGAGATGCTCGATCACGGCTTCATCGATCAGCGACCGAAGCTCGTGCAGACTGTCCGCGGCGAGACTCAGTCCGGGGATCGCATCCGACTCGGCCCACCACGCCAGATGACCGGACACCGGCTCAGTGTGGACCTGGAACTTCGGCCTCATCCTGCCTTCCTTCCGACCGCAGCAGCCGCAACGCTTCCCCCATGGACCGGCCGACATCATGCACCAGGATCTTGCGAACCAGCCCCGGTGGCAGCTCAGCGCCGTCGTGGAAGCTGCGATGCAGCGTCGGTCGACCAAGCGCGGTCAGCGTCCGGTGAGAACCAGTCTGACGCACGATCCGGTAGTCAAATCGCTGTCGGAGCAGGCGCGGCGCAAGCGGGGCCAACGGAGCGAGGGGAACTCGTTCACCGGTGCGGACGACCGTCGGATGCAGCGTGCGGCTCCTCCCTGCCTCACGTCACCCGTGTTGCGCTCGTCGACGAGTCGGGCGCTCCAGAGTATCGGACGCCCGACGTCACCAGCGCTGATGCCGCGGTGGGGAGAGCGAACAGCCGGATCCGCTGAACGCCGCGACCCATCGAGTCGCTGGTCGTCGACTCCACCGCTCATCCGCCCGGGATCACCTCGCGGCGGGGTCGGGCGGTCGCAGCATGAGACCCAGCTCCTCCAGCTGCCCGGGCTCCACCGGTGAGGGCGCGTCGAGCATGAGGTCCGAGCCGGACGAGGTCTTGGGGAAGGCCATGACCTCCCGGATGTTGGTCTGGTCGGTGAGCAGCGCGATCCAGCGGTCCACGCCCAAGGCGATGCCCCCGTGAGGCGGCGCGCCGAATTCGAAGGCCTCGAGGATGCCGCTGAACTTGGCCTCCTGGGCGTCCAGGGAGTGGCCTTGCAGCGAGAACGAGCGCGAGAGCATCTCCCGCGTGTGGAAACGTACGGAGCCGCCGCCCAGCTCCCAGCCGTTGAGGGCGATGTCGTACTGCAGGGCTCGAGCCTTGCCGGCGGGGTCATCCGGGCTGGCCACCAGCGGGTCGCCAGAGGTCGTCACCAGGAGCGCCTCATCCTCGGGATGGACGCCGCTGAAGGGATTGTGCGTGGCGTCCCAGCGGCGGTACTGCTCATCCCACTGGTACATCGGGAAGTGGTGGACCCAGACGTAGGAGAGCAGCGAGCGGTCGTAGGCATTGATGCGGTCGGCCAGCTTGACGCGCAGCGACCCAAGGGCCTCCTGGGCGTGGATGTCCGCGTCGGCCACGATGAGCACCAGGTCGCCTGGGTGGCCGCCGGCCGCGGTCGACAGGCGCCGCGACACCTCCTCGCCGACCGCCTTGACGATCGAGCCGCGCACGCCGCCATCGCCGTCCAGGGCCAGCCAGACGAGGCCCTTGGCGCCGGCCCGCCGGGCCAGCTCGGTCAGCTCGTCGATCTGGGCCCGGCTCATGTCCGCCTGGCCGGGGACCGCCAAGCCGAAGACGCGCCCGCCTTCCGCCAGTGTCGACTCGAAGACGCGGAAGCCGGAGGCTGCCGCGAGGTCACCCAGGTCGTGGAGCTCCATGCCGTAGCGCACGTCCGGCTTGTCCGAGCCGTAGCGGTCGATGGCCTCGCGATAGGTGAAGCGCGGGAAGGGCTCGGCCAGGAGCTGGCGATCCGGCGCCACGGCGCGCGTCACGGCCAGCACCATGTGCTCGACCCAGGCCATGACGTCCTCCTCGGCCACGAAGCTCATCTCCAGGTCGAGCTGCGTGAACTCCGGCTGGCGGTCGCCCCGCAGGTCCTCGTCGCGCAGGCAGCGGGCGATCTGGAAGTACCGGTCGAAGCCGCTGACCATGAGCAGCTGCTTGAGCTGCTGGGGGCTCTGGGGCAAGGCGTAGACGTTGCCCGGCTGCAGTCGCGAGGGCACGATGAAGTCGCGCGCGCCCTCCGGCGTCGACTTGATGAGCAGCGGCGTCTCCACCTCGACGAAGCCTGCCGCGTGGTGGACAGCGCGGATGGCCTCCACGAGGCGGCCGCGGGCCAGGATGCGCTGCTGCAGCGGTTCCCGGCGCAGGTCCAGGTAGCGGTACTTGAGCCGCAGCGCCTCGTCGATCTCCACCTCTGGCTCGTTGATGACGAACGGTGGGGTGCGCGCCTCCGAGAGCACGACGATCTCGCTGGCCCGCAACTCCACCTGGCCGGTGGCGAGGCGGGGGTTCTCCGAGCCGGCTGTGCGTGGCGCGATGGTGCCGCGGACGCGCAGCACGTACTCGCTGCGGACGCCACTGGCGACCTCGTGGGCGGCGGGTGACTCCGCCACGTCGATGACCACCTGGGTGATGCCGTAGCGGTCACGAAGGTCGAGGAAGATGAGCTGGCCGAGGTCGCGGCGGCGGTTGACCCAGCCGGCGATCGTGGCCGACTTTCCGGCGTGCTCGAGACGAGCGTCGACACAGGTCAGGGTGCGGTAGGACGTCTGCATGGGACTGTCATGGTAGCCGCCGTCGTGACCGGCCGCGGGCCGGCTCAGTGCCCCCCGCCACGCAGCCGCTCGCGCAGATCGCGGATGCGGTTCCAGCCCGGGTCGATGATCAGGTCGAAGGTGCCCGGGTGGCGTGATGGCGTACCCAGGAAGCGCCGCTTGAAGACGCTGAAGCCCTCCCAGGCAGGATCGACCGTGGCATCGTGCGGCTCGCGGACACCCCATAGGTCCAGGCTGCGCGTGCCTGCTTCCCGGAGGCTCCGCTGCAGGGCGGCCATGGCCGCGTACGGCCCGCGCTTGACCGTCAGCCCTGGATCACGGGTGGAGGCAGCGTAGAGATAGAAGGAACGGTCGCCCGTGCGCGGCGCGATGGCGCCCGCGATGGGCCGGCCGTCGTGCTCGGCCAGGGCCAGGAACCAGTCGCCGCCGGCAGCCAGCGGCGCGGCGAGGGCGCCCAGGAAGGCGCGTGAGCGGATGCGGAAGCCGGCCCGCTCGGAGGTCTGGGCCAGCAGTCCGTGGAAGGCGTCGAGGACATCGGCGGCGCCGGCGCGGTCGACGCGCGCCGTGGTCCCTTCACGCTCGGCCCGGCGCAGCTCCGCGCGGGCGTCCTTCGACCAGCCAGCCACGGGGTCGTCGCCGACCACCAGGTCCACGATGCGGGTCGTCGGCGCCTGCAGGTCGTGGGTTGCCCGCCGGGCGCCGCTGGCCAGCAGGGCGCGCCCGACGGACCCCGTCACGGTGGCATCCTGCGAGGCCCGCGGGTCCAGCTTCAGGACGACGCCACGTCTCGCCCGAGCGTGGGCCCGAAGGCCTGTCACGAGGTGCGCCAGGGTCTCCGCCGCGTCAGCGGCCTCGCGATCCCAGAGGGGGCCGTGGGGCACGTAGAGGATGGTCCGCCCGAAGGACGTGGCCCGATCGAGCACCAGGGCGACGCCGCGCGGTCGGTCGGCCGCGTCCACGACCATGAGCCGGGTCCAGTGCTCCCCGGGCTCTCCGGCGCCAGCCTCGCCCCAGGCCCAGCTCTGCAGGACGTCGCCTTCTGGACGGGAGGCCACGAAGGCCGACCAGTCAGCGCGATCGGCAGGCCCGGCCTCGCGGATGCCGAGTGTCATGAGGGCCGGCCTCGGGTCGTCATGAGCTGTGACCCGGAGTCGTCATGGGCTGCGCCCCGGGGCTGGCGGCCCGGCGGTTGCGACCCGGCGCTGGCGGCCCGGAGGCCGCGGCGCGGAGGCAGCGACCCGCAGCCGTCCTGGGCGGCGACCCGACGGCGTCAGCCATCCCCGCCGTGGCGATGCTGGGTCTGCGCGCGCAACAGCTCACGCGCCAGGTCGGCGACGGCCACTTGGCGCTGCGTGCCGGCCTTGAGGTCGCGCAGCTGGACGTGGCCCTCGTCAAGCTCATCCCCGCAGATGACGGCAAAGTGGGCGCCGGCCCGCACGGCACCCTCGAGCTGCTTGCCGAGGCGCCGCGTGGTGAGGTCCGCCGTGCACGCCAGGCCGGCGCCGCGGAGCTCCGTGGCGACCTGGAGGCGTACCACGGTGTCCTGGGCGTCAGCGCTGACGACCACGGCCGCCGGACGCCAGGGCTCCGGGGGGATGGAGGCTGACTGCTCGGCCAGGGCCAGCGCGACCCGGTCCAGGCCGATGCCGAACCCGATGCCCGGCGTGGGCTGGCCCCCCAGGAGCTCCACGAGCCCGTCATAGCGGCCGCCGCCGCCGAGGGCCTGCTGTTGCCCTTCTGCACCCGATCGGTAGAACTCGAAGGCCGTGCGTGTGTAGTAGTCGAGCCCGCGGACAAGGGTGGGCGACAGCCGAGGCTCGATGGAGAGCGCCTCGAGGTGGGCGAGGAGCCCATCGAAGTGGGCTCGGCAGTCGTCGCAGAGGTGGGCATCGATGGTCGGGGCGGCGGCGATAAGCGCGGCCATGCGCTCGTCCTTGGAGTCGAGGAGGCGCAGCGGATTGGTGACCAGGCGCGTGCGCTCCAGCTCTGGCAGGTCCGCCTCGTGGGCCCGGAAGTAGTCGCGCAGGGTCTCCACGTAGGCGGGCCGGCAGGCGCCGTCGCCGATGGAGTTGACGAGGACCTGCACGTCCTCCAGCCCGGCGGTGGCGAAGAAGGCGGTGGCCAGCTCGATGATCTCCGCGTCGATGGCCGGTCCGGGATCGCCGATGACCTCCACGTCGAACTGCCAGAACTGCCGATAGCGGCCGGCCTGCGGCCGGTCGTAGCGGAACATCGGACCCGTGAGCGTCAGCTTCACCGGCTGGGCCCAGGTGCGCATGCCGTGCTGCACGTAGGCGCGCACGATGCCGGCGGTGGGCTCCGGGCGGAGCGCCCATCGCTCGCGCTCATCTTCGCCGCGCCCGGCCTGCACGTGGAAGAGCTCCTTCTCCACCACGTCCGTGGCCTCGCCCACGCCACGCTCGTAGACCGACGCCTGCTCGAAGAGCGGCGTCTCGATGGGCTGGTAGCCATAGCGCGTGGCCAGGTCGCGGGCGGCCTCCTCGAGGCGCTGGAAGGCGCTGCGCTCGGGGGGCAGGAGGTCTCGCGTGCCGCGTGGGGCCTGGAATTTGGGCATGGCCCTAGAGTCTAGCCGCGCCCGTGGCGACACTGCCCAGGCGTAGCGCAGCGGCCCGGTCACAACGTCTTCAACGCAGGACGATACCGCTCTGATCCGGCAGGCGCCCGACGCGAAGCCGCTGCATCACCGAGCGCGTGTCCAGCGGGAAACGAGCCCGGAGCAACTCTCGGAACTCACGCAGGACCCACCTGTTGCGGTGCGTGTCTGCGATGAGCAGGATGACGCGGTCGACGCCGTCGTCAGCCATCTTCAGCGCGATGCGCCTCTCGGTCGCCTGCACATCGGACAGGACGGTCTCCGCCTCCAGCTTGCAGGACCCGCTGAGGGCATCGATCTGCCCGTCCCAGGCACGCAGGTCCCGACCAGCTCCCAGCGGGACCTCCGTCCGGAAGACCATGCTGGGGGGCAACTCGGCACGGAAGCGCGTCAGGAGCCTGGCATGCGCAGCGTCCCTGACCGGTGGTCCGTCCGGGTACGGCCTGGCGCTGAGGCGCATGCCAAGGACCGCGAAGAGCCGTGCGAAGAGGATGACGGAAGCACCCGGGACCGCGGCTCGCTCCAGCCGTGCGACGTGGGCACCACTCACACCCACAGCTCTGCCGACCGACTCCTGGCTCAGGCCCGCGCTCTGACGAGCGGCGCGCAGCTCGTCCGCCAGTACCCCCAGCAGGTGGCGGCCCTGATGCGCCCCGCGGTCCGCTCGGCGATGCTTGGTGGGCATGGCGCCATCATGAGCTCGGCCGCTTACGTGGCGCTGTCATGGTCCTCGGACAGGCACTGCGGGCGGTATCGCACCGTCCCTGATGCGATCGACGCCGGAGGACGGCCACACCCGCCGTGGCTGGCGCCCATCGCCTCTCTCACGTCTGAGGTCAGTATCGACCGTTGAAGCCTCGACGGGCCCGGGCTCGCACCGGCTCCCTGGTCACTCGCCACCCCACAGGTTCGAGTCGGCCGACGAAGCCGCGCCCCGGGTGCCATCCGTGACCCTCAGCCGGGCTGCTCGGTCGATACTGACCTGTGGGGTCAGGTGCTGCGACGGGGGCAGGGTGAAGCGGCCACGGTCCCCGGTCGCCGGCCTCAGGGAGCGTCCACGTCCTCCATGGAGCGCACCCAGTTCTCGGGACCGTAGACGGTCCGCGGCACGGCCGGGTTGCGCGGATCCTGCGGCCCCACGATGCCGACCCGCTCCAGCTCGTCCATGAGGCGGCTGGCCCGGTTGAAGCCGACCTTCAGCTTGGTCTGCATCATCGAGGTGCTGGCCTTGCCGGTCAGCAGCACCAGCTCCGCCGCGCGCGGCGTCAGCTCGTCCTCGGCGATCTTGGCCAGCCAGGCGAACTCGCCGCCCTCGCCGTCCTCGCCGTCGGCCGTGCCGGCCAGCACGTCGGGGTCGTAGAGGGGCGTGGGCTCCTGGGTGCGCCAGTGCTCGGTCACAGCCTGCACCTCGGCGTCGGAGACGAAGACGCCCTGGATGCGCACCGGTCGGGGCAGGTCGGCGGGCTGGTAGAGCATGTCCCCGCGACCGATGAGGTCCTCCGCACCCGGGGCGTCCAGGACCGTGCGGCTGTCCACCATGGAGGCCATGGCGAAGGCGATGCGACTGGGCACGTTGGCCTTGATGAGGCCGGTGACGACGTTGACGCTGGGCCGCTGTGTGGCCAGCACGAGGTGGATGCCCACGGCGCGGGCCTTCTGGGCCAGCTTGACGACGGGCTCCTCCACCTTGCGACCCTCCTGGATCATGAGGTCGGCCAGCTCGTCGATCATGAGCACGATGTAGGGCATGCGATCCTCCGGGGCGACTCCCGGAGAGGCGTTGTAGGCGGCGATGTTGCGGCTCGTGGAGCGCGCCAGCTTCTTGTAGCGGTCCTCCATCTCGCCGACCGCCCAGGCCAGCGCGGCCCGTGCCTGGTATGCCTCCACGATGACATCGGCCAGGAGGTGTGGGATGCGCCCGTAGGGTGCCAGTTCGACACGCTTGAGGTCGATGAGCACGAAGCGCACCTCGGTGGGCTTGGCGCGCATCAGGATGCTGGTGATGATGGCGTTGACGCAGACCGACTTGCCCGAGCCGGTGGCCCCGGCGATGAGCAGGTGCGGCATCCGTCCCAGGTCCACGGCGTAGGGTTTGCCCGACACGTCCCGGCCCAGGGCGAAGGTCAGCGGACTCGTGGCCGAGGCCATGTCGGCGTCCACGTAGACCGAGCGGATGCCCACCATCTCCGAAGCGTGGTTGGGGATCTCGATGCCGACCACGTCACGCCCTGGGATGGGGGCCTCGATGCGGATGCTGCGCGCCGCCAGGGCCATGGCCAGGTCGTCCGCCAGGCCCTCGATGCGCGAGATCTTGATGCGGGCGTCCGGGCGAACCTCGTACTGCGTGACCACCGGACCCGTGTTGGTGGCCACCACGGTGGCCGGGATCTGGAAGCTGCGCAGTTTCTCCTCGATGATGCGCACGTTGCGCTCGTGGTCCTGGAGGCCGGACTCAGCCGATTCGCTGGCCGGGTCGAGCAGCGAGACGCCTGGCAGCCGCCACTCCTTCTGGTACAGGCGGCGCCAGGCGGCCTCCGCCGGGTCCTCCATCCAGTCCGGCCCCGCGCCAGGGACGGCCGCGGCCACGCCATCGGATGTCAGCGACGCGCCCGTCGAAGCCGGGTCAGCAGTGGGCGTCGACCCCGAGGGTGCCGCTCCGGACAGGCCGCCCGCACCGACCGCTGCCGCCCCAGCCACGCTGGCGGCGGGCACCCCGGCCGCGCCACTCGTGCCCGGTGCGCCCGCCTGGCCCCCCAGCCGTCCGCTGCCGGCCCAGACCGTCTGGCTCATGGGCAGCGGGCTGGGAAGCGGCTCGGGGAGGTCAGGTGCCGGCTCGTCCGCGGCCGGTCGACGACGCACGACCGCCGACCGTGCCACGGGCACCGGGGCCGCGCCGGGCTCCGACGCCGCGTCCTTGGCCCCCCGCGTGCGAACGGCCACGGCGGCACTGCTGGCACCCGCGCCGGCGGCACCCGCGGCCGCGCGGCCGGCCCGCGCGAACGGCGAGACGAAGCCGACCAGGGTGATGTCGAAGAGCAGCAGGATGCCCACCAGCACGATCGCCAGCAGCACCACGAACGCGCCCAGCGGGCTGATGAGGTCGGCGAGGGTCGAGGAGAGCAGGTGGCCCAGGGCGCCGCCGCCCTGCTCGAGGTCGCCGTCGCTGCCGCCCTTGCCGCTGATGAGGTGGATGAGCCCCAGGCCGCCGATGAAGACGATGAGCCCGCCCAAGGCCACGGTGACCCAGCTGTCGTCGACCTTGGGCGCCCGCTCGACGAGCACGCCGGCCACCAGGAGAAGCACGCCCAGCAGCCAGGCACCCTGCCCGAAGACCGGTCGCAGGAAGCCGTCCACGTAGCCATTGAGGAGCCCGCCGCCCGGCAGGAACAGCGCGATGAGGGTGATGGCGCCGGCGGCCAGCAGACCGACGGCGACGATGGAGCGGAGCGTGGACTTCGAGACGATCGGCGTACGCCGTGCCGAGCTGCTGCGGCTGCGGCTGGAGCTGCGTGAGGTCGTCTTCTTCGTCCGGGCCATGCCTAGACCTCCACGATCACCGGGAAGACCATGGGGCGCCGCCGCGTCTGTTCGAAGAGGTAGCTGGAGAGCCCGTCCTTGATCTGTGCCTTGAGGACACCCACCTCGCTGAGGTGTCCCCCAGGGTTCTCGATGGAGGCGGCGATGCGCGCCGCCGCGCCACGCAGGAGCTTCTCGTCGGCGGTGGCAACGAAGCCGCGCGTGACGACCTCCGGCTTACCCACCAGCGTGCCGTTCTGCTTGTCCACCGTGACCACCACGAGGAACATGCCGTCCTTGGCCAGGGCGCGTCGGTCGCGCAGCACGATGTCCCCGACCTCGCCCACGGAGATCCCGTCGACGTAGACATAGCCAGCCTCGACCTTCTGGCCTCGGCGAGCCGTCCCATCGGCCAGGAACTCGATGGGCTGCCCGTTCTCGAGGATGAGGATGTTCTCCGGCTCCAGGCCGACGTCGGCGGCCACGCGCCCGTGCTGCACGAGCATCCGGAACTCGCCGTGGATGGGGATGATGTACTTGGGCTTCGTCAGGTTGAGCATGAGCTTGAGTTCTTCCTGGCTGGCGTGGCCGGAGACGTGGGCTCGCTTGATGGCGTGGTAGAAGACGTTGGCGCCGGCCTTGAAGAGGTTGTCCACGGTGCGTGCCACGGACTCCTCGTTGCCGGGGATGGGGCTGGCGCTGACGATGACCGTGTCACCCGGCACGATCTCGACGAAGCGGTGGTCGCGGTTGGCCATGCGCGCCAGGCCCGCCATGGGCTCACCCTGGGCGCCGGTCGTGGCGATGGTGAGTCGATGCTCCGGGATGTCCCGGATGCGGTCCTTGGGGACCAGGCCCGTGCTTGGCGCTGACAGGTAGCCGAGGTCCATCGCGATGCGCGTGTTCTGCTCCATGGAACGGCCGATGACGACGACCTTTCGGCCGAACGTCTCCGAGGCCTCGTAGACCTGCTGGATACGCGCGATGTTGGAGGCGAAGGTGGCCACGATGACGCGGCCCGTGAGGCCCTCCATGATCTCGCGGAAGGCCTCGCCGACGGTGCGCTCCGAAGGCGTGTAGCCGGGGTTCTCGGCCCGTGTCGAGTCGGACATGAGGCAGAGCACGCCCTCCTCTCCGAAGCGCGCGAGGGCCTGGAAGTCGGAGGGCTTGCCGTCCACCGGCGTGTGGTCGAACTTGAAGTCCCCGGTGTGGATGATGTCGCCGAAGGGCGTGCGGATGCGCAGGCCCATGGCATCGGGGATGGAGTGGCCGATCCGGAAGGCGGTCACGTCGAAGTGACCCAGCTCCACGGTGTCGCCGGGGTCCAGCGCCAGCAGGGGGTTGTTGCGGAGCTTGTGCTCCTTGATCTTGGTGCCCAGCAGGCCGCGCGCCAGGGTCGAGGCGTAGACGGGCACGCCGGGGAACTCGGGCAGGATGTAGGGCAGCCCACCGACGTGATCTTCGTGGGCATGGGTGATGACGAAGGCCTTGACCCGCTCGCGCTTGTCGCGCAGGTACGCGACGTCCGGCACGACGAGGTCGATGCCGTACATCTCCTCCTCGGGGAACATCAAGCCGCAGTCGACGATGATGATCTCGTCGGCGAACTCGAAGACCGTCATGTTCTTGCCGATCTCGCCGATGCCGCCGAGCGGGATGACCCGCAGGATCTCCTTCGACGAGGAAGGTGCGCGCGTGACGGCCATCTAGAAGAGCCCCAACTGGTCGTCGGGGATGGTGGTGCTCATGTCTGGTGCTGACTCCGATGTGATGGTGGGCATGATGGACGAGTGGGGCGGGGGCACGGGCGGGGCGCCCGTGGGTGAGACGGGGACCGGGGCGGCCTCCGTGGCGGCATCGGATGGGACGACCCCGGCGGTGCCAGTATCCGGAGGGATGACCCCCGCGGTGGCGGCGTCCTGGGGGATGACTCCTACGGCAGCAGGCACGTCGGCCCCGGGTGTGGCGGCCACGTCGGCCCCCGTCGCGGCCGCGCGGCCTTCCCGGGCGCGGATGAGCGCTTCGGGCACGGCCGCCATGTCGCGCTGCATCGTCTCTCTCAGGGCCGCCTGGCGCAGCGCGGCCGCGGGGTGATACATGGCGTAGCCGGTGGCCGCTCGGGCGCCGGTCGCCGGGTCGATGGACCGCGAGGTGCCGTGCACACGGCTGATGGTGTCACCGGGCATGAAGGTCTGCAGGCTGAATCGGCCGAGTGTCACCACGAGAGCGGGGTCGAGGACCTCCAACTGGCGGCGCAGGAAGGGCGCGCAGGCGGCCATCTCGTCCGGCTCCGGATCACGGTTGCCAGGCGGCCGGCACTTCACGACGTTGGTGATGAAGACGTCCTCGCGGCGCCAACCGACCAGCGCCAGGAGCTCCTCCAGGAGGCTGCCGGCAGCGCCCACGAACGGACGGCCGAGGCGGTCCTCGTTCTGGCCGGGCCCCTCGCCCACGAAGACGACCTCCGTGTCCGGGTGACCCTCACCCGGCACGGCCTGGGTGCGTTGCTCCGAGAGGCGGCAGCGCCGGCAGGCGCGGACCTCGCTGGCGATGGCGTCGAGTGCGGCCTTGCGTTCCCCGCCCGTCACGCGTCCCCGACGGCCCGGCGGGACGCCGCCGCCAGCCAGTCGTTGCGGGCCAGGATCTCGGCGATCTCCACGGCGTTCGTGGCAGCGCCCTTGCGCAGGTTGTCCGCGACGACCCAGAAGGCCAGGCCGCGACCGTCCGGCACGGAGGGGTCCTGGCGGATGCGACCGACATAGACCTCATCGGTGCCGGCCGCCTCGGTGGCCAGCGGGTAGACGCTCGCGGCCGGATCGTCGCGCACGATGACCCCGGGGACGGAGGCGAAGAGCTCACGGGCCTGCTGGGCGGTCATGGGCCGCTGCAACTCCACGTGGACGGCTTCCGAGTGCGAGTTGAGGACCGGCACGCGCACCGCCGTGCAGGAGACGCGCAGGTCGGGCAGGTGCAGGATCTTGCGCGACTCGGCGACGACCTTCCACTCCTCCTTGGTGTAGCCGTCCTCTCGGAAGACGTCGATCTGGGGCAGCACGTTGAAGGCGATCTGGTGGGGATAGACGCTGTGGACCAGCGGCTGGCCGGCCACGTGCGCCTGGACCTGCTGCTCCAGCTCCACCACGGCCTTGTTGCCGGTGCCGCTGACGGCCTGGTAGGTGTCCACGACGACGCGCTCGATGCCGGCGCTGTCGCGCAGGGCGGCCAGCACGGGCATCAGCTGCATCGTTGAGCAGTTGGGGTTGGCCACGATGCCCTCGTGGGCGGCCGCGTCCGCGTCATTGACCCCGGCCACCACGAGCGGCACGCCGGGCTCCATGCGCCACTGCGAGGAGTTGTCCACGACGACCGCGCCGCGCGCCACCGCCTCCGGGGCGAAGACCTTGGAGGCCCCGCCGCCGGCG
The DNA here is from genome assembly GCA_963707395.1 of uncultured Chloroflexia bacterium. GTDB lineage: Bacteria > Chloroflexota > Limnocylindria > Limnocylindrales > CSP1-4 > JAFMJV01. The sequence goes on from CAVPPQ010000005.1 coordinate 86,339, forward strand.
GAGAAGATGGCGATGTCCACGCCGTCGAAGGCGGCCGGCGTGGTCGTCCGCACCGGCCACGAACGTCCGCCGAACTCCACGCTGCGGTCGCCGTCGTGGGAGGCCAGCGGGCGCAGCTCCCCAACGGGGAAGTCACGCTCCGCGAGGATCGCGATCATGGTCCGACCGACGAGGCCGGTGGCGCCGACGACGGCGACGGTGAGGGGTCTGCGGGGGGACTCGATGGGCATGTCGAACTTCCTATGGGGCTTTGTCCGTGGGCACGGCCCGATGATAGCGCCTCCCGCGCGCTGCCCGGCATCGGACTGCGCTACCGTGGTAGTCGCTCACGCTGCCGATGACGAAGGACGGGCACTCCGGTGAGACACGCCCCCACGCGCGTCGCCATCCTCATCAACAACACCTACGAGACCGATGCCCGGGCCTGGAAGACGGCCGTCTCGCTGGGCAGGGCCGGCTACGACGTGACCGTCATCGCACGCTGGGGGCCGGGTCTGGCCACCACAGAGCGGCTCGACCACCACACGGTCACGCGCGTTCGTCAGCCGCAGCCGCTGACGTGGCTGCCCGTGCCCAGCCTGCCCGAGACCGGCGAGGTGCGTCCGGGCGCGCGCGGCGCGATGCGGCGCCGCCTGCGCGAGACTGCCGGCCGCTCCGCACAGGCGACGCGCTACCTCTTCATGTCACGGGCGTGGGCCCGCCTGATCGCCGAGCAGGTGGAGCCGGTGGACGTCTGGCAGGCGGAGTCGGTCATCACCCTCTCACTGGCGGTCGCCCTGCGCAAGCGCTTCGGCGGGCTCATCGTCTATGACGCCAACGACATCGACAGCGAGGCCGGTCGCATGGCCCGGCTGCCCGGCCCCTGGAAGCAGCTCCTGCGGCGCCACGAGCGCCGGCTGGCGCGAGCTGCGGACGCCGTGGTCACGGTCAGCGACCCCTACGCGCAGGTGCTGGGCCACATCCTGGGCCGGCCCGTGAACGCCGTGGTGCGCAACGCCGCGCTGGTGGATGGCGGTCATGCCGAGCCCGTCGCGGACGAGGTGCGGCGCAGCGATCGCTTCCACCGCCAGTTCGGGCTTCCCGAGAAGCGGCGCATCGTCCTCTACATCGGCCAGGTCATGGACGGCCGAGGGCTGCGCCAGCTCTTCGAAGCCATCGCCCTCGTCGAGGATGCCGACCTCGTGGTAGCCGGCTTCGGCCCCGACTACGAGCGCTACCAGGAGATGGCCGCGGGCCTTCCCCACGCCGACCGCATCCACTTCTGCGGTTCCGTCGCACCGGCCGAGATCGCCGACTGGTCGCGGGGCGCGGACGTGGCGGCCATGCCGGTGGAGCCGGACACGCTCAACCACCGACTCAACACGCCCACCAAGCTCTATGACGCCATCGGCGTCGGGGTGCCCGTCGTGGCCAGCGACCTGCCGGGCATCGCGCCCATCGTCGGCGAGACCGGCTGCGGCGTCCTTTGCGACCCTTCCGACCCGGCCGACATCGCTCGCGCCATCCGCGAGATCGTGGACGCGCCGCAGGAGGATCGCACGGCCCTGCGCCTGCGCTGCCTGCGGGTGGCTCGCACGCGCTACTCGTGGCAGCACCAGGCCCGCGAGCTGCTGCGCGTCTACGCCGACCTGGGCGTCTAGGCCTGGTGGTCCGTTCCGCGGCGCGGCCGATGCGGGTGCTCTTCCTGCCCGACTACTCGGCAGCCAACGCATACCAACGCGCGCTGGCGGACGGGGCTGCGTGACCTGGGCGTGGAGGTGCGGGCGGACCCCACGCGAGCGCGCCGCGTGGCGCCGGTGCTCGAAGCGCTCCGTGGCGGCGGGGGCCGCCCCGATGTGATCCACTTGCACTGGACGGAGCCCTACATCGCGCGGGGGCCGCACGTCAGCGCACTGAAGGCCAAACGGACGCTCATGGAGCTACGCCTGGCCAGACGCGCCGGCATGCGCATCGTCTGGACCGCCCATGACCTCTTCCGACACGACCGCGCCGAGGACCCGGCTGAACGCGCCTTCATGCGCGCCCTCTTCGACCTTGCGGACGCGGTGATCGTGCACTGCGCCAGTGCCGCCGACGCGCTGCTGATAGCGCTTGGTGTCGAGCCCACGGCGCGCAGCGTCGAGCCCACGGCGCCAGTGCCACGGCGCCAGCGTCGAGCCCACGGCGCGCAGCGTCGAGCCCACGGCGCGCAGCGTCGAGCCCACGGCGCGCAGCGTCGATGTCAGGGCGCGCGCCAAGGTCCGCGTCATCCCCCACGGCCACTATCGCGGCGCCTACCCGGACACCATCTCGCGTACGGAGGCGCGCGAGCGCCTGGGCCTGCCGGCCGCGGCCCGGGTCGTGGCCTTCACCGGCTGGCTGCGGCCGTACAAGGGTGTGACCGAGCTCGTGCAGGCCTTCGCGGCGCTGCCGGAGCCGTACGCGCGCCTGGTCATCGCCGGACAGGCCGTCGACGCCGACTATGTGGCTCGCCTGGAGACGCTGACCGCGGCCGACCCGCGGGCGCGCCTCGACCTGGGCTTCTTGCCGGACGAGGAGCTGCAGGTCTACCTGCGGGCGGCAGACGTCGTGGCCTGCCCCTTCCTGGAGATCTTCACTTCCGGGTCGGTGCTGCTGGCGATGTCCTTCGAGCGGGCCGTCATCGCGCCCCGGCGCGGGTGCGTGCCGGAGACCCTGGACGAGGCTGGTGGCATCCTCTACGACGCCGACGACCCGCAGGGCCTCGAGGGCGCACTTCGGGTCGCGATGCGTGCCGACCTGGCTTCCATGGGCCGCCACAACGGCGAGCGCCTGGAGCGTTTCGACTGGAGTCACGTGGCCGAGGCGACGCTGGCCACCTACCGACACGTGATCGAGCACCCCGTTCGCTGACGGCGTGCGGGACGCCTGGGGGGCTGCGGGGCGCCTGGAGGGCTGCGGCGCAGGGCGCCTGGAGGGCTGCAGGGCGCCTGGGGGCTGCGCGCCTGGGGGCTGCGGGGCGCCTGTCGCGCCGCGACAGCTTTCCAAGCACGGGCGTGAGGCCGGTGCGGGAGGTCGGAGGTTGAACCGAGTCGGCGGCAGACCCCAGCGCGCCGGGCTGCTCGGCCGCTCTCCTGTGAGGTCAGTATCGGCGAAGGGAGGCCACTACGAGTCGCCAGAAGGTGGTCTTCCTGGCCGCCTCTCGCGCCACGGGTCAGCAGCAGCCATCGGGAGGCCTCCTGGACCCTCTCCAGGCAGTCGATCGCGGTCAAATCGGCCGATACTGACCTCTGAGGTCAGGTCAGCGACGACCGGCCACGGGACGAGGTCACCCTGGGGCGCGATTCCCCCTGTGGCGAAGGCCGGCCACGCACACCGAAGGCCGGCCACGGGACGAGGTCACCCTGGGGCTCATTCCCCCTGTGGCGAAGGCCGGCCACGGGACGAGGTCACCCTGGGGCGGCGGCCTCGTGGCCGAAGATCTCGATGGCTCGTGCCGGGCGCGAACCCGGCACGAAGCGTTTGACCCGGTGTCAGGCCTCGCCGGCCTTGGCCAGGTGCCGCTGCATGGCGGCCTTGCGGGAGAGGTTGACGCGACCCTGGCGGTCGACCTCGATGACCACGACCATGATCTCGTCACCGACCTGGACGACGTCCTCGACGGTGGGCACGTGGTAGTCGGCCAGTTCGCCGATGCGCACGAGGCCCTCCTTGCCGGGCAGGATCTCCACGAAGGCGCCGAAGCCCATGATGCGGGTCACCTTGCCCAGGTACAGGCCACCGACCTCCACCTCACGCGTGAGCGACTCGATCCACTGGATGGCCCGCGAGGAGTTCTCCGAGTTGACGGCCGCGATCTCCACGCTGCCGTCGTCCTCGACGTTGATCTCCGTGCCGGTCTCTTCCTGGATCTTGCGGATCATCGCGCCGCCCTTGCCGATGATGTCGCGGATCTTCTCGGGGTTGATCTTGATGGTGATGATGCGCGGCGCGAAGGCGCTCACGTCACCGCGGGCGGTCGGGATGATCTCGGTCATCTTGTCGAGGATGAACAATCGCGCGGCATGGGCCTTGGCGAGGCCGGTGCGGATGATGTCCTCGTTGATGCCCTGGACCTTGATGTCCATCTGGAGTGCCGTGATGCCCTCCGTGGTGCCGGTGACCTTGAAGTCCATGTCACCGAAGAAGTCCTCCTTGCCGAGGATGTCGGTCAGGACCGTGAAGCGGTCGCCGTCAGTGACGAGGCCCATGGCCGCGCCGGCCACCGGTGCCTTGATGGGCACGCCGGCATCCATGAGCGCCAAGGTGGAGCCACAGGTGGAGGCCATCGAGGTGGACCCGTTGGAGGTCACGCACTCGCTCACGAGGCGGATGACGTAGGGGAAGTCCTCCTGGTCGGGCAGGACTGGCAGCAGGGCCCGCTCAGCAAGGGCACCGTGGCCGATCTCGCGCCGGCCGGGGCCGCGCATCATCTTGTTCTCGCCGGTGCTGTAGGGCGGCATGTTGTAGTGGTGGAGGTAGCGCTTGGACTCCTCCGGGCTGATGGTGTCGATGCGCTGCACGTCGCTGGAGGGGCCCAGCGTGGCCACCGTGAGGGCCTGCGTCTCGCCACGCGTGAAGAGCCCGGAGCCGTGGGCGCGCGGCAGGAGGCCGACCTCCACGGAGATGGGGCGGATGGTGTCCGCGTCACGACCGTCGATGCGGATGCCTTCGGCGAGGACCATCTCGCGCACGGTCTTCTTGTGCAGCAGGGTGTTGAAGCCCTTCGAGAAGCCAGCCTGGAGCACCGTCGACTCGAAGACCGCGTCGGCGGCGGCGGCGTCAGCGCCACCCTTGCGCATGCGGATGGACTCGGCCACCCCCTTCTTGAACGCAGACACGCGCCCGGGCAGGTCGCTCGCCAGGCGGATCAGCAGGGCAGCCGTGGCCTCCGCGTCGCCCAGGGCGCGATGTGCGGGGGGCGTGCCCAGCTCGAAGAACTCGACCAGGTCGGACAGCTTGTGGGCATCCAGGTCCGGGTGCGCGGCGCGTGCCAGGACGAGCGTGTCCAGGTAGCGGCCGGGCTCGATGCGCGTGCCGTCCGCCAGGGCGGCCTCCAGGAACGTGATGTCGAAACCGACGTTGTGGCCGACGATGATGTCGTCAGCGGCCCAGGCGAGGAACTGGCGGGCTGCCTCCAGCGGGCTGGGGGCGCCGGCCACCTCCGCGTCCGTGATGCCGTGGATCTGCTTGCCGACGATGCCGCGGCTGGGCTTCACGAGCGTGGAGAAGCGGTCGCTGACCTTGCCACCGCTGACGCGCACGGCGCCGATCTCCACGAGCTCGCCGAACTTGACGTCGCGGCTGGTGGTCTCGGTATCGAAGACGACGAAGGAGCGGCCTGCTTCCACCGCGGACACGAAGTCCACCGCGGAGCTGACGTCCGGCTCGATGAAGGGCACACGCTTGGCCTTGCCGACCTGCGCCCGGAGCTGCTCCTGCAGCTCGATGACCGGCAGCAGCGAACGGTGGCCGAACATGATGGCGTCGGCCATGACCGACTCGGGCAGGATCTTGGCGCCGGCCTCGACCATCATGATGGCGTCGCGCGTGCCGGAGACGACCAGGTCGAGCTCCGACTGCTCCAGCTGGCTGGTGGTCGGGTTGATGACGAACTCGCCATCGATGCGACCGATGCGTATGGCAGCCACGGGACCCAGGAAGGGCACCTCGCTGATGGTCAGCGCGGCCGAGGCGGCGATGGTGCCAAGGACGTCGGGGTCGTTCTCCTGGTCGGTGGAGAGGACCGTCACGACGCACTGGACGTCATCCTTGTAGCCGGCCGGGAAGAGCGGGCGGATGGGCCGGTCGGTCAGGCGCGCTGCCAGGATGGCGCCCTCCGAGGGCCGCGCCTCGCGCTTGATGAAGCCGCCGGGGATCTTGCCCGCGGCGTACATGCGCTCCTCGAAGTCGATCGTGAGCGGGAAGAAGTCAAGCCCAGGCCGCGGCTCCGAGCGGTTGGCCGTGCCGAGCACCAGGGTGTCCCCGTAGCGCACGGTCACAGCGCCGCCCGCCAGGCGCGCGAGCTTGCCGGTCTCGATGGTCAGCGTCCGACCACCAAGCTCGGTCGAGAGAGTGGTTACCGTCATGTGTCCTCCGATGGGACGGGCGACGGACCGGGGCGCGTTGGATATCTGATACGCGGACCCCGCCCTGGGGTCCGTGGCGCATGCGATGGGCAGGTAGCGAGTGCGGGCCTCAGCCCGCCGCAGCCAGAGCGCCTAGCGGCGCAGGCCGAGCCGTTCGATGACGGACTGGTACCGCGTCGAGTCCTTGCGCATCAGGTATGCCAGGAGCCGACGTCGCGTGCCAACGAGCTTGAGCAAGCCGCGGCGCGAGTGATGATCCTTTGGGTAGCGTCGAAGATGCTCGGTCAGCCCACCGATGCGCTCCGTGAGGAGCGCGATCTGCACTTCCGGTGACCCTGTGTCACCTTCCCTGGTGGCGTATCCCGTGACGACGCTTGCCTTCGTTTCCCGCGTGAGCGGCAACTGGTCCTCCAGCCTATCCGTGTCCTTCTGTTTACAGCGAGGCAGCATAGCACAGCGGCTCGCGCGGTCACGCCAGCCGGTCCGTCGAGCGGCGACCGGCCGCGTCCGGGGGCACGCTACCCTATGGCGACAAGGAGGGTCGGCATGGCGGTCGCGAGTGGTCCACGAGTGGTCCGGGCACCCCGGGGCAGTGAGCTGACGTGCCAGGGCTGGGGCCAGGAGGCCGCCCTGCGCATGCTCATGAACAACCTGGACCCGGAGGTCGCCGAACGCCCCGACGACCTCGTCGTCTACGGCGGGACCGGCCGCGCGGCGCGCTCATGGGCTGCCTTCGACGCCATCGTCCGGGAGCTGCGGACGCTGGCGGATGACGAGACGCTCCTCGTGGCCTCGGGCAAGCCGGTGGCCGTCTTCCGCACCCACGAGTGGGCGCCGCGCGTGCTCATCGCCAACAGCAACCTGGTGGGCCGCTGGGCGACCTGGGAGACCTTCCGCGAGCTGGAGCGGGCCGGCCTCACGATGTACGGCCAGATGACCGCCGGCTCCTGGATCTACATCGGCAGCCAGGGCATCCTGCAGGGCACCTACGAGACCTTCGCCGAGCTGGCGCGCCAGCGTTTCGGGGGCACCCTGCGCGGGCGCGTCGTGCTCACCGCGGGCCTCGGCGGCATGGGCGGCGCGCAGCCGCTGGCGGTGACCATGAACGACGGCGTGGCCCTCTGCGTCGAGGTGGACCCCGAGCGCGTGCGCCGCCGCCTCGAGACACGCTACGTGGACCGCGTCAGTCACGACCTCGACGAGGCACTGGCCTGGGCTCGCGCCGCCGCCGCGGCAGGTCGAGCCGAGTCCATCGCCCTCGTCGGCAACGCCGCCGAGGTCGAGCCGGAGCTCGTGCGCCGGGGAGAACGCTTCGACGCGGTGACCGACCAGACCTCCGCCCACGACGCGCTCAACGGCTACGTGCCGGCAGGCCTGTCGCCGGAGGCAGCCGCTGACCTGCGGCGCGCCGACCCGGACGACTACGTGCGCCGCGCCATGGCCTCCATGGCCGATCACGTGCGCGCCATGCTGGCCCTCGGCGCCTCGGGTGCCGTGGCCTTCGACTACGGCAACAACATCCGCGCCCAGGCCCAGGCAGAGGGTGTCAGCGACGCGTTCGACATCCCGGGCTTCGTGCCGGCCTTCATCCGGCCGCAGTTCTGCGAGGGCCGCGGCCCCTTCCGCTGGGCGGCCCTCTCCGGCGACCCGGCCGACATCGCCCGGACCGACGAGGCCGTGCTCGACCTCTTCCCCGGCGACGCCTCACTGGAGCGCTGGATCCGGGCGGCCCAGGAGCGTGTCGCCTATCAGGGCCTGCCGGCCCGCATCTGCTGGCTCGGCTACGGGGAGCGTGCGCGGGCGGGCCTGGCCTTCAACGAGCTCGTTCGCAGCCACACGGTCAGCGCTCCCATCGTCATCGGCCGCGACCACCTCGACGCCGGCTCGGTGGCCTCCCCCAACCGCGAGACGGAGGCCATGCGCGACGGCTCGGACGCCATCGCCGACTGGCCCATGCTCAACGCCCTGGTCAACACCGCAGCCGGTGCCACGTGGGTGAGCATCCACCACGGCGGCGGCACGGGCATCGGATACAGCCAGCATGCCGGCATGGTCGTGGTCGCCGACGGCACGGACCTGTCCGCTGCCAAGCTGGAGCGCGTCCTCACGACCGACCCGGGCATGGGCGTCGTGCGCCACGTCGACGCCGGCTACGAGCGCGCCGTCGACGTCGCCCGCGAGCGGGGCGTGCACGTCCCCATGCTGGACGCCTGATCGTGGACGAGACGGACCCCCGAGGCCCCGTCGTCCTGACGGGCGCGGAGCTCACCGTCGCCGACGTCGAGTCCGTGGCCCTCGGCCGTCGGGGCGTCCGGCTGGACCCAGGGGCCCGCGAACGCGTCCTGGAGGCTCGCGCCGTCATCGACCGGCTGGTCGCGTCAGGCGAGGTGGTCTACGGCGTGACCACCGGCTTCGGCTCGCTGGCCACGACCTTCGTGCCCCCGGAGCGGGCCCGGGAGCTCCAGGAGCGGCTGCTGCTCAGCCACGCCGCGGGCGTCGGCGAGCCACTGCCGACGCCGGTCGTGCGGGCCATGCTCCTGCTGCGCGCCAACACGCTGGCCCTGGGCCACTCTGGCTGCCGCCCCGAGCTCATCGAGCGGCTGTGTCAGATGCTCGAGCGCGGCCTGCATCCGGTCGTGCCCTCGCAGGGCAGCGTCGGCGCCTCGGGCGACCTGGCTCCCCTGGCCCACCTGGCGCTGCCGCTCATCGGCCATGGCCGGGTGGAGCTCCAGGGTCGCGAGCAGCCTGCCGCCGAAGCCCTCGCCGCGCTGGGCTGGAGGCCCCTGGTGCTGGAACCCAAGGAGGGCCTGGCCCTCCTCAACGGAACGCAGATGATGACCGCCATCGGGGCCCTGGCCCTGGCCCGCGCGGAGCGACTGGCGCGCACGGCCAGCGTGGCGGCGGCCATGAGCACGGAGGCCCTGCGCGGCACGGAGGTGGCCTTCAGCGCCGCCTACCAGTCCACTCGCCCCCACCCCGGCCAGGTTCGCACCGCGGCCGAGCTGCGCTGGCTGCTGAGGGACAGCGAGCTGCAGCGCTCCCATCACGCTGACAGCCACCGCGTCCAGGATCCCTACTCGATCCGCTGCGTGCCCCAGGTCCACGGTGCCACGCGCGACGCCCTGGGCTACCTCCACGGCGTGCTGGACATCGAGATGAACTCAGCCACGGACAACCCGCTCGTCTTCCCGGAGGGCGGCCACGTGCCAGAGGACGCCCTGGCGACGGGGCATGGCCTCGTCATCAGCGGCGGCAACTTCCACGGCGAGCCAGTGGCCCTGGCCCTCGATCTGGCCAAGCTGGCCATCGCCGAGCTGGGCGCCATCAGCGAGCGGCGCGTCGCCCTCCTGCTGGATCCGCGCCTCAACGACGGGCTGCCGGCCTTCCTGGGCGCCTCTTCCGGCCTCGATTCGGGCCTCATGATCCTGCAGTACACGGCCGCCGCGCTGGCCTCGGAGTCGAAGGTGCTGGCACACCCGGCGTCGGCCGATTCGATCCCCACGTCGGCCAACCAGGAGGACCACGTCTCGATGGGCTCGGTCGCGGCGCTGCACCTGCGCCGCGTCCTGGAGCACACCGAGCACATCCTGGCCATCGAGCTCATCTGCGCCGCCCAGGGCCTCGACCTGCGCGGCGACCTGCTGCCCGGGGTCCGTCCGGGTCGCGGCGTCCAGGAGGCACACGCCCGCGTCCGGGCCGTCATCCCGCGGCTCGAGCACGATCGCGAGCCTGGCCCGGACCTCGCGGCCGCCGGACAGCTCGTCGGGCGGGGCTCGCTGGCGGACCTGGCCGAGCCCCCCGGCGTGCCCGACGTGTCCGGCACGTCCTGGCTGCGCCTGGACGGCCCGTGACCGGCTCGCTGGCCGAACGGCGGCTCGGATGATGGTGAGCGGCTTGCCCGCGCCAGAGCATCGGTGAACCCGCCCGACCGGCCTCGCGCGCCCGACGTCGGCCACGTCCGGCGACGCTCGGCCATCATCGGCCACGGCCGGCTGCTGCCCATGACCGGCCCTCGGGTCGGCAGCACCGACGTCATCGAGGGCCCGTGGGTCGCCGTGCTGGCGGACGGTCGCGTCGCCCAGGTGCGCGCCGGGGGCCTGCGGCCGGGCGACCCGGACGATGTCGACGACGTGGGCGGGGCGCTCGTGACAGCGGGCCTGGTGGACCCCCACACGCACCTCGTCTTCGCCGGCGATCGCAGCGACGAGGCGGCGGCCCGCAGCCGTGGCGAGCGCTACTCCGGGGGTGGCATCCTGCGCACCGTGGGAGCCACCGCCGCTGCCAGCGACGAGGATCTCGTGGCCGCCACCAGGGCACGACTCCTGGCGGCGGCAGCTTCCGGCACCACCACCATCGAGGTCAAGTCTGGCTACGGGCTGACGGCGGCAGCCGAACTGCGACTGCTGCGGCTCATCGCCGAGGCTGCGGCGCCCGTGCGCCTGCGCGTGCTGCGGACGTACCTGGGCGCCCACGCCGTGCCCGAGGGGAGCACCCCCCGCGAGCACGCCGAAGCGGTCATCGCGGCCCTGCCGGACGTCGCCCCGGAGGCCGACTTCATCGATGTCTTCTGCGAGCCCGGCATCTTCGACCTGGAGCTGACCCGTCGCATCCTGGAGGCCGGGAAGCGCCACGGCCTGGGGCTCCGTCTCCACGCCGACCAGCTCGAGCGCTCCGGCGGAGCGCGCCTGGGCGTGGCGCTCGGCGCCCTCTCCGTCGACCATCTCGAGCACGCCGACGAGGAGGACGCGCGGGCGCTCGCCGCGAGCGGCACGGTGGCCACCATCCTGCCCGGGCCGGCCCTCATGCTGCGCGGCGGGATGCCACCCGTGCGTCCGCTTCTCGAGGCTGAGGCGACGGTGGCCATCGGCAGCGACGCCAACGCCGGCACCTTCGGCTCGCCCTCCATGCCGCTTGCCGTGGGCCTTGCGGTGGCGCTTGGATTCTCGATCGACCAGGCGCTCTGGGCGGCCACGGCCGGCAGCGCCCGGTCGCTCGGGCTCGACGGGCGACCCCGAGGGCCGAAGGGCCGCTCTGCCCGGCTCGATGGCCGCGTGGGCGTGCTGGAGCCGGGTGCGGCGGCCGACCTGGTGGCCTGGGATGCCGCGCACGAGGGCGACTTCGCGCTCCGCCTGGGGCGCGTGACCCCGCTGCGGACCTGGGTCGGCGGTCGGAGCGCCGACTGACCCGGTCGAGCCGGGCTATGCCGACGTGGTGGTGACGCCCGGCGAGCCCTTCGCCAGGACCGCCCGCGCGTGGGCCAGGTCGCGACCCATCTGCGCGATGAGCTCGTCGGCGCTGTCGTAGCGGCGCTGGCCGCGCAGCCAGCCGGCGAACTCGACGCGCAGTCGCGTGCCATAGAGGTCCACGTCGCGGTCGAGGAGGTGCACCTCGAAGAGGCGCACGCGCCCCCCGAAGGTGGGCTGGGTGCCGAGCGAGATGACCGCGTCGGCCCGGTCGGCGGGCGAGAGGATGGCCTCGCCGCCCCAGGTCGCCCGGGCCGCGTAGATGCCGTCCGGGGGCAGACATGCGGGACCGGAGAAGTTCAGGTTCGCGGTCGGGAATCCCAGTTCTCGCCCGCGCTGCTCCCCGTGGACCACGGTGCCCACCAGGGCGAACGGTCGCCCGAGCAGGGTGGCGGCCGTGTCCAGCTGCCCGCTGGCCACGAGCTCACGGGTGCGCGCGCTGGAGACGCGGGCGCCGCCGGAGTCCAGCGTGGGCGCCTCGACCAGCTCCCAGCCGCGCTCGAGGCCCATCTGGCGCAGGACCGGGAGCGTGCCGGCGCGGTCGCGCCCGAAGGCGGAGACGTGCGTCATCACCAGTGCCGCCAGGTTGCGGCCACCGCCCAGGCGCGTCATGAAGTCCTCGGCAGTCGTGCGCCGGAAGATCTCATCGAAGCGCTGCACGACGACGATGCCCGCCACCAGCTGACCGATGCGCTCGAGTCGCTCCCGGGGGTCCATGAGGAGGTCCGGCGCCTGGCCCTGGGTGACCGCGTCGGGGTGGGGGTCGAAGGTCACCGCCACCGGCATCGCCGCCAGCCGCCGCGCGGTCTGGTCGAGGACGCGGAACACCTGCTGGTGGCCCCGGTGGACCCCGTCGAAGACACCCACCGTCACCGCGAGGCGCGAGTCGGCGGGCAGCAGGTCGAGGCTGCGGATGATCTGCATGCTCAAGCGTCGGGGGTCAGGAACACCTTGTCAGGGTACAGGCGCCCGGCCCTGACGTGGCCCATGGCCAGCAGTCGGCCGGACTCGTCCCTGACGCGCACGAGGCGGCCCGGCTCCGCGGGAGCCGAGGCCTCCGGCTGCGCTGGCGCCCCGGGCTGCGCAGGCGCCTCGGGCTGCGTTGGCGCCCCGGGCTGCGCAGGCACCTGGAGCGCCGCTGGCGCCTCCGGGCCTGGCTCACGGGCGCGCACGACCTGGCCCCGGCCGAGTGCCTCGCGATCACGGGCGCCGACGCGAAGCTCCGGGATGGCCTCCAGGCCGGCGTCCATGGGCAGCAGCAGCGATGCCGTGTCGCCCGCGGCGAGGACCTCGCGGACACGGTCCAGCGCGTGGGCGTCGTCCAGCCGGAACGGGCCGCTGGCGGTACGTGTCAGGGCGCCCAGGTAGGCGCCGCAGCCGAGGTGCTCCCCGAGGTCGCGGGCCAGCGACCGCACGTAGGTCCCGGCGCTGCAGCGCACCTCGAGGACGGCCACCGGGCGCTCCGGGTCGGAGGCGTCCCACTCGGTCAGCTCGAGCGCGTGGATGGTCACCTCGCGCGGCGTCAGCTGCGGCCGCTCACCCTCCCGGGCGAGCTGGTAGGCGCGGCGGCCCTCGACGTGCACGGCGGAGTGGTCGGGCGGGACCTGCGTGATCCGACCGCGGAAGGCGGCCAACGCGACTTCCACCACCGCGCGCGCGGGCGCCGCCGACTCCCCCGGCGTCAGCTCTCCGTCGATGTCGTCCGTCGAGGATCGGGCCCCGAGGACGACCGAAGCCCGGTAGGCTTTCTCGTCGGCGAGGTGGTACTCCACCATGCGCGTGGCGTGGCCAAGGAATACTGGCAGGACACCCATGGCGAAGGGGTCGAGGGTGCCGCCGTGGCCGACGCGCCGGACGCCCGTGAGGCGGCGCACGAGGGCCACGACGTCGTGGGAGGTGGGCCCCGTCGGCTTGGTCACCACCAGGATGCCGTCGATGCGCGGGCCGTCCGCCCGCCGCGCCGCGCTCACCGTTGCGGCAGGTCCGCGGTGAGCCGCGCCGCCAGTTCCAGCACCGCTGGGCGGGCCACCTCCAGCGGCTGCTCGATCGTGGCGCCCGCGGCCCGGGCGTGCCCGCCGCCGCCGAAGGCACCCGTGAGCGCCGTGGCGTCCACGCCCCCGTCGCGGGTGCGCACGGAGATGCGCGCGCGATCCCCGTTGTCCTTGAAGAGGATGGCCACCTCCGCGCTCTCCGACTGTGCCAGCAGGTCGATGAGGCCCTCCGACATCTGCGGTCCGGCGCCACTGGCGGCCAGGTCGTCGTCGGCCATGACCGACCAGACGACACGCCCATCGGCCGAGGTCTCCAGGCGTGCCAGCACCCGGCCGAAGAGCCGCAGCTGGGCGTTGGGCTTGGTGCGATAGATGCGCCGCGCGATCATCGGCAGCTCCGCGCCCGCGGCCAGCAGCTCGCTGGCGACGCGCAGCGTCCGCGGGGTCGTGTTGGGATGCGCGAAGTTGGCCGTGTCGATGACGAGGCCGGCCATCAGGTCGGCTGCGAGGTCGCCGTCCAGCGCGTCGAAGCCGAGGCCGAGGTGAGGCAGCAGCAGGGCGACCTGCTCGCAGGTCGCGGCCGCCGTGGGGTCCACCCAGTCGATGACCCCGAAGCGCGGGTTCGAGAGGTGGTGGTCGATGTCCACGATGGGCACGCGCTCGAAGAGGTCCGCGTGGTCGGTCAGCACGCGCCCCACGCGGCCCAGGTCCCCGCAGTCGCAGACGACGATGAGGTCGGGGTCAAGGTCCGGCTCCGGCGACGTGCGGAAACGGCCGATGTGCGGCATGAAGTCGTACATGGCCGGCACGGGATCCGCGCAGACGGCGTTGACCCGGGCGCCGCGGTCCTCCAGCGCCAGCGCCACGGTGAGCGCCGACCCGAGGGCATCCGCCTCCGGGTCACGGTGACAGACGGTCATGACGCGTCGGGCGGCCAGCAGGCGGACGGGCAGCTCGGGCGGTACCGCGTCAAGATCCGCTTGGCGCAGTGAGCGCATCGGCTCAGCGACCACGGCGTTCCCGGGCCTTGCGCAGGGAGACGCGGTCGACGCGCCGGCGGTAGCCGGCCGGGAGGGGCGCATCTGGCTCGCCGGGGTCGCCGCTCTCCGCGGGGCCGGCATCGTTGAGCGCACGCGGCGTGGGCAGGTCGGGCGGCCCCGGGACGTCCTCCAGCCCGCCGACGGCGCCCTCCGGGCCGGCGGCCTCGATCTGATCGAGGAGCTGCATGACGCGCGTGCCGCGCTCAGCGGTGTCGTCCTCACGCAAGTGCAGCTCCGGGATGCGGCGCAGGCGCAGAGGACCGAGCTGGTGTCGCACGAAGGGCATGGCCCGTCCCAGCACCTGCAGGGTGGCGCGCCGCTCCTGGGCGTCCCCGATGACGGAGGCCCACACGGTGGCGTGCCGCAGGTCCGAGGTGACGTCCACCCCGGTGATGGTCACGAATCCCACGCGCGGGTCGTGGAGCTCGCGGCGGATGATGGCGCTGATCTCCTCCTGGAGGAGGTGGTCGACGCGCCGCGTGCGCTCGCTCACGGGCTACCTCGTGACGGCCCGGGCGATGGTCTCCGTGGTGAACGATTCGATGACGTCGAGCTCCTCGAAGGCGTGGAAGCCGGAGAGCGCGATGCCGCACTCGTAGCCCGACGTGACCTCGCGGACGTCGTCCTTGAAGCGCCGCACGGAGCTGATGCGATCGGTGGCGATGAGCTGGCCGTTGCGGTAGACACGGGCCCCGCCGCGCACGATGCGCCCGTCGGTCACGTAGCTGCCGGCGATGGCCTGGCCGCGGCCGACGCGGAAGACCTGCCGCACCTCCGCCCGTCCCTGGATCGATTCCACGATCTCCGGCTCGAGCATGCCGGCGAGGGCCGCCTCCATGTCCTCGGTGAGCTTGTAGATGATGTCGTAGAGGCGGATCTCCACGCTCTCCGACTCGGCCGCCTTGCGGGCGGTGCCGCCCACGCGAACGTTGAAGCCCACGACGACGGCGTCCGAGGCAGCGGCCAGGTTGACGTCGTTGTCGGTGATGTCGCCGGTGCCCTGCAGCAGGAAGTTGAAGCGCACCTCGTCGGTCTGGACCTGCTCGAGGGCGTGGACGACGGCGCCCAGGGAGCCCTGCACGTCCGACTTGAGGACGATGCGCAGCTCCTTGGTCTGGCCGGCCTGCACCTGGCGGTAGAGGTCCTCCAGGGTGGCGTGGCCGGTGGCCTCCGACTTGGAGACCGTGGCCGCCACGCGCTCCTCGACGAGCACCCGCGCGACCTTCTCGTTCTCCACGACGCGCAGGACGTCACCGGCTTCCGGCACGTCGGCGAGGCCCAGGAGGACCACCGCCGAGGCCGGCCCGGACGTGCGGATGCGATTGCCGGCGCCGTCCTCGAGGGCGCGGGCGCGGCCGTAGGTGTTGCCCACCACGACCGCGTCACCCTGGCGCAGGGTGCCCGTCTGGATGAGCACGCTGGCCACGGGACCACGGGACCGGTCGAGCTCCGCCTCCACGATGGTGCCCACGGCCGGCCGGTCGGGGTTGGCCTTGGGCTCCACGGTGGCGTCGGAGGTCAGCAGGATCGTCTCGAGCAGGTCGGCGATGCCCTGCCCGGTCTTGGCGCTGACCGGCACGAGTGGCACCTCGCCGCCGTATTCCTCGATGATGACGCCCCGCTCGGAGAGCTCCGTCTTGATGCGGTCGGGCTTGCTGTCGGGCAGGTCGATCTTGTTGA
This sequence comes from uncultured Chloroflexia bacterium, assembly GCA_963707395.1. Lineage (GTDB taxonomy): Bacteria > Chloroflexota > Limnocylindria > Limnocylindrales > CSP1-4 > JAFMJV01. The sequence continues at coordinate 102,379 of CAVPPQ010000005.1, forward strand.
GGGCCACGATGATGGGGACGCCGGCCGCCCGGGCATGGTCGATGGCCTCGACGGTCTGGGGCATGACGCCATCGTCCGCAGCCACCACGAGCACGGCGATATCCGTGACCCTGGCGCCGCGGGCACGCATCGAGGTGAAGGCCTCGTGGCCCGGCGTGTCCAGGAAGACGATGCGCCGGCCCTCGTGGATGGCCTCGCTGGCACCGATGCGCTGGGTGATGCCACCGCGCTCACCGGCCGCCACGGACGATTCGCGGATGCGGTCGAGGAGGCTCGTCTTGCCGTGGTCGACGTGGCCCATGACGGTCACGATGGGGGCGCGTTCCACGAGCTGGTCGGGCGCGTCCTCCTCGTACAGGGCGACCTTGGTGGCTGGCGCGGCGACCGCCTCGCCCTCCGTCTCGCGGGCCTCGGCGGGACGGTTCTCCGAGACCTCGAAGCCGAGCTCCGCCGTGACCAGCGCGGCCGTCTCACGGTCGATGGTCTGGTTGATGGTGGCGAAGATGCCGCTCCGGATGAGCTCCCGGATGACGTCCGCGGAGTTGATGCCGATCAGCTCGGCGAGCTCCTTGACGGTGATGGAGTCCGGGATCTCCACGGCGCCGCGCGTCGCCGGGTCGGCGACCCTGACCGGGCTATCGCCGCCCTCGGTCCACTTGCGAGGCTTCTTGGGCCCCCGCCGTCCGCGGGTGCCGCTGCGACTACGTGCCATCGGTGCCTCCCAGCATCATCTGCGGAGCCCGGCGGCCGGTCGTGACTGGGCCAGGAGCCGCGTCACCTTGCTCCAATCGGGTCTTCAGGTCATCAGGCAGTGCGGAGCGCAGCGCGCGCTGCAGCGCCGATCGCCGCAGGGCCAGGGCCCAACAGGCGCCATCCGCACACAGGTAGGCGCCGCGCCCCTCGAGCCGTCCATCGTGGTCGAGCACGACACGGCCATCCGGCCGGCGCACGATCCGCACCAGGGCGGCCTTGTCGCGGCGCGTGCGGCAGGCGACACAGGTCCGTGCTGGAACGTGTCGCACCCCGGCGACCGCGCTGCCGGCTACGGCTGCACCTCCGCCGCTTCCGCATCTGCCCTGTCGTGGTCGGGCTCCGGCTCGGCGGCGGGCTCCCGGTCGTGGTCGGGCCCTGGGTCGGGCTCGTGGTCGGGCTGCGGGTCGGGGTCGGGCCCTGGGTCGGGCTCGGTGTCGGGCTGCCGGTCGGGGGCGGGCTCATGGTCGGGGACGGGCTGCGGGTCGGGCGCCGGCGCAGCGACCACCTGCGGTGGGCTGGCCGCCGCGTCATCCTCAGGGTGCGGCCCGTTCTCGGAGCGGATGTCGATGCGCCAGCCGGTCAGCTTGGCGGCCAGGCGCGCGTTCTGACCCTCGCGTCCGATGGCCAGCGAGAGCATGCGCTCCGGCACGGTGACCGCGGCGATGCGATTGGGCTCGTCGATCTTGACGCCCACGACCTGGGCCGGGCTGAGGGCGTTGGCCACGAAGACGTCCGGGTCGTCCGCCCAGGGGATGATGTCGATCTTCTCGCCGCCCAGCTCCGCCACGACGGCCTGCACGCGGCCGCCGCGCTGGCCGACCGTGGCGCCGACCGGGTCGAGGCCCTCCTGGCGGCTGGAGACGGCCATCTTGCTGCGGCTGCCCGCCTCCCGGGCGATGGCGCGGATCTCAACGGTGCCGGCCTGGATCTCCGGCACCTCCAGCTCGAAGAGCCGGCGCAGGAAGGACTTGTGGGTGCGGCTGACATAGATGAGCGGACCGCGCGGCGTGCGCCGCACCTCCAGGACGTACGCCTTGACGTGCTGGCCGATGCGATAGTGCTCCGAGGCCGACTGGTCCGTGGTGCGCAGGATGGCTTCCGCCTTGCCCAGGTCCAGGATGACGCCGGCGGGCTCCACGCGGCTCACGCTGCCGGTGATGATCTCGCCCTCGCGGTGGGCGAACTCGTCGAAGAGCGTCTCGCGCTCCGCCTCGCGCAGGCGCTGGCGCACGACCTGACCGGCGACCTGGGCGCCGACCCGCCCGAAGTGGGTGGGCTCCAGCTGCTCGTACTCGACGAGGTCACCGAGGACGGCCGCCGGATCGTGGCTCCTGGGCCTGCGCCGGTGTCCACTGGGTGGTCTCGTCCTCGACCTCCGAGACGACGATGCGCGCCCGGAAGATGCGCATCTCGCCGGTCTCCGTGTCCAGCTTGACGTAGACGTCCTCGTACCCGGGTGCCACGCGCCGGTAGGCGCTCTGGATGGCGTCCTCCACGGTGCGCACGAGCTGCTCGCGCGGGAGGCCCTTCTCGGCATTGAGCTGCAGGAGCGCGCCGATGAAGTCCCGGCTCATGCGTCGCCTCCTCTCGTTCCGTCGATGCGCCCGTGGTCACAACAAAACGTGGGGGTCACCCACGTTTCAGGCGGCCAGACGTGCGGTCGATGAGTATATCACCCTGGGCTCCCCTCCTCGGCCTCGAACCGGTAGCCGTGCTGGCGCAGCTCGCGGGCGTAGACGCGGCCGACGATGGCGCGCGCACGCTCCGTGTAGACCTCGCGGTAGTGGCGGTCGGCACGGGAGGTCGTGGGGTTGCGGTGGGGCAGGAGGTGGCGCTCGGTGACGCCGACCTTGCGCAGGGCGGCGTCGAGGTCCTCCTGCATGTGCTCGAAGCGGATGATGTGGTCGGCGCCGACGGTCCAGTCGGTCGGGACGACGGGGCGCCGCCCCGCCAGGCGGAAGAGTCGGCCGGGTTCGTAGCGGCGCTGCACGAAACGCTCGAAATCGTGGGGACTGAAGTCGGGGCTGGCGCCGGGCAGTCGGCGCAGCAGCCGTTGCGGGGCAGAGATGCTGCCGGCCTCGCGGTTGCGGGCGTACTCCGTGAGGACCAGGTCGAAGGGATTGCGGATGCCGACCACCACGAGCAGGTCCGCACGCTGCTCGGCTGTGACGAGGCCTGCCTCCATCAGCTGCGCCAGCGTCTGGTGCTTCTGGCGCAGCACGACGCGGCCGCGGGCGTCGTAGACGCGCTCCTCCACGAGCATCTCGCCACCCAGCTCCGTGCGCAGCAGCGTGCCCAGGGACGTGGAGCCCGTGTGCGGCGCCTGGAGCAGCAGCAGGCCGATGTCGCGGCAGAGGATGGCCATGGCGCGGCGGCTGGCTGGTGCCCTGCCCGGTCCGGCGGCGGTCCTGGCGGCTCAGCCGGCGCGGCTAGTAGGCGCGCGCGAAGAGGACGCGCCGCTCGCTGGGCCGCCCATCCAGCACGCAGGCGCCGGCCTCATCGGGCGAGTCGAAGGGGATGACCCGGATGGTGGCCCCGTTCTGCGCGGAGACGGCCTTCTCGCACTCGGCCGAGCCGCACCACGGCGCCAGCATGAAGCCGCCACCGGCATCGAGGATCTCGCCCATCTCGCCGAGCGTGTCCACGCGATGCGTGTGCTGCTCGCGGAAGTCGATGGCGCGCTGCAGCACGGCCGCCTGATAGTCGGCCAGGCGCCGCGGCAGCTCCCCGGCGAGGCTCGCGAGGGGCAGGGCCTCCTTGACCCGGTCGAAGCGGCGCACCACGACGGCCTGGCCGGCGGCCACGTCCCGCGGGCCGATCTCAAGGCGCAGCGGCACGCCACGCAGCTCCCAGTGGTTGTACTTGAAGCCGGGCGTCTCCTCGCGCCAGTCGACCTTCAGGCGCAGCGGGCCGGACGCGGTCTGGACATCCGCCAGGGCGGCCTCCAGCGTCTCGATGGCGCCGGCCACGGCGCGGCGATCGTCCTCGCTGCGGAAGATGGGCACCACGACGACCTGCGTGGGCGCCACGTTGGGCGGCAGGACGAGGCCGTGGTCGTCGCCGTGGGCCATGATCGTGGCGCCGACCATGCGCGTCGAGAAGCCCCAGGAGGTGCCGTAGGGGTGCTTGCGCTGGTTGTCGCGGTCGAGGAACTGGATGTCCGCGGCCTTGGCGAAGTTCTGGCCGAGCATGTGGCTGGTGCCCGCCTGGAGCGCCTTGCGGTCACGCATCATGGCCTCGATGGCGTGCGTGTAGACGGCTCCGGGGAACGTCTCCGCGGGCGACTTGCGGCCGCGGATGACGGGGATGGCCAGCCACTCCTCGGCCACGGCGCGGTAGGCCTCCAGGCCGATGGCCACCTCCGCCGCGGCCTCCTCCTCGGTGGCGTGGAAGGTGTGCGCCTCCTGCCACAGGAACTCCGTGGTGCGCAGGAAGAGGCGCGTGCGCAGCTCCCAGCGCACGACGTTGTTCCAGAGGTTCATGAGCAGGGGCAGGTCGCGGTAGGACTGGATCCAGTCCTTCACGACCTCGGCGATGATGGCCTCGCTCGTGGGGCGGATGGCCAGCGGCTCGGCCAGCTCCTCGCCCCCGGCGCGGGTGACCCAGGCGACCTGCGGATCGAAGCCCTCGACGTGCTCCGCCTCTCGCTCCAGGAGCGACTTGGGCACGAAGAGGGGGAAGTAGACGTTGCTGTGCCCGGTGCGCTTGATGTGGCGGTCCAGCTCGTCGCGCATCGACTCCCAGATGGCGAAGCCGTAGGGGCGGATGATCATGCAGCCGCGCACCGGCGAGTAGCTGGCCAGCTCCGCCTTCAGGACCAGGTCGTTGTACCAGCCCGGGAAGTCCTCGGACTGACGGGTCAGGTCGCTGACGAAACCGGCGTTGGACACGTGGCCTCCTGGTGCACTCTGGGAGCGGGCGGGCGGACCGGCAGCCGGTCACCCTCGCGGCGTCGGGAATCGTAGCGTACGGCGGCGCTGCGGCGAGGGTCGCACGAGGACGGTGATGTGGGCATTCCCGCCAGACGACCCATCTCGACCAGTCGGCGGCGGTCTGCGGCTCCCAGGGACTTCAGACCGGGCCCGAGGGCATGTGACATGCGCGTTCTTCCCGCCGGGCGGGACGGAGTGACGATCGTTCCCGTCCCACGGGAAGGCGTGAGTGACCCACGCTCCCGCGTAGTCAAGATGTCCCGTTTGGCGGGATAGGCGTCCGCGGCAGGCCCCCGCGTAGTCAAGATGTCCCGTTGGGCGGGAATCCCGGTCGTCAGCCCGCCGGCCGTCGCCCGCGCAGATGCCACCCCGCGCAGTCCGACCATCGCATGGCGCCCGGGCGAGCCGGCAGCTCTCGATCCCCTCGCGTCAGGCACACCAGGACGGTCGACCCGATGTCCTACGCCGCCCCTCCGCCGTAGCGGCGCTCCACGTAGCCCTCCAATAGCCCGATGAACGCCTCCACGAGGCCCTCGCCACGCAGCGTGGTGTGCAGCGCGCCGTCCACGAAGACGGGTGCCACGGGCTCCTCGAAGGTGCCGGGCAGGCTGATGCCGATGTCGGCCTGCTTGGACTCGCCGGGCCCGTTGACGACGCAGCCCATGACGGCCACGTGCATGTCCTCCACGCCCGGGTAGCGCGACGACCACTCGGGCATGCGCTCGGCGATATGCCGCTCGATGCGCTGCGCCATCTCCTGGAAGAAGGTGCTCGTGGTGCGGCCGCAGCCGGGACAGGCGCTGACCTGCGGACGGAAGGAGCGCAGGCCCAGCGACTGCAGCACCTGCATGGCCACCTGCACCTCTTCCGTGCGGTCGCCGCCGGGTGCCGGCGTGAGCGAGACACGGATGGTGTCGCCGATGCCCTCGTCGAGCAGGATGGCCAGGCCCGCCGCCGACGCGACGGTGCCCTTCATGCCCATGCCGGCCTCGGTGAGGCCCACGTGCAGGGGGTAGTCGCAGCGGCGCGCCAGCTCGCGGTAGGTGTCGACGAGATCGCGCACGGCGCTGACCTTGGCGCTCACGATGATGCGGTCGTGGGCCAGGCCCGTGGCCTCCGCCAGCTCCGCAGAGCGCAGGGCAGAGGCGATCATGGCCTCGATGAGCACGTCGCGCGCCTCGACCGGCGCGGCCGAGCGGGCGTTGGCCTCCATGAGCTCCGTGAGGAGGTCCTGGTCCAGCGAGCCCCAGTTGACACCGATGCGGACCGGCTTGTCGTGCTCGATGGCGACCCCGATGATGGTGGCGAAGTGCTCGTCACGCCGCTTGCCGCCCACGTTGCCAGGGTTGATGCGGTACTTGGCCAGCGCCGCGGCGGCGGCCGGGTGCTCGCGCAGCAGCTGGTGCCCGTTGTAGTGGAAGTCGCCCACCAGCGGCACGCCGATGCCCAGGTCGTCCAGCTTGCGGCGGATGAGCGGCACGGCCGCGGCCGCCGCGTCGTTGTTGACCGTGACACGCACCAGCTCGCTGCCCGCGTGTGCCAGGGCCGCCACCTGGAGAGCCGTGGCGTCGGCGTCGGCCGTGTCCGTGTTGGTCATCGACTGCACCACGATGGGTGCCTCCGATCCCACGGCCACGCCACCCACGATCACGGTGGGGGTCTGGCGGCGGGCGCGCCCGGGCGCCGCGCTCACGTGGCCAGTCGCTGGATGTCCGACCAGGTCACGAGCACCAGCAGGGTCATGAGCATCACGAAGCCCGTCAGGTACACCAGTCGCTCCGTGGCGGGGCTGACGCGATTGCGGCTGGCCGCCTGGACCAGGGCCATGGCCACGCGACCCCCGTCCATGGGCGGGAAGGGCAGGATGTTGAAGACCGCAAGGTTGGCCGACAGCAGGCCCACCAGCCACAGGAGGATGACCGGCGGCGCCGATTCGCGCACCCCGCCCACGAGGTCGGCGACGCCGAGCGGGCCGGCCACGGGCAGGGCCGCCCCGGGACCCTGGAGGAGCGAGGCGACGAGCTCGCCCACACCGCGCAGGATCAGGGTGGAGGCCTCCACCGTGCGCTGCAGGCCGATGGCCATCGACTCGAGGATGCCGTTCTGGCGCGAGCCGTACTCGTTGCCGGGCAGGAAGCCCAGGGCGCCGAGGCCGGCGGCGACTTCCTCCGGTGTCCGCAGCGTCACCTCCAGGTCCTCTCGGCCGCCATCGGCGTGGACCACGGTCAGCACGACGGTCTCTCCAGCACGGGTCGCCAGATAGCGCAACGGACCGCTGCGGGGATCCGACGGGTCGCTGGCGATGTCGTCGAAGACCGGGAAGCGCTGGCCGTCCACAGCCACCAGCAGGTCCCCGGAGTCGTCGTAGATGGGGAAGCGGCGCGTCTCGCCAGTGGGTTGCCCGTCGGCGTCCACGAGCTCGATGGGCTCCGTCTCCCCGATGACGCGGCTGGCCACCAGCCCGATGCGATCCGCCGGCGAGTCCGGCACCACCTCGTTGACGCGCACGTCCCAGACGGGCTCCGCGAACAGGGCGATGAGGGTGAAGATGAGCCACGCGATGCCGAAGTTGACGACCACGCCCGCCACCAGGATGCGCAGGCGCGTGCCCAGCTTCTGGTTGACGAAGGCGCGCGGGTCGAGCGACTCGCCCTCCTCCCCTTCCAGGCGCACGAAGCCGCCGATGGGCAGCCAGTTGAGCGAGTAGATGGTCTCCGTGCCGCGCCGCAGGATGGCAGCCCGGGGCGGGAATCCGATGCCGAATTCGTGGACCCTCACACCGGCGCGGCGGGCCATGACGAAGTGGCCCAGCTCGTGGGCGAGCACGAGCGGCACGATGATCGCCAGCAGGATGAGGAGGTTGACCAGGAAGTCCATCAGGCGCTCATCCCCCTGCCGCCGATGACGGCCTGCCGCGCCCAGGCACGCACCTCGGCGTCGATGGCCTCCAGCCCGTCCAGGTCCGGTGCCCCTGCCACGCTGAAGCGCGCCACGGACTCCTCCACGAGGCCCACGATGCGACCCGAAGTCGAGGCTGCCCGCCAGGAAGCGCTCCACGGCCACGTCGTCGGCGGCGATGAGGGCGGCCGTGGCACCGGGGCCGGCAAGGCCCGCGGCGCGGGCCACGGGCAGGGCCGGGAAGCGCGCTTCGTCGACCGCTGCGAAGGTCATGCGGTCATGCACGCGGACGTCAAGGCGGGGAGCCGGGCCGGACCGCCGATGTGGGTGATCGATGGCGTACTGGATGGGGATGCGCATGTCGGGAAGCCCCAGCTGGGCCTTCTGCGAGCCGTCCACGAACTCCACGAAAGAGTGGACAAGGCTCTGGGGGTGGATGACGACCTCGATGTGCTCGTAGGGCACATCGTAGAGCCAATGGGCCTCGATGACCTCCAGGCCCTTGTTCATGAGCGTGGCCGAGTCGATGGTGATCTTGGCGCCCATCGTCCAGTTGGGATGGGCCAGCGCGTCGGCTGGAGTGGCGTCGGCCATGCGCTCGAGCGGCCACTCGCGGAACGGACCACCCGAGGCGGTCAGGATGAGACGCTCGACGCTGGCCAGGTCCTCCCCCACGAGGCACTGCCAGATGGCCGAGTGCTCGGAGTCGATGGGCCGCAGCCAGGCCAGCGGTGAGGCCAGCGCTGAGGCCGGGTCGGCCGACCGCACGGCTTCCGCGCGCGCCCGCGCCAGGGGCATGACGAGGTGGCCGGCGCTGACGAGCGTCTCCTTGTTGGCCGTGGCCACGACCTTGCCAGCCTCCAGGGCGGCCAGCGTGGGACGCAGGCTGACCACGCCGCCGGTGGCCACGATGACGAGGTCCACGTCGTCGCGGGTGGCCATCTCCAGGAGGGCATCCGCACCGGCCTGCCGCGTGCCGGCCGGAAGCACCAGGCGCGCCGCGGCATCGGGGTCCGCGACGGAGACGACCTTCGGTCGCAGCTGCTGGGCCTGGGCGTTGAGCGTGTCCACGTCGCGGCCGGCCGCGAGAGCCACGACCTCGAACGCATCCGAGCCGGCCGCGGCCAGGACGTCCACGGTCTGTCGGCCGATCGACCCGCTCGAACCGAGCAACGCCACCCGGACGCGGGGACCCCGCGCCGGTGCCACTGCGGCGCGCGCCGCCCAGCCCACCATCAAGAGCCCACGATGACCAGGTAGCCGAAGACCACGGGCGCCGCAAAGAGGAATGAATCGACCCGGTCCAGGATGCCGCCGTGACCCGGGATGAGGTGGCCGGAATCCTTGACCCCGGCGGTGCGCTTGAGCATCGATTCCGCGACGTCGCCGGCCTGCCCGGCGACGGCCACCAGGAAGCCCATGACGAGACCGCCGGGGAGCCACTGGCCCGCCGCGGCAGCCAGCAGGCCGCCGACGATGACGGCCGCGATGGTGCCGCCGACGACCCCGCTCCAGGTCTTGTTGGGCGAGATGTGGTTGAGGAAGCGGCCCTTCTTGAAGGTCCGCCCGGACAGGTACGCGAAGGTGTCGAAGGACCACACCGTCAGCACCAGGACCAGCAGCCAGGTGCGGCCGGCGTCGAGGTAGCCGCCCAGCAGCGCATCGTCCGGGACCGCCGGGGCGACGACCAGGATGGCTGCCAGGAAGGCCAGCAGCGAGGGATAGAGCGCCCCGAAGCTGCCGCCCATCCAGGACAGGAAGCCGTCACGCACGTCCGGCCTCCGAAAGGCATCCATGGCCAGCACGATGAGCACCAGCGCCACGAAGAGCGGCACCCAGGCGCCGGCGTCGCCGAGCCACGCGGCCGCCAGCACGGCCAGGGGCGCGAAGATCGCGCCGGGCAGCAAGGGTACGGGGAAGCCGGCCGGGGGCAGCAGCCGGAAGACCTCCAGCGACGCCAGCAGCGCCAGCGCTGCGACACCCAGGCTCAGCCAGGGCTGGCCGGCCAGGAAGACGGCGATGACGACGATGGCGATGACGACGGCCGAGATGGCACGCTCGCGCACGACAGTGCCTCCCTCTAGCGGCCGAACCGCCGCGCCCGGCGGGCGAACTCGGCGATGGCGGCATCCAGGTCAGCGGGACCGAAGTCCGGCCAGAAGCGTTCGCAGAAGTAGAGTTCCGCGTAGGCCGCCTGCCAGAGCAGGAAGTTGCTGATGCGCTGGTCGCCTCCGGTGCGGATGAGCAGGTCCGGATCGGGCAGGTCCGCCGTGTAGAGGTAGGCGGCCAGGCCTCCCTCGTCCAGTTGGGCCAGGTCGTTGCCGTCGTCCACGTAGGCGCGGACGGCGTCCACGATCTCCGAGCGCGACGAGTAGTTGAAGGCCACGTTGAGCGTCATGCGAGCCCCGCCGGCCGTGCTCAGGATGGCCTGCTCGATCGATGCCCGGGTCTCCACGGGCAGCTCCTCCAGGCGGCCAGCCAGGCGGACCCGCACGCCCTGCTCGACAAGGCGCGGCGTCTCGTCCCGGATGGTGGCATCCAGAAGGCCGATGAGCGTCTCGACCTCCGTGCTGGATCGCTGCCAGTTCTCGCGGCTGAAGGCGTAGATGGTGAGCACGCTCGATGCCCCGTTCCGCGGCGTGCTCGACGATGGGGCGGATGGCCTCCACTCCGGCCACGTGACCCTGCGCCTCAGGCACCCCCTGCGCCCTGGCCCAGCGTCGGTTGCCATCCATGATGATGGCCACGTGGCGCGGCAGCCGCTCCTCGCCGCCGAGGGCGGCCGCGTCGTCGTCAGCGCCTCGTCTCACGGCCGGTGCGGTCACCTAGACCTCCAGGACCTCCTGTTCCTTGGCCTTGCCGACGCGATCGACCTCGTCGGTCCAGCGGTGCGTCGCCTTCTCGATGGCCTCCAGCTCACGGTGCGCCTCATCCGCCCCGAGGTCGCCGTCCTTCTCGCGCTTCTTGGTGGCGTCCACCGCCTCCCGCCGATGGTTGCGGATCTCGACCTTGGCCTCCTCCATGCGCTTGTGGACGAGCTTGACCAGGTCACGCCGGCGCTCCTCGGTGAGCGGCGGGATGTTGAGGCGCACGACCATGCCGTCCACGTTCGGCGTGATGCCGATGTCCGACTTCATGATGGCGCGCTCGATGGGCTGCAGCGCATTGCGGTCCCAGGGCTGGATGACCACCGTGGTCGCTTCCGGCACGCTGATGCCGGCCAACTGGTTGAGCGGCGTGGGAGTGCCGTAGTAGTCGACCTGCAGGCGTTCCACGAGCGATGTGGAGGCGCGCCCGGTGCGGATGTGGTTGAAGTCGCGGTCCATGGCCTCCACCGCGTCGGACATGCGGGCGTCGATCGACCGAGCCTGAGCGTCGCTCATGCGTCCCTCCCTCCGTGGATGAGCGTCCCGACCGGCTCCCCGAGCGCGGCACGGGCGATGTTGTCCTCGTGGTTGATGTCGAAGACGAGGATCGGAAGGTCATTGTCCATGCACAGGCTGACCGCCGTCGAGTCGAGCACGGCCAGGCGACGGGCCAGCACGTCCGTGTAGGCCAGCTCCTCGTGGCGGACGGCCTCGGGGTCGAGCGCCGGGTCCGCGCTGTAGACGCCGTCCACCTTGGTGGCCTTCAGCAGGATCTGGGCACCGATCTCCACCGCGCGCAGGGCAGCGGCGGTATCCGTCGTGAAGTACGGGTTGCCCGTGCCGGCCGCCAGGAGGACCACGCGGCCCTTCTCCAGGTGACGCACGGCCCGCCGTCGGATGTACGGCTCGGCGACCTCGTTCATGCCGATGGCGGTCATGACGCGCGATTCGACGCCGGAGCTCTCCAAGGCGTCCTGCAGCGCCAGGGCGTTCATGACGGTGGCCAGCATGCCCATGTAGTCACCGGTGGCGCGGTCCATGCCCTTGGCCGCGGCGGCCAGGCCGCGGAAGATGTTGCCGCCACCGACCACGATGGCGACCTCCACGCCGCGCTCGCGGATGGTCCGGACCTGGGCCGCGATGTCAAGGCACTTGGCGGGGTCCACGCCGTACTGGCGCCCGCCCAGCAGGGCCTCACCGGAGAGCTTGAGCAGGATGCGGCCGTAGCGGGCGCCCGTGCCGGGCGCCCCCGGGGCGGCGGCTCGCAGGGAGCCGTCGGTCACAGCGCCTCCCCGAGCTCGAAGCGCACGAAGCGGCGCACCTTGATGTTCTCGCCGATGCGGGCGATGGCGTCGGTGACGATCTCACCGACGGTCTGCTCGGTGTCGCGGAAGGTCTGCTCGTAGAGCACGACCTCCTTGTACCACTTGGCGAGCTGGCCTTCCACGATCTTCTCGCGGATCTCGGCCGGCTTCTTCTGCGTCGTCTCATCAGCCAGCAGGGCCGCCTTCCGCTCTGCCACGACGTCGGCGGGGATGGACCCGATGGTGGGGTACGTCGGGCGGAACCCGGCGACCTGCATGGCCAGCTCGCGGACGAGCTTCTGGAAGTCGTCGGTGCGGGCCACGAAGTCCGTCTCGCAGTTGACTTCGATGAGCACGCCCAGACGACCACCCGCATGGATGTAGGAGGACACCTGGCCTTCGCGGGCGTCGCGCCCGGCCTTGCCCGCGGCGGCAGCCTGGCCCTTGGCCTTCAGGAGGGCCACGGCGGCGTCGAGGTCACCACCCGTCTCCGCGAGGGCCTTCTTGCAGTCCATGAAGCCGGCACCGGTCCGGTCGCGCAGATCCTTGACCAGCGCCGGGCTGATCGTCGTCTCGCTCATGCTCGTGTGTTCCCTTCCTGTCCCTGGTTCCCATGGCCGGCCCCGCCCGGGTGCCGGCGCGTCGTTCGTGGTTGGCGGTCAGGACTCGACCGGCTCGGCGGGGGCCGCTGCGCCCGCCGCGTGCGCGGGCTCGACAGGGGCCGCTGCGCCCGCCGCGTCCGCGGGCTCGACAGGGGCCGCTGCGCCCGCCGCGTCCTCTGACTCCGCAGCGGACAGCGCGGGCTCCTCCTCGACGGCCTCGACGGCCGCGGCGGCGGGCTTGCGCGTCCGGGCCCGGGTGGTGCGCGGCGGCGCTGCCTCGGTCTCTGCGGCGACGGCTGCCACATCCGCGGCCGGGATGACCTCCGCCGGGACCTCGGCCAGCAGGTCGTCCTCGCCGGGCAGCATGGAGTCGTCCTCGTCGGGCTCGGGCACGAAGCTGTAGGTCCCGCCAGCCGCGATGGCCGCCATGACCTCGTCGCTGGCTTCCTCGGCCTCACCGATGTCGGCGTTCATGACCGGCTCAGCGGCACCGCGGGTGGCACGCTGGGCAAGACCCTCGATGGCGGCATCGGAGACGAGCCGGCAGAGGAGCCGGATGGCGCGGATGGCGTCGTCATTGGCAGGGATGATGAAGTCGATCTGGTCCGGGTCGACGTTCGTGTCACCAGTGCCGATGACCGGGATCTCCAGCCGGCGGGCCTCCGTGACCGCGATGTGCTCGCGCTGCGGGTCGACCACGAAGATGGCGCCCGGCAGGCGGCGCATCTTGCGGATGCCGCCGATCTTCAGTTGCAGGCGGGCCATCTCCTCGAGGATGCCGGAGGCCTCCTTCTTGGAGCGCCGGTCAAGGTCGCCGCTGGCCTGCATGGCCTCGATCTGGTCGAGCCGCCCGATGCGCTTGCGGATGGTCACGAAGTTGGTGAGCATGCCACCCAGCCAGCGGTGGTTGACGTACGGCATCTCTGCCCGGGCAGCCTCTTCCGCGACGGGCTCCTGGGCCTGCTTCTTGGTGCCCACGAAGAGCACGTAGTCGCCATTGGCGACCGTCTCGGTGACGAAGGCGAGCGCGGCGTCCAGGCGACTGACCGTCTGGGCCAGGTCGATGATGTGGATGCCATTGCGCTCGGCGAAGATGAAGGGCTTCATCTTGGGGTTCCAGCGGCGCGTCTGGTGCCCGAAGTGGACACCGGCTTCCAGTAGCTGGCGCATCGAGACGGATGACATGGGGTGGGACCTCCTGTTCGGTTGTGCCTCCGCGCGCCTCGTCATCCGCAGACCGGCGACCGACGGTCGCCCGGCACCCCTGCGGGGAGCAGCGCGCGTGTGTGATGCACGGCCGTGGCCGCGCTCATGCCCCGTGGAGGGGCCTGCCGGAGTCTAGCACGGCAGGCCCGCGGGCCCGATCAGCCACGCGACCCGCTGCGGTCGGCCCGACCCGTTCGACCACCACCCCAGGGAGGCGGCTCGAGGCCGCGCACGTGCCGCGTCACGCGCCATCCGCCCGTCGGCATCTCCTGCTCGACGGTCACCAGGTCGACACGCCAGCCAGGCCACGGGCGGCCGGGGCCATCGATCGGTGGCCGGCAGTCGATGGCCGGCCTGTGCCAGCTGCCAGGCCGCGCGGTAGAGGCGCTCCACCTTCTGTCGGCTGACGGTCTCTTCCGGCGCACCGAACCCGGGCGTGCTCCGGGAGCGCACCTCCACGATGACGGGCACGGCCTCCGGGTCGCGAGCCAGGATGTCCACCTCGATCCGCCCCACGCGTACGTTGCGGTCCAGGATGGTCCAGCCGGCCGCGGCCAGGCGCTGCGCGACCGCCGCCTCTGCCAGGTCACCCGTGACACGCCGCCGGGTCCGACGATCGACCGGGGCCTGCCGCCCCTCGACATCCATCAGGCCATGGTAGGCAGGGGCACTTTGCTGTCACTGATCGTCGGGATGGCTTCCGTCGTCGTCGCCCAGCTCCGCGCCAGCCCCATCCAGCCCGAAGGTCAGCTGATCGCCCGCCAGGATGGCGCTGATGCGCTGGTAGGTGCGCCGGTGGAAGGGCGTCAGGCCCTGTGCGCGCAGGCCGGCCACGTGGTCCCGCGTGGCGTAGCCGGCATTGTGCTCCCAGCCGTAGCCCGGGTAGCGCACGGCCAGGCGCGTCATGAGCCGGTCGCGCGTGACCTTGGCCACGATCGAGGCACAGGCGATGGCGTAGGACGAGACGTCGCCGTCGACGATGGCCGTGTAGGGGCCGACCTGCTCCTCGAAACCGCGGATCTTGAGCCCGTCCACGAGGACGTGGTCGTAGCCCGGGATGCGGCGCAGGGCCCGCCGCATGGCCAGGTGGGTGGCGTTGCGGACGTTGAGGCGTTCGATCTCGGCCACGGAAGCGGCGCCCACGCCCCAGGCAAGACTGCGCCGCTTGATCTCGTCGACGACGCGCTCGCGCTGCCTCGTCGTCAGGGACTTGGAGTCGCGGACCCCGGCGATCTTGCGGGTGTGGGGCCGGACCAGCACGGCGGCCGCCATGACGGGTGCACACAGCGCGCCCATGCCGACCTCGTCCACGCCCACGACGAGACGCTGGCCGGAGCGCCAGAGGGCATGTTCGGCACGCAGGTGCGGCTGTCTGGGAGGCACCCGGCCATCCTAGTCTCCCCTTCCACCGCTGGCTGGTGGCTTGACGGGATGGGGCACCGACGGCGCAGGCCGTGCTCCCGGGAGGCAGGTCCTAGGCGCGGCGCTCGCGGAGCGTGGCTGCCTTGCCGACGCGCTTGCGCAGGAAGTAGAGCTGCTTGCGGCGCACGACACCGTGGCGCACCACGTCGATCTTCTCGATGCGCGGCGAGTTGACCTTGAAGGTGCGCTCCACGCCGACTCCGCTGCGCAGGGCCCGCACGGTGATCGACCGGGTGATGCCTCCGCCGCGCATGCGCATGACAGTGCCCTCGAAGACCTGGATGCGCTCGCGGTTGCCTTCCTTCACCTTGACGGAGACACGCACGGTGTCACCGGGGGCGATCTCCGGAAGGTCGGTTCTGATCTGGTCGGCGACGATCTCGTCGAGGACGGTCACTGGGTCACTTCCTGGTGCTGCGCCGTGGCCGCGGTCGGCGGCGGGCATACGTGGGCAGGGCGCTACCTGACTGGGTCGATGGCGGAGTATAGCAGGCCGTCCGGCCTCCGCTCTGCGCCGGAGAGGGGTGGGCCGGGCTCAGGCGTCCGGTCCGTCCCCGGCCCCCGGCGCCGCCCCCGGCTGCGCGTCGGCACTCGCCAGCAGGTCCGGCCGATGGCTCCGCGTGCGCACGATCGCCTGCTCGTGCCGCCAGGCGGCCACGGCGCCGTGGTGTCCGCTGGTCAGGATCTCCGGCACGGCCACGTCGCGGAACACCGCGGGGCGCGTGTACTGGGGGTACTCGAGCAGGCCGTGCGAGAAGGATTCCTCGACCGTGGAGGCCGCGTCGATGGCACCGGGCAGCAGGCGCAGGACGGCGTCGATGACGACCAGGGCCGGGATCTCGCCGCCCGACACGACGTAGTCTCCGACCGAGAGCTCGAGGTCCACGAGGCTGCGCACGCGGTCGTCGATGCCCTCGTAGCGCGGGCAGACGAAGACCAGGTGCGGGCGCGTCGAGAGGTCGACCGCGCGGCCCTGCCGGAACGTCTCGCCCCCCGGGTCGAGCAGGATCCGGAACGCCGCGGAGCCCGGCGGCGCCAGGGCATCCAGCGCGGCCGCGACCGGCTCCGGCCGCAGCACCATGCCAGCGCCTCCACCGTAGGGGTAGTCGTCGACGGACCGGTGTCGACCGAGCCCCCACTCACGCAGATCGTGGGCGTGCAGCTCCGCCAGCCCGCGTTCCAGGGCGCGCCCGGGGATGGACTCGGCCAGCGGTCCGGGAAAGACACCCGGGAACAGGGTGATGACGTCGATGCGCATCATCCTGGCGGGACCGGCTCCTCACCACGGGCCGACCCGGATGCCGGGTCGGCGTCGAGCGTGGCATCCGCCTCGGCGTCGGGCCTGGCGGCCTCGGCGTCGGGCCTGGCGGCCTCGGCGTCGGGCGTGGCATCTGCCCCGGCGTCCGGTTCGGTTGGAGGGTCGGGGGCCATCCCGGCCTCAGCGGGCTGAGGACCGTCCTCCGGGCTGACGAGCGCGGGCAGGTCCAGGGCGACCGCGTCGACCACGAGTCGGCCCTCTGCTGGGGCCAGCTCCGTGACGATGCCACGCACGGCGGGCACGAGTACCTCGCCGCGTGGTCCGCCGCCGATGACGTAGACCTCCCCGGCGCCGGCTCGGAAGACCTCGCGCACGGTGCCCAGCACTTCGCCGTCCGTGGTCCGCGCCTCCAGCCCCACGATCTGGTGCCAGTACCACGACCCCTCGGGCAGGGGCGCATCCGGGACGACCTCCAGGTAGCGGTCGCGCAGAGGCTCGACAGCCTCGCGGCTGGTGAGCTCGGCGAAGCGGACCAGGAGTCCCGGCTTGGAGGGCCCCATCCAATCCACCGTCAGGGGCGCGTCCTGGCCCTCCACGTAGAGGATGGAGCCCGGCTGGAAGCGGCCCGGAGTGTCCGTGAGGACCTCCACGCGCACGGCGCCGCTCAGCCCGTGCAGGCCGCGCACGAGCGCCACGGCGACTCGCTCATCGGGCGAGGGGGCCACGTTCGGCTAGACGATCTCCAGCGAGATGGGCTGACCCTCGCGCGCGGCGACGACCTTCAGCAGCGTCCGCAGGGCCTTGGCGACCGAGCCATTGCGGCCGATGACCTTGCCCATGTCGTCCTCGGCCACGGTCAGCTCGATGACCTGGCCGCCATCCTCCTCGTGGGCCTCGACGCGCACGGCGTCCGGGTCATCCACCAGGGACTTGGCGACGTATTCGACCAGCTCGACGGCAGCCATGGCTAGCCGAGGTCGGGCAGGATGCCGACACGACGGAAGAGGCGCTCCACCGTGTGGGTGGGCTGGGCGCCCTTCGCCAGCCACTGGCTGGCCTTCTCGGCGTCGACATGGATCTCGATGGGCTCGCTGCGCGGGTTGTAGTGACCGAGCGTGTCGAGCGAGCGTCCGTCACGGGCGCTGCGGCTGTCGGCGACGACGAAGCGGTAGCTGGGCTGCTTGGTCGCACCAACTCGGGTGAGGCGGATTCGCACTGCCAAGGGACTCTGGAGACCTCCTGTGGGGCGGGGCGCTGGGCCGCGAACGGCCGTGGTGCCGGACGTCGGAGCGCCGGGCACCGCACGAACGGTGCCCGGCGAATGGTACAGCCTTGCTCGACTACTCGGCGACGATGACCGACATGCGGGCGCTGATGACGTCCTGGTCGGCCGTGCCGACCGCGATGAGGCGGTCGATGGCCGTGGCGTACGGGGCGATGTCCGCCCACTCCGGGGCCATCATGGCCAGGAGTGGATCGAGGACGGACAGCAGCGAGCCGACGTTGACGTACATGACGCCGCTGTTGGCCGTGTCCTCGCCCAGGGCGTCCACGTAGCCTGGGCTGGCGGCCAGCGAATCGGCCTCCGCCCCGGTCAGGGCGTTCTCCACGAAGTCACCCAGGCCGATGAGCAGCGTACCGTCAGCGACAGCGACACTGAGCGTGTTCGGGATCGTCACCGGCAGCTGACCGCCAGTGACCTCCTCGATGGGCAGCGTGACGGTCGTCACGACCGTGCCATCGATGGTCGTCTCGTCCACGCTGATCTGGGGGGCGTCCTCGCCACCCATGCCGGCACCCAGCAGGCGAACGATGGACAGCACGCGCTCCACGCGGTCGCTGGCGACCTCTTCGTCCGTGACCTCACCGGCCATGCCCAGCCAGAGGCCGTCCGAGCTGATGCCGGCGCCGAGGCTGGCATCAGAGACGAAGTCGAGGAGCTCGGGCAGGGGAACCCCGAACATGTCCTCCAGGGGAGCCATGTCGGCAGTCGTCTGCTCGTCCATGGTCGACAGCAGCCCACCGATGGCGGTCTGCAGCGTCGTGCCCAGCTCACGGGTCTCGAGGTAGATCTGCGTGTCAGCCGGGAAGCGCGTGGCGAGGTCCGATTCGCCGAGCGCCATGCTCGGGGTCTGCTCGCCGGCCGTGATGTAGGCCTCCAGCGTCATGCGGTCGGCCTCCGCGGCCAGGTACATGACCATGTCCGTGGGCAGCTGGTCGGCGACCTGCGAGAGGTCGATGTCCATGCCGGTCTGGCCCTCGGCGGCCGAGGTGGCCATGTCCATCAGCGGGCCGAGCGACTCGAAGTCCATGTAGGCCGCCACGACGTGGCCGGCAGGCACGCGCGACCAGGCAGCACTGAAGCCGGGGTCCTCGGCCAGGCTCGGCGCCTTGCCTTCGAGCACGTCGATGCCGGCCTTGACCATGTCGACGGTGGGCGCCATGAGCACCCAGTCGCCGGACACGGCGATGGCGTTCTCAGCGTCGCTCAGGATGCTCGTCGTGCCGTAGGGCTCCTCGACCAGCTCCGCGCCAGTCTCGCTCTGCGCCAGCCCGCTGATGAATTCGCTGGCGGCGGCCGGGTCGCTCACCGCGACACCTGCCAGGATGGGCGGCTCCGAATCCATCATGGCCGCCCCGGCAAGGTCGCTGATGCCGACGCCGACCTCACCGGTCATGAGCGGCATCAGGTCTTCCGTGTAGGAGAACTCGCCATACGTGGCTTCCGACATCAGGCCGTCCAGGGCCTGCTCGAAGATCATCTGGAAGCTGCCCGTGTCGGCGAAGCCCGGGATCGCCGACATGAACGAGGCCATGGCATCGGCCTGACCATCGGGCATGTCGAGGCGACCCTCGACGTAGACACTCGAGTCGGCAGGCAGGAACACGGGGCCGCGGCTCGAGCCGGCCCCGCTCTGGGCGAAGACCACCAACCCGGAACCGACGACGACCATGAGCACCGTCGCCAGCACGGCGACCGACCAGCGCCACAGGCCGCGGCGGGATGAGGCTTCGCTCAGGGGAAGGCTTGACATGGTCACCTCCGTGGATGCTGCTGCCGTGGACGGAATCATCTTAGCCCCGGACATTGTCTCACTCCGGCGGCGACCATTCGATCGCTACGGTCGTCCCATGGGCAGTCCCGGGATGCGTCCGCCACGGCCGCGCATCATCTTCATGACGCGCTGCATCTCGCCGAACTGCTTCACCAGCCGATTGACCTCGGGCAGGCTGGTGCCGGAGCCGCGTGCGATGCGCCGGCGGCGGGAGGCGTTGAGGATGCCGGGGTCGTTGCGCTCCTCGCGCGTCATGGAGCGGATGATGGCCTCCACGCGGGCGAGCTCGCCGCGGTCGATGGCCGCCTGTGCCTGCTTGGCGGCGCCGCCGAAGCCCGGGATCATCTCCATGAGCGAGCCCAGCGGGCCCATCTTCTTGACCTGCTGCATCTGGTCCAGGAAGTCGTCCAGGGTGAAGCTGTTCTTGCGCAGCTTCTCCGCCAGCCGCTCCGCCTCCTTGGCGTCATAGGCCTCCTGGGCGCGCTCCACGAGGCTGACCACGTCGCCCATGCCCAGGATGCGCCCCGCCAGCCGGTCAGGGTGGAAGACCTCCAGGGCGTCCGTCTTCTCGCCGGTGCCCATGAACTTGACGGCCACGCCGCTGACGGCCGAGATGGAGAGCGCCGCGCCACCGCGGGCATCGCCGTCGATCTTGGTGAGCACCAGGCCGCTGACCGGCGTGGCGGCGTGGAAGGCCTCCGCGACGGCCACGGCCTCCTGGCCCACCATGGCGTCCACCACGAGCAGGGTCTCCGTGGGTGTCACGGCTTCAGCCAGGGCGCGGATCTCGCCCATGAGGGCGTCGTCCACCTGCAGGCGCCCGGCGGTGTCGACGATGACCACGTCGCGTCCCGTCTGGCGCGCCTGCACCACCGCCGTCGTGGCGATCTCCACGACCGGCGTGCCGGGTGGCGCCGCATGGACCGGGATGTCAAGGCCCTTGCCGAGCGTCACCAACTGGTCCACAGCGGCCGGGCGGTAGGGGTCGGCAGCCACCAGCAGCGGCTGGCGCCCCTGGCGCACGATCCAGCGCGCCAGCTTGGCCGAGGACGTCGTCTTGCCGGAGCCCTGCAGGCCGACCATGAGGATCACGGCCGGCGAGCCGTTGAGACGGAAGGTCCGGTCGCCCGCGCCCAGGATGGCGGTCAGTTCCTCGTGGACGATCTTGACGACCACCTGGCCCGCGTTGGTGTTCTCGATGACGTCCTGGCCGATGGCACGCTCCTTGACGCGCGCCACGAAGTCCTTGACGACCTTGTAGTTGACGTCCGCCTCCAGGAGCGCCAGGCGGACCTCGCGCATGGCGACGTTGACGTCGTCCTCGGTGATGCGGCCGTGGCCCGTGAGGCCGGCCAGGGCCAGGCGCAGGCGGTCGGAGAGAGCGTCGAACATAGGGAGGCAGTCTAGCGCCGGCGGACGGTCGTCCCGGGATGGGCGCCTAGTCCACGGCGAAGAGCGCCGCCACGAAGGCGTTGGGGTCGAAGTCGCGCAGGTCCCCGAGCTTCTCCCCGAGGCCCACGAAGAGCACCGGCACGCCCGTCTGGCGCTCGATGGCGAAGGCCACCCCGCCCTTGCTCGTGGAATCCAGCTTGGTGAGGGCGATGGCCGTCAGGCCCGATGACTCGTGGAAGGCCCGGGCCTGCAGGAGTCCGTTCTGGCCGGTGGTGGCGTCCAGCACGAAGAGCACCTCCGGCTGGGCCTCCGGCAGGCGCTTGGTGATGGTGCGGCGGATCTTGGCCAGCTCATCCATGAGGTTCGACTTGGTGTGCAGCCGCCCGGCCGTGTCGATGATGACGACGTCCATGCCGCGTGCCTTGGCGGCGTCCACGGCGTCGAAGACGACCGCTGACGGGTCGGCGCCGGCCGCGTGCGCGATGACGGGCACGTCGATGCGCGCCGCCCAGGTGGTGAGCTGCTCGATGGCCGCCGCGCGGAAGGTGTCCGCCGCGGCCAGGAGCACCTTCGCCCCGAGCGACTTGAAGCGGAAGGCGAGCTTGGCGATGGACGTCGTCTTGCCGGTGCCGTTGACGCCGACCACGAGGATGATGGCCGGGATGCCCGGTCCCGGGATGCGCGGCCAGGGTCGCGGCTCGCGGGTCGCGAACAGGTGCAGGAGCTCCAGTTGCAGAGCCTTCTGCGGCGGCAGGTCGCGGCGGGCGCGGGCCCGGTCGCAGACCTCGACGGCCAGCTCCGCGCCCAGGTCGGCGGAGATGAGCGCCTCTTCCACCTCCTCCCACGTCTCGTCGCCAGGGTCGCCCACCCCGAGCAGGCTGCGCACCCGCTCGGCGAACCCCAGGCGGGAGGGACGCAGCGCGTCCTGGAGGAGGATGCGGGTGGGCGCCCCGCCAGCCTGTGGGTCGCTCACGCTCGGGCTCCCCGGAGGGCCGGGTCCGCCGCGGCCACGTCCGATAGGCGCAGCGAGATGACACGACTGACGGCGTCGTCACCGACGGTCACGCCGTAGAGCGCGTCGGCGGCCTCGATGGTGCCGCGGTTGTGCGTGATGACCACGAACTGGATGGCCTCCGCGAGCGACCGCAGGGCCGCCGAGAAGCGGCCGATGTTGGCCTCATCCAGGGCGGCATCCACCTCGTCGAGGACGCAGAAGGGCACCGGTCGCACCTCAAGCATGGCCATCAGGAGGGCCACGGCCGTCAGCGCCCGCTCCCCGCCGGAGAGCATCGCCAATGGCTGGCGGCGCTTGCCCGGCGGCCGGGCCGTGATCTCCACGCCGGTGCTCGTCAGGTCGGCCGGGTCGGTCAGCGAGAGCTGCGCCTCCCCTCCCCCGAAGAGCTGGTGGAAGCGCCGCGCGAAGGCGCCCTCCAGCGCTGCGAAGGTGTCGCGGAACTGGACGGTCATGAGCTCGTCGAGGCGGGCCATCATCTCGCGAGTGTCGCGGATCGCGCGCTCGAGATCGTCGCGCTGCGCCTCCAGCGACTCCAGGCGACCACGGACCTCGGCCAGCTCCTGGGCTGCGAAGGGGTTCCCGGCTCCGACCTCGTTGAAGCGGCGCCGCAGAGCCGCGATGCGCACCCGCGAGGGCGGTTCGAACGAGGACTCGGAGGATGGCCCGGAGGAGCCGACCGGGCCCGCTGCCCCGGCAGGGCTGGGTGCCGCTGCAGGGCTCGGTGCCCCGGCAGGGCTGGGTGCCGCTGCAGGGCTGGGTGCCCCGGCAGGGCTCGGTGCGGCTGCAGCCGTTCGCCAGCGTTCGAGGGCCTCATCGAGCGCGGCTTCGAGCAGCTCGGGCAGCTCGTCAGCCTGGGGCGGGGTCCCGGGGGCCGGTCGGTCGGCCTGGGCGAGCAGCGCCGTCAGGCCATCCGGCCCGATCGAGGCCAGCTCAACGAGCAGTCCCTCGCGGGCGGCATCCACCTGGAGGCGTGCCTCCATCTCCGCGACCTCGAAGGCGCGGCTGCGCTGCTCTGCCAGGCGCAGCTGTTCGCGGGCTCTCCCCGAGGCCGCCTCTGCCGCCAGCAGGGCGTCACGCTCCGCACGGGCAGAGGCCATCGACGCGTCGAAGGCAGCGCTGGCCTGACGCTGCCGCGCTTGTGCCACCGCGATGGCCGCCGCCAGGCGTTCCCGCTCGGCGGCCAGGTCGGCCTCGCGGCCACTCAGGGCCATCTCGTCACGGTCGAGCTCTTCCAGGCGGGCTTCGGCCAGTCCCAGGCCGACCTCCGCGCGGCGTCGTTCCTCCAGCGCCTGCTCGCGCACCGCTCGCGACTCGGCCGCGCTGCGAGCGAGCCGGTCACGCTCCGCCCGCAGCGTGACGGCGCGCGCCTCCAGTGCCTGCAGCGCTGCCGTGTCGATGGTGCCCCGGCGCTCCCCGGGGGTGGCCACGTCGAGAGTCCGCAGCTCCTCCGCGCGGAGCGCCGACTCCTCCGCCGCCGCGGCCGCCTCGGCCTGGGCGCGCCCCAGGAGAGCCTCCTGCCAGGCCCGCTCCCGGGCGGCATTCTCAGCCACGGAGGCTGCCGAGCGATCCGCCTCGTCAGCCAGGCGGCGCGAACGCCGCGCAGCGTCCAGGGCGACGCTGGCGGCCGCCACGCGGGCGTCGGCCCGGCTGCGCGCGGCAGCCGCTTCGGCCGCGGCGGTGGCGGCTGACTCGAGGTCGGCATCGAGCCGGGTGGACTGGCGTGTCACGTCGTCCAGGGCCGCTCGGCGCTCAAGGGTCGAGACTCCCGGTGCCGGCCGGACCACGGCCAGGTCGTCCACGACCATCCCGGCCCGGGTGACGACCCGCCAGCCCGCCGGCAGGTGGGCGCGGACGGCGAGGGCCGCGTCCAGGTCCGGGACCCAGGCGCAGCGGGCCAGCAGCCGGGCAGCGTGGCCTTCCGGGTCGAGCCGAAGCGCCCCCGCGAGCCAACCGCCGCCGGCAGCGAGGACGGCCTCCTCCAGGCGCGCGACGGCCCGCTCTGCGACCCGGTCGCTCCGATCGCGAAGCTCGCCCTCGTCGCGCAACACCAGGACGGCGGCAGCGTCCGCCAGGGCCGGGGCGTCCCGGGCGTCCAGCACGAGTCCCGACAGGACGTCACCCAGGGCGGCCTCGACGGCCAGCCGCAGCTCCGGCTCCACCTCCAACCCGTCGCTGAAGCGGCGACCGCCGCGGGCACGCAGCGAACGCACGACGCGCTCGTCGGTGCCGTCCCTGAGCTGCTGCTCCAGGGCATCCCGGCGAGCCGCCAGGCCCTGTTGCTGGGCGCGCAGGCGCGACTGGCCCTCGGCCGCCGAGGCAGCGGCGGCGGCGATCTCACTGGCCGCCATGCGGGCGGCGGCGGCTTCCTGCTCGGCGGCCTGCTCGGCGGCGTGGGCTGCCTCGCGGCTCGTGGCAGCGCCGGCTGCTTGCTGCGCGGCCTGCTCGGCGGCCTCGCGCGCCGTGGTGCCCAGGGTCTCCTGCGCACGAAGGCGCTGCGTCGCCTCGGCAGCGCGTCGAGCGGCGCGGTCAGCGTCGGCAGCCAGCCGCTGGCGAGCGGCCCGCTGGACCGCGCTGCGCTCCTCGTCGGCCCGCCCAGCCTGGCGCAGCTGGTCGGCATCGCCCAGGACCTCCGTCAGTCGCCGTTCCGCGCCCTCGAGCGCCTCCTCGATGGCTGCCTCCGGCTCCGGCAGCACGGCGGCGATGCTGCGGCGAGCCGCCTCCATGCGACCCGTGACCGAGGTTCGCTCAGCGCCGACCCTGGCCCGTTCACGGACGAGCGCCTCGCTCTCGCTGGCGACGCGGGCCTGGGCGAGCTCGATCAGCTGCACCGCGCCACGGGCCTCATCGAGACTCGTCCGCAGGCGCTGCTCGGTGTCAGCGCGGTCGGCCAGGGCGCGCGTCAGCGAGGCGGCCGACTCCTCCGCGTCGCGCAGGGCCGCCATGGCAGCGTCGGCCGCCTGCCGGGACGCCGAGAGCGCATCCGCGTGGCGTCGTGACTCCACTTCCGCCGATCCGAGACGCGCCCGCGCGGCCTCCACGAGGGCACCAGCCAGCTCGGCGCCCGCCGCCATGCGGGCCTCCTGCTGCTCCGCCTGCGCAGCCAGGCGGCGGGCCTGCGGTCGCAGCTCGGAAAGGAGGTCGCGCACCCGCTCCAGGTTGGACTCCGCCTCCGCCAGCTCGGACTCCGCTCGGCTGCGCCGGCGCTGGTGCTTGCGGATGCCGGCCGCCTCCTCGAAGAGAGGGCGCCGCTCCTCGGGGCGGAGCGCCAGCGCCTGGTCCACCATGCCCTGGCCGATGAAGAGGAAGGCGTTGTCAGCCAGGTTGGCATCGTCGAGCAGGTCCACGAGGTCGCGCAGGCGGATGCGCTGACGGTTGATGAGGTACTCGTTCTCGCCCGACCGGAAGAGCCGCCGCGAGAGCTCCACCTCCCCGAAGTCGACCGAGAGCAGGCGGTCGGTGTTGTCGATGACGAGGCTCACGTCGGCCATGCCGACGGCTCGGCGATTGGCGCTGCCGGCGAAGATGAGGTCCTCTGCCCTGCGGCTGCGCAGCGCCCGGCCCTGCTCGCCGAGCGCCCAGCGGAGCGCGTCGGCGAGATTCGACTTGCCGCTGCCGTTGGGGCCCACGACCGCGGAGATGCCGGGCCCGAACTCCACCACGGTGCGCTCCGCGAAGGACTTGAAGCCGACCATGCGCAGCTCGCGAAGTCGGGCGAGGCTCATGCGGGTGGCTTGACGGCGGCCGCGCCGGCAACGGGATCAGGGTCGGCGTCAAGCGTGGCCAGGGCGGCTTCCGCGGCCATCGTCTCCGCTTCGCGACGGCTGCTGCCCTCGCCCTGGCCCAGGGTTCGGCCGTCCATGGACGCCTCGACGACGAAGTGCCGGTCGTGGTCGGGACCTTCGCAGCTGATGATGCGGTAGGCAGGCGCGTGACCGGTGAGGGTGATGACGCGCTCCTGGAGCCGGCTCTTGGGCGCCTTCAGGGCGTCCGCCGGCAGGACGTCCTCCATCTCCAGGGCGGCCGAGGCCAGGATGAAGTCGCGGGCGGCTGTCAAGCCCGAGTCGAGGTAGATGGCGGCCACGATGGCTTCGAAGAGGCCGGCCAGCACCGAGCTGCGACCCCGCTCCCCCGAGGACTGGGCACCCTGCCCGAGGACGAGGGCATCACCGAGGCCGAGGCGGCGCGCGATGCGCGCCAGTCCCCGCGTGGAGACGATGGCGGCGCGGCGGGTGGTGAGCACGCCCTCGTGCTCATCCCGGTGACGCAGGAAGAGCGCCTCGGACATGACCAGCGAGAGCACGGCGTCACCGAGGAACTCGAGGCGCTCGTTGGAGTCGGTCGGACTCTCCGGGTGCTCGTTGACGTAACTGCTGTGAACGAGCGCGGCGGCGAGCAGCGAGGGGTCGTGGAAGTGCAGGCCCAGATGGCCTGCGAGCTCGACGGCGCTGGTCGGCATCGACCCCTGTGGGGGCCTACTGGTTGAGGCGTTCGTCGACGTAGTCGACAGCGTCCTGGACGGTGCGGATGCGCTCGGCGTCCTCGTCGGAGATCTCGGTCCCGAACTCCTCCTCGAGGCTCATGACAAGCTCGACGAGGTCGAGGGAGTCGGCGTTCAGGTCATCCACGAAGGACGCCTCGGGCTTGACGTCGGCCTCGTCCACACCGAGCTGCTCGACGACGATCTTGCTGAGTCGCTCGTAGGTCGAAGCGGTCACTCTGCTGGTCCCTCCGTATGGCTTGTGGCCTCTGTCTCCATCTCGCCCTGCGGGCCAGACGGGGCATCGCCCCGTTGGGCCTCGGTCGCGTCCTTCGCGACTCGCCCGAGAGCGCCGTTCATGAGCCGGCGAGTCGGCTCTCCACTGTAGATTCGAGCCAGCTCGACCCACTCGGAGATGGCCACCTTGGCCGGCGTCGTCCGGCAGTGTAGCAGTTCACCCATGCCGCAACGCAGCAGGGCGCGGTCGATGCGGGCCAGCTGCACGACGGGATAGGCGGGCGCCACGGCCTCGATCCGGGCGTCGATGCTGTCCCGGTGTGCGACCACGACCTCCACCAGGAGGCGCGCGTGCGCGGCGGCACGAGGGCCGATGTCACCCTCGTCGAGGCGGCGCGCCAGGACGGCCCCGGCCGTGCGCAGGCCGAACTCGGCCTCGAAGATGGCGGCCAGGGCCACCTGCCGGCCCTCGCGCTCCGGACCGTGCAGCCCGGCGACGTGGAGGTCCGAACCCGGGGCGCCCGAGCGCCGATCGATGCCGCCGACCTCAGCCACTCGCCGCGGCCCCGGCATCCTCGCCGGGGACGATGTCCTCGTGGGGCGGCGCGTCCCGGCCAGCGGCGGAGTCCTCGCCCGCGGCGGAGTCCTCGTCAGCGAGGGCGTCATCTCCGGAGCCGGCGTCCTCTGCGGGGACGGCGCCAGGGTGCAATGCGGCCGTCTTGCGCAGCGCCGTGGAGCGGTCCGCACCCTCGGAGACGAGTGTGGCCGTGATGCGCTCGGGGATGCGCGACCGGGCCGCCAGGGCCGTGACCTCCACCGCGTAGCCGATCATGCGGCGCCGGGCACCGCCATGCGTGATGAGCACGGTGCCGTTGACCCCCAAGAGGGGCGCCCCGCCCAGCTTCTCGTAGTCGAAACGTGCCCGGATGCGGCCGATGCCCGGGCGCATGAAGAAGTAGCCGATGGGACCCCAGGGCGGCCGCTTGAACTCCTTGCGCAGCATGTCGAACATGACCGTCGAGAGGCCCTCGAAGAACTTCATGACGACGTTGCCGACGGAGGCGTCGCAGACGACGACGTCGGCGGGGTGGCGGGGCACGTCACGGCCCTCGACGTTGCCGATGAAGCGCAGGTGGCTGTCCTTCAGGAGGGCGGTCGCGTCCTGGACGCGCTGCTCGCCCTTGCCCGACTCCTCGCCGATGGAGAGCAGCGCGACCGTGGGCTCCGTGACGCCCAGCACGCGCTCGCTGAACAGGGATCCCATGTGCGCGTACTGGGCCAGGTTGATGCCGGTCGAGTCGGTCGTGGCGCCGATGTCCAGCAGGATGAGGGGGCCGCTGTCGGTGATCATCTGCACCGCCAGGGCGGGGCGGTCCACGCCAGGCAGGCGCTTCAGGTGCAGGATGGCGGAGGCCACGCCAGCGCCGGTGTGGCCGGCCGTGACGACCGCGTCAGCCTCACCGTCGCGCACGAGGCGCATGGCCACGTTGATGCTGGCGTCCCGCTTGCGGCGTACGGCCACCGCGGGCTGCTCGCCCATGCCGACCGTCTCCGAGGCCTGCACGATGCGGACGTGCGATGGCAGCGGCTCATCGATGAAGGGCCGCATGCGGGCCTCGTCGCCGACGAGGATGACCTCCACGTCCTTGTGGAGGCGCGCCCAGTCGACCGCGCCGCGCACGACCTCCTCGGGTGCGTGGTCGCCGCCCATGGCGTCCACGGCGACCCGCGGACGCTCGAGATGGCCGACCTCGGTGCCCCGGCTGAGGGCCTCGACGTCCACGTCCTACTCCGCTCGATCGACGTGACCGAGGGCCGGGCGCCTCAGGCGCCCTGCTCGGAGGGCTTCTTCTCGCGGATCTTCACGGCCTCGCGGCCGCCGTACCAGCCGCAATTGGGGCAGGCGTGATGCGGACGCTTGGGCTGGTGGCAGTGCGAGCACGCCTCCAGGCTGGGGACCGTGAGCGCGTGGTGGGATCGGCGCTCTCGCTTGCGAGTGCTCGAGACGCGCCGCTTGGGGACTCCCATGGGTGACCTCTACTCCTTGTTACGTGGCTCGCTGTCGGGCGGCACGCCGGGCGCCGCATTCTGAAGGTGCTCGCGCAGGTCGGCCAGCGCGGCCAGCCGTGGATCGACCTCGTCGGGGTGCACGTGGCCGGGTGCCGTGGCCAGGTCCTGGCCGCAGACCCGGCAGAGGCCGGGGCAATCGGGCCGGCAGAGCGGGGCGATGGGCTCGGCCAGGGAGATGGCATCCCGGATGACCAGCTCGAGGTCGAGCTCGTGGTGGTCGCTGAGGCGCACCACATCGGGCTCCTCGCTCGTGTCGAGGGGCAGGCCGGTGGCCAGGTCGAGGGAGGGCAGGGCCTCCTCGTCGAGGTCCACGTCCAGTGTCGCCTCCGCGGGGCGCAGGCAGCGCGAGCACTGCTCGGCGAGCGCCGTCTTCAGGTGGCCCTGAACGAGGATGCCCCGCCCGGAGTGTGAGAGGCGCACCTGGCCGCGCACCGGGCGCGTCAGCACCAGGTCCTCCGCGACAGCCAGGGACGGCTCATCGATGGCGATCCGCTCGCTCGTGCCGGGAGCCGCGCGCAGGAGGTCCGCGACGTTATAGCTGAGCATGCGTCCGCTCGGCGCCAGCGGACTCCGCGGCCTCCGCGCCATCGGGCGGGAAGCGCTCGTCCAGCGCGGAGAGCCCACGGCGGATCGACTGCAGAGCCTTGGTGACCTCGCCCTCCAGCTTCACCAGCACGCTGGCCGCGTAGGCGTCCGCTCCCTGCTGGATCTCCTGGGCTTCGGCCCGGGCCTCGTCGATGATCTCCGCCGAGCGCTGCTCCGCGGCGCGCGTCAGCTCGCGCTCCTCGATGAGGAAGGCGGCCTGCTCCTGGGCCCGCGCCACGATGCGCTCGGCCTCGTCCTGGGCTCGCTCCACGAGGCGACTCGATTCCTCGTTGATGCGCTTGGCCTGGCGGACCTCCTCGGGCACGGCGACACGGAGCTGCTCGATGAGGTCGGTGGCGGAAACCTTGTCGACCATCACGGCGTTGCTCATGGGCACGCGGCGGCCCTGCTCGATGAGAGCATCGAGCCGCTCGATGAGGAACATGAGGTCTATGGCACGGGCTCCTGTGGACGGCAAGGACGACTCGGCATTGTAGACCAAGGGAGTGCCTCAGCGCACCGCGGCGGCCCTACGGCTGCGTCGCGGCCCGGAGGCTGCGGACCACGGCGGCCGGCACCATGGCGCTGATGTCGCCGCCGAAGGCCGCGATCTCGCGCACCAGGCTGGAGCTCAGGTAGGCGTGCTCCACGCCAGTCATGAAGAAGACGGTGTCGACGTCCGGCGCCAGCTTCCGGTTGAGGTGTGCGATGGCCAGCTCGTTCTCGAAGTCGCTCAGGGCCCGCAGCCCACGCACGATGGCGGTCGCACCGCGCTTCCGCGCCAGGTCCACCGTCAGCCCCTCGAAGGCCAGCACCTCGATCGTGGCGCTCGATCCGGCGAGCTCCTCGTCGATGGCCGAGCGGAGGATGGCTGCCCGTTCGTCGGCGCTGCGGCTGGGCGACTTGCGGGTGTTGACGAGCACGGCCACGAGCAGCCGATCGAACTGTCGGCTGGCTCGTTCGATGACGTCGATGTGTCCGAACGTGGTGGGGTCGAAGGAGCCCGGGTAGACGGCCAGGCGCATCAGCTCTCTCCAGCAGCGGTCTCGCTGGCGCGACGATACACGCTCAGGGCTGTCTCGCCGAAGCGCCGCTCGCGGACGCGCACGAGGGCGCCGACCCGGTCGGGCGGGGCGACCTTCCAGAAGTGCTTGGCGACCGCCAGGGCGGCCTCGTCCAGCCAGCCGGCGAGCGGGTCGCCGAGGCGCTCCAGGCTCGCCTGCAGGTCCCCCGCCTGCGCGTACGGGGGGTCGATGAAGGCGCAGCCGAAGGGCGCCTCAGCGAGACTGCCCGACCCGCTGGCCAGGAAGGCAGCCACGTCGCGGCGGACGACCCGGGCTCGGGCGCTCAGGCCCGTGCGGTCGAGATTGCGTGCCACGACGGCCGCCGCCCGCGCGTCGCGCTCGACGAGGACGGCCCGCGGCGCACCCCGGCTGAGGGCCTCGATGCCGGCCGCGCCGGAGCCCGCGAAGAGGTCCAGGAAGGGACGGTCCCAGGCGTCCGGGCGCTCCGCCTCCAGGAGCGAGAAGAGGGCCTGCTTGACGCGGTCGCTCAGGGGTCGCGTGCCCGGCCCGGGCGCGTCCAGGCGCAGCCCGCCGGCGCTGCCCGTGATGACCCGTCCGGCCTCAGGCACGATCGGCCTCAGGCACGATCGGCCTCAGGCACGACCGTCTCAGGCACGACTCGCCTCAGGCACCGACGGCCTCGTCGGTGGCGCCCTCGCCGGCAGCGACGGCCGCCAGCCAGCCGCCCTGCAGCTCGGCGCCGAAGGCCGCGTAGGCGGGCCGCAGTCGGCCGGCCTCGTCGAGCATCGACTCAGCCAGGTCGCGGCAGGCGCGCGCCGTGGCCTGGTCCTCGGGGCGAGCCAGCGAGGCCAGGCGGAGGCGCGGCAGGCCGCTCTGGGCAAGCCCCAGCACGTCGCCCTCCCGGCGCAGCTGCCAGTCCTGCTCCGCCAGGTCGAAGCCGTCGTTCGTGCCCCGCACGGCCGCCAGGCGGGCCGCGGCCACGGTGCCTTCCGGCGCCTCCGCAACGAGCACGCAGAACGACTCCGCCCTGCCCCGGCCGACGCGGCCGCGCAGCTGGTGCAGCTGGGAGAGCCCGAAGTGGTCGGCGTTGAGGACGACCATCATCGTCGCCTCGGGCACGTCCACGCCGACCTCCACGACGGTGGTACCGACCAGCACGTCCAGCTGGCCATCCCGGAAGCGCGTCATCTCCGCATCGCGATCATCAGCCCGCAGGCGGCCGTGCACGAGGCCGACCCGCAGCGGCGCCAGCAAGACCCGCAGGCGCTCGGCCACCTCCTCCGCACCGGTCGCGGCGGCCAGGTCGTCCTGCGCGGGGAGCGAGAGGGGGAGCCCCTGGTCGCCCTCACCCGCGGCCAGGGCATCACCCTCGTCGGAGCCCAGGGGATCGATGTGGGGCACGACGACGAAGGCGCGATGACCGGCGGCGGCTTCCTGGCGGACTCGCTCCCAGGTAGGGCCCAGGTCCATGGGGCGACGGATGCCGGTCCGGGTCCCGGCCCGGCCCGCCGGGGCGGCCCGCAGGTCCGTGACGTCGAGATCCGCGTAGAGCACCTGCCCCAGCGTGCGCGGGATGGGCGTGGCCGTCATGAGCAGGACGTGGGGCGACTGGCCCTTGGCCGCCAGGGCCTCCCGCTGCGCGACCCCGAAGCGATGCTGCTCGTCCACCACGACGAGGTCGAGGTTCGCGAAGGCCACCGACCCCTGCAACAGGGCATGGGTGCCCACCACGACGGGCGCCTGGCCATTGGCGATGGCCTCCTGGGCCGCGCGGCGGCCGGCAGCGCTGAGCGATCCGGTGAGGAGCGTGACAGGGATGGCGGCTTCCGCCAGGAGGGCGTCCACCGTGCCGGCCAGCTGCCGGGCCAGCAGGTCGGTGGGTGCCAGGAGCGCGGCCTGGCCGCCGTGCCGGGCTGCCACCGCCAGTGCGTAGGCGGCCACGGCCGTCTTGCCCGAGCCAACGTCGCCCTGGACGAGGCGAAGCATGGGCACGTTCCCGGCCACGTCCGCCCGCACCGCGTCCATGGCCCTGCGCTGGTCGTCGGTCAGCTCCACGGACAGGCCGACCGATCGCGAGAGCCCGGCCGTGATGACCGCGCGGAGGGAGGCGTCATCCTCATCGCTCAGGCTGATCGTCGTGGGGTGCTGGTCGCGCCGCTGGCGGCGTCGGGCGACCATGCCCACCTGCAACGCCAGCAGCTCGTCGTGGGCCAGGCGTCGCACGGCCGCGTCGCGCGCATCGAAGTCGTCCGGGTAGTGGGCGGCCGCGACGGCCGCGCCGATGGACAGCAGACCGGCACCGATGTCCTCGGGCAGGTATTCCGGATACGGCCCGAAGCGGTCCAAGCCGCTGCGGATGGCCTGGCGCAACGTTCGCGCCGGGACGCCGCGGGTGAGCCGATAGACGGGCACGATGCGACCCACGTGCAGCATCGGCCCACCGTCGTCCCGCTGGAAATCAGGGTTGTCCAGCTGGGCGCGCCAACCCTGCAGCTTGACCTTGCCGCTGGCGACCACGGCGTCGCCGGCCTTGAGCTGCCGCTCGATGAAGCGCCGCCCGAACCAGATGGCCTCCACCTGGCCACTGGCATCCTCGAGCGTGGCCGTCGTCAGCCAGAGCCGCCGCCGGTGCGTGCGCTCGACGCGGATGGAGCGGACGGTCGCCCGCACGGTGACCGTCGTCCCGGGTGTCTCGCGCTCCAGGCGGGCGAGGGGCAGCACGTCGCGCCGATCGAGGTAGTGGTGCGGGAAGGTGGTCAGCAGGTCGCGGACGGTGTGGATGCCCAGGCGGCGTCCATGCCGGTGCAGGGTCGAGGCACCCGGCAGCCCGGACGTGCCGACGGGCGTGTCCAGCCCGCCGACCGCGGCCGCGTCGGCCGGGGTGCGATGCGGCACGGTGCCCGCGCTTCGGCGTTTCGTGGCCGGCGCCGACTTGCCCGCGACGGGCGCGGGCCGACGTCGATGCGGCGAGCCGGAGGCGGCTCCGGCCACCCCTACTCGACCGCGACGAGGAGGTGGTCGTGCCGCTGTCCGCCGGGCACCATCTCGACCTCGACATCCGGGACCTGATCCAGGATGCGGCCACGCAGGTCCTCCACGGCGCTGGCCGGCAGCCCCGCCCCGTGATGGCAGGTCACGAGGTCGAAGGCCCGGAGCTGACCCATGCCAGCCAGGGCGCTCAGGGTCGCCCCCGCGATGCTCGCCTCGCGGGCCAGCATGCGCTTGTCCGCGTCGATGGCGAGGACGTCGCCACGGCTCACGGCCTGGCCGTCGACCACCGAATCGCGGGCGGCGCTGAAGACCGTGAACGTTCGAAGCGCCTCCGCAACCTTCGTCATGCGGGCCACGTTCTGGTCGAGCGACGCCCCGGCATCGAAGGCCACGGCGGCGGCCATGCCCTCTGCAGCGTTGCGGGTCGCGATGATCCCGACCCTCACCAATGGCGTCAGTTCGGCGGCATGCCGGGCCGCCAGCAGGACGTCACGGTCGTTGGGCAGGACGATGACCTGCGGGGAGCCGGAGGCCAGGATGGCCTCCGCGATCTCGCCGACGGATGGCCGCGTGCCGTGTGATGGCCGCACGGCCCGCGCTCCCAGTGAGGCCAACGTGCGGCCCAGGCCATCGGCGCTGGCGACGGCGATGACGGTGACGGGCGGTGCGACCCGCGGTGCCGACGTGTGCAGCCTGGCCGAGTCGCCGGTCCGAACCGGGGCCGGTCGGACGTCGGACGGGACTGGCACGGGCGCCACGTCGGTGGCGTGGCCGTGCGCCACCTGGTCGTCAAGGTCGCGGATGGCCACGCCGGAGAGACGACCGAAGCGAAGGCCGGCGGCGATGGCCTCGTCCGGCCGTGCCCCGTGGACGTGGACCCGCGCCAGCCACGCATCACCCGCGACCACGACCGAGTCGCCCGTGGCAGCGATGGCCCGCCGCAGCTCGGCGACGTCGATGTGCCCGTCAGCCGAGGCGAGCATGTACTCCGTCTCGTAGCCGTGCGCTGAGCCCGCGTGCTCGCCGTGCGAGGCGTGCTCGCCGTGCGAGGCGTGCTCGCGGGCAGACCCCGAGTCGGCGACCGGTGAGCCGTGGGCAGCCGCGTGGGCGGGCGGTGCTTGGCCGGGAGCCGAGGCGGCCGGCTCAGCGACCATCGACGCGTCCTGGTCGGGCGTCTCCTCGTCCCGGGCCCTCACCTGCAGGGCTCCTTGCAGGATGCGGTAGAGGCCCTGGCCCCCGGAGTCCACGACGCCCGCATCTTCCAGCACGGGCAGCAGCGTCGGGGTGCGCTGCACCGAGCTGGCGGCCGCGGCGATGACGTCGGCCAGCACGGCCTCCACGTGGGGCTGGCGTCCGGCGGCGGCCTCGGCGGCGTCGGCGGCATCGCGGATGACGGTCAGCATGGTGCCCTCGACCGGCGTCAGCACCGCCCCGTAGGCGACCTCCGATCCCTTGCGCAGGCCCTCGGCGAGGTGGAGCCCGTTGGCACGACGACGGCCGTCCGCGCCATGCGTCATGCCCCGGATGATCTGGGAGAGGATGACGCCGCTGTTGCCGCGCGCACCGGTCAGGGCGCCTCGGCTGAGTGCCTCGCCGACGCTGTCCAGGTCGCGGAGATCCTGCGGCAGGCGCTCCGCCTCCGCGAGTGCGGCCCGCATCGTGGCCAGCATGTTGGAACCGGTGTCACCGTCGGGGACGGGGAAGACGTTGAGCGCGTCGACCTCGTCGACGTGCGCCTCCAGGTTCGCCACGGCGGCCGCCACCGCCCGGATCACGGTCGGACCATCGACGAAGAGTCGGGTCATCAGTGCAGGCTCGACCTCCGGAGCACGCGTCCCACCAGTGCCAGTCCAGGCCCCCCCATCATCGCCTAACCTGTCCGCTCGGGGCCGATGGTCTATAGTACGCGGTCGTGCGGCCAGAGAGCCTGGCACCCGCCTCCTTGAGACACCACACCCCAGAGGGACATCCATGGCACGCTCCTGCGCCTCGTGCGGCAAGACCTCGATGGGCGGCTTCAACCCGCAGTCGACCGGCATGAACCGCGTGCGGGCCCACCGCCGTTACGGCGTCAACCTGCAGCAACTCACGGTCAAGGACAGCGGCAAGGTGACGCGCACGCTCATCTGCACGCGCTGCCGCCGGACCCGTATGAAGGCTGCCTCCTAGCGACCGCTCCTCCGCCCGCCGGGCGGACGAGACCAGCGTTCAGGGCAGATACCCGAGCTGGTGCAGGCGCGCCCCGCAGCTTCGCTCCACCTCCTGCTGCTCGGTGGCCGTGAGGTCGCGCTGCCAGCGGCCGATGGAGGCCGCGGTCACGGCACCCTCGTAGTCGGGCCGCGCGGCCGATCGACCTGCGCCCCCATCGTCAGCCGTCTCCGTCCACGCGGCGTGGCCCCTGCTGCCGACCTCCGCGAGCCACGGTGCGTCGACCCCGATGTCGAGCCGCTCGCAGACGGCGCGCAGGGCCGCGACGGGGTCGGAGACGAGGTCCTCGTAGCGGACCTCCACGTATCGGCTGTCCCCCCGGCGCGCCATGCCGGCCGCGGTGTCCTCCACCCAACGCTCGGCGTACCAGTCCAGCGGACGCGGCACCAGCACCTTCTGCCAGGCGCCATCCACCCAGCGCCAGTCGGGGTGCTCACGCATGGAGCAGACGACATCCCGGCCATCGCGGATGACATGGATGAGCGAGGCCTCCGGGAAATGCTCCAGGATCCAGTCCAGGTGGCGGATGTTCTGGGGCGTCTTCTCCGCCCAGCGCGTCTTGCCCGCGTCGGCCCGGGCCCGGGCGGCGAAGGCATCGATGAAGCCGGCCTGCGATGAGGAGGCTCGTCGCATGGCCGCCAGGTCGTCGAGGGGGATGGCGTAGGACTCGGCCAGCCAGGCGAGGTTGAAGGCGGCCGGCACGAAGAGCTTCGTCTCAGCCCCGGCGCAGATCACCGGGTGCCGGTCGAGGAGCCGGCGCAGCAGGGTCGTGCCGCTGCGAGGGGCACCCCCCATGACGATGTGGCGCTCGCGGGAGCGATAGGGCGCCACGCGCCAGCGGTGCTGGCGGACACGCAGAGCGCGGTTGTGGATGCGGCCCAGCAGCGGGCTGCCGGCCATGCTCAGGCGTCGCTGTCGAGCCAGATGGTCATGGGCCCGTCGTTGACGAGGGCCACCTCCATCTCCGCCCCGAACTCGCCCCGACCGACCGCGATGCCGCGGCTCTCCACGGTCCCGGCGAAGACCTCCACCAGCGCGGCCGCCAGGTCGGGCGCCGCGGCGTCGATGAAGGAGGGACGACGACCCTTGCGCGTGTCGCCGTACAGCGTGAACTGGCTGACCACGAGCATGGCACCGGAGACGTCGACGAGCGAGCGGTTCGTGCGCCCCGCCTCGTCGCGGAAGATGCGCAGGTCGACCGACTTGTCGGCCATGGCCCGGGCGACCTGGGCATCGTCCCGGGGCCCCACGCCCACGAAGGCCAGCAGGCCATGGCCGATGGCCCCGCGCTCTGCGCCGGAGACCGTCACGCGAGCCTCCCTGACCCGCTGCAGCAGGATGCGCACCGCCTCAGCCCTGGAGCGGGACGGAGGCGCCACCGGTCGCGGCACCGGCAGCGGTGCCACCGCCGTGAGCAGCGTGGGCCGTGTCTGGCCCGGCGCCGAAGTAGGCCTCGTGACCGCGGCGCACGCCCTCGCGCACGAGATCCACCTCCTCCGAGGCGTCACGGCCGCGCTGGAAGAGCGCCGAGCCGACGACGCAGACGTCGATGCCCTGGCGACCGACCGCCTCCGCGGTCTTGTGGTTGACACCGCCGTCCACGTGGACGAGACCGCCGCGGCCCGCGGCGGCCAGCAGGGCACGGGCCTCGGCGATCTTGGGGGCGACGTCCGGCATGAAGCCCTGGCCTCCCCAGCCCGGCTCGACGGTCAGGATCATGACCACGTCCAGGACGTCGATGCGGTCCGCCACCGCCTGCAGCGGCGTCCGCGGGCTCACGGCCAGGCCGGCACCCTGGCCCGCGGCGCGGATGGCGGCCAGTGCGGCATCCTTCTGCTCGGCGCTTTCCGGGGCCTCGATGTGGAAGGTGATGGTCTGCGGCCCGGCCTCGATGAAGCGGTCGATGTAGCGCGACGGCTCGTCGATCATGAGGTGCACGTCCAGGGGCAGCTCGGTCACGCGTCGCCAGGCGGCCACGACGTCAGGGCCGAAGGTCAGGTTGGGCACGAAGTGGCCGTCCATGACGTCCAGGTGCAGGCGGTCGACACCGGCTCGCTCCAGCTTGTGGGCGACGCGGTCGAGCCGGCTGAAGTCGGCGTTGAGGATGCTGGCCGAGATGAGGACCCCGGGGTGGCCGCCGTGCGGTCGTGGCGGCACGGCGCTCATGCGCTCCCTCCGGCGCGGCCCTCGAGCGCCCGACCGTCGCGAAGGGCCGCTGCGCTGCGCCGCTCGATGAGGTCGCGGCGCTGTTGCACCGCTGCCGGTGCCGGCGTCCCGGCGTGCTCTGCCGCCAGCTGGCCGCAGGCGGCGCCGATGTCCAGGCCGCGATTGCGGCGCACCGTGGTGTCCAGGCCGGCCGCCCGCAGGACGGTCGCGAAGGACTCGACGCGCTCCGGCGGCGAGGGCCGCCAGGGCGTGTGGGCGACGGGGTTCATGGGGATGAGATTGACATGCGCGAGCCGGCCGCGCAGGAGCTCGGCCGTGGCCCGGGCATCCGCGGCCGTGTCGTTGATGCCGTCGATCATGACCATCTCGTAGGTGACGCGGCGTCCGGTGGTGTCAGCGTAGGCGGTGGCCGCTCGCACCAGGTCGTGCAGCGGGTAGCGCCGGTTGAGGGGCACCAGCACGTCCCGGAGCTCCGGTCGGGCCGCGTGGAGTGAGACGGCCAGCGTGTACTGGCGCTGCAGGGACGTGAGCCGCTCGATGCCGGGCACGACGCCGCTCGTGCTCACCGCGATGTGGCGCTGGCCCAGGCCGAAGCGGTTGCCATCGCTCAGCGCTGCGCAGGCGGCCAGCACGGCATCGGCGTTGAGGAGTGGCTCGCCCATGCCCATGAAGACGATGTTGGTCAGGCGTCGGTCCTCCGCGAGCAGCTCCCGCCGCCAGTAGCGCGCCTGGTCGATGATCTCCGAGACCAGCAGATCGCGCCACAGGCCCAGCTCCCCGGTGGCGCAGAAGGGGCAGCCGACCGCACAGCCAGCCTGGCTGGAGATGCACAGCGTGGTGCGCTCGCGGCGCGAGCCCCGGGCCGGGTAGCGCATGAGCACCGACTCCACGACGCGGCCGTCGTCGAGCCGGTGGAGGGCCTTGTCGGTGAGCCCGCCATCAGCCTCGCGCCGATCGGTCTGCAGCAGCGTGTCGAAGCGGTAGTCGGCGGCCAGCGCCTCCCGCAGGGCGCCGGGCAGGGTGTGGATGTCGTCGAAGGCGGCGGCCCGTCCCGACCAGATGTGGTCCGCCAGCTGGCGTGCCCGGAAGGCCGGCTCGCCGCGATCCGCGAACCACGAGAGCAGCTCCTGCGGGGAGGCTCCGGAGATGCCGGGCCGGGTGTCGCGGGGCGCGCTCGGGGGCAGGTCCAGCAAGGGCAGGCCGGCGCCATCGATGGGCGGCACGGCCGGGTCGAAGACCGGGGA
Source organism: uncultured Chloroflexia bacterium (assembly GCA_963707395.1). GTDB lineage: Bacteria > Chloroflexota > Limnocylindria > Limnocylindrales > CSP1-4 > JAFMJV01. The sequence goes on from CAVPPQ010000005.1 coordinate 141,087, forward strand.
GAGATCGGGCATGGGCATCGACGCGGAATGGTAGCGCCGCAGCCCCGAAGTGGCCCGTGGCGGGCCGCGAGGCTGGCGTGGCCGGTCCCGCGACTACCGGCGGCGCCCCCGGCGATAGGCAGCGCCGTCCATGCGGCGCCCGCCGGCAGGCTGCACCTCGTCGAGGCGCAGCAGCCCCAGGCTCGTCCTGAGCGCCAGTCCGTCACCCACCGCCACGAGCTCCCCTTCGGCAGCGCTGGACGACGCGGGCGCGTCCCCCTCGATGGCGGCCTCCTCGACCGGGGAGGCGCGCCAGACGATGAGCCGCTCGCCGTCCGCCTCGACGAAGGAGCCGGGCCAGGGCTGGTAGGCGCGCACCTGGCGCTCCAGCTCGACGGCAGGCCGTGCCGGGTCGAGCCAGCCATCGGCGCGGCGCAGCGGCCGCGTCAGCGTGGTGCCCTCGGCGGGCTGCGGGCGCGCCTGGAGCGTGCCCGCGAGCCAGTCGGGCAGCGTCTCATCCAGCAGGTCGGCGGCCATCCTGGCCAGGTGCGCCTCCAGCTCCGGGGTGACTTCACTGCCCTCCAGGTCCACGCTCCGCTGGGCCAGGATGGGACCCGTGTCGAGGCCCGTGTCCATGCGCATGAGGGTCACGCCCGTCGTCGCATCCCCGGCCAGGATGGCGGCCGGCACCGGCGCCGCCCCGCGATGGCGCGGCAGCAGCGAGGGGTGCAGGTTCAGGGCCCCGTGGGCTGGCAGGTCGAGCACTGCCGGCGGGATGAGACGGCCGTAATCGGCCAGCACGACGAGGCCGGGGTCGAGGGCGCGCAGGTCAGCGAGGGCCTCGTCGCGGCGAAGGGAGGGTGGCGTCAGGACGGGGATGCCGCGGGCACCGGCCGCAGCCGCGACCGGGGTCGGGTGCAGCTCGCCCCGGCGGCCGGATGGGCGGGCAGGGGCCGTGATGACGGCCGCCAGATCCACCCCACGGGTGCCCTCCGCGGAGGCCGCGGCGAGGCGCTCCAGCGCCGGGAGGGCGAAGGTGCCACTGCCGAAGAACAGCGTGCGGACGCGCGCCATGCTGTTCGCGCTCAGGCCAGGGCGGGCATCTCCCGGCCCGGCTCGCCGGCCTCGTCCGGCTCCCCCTGGCCGACGGCGATGAGCTCGTCGAAGGATCCCAGGTAGTCGATATAGAGCTTGCCGGCCAGGTGATCAAGCTCATGCTGCATGGCCCGCGCCAGGAGGCCGGAGCCCATCGACTTGACGGGCCGCCCGTGGCGGTTCTGGGCCACCAGCCAGACCTTCTCGCGGCGCGTCACGTAGGCCACGTAGCCGGGGATGGAGAGGCAGCCCTCCAGGTCGCGGTCATCCCCGGATGCCCGCACGATGCGCGGGTTCACGAGCTCGTGAAGCTGGCCCTCCACCTCGATGACGCAGGCCTGCAGGGCCTCCCCGATCTGGGGTGCCGCAAGACCCACGCCGGGAGCGGCACGCATGGTGTGCGTGAGGTCGTCGAGCAACTCGTGGAGATACTTGCCGAAGCTGTCCACCGGCTGGCCGACGAGGCGCAGCCGCGGATCGCCGAGGGTGAGGATCGGTCGGACGGTCATGGCTCGAGTATAGGACGGCTCGGCGGGGCGCCCTCAGGATGCGGGGACACGTTCCACCACCGGGAACCCGCAGCGCACGACCGGTGGCACGGTGAGCAGCGCCCTGAGGTGGGGGCAGGCCAGGCATGCCGTGACCGGCCCCTGGGCACCGCTCATGGGGCAGGCCACGTGGCCGTCGGTCCCGATGGCCAGCGCCCTGCCCTGGCCCTCCGCGGCAGCCTCCAGGTCGGAGAGTCGCGTGGACGGGTCGTCGAGCTCCCCGGGACCAGCCCCGTCCGGACGCGCGCCGAAGCGGGCCTCCAGTCCACGCAGGGCCAGCACCGCCATGGCGATGCGCCGGACCTCCGGGTCCTCGACGTCGATCGGTGCCAGGGACCTGACGTCGGAAGCGTCGGCCGGAGACGCGCCCGGGGCGCCCGCCGCTTCGCTGCCGCCGGAAGCGTGGCCCTCCGCCGACACTGACCCCTTCGCCCAGCGGTCGACCATGCCGTCCAGCGACTTGCGCACCGGCGTGAAGGCCGCCGCGATGAGGAACACGGCGAAGAAGAGGGGCGCCTCGGAGACGCGGCCCGTCACCGACACGAAGAGCCGCTGGAAGAGCCACACCACGGCGGCGTAGAGGCCGCCGAGGACCCCGATGAGCGAGACGTACACGATGGTCCGGTTGATGAGACGGTCGATGCCGAAGAGGTGACGCCGTGTGACGGCGATGGCCGCCGCGACGGGCAGGGCCAGGGCCGCGACCTCCGCGAGGGCCACGAAGAGCTCGCCCACGGCATCGCTCACCGTGACGACGTAGCGGGCCAGGATGAAGGGCAGCGTGCCAGCGACCTGGATGACGATGGCGTACACGATCCAGCGCAGCTGGGCCCGCATCACGACATCGCCCACGCGGTAGCGGACCACGAAGGAAGCCACCAGTCCCGTCATGGCCGCGATGAGCATGACGATCGAGACCAGCTCGAGGAACGTCAGCATGGGAGCCAGCTGGGAGGGTGCCGCCAGCGCGTTGGGGAGGGTCGGGAACCACAGCAGGCCGTCCGGGTCGAGCCCGGCGGAGAGCCCCAGGAGGATGGTCGAGATGACCGTCAGCCAGGCGACTGGTCGCCAGGCGGGTGAGATGAGGCGGCCGTTGGGGAAGAGGAGACCAGCCATGGCGATGAGGCCGACCGCCGCGGGCGTCCCCATGGAGGACATCCACCAGGCCAGTGCCAGCGTGCTGCCGGGAGCCGGTCGGAAGGCCTGGTGCGCCGCATCCACGACCAGGGTGATGGGCAGGATGAGGCTCATCACGAGGCCCGCCGTGAGGAGCAGCCAGCCCACCGGGTTGCGCGGCACGCGCGAGCCGAGGAGCGCTCCGACCAGGACGTACCCGACGGCCATCAGCTGACCGGGAAGGATGGCCAGCGTCGTCTGGGCGAAGCTCGCCGGGAGGCGGTCGAAGCCCTGGCTGCCCCACACCAGGAGGCTCACGATGGTCAGGCTCAGTCCGGCGATGGCCAGGCCGCCGGCGACGATGGACGCCCAGTTGCGCACCGCGGGGCCCGTGGCCGATGCTGCGCGCTCGCTCATCGGCTCAGCTGGCGTGCCCAGCGCGCCGGATGGCCTCCAGTTCAGCCAGCACCTCGTCGAGGCTGGCCGGATCGGCCGTGCAGCGCAGGACCGCCTGCCAGAAGGCCGCGTTGAGGTCGGCTGACATGAGGTCGGAGGCATCGAAGCGGAAGACCTCCGCCCCGCTGAGGAGGCTCGCGGCGCGGCGGCTGATGGTATCCGGGTAGGCCGTCACGCTCGACTTGACCGAGAGGCTGCCGCCGTGCGCGACCCAGCTCGACTGGGCCGCATCGGAGACCAGGTAGCGCAGCAGCTCCGCGGCCTCCGGCCGCTCCGTGAGGACGCCGATGAGGTCGCCTCCGCCGATGACCATGCTGGGCTCGTCTTCGCTCAGCGGCGGGAAGGGGAAGAAGTCGAAGTCGGCCAGCGGTTCGTGACCGGCCTCCACGAAGAACGTGGGCATGAACGAGCCCTGGTCCAGGAAGAGGCAGCCCGGCGGGTCGCTGAAGAGGGGCTCTCCGGCCATGCGGAAGTCGACGCCCAGTGCCGCCGAGCTGCCGCCATGGACCGCGCCGTCGGCCGCGACCTTCGCGTAGCGCTCGAAGGCATCGCGGACCGGCTCCGAATCCCAGGGCAGGCGACCCTCCACCCAGGCGTCGTAGGTGTCGGGACCGGCCGTGCGCAGGAGGAACTGCTCGATGAGGTCCGTGCCGGGCCAGCCCGAGGCCTCGTCCGAGCCGAGCCCCAGGCACCACGTTGCGTCCACGTTCCGGCTCGCCTGCATGGCCATGCGCTCCAGCTCATCCCACGTGCGCGGCGTCCCCAGGCGGAAGACCTTCGGCGAGTACCAGATGAGGCCCTTGGCCGAGCTGCGCACGAAGACGCCCACGAGACGGCCGTCCACGGTCCCCAGGTCGATGAAGGTGGGGGCCACGTCGGCGCGGTAGCGACCCATGTCCAGGATGTCGCCGAGGTCACGAAGCACCCCGCGGGCCGCCAGCTCCCGCATGTGGGCGGGCCCGGCCAGGCCGGCCAGGTCAGGGAGATCGCCGGCGTCCAGCGCGGCGTCCAGCACACCCCGCAGGTCCTGCGTGGAGATGACGTCGACGTCGACGCCGGTGCGATCCTCGAAGGGTGCCACGACGGACCGGAAGGCGGCCAGCTCATCTCCCGTCCAGGTCACGAGGACACGCACGGTCCCGGAGAGTTCGGGCGGAGGGGATCCGCATCCGAGCACGAGCATCGACAGGGCCATCATCATGGCGAGAAAGCGACCGGCCATCGCGCGCCTATCGTACACCCGAGTGCTACACGTTCCGCGAGTCGGGGCTATAGGAGCGACTCCGGGTCGACGTCGACCGACCAGGGCGATCCCGGGTCGCCGCCCAGCACGGTCAGCGGGTCGGGGCCGCGCAGGACGACGTGGAAGCGCCAGCGACCGCCACGGCGGGCCACGTAGGCCGGCACGGGCCCGAGGACGGCCACCTGGCTGCTGACGTCGCGCGCCCGCTGTCGGAGGCGGGCCACCATCTCCCGGGCGGCGGCCTCGGCGGCGTCACGGTCCGGGAGCGCCACCGTCAGCTTGACGAGACGACCGAAGGGCGGCGATCCGAAGCGCCGCCGCCGTTCCAGCTCGGCCTCCACGAAGCCGGCACCGTCGCCGCTGGCCACGGCCACGAGTGCCGGGTGCTCGGGCTGGTAGGTCTGCACGAGCGCGCGCCCGGGACGCTCGCCGCGCCCGGCACGGCCCACGGCCTGGCAGAGCAGCTGCCAGGTGCGCTCCGCGGCTCGCTCGTCCGGCAGGTTGAGGGCGATGTCCGCGGAGACCACGCCGACCAGCGTCACCTCGGGCACGTCGAGCCCCTTGGCCACCAGGCTGGTGCCCACCAGGACGTCGAAGCGGCCCTCCGTGAAGTCGTCGATGACCCGGGCTGCAGCGCCCTTGCGTTCGACGACGTCACGGTCGAGGCGGGCGACGCGCAACTCCGGGAAGCGGATCCCCATCTCCTGCTCCACGCGCTCAGTGCCACCGCCGAGATAGCGGATGCGCACGGAGCCGCAAGCCGGGCAGCGGCGGGCGACCGGGGCCGTGGCGCCGCAGTGATGGCAGCGCAGGGCCACGACCGAGGCGTGGAAGACGAGCGGGCGCTGGCACTCCGGACAGACCTGCACGTAGCCGCAGTCCCGGCAGAGCACCACGCTGGCGGCACCGCGCCGGTTGATGAGCAGGATGGCCCGCTCACCGGCCGCCCGGTCGAGCCCCGTGAGCGCGGCCGCCAGAGGGGCCGAGATGAGACCGCGGTTGCCCGCCGCCAGCTCGGCGCGCATGTCCACGAGCTCCACGGCCACCGGGCGACCAGAGCGCCGCCCGTGCAGCCGGAGATGACGCAGGCGTCCCTGCCGAGCCAGGCCCACGCTCACGACGTCCGGGGTCGCCGAGCCCAGGACGACGGGGGCGGCCGCCAGCCGGCCGAGCACCAGCGCCACGTCGCGCGCCTGTGTGCGGGGCGTGCGATCGGACTTGTAGGCCGGGTCGTGCTCCTCGTCCACGACGACGATGCCGAGCGGGTCGGGCGGGGCCAGGACGGCCATGCGCGTGCCCACCACGATGCGCGCCTCGCCGCTGACGACACGCCGCCACTCATCGCCGCGCTCACCCTCGCCGAGGGCGCTGTGCAGCACGGCGACATCCTCACCCAGGTCGTGGCGGAGCCGGTCGATGAGCGGCGCCGCGAGCGCGATCTCAGGGACCAGCACGAGCGCGCCGCGGCCGGTGGCCAGGGTGGCAGCGACGGCCTCCGCGTACACCGCGGTCTTGCCACTGGCGGTCTCACCCTCCAGCAGGAAGGCCTCGTGACGCCCCTCGTCGATGGCTCCGCGGATGGCGGCCAGGGTGGTGGCCTGCTCGGCATCAAGGTCGCTGCCGGCCGGCCGGCTGCCGCGCACCGACGCCGCGCGACCGGCCATGGCGCGGCGCTCGAGCGTGCGCGTCTCGAGCTTCAACAGGCCGCGCCGGGCGAGGCTGGTCACGGTCCCCGGCCCGTGGCGCTCGCCGAGGCGCGGCGCGGCCTCTGCCCCCTCGTGCCCGGCCCCAGTCAGCTCGACGAGCAGCGCCTGCTGGCGTGCGCCCAGTGGCGGGCCCGCCGGGCGTCCGCCGGAGGCCAGCGCGACGGCGGCCTCGAGACCGGCCGGGGTGATGATGGCCCAGCGCTCCTGCCGAGGGCGGGCCGTGGCCGCCAGGATGCGCCACTCCAGCCGCAGCTCGCCGCGCGCCTCCAGCTGGCGAAGTTCGCGTAACAGGGTCGCACGGCTGCCGTGGGCAGGCAGGTCGTCGATGGGCACCCCGGCCGCTCCGGCGGCCTCGAGCAGCGCCGCCAGCCGGTCCGGCGGCCCACCCGGCGCGATGCCTGCGCCTTCGGCCGCGCTGGCGACCCCGCCCGTGCCGAGCGCCTCCCCGCCCGTGCCGAGCGCCTCCCCGCCCGCGCCGGCCGTGACCCGCACGGCGAAGAGCGCGATACGTTCCAGGGTGCCCGGGGGCAGCATGGCGCGCACGACGAGGCCCGGAGGGGCCAGGTAGTGGCTCGCCACGTGGAGCGCCAAGCGGCGCCACAGGTCGCCCAGCAACGGACCATCGGAGCGCACTCGTGCGAGCACGGGTTTGACCTCCATCCCAGGGTCCGCTCCCTCGGCCAGGACGACCCCGACGGCCCGGCGCCGACCGAACTCCAGGAGGACCGCCTCGCCCAGCGCCAGGTCAGCCAGGCCGGACGGCACGAGGTACGTGTAGGTCCGGCCGCCCGGGACACCGGGGGCGTCGACGGCGACCTCGACGAAGCGCGGCTCCGTCATGACGGCTAGACGACGATGCGCCGGTCGGGGTGGCGGACGTGCTCGGCCGCGATGATGGCGTCGATCTGCTCGGCCGTGCGGTCGACCTGGTCGGTCTCATTGACGACCACGTGATCGTAGTCGGACGCCTGTGAGAGCTCGTACTCGGCATCCGCTCGGCGCCGTTCCAGGTCGGCCTCCGATTCGGTGGCGCGGCCCACGAGGCGCGCACGGAGGGCCTCCAGCGACGGCGGCACGACGAAGATGAGCAGCGCGTCGCGGACCTTCTGGCGCACCTTGTGAGCACCCTGCACGTCGATCTTGAGGATGGCGTCGCGCCCGGAAGCCAGCGCTGACTGGACCTGGTCGCGCGGCGTCCCATACCAGTTGCCGTGCACCTCGGACGCCTCCAGGAGCCCGTCGTCGTCCCGCAGGCGTGCGTAATCGTCGAGCGAGAGGAAGTGATAGCTGACGCCAGCCACCTCCGTGGGGCGGCGGTCGCGCGTCGTGACCGTGATCACGTAGTGGCGCGGGTGCGGCGGCCGCCGGCGCTGCATGGCCTCGATGATGGTGTCCTTTCCGACCCCCGACGGCCCGGAGATGATGACCACCTGCGCGCCCGGCTGACCCTCGACGCTGTGGATCGTCAGGCCCTCCCTGCTGCGTCGGCGCGGAGGGCATCAAGCACGCTCTCCAGATCGTCCGGCAATGGTGCCTCACAGCGCACCAGCCGACCGGACCCCGGTGACACGAACTCCAGCTTCCAGGCGTGCAGGAAGAGTCGGGCCAGGCCGTCCGGGCCGGCTCGCGTCGTGCCGGTGGCGTAGACCGGGTCGCCGGCCACCGCATGGCCGATGGAGGCCAGGTGCACGCGGATCTGGTGCGTCCGCCCGGTCACCAGGTCGAGCTCGAGCAGCGTCCAAGCGGGGAAGCGCTCGCGAACGCGGTAGCCGGTCACCGATGGCCGGCCTTCGGCCGTGACGGCCATCCGCAGGCGCGTGCGCGGGTCACGGCCGATGGGCTTCTCGATGCGGCCCAGCTGGGCGTTCACGACGCCGTCCACGAGCCCCAGGTACGTCTTGCGCACACGGCGCGCCTTGAGCTGGGCCTGCAGCGCGACGTGCGCGGCCGGGTTGCGCGCCACCATGAGCAGGCCGCTCGTATCGCGGTCGAGGCGGTGCACGATGCCCGCCCGCTCGGTCGCGCTTCCGGACTCCTCGGCGTCCACGCTGGCGGCCTCCGCGGCGGACGCGTGCGTCTCGGCCGCCTCGGCCGCCTCCAGCTCCGCCGCCGTCAGCGGCCTGTCGGCGGCCTCCCGTCTCTCGGCCACCTCCAGCCCCAGCAGGGCGTTGACGAGGGTGCCCGTCCGGTGTCCGGGCGCCGGGTGGGTGACGAGGCCGGCCGGCTTGTCCACGACGAGGACGTCGTCGTCGCGGTAGACGACCCGCAGCGGGATGTCCTCCGCCTGCGGCTCGTCGGAGGCCACCTCCGGCACTTCCAGGCGAAGCTGCCAACCAACCCGCACCGGGTCTCGCGCGCGCAGGCGCTGCCCGTCCACGGTCAGGAGCCCGTCAGCGATGAGGCGCTGCACGTGGGCCCGTGAGAGGCCGGTCGCGTCGGCCACGAAGCGGTCGACCCGGCTGCCCGCCGCGCCCTCCGGCACTGTCAGCTCCCGGCGCTCGCTCACGCGGAGGGTGCCGTGCCCGTGCGCCGGCCGGAGCCCACCCGGTCGCCCAGCAGGGCGGCCGCGAACAGCACGAGGATGCCCACGAAGACCGCGGCATCGGAGATGTTCCAGGCGTACCAGCGCATGCCGGCCACGCCCATGTCCACGAAGTCGATGACATGGCCCAGGCGGACGCGGTCGATGAGGTTGCCGATGGCGCCGCCCAGCAACAGCCCGAGGCCCGCCGCCACGAGCAGCCCGGCGGCCGCCCCGTGCCGCCACTCGAACCAGGTGATGCCAGCGATGACGAGCAACGAGAGGGCGGCCATGATCGGCGCGATGGCCTCGAAGACGCCGAAGATGGCGCCGTCGTTGTAGGTCTTGGCGATGCGCACGAACTCGCCGAGCAGTTCGGTCGGGCCGCCCGGCTGGCCCGCCGGGATGGCACGCGAGGCGACCTCGAAGGAGGCGTCCACCCACAGCTTGGTGGCCTGGTCGAGGAGGACCACGATGCCGGCCAGGCCGAGGAAGAGCGCCCAGCGGCGGCGACGCTGCGGTGTCGCCTCGCGGGCCGCGGACGGTGACGGCGCGGCGGACGGTGACGGCGCGGCGGGCGCCTCAGCCACCCAGCTCCTCCAGGGCCACCGTCACCGGGCCCGCATCCAACGTCACGCTGCTCGCGACCGCCTCCGCCGGGGGCGATCCCAGGCGGACCTCCTCGGCCAGCGTGTCGGCCGCGACCGTCGCCAGGTGCGGCGCCAGCGGACCGGTGGCTTCTGGAGGCCCATCCAGGAACAGGCGGATCCGGGCGTCCAGCGCCAGCTCGGCCTGCTTGCGCAGGTCCTGCACGGCGCGCGTCAGCTCCCTGGCGTCCCCCTCTGCTCGCAGCTCCGGCGTCAGCTCGGTGTCGATGACCACGACGATGCCCTCGTCGTGGGCGACCGCCGTGCCGGGCCGTGGGGTGGCCAGGACCTCCACCTCGTCGGGGCCCAGTCGCAGGCCGGCGAGCTCCACGCTGCCGTCGTCGTGGTAGGTGACCTCGTTGTCGCGGGCGGCCGCCATGATGGCCGGGATGGCTTCGCGGTAGCGCCGGCCGATGACCGGCAGCAGCGGCTTGACGCGGCGATCCACGAGCTCCGACTCGTCGCCGATGATCTCCACGGCCTTGACGTTCAGCTCGTCCGCCAGGAGCGCCTGAAGCTCGTCGGCGGCGCCAGACGACAGGCCGGCGCCCAGCCCGCCACCGGGCATCGCCAGCCAGAGCCTGCCCAGCGGCTGACGCACGCGCACGCCGGCCCGGCCGCGCAGGGTCCGGCCCAGCTCCACGGCTCGGCGCAGGTCGGCCATGGCGGCCTCCAGGGGCAGGTCACGCAGGGCCGCCAGGTCCGCCTCCGGCCAGCTCGTGAGATGCACGGACTCGGGCGCGCCACTCTGTGCCGGCGCCACGAGGACCTGGTGGAACTCCTCGGCCAGGAAGGGCAGCAGCGGTGCCATCGTGCGCGCCACGCTCACGAGTGCCAGGTGGAGCGTCCCGAAGGCGGTCGCCTGGTCCGCGGCGTCCCCGGTGCGCGAGAGGCGGCGCCGGCTGCGCCGCAGCCACCAGGTGGAAAGGTCGTCCACGAAGAGGCTGATCGCCCGCGTCGCGGTGCGCGTGTCGTACTCGGCCAGCGCGGCACCCGCCTGCTCGGCCATGCCCGCCGCCCGTGAGAGGATCCAGCGGTCGAGCAGTCGCCGGGCCGGATCGGGCGCCTGCGTCCCGATGACCTGGCGACCCGGCCGCCAGCCCTCCAGCCGTGCGTAGGTGGTGCAGAAGGCCAGCACGTTCCAGAGCACCAGCAGCTCGCGGCGGGCCTCGTCGGCGGTGTGGTACCCGAAGAGGATGTTGTCCTCCGGCCGTGCACTGGCGTACATCCAGCGCATGACGTCCACGCCCATGCGTTCGGCCGCCTCGTTGAACTCGATGGCGTTGCCCCACGACTTGTGCATGGGCCGGCCGTCCTCGCCGTACAGCGTGGCGTAGCCGAAGATGGCCTTGAAGGGCGGCTCGTTGCGCAGCACGGTGCCCATGGCCAGCATGGAGTAGAACCAGTTGCGGAACTGGCCCGGGAAGGACTCCGTGATGAAGTCGGCCGGGAACCACTTCTGCCAGTAGTCGGGATCCGTGCGGAAGTGCAGCGTGCTGAAGGGCACGATGCCGGCATCCAGCCAGGGATTGCCCACGTCCCGGATGCGGCGGGCCTCCGCCCCGCATTCCCGGCACGGCACGACGACCCCGTCCACCCAGGGCCGGTGCGGCGAGCGGCCCTCGAGCTGCTCGAAGCCGGCGCTGGCGCGTTGGCCCAGCTCCTCCCGCCCGCCGATGACCTGGTAGGCGTCGCAGGCGGTGCACTCCCAGATGGGCAGCGCCAGGCCCCAATAGCGTTTCTTGGAGATCATCCAGTCGGACATCGTGTGCAGCCAGTCGAGCTCGCGCTCGTAGCCGAAGGCCGGGAACCAGCGGATCTGGTCCACCACGTCCATGATCTGGTAACGCAGGCTGGCCGTCTTCTGCTCGTCCGTGACCTGCTCGCGGGTCACGTCGTAGACGGGACCCATGGAGATGTACCACTCGTCCACGACGCGGAAGAGGAGCGCCGTGCCGCAGCGCCAGCAGTGCGGGTAGCGGTGCGTGTAGGGCTCCAGGTGGTAGTAGAAGCCGCGCGCCTCGAGCTCCTCGATGATCTCGGCCGTGACGGCCGCCGCGTCCATGCCGCTGAAGGGGCCGAAGCCCTCCAGGTAGTGCCCCGCCTCATCAAGTGGCGCGATGACCGGCAGCCCCAGCTGCTTGCCGAGCTGGAAGTCCTCCGCACCGCCGCCAGGCGCGATGTGGACGATGCTCGTGCCCTCCTCCTCGCCGACCTCGTCCCAGGCGATGATGCGGTGCACGTAGGGCGCCGTGCCGTGCTCGTCCCGGCCAGCGGCAAAGGCACGCGCCGGGACCTCCAGGTCGTCGAACGGGCCGCCATAGTGCCAGCCCACCAGGTCCGCACCCTTGCGCTCCTCGAGGACCGTGAACGGGCCCTGGATGGCCTTCTTGGCGGCGACCTTGCCGACCCAGTAGCGAGCCTCCCCCTGCTCCACGAGCACGTAGTCGAGGTCGGCGCCCACGGCGGCGGCCACGTTGGCCGTCATCGTCCAGGGCGTCGTCGTCCACACCAGGAGCGCTTCGCCGGGGCGCTCGAGGAGCGGGAAGCGCACCGTGAGCCCCGGATCCTCGCGGTCCTGGTAGCCCTCGTTCATCTCCATCTGGCTCATGCCCGTGCCGCAGCGCGCGCACCAGGGCATGGAGTCGATGCCCTTGTAGAGCCAGCCGCGCCGGTCGCACTCCGCCAGGAAGCCCCAGATGAGGTCGTTGTTCTCGTTGCTGAAGGTGAAGTAGGAGCCACCCAGCTCCGGCAGGCCCAGGCGGCCCACGAGCATCTCCACCGTGTCCGTCACCGGGCCGTTGGGCCCCTCCACGGTGACGACCTGCGCGGGGTCCTCCTCCAGGAGGTCGCGCAGGCGGCGCAGCTCGTCGGGGTCGTTCCAGTCCATCCAATAGCCCAGGCGGATGGACTGCTCGGTCTGGACCGCGGCGTACGTCAGGACGCGCTGCTTGCAGAGCCGCACGAAGTCGGCGATGCCGAAGGATTCGATGTCCTTCTTGCTCGTGAAGCCCAGCTCGCGCTCGACGTTGACCTCCACCCAGAGGCCCTGGCAGTCGAAGCCGTTCTGCCAGCGCTGGTCGTGGCCGAGCATGGCGTGGTAGCGCTGGAAGGCATCCTTGTAGGCGCGGCCCCAGGCGTGGTGGACGCCCATGGGGTTGTTGGCCGTGATGGGCCCGTCGATGAAGGACCAGTGTTGACCACCGGCGTTCTGCGCACGCAGCTTGGCGAAGATGGCGCGCTCACGCCAGAAGTCGAGCGTGCGGTGCTCTTGCGCGGCCAGGTCAGGCTGGGCGGCGACAGCCGGGAAGGGGCTCACAGACATCGGGCCGCAAGTCTATCGGGAATGGCGGCGTCCGGGACCGGCCGTCTCTACGGGTGCGCCACGTTCCGAGCGTCGACTCCCAGCCCGACGGTCCCTTCTGAGCGATCGACCCACCTGTGCGATCGACCCACTGTGCGATCGATCGACCATCTGCGGCCCCGTGGGCCACGGGGCTCGGCACGGATACCCGCACCGGGCGGTTTCGATCGATCCATCGACCGATCCCAGCCTGGGCCGGCCGGCGGCACGGATCTGCGTGCCGGTCGCGACCCCTCCGGCGCAGGACCGTGCGATCGATCGACCGATCGCCGTCTGTAGCCGGCCGAAGGCGGCGGCCTCGCTCCCTTGACGCCGGATCCTGTCGATGCATCGGTCGTGGCAGGCCTCAGGCGGGCGGTGAAGGCCGTCACCACCGGCTTGACGCCGGATCCTGTCGATACATCGGTCATGGCAGGCTCAGGGCGGCGGTGACAGTTGTCACCACCGGGCGGGCCAGGGTGTTGACGCCGGTCAACACCCCTCCGCCGGACCGCAGCTGGATCGCTCGGCTGCGAAACCCCGGCAGACCGACTACGATGCCGCCCGATGGCCTCCACCGACGTAGCCGTGCGTCCGCGGCGCAGCGCCTTCGCCGCGGCATTCCTGTCCTTCATCTTCCCGGGGCTCGGCCACGCCTACCTGGGACGCTGGCTGCGCGCCCTGCTCTGGGCAGCGCTGCCCATCCTGGGATTGGCGGTCCTCGGCGGACTCGCGGTCAGCCCGAGCCGCAATGACTACCTCACCAGCCTGGCCGACCCGGCCGTCCTGCAGTGGGTCCTCGTGGTGCTCGTCGTGGACCTCGTCTACCGGCTCCTGGCTGTGCTCGACGCCTGGCGCTTGGCTCGCGATCCGAGCGTCGGCACCGCCGGCACGCGGCTGCTCTCCGTGGTCGGCCTGGTCGGCATCATCGTCGTCCTCCTGACCAGCCACGTGGCTGCCGCCCAGCCGGTCCTCATCGCCCGCGACACGATCAGCGCCATCACGGAGAACGCTGGCGACGACTCGGAGATCGCGGACCTGGAGGCGTTGGCCGCGCAGGACGACTCCTTCGTCCTGAACTACGAGGAGCTGCAGCCGCAGGTCTCGCTGGACCCCGATGCCTCGCCCGGTGCCCTGTCGCCCTCCGCGGAGCCCACCCTGGCCCCACCGCCTGGCGGCGAGGGCGTGGAGCCCACCGGCGAGCCGACCCCGGACGTGGAGGGCTGGGATGGCAAGAAGCGGCTGAACCTCCTGCTCATCGGCGCGGACGGTGGTCGGGCGGGCGTGCCGTCCTATCTGACGGACACCATGATCGTGGTCAGCATCGATCCCACGACGGGGCGCGTGGCCTTCATCTCGCTGCCGCGCGATACGGCCGGCATCCCCCTGCCTCGCAGCTGGCCGGCCTACAGCGAGTTCGGGGGCGCCTACAACAACAAGATCAATACGCTGTACACGGTGGCGCGAGGGCGGCCCGACCTCTTCCCGGGCAGCGACAGCCAGCGCGGCTTCAACGCCCTCATGGGCGCGCTGGGGGAGCTCTACGGCCTGGATATCGACTACTACGTGGCCGTCGACCTGAGCAGCTTCCGCAGCGTCGTGAACACCCTGGGCGGCGTGGTCGTGGACGTCCAGCTGCCCGTCTATGACACGGGCTACCCCTCCGACGACGGCCGCGGCAAGCTGAAGCTCTACATCCCGCCGGGCATGACGCGCATGAACGGACAACAGGCCCTGGCCTATGCGCGCTCCCGCCACGCCACCAACGACTTCGACCGCTCGGCGCGCCAGCAGCGCGTCATCACCTCCGTGCGGGACCAGACGGACCTCTCGTCGATCCTGCAGCCCGGTGTCCTCAGCGAGCTCATCAAGCAGTTCAAGAAGGACGTCAAGACGAACATCCCGCCGAAGCTCGTGCCGGCGATGCTCTCCCTGGCCCAGGACATCGACCTCGACCGGCGGGAGAACCTCGTGCTCTCCGACGCGGCCGGCTACAGCAGCATCTGCTACCCGTGCGGGTCATCTGGGCTCTGGATGCTGAAGGCCAGGCCGGCACTCATGCGCGACGCCGCCCAGAACGTCTTCAGCAACAGCCGACAGCAGGCGCGCGCCATCAATCAGCTGGAGGAGGAGGGCGCCATCGTCCACGTCCTCAACGGCCAGGGCGGCGCCAACACCAAGGCCCTCAACGTGGCTGCCTTCCTGGCCAAGGCCGGCATGGACGCGGTGGTGCCGCCGGTGGCGGATGGCAAGGCCGATTCGAAGGACTACGTGTCCACGCTCATCACCGTCTACAACGGCGCCCAAGAGGTCATGCCGGAGACCGTCAGCCGCCTCAAGCGCGCCTTCAAGGACGACGGTGCGGAGGTCGTCTTCGCAGAGGATCCTGACCAGGGCGCGGACATCGTCGTCGTCGTCGGCGAGGAGACCGAACAGCTCAAGCCGTCGTAGCCGCACCTGATCGGCGGGCGACACCCGCCGTCGCGTGCGTGGCAGTCACGTACCGGCCCGCTCGGGGCTCTGGCGCCCGCGATTCGTGCCGGTGCCGCACACGATCGGGCGATCTCGCCATCCTTGTGCCTGCCAGGCACAGGACGGGTCATTTCGTCGTTTCGAACGGTCGGTGACATGACTGGCAGTCACCGGCCGAGCCCCAGCAGATCGGCGGCGGGCCGGGATCACCGGGCCAGTTCCACGGCCCAGCCCCGGCAGATCAGCGGCGGGCCGGGATCACCGGGCCAGTTCCACGGTCCAGCAGGGGCAGACCTGCGGCCCTGGCCCCGGTTCGGATGCCCGGGCCGGGCGCGGGCGGTCAGTAGCCCACGCCCGCGAGCCACGGGGGGCTCAGTAGACCGGGATCACCCAGTGCCGGAAGGCCTCCGAGCGGCCGCGCACCGCGTCGAAGTAGGCACGCATGATCTGGGCGGTGATGGCCCCGATCTGGCCGCTGCCGACCGGTCGATGGTCGATCGACGAGACCGGGGAGACCTGGGCACCCGTGCCGCACAGGAAGACCTCGTCGGCCACGTAGAGCTCGCTGCGGTCGATGCTGCGCACCTCGCACTCGAGCCCCAGCTCCTTCTTCGCCAGCTCGATGATGCCGGCCCGCGTGATGCCCTCCAGGATGTCCGAGTGGACGCCGGGTGTCACGAGGCGCCCGCGGCGCACCATGAAGAGGTTCTCCGCGCTGCCCTCGGAGACCTTGCCCTCCTGGGTCAGCACGATGGCCTCCTCGTAGCCGTTGAGCACGGCCTCCGTCTTGGAGAACGCGGGGTTGACGTAGGAACCCACGACCTTGGCGCGCGAGGGGATGCTGAGGTCGCTGGTGCGCCGCCAGGAGACGGTGCCGCAGGCGATGGCCCGGTCGGTGGCGATGTAGTCGCCGAAGGGGATGGAGATGAGGTTGAGGCGCGACTGCAGGTCGTGGAGCTTGACGCCGATGGCCTCGTCGCTCTTGTAGGTCGTGGCCCGCACGTAGCAGTCCTCGCGGTAGCCGTTGCGGCGCAGCAGCTCCACCGTGAGAGCCACCATCTCGTCCACGCTGTAGCCCGGGTCCATCATCAGGATCTTCGACGAGTCGACGATGCGCTCGAAGTGCTCGCGTGCTTTGAGCAGGTAGAGCTGCTCGTCGTCGGCGTTCCAGTAGGCGCGGATGCCCTCGAAGACGGCCGTCCCGTACAGGAACGAGTGGGTCATGATGCTGACCTTGGCGTCGGCCAGCCGGGTCCATGCCCCCTCGAACCAGCACTCCGTGTCGTCCTGCGGACGGGCCCCCTTCCTGGGGGCGTGAGGGTCGCTCGAGGGGGCGGTCGTGGGCGGCTTCTGGGTCAGCATGGGCGCGAGTATAGACGGCCTCCGGCGGCTGCCCGAGCGGGCTCCACCGACCACCCGGTCGGGCAGGTCGACCGCTCCGGGCGGGCTCCGCCGACCACCCGGTCGGGCACGGTCGACCGCTACGGGCGGGCTCCACCGACCCCGGACGCGATACGAGGGCCACCCGGCGAGCCGGGCAGCCCTCGCTTTCTGAGGCTGTGTCCTGTCAGGGGCGCAGGTGCTGCGGCGCGTAGGGCAGCAGGGCCACGTGCCGTGCGCGCTTGAGCGCCACCGAGAGCGCCCGCTGGTGCTGGGCGCAGGTGCCGGTCTTGCGGCGCGGCTCGATCTTGGCGCGCTCGGAGAGGTAGCGGCGGAGGCGGTTGACCTCCTTGTAGTCGATGACGCGCGATTGGTCCGCGCAGAAGGCGCAGACCTTGCGGCGGCGGCGATCGCTGAAGTGGTCATCACGGCGCTTGTAGGCCATCGTGGGGATCCTTCCTGGTGTCGTTCGAGTTCAGATGAAGCGGTGTGTGGGCCTAGAAGGGCAGGTCGTCGAAGTCCTGCGCGGAGCTGGCGGGTCCGCCCGACGCGGGTGACTCGTGGCTGGCGCTGCTGCCATACGAGCCGCCGGGCTCGGCGAAGCCGCCCTGGCCATCCTCGCGCTCACGTCGCTCGAGCGAGGTGACGCGATCGGCGATGAGCTCCGTGGTGTAGCGCTTGTTGCCGCTCTGGTCTTCCCACTGGCGGGTCTGGATACGGCCTTCCACGTAGACCTTGTGGCCCTTGCGCAGGTTCTCCGCGGCTCGCTCCGCCTGCTCACGCCAGACGACGACGCGGAACCACTCCGTCTCGCTCTGCCACTCGCCCTGCGGGTCCCGGTAGTTGCGGTTGGTGGCCACGCTGAACTGCGTCACCGCCTGGCCGCTCGGCGTGTAGCGCATCTCCGGGTCACGACCGAGGTTGCCGATGATCATGCACTTGTTCAGGGACATGGCTGACCCTCCTTCGGCCGGCGATCAGTCGATGGCGCGGGGAGCGGCCTCGCTCTCCGACTCGTCGATGACCGCGATGACCTCGTCCTCTTCCTCGTCGTACGGCCCGTCGTAGACGTCGACCTCATCGACGACTTCCTCCAGGCCCTCGCCCTCGCCCTTGGCGCCGGCACGGCGCGTGGATGTCGGCCGCTCGATGTGCGTGACGAGGTGGCGCATGACCTCCTCGGTGATGTTCAGGCTCCGCTCCAGCTCCTCGATGGCCGGGCTGGGCGCCTCGAAGACGATGATGAAGTAGGAGCCCTCGCGCTGACCGGAGATGGGGTAGGCGAGACGGCGGCGGCCCCAGGGGCTGACCTTGATGATCTGGCCATCCGACCCGGCGATGCCGCGGGTGGTGCGGTCAAGGATCTGCTGGACGCGGTCATCAGCGGTGTCCGGCCGCAGGACCAGCATCAGTTCGTAACGACGCATGCGGGTATCCACTCCTCCCAATGGGTCTGCTCCGCTCGCGATTCTCTGAGGCGTGGTCGCCTCTGCGGCGGGGCTGAAAGGACCGCCGGAGGATAGCACAGCGCTCAGGTGGGCTCAGACTCCTCGAGAGCAGCCAGGAGCAGCGGCAGGGCGTCGCGGAAGGCTCGCTCCCAGTACGGCCAGGTGTGCGTGCCGGGCCCGTAGGCATCGATCGTGGCGGGCAGGCCGAGATCAGCCAGGCGCTGCGCGAACCGCTCGTTGCCGCTTGAGAGCCACGCTTCGACGACGTCGAAGCGGGCCGCGTCGCCGTCGAGCGGGCCAGGCTCACCGTCGCCCCACGAGACGTACAGGGCCGTGCCGCTCAACGCCGGAGCCAGGCTGACGGGGTCGTGCGCCTGCCAGTTGGCGAGCTGGTCCTGGCGATCGCCCCAGATGTCCTCGCCGAGGCGCCCCAGCGCGAAGATGTCCAGGACGCCGCTGAAGGAGGCCGCCGCCCGGAACATGCCCGGCCGCCGCGCCGCATACGAGATCGCACCGAAGCCACCCATGGACTCGCCCGCGACGGCGCGCACGTCGCTGGCGCGATACTCATGCTCCAGCAGTGCCGGCAACTCGTCGAGGTGCCAGGTCTCCCACTTCGACGGCGCGCCTGCCGCCTCGCTCCACCAGTCGCTGTAGAAGCCGTAGTCGCCACCATCCGGCATGACCACCAGCAGGTCGAGGTCAGCCGTCACGCCCTCCACGTCGGTCTGCTCCAGCCACGTGGTGTGATCATTGGTGGCGCCGTGGAGCAGGTAGAGGACCGGCCACCTCCTCGACGGCTCGGCTTCGAAGCGGACGGGGAGCAGGAGGCTGACAGCGGTCCGCCCGACCGACGGCGAGTCGACCTCGAGGCTCACGAGCCGACCCTCGGTCTTCATCGAGACGATCTGGGCCCCAGCAGGCAGGGACGAGGCGGGAGCATCCTGCGCAGCGACCGCCCACGGCGCCAGGCTGCCCCCGACAGGCGCCGACCCGGTGGCGATGACGAGGGACAGGATCACCAGCCATCGGGGCACGGGCAGGACACCGGGGATCCTCATCGGGCAAGCCTACGGCGACGCTCCAATGCCTGCCCGCAGGACCAGCCCGACCTACGAGAGCTCGACCTCCTCGCGCCAGGCCGGGCGGTAGGGCGAGAGGCCCATCGCCCGCACCTTCGGCTCCAGGGCGTCGAGGGCCTCTGGGTCGCCGTGGACCAGGAACACCTGCCGCGGCTTCCGGTCGCCCGCCGCGAAATGGGCGAGCCAGTCGAGCAGCTCCGACTCATCCGCGTGCGCTGAGAAGCCGCTGATGGAGCGCACTCCGCAACGGACCTCGCGCTCCTGGCCGTCAAGGTGGACACGTCGCGCGCCGGCCTGCAGGTGCGCGCCCAGGGTCCCCTCCCCCTGGTAGCCCACGAAGAGCAGGAGTGCGTCCGGGTCGTCGATGAGCTCGCGCAGGTGAAAGACGACGCGCCCGCCGGTGAGCATGCCGCTGGAGGCCACGATGATCATGGGTCGCGCCGCCTGCTCGATGGCACGAGAGGACTCCGGGCTCGTGGTCGTCTGCGCGCCGGGGAAGTCGAGCGGCGTCTCCCCGGCCTGCAGCAGGACGAGCGTCTCCTCGTCGTAGTAGCCCGGGTAGCGGTGGTAGATGTCGCTGGCCAATGAGGCCATCGGCGAGTCGAGGTAGAGCGGCAGGTGCGGGATCTTCCCCGCGGTCAGCAGGCGGTCCAGCTGCCAGACGATCTCCTGGGTACGTCCGATGGCGAAGGCGGGGATGAGCAGGACACCCTTGTGCGAGGCCGTCTCGCGGACGATCTCCGCCAGCAGGCGGATGGCCTCCTCCGCCGGCTCGTGCTCCCGACCGCCATAGGTCGATTCCATGAACACGTAGTCGGCGCCATCGTCGATCGCCGTGGGGTCGCGCAGGATGGGGGTGCCCGGTCGACCCAGGTCGCCGGAGAAGATCAGCCGACGTGTCGGCCCTGCCCCCTCCTCCACGTCCAGCACGATGATGGCTGAGCCGAGGATGTGACCGGCGTCGCGGTAGGTGGCGCGAATGCCCGGCGCGACCTCGCGCGGCTGGTCGTACTCGAGGGGTCGGAAGAGCGCCACCGTGGCCGCCACGTCGTCCTCGTCGTAGAGTGGCTCGAGGTCCTCCGTGCGGATGGCGGGTGGCTGCGCGCGAAGGTGCGCCTCGTGGTCCTCGGTCTCGTCAGCGGCGGCGCGTGCCCCGTCACCGGCCGGCAGCACCTCAGGGTGAGCGGTGGCCTGGCGGGCCTGGCGGCGCGCGCGCTGCTGGCGGCGCTCGGCCTGCTCACGCTGGATCTTGGCGCTGTCGAAGAGGACCAGCTCCACCAGCTCGGCCGTGGCACGCGTCAGCACCACGGGCCCCGTGAAGCCCTCGCGCACGACCACCGGCAGCAGGCCGCAGTGGTCGAGGTGGCTGTGGGTGATGAGGACGGCGTCCACCTCCGCGGGGTCGTAGGCCAGGGGAACGCGGCTTCGCTCCGACTCCGCTGGCGAGCCCTGGAAGAGGCCGCAGTCGATCACGACGCGGGCGCGGTCGGTGGTCAGCAGGAACTGGGAGCCCGTCACGGTCGTGGCGGCGCCCAGGAAGCGCAGCTTCACCGCTGCTTCCCCGCTACGGCCACGCTCCCTGGACCTCGACCTGTCACTCGGTCATCGTACCGGCGCAGCGGCTCCCCGAGGTGGCCGTCGTGCAGCGGCCTGCCTCGATCGTCGAGGCCGTTCGCGGGCGGCCGCCCCGCCATCAGGCGACCGCAGATGAGGCCGCGATTCAGATCCCGAGCGCCTTGGCCTTGGCGGCTGTGTATTCCTCGTCGGTGAGGACGCCCTGTGCGTGGAGGTTGGCCAGGTTCTGCAGCTCGGCTGTCTTCGCGTCGCCCGCGGGCGCGGCAGGCGCCGCCTGCTGGGCCTGGAGCTCCGCGATCTGCGCGCTCTGCTCCGCGTCCTGCTGGGCGGCGGCCTGCGCGTCGGCCTGCTGCTGAGCGCCCTTCTGAGCGCTCTTGGCACCCACGTGAGCCGCGCCACCCACCACGACCGCTGTCGCCAGGAGAGAGGGGCCTCGTCGTCGTCGCATCATCAGGGTTCGTTCCTTTCGTTCGTGTCTGTCGTCGTCCGGATGCCGAGTGGTGCCGCGGTCAGGCGTTGGCCGCAGCGACCTCCTCGACGACCCTGGCGGGGATGCGCTCGTCGAGGATGAGCTCGCCGTTGGCATCGCGGATGGCTTGCGTGAAGGTGGCGGCCCACTTGTGCTCGAAGAGCAGGATGGCGGCCGTGCTGTCGGCCTCCAGCATCTCCGCGATCTGGGCCACGTCCTCGTGGTTGATGAGGTCCACCTCGTCGCCGAAGACGGCGTCGATGGGACCGTCCGTGTAGGCCTCCGCGGCCTCCAGGAAGGTCACCTCGCCGTCAGCTTCCTTGCGCACGGCCAGGAAGTCGATGAGGCGGATCGTGCCGCTCTCGACGAGGTCCGCCAGCGCGGGCAGGATCTCGCCCCGAAACTCGTTGCCCGGGAACTTGACCACGATGAGTTCAGCCGGTCCGTAGGCCATGAGTCCTTCTCCCTCCTTCAGGCAGGGCGCACGCCGAGCGGCAGCCCCATCAGAACCACGTCGCGGGGACGCGCACACGCAGATGCCAGCCTCTGGGCAAGATCGGGAGCGGTGCGCGAGGTGGATGATAGCGGGCCGAAGCTCCCGGGTCCAGCGGTCCGATCGGCCCTGCCGTTTCCGCCACGTCCATGCCGAACGCCCCGCCAGTGTCACGGATCGGTCGCTGGGAGCCAGCCACTCCGGCCCATGTGCGTCAAGTGACCGTTCCGAAGCGCACCCGATTGCCCTACCATCTGTGCAAGCGGGTGCCCGGGGAGTTCCGGGCGCCACCGGCAGCGTTACGACCCACATGGAGGACCTCACCGTATGAAGAGACCAATCGGAGTCACCATCCTGGCCGCCCTGGCCGGCCTGGCCGGCCTGGCCAACCTGTGGCGCGTCGGCGTCTACATGGGCTGGTTCAAGTTCGACATCTTCGGCACGGTCGGCGTGCAGCTCCAGGATGCGAACTGGGGCGCCGCACTCTGGGCGCTGCTGATCGCGGCCATCTGGTTCTGGGTCGCGGCCCAGTTCTGGAACATGCGCGCGGCGGGCTGGCAGTTCGGCGTGTTCATCAGCCTCTTCACGCTCATCTGGGGCTTCTTTGCGCTCCTCTTCGGGTCGACCGTCCAGTACGAGACGATCCCGATGCTGCTGGCCCTGATCGTGTACGTCTACCTCAACTGGCCGGGCGTCCGCGACGCCTTCGTCAAGGCGGAGACGGATCGCCTGACGCCAGAGCAGAAGGCCGCCTACGAGCAGCTCGCCGCGGCCAACGCCAAGGCCGGGACGCCTCCTCCTCCGGGTATGTAGTCCCGATCCGAGTCAAGCGCTCGACAGAACGCCGGCCGGGACCTCCCGGCCGGCGTTCTCATGTCCGCGGCCAGGCCCTCTGTCGCTACCATGACCGTGTGCCGACGACCGATGCAGCGTTGATGAGGGAGCGCCTGCGCGTGGCCTTCGATCTCTTCGAGGCCGGCGTCTCGATGAGACGAGCGAGTCTTCGTCGTGAGCATCCCCACGCGGACCCGGACGACATCGAGCGACTCCTCCGGGAGTGGCTGGCCACCCGTCCCGGGGCCGAGCACGGTGACGCGATCGGCGTGGCCCGCACCCTGGAGCCACCTGGGTGAGCGGCCTCGAGTCGGCCATCGGCGCCCTGCTTGCGGCCCTCGCGCGCCACGGTGCCAGGGTCGCCGTCGTCGGTGGGCTTGGCGTCTCTGCGCGCACGGAGCCGCGCTTCACGCGTGACGCGGACGTGTGCGTGGCCGTGGATGACGATATGGAGACGGAGGCGCTGGTTCGCACCCTGCAGGCTGAGGGTTATCGCGTCCTGGCGCTCGTGGAGCAGGAGGCTGCTGCCCGCATCGCGACGGTCAGGCTCGCCCCACCGCTGGAGAGTGGTCACGGTGTCGTGCTCGACCTCCTCTTCGCCTCGTCTGGCGTAGAGCCCGAGGTCGTCGACTCGGCGGACGACATGGAGCTGTTCGAGGGCGTTCGTGCACCGATCGCCACGGTGTCCAGCCTGATCGCGTTGAAGGTGCTCTCGCGCGATGACGCCCGGCGCCCACAGGACCGGGTTGACCTGGCCGCTCTCCTGGGGGTCGCTTCCACCGCGGACCTCGCCCAGGCGACCCGACTGTTGGGACTCATCCAGGATCGCGGCTACGGTCGGGGCCGCGAGCTGGTCTCGCTCCTGGAGGGCCTGAGGGCCGAACTGGCCTGCTGACGTGAGCATCGCTGTATATCGACCCGAGGCCGAGCCGAACGAGCCTGAACCCAAGGAGCCACGATGACGGACCACGAACCGCTCCACACCATGGGCCAGCAGCGTGGCCGCCGCTCCTGGGCCGAGCCCTGGAAGATCAAGATGGTGGAGCCGCTGACGGTAACGGACCGCCCCACCCGCGAGCGCGCCCTGGCCGAGGCCGGCTACAACACCTTCCTGCTCCACTCGGACGATGTCTACATCGACCTCCTGACAGACTCGGGCACCTCCGCCATGTCCGACCGGCAGTGGGCCGGCATGCTCCTGGGCGACGAGGCCTACGCCGGCAGCCGCAACTACTACCACCTCGAGGACGCCGTGCGGCGCTTCTACGGCTACCGGTACCTCGTGCCGACGCACCAGGGCCGCGGCGCCGAGCACCTCATCAGCCAGACGCTCATCAAGCCGGGCGACCACGTGCCGGGCAACATGTACTTCACGACCACCCGGCTCCACCAGGAGCTGGCCGGGGCCACGTTCCACGACGTCATCATCGACGAGGCCCACGACCCGTCCTTGTTGCACCCCTTCAAGGGGGACGTGGACCTGGCCAAGGTGGAAGCGCTCATCGCGGAGGTCGGCGCGCAGAAGATCCCCTACGTCTCGCTGGCGGGCACCGTCAACATGGCCGGCGGGCAGCCGGTGTCGATGGCCAACGTGCGTGCCCTGCGCGCGCTCTGCGACCGCCACGGCATCCGCCTGCTGCTGGACGCCACGCGCATGGTGGAGAACGCGCTCTTCATCCAGGAGCGCGAGGACGGCTATGCCGACCGGTCCATCGCGGCCATCCTCCTGGAGTTCTGCTCCTACACGGACGGCGCCTGGATGTCGGCCAAGAAGGACCACCTCGTCAACATCGGCGGCTGGCTGGCCGTCAACGACGAGACGGTCTTCGAGGAGCTGCGCAACCTCGTCGTCGTCTACGAGGGCCTGCACACCTACGGCGGCATGGCCGGCCGCGACATGGAGGCCCTCGCCATCGGGATCGAGGAGGCCGTCCAGGACGAGCACGTGCGCTCCCGCGTGGGCCAGGTGCGCTACCTGGGTGAGCTGCTGACGGAGTGGGACATCCCGATCGTGCTCCCGGTTGGCGGACACGCCATCTTCCTTGACGCACGACGCTTCTACCCGCACCTGCCGCAGGACCTCTTCCCGGCCCAGACGCTGGCCGCGGAGC
The DNA here is from genome assembly GCA_963707395.1 of uncultured Chloroflexia bacterium. Lineage (GTDB taxonomy): Bacteria > Chloroflexota > Limnocylindria > Limnocylindrales > CSP1-4 > JAFMJV01. The sequence continues at coordinate 165,605 of CAVPPQ010000005.1, forward strand.
TCTACCTGGACTCCGGCATCCGCTCCATGGAGCGCGGCATCGTCTCCGCGGGACGTGATCCGGTCAGCGGTGATCACAAGCGACCCAAGCTGGAGCTGACACGCCTCACCATCCCGCGGCGCGTCTACACCCAGGCGCACATGGACGTCGTGGCTGAGTCGGTCAAGGCCTGCTACGACGCGCGGGAGTCCACGCGCGGCCTGCGCATGGTTTACGAGCCGACGTACCTGCGCTTCTTCCAGGCCCGCTTCGAGCCACTCTGACGCGGCGGACGGCCCGCTGCACGGAGGACCCGGCCGCTGGGGCCAGGCGCTGCCAGCCTTGCCTCAGCGCGCGATGCGGTACGCCGCCCCGTCGAGGCGCTCCGCGCCGGCCTCCGTCACGAGGTAGCCGCTCTCCACGCGCAGCCCACCCCAGTCCGTGTTGAACATGGGGATGTCGATGGAGATGACCATGCTCGGCTGCAGCACGGCCGGGCTGCTGGGGCCGAAGATGGGCGGCTCGAACTCGATGACCCCCACGCTGTGCAGGCCAGAGTAGAGGAAGGCCTCGCCGAGACCTGCGTCCGCCACGATGCGCCGGCCCTCGGCCTCCACCGCCCGACCCTCGATCCCGGGGCGCAACAGGCGTGCGCAGGCCTCCTGGGCACGGATGGCCACTTCCAGCGCGCCTCGCACCCTGGGCCCCGGGTCGCCGACCAGCACCAGCCGACCGATGGCTGCGTGGTAGCCCTCGACCCGTGGCGCGACGGTCAGCAGCACCATGTCGTCCGGCGCGATCGGACGGAACGTCGAGCGGGCCAGGATGGGACGCGTGTTCGGGCCGCTGGCCACGATGGTGTCGATGCCGGTCCCCTCCGCGCCGGCGCGGCGCATGGCGGCCTCGATCTCGGCGGCCACGGCGCGCTCCGTCACACCCGGACGGATGGCCTCGACCGCGGCCTCGATCCCCAGGTCCGCGATGCGATAGGCCTCCCGGATGATGGCCACCTCCGCAGGTGACTTGCACGCCCGCAGGTCGCAGACGGCATTCTCGACATCGAGCCACTCGACCCCCGGTAGCGCCGCCTCGAAGACCCGCAGCGTGTCCGCGCCGATGAGGCCGCGACCGGCCAGGCCGATCCGCTTCAGGGATCGTGGGTCAAGCCCGAGGTCGTCGACGACCTCATTCAGCCCCTGGATGTGACTGAATGGGTAGTCCTCATCGGGGTGGGTCAGCTCACGCAGGACGCGCACGTCGGCGATGCGGCCGCGCAGGCGCGCGTACTCGTCGCTCTCCGGGCCCACCAGCATGACCGGCGCCCCCTCCAGCGGGACCAGGATGCAGGCAGGCTCGAAGTGCACCGGGAAGTCGGCCAGCCAGCGGGCGTGCGCCGCCCCGAAGGTCGCCCGGTCGTCCGCGTAGGCCACCAGCAGGTCCAGGTCCCGATCGGCCAGCATCTCCTGGACCCGGCGCCAGCGGTCGGCGTACTCCTCGGCCGGGATGGTCGGTGGCAGCTGCTCCTGGGTCGTCATCGGTCCCTCCTTCAGGAGCCATCATGCCCGGCTGGCGTTCGCCGTTGGTGGCCGCCACACGCGCCGCCCTGCTGATGCCGTGAGGCGGCGTCCCTGTGAAGGAACCTTCAGCTTCGCCCCGAAGCGGAGGCTGACCGCCTGCCGTGCTTGCATCCCGCGGCGGTGCGGTCCATCCTCCGTGACACGGTCGCAGTCCAGGCGTTTCTCGATCACGGGGGGTCGTGCGGGATGAGACGTTGGCTGATGGTGCCCACGGTGATGGCACTCCTGCTGGGGACAAGCCCCGTCTCCTCTGCTCCGCCGGGCCCTGACGCGGGGGCTTGGAGCGGCGCGGTCCTGGCCCAGACGGAGGAGGTGCCGGCCATGGCCACCGGCGTGGCGGTCGGACCGGCGGCCATGGTCGCGGTGGGTGGACGGGCCTGCGAACGCACGCCAGGGGACGACATCGGGCGCTGCTGGGGCCAGCCCTGGGTGAGCACGGACGGCAGGACGTGGGAGGCCGTCGAGGCCCACGCGTCCGGGCTGGACCTGGGGCCCTTCACGGCTGCCCTGAGCGGGCCGGAGGTGGGCATCGAGGGCGTCGCCCACGGGCCGGGCGGGTTCGTCGCCTTCGGCTGGGCCCGGTCGGACCCGGACAGCCTCGCGGGCACCGGCAAGCATGGCGTGACGCCGGCCCTGTGGCGCTCCGACGACGGGCGCGCCTGGGACCGCCTGCCGACGCCCGAGAGCTTCCTCGCCGAGGGACCGGGGCCCTCCGGTGCCTGGCCGAAGACGATCGTCGGGACGGCGGATGGCTATCTGCTCGGCGGCACGCTCTATGCATCGCCGGCACCGCGTGGCGCCATCTGGAGTAGCGCGGACGGACGGACCTGGACGCTGGCCGGACCGGACGACGCCTTCGACATCGGCGGCTACGTGGACACGATGGAGACGCCGGGCGCTGGCGGGATCCTCGCCATCGCCGTGGCGCCCGCGGACAGCCCCCGCGCCGGGAGTGTCATCGCCGTGGGCGAGGCCTGCCCGGGGCCCGCGAAGGGTGCCGGTCCCAAGGGGGCCTGGGCGAGGGCGTTCGAGTGGACACCGGGTGACTGCGCTGCGCGGCTGTGGCGCACTGACGACGGGCTCACCTGGACGGTGGACCGCTTCACAGCGGCCGAAGGGGGCAGCCTCCGGCGCGAACCGTACTGGGCCCGGACGGTGGCCACGAGCGGAGAACAGGATGTGGCCGGGGTGGAGCCGTCCAAGCTGCTGGTCTCCGCCGACGCTGGCACCTGGGACGTCGCCCAGGGCGGGCCGATGGGACGACACCTGGCCCTGGCCGCGCTCGACGATCGCTTCTACGCGCTCCTGCCGGAGTGCACGGCGGCCGAGTGCCAACGCAAGGGGCTTTCACTCTGGTCGTCGGAGGACGGCGTGACCTGGGGGCGCGATCCGTCGCAGCCGCCGTCGCCGGCTGACCCGCAGGACTTCATCGACGTGGACATGGCAGCCGCCGGCGATCGGCTCGTCGTCTCCGCCAGCTTCTTCGACGCGCCAGACGGCCAGCTGGTCTCCACGGCGCTGGTCAGCCCGCCGCAGACGGGGACCCCTGCGGCCGGCCCGGACGCCTCGGTGCTTCCCGGTGCCTCTCCAGCGGACCTCGTCTCGGTGCCCCCTCCGGATGCCGCTCCCCTGCCCTCGTCCGCCACGCTCCCGACCGGCTCACGCATCGCCTACGTGCGCGAGGCCGATACTGACAGCGCCAGGGTCCACGTCATCGCTCCAGACGGGACCGCGGACGTGAGCGTGGGACGCGGCAACCGGCCCAGCTGGGCGCCGGACGGCACGCACGTCGCCTACGACTGTCGGCCGCGCAGCGACGCGGGCTTCCCAGGGTCGATCTGCGTCGCCGACGTCGACGCCGCGGGCAGCCGAGCCGTCGTGAGGCATGCCTGGAGACCGCGCTGGTCGCCGGTCGGAGTCACCATCGCCTTCAGCCGTTCCGTCATCGACCTGGGCGACGCGTGGGTGCGTGACCTCAGGAGCGGTGCCACGACCCAGCTGCCGGGCGGCGGGCCGGTGTGGTCCCCCACCGGCGAGTGGCTGACGGTCGCGGAGATGTCCGCGCGTGACGGGATGGTCCACACGACCGTCGTCCGACCGGATGGCTCCGAGGCCCACGAGGTCGGCCCCGCCTGGAATGCGACCTGGTCACCGGACGGCACACGCGTCGCGACGACCTGGTGCGATGTCAACGGCTGCCGGGTCACGGCCACCGATGTGGAGGACGGTGAGGCTGAGACCCTCTTCGCCACGGACGCGCCGATCAGGGGACTGCGCTGGCTGCCCGGCGACGGCCTCGCCCTGGTCATCGGGAGCGGCACGCCAGAGCTGGCGGGTGACCTCTACGTCGTGGAGCTTGCGGATGGCACGGTGCGCTCACTGACCTCCGGGCTGGCGATCGCGCCCGACCTGGCGGTCTCGCCGGATGGCGAGTGGATCGCCTTCAGCGCGGTGGTCGACGGCCGCTCGGACATCTATGTCGCCTCACGCGACGGTGGCTGGGCGCCCGTCACCACGAGCGGCGACGCCACGGCGCCCACCTGGGGCCCCGCGAGCTGATCGACCAGCCGCAAGCGACCCGGCGCGGCCCGCGACCCGCGCTATCGGTCATAGTGGCGCGAGCAGGTCAGCATGCGGATGCCACCGCCGGGCAGGCGCTCGAACGTCATGCGCAGCTCCTGCGAGGCGGAGACGGACCAGGAACCTTCGCGATCCCCGCGAAGCTGGTGGACGCGGAGCGACGGGTGCCGCTCATCCTCGTCGAGCAGCCGCAGGGCCTTCAGGAAGCGCTTCCGATCCGCTGGGCTGAAGTCACGGCTGGCGAACGAGCCGAGGAACGTCTCCGTGAAGTCGATGCGCTGGTAGGGGTGGTCGCCCACGCCGGTCAGCCCCCCAGCGCCGCCAGCTCGTCCTCGTCCAGGCTCCGCACGCGTCCCTCCCGGGAGTCCGCGTGGGCACGGCTCAGCAACGAGCGGTGCTCCGTCGTGTAGGCCCAGGCATCCTCGCGCGACAGCACGACCACGGGACGTAGCAGCAGCACGTCCCGCTCCGTGTCCACCTCCACCTGCAGCTCCGTCTCACCAATGATCCCGATGGCTCGCCGGCTCTCCACGGGCAGCGTGAGGCGGCCCTGCCCGTTGATGGTCACGATCTTCATGGCAGCATCATGCGCCCCAACCGTCACTTCGACAAGATGACGAATCGCCCAGTCGCCGACTTTGCAGCGCCAGCCTCAGAACATCGAGACGCACCACGGCGTGCGGTCGGCGGCGAAGAGCACGTCGGCGCGTCGGAGAGCGCCGGAGGAGCGCTCCTCGATGCGGCCGGCCACCGCCAGCTCGGTCGGCCGGATGCCGCCCAGGTAGATGGCGGCCAGGTCCGTGGTGTCGAGGACCAGGTCGGGCTCGTCCTCGGTGCGTTCGAGCCGGGCCTGCGCGTCCCACGGATCGCCGGCGGTCTCCATGCGCCAGCGGCCCGCGTTCCAGGGGCAGAAGCCGTCCGAGATCTCCAGGACGAGCGAGTCGGTCGTGGCGTAGCGGCGGCCGGCCAGGGCGGCCGGCAGATCCACCAGGCGCACCCAGAGCCCGTCGTTGACCACGAGGCCAAGGGCGCGCGGCTCCAGGAGGATGTGCTGGAGTGGGTCGGGCACCGGGACGCGGAAGGCTTTCACCGTGCGCACCAGGTCCACCTCGAAGAGGTAGCGCCACAGTCCACGAAGGGCCCGCGGCGTCGTCGTGACAGCCTCCTTCACCTCCAGCACGGACTTCGGCCCGCGGTGGTCCCAGTCGTCCTTGATGCGGTAGACGGCGTAGCCCTCGGCGTGGCCGTCCGCCTCGTAGACGACGCGGTACTTGTGGCTGGCGCCCCGGCGGCTGTACTCCGGGTCGCCGATGGGACCGGTCTGCCACCAGGCCTCCGTGCGCGAGATGGCGCCTGGCGTCACGGCCCGCATGGCCTCGTAGACGGGCGGGACAAGGGCCAGCGCCTCCTCCTCACCGACGAGGCGAACACGACCTTCCGGCGCCACCTGCCGCGCGTAGGCGGTGCGCAGGGTGGCGACCTCGAAGAAGCCGTCCCGGGCTGCCATGCCGTAGCCGAAGCGCTGGTAGATGGCACCCTCCGACGCCCACAGGACGGCGACGGGCTCACCACGCTCGCGGATGTCGTCCATCTGCCGCCGCATGAGCGCGCGCAGGATGCCGCGCCGGTGGTAGTCGGGCCGGGTGCCCACGCCGGTCACCGCGGCTGCCGCGACCTCGCCCCCGGGGACGGTGAGGCGCACCGTGTACGCAGAGGCAGCGCCCACCGGCGACGCGTCCGCGGGGTCGGCGAACGCCCCGAGCCAGCGGTCCGGCTCGCAGACCCTCAGCCAGTCATCGATCTCAGGATCGCTGAATTCCTCGCCGAAGGCCTCGCGCAAGGGTGCCATGAAGGCGCGCATATCGTCCGGCGCGGGCACCCGCAGGTGCCAGTCGGCCACCACGGGCGAGGTGGGCGCGAGGGGGACAGCGGACCGCGCGTCGCCGGCCACGTCAGGCAGCCGCTGCGGGGGCCGCCGCCGTCGCGGCGGGGTGCTCATCGCCAAGGGCCATGTAGAGCTCCTCCTCCTGTGCCATGTGCAGCCGAAGGATGGCATCCAGCCCGTACAGGACCCGGCGCAGGTCGTTGAGGTCCTCAGGGGCCGGACCCTCCTCCGGGATGTCCGCCACCAGCCGGTCGGCCAGGCGGATGAGGTGGAAGATCTCGGTGTGGGTGCGATGCAGCGCGGACGTCATGTCGTCGCTGCGCGCCGCCTTCGCGAGCATCGGGAAGATCTCGCGGTCCTCGTGCTCCTCGTGAGGCACGAGGCGCTCGACGAGGAAGGTCCGCACGCCTTCCAGGCGCTCCTTGGCCTCCTGCGGCGGCAGCGATCCCAACGCGTCCGCCAGGGAGCGCAGCTCTGCCATGGCCGGGGCCAGCTCGCGGTGCTCGGCCTGCAGTCGCGCGCTCAGGTCCGCCCAACCGGGGACCTTCGGACTGCGCTCGATGCCGCCACTGAGCGCCCGCAGGGCGTTGAGGATGACGATGACGTCGATGGCCTCCTGGACCACAGCGCCGGCGACGGGTTGCAGGAAACCGGCCGCCGCGACGAGCATGGCTGCGAACGAGAGGCCCATGCCCATGAGCACGCTCTGCATCGCGATGTGACGCGAGCGACTGGCGATGCGGAGGGCCTCGGGAAGCCGGTCCAGCCGATCGACCGTGACGACGACGTCCGCCGCTTCGGAGCTGGCCGTGGCACCGCGCGCACCCATGGCCACGCCCACGTCCGCGCTGGCGAGGGCGGGGGCGTCGTTGATGCCGTCGCCGACCATCACGAGGATGCCGTCCGCCTCACGCTTCTCGCCCACGACGGCATCGACCTTGTCAGCCGGCGTCCGCTCTGCCAGCACCCCGTCCACGCCGATGGCTGCCGCCACAAGGTCCGCCACGCCGTAGTGGTCGCCCGTCACCATGACCACACGCCGCACGCCCGCCCGCCGCAGGGAGCGGATGACCCGTGGCGTCTCCGGTCGGAGGGGGTCGTCCAGCACGAGCGCGCCGACGAGCACGCCGTCCGCAGCCACGTAGACACTCGTGGCACCCTCCAGGCTGACGCGTCGCCGCACGTCGCGGGCCCAGGGCGGCAGTGGGGCGTCGCCGCTCGCGAACGCAGCCGTCCCGGCCAGCACCCTCGTGCCACCCACCGCCCCGGAGATGCCGGCACCCGGCACCTCGGTGGCCCCATCGGGCAGCTGCAGCACCACACCGCGCTCGCGCGCGCCGCTCACGATGGAGGCAGCCAGGACGTGGGGTGAGACCTGCTCGAGCGAGGCAGCCAGGGCGAGGACCTCATCAGGGGTGCGGCCGGGCGCCGTCACGACTTCCGCCAGGCGCGGCCGGCCGGCGGTCAGCGTGCCGGTCTTGTCGAAGAGCATGACGCGCGCGCGAGCCAGGGCCTCCAGGGCGCCGCCACCCTTGACGATGATGCCCCGCTTCGCCGAGCGGCTGATGCCCGAGACGATGGCGATGGGTGCCGCCAGCAGCAGCGGGCAGGGCGTGGCGACGACGAGGACGGCCAGGGCACGCACCGGGTCGCCGGAGATGGCCCAGGCGATGCCGGCGATGACCAAGGTGAGCGGCACGAAGAGGATGGCGTAGCGGTCCGCCATGCGCACGAAGGGCGCCTTGGAGGATTGGGCCTCCTCGACGAGGCGGACGATGCCCGCGTACGTGCTGTGCTCGGCCGTGGCCGTGGCCAGCAGGTCGAACGGGGCGCCGGCGTTGACGGTGCCGGAGCTCACGGGGTCGCCGGCCTCGCGGGTGGCGAGGCGCGACTCACCGGTGAGGGCGGCCTCGTCGAGGACGGCCGGATCGCCGATGACCGTGCCATCGACCGGGACCACCTCGCCTGGCTTCACCAGCAGCCGATCCCCGACGGCCACGTCCACGATGCCGCGATCCTCGATGCCGCCCTCGACATACCGGTGGACGATGCGGGGCGCTCGAGAGACGAGGGCCGAGAGCTCCCGGTTGGCGCGGCCGGCCGCGTACCGCTCCAGCCACTCGCCGGTCGCGAGCATGACGCCGATGACCGCCGCAGCCAGCGCCTCTCCCAGCAGGAGCGCGCCGACGATGGCCAGCACCGCGATGAGGTCGACCCCGGCCTCGCGATGCAGCAGGTCGCGGATGATCGAGAACGTCAGCCAGGCGCCGACGACGACGGAGGGGACCGCCCAGCACCACGTGGCCGCCTGCTCGTTGCCGAGCCACGAGAACACGAGGCCGAGGACGAGGCCGCCGACGGTGAGCGGCAGCAGGAGACGTGAGGCGCCCGCCTCGATGCGTTCGAGCCTATCGGTCACTCTGCGATGCTAGCGGCGGAGCTCACCGACGTGGTCGTGCCGGGCGGACCTGTTTCCCCGGGCGTGGCGTCACACAGACCGGTATCGATGACCCACGGCCACCCCGGCAGGCCTAGGAGGCGGGAGACTCGGCGGGCGTCGGATCGGGCGCCATCGACCCGTCCGCCGCCACGTCACAGGTCGACAGCGCGTCGAGGAGGTTGAAGGGCGAGCCCGCGAAGCCGCCGCTGCCATCGGTCGCCTCCACGTAGGCGACCGGGTGCCGCGCGAAGAGCTCGGCATCCATGTCGTTCACCATCGGGACGAGCTCCTCCAGCGAAGCGGCGGCAGCCAAGCCGGTGGCAAGCCGCCCGGTGAGCTCCGTGGACGACGCCCAGTAGGCGAGCAGCTCCTGGTGGGCCTCGGCGTAGCAGTCCTCGGGCACCACGGCCACGAGGCGCTCCTGCTCCAGGGTCGCCTTGGCGGCCAGCCGCTCGAAGGCCGCCACGAGCTCATCCTTGGTGGGCGGGTCGCTGACGCCGGCGAACGGGTTGTCCGTCGTGAACGCCTCCAGGGCGGCCACGTAGTCGGCGTAGGGCATCGGCTCGGCCGCGGCCGCGGGCACCGCCGTGGCGGCAGGGCTTGGCGAAGCGTCCTGGGCCAGCGATCCCACCGACAGCTGGGCGATCGCGACGAGCGAGATGAGCGAAGCCGTGACCAGGCGCCTCATGCGTCCTCCCTTGACCTGTGGCCGGCCGGGCGTGGCCGGGGTCAGTGGAGTATGCCTCAGGATCCGGGTCGGGCCGGCGGCTCCTGCCCAGGTCGGTGCCGAGGGGGGAGACGTATCATCGCCGCGAGATGAGCACGAGCCGACCGGATGACGCGGCCCTCGCCGCCGAGATCGACCGCCTGGTCGACGAGCAGCGAGTCACGTGCCTGTGGTTCCTGAGACCCGACTTCCGTCCCACGACCACGACCGAGCGGATCCGCGTCCTCGAGCAGATCGAACGGCACGGCGACCTCGCAGCCTATCGCCGGGCTGCCACACTGAGACGATGGCTCTCACCGACGTCCAGCGCCGCGTCTGCCGACTCCTAGCCGGGAACCGCATCGCGTCGGGCGACAGCTATGTCGCGGGCGAAGCGGCGCTCAACGAGCTGCTGGGCACCCCGCGTCTCTCGCGTGACATCGATCTCTTCCACGACACCGACGAGGCGCTCGAGGCGAGCTGGAGGGCGGACCGAGCCCTCCTGGAGGCCGAGGGCTTCACGGTTCGGGTGATCCGCGAACGGGTGGGGAGACGATCGCGCTCCTGCCGCCCGAGCAGGCGGGCACCTGCGTGCTGGACCAGGCGGACGGCCTGCTGCGAACGGGACCGACGGACCTGGCCAGGGAGCTCGCGGCTGGTCGCGTCCGCTTCCATCGGGGCAGCATCCGGGGCACGATGCCACGGCTCCTCGGATGGTCAGGACGCGACGACGGCCTCTGAGCGATCGGCGGCGCCGCACGGTCCGACGCTCAGCCTCTGCTCATCGACGGCCGGGCGCGACTGTCGTAGAGTCGCCGGCACCATGACCATCGACCGACTGCGCCGCTTCTTCGACGCCTGGAACGACCACGACGTCGAGACGATCGTCAGCTACTTCACGCCGGATGGCGCCTACTTCGCCTCCATCGGGCCGGACGCCGAGGGGACGGCCTTCCGCGGCGCCGCTGAGGTCCGGCGCGGGGTGGCCGCCTTCCTGGGCACGTACGGTGACGTCCACTACACCGACCTCGTCATGGGCATGGAAGGCGACCGCGGCTTCGCCAGCTGGACGTTCAGCGCCACGCGGCCCGACGGCGAGCAGGTCGGCTACCGGGGCGTGGACCTCTTCACGTTCGAGGGCGAGCGCATCGCCCTGAAGGATGCCTACCGCAAGGAGCGCTCACGGCCCATCGGCGGATAGCCCAGTGACACATGAGTACGTCATCGGACTTGGCGGCAGGATCGACCCTCGCCCGTCAGGCTCGGACGAGACGTCGTGCACGGCCATCGGGTGGGCCGCCGACCGGGTGCTGGCCGTGGGACCGGACGACGTGGTGCGCTCGATCTCGCGCGGGGATTCCACGTTCCTGGACCTGCATGGCTGTGTCGTGACGGCGCTCCCCGACGACCCGGAGCGCGCTGACGCGCTCGTCCGCGAAGCCACACGGGTCGATCCGGACCTGGACATCGGCGCGTTGCTCACGGGTGCCGGGCTCCTGGGTCGAGAAGCCTTACTGGAGCCCGGCGCACCCGCGGACCTGGCCTTCTGGGGCCCTGGCGCAGCATCGAGCAGGCCGAGCGGCCCGGCCGACCGTCAGCCGGAATGCCGGCTCGTGGCGGTCGTTCGCGGTGGTGCGTTCACCGAGGGCGACGAACACCGGGGTCCGTTCCAGCGTCCCGGGGTGGTGGAAGGCTAGGCGTCCGTCGGGCAGGGAGTCTGCAGCTGGAGCGCGAGGCTGTCCATGGCGTTGCCGATGTCGGTGATGGCCTCGCCGATCGCGGCCAGCTGGGCACCGACGGTCGCCTGGTCGCCCAGCTCGTCGATGGTGGCACGGAGACCCTCGAGCGAGGCGGTGAGGTCATCGACGAGCGGTTGGTAGGTGTCCCCAGCGAAGCCTGCCAGGTCACGCGCCTCACTGAGGCCGGCGATCACACCCACGAGGACCGGGACCCATCCATCCACCGATGGATCGGTGCCACGCAGGAAGTCGATGATCAGGGCGAGGTCGCTGGCGCTCTGACAGACGGCATCGGCTGGCGCGAGGGTGGGATCCAGCGACGCTCCGGCCTCCGGCAGCGGAGATGACTCGACGGCCAGGAGCCCCGCAGGAGCCGTGGCCAAGAACGATGCCGCCACGATCAGCGCGAGGAGGATGACCCTGACCCGAGCAAGGCCGGTGGTCGGTGCAGTGGGCGCGTTCATGGGGCCCAGTATACGGAGGCAGGCGAGACCATCGGTCGGGCGGGCGGGACTACACTCGCCAGAGCACACGGACCGGCCGACCCACGGCACCTCGACCCAGCCTGTACCGAGGGTGGCGGCGGTCCGGGCGCTCTCCACGCCACCACCGGTATCCGCGGTTCGTGAGGCCAGCATGCGAGTCCTGTTCGCCACCCAGCCGGTCCGCAGTCACTTCCACTCGCTCGCCCCCATCGCCATCGCTGCCCAGGACCTCGGTCATCGGGTCTGCGTCGCGAGCGGGCCGAGCATCGCGCCCCTGGCGCAGGGGCTGGGGTTCGACTTCCTGCCCTGCGGACTCGATCTCGCGGCGGCGGTCGACCCAACCGTGGCACTCTCCGACCAGCAGCGCGCCGCACTCGAAGGTGCGCCGACCGTCATCCGTCACCTCGTCGGGTTCAGCGCGGGCATGGCGCCACCCTTCGTCCGCGACCTGTTCGAACGAGCCCTGCCCTGGCGCCCGGATGTCATCGTCCGTGAGCCCGTCGAGTTCGGGAGCGTCATCGCCGCCGAGCGCTGGGGCCTCCCCTACGCCACCGCCATGTGGGCCATCACCATCAGCCCCCGCTACCTCATGCGCGAGGCCTACGCCCAGGTGCTCGGGGACTTCGACCTCGACGCGGACGCCGTCATCGACGGCTTCGACCGCCACCTCGTCATCCGTTCCCTCCCCCCGGAGTGGCAGATCGCGATGTCGCCGGATCCGCCCTCAACGCGGGCCTTCGCCGTGCCGCCCTTCGATGGTTCCGCGCGAACGGGGTTGCCTGAGAGCCTGACCACCTTGCCGCCGCGTCCGACCGTCTACGTGACGCTCGGCTTGAGCTTCAGTCACGCCCCGGCGGTCTTCCGGGCCATCATCGAGGCGCTCGACGGCCTGGCCGTGAACGCCATCGTCACGGTGGGGGTGTCGCTGGACCCGGCCATCCTCGGTCCGACCCCGGACAATGTCCACGTGGCGCGCTACATCCCGGGCAACCTGCTCCTGCCACGCTGCGACGCGATCGTCTTCCACGGGGGCTTCAACACCCTCCACGCCGCCCTCTGGCACGGGCTGCCGTCGGTCATCGTCCCGCTGGAGGGTGGCGATCAGCTCCCCTCGGCCGAGCAGGTCGCGGAGCTCGGTCTCGGGCTGCACGTGCCGGGACCGGTGCCGTTGCCCCAGGACGTCCGCCGCGCCGTGACGCGCGTGTTGGAGGAGCCCTCGTTCGCGGCCACCGCCCAGAGGTTCCAGGCGCAGATGCACGCGTTGCCACCCCTGCATGTCGCGCTGGCCGACCTGGAGGCGCTCGCGAGCGGCCACGCACGCGAGCACTGATGGCCCGGGGCCTTATCGGTCCTCGCCCATCATCGTGAGGATCTTCGTGGTCGTCTTCCAGTTCCGGATGGTGATGCGCGGGTACACGGGGTGTGAAACCAGCCGCGACAGTCGGCTCTCGGAGGCACGCGCGATCAGTCGCGAGTGATAGACCACGCCCGGTCCGGCCCAGGCAGCGTCGACGCCATCCTTGATGGTGAGTGCGCCGAGGACCTCGTCCGGTGTCAGCGGGGGCATCAGGAAGAACACGTCGTAGCGGTAGTCGTCCGGATCCGCGCCGAACCCGGCTGGCGCCGCGTCGACGACGGCGCGGATCGCCTCGTGGTCCCGCAGCACGATGGTCGCGCTGTAGTCGAAGGCGTCGGCCAACATCTGCTCGATCGCGCCGGTAAGCCCGGCGAGGTCAGCACGGTCCGCCCGAAACACGACATTCCCGCTCTGGATGAGGGTCCGCACGTCTCGATACCCGGCGGCCTCGAAACAGGCCACCAGGTCGACCATGCGGATGCGGTTCCTGCCGCCGACATTGATGCCGCGCAACAGGGCCACGAAGGTCGGATCCATGGTGGCAGGCAGGATAGCGGGCCCCGCACCGGCTCCTGTCCGTCCGCGGCACTTGACCTGCCCGACTCGCGAGTGCGACGCTTCCGCCCGCACGAACGGGCGTGCGGATCGAGCCACGGCTCGATGGGGGGTGTGCGATGCGCGGGCGACCGGTGGCAGGGATCGCGATCGCGGCCGGCCTGCTGCTGGGCTGGTCGAGCACGGGTGTCGTGGGTCAGTCGCCCGACGCGACGAGCCCGGCCAGGGAGCCAGCGCAGGCGATCGTCATCGATCACACGACCACGGATGTGGGCCTCATCCCCGATGCCTGGCTGGCGGCCGCGCGCGACCGGGTCGCCATCATCTACGGCCACACCTCCCACGGCAGCCAGCTGGTCTCTGGCGCCGACGAGCTGCGCGACAAATGGGAAGGTGCTCTTCGACGTGGCGGACATCGAGGGCTGGCTGCCGGACGGTTCGCCCTACGAGGGGATCCCGGACGACGGGTGCCCCTGGTGCCATGCCTGGTGCCGAGACCATCCGGGCGAGTGCCCCGACCCAGCCAGCGAGTGCGCCCACTCCCACTCGCTGCTCTGCCTGCTCAAGGGCCGCGCCCTCTGGTGGCTGGCGGCGCGACTGGCCGGCTGGGAGGGCGACACGACCGCCGGGCAGGGCGTGACGGAGGCCCGGTCCGGGCGTAGCGCGCCAGTCCAGGCTATGGCTGTTGGTAGTCGATCGTCAGCTTGGGGTAGTCGGCATCCGTGGCCCGGCAGGCCCAGGTGACACCCGGGGGGTCCCCGCGCGTCTGCAGGAATCCCGCCCAGCCGGCCGCGACCATCGCCGGCGTCACCAGGCTGGACACGTCCACCGTCTGATAGCCGGGGGCCGCTGCCTCGAAGCCGATGGATGGACCACCCACGGTGGCGTCCGCGACGCCGATGTTCCCGTCGCCAGGATAGCCGTGCAGGTTCTGAGTCGGGGCCGCGGTGGAGGCGCTGATCGACAGCACGGCGCGCAGGATCGTCGATCCAGGTGGCAGGGCGGACAGAGGGAACTCGATGGCGAAGCGATAGACATCGATACCGCTCGCACCGTAGTTGATCTGCCCCGTGTAGCACGCGCTGTCACTGGCGTTCCAGGTGCCCGCGCCTCCGAAGGCAGTCCAGAACATCTTGCCGATCTGGCCGCTGCCAGGTCCGCCGATGACCAGCTTGCCGAGCGTGGGCGTCGGGGCGGGTGAAGGGGTCGGTTCGGGTGTCGGTGCTGGCGCTGGGGCGGGTGCCGCGCTTGGGAACTCGCAATCGACACGCCGACCGGAGCCGCGGCCCTGTGTGCAGATGTCGAGACCAGTGCCGCCGTCAAGGCGGTCGTTTCCGTCTTCGCCGTAGAGCTTGTCGCGCCCCGCGTTGCCGTGGAGCTGGTCCTTGCCACCACCACCGCAGACGAGGTCCTTGCCGCCCTGGCCACGGACGGTGTCAGCCCCACCGCCTGCCACGATGACGTCATCTCCGGCGGTGCCGCGGATGGTCTCGCTCTTGTCGGTGCCCGCGATGGTCGCGATCTTGCTGGCGCACCGGGGAGTAGCCGCACCGACGGGTGCTGCCACAGCGCCGAGAGCCAGCGAGGCCAGCAGCGTCGTCGCTGCGAGCAAGACCATCGCGCGGCGCGGGGTGGTGGTCTGGTCCATGCGTGCTGCTCCTTCCCACAGGCCCGGCACTGGCCAGGGCCTGGCATGGGTTCGCGATGCGACGGTGCGATGAGCGACGAAAAGTACAGTGCGACGGTATGGGTTGTCCAGACCAAGGGTGAGGTCAACGGGCGCCTTCTCCGCTGCGCGTGGCAACTCAGGCCCAGGTCAGGCGTGACGTCATCGCTGCCTGTCGCTCGCCAAGCCAAGTCCGGCGCCGGTCCCGGTGAGAGCCCGGCGGTAGGGACAGCGCTCGAGGCTACGAGAAGTGAAGCCTGTGACCGCAGGCGCTCGTGCGGTTCAGCCACCTGAAGGTGTTGTCGTAATGGTCCGCGCCCAGGCGCCAAGCCTCGTCGGCCGAATCGAACTGTTGGTCCATCACGAGACGCGCGTACCCGCGCATGATGGCGGCGTGCTTGACGATGCGCGTGCGCATCTTCGCCTGGACCGGCTGGTAGCACGCCGTGGCGGGGTTGGCCTCCATCCACTCAACGAACCGGCTATCGGCCTTGGCCATCGTGCGAGCCAGCCGGAGGGCCTGCAGGTACGTGTCGAAGGCATGCTCATCGTAGATGCGGGCCAGTTGCGTGCTCCACTCGTTGGTCCGCTGAAGGAAGGCGTCCAGACCCGCAGGCGCGACCGTGGCGCCGATGGTGTACTCGACCGTGCAAGAAGCCTCTGGCACGGACTGGTCGGGCCTCGTCTGCCTCCCGGCCACGGGTACCGCGATGGTAGGACGCAGCGCGAGCACGGCGACCACGACGATCGAGAACTTCGCCCTCATGGCTCCCCCTTCCGCCGCGCAGGCCGCGGCCCCTGTCGCGGGTCGGTCTCGCCAGTGGCTCGGCGCGGTCCCGGCGGCCGGGAGTGTGGACCGCGCCTCGTCGCCTCCCGCTCTGCCTGTTTGACGGGACGCAGGGCCGAAGAGTTCAAGGAGCGGAGGTCGTGAAGGGACGCGAAGAGGCCCGCCCCTCGTGGGACGGGCCGCGGGCAGCCGAGGCGGCGCGATGGGGCTACTCGGCCGGCGGCTCCGGCCAACCCGGCCAAGGCTCGAGCCACTCCAGCCGTGGTGCCGAACCCTCGTAGATGATGCCCTGGAGGTCGAACGGATCCGGCATCTGCCAGCCGTCGGGCGTGCCGGCCCATGCCAACACGGCCCAGCCTTCGTACGCCCCCGTGCCCTCGAGCGCCATGAAGTTGCGAGCTGGGGGATCGCAGCAGACGCCGATGAGCATCCACGTGCCGGTCCAGTCGCCCTCAGGCCCCTTGACCGTGTAGTTACCCACCGATCCGGGGATCGGGCCGCCCGAACGTTGGACGTCGATCGAGCAGGGGCCGGTGACCATGGGATCGCTCGTGAGCCACTCTTCGGGGGAGCCGAAACCGCACGTGGCCGTTCCCGTGAACACCACCTCACCCGTCGGCATGGTCGGCGCCGGACTTTCCGACGACTCCTGCGCTAGCGCCGGCAGCCCGCCGAGCGCTAGACACATCACGATGGCCGCTCCTGCGGCCCACACCTTGCGCATGATTGGTCCCCCATCTCTGGCGGGTCGGTCTCGCCAGTGGCTCCGCACGGTCCCGGCGGCCAGGGTGTGGGCCGCGCCTCACTGCCTCCCGCTCTGTCGTGTATGACGATCACCGCCACCAGATGGTTCAGACTCTGGACGCAGGTCACGGTAGGCGCGGCCCACTTGAAGACCTCAGCCCACGTAGGCGCCCGGTCCCGGATCTGCCCCTCGGCAGTGCTGGTTGGTCGGTCGCACACACTTCAGCCGGCAAGGGCCGCGCAGACCGCCGACGCATTGACCCAGTCCGTGAACGGGGCATCGACACGGCTGTCTGTGCATGCTCGGGTGCGGTGAGGACCCATCGGCCCTCACCGCACCCGCCAAGGCCGTGGCTACGGCTGGGGCGCGAGCAACGCGCAGAGTTCGTCCGCATCGAAGGTGAGGTTGCCCACGATGCGGCTCATCTCGTAGATCCAGTCCTCTTGGTCCGGACCGCCTGTGGCGTGCTGCCACATCTGTCCTGCCTCGTGGTAGACGTTCCCCGCGCCCGGCATCTCGATGCCCCAGCGGTTGCCGGTGACGCGCTCATCCCATTCCCAGACGCCCTCGGTCTCGTTGAAGACGAAGTTGTAGAGATGGGAAGTGAGGGAGTACTTGCCGCCCACGACGTTGTCGGGGTCCGACAGCGGGTAGAAGTAGTCCATCCCGGACTTGCTGTAGAGGCCTTTGACCGGGTTGCCGTCCTCGTCCTGCCACTCCTGATACGTCGGGGTGCCAGTGCTGCCGTACATGACGTCGAACCCGCAGTCGAACCATCCCCAACCGGGGTCGACCAGCACCTCGAAGTCTTCCGGCTCCATCGGGAACGTGACGGGCTTCGCGGCTGCCGCCGGCGCCGCCAGCACCAGCGTCAGGAGCAGCGCCCCACTCAAGGCTGCCATTCTCTTCATCGGGTGTCCCCCCACAACTCGTGCGGGTCGGTCTCGCCAGTGGCTCGGCGCGGTCCCGGCGGCCAGGGTGTGGCCCGTGCCTCATCGCCTCCCGCTCACCGCGTATGACGCGGCGAGGAGCCCAGGGGTTCAAGGAACGGAGGTGACGACAGGCGAGCGCACCAGAGGAAGCCCACCGGCTGGCTGTGGCATCAAGGACCCATCTCACGCTCAGAAGCGCCACCAGGCCGTCGTTGCCTGAACGACGCAGAGAGGAGCCAGTGCCTTCATCGTCTCGGCGTCCGCGAGGGCTCGGAACCAAGGCCGCCACGAGTCACCCACCATCGTCAGGTCGTGCGCATGACGGCGGCGGGCATCGGCAGGACCCATGGCATCAAGCCACGACAGGTCCGGCGCCTCCCGCAGGAGGACCTCGTGTCATGGTCGCAGCCCTGCCCGATGACCTGCGCGGGCTCCGGGATAGGGCCTGCTGCTGGTGGGCTGCGTCGGACGAGTGGCATCAAGGACCCTATCTCACGCTCAGAAGGTGGTGCCGAAGGTGGGACTCGAACCCACACGAGGGTTGCCCCTCAGCGGTGTTTAAGACCGCGGCGTCTGCCATTCCGCCACTTCGGCGCGGAGCGTGCCGGCGTGGACCGGCTCATGAAGCGTAGCGCGTCATGCCAGCGGGTCTCCGCAGTGCCGTCTGGTAGCATCGGCTTGACCCGAGGGGGAGTACCCCGGGACCCGGATGTCCGGCGTCATCACGGACCGCCACCGCGTGGTCCCGCCGGCATCGGCTGCACCAGGGTGGTGTGGTCGGCGGAGACCTTCGGCGCGACATCCCGCACGTCCGGAGGCTGACCGCTTGGACATCGACACCATCCTGTGGATCATCCTCGCCGTCACCATCGGCACGGTCCTCGCCCTCGACCTGCTCGTCTTCAACCGCCAAGCCCACGCGCCCTCCTTCCGCGAGGCGGCGATATTCAGCGCCTTCTACATCGCCCTGGGCCTGGCGTTCGGGGTGCTGGTCACGCTGACGCGCGGCACGGAGGATGGTGCGGCGTACTTCGCCGGCTATCTGCTCGAGCTCAGCCTGTCGGTTGACAACGTCTTCGTCTTCGCGCTGATCTTCACGGCCTTCGCGGTCCCGCTGATGTACCAGCACCGCGTGCTCTTCTACGGGATCCTGGGCGCCATCGTCTTCCGTGCCATCTTCATCGGCCTCGGCGCCGCCATCATCGAGACCTTCCACTGGGCGATCTACGTCTTCGGGTTCCTGCTCCTCTACACCGGCTACCGGATGTGGGCGCAGCGCAACGACCACATGATCGACCCCATGAAGAACCCGCTGCTGCGCATCTTCCGACGCTTCGTGCCCACGACCGACGGCTACCGCGAGCAGCGCTTCGTCGTCGTGGAGAACGGCCGTCGACTGGCGACGCCGCTCCTGGCCGTCCTGCTGGTCGTCGAGTCGAGCGACATCCTCTTCGCCATCGATTCGGTGCCCGCCATCTTCTCCGTGACGACGGACACATTCCTCGTCTTCAGCTCCAACGCCTTCGCCATCCTGGGGCTTCGGTCGCTCTATTTCCTGCTCGCGGGAGCCGTGGACAAGTTCCGCTACCTGAAGCCCGGCCTCTCAGCCCTGCTCATCTTCGCGGGACTGAAGATCCTGCTCTCCGACATCGTGCCCATCCCCATCCCCCTGTCGCTCGTGATCATCGTGGGCATCCTGGGCGTGGCCATCGGCGCGTCTATCGTCGCGGAGCGACGCGACCGGGCGCTGCACCAGGCCGATGGGTCAGGGCCGCTCGAGGAACCCAAGGATGAGGTCGGGCCGACCGTCAGCTGAGGTCTGGGAAGCACAGCCGGGGTCGTCTTCTCCGGGAGCGGGTCCATTCCGGGATGGTCCGCTCGCGCGGGTACGGTCCTCCGGGGGGCCACCGGGATGGGGTGGACGACAGGGATAGAATCCGTCTATGGCCTACATCGACGCTGTCGTCGGGGTGCTCCAGGCCGCGCCGACCCCACTGACGACACACGAGATCGCTGCGGCGGTCAGGCATTCCGGAGCGGCTCGTCCATCCCCACAGCCGAGCGAAGCCACGCTCACGACGTGGATGTACGCCTGGACGGGGCATTGCCATGACCATCCCGAGATCCATCGAGTGGACCGCTCGGCCACCGGCCGGGACACGGTCTGCTGGGCCTGCGATGCCGCGGCTGCCCAGGGCGCAGTGACCCGCTAGGACTTGGCTCCAGCCAGAGCGAGGCCGGGAGCGACGGCCCAGGCTTGAGCAGCCGGTCCCGTCACTGGTGCGTCCGGCCAGCCAGCTGCGATCAGGCCAGATGGCTACCACCCGCGGCAAGGGTCCGAGGTCAGGAAGATGACATCGGCGTCCGATGGGCAGCGCCTGCGCTTTCGTTCGATGGCAAGCAGGCCGATGTCGGTGCCTTCGAGATCGTCGGCGATCACGAGCGGCCTGCCGTCAGGGAGGTGACGAGCCCGCCGACCCAGCCTGCTGGCATCGCGGATCTGCCATCTATGCAGCGGGACGGCCAGGCCTCATCATCCCGCCTCATCGGCGCCGACGAACCAAGTCGGCCAACAGGGGGGCCATAGGAGGTCCCGTGAACGGTCGAAGGTCCACGACGATGGCGGTCATCGCCGTCAGCCTGCTGGTTGGCTCAGGGCTGGGAGCGGCGGCCCAGGGTGAGGACGCCGACGCCATGGCTCCATCGTTCTTCTCGGGGACGACCGACGACTGGAGCACCATCGCGGAACCCGTGAACGAGCGCCGCGACGATGGCGTGGTCGAGGGCGCCGGGGAGAGCTACACGTTCTCCTGGATCGCGAATGACCCTCGCATCGCGGGCACAGCCACGATGGTCGTGAGCGAGACCGACTATCGAGAAGGCGCGACGACGCTGGTGCCCACGGGGGAGATCGGCACCATCCGCACGGTCGTCATCCGCATCGACAACGACGGCGGCTCCTGGGAAGGCCCGCTCACGTGGCTCCAGGTCGAGGACCCTGAGCTCGCCGATGTCTCCGGCTGGCTGACCGGTACCGACGCCTACGAAGGGCTCAGCGCCTACGTCGTCTGGTCGTTCGGGACGGCTGATGCCGATCGAGACCTGTGGGGCCACATCACTGCCGAAGGCCCGCCTGCCATGCCGGAGAGCCCGGGCGAGGTGGCCCCTGCTGGCGGGTCGGCGTCCTCCGACACCGACACAGCAGCACCGAGCGGTGAGGCACGGGTCATCGACATCGTCGCCAACGCCGACCCCCGGTTCACCGATCCGTCTGGCGCCCAGGTCACGGACATCGCCGTGACGCCCGGCGAGACGATCACCTTCCGCGTCGAGAACACCGCTGACTTCCCCCACAACTTCTATATCGGTACGGAAGAACAGCTCGCGGTCTTCTCAGGCACCACTGACACGGGTATCCCCAACTGGGAGGGCGGCGTGCAGGAGGTGACGTGGGTCGTGCCCGACGACATCACCGGCCTGAAGTTCGGCTGCACATTCCCGGGCCACTACAAGGTCATGCAGGGCACCTTCTCGGTCAGCGCGTAAGCCGGTCGGTCCGAGCGCTCAGCCCAGCGGAGGCCCCTCCCCTGTCCAGGCCTCAGAGCGCCTCGGGTCGCGCGAACGGACCACTGACGCCAGCCTCGCCCGATTCGTCGAACGGGACGGCGCCGGTCCCGATGACCCGGTAGCGGTGGTGGATGACGGTCTCTCCGGCGGCCAGCATGGCGCTGACAGAGCAGTACTTCCGCGCCGCCAGCTCGATGGCCTGACGCACGGCCTCCACGCTCACGCGGGGACCTTCCACCTCGACGAGGAGGTCGATGTCGGTGAAGATCTGCGGGTAGGCCTCGCGCTGCGTGGCCCCCACGTGGACTTCGAGGCGGGTCACCCCCTGGCGCTTCTTGCGCAGCACGGAGGTCACGTCCATGGCCGTGCAGCCCCCCAGGCCGGCGAGCACCAACTCGGTCGGCCGCGCGCCGCTGTCACCGTGACGGTCGTCCATGACCACCTCATGGCCTGAGCCCATCCGGGCGACGAAGCGCATCTCGCGGTCGTGGTGGATCTCGGCGTTCTTGTCGGTCACGGTGCCTCCTCCGGGTGGCTGTCCAGGCTAACGGTCCGCGGGCGGTCCACGGGTGACGGTACGTTATGCTGCCGAGGCGGGCAGATCGACCCGGGTGTCCGTGGGCCCGGCACGCGGTCGCGCCCGGGGGCGGCGCGGCTCGGTGGCCGTGCTTCGCCCGGACGTCGCAGGATCAGCCCGGCCGGCCGATGGGCATCGGGACCCGCCGGCCCAACGACCCACCATCCACGAGGACGATCAGGAAGGGGACCACATGAAGAGACCGGTGACAGCCATCCTCGCGAGCGCGCTCGCGACGGCCGTCCTTCTCAGCGGCAGCCTGGCCCTGACGGCGGCGGCGCAGGACGCCTCCTCCGAGGCGACCATCTCCATCGGCTCGCTGTACGAGCCGCAGAACCTGGATAACACCGCCGGCGGCGGGCAGGGTGTCGCCGAGGCCCTGGACGGCAACGTCTACGAGGGCCTCTTCCGCCTCACCGACTCGGGCGAGGTGGAGCCGCTCCTGGCCGACAGCTACAAGGTGAGCGACGACGGCCTGACGTACACCTTCACGCTCAAGCCTGGCGTGACCTTCCACTCGGGCAAGCCGCTGACGTCGGAGGACGTCAAGTTCAGCATCGAGAAGGTCCTCGCCGAGGACTCGCAGTCAGCCCGCAAGTCCAGCTTCGGGGCCATCGCGTCCATCGAGGCTCCCGCCCCGGACACCGTGGTCGTGACACTCGCGGAGCCCTCCATCTCGTTCATCTACAACCTCTCCTACGTGTGGATCTACAACAAGGACGCCACGGACTTCACGACCAGCGAGGACGGCACCGGCCCCTACGTGCTGGACGGCTGGACGCGCGGCAGCTCCCTGTCCCTGAAGCGCTGGGGTGACTACTGGGGCGAGCCGGCCGCCAACGCCGAGGTCGTCTTCAACTACTTCACCGACGCCACGGCCCTCAGCAATGCGCTGCTCACGGGCGCCGTGGACATCATCACCAACGTGCAGAGCCCGGACGCGCTGAGCGTGTTCGAGAACGACCCCAACTACGTGGTCAACAACGGGGCCTCCACGACCAAGCAGATCCTGGTCTTCAATGACCGCGTCTCGCCCTTCGACCAGATCCCGGTGCGCAAGGCCATCTACTCGGCCATCGACCGCGCCAAGCTGCTCAACGCCATCTGGGGCGACAAGGGCACGCTCATCGGCTCGATGGTCCCGCCGACCGATCCCTGGTACATCGACCTGCTGGCCGAGAACCCCTACGATCCGGAGCTCTCCAAGCAGCTCCTCGCCGAGGCCGGGTACCCCGAGGGCTTCGAGTTCACCCTCGACACGCCGACCTACGACCCGCACCCCGTGGTCGCGGAGTTCGTCAAGAGCGAGCTGGCCAAGATCGGCGTCACCGTCAACATCAACCCCATCACGGCCGACGAGTGGTACACGCGCGTCTTCCAGAAGAAGGACTACGAGGCCACCCTGCAGGAGCACGTCAATGACCGCGACGTGGTCTGGTACGGCAACCCGGACTTCTACTGGGGCTATGACAACCCGCAGGTGACCGCCTGGGTGGCCGAGGCCGAGCAGGCCAAGACCGTCGAGGAGCAGACCGAGAAGCTCAAGCTCGTCAACGAGCAGATCGCCAAGGATGCTGCGAGCGCCTGGCTGTACCTCTACCCGCAGCTGGTGGTGGCCTCCGCGGACGTGAGCGGGTACCCCATCAACGGCCTCAACTCGATGTTCCACGCCTACGACATCGTCAGGCAGTAACGACCCATCGGGCCCCCGGTGCGTGAGCGCCGGGGGCCCCGGGACGTGACCGGCGAATCACCCGCGAACCACCAGCCACAGCTGCGCCGGGCACGGCAGCAGACCTAACGAGACATGGCCCAGTACCTCGTCCGACGCACCATCATCCTCGTCGTCTCGTTGCTCGTCGCGATGGTCATCATCTTCCTGCTCCTGCGGGCCCTGCCCGGCGACCCGGCCAACGCGCTCCTGTCCATCAACGCGACGCCCGAGCAGATCGCCGCGGCGCGCGCGCAGGTCGGCGCGGACCTGCCCATCGGGGAGCAGTTCGTCACCTGGTTCCGCGGCATGATCACCCTCGACCTGGGGAACTCCTTCGTGAGCACCCTGCCGGTCGGGCCGGAGATCGCCTCCCGGCTGTCGGTGACGATCCCCCTCACCTTCCTGGCCTTCGGGCTGGCCTTCGTGCTCTCGCTGCTCATCGGCTTCGTGGCCGCCTACAAGGCCGACCGCTGGTACGGCGCGCTCCTCTCCGCCTTCTCGCAGCTCTTCATCGCCATCCCGGCCTTCTGGGTGGGCATCCTGCTCATCAGCATCTTCTCGCTGCGCTTCCGGGTCGTGCCCGCCGGCGGCTTCCCGCGGGAGGGCTGGTCGGACCCGGCCGCGGTCCTCACCCACTTCGTGCTGCCGGTGCTGACCATCGCCCTCGTCATGGCCGGCTCGCTTTCGCGCTACGTGCGCAGCGCCACGCTGGACGTGATGGGCAGCGACTACCTCCGCAATGCCCGGGCGATGGGCTCCACGATGGGCACGGCCATGCTCCACCACGGCGTGCGCAACGGCGCCGTGCCGGTCATCTCCATCCTCGGCATCGAGCTCGCCACGGCCTTCCTCGGGGCGGTCGTCATCGAGGCCGTCTTCGCCCTTCCCGGCCTGGGCAGCATGCTGCTCAAGGCCATCGCGCAGCATGACTACCCGAACATCCAGGGCATCCTGTTCGTGAGCACCCTGCTGGTTCTCGTCGTGGGCTTCATCGCCGACGTCGTGCAGCGCCTCGTCGATCCGCGCCTGCGCAGCCGGTCCCAGGCCTCGTGAGCGGGCCGGAGGAGCCGGACGAACTGGATGAGCCGGGGGCGTCGGTCGAGGCCGACCGGCTGGAGGCACCCTCGCTGGACGCACGGGCGCGGCGGCGCCGCTCCCTCATCCTCGTCGTCGGCCTGGTCCTGGTGGGCAGCATCGCCCTCGTCGCCCTCGTCTCGCTGGCCTGGCTGCCGTATGACCCGAGCGACACGTCGGGCGGCCGACTGGAGGCGCCCTCGCTCGCCCACCTCCTGGGCACGGACCGGCTGGGCCGCGACCTCTTCGCGCAGGTCATGGTCGGCGCGCGCATCGCCCTCATCGTGGGCCTCGGGGCCGTCGTGGTGGGAGCGGCCATCGGCGTGCCATTCGGGCTGGCCGCGGCCTTCGCGGGTGGCTGGCTGGACGACGCGATGGCCGCGGCCATGGACATCCTCATCGCCTTCCCGCTGCTCCTGCTGGCCATGCTCATCGTGGCCGTGACGGGAGCATCGCTCCTCACGGTGACCGTGGCCATCGGGGTGTCCATCTCGGCCATCGTGGCGCGGCTTACCCGGGTGGTGGCCAAGCGCGTGCTGGCGCAGCAGTACATCACGGCGGCGCGCACCTCCGGGACCGGCACGGTGGGCATCATCTGGCAGCACGTCCTGCCCAATATCTGGCCCACCATCAGCGTCAACCTCGGGCTGCTCTTCGGCGTGGCCGTGCTCGCGGAGGCGAGCCTCTCCTACCTGGGCCTGGGGGCGCCGCCACCCAACTCCTCCTGGGGTCGCCTGCTCCAGGAGGCCCAGAGCACGGTCATGACCGCGCCGCTGGGAGCGATCGCGCCGGGCGTCTTCCTGGTGATCCTGGTCATCGGCGTGAACCTCCTCGTGGACGGCCTGCGCGACGTCTCCGACCCGACCCTGGTGCGCGCCTGATGATCGCCGACCCTCGCGAGCCGGCCGCTGCCGCGCGGCAGCCCGCCCTGCTGGAGGTGGCGTCGCTCAGCGTCACCTCCCTGGACGGCGTGGCCCGCGTGAAGGACGTCTCGCTCAGCGTCGCGCCTGGGGAGCGCCTCGGCCTCATCGGCGAGTCGGGTTCCGGGAAGTCGCTCACCGCGTTCGCCATCATCGGCCTGCTGCCCGCCGGGCTCACCGCCAGCGGCAGCATCCTGCTGGATGGCACACAGGTCGTGGGGGCGCCGGAGAAGCGCCTTGTGCCGCTGCGGGGGCGGGTCTGCGGCTTCATCTTCCAGGAGCCGCTCACCGCGCTGGACCCGCTCATGAAGCTGGGCCGCCAGCTGGCGGAGCCCATCGCGCGCCACCAGGGCCTGCGCGGCGCGGACCTCAGGCGGGCCGTCCTCGAGGCGCTCGACGAGGTGCGCCTGCCGGAGCCGCAGCGCATCGCGGAGTCGCGTCCGTACGAGATCTCCGGTGGGCAGCGGCAGCGCGTGGCCATCGCCATGGCCCTCGCCTGCCGGCCACAGCTGCTCATCGCCGACGAGCCGACGACCGCCCTGGACGTGACCGTCCAGTCCGAGGTGCTGGCGCTCCTCGACCGTCTCGTGTCCGACCGGGACATGGCTCTCATCTTCGTGAGTCACGACCTGGCGGTCATCTCGCGGATGACCGACCACGCCATCGTCATGCGCGCTGGCGAGGCGGTCGAGCGCGGCAGCATCGCGGGGCTCCTCGCCTCGCCCCGGCACCCCTACACGGCAGCCTTCGCGGCCAGCGCGCGGGAGATGGAGGCCGGCTTCACCGCCGCCATCGCCCGGGGGCAGGAGGCATGAGCGCCATCCTCGGGCTGGAGGACGTGAGCTACGCCTATCGCGGCAGCCAGGCCGGGCAGCTCGCGGTGCAGGGCGTCTCGCTGGCCATCACGCCGGGCGAGAACCTGGGCCTCGTCGGCGAGTCCGGCTCGGGAAAGACCACCCTGCTGCGGCTCCTGCTGGGCCTGGCGCGGCCCACGAGCGGGCGGGTCCTCTTCGACGGGGTCCCGCTGGACCTGGGAGACCGTGCCCACATGCGCGCCTTCCGCCGCAGCGTGCAGACCGTGTTCCAGGACCCCTACTCCTCGCTGGACCCGCGACAGCGCGTCGGGCGCATCGTGGGCGAGCCCGTGCGCTCGCTGCACATCGCCAACGGCCGTGATGCGGACGCGATGGTCGCGGAGGCGCTGGAGTCGGTCGGGCTGTCTGCCGTCGGCGGTGTCGCACTACCCGCACGAGTTCTCCGGCGGCCAGCGCCAGCGCATCGCCATCGCGAGGGCCATCGTGAGCCGGCCCCGCGTGCTCCTGGCCGATGAGCCGGTCAGCGCCCTCGACGTCATCACGCGCAGCCAGGTCATCGCCCTTCTCGCGGAGCTGGGCGCCAGCCGGGACCTCACCGTCCTGCTCGTCTCGCACGACCTGGGCGTCGTCGGCTCGCTCTGCCCCCGCACCGTCGTGCTGCAGTCCGGGCAGGTCGTGGAGCAGGGGCCCACGGCCGGCGTGTTCGGGAACCCCAGCGAGGACTACACGCGACGACTCCTGGCCGCCGTGCCGCGCCTGCCGCAGGTCTGACCCCGGGCGCGGGCGGGCGCCTGGGCGCGGCGGGCGCCTTGGGCGCGGGCGGGCGGATCGGGCGCTGGCGGGCGACTTGGGCGCGGGCAGGCGCCGTGGGCGCGGGCGGACGGCTCGGGCGCGGGCAGGCCCTTCAGAGCTCGGGGGCGCTCTCCGGCACGACGCGAGCCCGGGCTGCCTGCTCGAAGGCATGCGCGAGGCCCAGCAGCGCGGGCTCGCTGTAGGGCGGGCCCAGCATCTCCAGCCCGACCGGCAGCCCCGCCGGCGTCGCGCCGGCGGGCACGCTGATGGCAGGCAGTCCCGCCTGCGGAGCGATCATCGTGTTCGTGGGGAAGGCGTCCACGGTCCAGCGACCAGCCTCCAGGTCGGCGCGGGTCGGCGCCGCGACCTGGACGGAGGGGTACGC
Organism: uncultured Chloroflexia bacterium; assembly: GCA_963707395.1. Taxonomy (GTDB): domain Bacteria; phylum Chloroflexota; class Limnocylindria; order Limnocylindrales; family CSP1-4; genus JAFMJV01. Next base: position 192,882 of record CAVPPQ010000005.1, read on the forward strand.
GAGGACCGCGACGTTGGCCGCGGCCATGGCGTTGACCACGGCACGCTGGAATGTCTCCCGGGCCGCCATCTTCCGGAAGTAGGCCGGGTCGTCCGCAGGATGCGCGGGGCCCTGCGACATCGTCCTGAGCCACTCCAGCGCGGCGTGGTAGCGGCCGTCGCGGACGATGTCCCCGATGGCCGTGTAGGCCAGGGCCGGCCGCTGTGCCAGGAAATGGTCCAGGTCGTGCCGGCTGTGCGTGAGGAAGAGCGCGGTGTCCGTCATGAAGTCGTCCAGGTCGGGCAGCTCTACGTCCACGACGGTCGCACCGGCGCCCCGCATGACCCCCAGCGCCCCCTCGATCGCCGCGTTGACCGCGGCACGCTCGGGATCGGCCGGGTCGCCGAAGACCTGCCGGAGCACGCCGACGCGAGCGTCCCCCAGCGTGCCCGCGTCCAGGAGCGCCGCGTAGCTGGCCGGCGGGCGCGCCACGAGGCACCCAGCGGTGTACTCGTCAGCCGGGTCGTAGCCGACCATGGCGTCGAGCAGGAGCGCCGCATCCCGCACGGTGCGGGTCATCGGGCCGGCCGTGTCCAGGAACTCGACGAGCGCGGAGATCCCCTGGCGGCTGATGAGCCCGGGAGTGACGCGCAGGCCGACGAGACTGTCGAAGGAGGCCGGCACGCGGATGGAGCCACCCGTGTCCGCCCCGATGCCCGCCAGGCCCAGGCTGGCGGCAACGCCTGCCCCGGTCCCGCTGCTCGAGCCACCCGGGTCGTGCCCCAGGGCGTAGGGGTTGCGCGTCATCCCGGAGACCGAGGAGAAGGAGAACCAGGAGGTGGCGAAGTCCGGCAGCGTCGTCTTGGCCAGGACGATGGCCCCGGCCGCCCTGAGGCGCGCGATGACGGTCGCATCCTCGTCGGGGACGTAGCCCCTGAGGGCGACCGAGCCGAACGTCGTCTCGATGCCAGCCGTCTCCACCTGGTCCTTCACGAGGAGCGGCACGCCGTGCAGCGGTCCGGACAGGCGGCCGAGCCGAGCCAGCTCGCCGTCCAGCCGGTCGGCCTCGGCCAACGCATCCGGGTTCACGGCCAGGATGGCGTTCAGGCTCGGCCCCGACCGGTCGTAGGTCTCGATGCGCGCCAGGTAGCCCTCGACCAGCGCTCGCACCGTCAGGCGTCCTCCGAGCAGGGCCTCGTGGACCCCGTCGATGGTGGCCTCGACGAGCGGGAACGCAGGGCCAGGCGTCACGGCTGGTTGCTGCTCGCCCGGAGACCAGCGTGGCCCCACTCGCCCGACAGGATGGCGATGGCGGTCTCGAACTCGCGGGCCAGGCCGGCCCGGCCCGAGGCATCCAGCCAGGTGGCCTCGATGCCCTCGGTCAGTCCTGCCACGATCGACCCGAAGTCCTGTGCGTCGGCCACGTGGCGCGCCGGCGTGTGCGGTCGAATGGGTCACGGTCATCGCTCGGGACCACGGCAGCCTCCAGCGTCACGCCTGGTCCCGGCATGATGACGTTGGCAACGGCCGGATGGAAGGCGGGCGCGCAGTCGAGCGCGCGGTCGGGCGCCTGCTGGCCTGGGCCGCCGCTGGCAGGCCGTCGCACGAACGGCTTCGGCAGGGACGAGCCAACCGCGGGGCTGACGGCCACGGGCTCAAGGGCCGCTGCCGGCCACGGGCTCAAGGGCCGCCGCCGGCCGCGATGGGCGGGCTGAGCACGAGCAGGTTGCTGCGGGCCTTCTTCTCATCGAGCGCGACGACCGCCCGTCCGTCGGGCAGGAAGGCCAGGCCCTCCGCTTTCGCCGGCGCGCCCTCGAGCTTCCAGAGCCCGTCCGCAGCCACCGGCTCTCCCGGGGCGGGCAAGCTGGCGGGCAGTCGGACGATCCGGCTCGACTGGTCGCTGAGGAGGTAGATTCGACCATCCGGACCGGCAGCCACGTCGCTGATGTCGCGGAAGCGCCGTTGCAGGGCCGGGTCCAGCGGCCAGCGCGCCAGGGCCTCCAGGCGCGATTCCCTGCCTTCGGGGATCGTCCAGGTCTCGTCCGATCCGAGCAGGCGGTCGCCGTCGATCCCCAGCGGCTGCTCGCCGGGCAGCCCGAATTCGAAGAGCAGCGGGGGGTCCTTCTCCTTCGACACCAGCAGTCGACCGTCCTTCAACGGCTGCATCGCCTCGCCCAGCGATGCGGCCGCCCGGGCCCGCGGTGGGCGGAGTCCATCGTGGTCGCGGACGACGAGTTCGATCTCGGTCGCCAGTCGTCGCGTGCGCGGGTCGATCACGTACACGAACGCCGGGTACTCGCGGAGGATCAGGACGAGGCCCGCTGCGTCCGTCGCGATGGCTTCGAACTGGGAGCCGCGGCCGGCATCGGCGATGCCCAGCGCGGTCAGGTCCGCCACCTCCCAGCGGGGTTCCTCGCCCGGCAACAGCGGCGCCCAGGCCAGCTCCTGGGTGGCATCACCGATGGCCACGAGCCGTGGCGCTCCGCCGCTGGGCGTGTGGATGCACAGCCCGGAGACCTCCTGGATGGGGATGCTCAGGACTCGCTCCACGGTCAGGACGTGCTTCGGCATGACAGCGATCCTAGCGCCGGCGCAAGTGCTTCCGCAGCTCTCGGCGCGGCACCGCCGCCGAGGCGGCCCCGGGATCGTCGATGGATCGCACATTCCCGGGGCCTGGGAGGTGCGGGGCGCCGCCTCTCGGACGGGTGCCGCCGCACCTCCAGCGTCACTCCGCGGCTTCGGGCAGCTCCAGCAACGCGCGCTTCCCGGGAGACACCTCGACCGCGTCGAAGCGGACCGTGGGGTCGGCCAGGACGACGACGCTGTACGTGCCCGGGGGGACCTTGACGGCCGCGCCGCCGACCGTCCCGGCGGCGACCTCGTTGCCGTTCTGGTCGAGCACTCGGAACGGCGCGCTCACCGCGGCCGCCACCGCACGGGCCAGCTGCCGGCTGTCGCGCGCATCGAAGTAGTCGCCCTTGCCCAGCCGCGCCCAGCCCTGCATCGACTTCTTGAGGCGTTTGTCGGAGAGCCCGAAGCCCACGATGTTGACGCGCGCGTCGATGCCCTTCGCCCGGATGGCACGCACGGCCGCCGCAGGGTCGCCGCCGCAGGTCTCCTCGCCGTCGGTGATGAGGACGACCACGCGGGTGCCGCTGGCGCGGGCCAGATCGTCGGGGACCTGGCGAAGCGCGGCGCCGATGGGCGTGTCCGTCTCCTGGATGACCTCGAGGCTGGCGACGCGCGCGGACACCTGTGCCGGATCCAGCGGCGAGAGGGGCACCGCGAGCGAGGTCGCGCAGGGATCCCCGCCGCCCCCACCGCCACTGCCATCGTTACCGAAGACGCGCAGCGCCACGGGGGCACCGGCCGGCAGGCGCCGCGTGACGAGCTCCTGAAGGACCGCCCGGGCGATGTCGATCCTGCGCTTGGAGCCGATGCGCTCGAGCATGCTCCCCGAGGTATCCAGGATGATCTCGGTGCTCACGCCGCGCGCGGTCGCGCCGCCGGGGGCCGACGGTGTCCCGCCCGCCGGGGCCGTCACCGTGATCGAGCCGGGCTTGCGGCTCTCGCGGGGCGGCTCCTCGTAGCGAGCCGTCCAGGTCAGGCCGTAGCCCGCGGGCCGCCGCAGCCACGTGGCGAGTCGGTCGAAGGCGCGATCCATCTCGCCGTGCGTCCGCGTGTACTGGTAGAAGCCGCCGGCCGAGGCCGCCCAGTCGCGCATGACGTCACCCGCGGCCCGTCCCACGAGCCCTTCAGGGCTCGGCGTCGTAGCACCGACGTGGACCGCGAAGATGAGCGGCCGGACGGTCCCGAGCACCGACCAGAGCTCGGGAGTCCGCTCGTAGGAGGTCGTCTCGGCGTCCGTCACGAGCAGGATGGCCCGCGCCCCCTCGCGGGCCGAGAGCGCCGTGGCAGCGTCGATGAGTGCCGTCTCCGCGCTGCTCGAACCATCGCCGATGGCGTAGGCACGCACCGCGTTCTGGAGCACGTAGGGCTGGTCGCTCCAATCGGGCAGGAGGGACTGCTCCTCGAACGGCGTGACGAGCACAGCCTCCCGGCCAGGCGTCACGCCCCCGGCGAAGGTCCGCAGGGCTTGCACGACGAAGGCCAGGTAGTTGCCCATGCTGCCGCTCGTGTCGAAGGCGAAGACGACCGAGGAGGGCGGCTGCAGGACCTGCACGCGATACGACGCACCGGGCGTCACGGTCGCCCGATAGGTCACCGTCCCGGGCTCCTCACCCGGCGAGAACAGCGTCGGCACAGCCTCGCCGGCCGCGTCGGTGAGCACGAGGGAGACGCCGACCGTGGGCCGTCCGGAGGCGACGAACTCGAGCGTGTTCTGGCCCTCGGGCACGGTGAGCGCGTACCAGTCGACGTCCTCGTCGGCGTGCACGCGGCCCTGGGCTCGCTCGCCGGCGGGCAGGATCGTGGCCGCCTCGGGGTTGTCAGCAGCGTCCGCGGCGTCGGCGTCATCGGCGGCCGCCGGCTGCAACCACTCGTAGGGGCCGGCGGGCCGGTCGGTCCCCCACTCGCCCAGGATGGAGCGGTACTCAGCAGCGCTGTCGCGCTCGATGACACGCAGCGTGGCCGGCAGGTCGAAGGTGTACGAGGTCTTGCTGCCGCCCACGCCCGAGAAGCGCAGGTAGCGCGCCCAGGTCGGCTCGGCCAGGGTCATCGGCGTGACGCCGCCATCGGCCGCGCGCTCCAGCTGCCACGTGCCCAGGTCCCGCCACGGGCCGACGGGGCTGACGAGGCTGGCCGACACGTCGACGCGGTCGAATTGGGCCGCCGGGTCGGCGGATGGACCGTCGACCCACTGGAGCTCGGTCACCTGCGCGGCGCGATCCGCGCGGAAGGCCACCACCCACTCCACGGGCGTGCGCGGCTCGAGCGAGATCTGGCTATTCGAGGGGTCCTCGCTGAGCAGCCCTTCCGCGAACGCGGGGTCGCCCTGCTGGGGTCGCATCCAGACGACGTGGCCACCGCGCAGCGGGTCCGCGATGTTGAGGGCGGCGGGCGGAGTCGCCATCCCGGGTCGGGCGATGACCTTCCATTCGCCCAGGGCGACCGGGTCGCTCGGGGCGCCGAAGCTCGAATGGATGACGAGCTGTGCCCAGCGTGCCTCGACGGGCTCGTCGAGGGTGAAGGCCTGGTCGAGCATGAGCGGCTCCAGGGTGTCCTGGAGCACGGTCCGGTAGTCGGTGCCATCGGTCGAGAGGCGCAGCTCGAACTCGCGGGGCGCGCCGGCCAGCGAGGCGTCCCGGGCCAGGGGGTCGAGGATCGTGCCGACCACCGGCACGGGCTCGTCGCCGGCGAGGTCGACGGTGAGGGTCACGGGCAGGCGGGACGCGTCGGCCGAGAAGCCCATGTCGATGCGGGTCGCACCGTCATGGAGCAGGGCTTCCTGGGCCGCGTCGACATCCCCGAGCGGCATGGCCCCCGCCGCCAGCGAAGCCACGTCCAGGCCGCCGAGCAGCGAGTCGGGAACCGGCCAGGCCTGCACCGCGCCGACGGGCGGCACGCCCCGGGCTGGCGTCACCTCGGTCCAGGCGGTCACCTGTGCGCCAAAGGTATCGTGCGCGCGGACGGTCGTGCGCACGGGGATGTCGGCCCAGGCGTCCGGTCCCACCACGATGGTCGCGGGGACCTGGACGCTGGACCCGGCGGCCACGCTCACGCCCGGCTGGTCGAGCGCCACGGACCAGCCGTAGTGGCTGGTCACGGCGTCGAGCACCAGCTCCAGGGACTCTGTGCCGGAGTTGACGAGCTCGATCGTGGCCGGCACGCGTTGTCCCACCTGCTCGTACGCGGAGACGGCCGCTGCGCTGGGCACCACGGCGAGCGTCAGGGGCAGATCCGCGGGTGGCGCCACCGCGACCAGGGCCGGTGACGCGAGCTCCAGGTGGTAGTCGCCCGTGGCCTGGACGCGCAGGAAGAGCGGGGCATCCGAGGCCAGCGGATCGCTCGTCAGCGTGCCCAGATCCGGGTCGTCCGTGGCTGCGATGTCGGCCGTGCCGTCGCCCAGGTGCACGCCGCTGACGGCGCCACTGTAGCGGAGCACCAGCGTCTCACCTGCGGGCATGGCGGGCAGGCGGTACCAGTCGACGTCGCCATCGAACGAGCCCGTGCCGTCCACCTCGAGGCTGGCGGGAAAGGCACGCGCCAGCGTGGCGACGTCGTTGGGCTCCTGGTCGGCAGCCAGGTCGAAGGGGTCCAGCCGCTCGATCGAGAGGTGGTAGCGCTCGCTGCTCGCGACCCCCGGGCGCAGGGCGATGACGTAGTCGCCCGGCGGGAGCGCCGCGTCATAGGCGATGGCCTCGCCTGCCCGGGGCACGCGGTGTTCAACGAGCGTGGTGCTGCCGTTGGAGAGGCGGAAGGCCGCCGCGCCGTCGGGCGGCGGCGTGATGCCGATGCGGATGTGCTCCGCCGCTGCCAGCGAGAAGCGGTAGATGTCTGCATCGCCAGCGAGCGGGATGCGGCCGTTGCGCTCGGCGCCCACGAGCAGCACCTCGGCGTGCGCCTCGTCGTCGTTGGGCTCTCGTTCGGCCGACGGATCGGGCGGGCCCAGGGGCGTGAGGTGCAGCGTGTACTCGCCACCACTCCCGGCGATGCGGAACCAGTGCTCGCCGGGCTCCAGGTACATGTCCGTGATCGCGGCGCTGGTGCGGTCGGCGGACACCGTCCCGGCAGACAGGGCCAGGCCATCGGCCTGGACCCACGACAGCAGGTCCAGGCCGCTGCCGGCGACATCGATCTGCCAGAGCTGGGGGTCGCCCGCGACCGTCACGCGGTGGTAGTCGTCGTCACCCGCCGGTGCCCAACCGCGCATCTCCGTCCCGGCAACCACCGGCGTGGCGAGCGCTGCGGCATCGTTGGGCTCGAGCTCGAAGTCCGGCACGGGCGTCGTCGTGGGCTCCAGGCGCAGGACGTACTGCGCGTCGGGGTCGGGGTCGCCGGTCACCGAGATGCCGTAGGCACCCGGGGTCAGGAACAGGCTCGGCAGCGAGACCGGTCCGTCCGCGCGGCGACACTGCAGCCGGTTGCCGTCGGCGTCCAACAGACACAGCTCGTGGGCGATGTCCGGGCGGCGGGACAGGAGGCGCAGGTCGAGCTGGCGCGCGGCCAGGGTGTCGTCCACGGAGAGCCGGTAGGAATCCACGTCGCCGGCTCGCTCCAGGCGGCCGGTGACGCCACCCGCCGACGGGTCGAAGTCGATCGCCGCCGCCGCGTCGTCGTTGGGCTCCGGGTCAGCGGCGCCGAGCGTGGTCGCGGTGGCGCTGAGCGTGTACACCTGCGGCTGCTCCGTCGGGTACATGACGCTCAGGAGGTACTCGCCGCGAGGGAGACTCAGGTCGGGGATGGCGAGCCGCCCGGCCTCGTCCGCGGTGGCTGACACGAGCGCCGTGCCGTCTTTGGCAGCCAGCGTCAGGCCGGCGACCACGCCCAGCCCGCTGGCGAGGTCGAGCGTCCAAGCCTGGCTGGGATCGTCGGCCCCGACGCGCCAGCGGTAGAGATCGCTGGAGGTGCCCATGTCCCCGCTCAACGAGAAGGCGTCCGCCACCGGCGTGGCGTGCTCGGCGTCGTCGTTCGGCTCCTGCTCGACGGGTGCCGGCAGCGGCGTGCCCGGTTCGATGGTCACCGAGTAAGCAGTGTCCAGAGGCTCCGCGGAATCAGGCACCGTGGTGCGCGCCAGGCCCACCAGGTAGCGCCCCGCCGGCACGAGCACGTCGGGCCGCGTGACCGGAGCGAGGTCCGCCGGCGTGAACGCGAGGTCCAGGATGGGGCCGCCGACTTCCACCGGCGTCACTCCGGGGTCGGAGATGATGGGCACCAGGGACAGTGCCGTGAGGGAGGCCACGACGCCGCTGAGGGTGACGGTCCAGGGCATGGCCGCATCGGCCGCGGAGAGGTCCCACGTCCAGATGTCCTGGTCGCCGGCCGGGAGGGTGCCGTCCAGGCATCCGGGGGCGACGATCGCCACGGCGGTCTCGGGTGCGTCGTTCGGCTCGCCCTCGGACACGCATGTCGGCGCCTGGCCATGCACGGTCGCGGGCCCCAGAGCCGGGAGGAGCACGGCAAGCGCGACCACGGCCGCCAAAGCGATGGTCCGTCCGCCACGAACAGGGAGGCGCGGCCGGGACGTGGAGGATCGCTGGCTCGGCTGCAGCTCCACGCGGACGCTCCCGGGTTCGCGACCTGGCGCCGGGGGGAGCGCTCCTGGTCGATGGCCCACTATACGCCGAGGGTGTGAACGCTCGGCCCGGCGGCCAGGCCGCGCTGGCAGAGCGGCACCAGGCGTGTGGTATAACGCCACGGTGACCCGATCCCCCCGGCTGTCACGTCAGGCCCTCGTGGCCCTGCTCGTGTTGACCGTGCTCCCCGCCAGCTCGGGATGGCCTGCCCCCGCGGCCCGCGCGCAGGCACCGACGGCAGAGGTCCCCGTGGCCGAGGCCCCGTCCCCCACGGTCGAGGCGCAGCCACCCGCGACCACGTTCGCCCTCCCGACGGACGATGAGCTGGCGGCCTCGGCCAACATCGTCGTCTCCGACGAGCCCCCGTCCACGGACGAGCTGCCCACGCTCTCGCAGATCCGCGACGACACCTGGGCGCAGATGGAACGCCTGCCCGAGGCAGAGTGGTCGATCCCGGCGCTGGCGGAGTCGCTGCAGTACGACCCCCAGGCCGCCTTCGCCTTCGTGCGCGACAGCATCGCCTTCGACCCTTACCCCGGCGTCCTGCGTGGCGCCGCCGGCACCCTGGCCGCCCGAGCCGGCAACGCCTACGATCGCGCGCTGCTCCTGGGCGCCCTGCTGGACGCCATGCTCGTGCCGCACCGCTTCGCCTTCGCGGACCTGCCCGACGAGATCACGGCAGCCGTCCTGGCGCGCGCCACGCAGCCCCCCACCGCTGCCCTGACCACGGGCGACATCTCGCTGACCACGACCATCGACCCGGCCGCGCTGGAACAGCGCGCCCGGCGTGACTACGCGCGCCTCCGCTCCGTGCTGGACGGCGCACTGGACGGCACTCCCTCGACCACGCCCGCTGAGGCCACCGACGCGGTGCAGCAGCACGCCTGGGTGCAGGCGCTCTTCGGCAGCGAGTGGCAGGACCTGGATCCGACCTTCCCGGATGCCGTTGCTGGCTCGCCCCTTGTCACGGCGACGACCACGGCAGACGCCATGCCGGCCGAGGCCATCCAGGGCGTGGACATCCGCCTCGTCGCGGGATCGCTCAGTGATGGGGTCCTGTCCGACCAGGTGGTCCTCGACCGCCACTTCGACGCCGCGACGGCCGCCGCCAGCACGATCTTCCTGTACTTCCAGCCCGAGACCAGCGGCCTCGGCGGGACCATCACGGACGTCTTGTCCGGGGATACCTCGTGGGTCCCGGTCCTCCTGGTCGACCGGGACACGGAGACCGGCACCGCATTCCACGCTGGAGGCCGCGGCGAGGATGTCTTCGGTACCGCGACCGGCGCACCGGAGCTGGCCTCGCTGCGCCTGGAGGTGACGACCGCCGGACCGGGGATCCCGCCCGCGACCGCGGAGCGCATCCTGCTGGACCGGGTGCCGGAAGAGCTGCGAGGAGCGGATCACATCGACGCGGCGCAGTTGAAGCCCTTGCTCGAGGATGACGCCGGTCCCTACATCATGGGCCAGCTCCACCACCTCATGGTCTCCACGGGCGGCGCCGACCGGCGCGACTACGCCCTCCAGCGGAGCGCTTCCGTGGACTTCATCGGGCGGGTCCTGGAGCGAGAGGACCTCTGGGATGCCTTCGCGCTGCCAGACCTCCTGTGGCCCGTGGCCTCCGCCGACGAGGCGCTCGTGGTGGCCTCCGAGACCGCCCTCGTGCCCGCCCTGGGAACGGACGGCACCTTCCGTGCCTACGTGGCGAGCCCGCGCGTGACCCTCTCGACCTTCGGCCGCGACCCGGTGAGGCAGGATGCCCTGGCCTTCGCCACCGACCTCCTGATGGACAGCGTGGCTCTCCTGCCCACCGGTCAGGCCGCGCCCGGCGATGCCGCCCGCCGGCAGCTCTGGTACGGCACGATGCAGACGGCCCTGGAGACACAGTTCGCCATCGGGCACGCCGCGCTCCTCGACCCTGAGGACCGCGTCAACACGGGGGCCAGCCTCGCGGGAGTCGAGACGCCGACGCTGCTGCGGCCCGAGGATGCCAACGCCCTTCCGAACGGCACGTCGCTCGCCCTTCGTGACTCGCTGGAAGGCGGCTCGCTCGTGGTCGTGCCGGGCGATCCCGCCACGTCACCGACCTGGTGGACGATCGACTCCGCCACCGGGGTGACGCGATCGGTCCTCGACCCGGGCTTGGGTGGCGCCGTGCCCGCCGGCCGGCCGGACAGCAGGCTCCGGACGTTCGACTCGAGCTATACGCACGGAGGCGGAGCGCGGCTACCCCAACGGGCCCCCATGACGCGTCCGGCCAGGCGGCTTCGGTGGTCCGACGCCGACCACCTGCAGGGCCGGGGACTCGACCGGTTATGTCGCGCTCACCTCGTGCATCTCCATCCCGGTCAGCGAGGCCCGCTGGCTGCTGGCCTTCGAGCTGGCCACCATCGCCGTCATTCGCCTACTACGCCCTGAGATGATTCATTCGCTGGCACGCCAGGGCCATTAGGACTGAAGAACACTGCCGACTGTATCTTTCTTACAGCAGTCCGCGCATACTGGCACCGACGGGAGGCGTCGGCTCCTGGTCGCCCAGCTCGCCTGGGCCGTGTCGAGCCGAAGACGAATCGACCCGCGATCACGAGAGGTGCAGGCATGCCAGGCATCGGGACAATCGGGACGATGAAGACGATCTCCAGGGTCGGCGTGGGCGGCGTGCTCATCGCCGCGCTCGTGCTCTCCATGAACGTGGCACCGGTGGGCGCTGCCTCGGGCAGCTTCGGGGCCAAGCTCGACAGCACCAGCCAGCCATCGAATGCCGAGGGCGGCCGCTTCTGCGACGAGGAGTCCGGTATCCCGTCCGGTTCGGCGTGCACCTGGGTCGCCACGTCGGCCTATCGCAACGCCGGCCGAGAGCGGGCGCCCAGGAACGGCACGATCGGCAAGGTCAGCCTGGTCTCCTGCGTGGCTGGCAGCTTCCGGCTCCAGCTCGCGCGCGTGAAGCCGGCCCAGGGCACGGCCAAGGTCGTTCGCAACGGCCCGGTCATCCGGTACGCCGCGGATCCACGTGAGCTCGACGCGGACCAGGACACCTACTGCGGCGGTGAGGACGGCACTGACTACATCGTCCAGACCTTCAACGTGAGCGTCCCGGTCACGGCCGGTGAGTACATCGCCTTCAAGGCCAAGTCCACCGGCACCCTCTACTGCAGCGGCGACTCCGGCGTGGACCTCTATGCCCCTCCGCTCACGGTGGGTGGCAGCTATGCCCCGTCGACGACGGACACCAGCTGCCTCATGTTGGTGAAGCTGACCTACAAGTAGGTCGCGGCTGGGGGCCTTCGCGATCCATCGGTCACACGACCGCCTGCGGCCATCGCGAAGGCGCCCCGCGCCGGTTCCCTAGGTCCAGGCCACCGACGCGATCGAGACCGGTCCCGCGACCCCTCTCAATGACACCTCGCGGAGGTCGGGGCCAGGGCTGCGGCCGGCCGCATGCAGTGTCTCCGCGCTCGCGATGATCTCCCCGGCCCCGGCGAGGTCGGCCACCCGCGCGGCGACGTGGACACCGACACCGCTGTAGTCGGAGCCCCGCTGGACGGCTTCGGCCGTGTGCAGCCCCATGCGGACGGGCGGGGCGAAGCCACTCGAGCGCCGGTGCTCCTCGAGGGCACGCTGGATGGCAGCGGCGCAGTCGAGCGCCTCTCGCGCTCCACGGAAGGCCGCGAAGAAGCCGTCACCGGTCGACTTGACGACCTCACCGCCACTTCTGGCGAAGTGGGCCCGTAGGGTCTCATCGTGCCAGCCGAGCAGCCGCTCCCAGGCGGCGTCGCCGAGCGCTCCGGCGAGGGTCGTGGAGCCAACGATATCGGTGAAGAGGAACGTCCGATGCGCATGGACGGGGACGGCCCGTCGCGCGACGACCGCCGCCAGCTCTGCCTCGGCCGCCTCCTCATCCAGTCGGGCGCCGAGCCGCCGGAACTCCTCGAGGGCCGACTCGAGCTCGAGGTCCGCCGCATCCCCGTCTCCGAGGGTGCGCAGCCCCCGAGCCAGCAGAGCCTGCGCCCGGGCTACCTCGTAGGGCGCGCCGACGTCGCGCCAAGCGCGGATGGCCATGCGCAGCTCGCGGGCTGCCGAAGCCACTTCCCCCTCGGCCAGGCGCACCCGACCGACGGTTTCGTGACGCGTAGCTTCGAGGGCCGGCGTGGCGTCGGCTTCCACGATGCGACCGAACTCCTCCGCGGCCGAACGAGCGAGGATCACGTCGCCGGCAGCGATCGCGATCTCGACCTGGGCAGGCAGGAGCCTGGTACGTGAGAGATGGTCCCAGGGGGCTTCCTCGATGGCGGTGGCGATCGCAGCCGATGCCGCCTCGACCTTCCCCTCGGCGAGCCGTACGAGCGCCAGGGCGGGCTGCGGTGTCCGCCCCAGGGCGTTGGCGCTGCGCAGAGCCTCCTTGGCGCCGGCCAGGTCACCCATGCGCAGCCGGATCTCGCCGAGGGCATAGAAGCCGTCGGCCCGGGGAGGCGTGGCATTGAAGGCCACGAGCTCCTCGGTGGCCTGGCGAAGCTCCGCCTCGGCGCGCTGCCAGGAGCCCTGGAGGGCCACGACCTCGGCCCGGTGGATCCGGCAGATGCCCGGGAAGCCCTCGACGGACTGACGCTGGCACCATCGCTCGGTGGCCTGGGTCCATTCGACCGCCCGGCGATAGTCGGTCAGGTCACGGCACGCCGAGATCATGCCGCAGAAGGTGACGCCGGTCATGAAGGCCGAGAGCTCGCCACTGAGCGCCGAGGTGGCTGCCTCCTCCATCAGGGCGAAGCCCTCCGACCGCGAGCCCATCGCGATCTTGAGCATGCCGAGGGCGGTCATGGCGCTGGCGCTGAGGTCTGCGTGCCCGGTTCGCCCCGCGATGGCCACGGCCTCCTCGGCGAACGCCAGCGCCTCGTTGATCGAACCCTCGAGGCGAGCGGCATCGCTCCTGCACAAGGCCAGGTAGCCATTCACGAAGGTCTCGTCCTGAGCCTCGAGGAGCCGCTCCGCGCGGTGAAGCCAGCCCGCCGCGATGGAGTACTGCTGCTGGAAGCCGTAGTCGCGGGCAAGGTCGAGTGCAAGGCCGGCAGCACTGACGGGGTCGCCTTCGGCCTGGTGGACGCCGAAGGCGCGTTCCTTCACGTCGATCGCCAGGTTGGCCTGTCCCGTGAACCAGGCAGCCTCAGCCAGAGCCCCCAGGGCGCGGCCATCGAGCACACTCTCGCGATCGGCCTGCGAGAGCGATGCGAAGGCGGGCGTCCAGGCGTGCCGTCGAAGCTCGTCCAGACCACGCGCCAAGGCGGCCCCCCCAGGGGCACCGGCGCTGGCCAGCTCCGTCACAGCGTCGATTGTGACACCGGGCGCGTCGCACGGGAAGGGTCTGCCCGGCAGACAGGTGACACGGCAGGCTCGAGGCCGGCTCAGGATCCCGGATGCCCACGCGCTGACGCCGTTGCAGCCACAACGGACGTCCGCTGTGTACGGCTGGGGTGCCTGATAGCATCGCGCGACCGGGGGGTCGACCGCACTCGAGGGCCCGCACGGATGATCGTCCCCTCACCGTCGGCGGCAGCTGGCGCATCGATCGCCGCACCTTCCTCAAGCGTCGTGGGCATCGGTGGGGCGGGGCTTATTGCCGTCGGGCTCGATCGGCTCACTGCTCGGCCCGCTGACCGCCTCTCGTGTCGCCGCGGCGACGGGTCCCATCGATGACCTGGCCCTGGCCCTCGAGTTCGACATGGAGCGGATCTTCCGCTTCGTCTCCGAGCAGATCCGCTACGAGCCCTACGCGGGAGTGCTGCGCGGCGCAGAGGGAACGCTCATGGCACGCGCCGGCAATTCAGCCGACCAGGCTGTCCTGCTCGCGGCGTTGCTGCGGGCCTCCGGCATCGGCAGCCGCTTTGCCCAGGGCACCATCGATGGGGAGATCGGGGCGGCAGTCCTGGCGTCCGCGGTGTCGGACGCGGGCGAAGTCGGGCAACGGCTCATCGACGCGATCACGGGGGGAGGGCTCGGCGGCCGCCCATTCACGCCGCCCGAGACCGATGCGCGGGAGCTTGAACGGCTGACAGACGCGGACGAGAAGATCCAGGCGGTGGTCGGATGGGCGGAGGCGCAGCTCTGGGACATGTACTCCATGCTCGAGTCGTCGCTCGCCCAGGCCGGCATCCAGATCCACAACGCGTTCGCCGAGCTGCCTGCACTCGAGCGCGACGACTCACGTGTGGGTCCAGGCAGCTCACGGCCAAACGTGGCTGGACCTGGATCCTTCCCTGCCCGGGGCCGTGGCCGGTAGCACTGCCGGGGCATCACTCGCGACTTGGGACGCGATCCCAGACGACTTGCGTCATCTCGTGCAGGTCTCGATCATCGTCGAGAGTATCTCGGGAGGGACCCTGCGCGAGGAGACCGTCCTGGAAGTCAGCGAGTTCGCCGATGTCCTCGCGGCGGAACCCATCGGCGTACTCAACATCGAGCGCGAGGGCCTCAAGGCCCTTGGGGCAAGCATCTCCGCCGGGCTCGAGGGTGGCACGGCCTACGTCCCGTGCGTGGCCGTCGGGCGCCACGTGGTGGTGGGTTCGAGGCCGGTGCGGTTCGGAGGTGTGGCGGCGGACGACCCGTTCGCAGGCACGTTCGCGGCTCCATCCGGACCGTTGTTCGAGGGGGAAACGACCGCCGAGTGGGTGCAGCTGACCGTGGCCTCACCTGGCCGCGAACCGCACATCGTGCGGCGCGGGATCTTCGACCGAATCGGGCCGGCGGCCCGGGCGCAGGGAGGGGACCTGGCGCGACTGCAGCCCGCGGAGCTCGTGAGCCTTCGGGCAGGCGCGGCGCCCGACTTCCCGCCGGCGCTGACCAGCCATTGGCTGACTCTGCACACAGGCACGGTCGGCGGAGAGGCACTCGCGGCGAAGCTCCAGGACACCGATGTGCCGTCGACGCTCGTGAACGCGACGCGATGCTGGCACATGCTGCGCGAGATGAGCGTGGCCCTCTTCGCGCCCGATGCGGGTGTGGCACTCGCAGCAGATGGACCGAATGTGATGGCAGTGACGATCGAGCAGGTGCCGGGGGAGGACGGTTCGATCGGTGTCCTGCCGTCCCTTGACATCTGGCGGCGCAGCAGCGTGGCTCTTCCCGTCGCGGACGCCGCGCTGACGGCGAGCCCCGGCATCCTCGCCGGGATCCTGCCGCACCTCGCCGAACGGCTCCTGGCCGGTGACGCCGTCCGCGACCCGGCGCTGCCGCCCCGCCCGAGCGTCGCTGCCATCTTTGAGGTCGCGAAGGAGCAAGGTATCCCCATCCGGGTGGTGCATTCCGGCGAGGAACTCACCGACCTACCGTTCGCTGCTGACGCACTCGCGCGGCTCGGGACCTCGCTCAATGCTGGGCGGGTCGCGATCGTGCCAGAGCGAGCGGTGCGTGTTGGTGACGCCGAGCGGGTGGGCTGGTGGCTGTACGACCCGGTGTCCGGTTCGACGGTCGACGAGATGGACGACGGGCGCGGCAGCGTGGGACTTGAGTACGCGAAGCCACCGAGGAGGTCCCGATCGTCGGCGCTCCGCAGATGCAGTACGTCGGACAGTGCGTCACCATCATCGCGGCCATCGCGACGGTCGTCCTCATCACATCCGTCGCTGCCGGCGCTGCCTATGGGGTGGCCCCTGGGGCGAACATGTCTCCACGAGCCTGGCTGCAACGGTACGTGGGCGTCGCGGGTTCCGGCCTGGGTGGAGGTGCGGCCAACGCCGTGTGGAACAGCCTGGAGGGGTGTGCGTAGGCCGGCCGATGGTGCGTAGCCAGGTAGCGCCGATGATGCTGGCCCTTACGGTAGGGTGGGCTGCCGCCGCCTTCAGTGTCGTCTCCCCCGCCACCGCACAGGAGTGCGCGGCCGAGGTCGAGCCTGATGATCTGCCGGACGTGGCGATGCCACTGGGTGCCCCCGGGTGCGCCAGCGGCTCACTCTCGGAAGAGGCTGACCTCGCCGACCACTTCCTCTGGACCGTCGGCCCGGAACAGGCGGGCCAGCGCTGGACGACGAGCCTTTCCAGCCCGGAGGGCCTGCCGGCGGTCCTGACGGTGACCAGCGTCGCGCCCGACCCAGCGACCGTGACCCCGGGGACCGTGATCGCCTCGATCCGGGCGGAGGAGGCCAACGCGCCGGTGCAGACCCCGGACCTGCTGTTGGCCCCGGGTCGCTACCTGGTCAGCGTGACGCCCGGCGCCCCGTGGAGCGGCTCGCCCACGTCCTACCGTGTCGATGTCGAGCCCGGCACACCGCTGCCGCAGCCTGGGGACCAGGAGCCCAACGACGACCCCGGCAGCGCCGTCCCGGTCGAAGCGGCCTTCGAGCTGAGCGGTGACGCGGCTGGATCCCAGGACCACTTCGCCTGGCAGGTCGGGGAGCCGGCGGCCCCGGGACTCTGGACGCTGGGGGCCCAGGGGGCCATCGGTTCGGTCGTCCCGCTGACGCTCACGGACGCGGATGGCACGGTCCTCGGCGACGTCCTGCCGGAGGCTGACGGCACGGCGCGCCTGCCCGATCTCGACCTGGCGCCAGGGACTTACATCATCCGACTCAGCGGGCCCGTGGACGGCCAGGCGCCCTACATCCTGCGCGCCACCTTCGAAGACACGCCCGGCGCCGACCCCGAGCCCAACGACGACGCGGCGCGGGCTCTCGCCCTGTTGCCGGGGAAGCTCATGGCCGGGCGCCTGGCTCGCACGAGCGACCAGGACGGCTACCGCCTCAGCGTGGACGCCGCGCTTGGGTCCGTCCTCCTCGATGCCCGGCTCATCGTGAGGTCGGGACCAGCGAGGCGCCTGTGCCTGTTGCGGCTGCCAGGCCCCGGCGCCGTGGACACGACCCCGCGAGAGCTCTCCTGCGACGACGGCGAGGACGTCGCGAGCCTGCCCGGACTGCTCCTCCAGCCCGCCGAGTACCTGCTCGCGGTGTCCGGGGTCGCGAGCCCCGAGGACCCCTACTACCTGCGCGTGGACACCTCGGTAGCACCGGTGCCCGGCTTCGAGACCGAGCCGAACGACACCCCGGACCTGGCCACGGCGATGACCCCCGAGGCGAGCCTGTCCGGTCGACTGGATGACCCGGACCACGTGCGCGTGCATATCGAGGGTGAGCCGCAGCTCTGGCAGGTCGAGGCCCGAGGGCCGGACGTCCGGCTGCTGTGGGAACGCACCGATGGCGCCGGGCTGGGGACCGGCACGGACCCGGACGGGAGCGGAGGACGGAGCGTCCTCACCGACGTCTACCTCATCCCCGGTGACCACTGGTTCCGACTGGACGGCACGGGCGAGTACACGCTCGAGCTCGTGCCGCTCGGACCACCGGTGCCCGGCGGCGAGCTGGAGTCCAACGACGAGCTCTCCGTTGCCGAAGCGCTGCCCATGGACGGTTCGATGACGGGGCGCATCGGGAGCGCCGCGGACCTGGACGTCTTCGGCTTCTCGCTGGCGACGACGGAGCACGTGGGGATCCGGCTCGAACCGCCGCCCGGCGCCAGTCTCTGGCTGTACCCGGATGGTGACACCGCCGCGATCGTCCCGACCCCGGAGACGCCGACCCCCGGTCAGGCCGTCGACCTGGACCTCGTCCTCCCGGCCGGCAACCACGCGGTCCGGATCGTCGGTGCTCCCACCCAGGAGCGCTACCGGATCTCGCTCAGCCGGCTGGACCCCTACGCCATCCCCGGCGACCAGGAGGCCGGCGCTGCCGCATTACCCCTCGAGATGAAGCTCGCCACCGCGACACCGGAGGTCGCGGCGTTCGAGTCCCTGGGTCAGCAGGTGTCCGCGGACCTGTCGCTCGCGAACAGCGGGGCAGAGGCACTGGACCTGAGTCTCGACGCCACGACCAGCGAGCCCGACTGGACGGTCGCCCTGGACACGACCGAGCTGTCACTGGGCCCGGGCGAGGCCGCCAGGGTCCCGATCACGATCGCGGTCCCGCCGCAGGCCTGGTCCGACCACGTCGTGCGCGCCACCGTGCGGGCACACGATGACTCGGGCCAGGTGACGACGTTCGTCGAGATCACGCCGCGGGCGGCGGCACCCCTCGTCGCGCCCGTGCGCTCCTGGTCCATCCCCGACGAGCTGCTCGGCGGCCTCGACGCGGCCGCCACGGCGCTGGGCGCCGTACCGCTGCCGACCGTGGACCCCGTCGCGGAGGCCGCGCTGCACGATGGCGCCATCGCGCTCGGGGGCGGCATGGACCTCCTCCTGCCACCGCCGCTGACGCTGACCGTGGACCTCGCCGGCGATGAGCCGGTGCCCGTGGCCGGCACGATCATCGACCCGTCGGCCGGCCCGGGCGTCGTCGCGGGCACGCCTCTCGACGTCGAGCTGGCGCTTTCCCCTGACGGCGTGACCTACACGACGGCCTGGACGGGTCGACTGTCCGGCGCGCTGACCGAGCAGGCCTTCGTGCTGCCCGAGCCGGTCCCCGCACGCTTCGCGCAGCTGATCATCACCTCCATCCAACCTGGCGCCGACCACGTCCGCCTCGGCGAGTGGAAGGTCGTGGCCACCCCCGGCTGGCAGCCGCTCCCCGGTCCCCTCGACCTCGCCGAGCCGGCGCTCGGCGGGCACGTCGCGTGGCTGGACCCCCAGCCGTCCAGCGTGGGCTCGCTCGACAGCATGCTCGACGAGGACCTCACCTATGCCGACTGGCTTGGCATCGATCCGGAGCGGACACGGCGGGTCGAGTGGGTGCTGGGCTTCCGGGAGGGTCGGGCGGCCCAGGTGACCGAGCTGCAGTGGCAGGACCCGCTCACGACCGATCCGAACATCCGCCTGGAGCGCATCGAGCTGGCGAGCAGCATGGAGGGTCCCCTCGGCCCGTGGACGCCCCTCGGCTCATGGGAACTCGAGCGGGATGCCAGCGGCGCGGTGACGCCCTACACGCTGGACGCACCCACGTGGGCACGCTACCTCCGCATGACGGGGCCGATCCCGAAGCGTCACACCGCGACCGCCCTCGAGCTGCCCGGTGCGCTCCGCGTGCTCGAGCAGCCCGCCGCAGCCGACTACCGCTCGGTGCTCGGCGAGTGGGGCACCGTCTCGTCGAGCGGCCCCTTCGAGTGGCAGCAGCCCGTGGCAGGACCGGCGGGCGGGACGTCCGCGACGGATATCGGCGCTGAGGGCCGCCGTCGATGTGCCACTCGCGCCGGGCGTGCCCGTGGAGGGGCGCATGGCGCGCGAACGCGAGCCCGACAGCTACGTCCTCACCGTTCCCGTGGGCCAGCGCCGGGTGCGCTTCACCGTGTCAGGCCGGCCGACCGTCGGGGTCGGGTTGACCCTCCTCGACGAGAGCGGCACCGAGGTGCCCATGACATTCGCTTCCGGGCAGGAGCCCGGGACGGTGGACCACGAGGCTGCCGTGGAACCGGGCCAGACCTACCGCCTCCTGGTGGACCAGCCGCCGTTCTCCGTCGTCATCGCCTACGACACGAGCGCCAGCATCAGCAACTACGTGCCCATCATGGCCGCCGCCGTGCGCTCCTACACGCGGGGTCTCGTGCCCGGCGAGGAGGCGGTCCGGCTCATCGACCTCGAGGCCGACCCGTTCCCGCCGGACTTCAGCGACGAATCGTGGGAGATCCAGAGCGAGCTGGCGGCGCACGCTGGCTTCCAGACCGGCTCGAGCGCGGTGGAGATCGGCCTCATCGACGCCCTGGACGTGCTCGCGGCGCGCGAGGGGCCCCGGGCCATCTTCCTCTCGACCGACGCCGAGACGGGCTCCTTCCTCCGGAACAGCGAGCTGTGGCGCTGGCTGTCGCTCGTCCGGCCGCAGATCTTCGCCACCCACGTGGGCGGGTCATCGGCACCCCTGACGCACCGGCGCATGATGCAGGACTGGGCTGCCTCCAGCGGGGGCCACTACGAGTACGTGCGCTCGGCGGGCACGATGGAGCGGGCCTTCGACCGCATGGCGGCCTGGCTGCGGCGGCCGGCCGACTACGGCCTCGTACTTGACTACTCGGAGGAGCCTCCACCACCCGCGGAGCCCGGTCGGCTGAGCGTCGTGTCCGACCCCGTTGCTGCGCCCGATCCCACCGCCGAGGGCACGTCGACGTCGCCGGCCGCCCCGGACGTGGCCATCGAGCTGGTGCTCGACACCTCCGGCAGCATGCGCGAGCGGCTGGCTGGTCAGCGCCGCATCGACGTCGCCAAGGAGGTCCTCGCGCGCCTGGTGACCGAGCAGCTGGCGCCCGGCACGCCCGTTGCGCTGCGCACGTTCCGGCCTGAGCGGCGCTCCTGCGAGACGGAGCTCGTCGTGCCGCTCGGTCCGCTGGACCCCACGGCCATGGGCGCCACCGTCGAAGCCCTCGACGCCGTGAAGACCGTACAGACGCCGCTCGCCGCAGCCATCGCGGCCGTGGCCGAGGACCTGGCGAGCGTCGAGGGGCCGCGGCTCGTCGTCGTCGTCTCGGATGGCCGCGAGACGTGCGGCGGGGATCCCGAGGCCGCCGTCCAGGGGCTCATGGACGCGGGCTTCGACGTCTCGGTCAGCGTCGTCGGGCTGGGCTTGGACCGCAAGTCGCGCCGGGAGGTCTCGCGGCTGGCCGAGATCGGGCAGGGCTCCTACTACGACGCGCAGGACGCTGATGAGCTGGCCCAGGCGCTGAAGCGCGCCACGGGTGCCCCCTTCGTCGTGCTCGATGCCGGGGGTTCCGAGGTCGGCCGTGGGACGGTGGACGGGCCCCCGGTGGAGCTGCCGCCCGGCTCGTACCGCGTGAGCGTCGTGGGCGCGCCCCGCTCGCTGGGGATCGTCATCATCGAAAGCAGCGAGCAGGAGACCCTCACCGTCGCTCCGTAGCCTCTGCCCAAGGGGCACTCACCGTCGCCTGGGACCTGGGACCTGGATGAAGTCGGCCCGGGACTTGCCCCTGGACGACGGCTCTCGGCGGCTTCATCATCCGCACCAGGATCACGGTCACGCGAGCGACGGGACAGCCGCTGGTGTGACCACAAGCGGGGGGAGCAGGGAGGCCCCTCGTGCGAGCCATCAGGTCCGCGGCCCTCGTGGCCAGCTCCCTCATCGTGGCGGCGTCGGTCGCCACGACCGCCGCCGATGAGAGCGGCCCGCTTCCTCGACAGGCCGCGGAGGCATGCGAGCCTGCCGCGATCCCGTTCGACGCCGAGGACATCCGCCTGACCGGCCGCTGGATCGCCAGCGACGGCGGCATCTACTACGTCCGCCAGGTCGGGGAGAGCGTCTGGTGGCTCGGCATGAGCGACGTGGCACAGGCGTACGGCGAGGTCGGTCGGGACTTCACGAACGTGGGCCACGGGACTCTCGCTGACGGCGTGGTGCGCGCCGAGTTCGCCGATGTCCCGCGCGGCAACATCTGGGGCAACGGCGATCTGTCGCTCCAGATCGAGGCTGACCCGGAGGGCAACCTCCAGGCGCGCCGCCTGGGTGGCGACTTCGGAGCGCAGATCTTCAGGCCGTGCACACCGGAGGTGGGACTCGTCTCCGAATTCGCGCGCCCCTTCACCTACCAGGTGCCATTCGGGATGGGCTCGCTCACGTGGCCGGGCAGGCCCGACCAGAAGGTCGTGGTCTCGGCTGACGAGATCGATGCCGGTCTCACGTTCTGGATCGTCGGTCCCGGGTGGGGCACGGTCTGCTCGCTGCCGCCCGGGACGCCCCTGCCGACCGATCATTCGCCTGAGGGCATACTCGAGTCCCTGCGTGCCCAACCCGGCCTCGCAGTAAGCGACGCGACGGAGATGACCGTCGACGGACGTCCAGCGCTCGCGGTCGACATCACGACCGCCACGGGTGCGATGGGCTGCGACGGGGATTCCTACGTCCGCTTCTGGAAGCAGTCCGGCAACGAGGGAGGCCTGAGCCTCGGCAGCACGAGCCGCATCGTCCTGCTGGACGTGGACGGTCGGACCGTGGCCATCGAGGCCTGGGGCGGCCGCACTGCCACGTGGCTGCCGCGGGCCCAGGAGATCATCGACTCGGTCCACTTCCAGGCGGACGGGGCGACCGCGAACGCAGCGATCGGGGAACCCGCGGACAGCGGGGCGCGCATCGTCCGCGACGTCGCGCTTGACGAGCGGACCCGGGATCTCGACGATCGAGTCGCCCAGCGTCGGCTATGCCCGTGTCCGACTTCTGCTGCCCGACGGCTTCGAGCAGGGCTCGGCCGCGTCCTGGCCCACGCTCTACCTCCTTCACGGAGCCGACGACGACTACACGAGCTGGACGCGTGAGACGGATGTCGCGTCCATCCCTGAGCTTCGGAACACCCTCGTGGTCATGCCTGACGCTGGCGGCGGCGGCTGGTACTCCGACTGGTCGAACCGCGGAGACGGGCGGTCAGCCAGCCTGGGAGACGTTCCACACGCAGGAGTTGCCCCAGCTGCTGGAACGCAACTGGGGGGCAAGTGCGAATCGCGTCGTTGCCGGTCTGTCCATGGGTGGCTTCGGCGCCCTGTCATACGCCGCTCGACACCCGGGCTTCTTCAAGGCTGCGGCTTCATACAGCGGGGTGGCTGACACGGTGGGCTCGGACTTCTCCGCTGACCCGCTGCTGTGGGGTGACAAGATCGACGACCGCGAGACCTGGGAGGCACACAACCCGGTGAGCCTGGCGGAGTCGCTCGCTGACACGCCCGTCTATGTCTCGTACGGCGACGGCGATCCCGGACCCCTCGACACCCCGGGCACAGAGGGGGACGGTTTGGAGCGCTGGCTCGCCGTGCAGAACGAACGATTCGTGAAGCGCCTCGAGGAGCTGGGTATCCCCGCCACGGTGGACGCCTACGGGGACGGCACGCACGCCTGGCCGTACTGGGAGCGAGGGCTGCACGACTCGCTCCCGGTGCTGCTGGGTGCGCTCGGGGAGTGAGGCGGGGCCAGCATCAAGGCGATCGCAACGTCTCGAGGCGGTCGTGTATGGGGCTCGGGGCTTGGCAGGCCAGGGTCGGCGCGCGACGATCGCGCTCGGGGGGCAGGAGGAAGACATGTCCAGCTTCGAACTCATGCACCATGGTGGTCATCGGGCCCACCTCGCGCTCGTCGCCGCACCGACCGTCTCGCTGGCGCGCACCCAGCGGCGTGCACAGCGGCGGCTGCGGGCCGCGACGCTGACAGGCGGCTGAGGTTCTGGTGGAGATGTCGATGGACCAGGCGTCGCCGAAGCCTCGCCTGGAACGAATGGCCAGCGGGCGACCTGCATCGACCATGGTCAGTGTGATTTTTTTCGTGTGCGCACTCCGCGCACATCCACGCTGGCGCCGTAGGGTCCGCCGGCCTGAAGTCGCTAGCCGATCTCCTGCCAACGAGCGGTAGGGTCAGCCGGCGCCGACCGTCTATGTGCGATCAAGGTCATCTGCAGGAAATCGGGGCAACTACTACGTGAACGGCTACAACGCCGACTTGCCGCCGGCGTGGTCCGCGGCGAGGCGGAGGTGGGAACCGGGGCAGAAAGCCGACGGCGGCGCGAGGCTA
>CAVPPQ010000006.1:0-80056 GCA_963707395.1 uncultured Chloroflexia bacterium
CGCGGCACGATCATCGTCGACAAGGTCACGGACCCGAGCGGCTCACCGCAGCTCTTCACCTTCGACCCGAGCTGGGGCGCTGACTTCCAGCTCGCCGATGCCACGACCCCGCACGACAGCGGGTTCCTGACCCCCGGCACCTACTCGGTCTCCGAGACCGTGCCTGCCGGCTGGGACCTGACCAGCACGGTCTGCACGAGCTCCATCGAGGGCACCGAGGCCGCTGATGAGATCGATCTCGATCCCGGTGAGACCGTCACCTGCGTCTTCACCAACACGCAGCGCGGCACGATCATCGTCGAGAAGCAGACCAACCCCGCTGACTCCCCTCAGACGTTCACCTTCACCGGTGACGCTGCTGGCTCCATCGCCGACAACGGCCAGATCGTGGTCGGCAACCTCGTGCCCGGCACGTACACCTCGACTGAAGCTGTGACCCCAGACTGGGTCCTCGACTCGATCGTCTGCGATGACGGCCAGAGCCAGAACCCAAGCTCGGGCAGCCTGGTCGATCGCAAGGCAACCTTCAAGCTCGACGCGGGCGAGACCGTGAAGTGCACCTTCACGAACCTGTTCGCCAAGCTCAGCGTGGTGAAATCGGCAAGCCCGGCGTTCTACTCGAAGGCCGGTGACCTCATCACCTACACGGTGACGACCACCAATGTCGGCGCCGCCACGCTCACCAACGTGGGCGTCAGCGACCCGCTCATCCCGCAACTTGCCAGCTGGGCCTGCACCGTTGACGGTGCGGCCGTCACCCTCCCGGTGGCCAGCCTGGCACCCGGCAAGGCCATCGTCTGCAAGGCGACGTATACCGTCACCCAGGCTGACGTGGACAACGCCAACAAGTCCATCCCCAATACGGCCTGCGCCATCAGCACGCAGACATCCAAGCCGGTCTGCGATGACGAGCGCGTCTACGAGTCCGAGCTCTCCATCGTCAAGACATCCAACGTGCAGACGTACGACGCGGTCGGCGACGTCATCACGTACACCGTGATGGCCACCAACATCGGCAACTACCCGCTTACCAGTGTGGTCGTGACCGACAAGCTGCTCACGGTGAAGCTCGACAACTTCGTCTGCAGCCCGACCGTCCCGGTGGCATCCCTGGCGCCCGGTGCCAGCATCACCTGCACCGGCAGCCACACCATCACCCAGGCCGATCTCGACAAGGGCGATGTCCTGAACACCGCCTGCGCCGACTCCGACCAGACCCCTGAGGTCTGCGACGACCTCGACATCCCGGCCATCAAGCTGGCGGTCGTGAAGACGGCCGACACGCCCATCGCCGACATCGAGGGTGAGGACGTCACCTTCACCTTCACCGTGACCAACACGTCGAAGGTCCCGGTCAGCATCGTGTCACTCGTCGACTCCGACTTCGGAGCCCTCCAGGGTGATGCGGACTGCCAGGTCGGCGTGACGCTGCCGGCGGGTGCCTCGTGCCAGTTCGAAGCGACGTTCTTCGTCGAGCCGGAAGTGGTCGCCGATCCGCCGCAGGACACCATCCCGCACGTCAATACTTTCACGGCCTGTGCCGTGGCCGGTCCCTCCCAGAGCCAGTCCGACAGGGTCTGCGCCGAGGATGATGAGGAGATCGGTTGGATCGGCGGTGCTGGTGGTGGCGGTGGCGGCGGTGGCCAGCCGCCGACGGACACGCTCATCCCGACCGACACCGTGTCGGCCGCGAGCGGTCCGCTCGACAGCCCGATGAACTGGATCCTCATGATCCTGATGTCGGCCACGGTCATCCTGTCCGCGGGCTGGGTCATCCGGAGGGTCCGCACCTCCGAGATCTAGCCAGCATCCATCGCGACACTCCCGACGGCCGGGCTCCCACCAGGGACCCGGCCGTCGGCTTTCGGGGCCTGGTGGAGGGCCTGAGGCGTCGCGGACCGCGGGCTCGGGAAAGTACTACGGCTCCGGTGGACTATCAGGCCCGGTGCGGAAAGCGCCGTGGCTCGAGTATCGTCTCGCGCCAGTAGCGAACCGTGCAGGGCTTTCTTGGTACGGTTCGCTCCGTCTTGTCATCATCCACCAGCGTCGATGACCGCTGGTTTCCACGGGAGAAGCGATTTGGCTCCGAGCACCTCCGTGTCCCCGCGCGTCCACCGCCTGGCCGCCCTGCTGGCCGTCCTGCAGGTCATCCTGCTGACGTCGTCGCTGTTGCTGACCCCGGCGCTGGTCATCGCCCAGGATGCGGAGGCGGACGCCTCTGCCCAGCCTGTCGCTGCCGAGCCATCGCCGGCACCCGAGCCCGAGGTGGCCGCCGAGGAGCCCGCCCCTGCCGCGGAGGTCCAGGCTTCGGAGCC
Organism: uncultured Chloroflexia bacterium; assembly: GCA_963707395.1. Taxonomy (GTDB): domain Bacteria; phylum Chloroflexota; class Limnocylindria; order Limnocylindrales; family CSP1-4; genus JAFMJV01. The sequence continues at coordinate 2,316 of CAVPPQ010000006.1, forward strand.
CGCACCGGCTCCCGCTGATCCGCCCAACGTCCAGCCCGAGCCCCAGGCTGCGCCCGCCCAGGAGGCCGCGCCCGAGCCCACGACGCAGGAACCGGCGCCCGAGCCCAGGGCACAGGGACCGAAGTCCGATAAGGAACAGAAGCCCGACACGGCGCCCGACCGGGAGCCGGGCGCCGAGCCCACGGCCGAGCAGGCTCCAGTCGAGCCTGCGCCCGACGTCGCCCCCGCCGAGCCCGAGCGCAAGCTCGTCATCGACTCCCAGCCGCGCAAGCTCGACCTGGTCGTGGGTGATGTGGCCAAGCTCTCGGCCTGGCTCTGCACCACGTCCGGCGATGGCGCCGGACCCGGGTCCGACCAGGAGCCCGGCCAGTCCGACGCATGCTCGCCAGCCACGGACGTCCGTTGGTCGGTCAGGGATGAGGGTGTCGCCTCGTTCGAAGCGCCAGACGCCAACGACGTGCGCCTCGCCGCCGTGGCCGTCATCGGCGCCACCGAGGTCGTAGCCACGCTCGACAAGTTGACTGCCAAGGCTGAGTTGACCATCAGTGCCGCACGTTCAGCGGCTGCGAATGACGCCGTCGCACAGCGCGAACAAGGCGGTGCCACGGCCGGCAAGAGCGTGTTCGACGCGACTCCCCACGAAGCGCCGGCGGCTGACATGGGTGCGGCCGCGGAGTCGACCACGGACGCAGTCGGTCAGCCGACGGCGCAGGTCGGACCGGCGGATGACATGTCTGTCAGCGCCAGCAAGATGGCCGCCGAGGATCTCATCATCACGCCGCAATCGAATGTCACGATCACCGGCTCGGTCGCAACCTATCCGACAGGCACCCCACTCATCGCCGGCGCAACCGTCACGGCCACGTGCACGGGCTGCAACAACTCTCCCACCGTGTCGTATACGGGTGGGGGGACCAGCACCAACGCCACCGGGGGCTTCTCGGTCAGCGTCACGTACCCCGGGCGCGGTCCGGCGACGGTCACGTTGACGGCATCAGCTCCGGGTTACAGCTCGGTCCCACAATCCTCCGACACACGCACCTGCACGGACAAGGGCTCGTCGTGCACGGCGTCGCCTGTGACCCTGCTGTTGGATCCGGCGCTCCGCGCCGACCTCTCGGTCACCAAGACCGACAGTCCCGACCCGGTCATCGCCGGCGCGAACCTCACCTACACCATCACCGTCGCCAACGCCGGTCCCAACGCCGCCCAGAGCGTGAGCCTGACCGACACCCTGCCCGCGGGCACGACCTTCGTCTCGCTCACCGCGCCCGCAGGCTTCAGCTGCACGACGCCCGCCGTGGGGGGCAACGGCACCGTCACCTGCACGATCGCCAGCCTGGCCGCCGGTGCCACCCAGACCTTCACGCTCATCGTCCAGGTCGGGGCGAGTGTCGCCGCCGGCACGGTCATCAGCAACACGGCCACCGTCTCCGCGGCGACCAGCGATCCGAACGCTGCCAACGACAGCGCGACCACCACGACCACCGTGGCCACATCCGCCGACCTCTCGGTCACCAAGAGCGACGGGGTCACGACCGTGACCGCCGGTGACGGCCTGACCCGCACCTTCACCATCACGGTGCGCAACGCGGGGCCCAGCACGGCGACCGGCGTGAGCCTCTCCGACACCTGGCCGGCCGGTTTCACGCGCACCTCGCTGCCCGCGGCCTGCACCGACGTCGGAGGCGGTCCGAGCTTCGACTGTGCCCTCGGGCCCATCCTGGCCGGTGCCACCACGACGCTGGTCGTCACCTACACGGTGCCAGCCTCGACCCCGGCGGGCCCTCAGGCCAACACGGCCACCGTCTCGAGCTCGACCACCGACCCGACCCCGGCCAACAACACCGCCACCGACACCACCACCGTGGCCACCTCCGCCGACCTCTCGGTCACCAAGACCGACAGTCCCGACCCGGTCATCGCCGGCGCGAACCTCACCTACACCATCACCGTCGCCAACGCCGGTCCCAACGCCGCCCAGAGCGTGAGCCTGACCGACACCCTGCCCGCGGGCACGACCTTCGTCTCGCTCACCGCGCCCGCAGGCTTCAGCTGCACGACGCCCGCCGTGGGGGGCAACGGCACCGTCACCTGCACGATCGCCAGCCTGGCCGCCGGTGCCACCCAGACCTTCACGCTCATCGTCCAGGTCGGGGCGAGTGTCGCCGCCGGCACGGTCATCAGCAACACGGCCACCGTCTCCGCGGCGACCAGCGATCCGAACGCTGCCAACGACAGCGCGACCACCACGACCACCGTGGCCACATCCGCCGACCTCTCGGTCACCGAAGCTGGCGACCGGCCCGGGCGGCACGACGCCGAACGACGCCCAGACGCCCGCCACGGCGGAAGGGATCATTCCCGCTCAGCCCGTGACGTTCACCCTGCGGGTGACGAACAACGGGCCGTCGGTGGCGCAGAGCGTGACCGTCATCGACCCGCTGGCCAGCGACCTGGTGACGCCCGTGCTCTTCGTCAGCGCACCGGCCGGGTTGACCTGTGACCGGGCCGGCGGCGGGACGGCCGCGGCCGGCGAGCCGCTCGATGTCCCGGTCACCTGCCGGGCCGCCACGCTGGCGGTCGGGTCGGCGGGCTCGATCGTGTTCACCGCTACGGCGGCGGACCCGGTCACTGCGACGGCGCCGTTCCCGAACAGCGCCACGGTGTCGGGTCTCACCAGCGACCCCGTCCAGACCGACAACGCCGACGTCGCCTACCTGAAGACGTTCGACCTGGCTCTGACCAAGGTCTTCCGCGACGGCACGGACACCACACCGGCCGTGGCCGGTGGGGCGGCCTTCCCGTACACGATCACGGTTGAGAACCTCGGCACGAGCGGGGTGGTTGGCGATGCCACCGTGACCGACACCTTGCCGACCGGCTTCTCGTTCGCACCTACGCCGCTCGACACGACGGCATCGACGGCCAGCGTGACCTGCGCCGCGCCGAGTGGCCAGACCATCACCTGCACCATCCCGGCGGCGGCGCTGCCCGCCGGTGCCACGGCGACGGTGGTGCTGCGGGCTCGTGCCGACGCGAGCACGGCCCCCGACCCGGGAGCCGGCTACCCCAACCTCGCGGTCCTCGATCACCCCGACGATCCAGCACCGCCCGATCCAACGTGCCGTCAGGTCGCCCCCACGCTGACGGCCGCAGCCGCGATCAGCGACTCATCGAACAACGTCGCCTGCGCCGACACCCCGCTGGTCGCCCAGGCCGACCTCGGCATCGTCAAACAGGTGCAGGGGCAGGATGGCAACCCGGACCCGGTGGCTGTCGCCGCCGGCCAGACGATCACCTACACGCTGACGGTGACCAACGCGGGCCCAAGCGATGCCAGCGGGGTCGTGGTGACCGACTCGTTCCCGGCTGTCTTCACCCAGGTCACGCTTGGCACGGTGACGCCGCCGTCGCTCGGCTGCACGCTGGCGCCCCCCGGCACCCAGTTCGTGCTGACCTGCGACGCCGCCACGATGGCGGCCGGCTCGACGGCCACGGTCACCTTGACCGCGGTCGTGCCGGTGGGCCTCCCTGACGGCGCGGTGATCCCCAACACGGCCACGGTGGCGGCGCGCACCCCACAGGTCCCCGACGCCCTGCCCAACAGCGACACGGCGTCGGTGGAGGTGGGAGCGGTCGCCGACCTCTCCGTCACCAAGAGCGTCACCCCGGCCGAGACCGTCTCGGGCGGCAGCGTCACCTACACCCTGAGCGTCTCCAACGCCGGTCCCTCCGACGCAGCCGACGCCACCCTCAGTGACACGTTCCCGGCGCAGCTCCAGGGCGTCACCGTGGTCGATGACGGGCCATACACCTGCGCGCCGATCGTCGGTAACACGCTCACCTGCACGATCGCCAGCCACCCGGTCGGCGTCGACGCCACCATCACGGTGAACGCCACCGTCGTACCCGGCACCTACCTCGACCTGACGACCGTCTCCAACAGCGCCACCGTCTCGAGCCAGACCACTGACCCGGATCCGGCTGACAACGCGGCCACGGCCACGTTCAAGATCCGCTCGACCCCCACGATCTCCGTCACCAAGACCGCCACTCCGGGCTCCATCCCCGAGCCGGGCGGGGACGTCTCTTTCGCCGTCAGCGTCACCAACACCGGCAATGTGGCGGTCTCGCTCACGAGCCTGGTGGACAACGTCCACGGCGACGTGAACGGCAAGGGGACGCTGCGCCGTGCCGCAGTCACTGGCGCCTGGAGCGACCTACGCCTGCGCCTTCACGGCATTCGTGGGTGGGGTCGGCGGCACGGTCGAGACCGACGTGGTCACGGCCAGGGCCGCCACGCTCGAGGGTCGCCAGGCCACCGCGTCTGACGACGCGACGGTGACGATCACGGATGTCGTGCCTGCCATCGCGGTCACCAAGACCCCGTCCGTGACCAGGCTGGAAGAGCCGGGTGGCGACGTGACCTTCACCATCACCATCCAGAACCTCGTTCCCGAGAGCCTCGGCATCGTGGCCCTGAGCGACGACCTGCTGGGCGACCTGGATGACCCACGCAATCGGGATCTCACGAACAACACGTGCGCGAACTCGGTCGGCGACCTCATCGCCGCCGGCGCGACATACGAATGCCAGTTCACGGCCTTCGTCACCGGGCAGGCTGGCGACCGTCACGTGAACACCGTGACCGTCACGGTCACTGACGACGAGGAGGCCCTGCTGGCTGGAGAGTTCCGCGATACAGCGGTCACGGTCATCTCCGCGACTGCCCAGGCCTTCATCCGCATCGTCCCCGTCCGGGATGGCGGCGCTGGCGATGACGAGAGCGGAAGCGGCGGTGGCGCAGGTGACGGCGACAAGCAGCCGTCCACGGACACACTCCTCGCGACCGAGGCCGCGTCGACGTCAGGTGGATTCCTTGGGGGCCCGACGGGCTGGGCCTTCATCGTCCTCGTCGCGGCCATGATGATCGTCAGCGGCGCATGGCTCATCCGTCGGCATCGACTGGCCAGGACGTAGCCCACGCCAACCTCCGCCACCACAAGCGACGGCCGGATCCCGCGAAGGATCCGGCCGTCGATCTGTCCAGCATCCTTGACAGCGTTCATCTTGGTTTACACGGTGGTTGTAAACACCAGTAAACACAGCAAAGAGGCCTCGATGGACATCATCCAGGAGTTCGGGAGCAGGGTCTGGAACGTGGCGGACCATTCGCCGATCAGCACCGACGACGTTGCCGCCACGGTTCCACTGCTTGAGGCTGAGCTCGATGAGTCGTTCTTCAAGGGGCGCATGGCACGCGTGACACAACCTCGCGAGATCTCATACCTGCGAGCCATGGCTGAACTCGCCCCGGAGTCCCGACGGTCGGGCGCCATCGCATCGAAGCTGGGGCTCGGTTCGAGCGCTGAGGTCGGCACTGTCAGGGGGAGCCTGATCGAAAAAGGCCTGATCTACTCGCCTGCCTTGGGCTTGGCGGATTTCACTGTCCCATTCTTCGACCAGTTCCTGATTCGGACCTATCGACTCGAGCCCTGGCACCGAAGACGTCGTGGGCGATAACGATCGAACCGCGGCGATCGTCGCTGCCGCCTGTCCTCCCAGGCCGCTCTATCGGCGGGGTGGTTGCCGTCGGTCGGGAGCGGGCCGTCTCACCATGTAGATCGCTACCAGCGTGGCGCCGATGAGGACCGCGCCGCCACCCAGGGCGAGGGAGGCTGCGTCGGTGGTGCCACCGGCCGCCATGGTCGTGGGCGACGGCTGCGGTGTCGGCTTCGCGGCGCCCGTGCGCCCCGCCTTGCCGCCCCGGTCGGTCGGCTTCGGCCGTGGCTGCCAGCAGGCTCGTGGCTTGGCCTTGGGCGGTGGCTCATCCGTCCACGTGGCGCCGATGAGGTTGGCGGCCACCTGCAGCTTGGGGATGGTGCCCGGTGGCCCCTCGCTCGTCTGCAGGATGAGACGCTGCTGGCTGGGGCGGGCGCGCAGCGCCAGGCGGCGGTTGTAGGCATGCTGCTTGACCTCCACGATGCGGTAGCGCAGCAGGCGTCCGTCCTTCAGTTGCAGCGTCACCATCTGACCCAGCAATCCCTCGCCCGAGGTGGCCTCCGCGTTCAGCAGCAGGGGCAGGAACATGCCCGGCTGGGCATGGGCGTAGACCCAGGTCGTGCCAGGGGCACCGGGCAGGTCGTAGATGTCCCAGTACTGGGCCACGTCACAGAGCGGGTAGTCGCGCACGTTGCCGGGCACGGTGCGCTCGCTGGAGAGCACCGGCAGATCGATGCCGAGGGCGGGCACGGTGATACGCACCGGGACGGCCGGATCGTCGAGCGGGGGCTTGCCCTGCGCCAGCGCGACCGTTGGCGCGCCCCCGGCCAGCGACCCCGGCACCGCGACAGAGGACACGGACCCGACGGTCAGCACCGCCAGCGCCATGCACAGCGCCATGGCCAGCCTCGCCGCGACCCCACGGGTGCGCCCGGAACGCACGACTGAGATCCAACCGCTCATGTCGTCACGCTACCACCTGATCGCAGAAGGCCCGTGCGTCGCGTCACCACCCTTTCGGCCGCCGGCCCACCCGGAGGGTCCGAGGGTCGGCCGCGCCCGAACCCGATGACACCGCGCCTGAAGCCGGTGACAGAACGCACCGGCGGGTATACTCCAGCCCGACCCGCGTCAAGTCGTCGTGGCGCTGTGGAGGGAGTCTCTTGGACCACACCGCCCACCGGGGCACGGTGCGTCCCCGGGTGGCAGTCATCGAGGATGACGCGGCCGTCAGGCGTGTCCTGGGCCGCATCCTGGAGGATGCCGGATACAGCGTCATCGCCGTGGCGGATGGCATCAACGGGCTGCGCGCCGTAGCCGAGCACCAGCCGGACATGGTCATCCTGGACCTCACCCTGCCTGGCATGGACGGGCTGGAGATCTGCCGGCGGCTGCGGGCCGACCACCGCACCGTGACGCTGCCCATCATCGTGCTCACGGCCCACACGTCCACCTCGGACATGGTGGCCGCCCTGGACGCGGGCGCCGACGACTTCGTCACCAAGCCCTTCCAGCAGGTCGAGCTCCTGGCTCGCCTGCGCAGCTCGTATCGGACGCGCGAGGTCATCCGGCGCATGGAGCAGGCCCACGACATCGTGGTCGCCCTGGCCAACGCGGTCGAGGCCAAGGACCTCGGGCTCAAGGATCACTGCCGCTACCTGGCGTACCGCTCGGCCCGACTGGCCGCCTACGTCGGCCTTCGCGACGGCGAGCTGGAGGGCGTCGCCTACGGCGCGCTGCTCCACGACATCGGCAAGATCGGCATCGCGGAGCACGTCCTCCACAAGCCAGGCCCACTCACGGATGAGGAGTTCCTCATCATGCGCGAGCACCCCGAGATCGGGGAGCGCATCTGCGACCCGCTGCGCATGTCTCGGGATTTCACGCCCATCATCCGCCACCACCACGAGCGCTGGGACGGCAGCGGCTACCCGGATGGCCTGAAGGGGGAGCAGATCCCCCTGGGTGCCCGCATCGTGGCCCTCGCCGACGCCTTCGACGCCATCGTGCGCGGCCGCCCCTATCGCGCCGCCCGCTCCGTGGACGAGGCTTTCGAGGAGCTGCGCAAGCACGCCGGCCAGCAGTTCGACCCGGGCCTCGTGCCGCTCTTCATCGAGGAGGCCGACCGGCTCGATTCGGGCGTCGCGCCGAGCGTGGAGCTGCCGCCCGCGGCGCTCCTGGGCCGCGATGCCGCCATCGTCACCCGCGCCGGCGCGCTGCGCATCTAGGGCGAGCGTCGCCGAGCGCCTGACGCACGTGAGCGGCCAGCACAACAGCCCCGGACCGCTCCGCTACCACGCCGTCCGCCTCGTCCTCAAGGCGCTCGTGAGCGCCTACGTACGCACCACGGTCCGCGGCGCCGAGCAGCTGCCGCCCGGCGGCCCCTACATCATCTGTTTCAATCACCCCTCGTGGCTGGATCCCGTCGTCCTGGCGGCGACGTGGCCGGACCGCGAGCGCCTGCTCTACATCTTCGGTCCGCGCGAGCAGGACATGGGCACGGGCATCCGCAACCACGTCATCACCTGGACGCGGCGTGGCGTCCCGTTCAAGCCCGCGGCACAGGACGTCATCGACACCACGCGCCGCGCCGTGTCCGTGCTGCGGACCGGCGCTTGCCTGGCCATCGCCGGCGAGGGTCGCCTCAGCGACCACGAGGGCCGCATCCTGCCGCTCGAGACGGGGCTGGCGCACTTCGCCATGATGGCTCGCGCGCCCATCGTGCCCACGGCCATCATCGGCACCCGTTGGGTGCACTTCGGCAGCCACGTGGACGTCAACATCGGCGAGCCGGTCCATCCGGGAGGCTTCGCTCGTGGCAAGGCCGGTGCCCGGGCGATGACCGACGTCGTCCAGGAACGCTTGGAGGCGATGCTGGTCGGCGTCCCGGAGCGTGAGCCGCCGGGCTGGTTCGGGCGGACCCTCTCGGAGGCCTTCAACGATCGACCCTGGCTGCTCGAAACCGGGGCAGTGGACGCGGCCGCAGCGCCAGTGGAAGCGGCCGCAGCCCCAGTGGCCACGGCCCAGGCGCCAGTGGAAGCGGCCGCTGCGCCCGACGAGGAACCCCCTCCGCCCCACGAGGAGAGCCGCCCGTGAGCCAGGACCCGAACCGAACGCCCGTCCGTGGCCTGGTCTACCACGGCCCGGACAGGCCACCCACGCTGGAGGACCTGTGGCTCGACCCGCCCGGCCCACGCGAGGTTCGCGTGCGGATGGTCGCCTCCGGCGTGTGCCACTCGGACCTCCATGTCGTCGATGGCGAGTGGCGTCGCCCGGCTGACGTCGTCCTCGGGCACGAGGGTGCCGGCATCGTCGAGGAGCTCGGGGATGGCGTGACCGAGCGCCCGCCCGACGCACCGCTCGAGGCGGGTGGCCTCCGGGTCGGTGACCTCGTCACGCTCGCCTGGACCGCACCGTGCGCGGTGTGTCCGGCCTGCCTTCGTGGCGAGGCGTGGCTCTGTGCCGCACCGCGGGGCTCGGGCCACAGGCTCGACCCGGCGTCCATGCGCCTTCACCGCCCGGATGGGTCCGGGCTCGGGGTCTACTCGGGGATCGGCACGTTCTCCACTCGTCAGGTCGTCGCGGCCGAGGCGGCCATCCCGATCGATCCCCGGACGCCGCCCGGCGTGGCCGCCCTCATCGGCTGTGCGGCCACCACCGGCGTCGGGGCGGTGCGCAACACGGCGGCTGTGAGGGCAGGGGAGTCGGTCGTCGTCGTCGGTCTGGGCGGCGTGGGCCTGGCGGCGTTGATGGCGGCCGTGGACGCCGGGGCTGCCTCCATCATCGCGGTGGATGTGGAGCCGGCCAAGCTGGAGCAGGCGCGCTCGCTCGGGGCGACGGTCACCGTGATGCCGGACGAGGTCATGGCCCTGGCGTCCGGGATGGCGTCAGGTGGTCCCGACCACGTGCTCGAGTGCATCGGCCTGACGGACACCGTGGAGCTCTCGCTGCGCGCGGTCCGGCCCGGCGGCACGGTCACGCTGGTGGGCATGACCGCGATGGACGCCACCGCTGCCATCGACGTCTATCGCTTCGTGGAGGACGGCAAGCGCCTGCTCGGCTCCAACTACGGCTCCTGTCTCCCGGCACGCGACTTTCCCCGGATCGCGGCTGATGCGGTCGCGGGCCGACTGCCCCTGGGGCGCCTCATCAGCGAGTCGATCCGCATCGAGGACATCGAGGCGGCCTTCGCGGCCATGCGCCGCCGAGACGGGGCTCGCCGGGTCGTCAGCTTTCAGGACTGACCGGGGAGCGTCGGCCGCCGCCCCGTCTCGCGTCGGCGCTACTTCTGCCGGTCGAGCACCAGGACCGCGTCCAGCCAGACGGTCGTGCCCGTCGAGGCCGGGTCGCTCGTCCCGGTCGGGCGCAGCTCCAGGACATGCTTGCGCCTGGGCACGCTGCCGACGTGGACGATGCGCCGGCTGTCCGACTTCTTCGCGTAGAGGTCGAGGGTCGTGACCCGCTTGCCATCGACGAGCACGTCGAGCTGGCCGCCGGATGATCCGCGTCGCGCCACGATGGCGTACTGCGCGCCCTCGAACGGCATCCGCATCCGGGCCCCGCGCTCGGAGGCCTGCGTGAGCGTCTTGCCGATGGCCCCGTTCATCCGGGCCGTCTTCCAGTCACCCTTGAAGCTGAAGTCACGGGAGCGCTCGCGCACGTCCCGAAGCTGGATGCGCGGACCGAGCGACGAGCTGCCAGTGAGGCCGACCTTGTCGGTAGCGATGCCGGAGATCGTGCAGCCCGTGCGGTCGATGTTCATGGCGAGCTCTGCCGCCTGGGCCTGGCGCGTGCGACTGGCCCGACGCGGCCCGCAGGCGGCCTCGACGCGCGACGATTCGAGGCCGGACGTGGCGTCAGAGGCTTCGATCTTGGCCGTCACCGGCACGCGGTCTGCGTCTCGCTTGAGCTGCCCGCCGGAGACCAGCGAGACCCACGGCCCCTTGACCTTCGGTGGCACGGAGTCGAGCTGGATGGCGTCACTGATGACAGGCGACGGGACGCCGCGGTAGCTGCGCAGCTGCAGCAGGACGCTGCGGGGTCCCTGCTGATCGCCGAGCTGCACCGGGAAGGGGTGCTGAAATGGCGCCCACGGGCCGAAGCCGCCGTCCTCCAGGGCGACCCGCACGTCCGTGCCGTCGTAGCGCGACAGGTCGGCCAAGGCAGTCGTGCTCGCCGACCACTCGGCGCCCTTGTTGAGGCGCATGTCGCGCTGCACTTCCTTGCGCAGCTTCTGCGCACTCGAGCGGTAGGTGTTGCCGTCCAGGTTCGACATGCCCGGGAACGAGAACGGGCCGACCTGCCAGAAATCCCAGCCCGACCAGCCGCGCGGCAGGTGGATGTTGTCGCACTTCCAGCAGGCCACCCACAGCGGATAGGCGTCGAAGTCATCCGGCTCGCCGACGACGCGCTTCCACATCTCGCGACTCGTGTAGATCATCGGGTAGCGGCCCGTTTGTCGGTAGAGCTCGTCCAGGAGCGTGTGCAGGCGGGTGCGCGCCAGGGCGGGGTTCGGCGTTCCGAGCGACTTGAGCGTCTCCACGTCCACGACGAGGGGTAGCAGTCCGCCGAGGCCAGTCGAGTTCTGCACCGTGGCCAGGAAGTGTCTGGCCTGCTCCTTGCCGCCCTTGTTGTAGTCGAAGAAGTGGTAGGCGCCCGGCAGCATGCCGGCCGCGCGGGCCGCCTGCGTGTTACGCAGGAAGGTCTCGTCCTGGAGCCACGTGCCCTGTGACGCCTTCGAGAACACGAACTCCATGCCGTTTCCGCGCAGCGTCCCGAAGTCGGGCGCGCCGTTCCAATGGGAGACGTCCACGCCCTTGACCCCCGGAGGCGTCGGCCAGGGCGTCGGCTTTGGGGTGGGCGGTGGCTTGGGCGTGGGCGACGGCTTTGGGGTCGGGGAGGGCTTTGGGGTCGGCAGGCGCCGGCGTCGGCTGCTGTGACTGCGGCGGCGGCCCGGCGCTGACCACATAGCTGATGTTCGAGCCAAGCGCGACCGAGCGCGCCAGCCAGCCGGGTCGGGCTGATGACCGCCCAGCGGCACGTTCGGGTCGTAGGCAGCTGCCGCGGATCCCACCGGGGTCAGGTTCGCCATCTGATCAGGTCGATGGCCTCCCTTCCGGCGGCCGACGATCGTGCGGCACGGCGACAGCGCCCCTGGGCCACGCCGGTGCCGGACAGGCCCAGGCAGCCGAAGAGCATGACGACGACCATCACCACGGCCGCGGCGGCCTGCTGTCGATGAGGTGTCTGCCGTCGCGGGGGGTTGCCACCTGCGCTGCCCCCTGCCGGGCTGACGGCGCGGCGACCACTTCCGGTACCTGAGGACGGGCACGGCGCGCCAGGTACACGTCTGAGGCGCGTGGGTCTGAGGCGCGCGGGGTCGGGCTCGCTGGATCGGCGCATCGACTGGGCTCTCGCGGAGGAGGCGGGAGCAAGGGCATGCCCTCCCTGGGGTGCTGCCCACCACGGCAGGGCAGCGAACCGGGATTCTACGACCTGCGAGCGAATTGGCCATTCGGTGTCGTTGCTCCGCGAATTTGGCAGTGCTGACTGGTCCGTGACTTGTCAGCCTCCGGGACATGAGGGCGACCGTCACGATGACCGCCAAGGACCAGCGCCGCAGGCAGCACCTGACCGGTCTCGTGGCCGGCGAGCTCGACATCACCTCGATCACCGACGGGTCCCGGGCCGGCCGCCGCGGCTCGTCCTCCACGGGTCAGCGGATGACGATCCCGCTTCGCTCGGGCAATCGGCCGCCGCGGCTCGTCCTCCACGTGTCAGCGGATGACGATCCCGCTTCGCTCGGGCAATCGACCCGCTCGCAGCTCGCGCATGACTGCCGCGGTGCCGAGCGGGAAGCGAGCCATCAGCTGTTCGCGGAACTCCCGGAGGACTCGCCGATTGCGATGGGTGTCTGCCACCAGGAGGATGACGCGGTCGACGCGGTCATCGGCCATCTTCAGGGCGACCCGGCGTTCCTGCGACTGGAGGTCGTAGAGGACTGTCTCCGCCTCAAGCTTGCATGTACTGCGACGCCCCGCTCCGGAGGCTTCCACGCCGCCGACGACTTCTAGCTCGCCATCCCACGCCCGCAGGTCGCGGTCGAGTCGCAGCGGGACTTCCGTCCGCAGCCTGATGGTCGGCGGCAGCGTGGCCCGGAACCGTGCGAGGAGCTGGAGATGGGCGACGTCCCGCACCGGTGCACCATCCGGATAGGCGCGCGCGCTCAGGCGCAGTCCAAGCACGGCGAACAGTCGCGAGTAGAGCATGACCGAAGCGCCGCTCACCTCTCCGCGTTCAAGACGCGCAACGTGGCCGCCGCTGATCCCCGCGGCGCGGCCGACGCTCGTCTGGCTCAGGCCGGCCTCGCGACGGGCGACTTGAAGCTCGGTCGCGAGCGTGCCAAGCAGGTGACGCCCGTTCTGAGACCCTCGATCGACCCGTCGGACCCTGGCCGGCATGGCGAGATCCTGAGGATGCCCACTGATCCAGGACATCGCTCGGACTTATCTGCGCTTTGCCTGAGCCGCGTCTCCAGGCGCGCCAGTCAGCGAGCCGAAGGGGCTCGGGGCTGCGGCCAACGACCCGTCGCGACCAGAGGATGTCGTCACGACCCTGTCGTGGTGGTGCCGGGACGTGATCCGAAAGCGGAGCGGGCCGAACCGCGAGCGGAGCGGGCCGAACCGCGAGCGGTCCCACGGCCCCGGCCGCGGCCCACGGACGCCCCCGTGGCCCGGTCCCCGCGTCTCTCCTCCCAGGACACTATCGGCCGATCTGCGCTCTGCGAGGGGCCACGGCTGCGCTGTGATCGGCTGCGCTTGGCGTCACACGCACCGAATGGCCGAGGAAACCCGCGATGGACATGAACTTGGGCGCACTGTCGACCGTTGAGCAGGCGCGCTCGGCCGATACTGTCCTGACGCGTCAGAGTCCGGCAGGGCGCCAGCCCGTCGATCATCGAGGACCGCCCGGTCCAGCCCACGCCCCGCGCCCCGCGCCCGCGCCCCGCGCCCCGCGCCCCGCGCCCCGCGCCCCCGCCCCGCCCCGCGCCCGACGCCCCGCCCGCCCCGAGGCCTCGGCCGGTACCATCGCTGCGTGCCCATCGCCCCGAACGACTTCGTCCACCTGCATCTCCACTCGGAGTTCAGCCTGCTCGACGGCCTGGGGCGTATCAACGACCTGGTCAGCGAGGCGTCCGCCCACGGCTTCGAGGCCATGGCCATCACCGACCACGGCGCCCTCTACGGAGCGGTGGCGTTCTACCAGGCCTGCACCGCCAAGGGCATCAAGCCCATCATCGGGGTGGAGGCCTACGTCGCCCGCCGCAGCATGACCGACCGTGAGGGCAAGGCCGACGCGCAGCCCTTCCACCTGGTCCTGCTGGCCCGGGACTGGACGGGCTACCAGAACCTCTGCCGCATCATCACGGCGGCGCACCTGGACGGCTACTACTACAAGCCGCGGCTCGACCTCGACTTGCTCGCCCGCCACAGCGCGGGGCTCATCGGCCTCTCCGCCTGCCTCGGTGGCGAGGTGGCCAGGGCCCTCGAGGTGGACGACTGGGAGGCGGCGCGCCGCATCACCGGCCAGTATCGAGACGTCCTCGGCCCGGACGGCTTCTTCCTGGAGCTCCAGGACCACGGCCTGCCCGAGCAGCGCGCGCTCAACCCCAAGCTCCTGCGCCTGTCGGCGGAGACGGGAACGGAGCTCGTCGTCACCAACGACCTGCACTACGTGCGCCGTGAACAACATGAGGCCCACGACGTGCTGCTCTGCGTGGGCACCGGCTCCAACCTCGACACGCCCAACCGGATGCGCTTCGAGACGCAGGAGTTCTACCTCAAGACGGCCGCGGAGATGGAGGCACTCTTCCCCGACCAGCAGCGCGCGCTCCTGAACACCAGGCGCGTGGCCGAGATGACCGACCTGCAGATGACCTTCGGCGAGCTGCGTCTGCCGCACTTCCCCGTGCCCGACGGCTACACCGTGGAGACCTGGCTGCGGACCGAGTGCGAGCGCGGCCTCGAACGCCGCTACGGCACGGTCACCGAGGCCCTCCGCCAGCGTCTCGACTATGAGCTCGGCGTCATCATCTCCATGGGCTACGCGGCCTACTTCCTCATCGTGGCCGACTTCACGCGCTTCGCTCGCGAGCAGGGCATCGCCACCACCTGCCGCGGTTCGGCCCCCGGCTCCATCGTCACCTACACCCTCGGGATCACGCCGGTCGACCCCATCGCCTACGAGCTGCCCTTCGAGCGCTTCCTCAACCCCGACCGCGTGACGATGCCGGACATCGACGTCGACTTCGAGGACGCCCGCCGCGACGAGGTCATCAACTACGTGACCCGCAAGTACGGGCAGGACCACGTGGCCCAGATCATCACCTTCGGCACGATGCTGGCGCGCGCCGCCGTACGCGACGTGGGTCGCGTCATGGGCTACGGCTACGGGGAGGTGGACCGCATCGCCAAGGCCATCCCCACGCAGCTGGGCATCACGCTCGAGGAGGCGCTCAAGGTCGCCCCGCCGTTCCGCGAGATGGTCGAGAGCGACCAGGGCATCCACAAGCTCGTGGACATCGCGCGCCAGCTGGAGGGCGTCTCGCGCAACGCCTCCACGCATGCCGCCGGCGTCGTCATCAGCCGCGACCCGCTGACCGAGCTGATGCCCCTGCAGCGGGCCACCAACTCGGACGCCCTCATGACGCAGTACGAGATGCACGGCGTGGAGGCCCTGGGCCTGCTCAAGTTCGACTTCCTGGGCCTCTCCAACCTGACCATCCTGCGCCAGGCCGTGGACCTCATCGAGCAGCACAAGGGGGTGCGCATCGACCTCGAGCGCATCCCCCTCGACGACACGACGACCTTCGAGCTGCTCTCCAGCGGCGAGACGACGGGCGTCTTCCAGCTCGAGTCGGCGGGCATGCGGCGCTACATCAGGGAGCTGCGGCCGACGTCCGTGTTCGACCTGGCCGCCATGGTGGCCCTCTTCCGGCCGGGGCCCATGGACAACATCCCCTCCTACATCCGGCGCAAGCACGGCCAGGAGAAGGTCACCTTCCTGCACCCGCTCCTGAAGCCCTACCTGGAGAAGACCTACGGCATCTTCGTCTACCAGGAGGACATCATGGCCGCGGCCATCGCCCTGGGCGGCTTCACGGGGCCGGAGGCAGACACCCTGGGCTATGCCATCCGCAAGAAGAAGTCGTCGGTGCTGCGCGCCCAGAAGGACAAGTTCGTGCGCCAGGCGGCCGAGCGCGGCGTGGATGCCCAGGTCATCGATGCCGTCTTCAAGGCCTTCGAGCCCTTCGAGCGATATGGCTTCAACAAGGCCCACGCGACCTGCTACGGCCTCATCGCCTACCAGACCGCCTACCTGAAGGCCAACTACCCGGTCGAATACATGACCAGCGTCCTGTCGGCCTTCCGCGACAACACGGAGAAGGTGGCCGGGGCCATCGCCGAGTGCCGCCGACTGGGCATCGAGGTGCTCGGGCCGGACATCCGGGTCAGCCACCTCGACTTCACCGTGGAGGGCGACTCCATCCGCTTCGGCCTGCTGGCCATCAAGAACGTCGGCGAAGGGGCCATCCAGTCGATCATCGACGCCCGCGAGGCGGGTGGCGAGTTCACCTCGCTGGCCGACCTCTGCGCCCGCATCGACCTGCGCCTCGTCAACAAGCGCGTCCTGGAGTCCCTCATCAAGGTCGATGCCCTGCGATCCCTGGGCCATCCCGCGCAGCTGCTGGACGGCCTGGACGACGCCATGTCCCACGGCCAGGCACGCGCCCGCGATCGCGAGACCGGGCAGGGCTCGCTCTTCGACATGTTCGGGGATGAGGAGGCAAGCCTCGAGCGGCCCCTGCCCGTGCGCACGGAGGCACCCTCGCGCGAGCGGCTGCGCTGGGAGAAGGAGCTCCTCGGGCTCTACCTCTCCGACCACCCCCTGGGCGAGCTGGCTGCCGAGATGGCCAGGTACGTCGACGCCTGGTCGGCCGACGTGGGCGAGCCGCTCGACCAGCAGCGTGTCGTGGTGGGCGGCATGGCCGTGGGCATCCGCCGTGTCATCACCCGGAACCGCGACTCGATGGCCGTCGTGACGTTGGAGGACCTGCAGGGCAGCGTGGACGTCGTGGTCTTCCCGCGGACCTACGCGGAGACCGGCGACACGTGGCGTGAGGACGCGCTGCTGCTCGTGGCCGGTCGGGTCGACCACAAGGGCGACGAAACCGTGGTCCTGGCCGACTCCGTGTGGACCTGGGATGAGGCTCTGGCCCTGGGCCCGGAAGCCTTCGCGCAGGCGGTGGCGGCGGGCGACCGGGGACGCCGGGGGCCGCGTCGGAGTGGGCCGGGGCGCGCGAACGGCCAGGCGGAACGCGCCGAAGGACGAGACGGCGCCCGCACGGCGGTGGCCGTGACCCGGCCCGCAGCGGTCGCTGGCAGCGCTGAGGTGCCCGTGGTGATCGCTCGGTCAGGGTCCGATGCGGTCGCCCCGTGGGATCCCAAGGCAGTCGATCCGTTGGGGGCCGCGGCGAGCGCGTCGCCTCAGGTCATCACCATCCCGCGCGTTTCCCCCCTGCGCGGCAGTCAGCCGCAGGGCACCCTGGTGATCACCATCGGGGCGCCACCGCCGCGACGTCCGGCGGCCGTGCCGCGGCCCACCACGGAGCATCGGCCGGTGGCAGCGCCCGCGCCCGCGGCTTCGGCTGGCTGGGACCTGCCCGCCGCGGGCGGCCCGGACGACGGGCCGCCCGAGCCGCTCTCCGGGCCACTGGAGCCTCCGGCCTTCCGCAGCCTGGCTCAAGACCGTGACGATGAACCCCCGTTGCCCGACGAGGTCGGGTCCGTCATCGTCGCCGAGGCCACGGCTGCCAGCGTGGCGATGGAAGCGGGCCCGGGGCAGGTGCTTCACGTCCGCTTCGGCAGCGCCCCGAATGAGCGCATCGTGGCCGCCTTTGGCGAGCTGCGGACGCTCATCAAGTCGCGCCCGGGACAGACCCCGGTGGTGCTCCACGTCCCGGCAGGTGCCGGGCGCACGCAGGAGATGCGCCTCGGTGTGGGCGTCGCCTACGACGCGGAGTTGCTGGCCGACGCGCGCCGGCGCTTCGGGGACCTTCTGCGACTGCAGCTGGCCTGATCAGTCGAGGACGAGCCAGCCGACCTTGGCGGGCTCCGGCACCGCCTGGTTGAGACGGACCACCACGAGCCCTCCTTCCGCGTCCAGGACACTCGCCGACTCGACGTGCACGCCGGGGAAGTGCTCCTGCAGCGTGGCCAGCACGAGCGATCGCTCGGACAGGCCGCCGGCCACGGGGATGACGAACTCCGCCCCGCCCGAGACGGAGGCGATGCCCGATCGGCCGCCCAGCTCCAGGCGACCCTTGGTGCGCAGGGCGACCCCGTCCTTCTCCGACGCCAGCGCCTCCACGGCGCTGCCGCCGCCCTTCGCCACGAACTGGCCGGCGATGCCCTCGGGTGATTCGACGGTGCCCTGCACGCCGATGGAGGTGCCCTTCTCAGAGGTGGCCTCGCCCTGCACGCCCACGCCCTTGGCCGAGCTGGCCGAGCCGCGCACGCCGACACCCTCGCCGCTGCCGCTGATCTTCACCTGCAGCGCCGGCCCCTTGGACGACTCGAGCTGAGTGGGCTTGGTGGCGCTCGACTTGTCGCCGACACGCAGCGGTTCGCCGTTCTTGGCCGAGGTCACGGAGGCCAGGCCCACCACCCCGAGCAGGCTGGCCAGGGCCGCGGCCCCGCCCGACCGGAGCACGTGGCGCCGCGTGGTCGGCGGCTCGGCCGGGGCAGCCTGTCCGAGCGCGCCCTGGTCGTGATCGTGTCGTGTCGGCGTCATCGCCACCTCCTGTGCTCGTCTGGGCCCCTGCGACGACGCCCCCTGCTGGCCATCGATCGTAGCGCGCTCCCGGCTGCTGCGCCCGAGCCGCGAGGCCGCTGACAGCACGAGGCGCCCTCGCCAGGAGAGCGCCTCGTCCATCGAGCGTGTCGGGCCAGCGCCCATCGCGTCGCCCGCGACTGGGGGTCAGCCCATGGCAGCCGTGAAGCTCACCTGCAGGGCGCCCTCGTCATCACGCAGTTCGAGCGTGCCGTCCGGGCTCACCGACCAGGTCGTGGCGGCCAGGAGTGCCGCGTAGTACTGCTGCGACTGCTCGGACAGGGCGTCCGACTCGCATGCCATGCGCGTCGACCCGATGGCGTCCGAGATGCTGATCTGGTCGCCGTCGATGCTGTAATCGGTGAAGTAGTCGTTGCAGCCATCGAAGCCGGTCAGGCGGCCTTCGGCATCGAAGACGGCGGTCACCAGCGGCGTGGTGTCCGAGGTCACGACCGCGTTGGCCCCGTTGTTGAGGCCGCTCGCGACCCAGCCGCCCAGGATGCTGGCCTCGGGCGCCATGGCGTACTCCAGGACGATCGTGCCGCTCGCATCGGCGAGGCTCAGGGTCGAGCCATCAGAGGCCCAGGAGGCCACCGTGGCGAGGTTGGCCAGGTAGGCCGTCTCGACCTCGCCGGCCGGTCCCTCGCAGAACATCTGGGTGGCGCCGATGGGGCCGAAGACCAGGCTGGAGCCGTCCAGCGTGTAGCTGGCGAAGTAGTTGTTGCAGCCGCCGGCGCCCGCAGCGCGGCCCTCGTCCAGCAGCAGCGAAACGACGATCGGCGGGTCGCCGGACGGCAGCGCCGCCAGCTGGCCGTCGACCGCCTGACTGGTCAGCAGCCACGTGATGCCCTCGATGCTGGCTGCCGGCTCCGTGGCCGCGGGCAGGAAGTTCAGGATGGGCTGGCCATCCGCGCCACCCAGCACGAGCGAGCCACCGGTGTTCGCCCAGGTCGCGACGCTGGCCAGGTTGGCGAGGTAGGCGGCCTCGACCTCGCTGGCAGGCCCTTCGCAGAGCATCATCGTCGAGCCGATCGGGCCGAAGGTCAGGCTCGTGCCCTCCAGCGTGTACTCGCCGAAGTAGTTGTTGCAGCCGCCGTTGCCGCCGCCCGCGCCGTCCTCCAGCAGGAGGGTCACGATGACGCCGTCCGGCACGGCGGTCATGGTGCCGTCGATGGACTGCTCCACGAGCTGCCAGGGGATGCCCTCTGCTCCTTCGATGGGGATGGCGTCAGGCTCATCGCCCGCCGCGAAGGCCGACGTTGCCATCGAGGCCAGCAGCGCGCACGCCGCCAGCGAACCGAGCAGGGTCCGGGTCTTGGTCATGTGATCGACCTCCTCATGGGTCATTGGACTGTCGGAGTCGTGCGCAGTCGCTCACGATCCCGTCGCCGCGCTATGACGCAGTCTACGTCGTGCCGGTTCCCCGCTCGTGCGTCGTACCTTCCGGGGCACCGGGCGCCTCGAGGGGTGCCGGTGGGGCGACGCCCAGGAAGCGGTCCACGAAGCGCCCCCGCCAGAAGACCCACACGAGGGCCGCCCACGCAGCCAGGGCCGCGAGCACGACGAGCACCTCGCGCGGACCCAGGGGGTGCAGATTGAAGAAGGCCTGCAGGGGCGGCACGACCAGCACGATGGCGAAGGCGATCGCCAGGATCAGCGCCAGCCAGGCTGGCCGCTTGTCCGGGGAGACAGGCTCGATGACCGCGAGACGATCGATCGGCGGCTCCACGAAGAGCAGCAGCAGCAGGCCGACGCTGACGAGGAAGGCCGTCACGGCCGTGCGAGCCAGGGGCTCCACGCTCGCCGCTTCGACCAGGCCGGCGTCGCGGTCCGCCTCGGCCATGACCAGCACGACCGCGGCCACCAGGAGGCCCAGGAAGGAAGCCACGGCCGCCGGGGGCACCACGAAGCGCGCCAACGTCTGCTGGAGCGTCTCCCGGGGCAGGCGACCGGGCCGTGCCCAGATGGCCAGCAGGGCGGTGGGGATGCCGACCGTGAAGAGGGTGATGACCGAGGCGTTGCGCAGGTCGACCGGGAAGAAGCCGATGACCAGGGCGGAGACGATGAGCATGCCGAGCGACAGGATGCGGGTCAGGAAGACACGCAGGATGTCCTGCATCCCGTTGAGGATGCGCTGGCCCTCGCCGATGGCGGAGGCCAGGGCCGAGAAGCCATCGTCGATGAGGATGAGGTCCGCCACGCCCCGCGTCGCCTGGCTGCCGCTGCCCATCGCGATGGCCAGGTTCGAGCGCTTCAGCGAGAGCACGTCGTTGACGCCGTCCCCGGTCATGGCCACGTAGTGCCCCTGCTCGCGGAAGGTGCCCACGAGCCGTTCCTTGAGCTGCGGCGTGATGCGGCCGAAGACAGCCGTCCGCTCGGCGACGCTGCTGAAACGTTCGTCGTCCATGGCCTCCAGCTCGGGACCGGAGACCACGCCCCGGCTCGTGTCCAGGCCGGCCTGGCGCGCCAGCGTGGCCACCGTGTCCGGGTCGTCGCCGGAGATGACGCGCACGTCCACGCCCATGGCACGGAAGCGCCGCAGGGTCTCGGCCGCGTCCTGGCGCAGGACGTCCCGCAGGACGATGAGCGCGTAGGGCCGTAGATCAGCCGGCAGGACGGAGGCATCGCCCTCGTCGACCAAGGTCGTCGCATCCGGGCTCCAGGCGGCCAGCAGGACCCGCATGCCCTGTGCGGCGTGGTGGGCCACGAGACCCTCGATGTTGCGCCACTCCGCATCGCTCACCGCGAGATAGCGCTGCAGGAAGGTCGGCGCGCCCATGGCGTACGTGCCGCCCGGCGCGGCATCGGGCTCATCGCCAGGCGGCAGGCTGACCGCGCTCCACTTGCGGGCTGACGAGAACGGCGCTTCCTCGATCGGCGCGCGACCCGCCACCGGCACGGCGGCGGCGATGGCCTCGCTGGTCTTGTTGAGGGCGGCGCTGCTGGCGACCATGAGCGCCACGGCCGCGCGCGCGCTGGCCTCCTCACCCTCCAGCGGCACGATCTGCTCAAGCTCCAGCTGGTTGGCCGTGAGCGTGCCCGTCTTGTCCACGCAGAGCATGTCCACGTGGCTGAGCGATTCGACCGCGTTGGCCTGCTGCACCAGCGCGCCGTAGCGGGTCATGCGCACGGCCGCCAGGGCGTAGGCGATGGCGATGGACACGAAGAGGCCGTTGGGGATGAGGCCGACCAGGACGGTGGCCTCGATGACGGCCTCGTCGAGCGGCACGTCAAGCAGGACGTTCTTGACGACGAGGAGCAGCTGCAGGTACAGCACGATGGCCAGCGTCACCCGGATGACGGTCTGGATCTCGCGCTGCAATGGCGTCAACGTGCGTCGGAACGTGCGCGCCCCGGTCGTGATGCGGCCGGCCAGGCTGGCCTCGCCGACCGTCTCCGCCACGTAGCGGCCCCGCCCGGAGGTCGGGTAGCTGCCTGAGAAGACCCGGTCGCCCGGCCGCTTCGGCACCAGGTCCGACTCCCCGGTGAGCTGTGACTCGTCGACCTCGATGCGGCCCTCCGCCAATCGGCCGTCCACGACGATCTGGTCGCCGGCCTCGACGGCGATGAGGTCGCCGACGACGAGCTCCTCCGGTCGCACCTCGCGCACGTCGCCATCGCGCACGACCTTGGCCGTCGGCCGTGTGAGCAGGGCGATGCGGTCCAGCGTCTGCTTGGCGCGCACCTCCTGGACGATGCCGACCAGGATGTTGGTGCTGATGACGGCAAGGGAGACGAAGGCGTCGAAGGGCCGGCCCACGAGGACCAGGGCAAGGCCCATCAGGAAGAGGACGTTGTTGACGAAGGTGAAGACGTTCTCGCGGACGATGGCCGTGTACGTGCGCGTGGTGGCCGGAGGAGCCACGTTGCCGAGGCCTCGGGCGCGCCGATCGGCGGCCTCCTCCTCGCTCAGGCCGCTGGGCAGGGTGGGCGGCAGGTCGACAGGCGTGTCGGCGTCAAGGTCGGGGGCCGCGCGCCCGGGTGGCGACTCCGGGCTCGGGGCCGGATCGGCGTCAGCCATAAGGTCAGTCCCGCCCGATGCCATAGCGCAGGATCACGTCGTCATCCTCATCGATCTCGGTGCCCAGGAGGGTGAGGTGGACGGCCTCGGCGAGCGGCCAGCCCGGCCCACCCACGGGTGTCGGGGCGTCTTCACCCCCGAGCAGGAGGGGAGCCACGGCCAGCTGCAGCTCGTCCACCAGCCCGGCCTCCAGGAGCGCGGCGACGAGGGTGCCCCCGCCCTCGACCATGAGCTGCGCGATGCCCTGCTCACCGAGCTCGTCCAGGAGCCGAGCGAGGTCCACGCGCGTTCCCTCGTGGACGATGAGGCTGACGCCCTGGGCCGTGAGCCACTGCTCGGGCCTCGGCGTCCGTGGCGCGCGTGGTGGCCACGAAGACGGTCGCGCCGCCGTCACTCAGGAAGTGGCTCGGGAAGGGCAGGGCAGGGGCATCCCCCCCGGGCTGTCCGATGCGCGAGGTCACGCCGACCTTGGCCGGCTGCGCCGTGCGACCGGCCGCCTGGCGGCCGCCGCTCAGGGCCGCGTCGCGCACGGTCAGGCGGGGGTCCTCGCCCAGCAGCGTGCGACCCCCGACCATCACGGCATCCGCGGCGGCGCGAAGGCGATCCACCCGTGCCGTGTCGGCCGTGCCGGAGATCCGTGCACCGCGACGCTCTCGCGAGTCGATCTTGCCATCGGCGCTGACGGCCATGTTCACGAGCACGTGCGGGCGCATCGCGTCGAATCCTAGCGGGGCGGCGAGGACCTCGGGTCGTGCGTCGTATCGTTCCGGCATGCCGACCCACGTGCGTCCGCCCGGCGCCCTGGCACGCGACCTGCGTGCGCTCGGCGTGGTGACGGGCGATGCGCTCATGGTGCATGCCTCCCTGCGGCGGATCGGCCCGGTCGAGGGCGGCGCCGAGGGTGTCATCGACGCCATCCTCGAGGCCATCGGCCCGCAGGGCACGATGCTCATGGTGCTGGGAGCCGCCGACGAGTGGGCGTGGGTGAACGAGCGGTCCGAGGCTGAGCGACCCGCGCTGCTCGCGGACGCCGAGCCCTTCGATGCCACGACGACGCCCGCCGACCCCGAGGTCGGCGCCCTGGCCGAGGTCTTCCGTCGCCGACCCGGGACGCGCGTGAGCGATCATCCGGAGGGCCGCTTCGGGGCAGCCGGGCGGCTCGCCGAGCGCTGGCTCGCCACGGTGCCATGGGACGACTACTTCGGACCCGGCTCCCCCCTCGAGGAGCTGCTTCAGGCTCGTGGCCGGGTCCTGCGCCTCGGTGCCGACCCAGCCACCACGACGCTCCTGCACTACGCCGAGTACCTTGCACCGATCGAGCCCAAGCGACGTGTGCGCCGCTACCGCCGCGTCCGCACGGCCTGGGGCAGCGAGGTCCGCGTCGTGGACTGCCTCGATGACAGCGCTGGGATCGTGGATTACCTGCCGGGACGGGACTACTTCGCTGACATCCTGGCGGACTACCTGTCCCTCGGGCGGGCCAGCGTCGGACCGGTCGGCGCGGCCAACAGCGAGCTCATCGACGCCGCGGACCTCGTTGGCTTCGGCGTGGATTGGATGGCGGCCCACCTGGCCGGCGCTGGCAGGGTGACCTGAGCCGCCATGACGCACACCGAGTCGCGTCCCCGGCACCCGCAGCCGATCGATCGATCCTTGACGGGGAGCTCCCGGGCCGCAGTGCGCGAATCGATGCGAAGCTCCCCGAGGTCGCGCGCTGGCGCTGGCTGGGCCGCCTCTTCAACTGAACCCGGGCTGGTCCGTCGCTCGGCCGGCGCCCCGCAGGGGGAGCGACCCTACCTGGCCAGGGCCTCCTTGATGGCCGCGTCCAGCTTCTCTGCGGTGGGGATGCCCACCAGCGGCACGACCTTGTGGGCGCCTTCCACCTCCACCCAGTCGAGCTCCATGCCAGGGGCCGTGAGCACGATGGGGATATCCGGATGGAGCTCTCGCAGGCCCTCGATGAGGGAACGACCGCTGCCCGATTCCATCGTCGACCAGACGTCGTAGACGAGCACGTCCGCGTCCTGGACGGCCGGGCAGTGCTCGCCACGCAGGACGGGGCAGGAGTAGCCGGATGGACCCGAGCACTCCACGGGCTCGTAGCCCATCCGCCTCAGGGAGTCGACCTCCTGGTCAGCCAGGTCGATGTCGTGGTGGACGACGAGCACGCGCGTCATGGGTCAGCCTCCATGCGACGACCCTGCGGTCGATGCGGCGCAGTATGCGCGCGCCATCCTGCGGCCGCTAGCCGTTCGGCACGGTGGGGCGACGGCGGCAGTCGAGCCCCACACGACCACGCGGCCATCGCCTGAGGACCGCTCGACTCGGAACAGCCACTTGCAGGAATCGAATGGATGTTCTATTCTCGCCCCATCAGCCTCCGCTATAGTGGAGGCCCTGCGGCGGTGGCGCAACGGCTGACGCGATGGCCTCAAAATCCATTGTCCGAAAGGACGTGTGGGTTCGAATCCCACCCGCCGCACCAAGCGATCAGTCCGAGTCGCGGCCCCGGTGCCGGGCTGTGCCACCTGAGCCAACGCTGTGCATCGATGCTCGTGGCCTCGATCGTGCGTATGTGTATCTGCTGGGTCTCTATCTGGGTGATGGTGTCATCTCGCGTGGTGCCCGCGATGTGTGGAGGCTCCGCATCTCACAGGACAGCCGGTACCCAGGGCTCATCAGCAGCTGCAAGGCGGCCATCGCCGAGGTCACCGGCAAGAAGCCCGGTGTCGTGAGCCGCATCGGCTGCGTGGATATCAACTGCTACTGGAAGCACTGGCCGTGCGTCTTCCCACAGGTCGGTCCTGGCCCCAAGCACCTCCGCAGGATCGAGCTCGAACCCTGGCAGTGGGATCTTGTCGAGTCGTACCCGAGGGAGCTGGTCAAGGGTCTTATCCACTCCGACGGCTGTCGGGTCACGAACCGCGTCCGGAACCGCATCGGAACGCGGTATGAGTACCCTCGCTACTTCTTCACGAACCGCTCCGCGGACATCATGGGGATCTTCGTCCACGTGTGCGGGATGATCGGCGTGGAGTGTCGGCCCAACCGCCGCTATGACGTTTCCATCGCCCACCGTCGGAGCGTCGCCATCCTCGACGAGTTCATCGGTCCCAAGGGCTGACCGCCCGGGCGCCGAAGGTCTCCAGATCGGCTCCTGCTTCGGCTCGCGGAGCGGCGGCGGTCCGGTCCCGCGGCCGGTGTAGACTCGCGAAACGCCAGCTTTGCCGATGGTCTCCGGAGGATGTCGTCGTGAGTGACCGGAACCGCGACCGAAACGTGGGCTGCGCCTCCCGCGATCTCCCGGGAGCGGCCTGACGTGCCCGTGATCCGCCCGCCCCGTCTGCCCGTGCGCCCCGTGCGCCGTGGCCGGACCACGCTGGCGCTGCCTGAGGAGCCCCAGGCCGACCCGTCGATCATCACCAGCAGCGGCATCCGCTGGATCCACATCCCCAAGCCCCGCCAGGCGGACCAGGATTGGCTGGAGGAGCGCTTCCAGTTCCACCCGCTCGACTACGAGGACATCTACTCGCGCAATCAGCGCCCCAAGGTGGACCGCTACGACGACTACTTCTTCGTGGTCCTGCAGTTCCCGCGCTTCGACCGCGACCGCGAGCGGCTCAACGTCGTCGAGCTGGACCTCTTCGTCGGCGCCGACTACGTCATCACCATGCCCAACGCGGACCTGGAGCCCATCGACAGCCTCTTCGCGCGGTGCCAGGAGAGCGAGGAGGTCCGCGAGGGCTACTTCGAGAAGGGCGCCGCCTTCCTGCTCTACAAGATCGTGGACCACGCGGTGGACGCCTCGTTCCCCATGCTGCGCAAGATGGGCCAGAAGCTCGAGAAGATCGAGGACGACATCTTCGAGGGCCGTTCCGAGGAGGTCGTGCGCGACATCTCCAACCTCAAGCAGCAGATCATCAACTTCCGTCGCATCGTGCGCCCCCAGCGCGTGGCCTTCCGCGACCTCGAGCGAGCCATGGACATCACCACGCCGGAAGAGCTGGACGTCTACTTCGACGACGTCATCGACGCCTCGGAGCGGATCTGGGACACCCTGGAGAACTACAAGGAGGTCATCGAGGGCCTGGAATCCACGAACGAGTCGGTCCTTTCGCACAATGTCAACGACATCCTGCGGGTCCTGACCTCCTTCAGCGTCATCGTCCTGCCGCTGACCCTCGTGGCCAGCATCTTCGGCATGAACGTCCTCTTCCCGGGTGAGCAGACGTCCACCGCCTTCTGGGTCATCGTCCTGGCCATGGCCATCATCCTCGTCGGCATGGTGGCCTTCTTCCGGAATCGCGGCTGGCTCTGAGCGGGGATGCAACGCGGGCGCCCGAGAATGCCCGTGACCGGGCGCTCGTAGCCGAGGCTCTGGCGGGCCAGCTCGCGGCCTTCGATCAGCTCGTGGGCCTCTACCAGGACTATCTCTACGGCATGACCCTGCGCATCGTCCGGGACCGGGACATCGCCGAGGATGCCGTCCAGGAAGCGTTCTTCAGCGCCTACCGCAACCTGGAGCGCTTCAGCGGTCCGTCCTTCCGCGCGTGGCTGACGCGCATCGCCCTCAACGCCGCCAAGGACATCCTGCGCAAGCGCAAGCGCCGCCCCGCGGACCCCTACCCGGAGTGGGAGGACGAGGCCTGGCAGCCGCCGGCCCCGGAGTCGGAGGGGCCTGAGCAGGTCGCGCTGCTGACCCGGCAGCGTGCCGCGCTGGCCCAGGCCATGGACGGCATCACCGAGGACCAGCGCACCGCCATCGTCCTTTTCGACGTGCAGGGCTACGACTACGCGGAGATCGCCGAGCTGATGGGCGTCAGCGTGGGCACCGTCAAGTCCCGGATCCATCGCGGCCGCGTCAGCCTGCGGGAGCGGCTCGGACCGGCCATGGAACTCTTCCGTGGCTAGGGGCGTCTGATGAGAGACATGCCAGTCCCGACGCCCGTGCCGCTGCCCGTGGACCACGGGCAGCACGACCCCCTGCTCATCGCGCAGCTGGCCGCGGGCGACCCCCTGACCGCCGACCAGCAGCATGAGGCGGCGCTTCTCGTGGCTCGCTGCGCCGCCTGCGCCTCCCTGGCGGCCGACCTGCGGGCCATCTCCTCCGCCGTGGCCTGGGAGCCGCTGCCTCCGCGACGACGCGACTTCCACATCGACCCCGAGCACGCGGCTCGATTGCGCGGCTCAGCGGTGCAGCGCTTCCTGCGTCGCCTCTCCGTGCCGCAGGCGGGCGCCCTGCGCCCGGCCGCGGCAGGCATCCTCTCGATGGGCCTCCTCTTCATGGTCGCCGGCGCCGTGTGGCCAGCTGATGATGCGGCCCTGGTCCCGGTGGACCCAGCCGCCAGCCCGGCCCTCACCATGCAGATGCAGGCGCCGCCGATGGCATCGTCTGCCCCACCGGTCGACGACGCGGCTGCCGCGCCGATCCCAGTGGCTGCTGCCTCAGCCGCGACGTCCGAGACGAGCGATCTGGCCGCCTCGGAGCGCAACGCCGCCGAGGTCGAGGCCTTCAGTGCCGCGGAGGCGCAGGCCGAGGTCCGTGGCGCGGCTGACAGCCAGGCACAGGACGTGTCCCGGGACGACCTGGCTGCCACCCAGGATGACGAGACCCTTCAGGCCAAGGCCCTGGTCGACGAGCCGGGCACGGATGCGGCCGATGTCAGCCAGCCACTCGCCGGCGCGGCCGCGCCCTCACAGGCGGGGGCTGCCGAAGCACCCCTCGAAGCCCTGGCGGTCGAGGAGGCCGTCACCGATGGCGCCACGCCCGCAGCCGCGGGCTCGACCGAGCTCGACGCTGGGGGATCCCGCTCGCTCGAGTCGGTCCTCCTCGGCATCGGCGCCCTGCTGGCGGTGGTCGGGGCGATCCTGCTGCTGCTCACCTGGCTATCGCGCCGGGCGGCGGACCCGCTGCTGCGCTAGCTGCGATCCACGGCTCGCCGGCCGTCGGGCCGCCGGGCGTTGGCACCCACGGGCGGCGCGGACCCTCGGGCGGGCCCCGGCCGAGGGCTACACTGCCGGGCAGTGGAACGGCTCATGCTCCTCGATGCCCACAGCCTCATCTACCGGGCCTATTTCGCCTTGCTCGAGACACCGCTGACCACCAGCAAGGGCCAGCTCGTCAACGCCGCCTTCGGCTTCTGGTCCATCGTCCTGCGCGGCTTCGCGGACATGAAGCCGGACCACGTCATGTGCTGCTTCGACGTGGGCCGCTCGTTCCGCGCCGACCGCTACGAGGGGTACAAGGCCACGCGCCGTCCCACCCCGGACGACCTGCGCGAGCAGTTCCCCATCGTCCGCCAGACCCTGGCGGCCTTTGGCATCCCCATCCACGAGCTGTCCGGCTACGAGGCTGACGACCTCATCGGCTCGCTCTCCCGGCAGGCCGAGCTGCGCGACCTGGAGACCATCATCGTCTCCGGCGACCTGGACATGCTGCAGCTGGTCACCGAGCGGACCAAGCTGATGACTACCCGCCTGGGCGTCCAGGCGACCGTCATCTACGACCCCGCCCGCATCCAGGAGCGCTACGGACTCGACCCCGGGCAGATGATCGACTTCAAGGCGCTCAAGGGCGATTCGACGGACAACATCCCGGGCATCCCGGGCGTGGGTGACAAGACGGCCGCCAAGCTGCTCGTGGACTTCGAGTCGCTGGAGGGCATCTTCGCCCGGCTCGACGAGGTCCGGCCGGACAAGCTGCGCGACAAGCTCCGGGCCCACCGCGACGACGTGCTGCTCTGGCGGGAGCTGGTGACGATCGACCGCCTGGCGCCCATCGCCCTGGACCTCGAGGGCGCCCGGCTGGGTGACTACGACCGCTCGGAGGTCGTGCGGCTCTTCCGTGAGTACGAGTTCCGCTCGCTGGTCGACCGACTGCCGGGCCAGGCGGCCGACGCCGGTCGCGCCGATGATGGGCCCGACGAGCCGATGCTGGCTGCCACGGTCCCCGGCCGGGCTCGGCAACGGCCGGCGCCGCGGGCGCCGGCGGAGGGCAGCGGCTTGCAGTTGACCCTCGACTTCGGGGCCGTGGCCGCCCCTGCCGCCCCTGCTGCCCAGCCGCCAGGGGCTGCCTCGCCGGGCCTCTTCGATGGGCCGGAGACGGAGCCTGCCACGGAGGTCCAGGACTCCGTGGTCGCCCGATCGACCGCGGCTGGTGCGCCGACACACGCCCCGGGCCCAGCGGGGGGAGTCCCGGTGGCGCGCCTGCGAGCGCTGCTGGCTGACCCATCCAGCGTGGAGCCGTACGCGGGCGACCTGGCTGGCTGGCTGGCGTCCCAGCCGGAGCTCGTCGTGGGCGCCGTGTTCGACGACCCGCGCCCGCGCCGCGGCACGCTCATGGGCCTCGCCGTCAGCGGTGCCGACGGCCGGCTCGTGGCCGCCTCGGGTGGGGCTGCCACGGCCTTCGGGGCGGCGCTCATGACCGCCGGTCGGCCGCTCGTCGGTCACGAGGTCAAGCGGCTGCTGGTCTGGGAGCTGTCGCGGCGCGATCCGACCGCGAGCGGGTCGCTGAGCGCCTCGACGGGATCCATGCCGGCGGTCGCCTTCGACACGCAGGTGGCTGCCTACATCCTCAACGCGGCCCTGCGCAGCCAGTCCCTGGCGGACATCTGTGCGGAGCGGCTGGACGTCACCCTGCCCGGGCCGGGCCAGCTCGACGCCGGGATGCAGGCGGCAGTCGAGGCGTCCGCCGCCGGCGCGGCGCAGGGCGCGCTCATCGGCGTGCTCGAGGCCGACCCGGCGCTGCGACGCATCCTCGATGAGCTGGAGCTGCCCCTGGAGCCCGTCCTGGCCGACATGGAGGCCACCGGCGTGTCCCTTGACCGCGCCGCCCTGTCCGCGCTGGCAGGGACGTTCCGCGAGGCCATCGACCGCCTGGCCGAGGACATCTACGCATCGGTCGGCCACGAGTTCAACCTGGGCAGCCCCAAGCAGCTCGAGCAGGTCCTCTTCTACGAGCTGGACCTGCCGCGTGGCAAGCGCACCAAGACCGGCTATTCGACCGATGCCCAGGTGCTCGAGGAGCTCCGCGCCGCCCACCCCATGATCCCCATGCTGCTCGACTGGCGCATCTACACCAAGCTCCGCTCCACCTATGTCGAGGCCCTGCCCATCCTCATCGACCCGACCACCGGTCGCCTGCACACCACCTTCCAACAGGCGGTGGCGGCCACCGGGCGGCTCTCCTCGGCCGACCCCAACCTCCAGAACATCCCCATCCGCACGGAGCTCGGGCGGCGCATCCGCAGCGCCTTCGTGGCAGGGGGCGAGGATCTCGTGCTCCTGGCCGCCGACTACAGCCAGATCGAGCTGCGGGTGCTGGCCCACGTCTCGGGCGACGCCCACCTTCGGGAGGCCTTCGAGCAGCACCTCGACATCCATCGCCAGACCGCCGCGCGCGTGCTGCGGAAGGATCCCGCGGACGTCAGCGCCGACGAGCGCTCCATGGCCAAGATGGTCAATTTCGGCCTCGCCTACGGCATGAGCGACTACGGGCTGGCGACGCGGGCGGGTATCCCCCGGGAGGAAGCGCGCGAGTTCATCGAGTCCTACTTCGGCGCCTACAGCGGCATCGCCTACTACATGCTGCACATGCGTGAACTGGCTCGCGAGCAGGGCTACGTGGAGACGCTGCTGGGCCGGCGCCGCTCCATCCCCGAGCTGCAGTCGCGCAACGCCCAGCTGCGCAGCGCCGGGGAGCGCATGGCCATCAACATGCCCATCCAGGGCACGGCCGCGGACATCATGAAGATCGCGCTCATCCGCCTCCACGAGCGGCTGGCCGCGGAGCGGTCTCCGGCTCGGATGCTGCTCTCGGTCCACGATGAGGTGCTGCTGGAGGTGCCGCGTGCCGAGGTGGCCGGCCTGGCGCCCATCGTGCGCGAGGTCATGGAGGGCGCGCTCAAGCTCGACGTGCCGCTCGACGTGGACATCAAGGTGGGCACCGACTGGGAGTCCATGCGTCCGCTGGAGCGTGCCTGACCGCGCATGCCGGAGCTGCCTGAGGTCGAGACGATGGCGCGCGACCTCGCGCCACTCATCGTGGGGGCCTCCATCACCGGCGTCTGGTGGGATTGGCTGCCGGTCATCCGCCACCCGTCGCCCGAGAGCTTCCGCGAGGGTCTCGTGGGCCGCCGCGTCCGGGGTATCACGCGGCGCGCCAAGTGGCTCATCATCGACCTCGATGACGGGTCCGTGCTGGCCATCCAGGTCAAGATGACCGGCCAGCTCTTCGTGCTGCCGGAGGGCGTGCGGCACGACCGCCACGTGCACCTGCGGTTGACGCTCGGGCCGGGTCCGGTGGCCGGCGGCCAGCGGACCGATGGTGCGCGTTGGCTGCTCTTCCGCGATGTGCGCAAGTTCGGCCGGGTGGGGCTCTACCGGCGCGGCCCCGATGACGAGGTCGTGGGCGCCGGGGACGTGGGGGGACTCTTCGCTCGGCATGGGCCGGAGCCGCTGGACGAAGCCTTCACGCTGCGCCGCTTCCGGGCCCGCCTGCGTGCCCGCCGGGGGCGGCTCAAGTCGGTCATCGTGGACCAGTCGTTCCTGGCGGGCGTGGGCAACATCTACGCCGACGAGGCCCTCTGGCGTGCGCGCCTCCACCCACTGCGCTCGGTGGGGACGCTGGGGCCGGCTGACGAGCGCCGCCTCTACGATGCCATCCGGGGCGTGCTCGGCGAGGCCGTGGCGCAGCGCGGCTCATCGGTCGACGACTACACCGCGCCGGAGGGTGGTGGCCGCATGCAGGAGCACCTCGACGTCTACCAGCGCACGGGGTTGCCCTGTCATCGGTGCGGGCGGACGATCCGGCGCCTCGTGCTGGCTCAACGCGGCACCCACTTCTGCTCGTGGTGCCAGCGCCTGCCGGCGGCTGACCGCCGTGGCACGACCGCTGCGCTGGCGGCCAGCGCGCGGCAGGTGGGACGTCGGGGCCGCAACTGGTCGGACCTGGGAGGGCCGGACCCGGCCGACTGACCAGGGCCACACGCCCCCACGTCGGCGCCGCCGAATCGGGGACACTTAGGTACATGTCCATCCTGCGCCTCGAGGGCGTGCGCCGCGAGATCGGCGACTTCGTGATCCTCGACTCGGTCAGCGCCACGCTCGCCCGCGGTGAGCGCGTCGGCCTGGTGGGCGCTAACGGGGCCGGCAAGACCACGCTCCTCGAGATCATCGACGGCCGCGAGGAGGCTGATGGCGGGCTCGTGGGGCTGGCGCGCGAGACGCGCCTCGGCCTGCTGACGCAGGAGGCCCATCTCGACCGCCACTTCAGCATGGCCCCCTCCGTGCATGCCATCGTGCGTGGCGGCGCGGCCGACGTGGAGCGCATGGAGCGCGAGCTGGCCGCCCTGGAGGCCGAGGGCGCCGCGGCCGTTCAATCGCCCGCCTACGCGGCGCTGCGCGACCGCTTCGAGGCGCTGGACGGCTACCACCTGGACCAGCGCGTCCAGGAGGCGCTGGCCGGCCTGGGCATCCGCCGCGAGCGCTGGCACAGTCCCCCGGCGGAGCTCTCCGGGGGCGAGCAGACCCGAGTGGCGCTGGCGCGCCTCCTGGTGGCGGACCCCGACCTGCTCATGCTCGACGAGCCCACCAACCACCTCGACATCGCGGCGCTCGAGTGGCTGGAGGCGACCCTCGTGCGACGTCGGGGCGCGCTCCTCGTGGCCTCCCACGACCGGGCCTTCCTCGACAACGTCGTGGAGCGGGTCTGGGAGCTGCGCGACCGCCGCCTGGCCTCCTTCCGTGGTGGCTACTCCGCGTACCTCCTGCAGCGCGAGGCGGCCGATGCGCGGGCGCGCAGCATGGTCGGCGAGGGGGCTGCGGCCATCGCCCGCGAAGAGGAGCTCGTGCAGCGCTATCGGAGCCAGCGCAAGCACGTCAAGATGCACGAGCACGAGCGCCGCCTTGCGCAGCTTCGCTCGGCTCAGCCATCAGCGCCTTCGCGGGGCAGCCGACTTGGCCTCCCGGGGACGAGCCTCCTGGGTGCCACGCCGGCGCGCTCAGCCGAGGTCGTGGTCGGCCTCGACCACGTGCTCTGCGGCTATCTGCCTGCCGTCCCCGGTGGCACCGCTGTGCCCATCGCCCGAGTCGGCCGCCTGGAGGCCCGACGCGGCGATCGCATCGGGCTGGTCGGGCCCAACGGCGCCGGCAAGTCGACGCTGCTGCGCTCCATCGCGGGTCAGCTGCCGACACTCGAGGGCTTCGTGCGGGTCGGACGGAACGTCATGCCTGGCTACCTCTCGCAGCTTCGCGATCGCCCCATGGGTGGTGCCACGGTGCTCGACGCGCTCCTGGCCGCGGCGCCCGTGACCCCCGGCGCTGCGCGTTCCTACCTGGCGCGCTTCCTGTTCCGCGGTGACGACGTGCAGAAGCCCGTCGCGGAGCTCTCCGGGGGGGAGCGTTCGCGATTGGAACTCGCGCTGCTGGGCGTGGGTGCCACGAACCTGCTGCTGCTGGACGAGCCGACCAACCACCTGGACATCCCCGCCCGCGAGGCGCTGGAGGCCTTCCTGCGGTCATCGGAGGCCACGCTCATCATCGTCTCCCACGACCGGCGTCTCCTCGAGACGGTCTGCCAGCGGCTGTGGGTCGTGCAGTCAGGGCCGACGGGCCAGCCGGCCCTGGTGGCACCCTTCGATGGCGGCTATCGCGAGTGGCGGGCGGCCGTCACGGAGAGCGGCTGGACGGCGCAGAGCGAGCTGGCACGGCGTGGAGGTGCGTCCGGACCGCCGGTCGTCGATGGCCGAGCGGCGTCGGTCGCCCGTCGATCATCCGAGCGGCGGCCCGACGACCGCACTCTCGGAGATCGCGCACCATCGGTCCCTGGACATGGCCCCGGCATGGCCCTGGCGGTCCGCGCGACCGCGCCGAGCTGCTGCCGCGCCTGTCGAAGGACGCCTACCGTCGCGAGCGATCGCGCATCGAGAGCGACCTGGCGCGGCTCGGAGAGCGCAAGATGGCCCTCGAAGCCGGGCTGTCCGAGCCCGCGGTCCAGGCCAACTTCGTGGAGCTGCGCCGGCTGGGCAGCGAGCTCGCTGAGATCAACGCAGCGCTCGACCTGGCCGAGGACGCGTGGCTCACGCTGGAGGAGCGGGCGCCGGCATGAACGAGGGGAGGGTCGCGGACATCGAGAAGACGGGCGACCAGGACGACCGGCCGGTCGTCATCGGGCTCACGGGGCCGATCGGTTGCGGCAAGTCCACCGTGGCGGGCATGCTGGCCGAGCTCGGTGGCGTCGTCATCGACGCCGACGCGCTCGCGCGCGAGGTCACGGCACCCGGCCAGCCGACCCTGGAGGCTATCCACGCGCGCTTCGGCGAGACCGTCTTCCGAGCGCCCGGCATGCTCGACCGGGCAGCCCTGGCGACGCTCGTCTTCGCCGACGCCGCGGCCCTCCGTGACCTGGAGGCCATCGTCCACCCGGCCGTCCGGGCGCGGATCGAGGTTCGTCTGGAAGCGGTCCGCCGCGACGGCGACCCCTTCGTCGTCATCGAGGCCATCAAGCTCGTCGAGAGCGGTCTCGCCGCTCGTTGCCACGAGGTCTGGCTCATCGAATGCCCGGCGGGGGTCCAGCGCCAGCGGCTCGCGCTCCGGGGCATGGACGCTGCTGACATCGAGCGACGCCTCGCCGCGCAGGGCCCCGATCTCGCGGAGCGCCTGGCGCCTCACGCCGACCGGCGGATCGACGCGTCCGGCTCCCGGGAATCGATCCGCGAGTGCGTCGAGGACGCACTCGCGGATGTGCTCGCGCCGAGGTTCGCCGGGCTGCCGTGGGGCCCGGTGGAGCGCCGCTAGGGCACGGGCGACTCCGTGGGGGCCACGATGAGGGCACTCTCAGGGCTGGGCGACGGCTCCGGCGCGGGGGAGAGGTAGGGTTCGTTCGGGAAGGGGCTCGGGAAGGCCAGGGGCTGCGGGTACTCCAGGCCGTCGATCTTCTGCGGGACGCGGAAGTTGTAGCGGGTCAGGAGCGTGTCCGTGGTCTCGCCGTAGGTGCTGCGGTCGATGTCCCGCGTGTCCTCGTCCGGTCGCAGCACCATGGTGAACTCCGCGCCCTGTGTCTGGGCGTGCGCGATCTCCTCGGACGTCTGCAGGTCCGCGCGCACGACATACGTGTCGGATGCCTCCGCGCGGCCGAGGATCTCCACGTCGAGCCACATGAGCTTGGTGGTCGTGCCCTCCACGAAGGGTACTGGCTCGCCTGTCTCGGGATCGATGGTCAGCGGTTCGCCGGTCTCTGGGTCCACGGGTCCGGCGACCGTGATGGGGATCGTGGCGATGAGGTCCACGTGCTGGCCCACGGCGACCAGGCCGGCCACAGCGCGGTCGGCCGGGACGGTCAGGCTGACCGCCCGCAGGACGGGCGAGTCGGGCGACACGGTCTCGTCCGCCTTGAGGATGGCCACCTGGCCCGATGCAGCCCCGGCGAGCATGTTGGGCGTGATGGGCTGGAACTGCAGGATGGGGATCGCCGCGACCTGGCCCGAGACGAGGTCTCGGTCGGTGAAGGCGGATGCCGTGGTGTCATCGACCGGAACGGGGCGAAGCGCCAACTGCAGGCTCTCGATGGTGGCTCGGGCGGGGATCGCCTCTGCCGCCACGACGACCTCGCGCGTGGGGAAGGCTGCCTCAGGCTCCTCCTGCCCCTGGCTGCTGAGCATGAACGCGGCAGCGCCGGCCGCAAGGGCCAGCAGCACACCGATCACCAGCACCAGCGTCCGTCGCCGGCTGTTGTCCTTGAACTCCATCTCCATGGCGGCAGGCTCCTGTTGGCGGCTCGCGAGCGACCGGACGGTCAGCGCCTGGGCGTGACGGCCCCGTCCGTGCATCGGCCAGCATCCGTGCATGGGTGTCGGCCTGCCATGGACCCATCGGGTCCGGGTCGGTAGGACTCTTTTCTACCCCGCACCCGTCCGCGCCGAGGCAGACCACCGCGGACCGCACCTTCCTGCCAGCCCCTGGGGTGCGGCCGCCCATGAACGCGTGTTCGGTTTGGGGCTTGAGGCGCTATCATGCGGGCATGGCCGACTTCCAGTTGGTGGCGCCCTTCAAGCCCACGGGTGACCAGCCCCAGGCCATCGAGCAGCTCGTGGCCGGCATCCGCGACGGACGCAAGCACCAGGTGCTCCTGGGGGCGACCGGCACGGGCAAGACGTACACGGTCTCGGAGGTCATCGCCCGCGTCAACAAGCCCACGCTCGTGCTGGCGCACAACAAGACGCTGGCGGCCCAGCTCTACAGCGAGTTCAGGGATTTCTTCCCGGACAACGCCGTGGAGTACTTCGTCAGTTACTTCGACTACTACCAGCCGGAAGCCTACCTGCCCCGCAGCGACACCTACATCGAGAAGGACTCCTCCCGGAACGAGGAGATCGACAAGCTGCGCCACGCCGCCACGCGGGCCCTGTTCGAGCGGCGCGATGTCATCATCGTGGCCAGCGTCTCGTGCATCTACGGTCTCGGCGCGCCCGTGGACTACGGTGCCACGGTCCTGCGCCTCCGTGTCGGGGGCCGCTACCGCCGGGACGGCGTGCTGCGCCAGCTGGTGGACCTGCAATATGCCCGCAACGACCAGGCCCTCAGCCGGGCGAAGTTCCGCGTCCGTGGCGACACCCTGGAGCTGCAGCCCGCCTATGACGACTTCATCGCGCGGGTGGAGTTCTTCGGTGACGAGGTGGAACGCGTCACGGAGGTCGATCCGCTCACCGGCGAGGTCCTCGCCCAGCGGAACGAGCTGAACGTGTACCCGGCCTCCCATTACGTCACGCCCCAGGAGAAGCTGGTGGCGGCCATCGCGGACATCGAGGTGGAGGCGGAGGAGCGCGTCACGGAGCTCGAGCAGAAGGGCATGATCCTGGAGGCGGAGCGGCTCCGGCAGCGCACCGCCTTCGACCTGGAGATGATGCGCGAGCTGGGCTTCTGCTCCGGCATCGAGAATTACTCGCGCCACCTCGCCCGCCGTGAGCCCGGCTCACGTCCCTGGACGCTGCTCGACTACTTCCCGCCGGACTGGCTGCTGGTCGTGGACGAGAGCCACATGACCATCCCCCAGGTGGCGGGCATGTACAAGAATGACCGCACGCGCAAGGAGATCCTTGTCGAGTTCGGCTTCCGGCTGCCATCGGCGCTGGACAATCGGCCCCTCACCTTCGAGGAGTTCGAGGCGCACCTCAGCCAGGTCGTGCACATGAGCGCCACGCCCGGGGCGTGGGAGCTGCAGCGTTCGGAGCGCATCGTGGAGCAGCTCATCCGGCCCACGGGCATCGTCGACCCGACCATCGAGGTGCGGCCCACGGAGGGCCAGATCGACGACCTCATCGACCGCATCCGGGAGCGCGTGGAACGGCACGAGCGCGTCCTCGTCACCACGCTCACCAAGCGCATGGCGGAAGACCTCGCCGACTACCTCCACGAGATGGGCATCCGCGTCAGCTACCTGCACAGCGAGGTGGACACCCTGGAGCGGGTCCAGATCCTGCGCGACCTGCGCCTGGGCGTGTACGACGTGCTGGTCGGCATCAACCTCCTGCGGGAGGGCATCGACCTTCCGGAGGTCACGCTGGTGGCCATCCTGGACGCGGACAAGGAGGGCTTCCTGCGCAGCGCCTGGTCGCTCATCCAGGTCATCGGCCGTGCCGCGCGCAACATCGGCGGCCAGGTCGTCATGTACGCCGACCGGGTCACCGAATCGATGCAGGTGGCCATCGAGGAGACGAACCGTCGCCGCGCCGTCCAGGAGGCCTACAACATCGAGCACGGCATCACGCCGACGACCATCGTCAAGGAGATCCGGGACATCAATGACCGCCTCGCTGCCGTGGCCCAGGCGCCGGGTGCCTTCGGGGCTGACTCGAGGGAGCTCACGGAGCTCAGCCAGGCTCAGGTGGAGAAGCTCGTCTCGCAGCTGGAGACGGAGATGCGCGCGGCTGCCAAGCAGCTCGAGTTCGAGCGGGCGGCTGCGCTTCGCGATGAGATCCAGGACATCCGGCGGCGGGTGCTGGAGGAGGACGCCTCGGTGGCCGTGCTGCGGGCCGCGGGAGCGGGCCGCGCACCGATGGCGACCAGGCGATCGGAAGTGACGGCCAAGCCCTCCGAGCGCGCCGCCGCCCGGAGGGTCGGGCGAGCGCCAGGGCCGACGATCCGCGGGCGAGCCCGGGTCGGCCCTGGAGGTCACCAGGTCACCGTCCTGCCGGCGGGCGACGAGCCGCTTGCCGGTCTCGAGGAGGGTGCGCCCGATGTCGAGGAGGGCACCGCCGCCGATGTCTTCCCCGGCATCAAGGACTCACACGAGGACCTCGACGAAGGCTGGATGGCGCGTTGGGTCGACCGGCCCACCTGGGACCGGCGCGTGACACCGAACGTCATCAAGCGCTCCGGCACGCGGCCCAAGCGTCGCCGCTGAAGCAGCCGCGGGGCGCCGGGGTGCCGCCCACCGGGCCCGATGATCGATCCATCGCTCATCCACAGCGGCTACGCGTCCAGGGTGCCGCCGCCGCCTGCCTATCGGGCCCCGATGATCGATCCATCGCTCATCCAGGCGGTTACGGCGGCCACGTCACCCGCACCGGCCACGCAGCCGACGGCGCCGACTGCCCACGGCCCACGGCCCACGGCCCACTGCCCACGGCCACCCGGCCAAGCGGCCCCGCCAGCTCCACGATGCGCCACGGGTAGTACTAGTCTGGCCAGCAGCGCCGTTCGCGCGGCGAGACGACGGCGCCACCGAACGACTGCGCCGCGAGGATCAGGAGGGGCATGTCATGGCCATGCACGTAGTGGTCGCCACCTACAAGGATATGCTCGGGGCACGGGACGCCATCGCAGCGGTCAAGGAAGCCAACATCAAGCTGGTCGACCAGGCGTACGTCCTCAACAACGGCGACGGCAACCTCGAGTTCAAGGAGGGCAAGGACGCCGGCGGCGGCAAGGGCTTCGTCTACGGCGCCTCGACGGTGGCGGTCGCCGGCCTGCTGCTCGGCCCGGTCGGATGGGGGGCCGTCGCGGCAGGCGGCCTCGTGGGTGGCCTCATCTCCAAGGCACACGATGCGGGGATCCCCAGCGCGGACATCGAGAGACTCGGCCAGTCCCTGGCGCCCGGCCACGCCGCGGCGATCGCGGTGACGCACGAGGGCGACGAGGACCGGGTGCGCGAGATCTTCCACAACTACGGCGGCGAGGTCGTGACCGTGGGCGTCACCGATGATGTCAGGACCGCGCTGGAAGGCACGGCGCCGGACGGGGTCACCGTGGCTGCCGATGGCAGCTCGACCGGGACCGCGTAGGGCCATCCTGACTGCTCGTCCAGCGGGACGAGCCGACCTGGTAGTCACCCACAGAGTCGTGCCCACCCCGGCCGGGGTGGGCACGACTCACGCTATGCGCTTCGGGTCCGGCATCAGCTGGCCGGCGACTCCTCCGCCTCGGGGCCGACAGCCTCGATCTCGGCGGCCAGGCTGGCCGCAGCGCCGGCGATCGCCGACGCCTGTGCCGCTGCCTGCTCGACGGCTGCGGAGGCCTCGGCCTCGAGCAGCACCTCGCCGCAGCTCAACTCGCCGACCTCATTGATGGACGTGCGCAGAGCGAAGATCTGCGGTACCAGGGACTGCACCGCCTCGACGACGGTGGCATCGGAGCTGATGTCGTCGACGGCGGCCCGCAGGTCGTCAGCCGCGGCCTCGATATCGTCGACCTGTGCATCGCTCAGCGAGCCGGCTGCTTCCTTGACGGCATCAGCCGCGTCCTTGACGCTGGCTGCACCAGCCTCGATCTCCTCGATGGTGTTCTCTGCACCGAGGGCCCGGAAGTCCTCCACGGACGACGCGAGCGTGCGCAGTGAGTCGCAGAAGGCGACCTTCGGATCGGGTGTCGGCTCGGACTCATTGCATGCAGCCAGCACCAGCAATGCGGCAGCTCCGACCACCAGCAGACTCCTGTTCATGTGACCTCCTTCGATTCGCGTACCTGGCCAGCGAGGCACGCTAGCCTCCCATCGCACGCGGCGCATCATCCGAAGTGGTCGAGGCGACCCGGGATCCGCCGTGGTCTCGCGACTCCGGCACTGGAAGCAGGAATGGCTCCGTTCGACCTGAGGCCTGTGCTAGCCTCGCCCCGTGGACGAGCGGCGAGGTCAGGAGCCACCCGGGCCGGTCGACGCGACCTCGGCCGAGGCCGCCTCGGCCGAGCCCACCGTCGGGCGGAGCGAGCCCGTCGCCCCGCAGGCCGGCGCGGACACCGGTGTGATGGCCGCGACAGCGACCACGCCACCCGGCATGCGCGCTGCCTTCCGACCCTCCCAGGCCCCGAGTCGACCCTTCCTCATCGCTCTCCTGCTGGGCGTCCTCTCCGTCATCGTCTTCGTCCTGTCGGCCAGCGCCCTCTTCGTCTTCGGGGTCGGCGCGGCACTGGCGTTCTTCCTCGTCCCGGTCGTCGGCTGGCTCGTGCGACATGGCTGGCCACGCTGGCTGGCCGCCATCGCCGTCGTCGCGGTCACGATCTTCGGGGCGCTCATCGTCCTGTTCACGGTGGTCATCATCATCGTCGAGCAGGGCATCGCCTTCATGGAGAACCTGCCGACCTACCTCGAGGACCTGAGCGCCTGGTACGAAAGCCTCGACCTGCCGCCCGAGCTGCGCTCAGCCATCGACGCCATCATCGCCTCTGCCCAGGACAATGCCGCGGCCGTGGACGAGGAGACGGTCGCCAGTGGCATCATCGGCAGCGCCCTGAGCTTCCTCGGTGGGCTCTTCGCCTGGTTCCTGCTGCCATTCTTCCTCTTCTACCTGCTCAAGGACCAGCCGCGCATGTCCGCGACGTTCTACGAGCGCGTCCCGGAGCCGTGGAGGGACGATGTCAGCCGCATCCTGACCATCACCGTCGGCAACGTCGCCCAGTACTTCAAGGCCGAGCTCTTCGTCGGCTCGATCATGTTCGTCATCATCACCCTGGGCATGCTGGTCATCGGTGCCCTGACCGACTCGCCACTGCTCATGCAGTACGCCGTCCTGCTGGGGCTCGTCGCGTTCGTCATGGAGCTGATCCCGCAGATCGGCCCCATCATCAGCTACATCCCGGCACTCATCCTGGCCCTCGCCTCCGGGCCGGCGGCGATCGTGCTGGTGAGCGTCTACTACTTCATCGCCTTCAACATCGAGGGCTCCATCCTGGTGCCCACCTTCGAGGGCAAGATGATCAACTTCACGGGCGCGTCCGTGCTCGTGCTCATCGCCATCGGCTTCGCGCTGGGCGGCATCATCGGGGCCATCGTGGCACTGCCGGTGGCCTCCATCGTGCGAGACCTCTTCCGACTCTTCTTCGACAAGGCCGTGGCGCAGGACCTCGTGCTGGTGCCGGTCGAGGTGGTGCCGCCTGCAGGGCAGGTGCCCGTGCCGGGGCAGGGGGCACCTCCAGGACAGTAGGCGGCACCCGCGCAGCAGGGAGCCGTACCAGGACGGCTCGGCCGATGACACGCACTTCGAACGCGCGTTCCAAATGCCCCCTCCTGCGCTACACTTGTACGGGTGCCCCAGGATCTGCTCATCGTTCGCGGCGCCCGCGAGCACAACCTCAAGAACATCACCGTCGAGCTGCCGCGTGACCGGCTGATCGTCATCACCGGCCTCTCCGGCAGCGGCAAGTCCAGCCTCGCCTTCGACACCATCTACGCGGAGGGCCAGCGCCGCTACGTGGAGTCGCTCTCCGCCTACGCCCGCCAGTTCCTGGGCCAGATGGAGAAGCCGGACGTCGACCAGATCGAGGGGCTCTCGCCGGCCATCTCCATCGACCAGAAGGGCGCCAGCCGCAACCCGCGCTCCACGGTCGGCACGGTGACGGAGATCTACGACCACCTGCGCCTGCTCTTCGCGCGCGTCGGCCATCCCCACTGCCCGCGCTGCGGCCGCGAGATCGCGCGCATGAGCGTGCAGCAGATCGTCGACCGCATCCGGGCCCTGCCGGACGGCTCCCGCATCCTGGTCCTCGGCCCGCTCATCAAGGACCGCAAGACGGAGGGCGAGCGCGTCTTCGCGGCCGCCCGGCGCCAGGGCTTCGTGCGCGTCCGGGTGGACGGCGAGCTCATGGACCTGGATGAAGCACCCGCGCTCGACAAGTACAAGCGGCACAGCATCGAGGTCGTCGTCGACCGGCTCATCGTCCGCCACGCGGACGCTGACGGCCGCGCCTTCGACGCGGACCAATCCCGATCCGGACGCGGCGCGCCTGGCCGACTCGGTGGAGACGGCGCTGCGCCTGGGCGAGGGCGTCATGCTCGTGGCGCCCGCGGACGCCGGCGCCTTCGAGGAGCAGCGCTACAGCGAGAAGTACAGCTGCGCCTACGACGGCACCACCATCGACGAGCTGGAGCCGCGCTCCTTCTCGTTCAACTCGCCCGCACGGCGCCTGCCCGGACTGCACCGGCCTGGGCATCCGCCTCGAGTTCTCCGTCGAACGCATCATCCCGGACCGCTCCCGGTCCATCCCCGATGGCGCCATGGCGCCCTGGCGCACGGTGCCCACGGAGCTCTCCTGGCGGCTCAAGACGACGAAGGCGATCATGGATGCCCACGGCTGGGACTACCGGGCCGCCATCGAGGACCTGCCCCCGGAGGCGCTCGACTACCTGCTCTTCGCCAAGCGCAGCGAGCGGGTCGAGGTGCGCTACCGGCACGAGCGCGGCGAGAACTCCTACCTGGCCACCTTCGAGGGCGTCGTCACCAACCTCGAGCGGCGCTACCGCGAGACGGAGTCGGAGTACATCCGGACCGAGCTCGAGAAGTACATGGTCGAGCGACCCTGTCCCACCTGCGCGGGCCGGCGCCTCAAGCCGGAGGCGCTGGGCGTGACCATCGGCGAGCGGCACATCGCCGACGTCGCGGCCATGTCGGTGAGCGAGGCGCTGGCCTGGGTGGCGCGCCCTGCCGGACGCGCTGAACGAGCGCGAGCAGACCATCGCGCGGCTGGTCACCAAGGAGATCGGCGAGCGGCTCGGCTTCCTCGCGGACGTCGGGCCTCGACTACCTGACCATCGACCGCACCAGCGCCACGCTCTCCGGCGGCGAGGCGCAGCGCATCCGGCTGGCCACCCAGATCGGCTCCAGCCTGGTGGGCGTCCTCTACATCCTCGACGAGCCCACCATCGGCCTGCACCAGAAGGACAACGCCAAGCTCATCGCCACGCTCATCCGGCTGCGCGACATCGGCAACACGCTCATCGTGGTCGAGCACGACGAGGAGACCATCCGGGTGGCCGACTGGGTCGTGGACATCGGGCCGGCGGCCGGCGAGCACGGCGGCGAGGTCATCGCCAGCGGCCCGCTGGAGGCCATCCTCGCGGAGCCGCGCTCGATCACCGGCGCCTTCCTGCGCGGCGAGCGCACGGTGCCCGTGCCGGAGCGAGCGGCGCTCCGGCAACGGCAAGGCCCTCGCTGGTGCGCGGCGCCCGCGAGCACAACCTCAAGGACCTCGACGTGCGCTTCCCGCTGGGCACCTTCACGGCCGTCACGGGCGTCTCCGGGCTCGGGCAAGTCCACGCTCGTCACGGACGTCCTCTACCGGGCCCTGGCCCGCAGCGTCAGCGGCGCGCGCGTCGAGCCGGGCGCCCACGATGCCCTGGAGGGCACGGAGGCCATCGACAAGGTCATCGACATCGACCAGAGCCCCATCGGCCGCACGCCGCGCTCCAACCCGGCCACGTACACGGGCCTCTTCGGGCCCATCCGCGAGCTCTTCGCGGGCGTGCCGGAGGCACGCGTGCGGGGCTACGGGCCCGGGCGCTTCAGCTTCAACGTCAAGGGCGGCCGCTGCGAGAACTGCAAGGGCGACGGCATCCTGAAGATCGAGATGCAGTTCCTGCCGGACGTCTACGTGCCCTGCGAGGTCTGCGGCGGCAAGCGCTACAACCGCGAGGCGCTGGAGATCCACTACCGCGGGCACTCCATCGCGGACGTCCTGCAGATGACCGCGGAGGAGGCGCTGGAGGTCTTCCACGCCGTGCCGGCCATCCGCAACAAGCTCCAGACGCTCGTGGACGTGGGCCTCGGCTACATCCGCCTGGGCCAGCCGGCCACGACGCTCTCCGGCGGTGAGGCGCAGCGCGTCAAGCTGGCCACGGAGCTCTCGCGGCGCGCCACCGGCCGGACCGTCTACATCCTCGACGAGCCCACCACGGGCCTCCACTTCGCGGACGTGGAGAAGCTGCTCCAGGTGCTCCATCGGCTCGTGGACACCGGCAACACGGTCATCGTCATCGAGCACAACCTGGACGTCATCAAGACGGCCGACTGGATCATCGACCTGGGACCGGAGGGCGGCGCCCGGGGCGGCCGCATCGTGGCCGAGGGCACGCCGGAGGAGGTCGCGCGCGGTGGCGGGCTCGGCGA
Source organism: uncultured Chloroflexia bacterium (assembly GCA_963707395.1). GTDB lineage: Bacteria > Chloroflexota > Limnocylindria > Limnocylindrales > CSP1-4 > JAFMJV01. The sequence goes on from CAVPPQ010000006.1 coordinate 47,103, forward strand.
CCGGCGAGTACCTGGCGCGCGTCCTGCGCGGCGAGCCGGTCGTGCCGCTCTCGGAGGTCACGTTCCGGGGCCGGCCCGACGGGCTCGGTCGCGCCCGGCCGATGCGCCGCCCGGCCGCGTGCAGCGCAGTCGCTCGCCGTGGCACGGGCAAGCGCTCCGTCGCAGCGGCCGTCCTGAGGCGTCTCGGCCCGATCGCGACGCCACCTGGGCACGTCCCGGGCCGCTGGACCTAGACTGCGGAGCGTGTCGTCGCCTCGCGCCCGTCAGCCAGCTCCCACGGGTCGCGCCGCTGATGCTCCCCGGCGTCGACCTCGAGCAGCTGCTCCTGACCATCGGGCTACGTCGGCCTGGCCGCCATCATCTTCGCGGAGTCGGGCCTCTTCTTCGGCTTCTTCCTGCCCGGCGACAGCCTGCTCATCACGGCCGGCGTCCTGGCGGCGGCCCGGCCGGACGTCTTCCCCATCCAGCTCGTCATCGCGCGTCTGCTTCTTCGCGGCGGTCACGGGCGACGCGGTCGGCTACCTGTTCGGGCACCGCTTCGGGCGACGACTCTACGAGCGGCCCGGATTCGCGCTTCTTCCGGCAGCAGCCACCTGCTCGCGGCCGAGGAGTTCTACCAGCGCCATGGCGGCAAGACCATCGTCATCGCGCGCTTCATGCCCTTCGTGCGCACCTTCGCTCCCATCGTCGCCGGCGCCGCCCTGATGCCGCTATCGGCGGTTCGCGGTCTTCAACTTCACGGGTGCCGTCCTGTGGGCGGTCGGGCTGCCCCTGGCCGGATATGCCCTCGGTGAGGTCATGGGGGACACGCTCGACCGCTGGCTGCTCGTCATCCTGGTGTCGTGGTCTTCGTGAGCCTCTTGCCGAGCCTTCATCCACGTGCTTCGACACAACCGCGAGGAGGTCTCCGCGCGAGTCCGCAGCTTCGGGCGGCGCGGGGCCGTGCGTGTCGCCGAGGAGCCCACGGACCCCGTCGTCGGGGAGGGGCCGGGCAGTCGGTCGCTGGCTAACCCTCGACGCCGCTGTGGTGTCGGCATCGTCACGCCCGACCGCGGCTGGCGGTGCCTCGACGGTCGGCCCTCCGTCACCTGGGCTTGAGGCCGTTTTCGCGAGTGCGGCTTCCTCCGCCCGCTCGAGGCGCAGGGCCGCTCCAGCGATGATGACGACGGCCACGAACGAGACGCCGGCCGCGAGGATGGCTAGCAGCACCGCGCCATCGGGAGGGCCAAGCTCGGTGGACTCCACGCCCTCGGGCCACGGCCAGAGCACCCGGACCGACCCAGCCATGAGCCCGATGAGCACCGCCAGCACGACGTCGTGGTGGCGCTGCAGGGCCCGGTGCAGGACCTGGGAGAAGAGCGCCAGGCCGATGACACAGCCGGCCATGAAGGTCACCAGGACGATGATGTCCAGCTCGGTGACGGCGGCCAGCAGCGGGCCGTACATGCCCATCAGCACGAGCAGGAACGAGCCTGAGATGCCCGGCAGGATCATGGCGCAGATGGCGATCGCTCCGGCGATGAAGTAGGCCCAGAGCGGGGGCACGGCCACCGGCAGGACGGACTCCTCACTGCTGCCCCGGACGCCCAGGAGCACGAAGACGGCGATGCCGACCGCGAGGATGAGGAGGGCGTGACGAAGGCTGGGCTCGCGAACGAGCCGCCAGGCAACGACCACCGAGCCCGCGACGAGGCCCAGGAAGATGGCAGCCATGAGCTCCGCCTGCTCGTGCAGCAGGGACTGGATGAGGCGCGCCAGCGAGAGCACGGCGACCAGGATCCCGACGCCAAGCGGCAGGACGAGGCGCCACTCCACTCTCGAGAGCCAGTCGCGCGACCGCTGCAGATCGAAGCGCAGCAGGTTCCCCAGGCCGAGCGACCCCGCCCTGATGGAGGCGATGAGCCGCTCGTAGATGCCCAGGACGAGCGCCACCGTCCCACCAGAGACACCGGGGACAAGGTCAGCGGCACCCATCGCGAAGCCACGAGAGGCGTTCACGAGCAGCTCACGGGGGACGCTCAGGCGCGACGACGACATGGACGCGAAGTATAGGAGGCCACCCTCGGGCGCCGGCTGGCGCTCCTCGGTGCGGATCGGCTCGCGGGCTGTCGCGGACGCAGCGGATCTCCGCTTCGGGTAGCCTTGGCAGGGCCACGACGGCCGGGGGTCGCGTGGCAGCCCGATGATGGAGGCCGACCATGATGCTCACACGCGACGATGCCTGGCAGCTGCTCTGCGAGTGGACCGCCAGCCAGAGCCTGCGCCGGCACGGGCTGGCGGTCGAGGCTGCCGTGGGCTGGTACGCGGAGCACCGCTTCGGTCTCGCCGGCGCCGAGCTGGAGCGCTGGCGCATGGCCGGACTGCTGCACGACTTCGACTACGAGCGATACCCGGACACGCATCCGCTGCAGGGTGCGGAGGAGCTGCGCCGCCTGGGCTACCCGGAGGACGTGGTCGAGGCCGTCCTGGGTCACGGGGACCACACGGGCCAGCCGCGCACGAGCGACATGGCGCACACCGTCTACGCTTGCGACGAGATGAGCGGCTTCGTGGTGGCTGTCGCGCTCGTGCGACCCAACCGGAGCCTCGACGAGGTCGAGGTCGTGGCCGTCCGCAAGAAGATGAAGGACAAGGGCTTCGCTCGGCAGGTGCCCCGCGACCAGCTCGTCAAGGGTGCCGAGGAGCTCGGCCTGCCGCTCGAGGACCACATCGAGAACGTCATCGCCGGTCTCCGGACCGTCAGGGAGGAGCTGGGGCTGTGAGCACGCGGATGGTCCGACTGGAGCGCGTCACGGACGCGCCGCCTGAACGCGTCTACCGGATGTGGTCCGACCCGGACACCATGACGCAGTGGCTCTGCTACAAGGTGCAGGGCTCGCTGCTTCCCGGCGCCCGCAGCGTGCTCGTCTTCTCGCGTCAGCGGATCGAGATCGACGTCCTCGAGGCGCAGCCGAACGACCGCTTCAAGTTCCGCTGGCTCCATCCGGGTGACCTGGGCCTCGCCACGGAGGTCGCCGTCGACATCCGCCCCAAGGGCTGGGGATCGCTCGTCACGCTCACGGATGGTCCGTACGAGACGGCCGACGACGCGGTCCTCGATGAGTACGCCCGGGCCATCGAGATCTGGGCGGCGGGCCTCACCCAGCTGCGGGCCTCGGTCGACTACTCGGTGGACCTGCGCAAGGAGCGCTAGGCCCGGCGGCCGTCAGCCGCTCACGCGAGCTCCTCCCGGTCGAACGCCTCGCGCAGGAAGCGCGACGGCGCGCCGGGGTCGTACACGATGGTCAGGCTCCGACGCGCGCGCGTCCAGGCCACGTAGGCGAGGCGCCGCTCCTCCTCGAGGACCCGCTCCGGCTCGCTGCGACTCGCGGAGCGCCCGGGCGGCCGGGAAGATGCCCTCGTCGTGCCCGACGCAGGCGACGTGATCCCACTCGAGGCCCTTGGTGCCGTGGAAGGTGGCCAGGGTCAGCGAGCCCTTGGGACCGGGCTGCCCGTGGACGGTGGGACGCGCTCCCGGCTCGGGGTTCCGACCAGGTCGGAAGCGCCGACCGCGGCGCCGCAGGTGCGTCCGCAGTGCGCGTCGATCCCGGAGGTCCCGTTGCAGGTCGGCGACGTCCCGATAGGGGGCCGCCCAGGCGAGCAGGGCGGCCGTGAGTGGCGCCTCGAGCCCCGCTTCGCGCGCGGCGGCAGCCACGGCCAGCAGCGGCGCTTCACCCTTGCGGCGCGGTCGACGGCCCGGTCAACGACCTCGAGCACGCCCGGTCCGTCCAGGAGCAGGCCATCGTCGTCCACCCGGTAGGGCCACTCGAGCTCGAGGGCCACCGCCGCGTAGGGCATCAGCTCGGCGTTGGTCCGCGCCAGGATGGCCCGCGTGCTGGTGCCCTGGCGCGCACCATCCTGCGCCCACGTGGTCAGCAGGAAGCGAGCCCGGGAGACCTCGTCCCCGCTGTCCGGAAGGAGGACGATCGAGCCCTCCGCGGCCGGTGACCAGCGGATGACCTTGTCGAAGCGCTCGCGGTTGTGGGCCACCAGGCGTGACGCGCGCCGCACGATCTCCGGGGCGCAGCGGAAGTTCGTCTCGAGGTCCACGCGGCGCAGGCCGGGCAGGCGGGCGGCGAGGCCAAGGACCCTGCGCACGTCCGCCAGGCGCCAGGCGTAGATGGTCTGGTCGTCGTCGCCCACGAGGAAGACGTCGCGGCCCTCGCCGGCCAGGAGCACGGCCAGCTCCAGCTGTGTCCGGTCGAGGTCCTGGGCCTCGTCCACGAAGAGCACGGCGGCACGTCCGCGCCAGCGCCGCAGGAGCATCGCGTCGTCGGTCAGCGCCGGGAGCGCCCGGGCCACGCAGGTCGTCCAGGTCCAGGGCGTCCCGGGCAGCCAGCGCGGCCTGGTACTCGGCGAAGGCCTCGTGAGTGGCGACATCCTCCGGCGGCGGCCCGCGCTCGGGGTCCAGCTTCAGGCGGGTGAAGGCGTCGTCGAGCCAGCGCAGCGCGTCGGCCGGCAGGGGGCCGCCGGCCAGCTCCGCCAGCAGCTCGTGGCGCTCCACGAGCCGGGTGACATCCACGCCAGCATCCGCGAGGATGGCCCGCCCCAGGGCATGGAAGGTGCGCACGCGCACGCTCCCCGGTGGCGAGCCCGAGCTCTCCGAGGGCACGGTCCGTGCGCTCCTGGAGCTCCTCCGCCGCGCGGCGGTTGAAGGTCAGCGCGCAGATGCTCGCCGGGTCGACACCGCAGTGCCACGCGCCACGCGATGCGTGCCACCAGGGTGGTGGTCTTGCCCGATCCGGCCGGAGCCACGCAGAGGACGGGACCCGGGTCGCGTGGTCGCCGCGGCACGCTGGTCCGGCGCCAGTCGTGCCAGCCGTTCGCGAACGGGCGTCGGCAGGTCCGCGGGTCCGCATCGACGCTCCAGGCATGGCCTGATGATGCGGCTGCGGCGCTTACCGCGCCCGTGTCGCTGCGCCGTACGGCGCTCGTACGCCGTCGCTTCCCAGGCGCGTGCCGCCGCGCAGTCGCGCTAGCATCCCCGGGTGACCCCACGCCTCGCGGCCACGCTCAAGCACCTGCCTGACAAGCCCGGCGTCTACCTGCTCAAGGACGCCAGCGGCCGCGTGCTCTACGTGGGCAAGGCGCAGAGCCTGCGCAACCGGGTGCGCCAGTACTGGCAGGCGGGCCGGTCGGCGGCGCCCCTGCGCATCGAATCGGCCATCGACCAGGTCGTCGACGTCGAGACGACGCTGACCGACACCGTCAGCGAGGCGCTCCTGCTGGAGGCCAACCTCGTCAAGCGCTACCAGCCGCGCTTCAACGTCCGCCTCAAGGACGACAAGTCGTACCCCTTCATCAAGGTCACCCTGGCCGACGACTTCCCGCGCATCGAGCGCACGCGCAAGCTGCCCGACGACGGCAGCCGCTACTTCGGACCGTACGCCTCGGCGAGCAGCGTCGACGAGTCGATGAACCTCATCCGGCGCATCTTCCCGTTCCGCACCTGCACCATCGAGATCCGCGAGGGCGAGCGCGCCCTCGAGCGACCCTGCCTGCTCTACCACATCAAGCGCTGCCAGGGCCCGTGCATCGAGGCCATCGAACGGTCCGCCTACCGGCGCGACATCGAGCAGGTCATGCTCTTCCTCGAGGGCCACCAGGAGCAGGTCTCACGGGCGCTGCGCTCCGACATGGAGGCCGCCTCCGAGGCGCTCCAGTTCGAGCGCGCGGCCGCCCTGCGCGACAAGGTGCGTGCCATCGAGCGGACGATGGAGAGCCAGAAGATGGCCGGCTTCGCCAAGCGCGAGCTGGACGTGCTGGGCTTCGCCCGCTCGGGCAACGAGGCTGCCGTCCAGCTCTTCGCCATCCGCGACGGCAAGACCATGAACCGCGACATCTTCCTGCTCGAGAACCTGGCCGACGCCTCGGACGAGGAGGCCCTGACCGCGTTCGTGAAGCAGTACTACGCCCGCGCCGGCTCCGATCCCGCCGCGGGTGCTGGTGCCCTTCGAGCCTGGCCGAGGCCGCCGAGCTGGAGGTCTTCCTGGCCAGCCGGGCCGGTCGCAAGGTGCGAGCTGCTCGCGCCCGCAGCGCGGCGAGGGCCGGCAGCTCATGGAGCTCGCCGCGCGCAACGCCGCCGAGATGCTGGCGCGCGAGCAGGTGCGCTGGCTGGCCGACCAGGGCAAGACCGATCGGCGCCCTGGAGGAGCTGGCCGAGGCCCTGGGCCTCGCCGCGCCGCCGCAGCGCATCGAGTGCTACGACATCAGCACCATCCAGGGCACCTCCACGGTGGGCAGCATGGTCGTCTTCGAGGACGGCCAGCCGCGCAGCGGGCGAGTACCGCCGCTTCCGCATCCGCGACGTGGCGGGCCAGAACGACTTCGCCAGCCACCAGGAGGTCCTGCGGCGCCGCTTCCGGCGCGCGCTGCGACGCCGAGGAGGGGACCGCCGAGCAGCTGCGCTGGCGCCTGCCCGACCTGGTCATCATCGACGGCGGCAAGGGCCAGGTGAGCGCGGCCCGGCGAGGTCCTCGACGAGCTCGGCCTGCACGACCTGCCCCTGGCCGGCCTGGCCAAGGAGCGCGAGGAGCTCTTCCTGCCCGGCCGCGGCCGAGCCCATCGTGCTGCCCGCCGACGTCGGGCGCGCTCTACCTGCTGCAGCGCCTGCGCGACGAGGCGCATCGCTTCGCCATCACCTACCACCGCCAGGTGCGCGCCAGGGCCGCCACGCGCTCGGCGCTCGATGACCTGCCCGGCGTCGGACCGGCGCGCAAGCGGGCGCTGCTGCGCGTCTTCGGGTCCAGCCGCGCGTCTGAAGGCGGCCACCGTGGACGAGATCGCCGCCGTGCCGGGCATCGGCCGAGCGCGCTGGCGGAGCGGATCCGGGCCCATCTCGACGGCTGAGCGCGCTCCGCCCGCGACGCCTGCCGGGCCTCGACCCGCGGCGCGGGCCGCTGACTCTGTTAACGTCCCGGCGATGCAACGCGCCCTTCCCATCCTCGTCGCTGGCCGTATTCGTGGTCGCCCTGATCGTCGCCATCTTCCCGCTGCCGCGTCCTGGTGGCAGCGCCGGCGAGCAGCCGAGACGCGCCTCGGCCTCGACCTCATCGGCGGCCTGCGCGGCGAGTACCAGGTCGTGGCCACGGACGACCAGGCGGTCACGTCGGACATCCTCGAGCAGACCCGCGACGATCATCGAGAACCGCGTCAACGCCACCGGCGTCGCGGAGCCCATCGTCCTGACCCAGGGTGCCGACCGCATCTCGGTCGAGCTGCCGGGCGTCGACGACGAGGGCGAGATCCGCGAGCCTCATCGGCACCACCGGCGTCCTCGAGTTCATGCCCGTGCCCGGCGGCGCTCCAGGGCACGCGTCGCGCGAAGGCCCGCTGCCGGAGGGCATGCAGGACATCGAGCCCCTCTTCACGGGCATCGAGATCGCCAGCGCCGCCATCGCCCAGGACTCCACCGACGCGCGAGATCGTCGTGGACCTGCAGCTCAAGGACACCGGCGCCCGGCTCTTCGACGAGTACGCCGCGGAGCACTACGGCGAGCAGTTCGCCATCGTCCTCGACGACCAGGTCATGTCGGCGCCGACCATCCAGGCCACGCGCTTCGGCGGCCAGGCCCAGATCTCCGGCGGCCAGGGCGGCTTCCCCGTGGAGGAGGCCAACGCTCGTCACCGTCCTGAAGTTCGGCTCGCTGCCGCTGGAGATCCGCGAGGTCGGCTTCAGCAGCATCTCCGCGCACGCTCGGCCTCGACTTCCTGCACGCAGACGGTCCTGGCCGGCGCTCGTCGGCATCGCCCTCGTCTTCGCCTTCATGCTCATCTACTACCGCGTGCCGGGCGTCAGTCGCGTGCATCGCGCTGATCTTCTACACGATCTTCGTGCTACGCGCTCTTCCGGCATCCTGGCGTGACCCTGACGCTGGCCGGCATCGCGGCCTTCGTCCTCTCGGTGGGCATGGCGGTGGACGCCAACATCCTCATCTTCGAGCGCACCAAGGAAGAGCTGCGCGCGGGCAAGAACCTGACGGCGGCCATCGAGGCCGGCTTCAGCCGCGCCTGGAACTCCATCCTCGACTCGAACGTGTCGACGCTCATCACCGCCTTCATCCTGTGCTACTTCGGGACCTCGGTCGTGCAAGGGCTTCGCGCTCGTGCTCATCATCGGCGTGCTGATCTCGATGTTCACGGCCATCACGCTCAGCCGCATGATGCTGCGCTGGGTCGTGCAGCAGCCGTGGGCGCGCCAGGCGCACCTCTTCGGCGTCACCGAGGAGGAGTTCTCGCGCGGACGCCCGCGGCCGGACCGCGAGCGAGGTGCCGCGCCGTGTTTGACATCATCGGCAAGCGCCAGCTACGGCTACGTCTTCAGCGCCGTCCTCACGATCCCCGGCCTCATCTTCATCCTGCCTGACGTTCATCCCCGGCGCCGGCTGGGCCTGCAGTTCTCGATCGCCTACACCGGCGGCACGATCTGGGAGGTCCACTTCGAGGACGGCACGCCCGACCCGGCCGACGGTGCGCGCCGTCCTCGAGGAGCAGGGCCTGGACGGTCGAGGTCGCCATCACCACGATCGGACGGCAGGGACTACGTGCTCATCCGCACGGAGGCGCTGGCGCTGCGCGAGACCGACGGTCGTCGAGGGCTCGGCCGCCGCCGCCTCGCGTCGGCCTCGCCCGCGGCCGCCGAGCGTCGCGCCCGCCGCGTCCGCGGCGCCGGTCGCCGCGGCCAGCGTCGGCCGCGCCCGGCCACGCGTCAGCCGCCGCCACGGCCTGCCGTCGCCGCGTCCGCCGCGCCCGCGCCTGCGACGCCGCGGCTCGTCGCCGTCGCCGGACGCGTCCCCGCGGCCGTCGCCCGCCGACGCCGGCGGCGGCCGGTCGACCGGCGTCCCCACCGAGGGCGAGTTCGGCGCGCTGGCGACCGCGCTCCAGGAGCGCGTTCGGGCCCATCGACGAGGTGCGCCAGCAGGACTCCGTCGGCCCCGTCGTGAGCGCGGAGCTCATCCAGCAGACGTTCCTGCTCATCCTCATGCGGCTCGCTGGGCATCATGGTCTGGATCAGCTACCGCTTCCGCGACTTCCGCATGGGCGTCACGGCGCGTCGTGGCGCTGCTCCACGACGTCATCGTCGTGGTCGGCATCTTCGCCATCCTGGGCACGCTTCATCGGGCTCCAGGTCGACGCCCTGTTCGTGACGGCCATGCTGACCGTCATCGGCTTCTCCGTGCACGACACGATCGTGGTCTTCGACCGCGTCCGCGAGAACCGCGTCCGCTACGCCGGGCGAGCCGTTCGACGCGCATCGTCAACCACAGCATCCTGCAGACGCTGGGCCGCTCCATCAACACGTCGCTGACCGTGGTCCTCACGCTGACTCGCGCTGTTCCTGTTCGGCGGCGAGGCCATCCGGCCCTTCGCGCTGGCGCTGCTCATCGGCGTCACGTCGGGCACGTACTCGTCGATCTTCGACGCCGTCGCCGCTCTTCGTCGACTGGCACCTCTGGGACGAGCGGCGCAAGGCCGGAGCGCGGCCGCTGGCAAGCCGAGCGCGGCCAGGCAAGCCCGGCCGTAAGTCGGCGTGAAGCCGGCGCCGCTCAGCACTGGCAGCTCATGGCCGAGCTGACAGCCCCGCTACCACTGGCTCGTCGCCGACGCCGCACGCGCTCGTCCGACGGCCACCGTCGCGGATGCCCGCGCGCCGCGGCCTCTCGGCCCGGGCCCTGCGCGTGCTGTCGCGCCGCGGCCCGGTGGATGCCGCGCGAGCTCTCGCGGCGCGCTTCGACGAGCCGGAGGCCGGCCTGCACGACCCGCGCGCTGCTGCCGGACGCCGACGCCGTCGCTGCGACCGCGTCGACGCGAGCCGCGCGGGCCGGGCGAGTCGGTCCTCGTCCTCGGCGACTTCGATGCCGACGGCCTGACCGGGCTGGCCATCCTCGTCCGAGGCGCTGCGCTGGCCTGGGCCTGGACGTCGAGCCGTACGTGCCCGCATCGGACGGCGGAGGGCCACGGGCTCTCGATGGCCGCGGTCGAGCGGCGCGCGCGGCCGGCCACGGGCTCATCATGACCGCGGACACCGGCTCCACGAGCGTCGCCGAGGTCGCGGCCGCGCGGCCGGCCGGCATCGACGTCATCGTCACCGACCACCACGTGCTGGGCCCGGACGCTGCCGGACGCCGTCGCCCTCGTCAACCCGCACCGCCCGGACAGCCGCTATCCGGACCGTCGGCTCTCCGGCGCCGGGGTCGCCTTCAAGGTCGCGCAGCTGCTCCTGGCGGACGCGCCGGGCGGCGCCGAGGCCGCGCTCGGGCTGGCGGACCTGGCGGCCATCGGGTCGATCGCGGACGTCGTGCCCCTCGACGGCGAGAACCGCGCCATCGTGCGCCTCGGCCTGCGCCGGCTCGAGCGAGGCGCCCCGCCCCGGTCTGGCGGCCCTGCTCGCCGTCGGCGCGGCGTCGACACGGATGACGTGTCGACCGGACGACATCTCCTTCGGCCTGGCGCCGCGCATCAACGCCATGGGCCGCGTCGGCGACCCGGCCGTCGCGGCGGCGCTGCTGCTGGCCGCGATGACGCCGACGGCGGCCGCGGCTCGCCGCCCAGCTCGAGGCCGCCAACCGCCAGCGCCGGGAGCTGACCGCGACAGCCATCGCGGAGGCGCGGGCGAGGCCTGGACGGAGCCGACGGATGACGCCTTCATCGTGCTCGACGGGGACTGGCCGGTCGGCATCATCGGCCTCGTGGCCGGCCGCCTCGCCGAGGAGACCGGCCGCCCCGTCCTGGTCCTCTCGACCGCCGTCGAGCCCGTGGCGCGGCTCGGCACGCAGCGCCGGTGGCGTCGACCTGGCGGCCGCGTTCGCGGCCTGCGGCGACCTCCTCGAGCGTCACGGCGGCCATCCCGCCGCCGCCGGCTGCCACGTCGACGCCGGCAGCACGTCCCGGAGCTGCGGTCCCGGCTCGCCGACTTCGCCGCGCGACCAGCCCGCCGGCGGACCGCCGACCGACCCTCGCGCATCGACCTCGTCCAGAGCGCAGCTTGCGGCGGATTACGTACTCTTGCGGGAGTTGGCACCGCTGGAGGACGCCGTGAGGCGCCCTCCGCTCGTCGGCATCGCGGGCCTGGTCGTGGTTCGGGTCCGTGTCGCGAACGGTGGCCACACCCAGCTCACGCTGCGCAGAGGACGGACGTGGTCGACGGCATCTGCTTCGGTCGCGCCGACCTCGCGGAGCAGCTCAGGGAGGGTCTCGAGATCGACGTCGTGGCGCGCCTCGCCAGCCGGACCTTCGCGGGACTGGAGACGCTCCAGCTGGAGGTGCGGGACGCCGCAGTGGCGGGCACGCTCGCGGCCTCCGGGCCGCTATGACGGCAGCCAGTCGGGATGCGGTGACCGCAGCCAGCCCGGCCGCACCGGTGAGCCGGAGCGTCCAGGCGTGACGGGTCGCCCGCCCGTTCCTCCGCCTGGCGGTGGCGCCTACCCGCCTGATCGGCCGCCGGTCGGCTACGGGCGCGTCCCGACGGCAGGGCCAGCGGGCTCCCGGAGCCCGTCTATCGCCCGCCGTATCTTCCGGCACAGGAGCCCTTGCCGCCTCGCTCCCGACCACCGCGCAACTCACCCGTCCTGGCGCCGCTGCTGGCGTTCATCGGCCTGCTGCTCGTGGGCGCCGGAAGCGTGGCGGCCCTGACCTTCCTGAACGTGGACCTTGGGCAGGAGGAGCCCGTCGCCTCCGCGGAACCTTCCCCGGGGGCCGCCGCAGCCTCGCTGGATCCAGGCGTCGCGGCCGTCGGAGACAGACAGGCCAGTCATCGTGGAGCCAGAAGCCTCGGAACTCCCCGACTATCGTGGAGCCGCCACCTGACCAGCGGGCGGACGTGAAGGGCACCATCGTCTTCAGCCGGGCTGGGGACATCTGGGCAGCGACCGGCCGCGAACTGGATCGACTCACCGATGCTGACGCCACCAAGTCCGACTCGAGCCCCACCTGGTCGCCGGATGGGAAGCGCGTCTACTTCATCCGCACCACGCAGCGGCCGACGACCGACTCGAGCGGCCGGCGGCCTCTACACCCTCTACGTCACGGATGTCTGGCGCATGAAGGCGGATGGCTCCAATCGCGAGAAGGTCTACGACTCGCTCATCAAGGACGCCGCGGCACCTGGTTCAGCCACGTCCTGCAGCCTCGACGTCAGCCCGATGGCGACACGCTCGCCGTCGTCAGCGACGGACCGGACGGCAGCGGGCCGAGTGGCACGCTGCACCTCGTCAACATCCGCAGCGGGCGCATGAGCAAGGTGGCCACCCCGCCGACGGCGACCTGGGACACAACGACCCCGCCTTCAGCCCCGATGGACAGCAAGATCGCCTTCACCTACAACAACGCCCAGGGCGACGGACGGCGTGCCCACGCATCGGCATCCATACCTGCCAGACGCGCCGCAACTGCACCGCTGGACCGCACGAAGCTGCCTGCGGCCCGGCTACGCCCATCCGTCGTGGTCGCCGGACGGCGAGCTGGCTCGCCGTCGAGGCCACCCGGGGCACGGGCCGTGACATCGTCATCATCGACCCGCGCCGCGGGGACGTCCGCGTCGCGCTCACCGACGACGGCGACAGCTTCGCCCCGGTCGTCTCGCCCGACGGCGACCAGATCGCCTACCTGCACCGCGACGGCGTCGACATCGACGTGCGCGTCATGACCCTGGACATCGCCGAGCGACGGCAAGATCACCCTGCGTGGAGGACCGCCCGGTGACCGACGACGGCAGCATCGACGGCGAGTCCGCCCCCGAGTGGTTCATCCCTGCCGACCAGCTCCCGGCAGACGTCGACGCCGCGACCGCACGGACGCCGGCCTCGCCAGCGCGGCCCCGCGTCGAGCCCGGCGGGCCTTACGCCGCCGACGGAGCGCCACCTCCGCCCGGCCGACGGCTCGTAGCGTCACGGCTCGCCGCCCGTGTGGCGTCACGGGCTCGGGTGCTAGCGATGGCCAAGAGTCGAGCCACGTCGTCGGAGGATCGCATGGGACTCCCGAACATCGGGCCCGTCGAGCTCATCATCATCCTCGCCGTCGCTGCTGCTGGTCGTCGGTCCGCGGCGGCTGCCCGGAGATGGGCAACGCCGTCGGCAAGACCATCCGGGAGTTCCGCAAGGCCTCCTCGGACATCACGGATGCCGCGACCGGACGTCGACGCGAAGCCGGTCCGCCTGCTGCGGCAGCCACCGTGACAGCGGCAGCCTCGCTTCGCCGGCCCCGGCCCGCACCGGCGCTGCCGCAGCCGAGCCTCCGACCCGCCACGGCAGCCCGCTCCCCGATGCGCCACCGACGGCTGCACCGGCCGAGGCCAGTCCGCTGCCGTCGAACGACGCCGTAGCCCCTCGGCACGGACACGACCGACGAGCCCGTCCCGCCAGGCGTGACCGCGCCATGAGCGCGGACAACGGGCGGCACCCGATGACCGACGTCATGGAGGCCGAGGCCGCGCTCCCGGACGACATCGCGGCCCCGGATGCCAGCGGCGAGCCGGCGCACCATGCCGCTCGTCGACCACCTCTCGGAGCTGCGCCGACGCGTCGCCATCAGCGTCGTGGCCGTCGCTCGTCGGCGCGGCCCTCGGCTTCATGCTCGCGCCGAGCGATCATCACGCTGCTGCTCACGCCGCTGCCGGACGGCGAGGTCGTCTTCCTGACGCTCTCGGGCGGCTTCATGGTCTACCTGCGGGTGGCCGTCATCGTGGGCCTCCTGCTGGCGCTGCCCGGTCATCCTCTACCAGGCTGTGGGCCTTCGTGGCACCCGGGCTGCACGCCGCGAGGAGCGCCGCGCGGCGCTGCCCTGGATCCCGATGAGCGTGGTCTTCTTCCTGCTGGGCACGCTCGTGGCCTACGTCACGCTGCCCTACGCGGTCGGCTTCCTGCTCGGCTTCCAGATCGAGGGCGCGCTCGTGGCGCTGCCCAGCGCAGAGGCCTACTTCGGCTTCGTGACCATCATCTTCCTCGTCTTCGGGCTGGTCATGCAGTTCCCCATCGTGCTCGTCTTCCTCGACCGAGCTGGGCATCCTGAGCGTCGAGCAGCTGCACGCCATGCGCCGCTACGTGCTGCTGGGCGTCGTCATCTTCGCGGTCGTCGTCACGCCCGGCGGCGACCCCATCAGCCCGCTCGTGCTGGCGGGCACGATGTACGTGCTGTACGAGTTCACCATCTTGCTGCTGTCGCGGCGCCGCCGCGGCGAGCCGGCACGGATGCCAGCATGGAGGCCGTCGATGCTGAGCTGCTGCCTCCCGGCGCGCGCCGCCGGGCGGCCAGCACGTGGCCATCATCACCGGGCCTCTCGGGCGCCGGCAAGACCGCCACCAGCAAGATCTTCGAGGACCTCGGCTACACCGTCGTGGACAACGTGCCCAGCGACGCTGCTGCGCGACCTCGCGGAGCTCGTGGCCAACGACCCGGAGCGCTACGACCGCGTGGCCATCGTCCTCGACGTCCGCCAGGGCGACGCGCCGCTCGCGCTCGGCGCGGCGCTGGGGGCGCTCCACGGTCGCGGACATCGAGCCCCAGGTCTTCTTCCTCGAGGCGAGCGACGAGGTCCTCATCCGGCGCTACTCGGAGACGCGCCATCGCCATCCCGCTCGACACCGAGAACGACGGCGTCGCGTCGGCCATCGCCCGCGAGCGCGCGATGCTCGAGGACGTCCGCGACGATGGCCCAGGTGATCATCGACACCACCGACCTGTCCTTCAAGCAGCTGCGCGAGCGCATCATGGCCGCGCTCGGCGCGCAGCCCGGGCCCGACGCAGCTCTCGCTCCAGGTCATCAGCTTCGGCTACAAGTACGGCGTGCCGCTGGAGGCGGACCTCGTCTTCGACGTGCGCTTCATGGAGAACCCGTTCTACCGACCGGAGCTGCGCGAGCCTCTCCGGGCCTGACCGAGCCCGTGCGCGACGTTCGTGCTGGGCCAGCCCATCACCCAGCGGTTCCTGCAGCACCTCGACGAGCTCTTCGCCATCGCTCATCCCGGCCTACCTGGCCGAGGGCAAGACGCGCCTCACCATCGCCATCGGCTGCACCGGCGGGTTCCATCGCTCGGTGGCCATCGGCGAGGCGCTCGCCGCGCAGCTGGCGCGACCTGGACCTGGGCCCCGTGAGCGTCTGGCACCGGGAGCTCGAGAAGCGCCGATGACGTCACGGGGGGCGCAGGGCCGCGCTGGGCGCCGGCTGCGCCGCTGGCTGCGCCCGGGCACCGGCGTCAAGCGCTGGCTGCTGGTGATGTTCCTCGGGCTCACCATCCTGGCCACGGCCGGCGCGCTGGTCATCCGCATCGCTCTTCCGCGAGCGTGCCCGCGGACAGCCTCGCTGGGCCAGCTCTTCGAGCGTCGTGAGCCTCAACTTCCTGCCCGGCCGCGCTGCGGCCCCTGCTGGTCATCGGCGATCGGCGTCGGCATCTTCCTCTACGGCCTGCTGGCGCCTGCTGGGGGTGCTGCTGGAGCCGTTCCCGGCGCGCCGCGAGCCGCTCGTCGAGCTCGTCTACCAGAAGCGCTCGCTGGCGCGCGGTCCGCGCATCGTGGCCATCGGCGGCGGGACCGGCCTGTCGACGCTGCTGCGCGGCCTCAAGGAGATCAGCAGCAACATCACGGCGGTCGTGACCGTGGCCGACGACGGCGGCTCGTCGGGCAAGCTGCGCCAGGAGCTGGGCGTGCCGCCGGTGGGCGACATCCGCAACTGCATCGCGGCGCTGGCGGACGCGGAGCCGACCATGACCAGCCTGCTGCAGTACCGCTTCCCGGCCGACGCGAGGCAGAGCCGGGCCTGGCCGGCCACGCCTTCGGCAACCTGCTCATCGCCGCCCTGGCGGACATCGCGGGCGACTTCGAGGAGGGCGTGCGGCAGTCCAACCGCGTGCTCGCGGTGCGCGGCCAGGTCGTGCCGGTGGCGCCGTGCCGCTGACCTCCACGCCGAGCTGGCCGACGGCACGCAGCTCGCGGGCCAGTCGCGGATCATGCGCTCGCGCGGCATCCGGCGGGTCTGGCTCAGCCCGGCCGCGCGTGGAGGCCAGCGCGGAGGCGGTCGAGGCGATCCGCGTCGCGGACCTCATCGTCATCGGTCCCGGCAGCCTCTACACCAGCCTGCTGCCCAGCCTGCTGGTGCCCGGCATCCGCTCGGCGCTCGAGGCGCGCGACGGCCTGCGCGTCTACGTCTGCAACGTGGCCACGCAGCCCGGCGAGACCGAGGGCTACACGCTCTCGGAGCACCTCGCGGCGCTGCACGCCCACGACGTGGGCACGCTCGTCGACGTCGTCCTCGCCAACGACGACCAGCGACGCCCGCGTGCCGGAGGACTACCCCGCGGCAGCCGGTGCGCATCGACCTGCCGGCCGGCGGCGCGCGTCCGCGCCTCGTGCTCGCCGGCGTCGTGGACCCGGCGAACGCGCACCGCCACGACCCGCGGCGCCTGGCGGACGGCCCTCGTGCGCCTGCTCGACGCGCACCCGCGGTGGCGCGGCCCCGTGGCGCCCGTGCGCAGCGCCTGAGCGACGGCGCGCCGTGGCAGACTCCCGACCGCGACGCTCGTGCGAGGCCATCCGCGCCGAGCTCGCGGCCATCGACCCGCCGCGCGCCTGCTGCCGGGCCGCCGAGCGAGCCGGCCTGGGGGCTGCGGCCCGCGGCCGCGCCCGCTCCCCGTGGTGGCGCGACTGGCGGTCCGCCTCGACCGACCGCAGGATCGCTGACCGCCGGGACCTCCGCGAGCCGCTCGGCTTCGACTGGGAGCCGCGCGCGGACCACTGCCGCGTCGCCTGGCTGCGCGGCCGCTTCCTCGCCGCGGGCTCGCTGAGCCTCGGAGCGCGCGGCGCGCACCTCGAGCTCGTCGTGCCACCCGCGGAGGCGGACGAGCTGGCGCGACGCCTCGAGGAGGCCGGCTTCCCGGCCGCCCTGCGGCTGCGCCGCGGTCGCGGGGTCGTCGACCTGGAAGCGCACCGAGACCATCCTCGCCTTCCTGCGCTCCTGCGGCGCGAGCGCCAGCGTCCTGGAGCTCGAGTCGCGCCTCGTCATGCGCCAGCTGCAGGGCCACCTCAACCGGGTCCTCAACGCCGAGACGGCCAACCTGAGCGGAGCGGTGGCCTCCAGCGCCCGCCACATCGCCATCATCGATCAGCTCGAGGCGGAGGGCCGGCTCGCGGAGCTGCCGGACGTCGACCGCAGGGTGGCGGCTGAGCGCCGCGCCGCCCCGGAGGCCTCCTTCACCGAGCTGGCCGAGCGCCTCGGGCTGAGTCGGGCGCGGGTGCAGCGGGCCTTCGAGCGCCTCGAGGCGGCCGCCTCGCACCTCGAGATGGCGGGCTCCGCCACGACGCCGGCCGGCGACCTATGATGGGGCCCATGCGACCCGTCATCATCACTGCCAACTGGAAGATGAACACTTCCCCAGCGGACGCCGGTCCGCTGGCCGCGATCCATCGCCGCTGCCACCGACGTGGCCGGCGTCACCCGCGTCATCTGCCCGCCCTACGTCTCGCTGGCGGCCGTCGGCGAGGCGCTGGCGGCCACGGACGTGGCCGTCGGTGCCCAGAACGTCCACGCGGAAGCCAAGGGTGCCTACACCGGCGAGATCTCGGCCGCCATGCTGGCCGGCCTCGTGACCTGGTGCATCGTCGGTCACTCGGAGCGCCGCCGTGACCAGCTCGAGTCCGACGAGCTCATCGGCCACAAGATCCTGCGGCTCATGGAGGCCGGCATCCGGCCCATGCTCTGCGTCGGCGAGCAGCTCGAGGAGCGCGAGAGCCGGCCGGGCCATCGAGACCGTCCAGGCCCAGCTGCGCGGTGCGCTGGAGGTCGTCGTGGCCGACGGCCACGCCGTGCCGGCGGACCTCGTCATCGCCTACGAGCCGGTGTGGGCCATCGGCACCGGCAAGACCGCCAGCGGCGCGGACGCCGCCGAGATGGCGGACGCCATCCGCGCCACGCTCGCGCGACCTGACCAGCCCGGCCCAGGCGGAGGCCACGCCCGTGCTCTACGGCGGCTCGGTGACGAGCGCCTCGATCGGCGAGTTCCTCGCCGAGGCCGCCATCGACGGCGCGCTCGTCGGCGGCGCCAGCCTCAAGCCCGACGAGATGGCCGGCATCGTGGCCCGGGCCGGCATCACGGCCGCCGCCCGCGCCGCTGCCTAGCCACTCACTCCACCACCGCACAACCACTCCACCACCGCCTAGCCACTCCACCCACCGCTGGCGGCGCGACCGTCGCCGAGCGACCTGCTGGCCGCCTGAGCGGCCGACCCGCCGCCTGCCCGGGGCGTACCGGAGCGTCGGGCGACTACGAGAGGGGAGACCCAGCTGTGACCACGCGCGCGGACCGACCGTGCCCCATCGTCCTCGTCGTCATCGACGGCTTCGGCATCGGGTCGGACCCGGCCGTGGATGCCATCGCCGCCGCCGACATGCCGCGCTGGCGGGCTCTCGTGGCCGAGTGGCCGCATGCCCGCCTCGACGCCTCCGGCCCCGCCGTCGGCCTGCCCGACGGCCAGATGGGCAACAGCGAGGTCGGCCACCTCAACCTCGGCGCCGGCCGGCCGGTGCTCCAGGACCTGCCGCGCATCGACGCCGAGCATCGCCGACGGCTCCTTCCGCGCAGAACGCCGTCCTCGCTGGCGGCGGTGCCGCAGCGCCGCCGAGCGGCGGTCGCGCCTGCACCTCGTCGGCCTCATCGGCCCCGGCGGCGTGCACGCGATCGACCGCCACGCGGTGGCCATCGCGGAGCTGGCGCACGAAGCGCGGCGTGCCGGGACGTCGTCGTCCACGGGCTGCTCGACGGTCGCGACACGCCGCCCCGCTCGGCGGACGGCTTCCTCCCCGACTTCGAGGCGCGCCTCGCGGCGGCGCACCCGGGCGCGCGCATCGCCATCGATCGGCGGCCGCTACTACGGCATGGACCGCGACAACCGCTGGGAGCGCACCCAGGCCTGGTACGACGCCATGGTCCACGGCCGCGGCTTCGGCACCGAGCCGGCCGCCAGCGCCTCGGCGGCCCTCGCGGCCGCCTACGCGCGTGGCGAGAACGACGAGTTCGTGAAGCCCACGCTCGTCGCCGGCGTGGACGGCCGGGTCCGCGACGGCGACGTCGTCATCCACTTCAACTTCCGCGCCGACCGCGCGCGCCAGCTCGACGCACGCGCTCGTGGACGCCGACTTCTCGACGGCTTCGACCGCGGTGCCGACGCGCCCCGCCCGGACGTCGTGACGCTGACCGAGTACGAGGACGGCCTGCCCGTGGCGGTGGCCTACCCGCCGCAGGTCGTGACCAGCCTCGCGGAGGTCGTCTCCGGCCTCGGCTGGCGCCAGTTCCACGTGGCCGAGACCGAGAAGTACGCCCACGTGACGTACTTCTTCAACGGCGGCGTCGAGGACGCCTGGCCGGGCGAGGAGCGCAGGCTCGTGCCCAGCCCCAAGGTCGCCACCTACGACCTGCAGCCGGAGATGAGCGCGACCGGCGTCACCGACGCGCTCGTGGCGGCCATCGAGCTCGGGTCAGCTACGACCTCATCGTCGCCAACTTCGCCAACCCGGACATGGTCGGTCACACCGGGCGTCTGGGACGCCACGGTGACGGCCTGCACGTTCCTCGACGGCTGCCTCGGCCGCGTCGCGGACGCGGTCCTGGCGGCCGATGCGGCCTCCCTGGCCGCCGGCGGCAGCGGTGCCCTGCTGGCCATCACCGCCGACCACGGCAACGCCGACGTCATGAGGGACGCCGCGGGCCAGCCGGTCACCAAGCACTCGCTGAGCCCGGTGCCGTTCCTGCTCGCGGGCTCGCCCGTCAAGGGACGGACCGCTCGCCGACGGCGTGCTCGCCGACGTCGACGCCGACGCTGCTGGAGCTGGCCGGCGTGCCGCCCGGCGCCGGGCATGACCGGCCGCTCGCTGCTGGAGGGCTGACCTGGCAGTGGCGCCTCGGCGGGTCGTCCGCGGGGCCGGCCTGCTATCCTTCCGCCGCCCACGCATCAGGACAGGAGTCGATCCGACACCGTGGCTGAAACCATCCTCTTCCTCGCCCTGGTCATCGTCGCCGTCGGCCTGATCGCCGCGGTCCTCATGCAGTCGCGCGGCTCCGGCCTGGGCGCCACCTTCGGCGGCGGGGATGCGTCCACCTATCGCAGCCGCCGCGGCGTCGAGAAGCGCCTCTACCAGTTCACCATCGTGCTGGCCGTCGTCTTCGTCGCGGTCAGCATGCTCGTCTACATCGCCTCGCTGTAGCGGACGAGCGACTAGGGGGCGTCGAGCGGCTCGGGCTCGCCCGGTCGTCGTCGAGCGTGGAGGCCGGCCGGTCAGGTCGGCCTTCGTGCTACCATGCGGCTTCGCTCGACGAGCGTTGCGATCGATGACGTGCCGCGGTGGCGGAATAGGCAGACGCGCTAGGTTCAGGACCTAGTGACCTCACGGTCGTGTGGGTTCAAGTCCCTCCCTCGGTACCACCATCCGTGATCGCGATCTCAGCACCTGGCCCAGGTGGCGGAATTGGTATACGCGTACGTTTGAGGGGCGTATGAGGCAACTCATCCGGGTTCAAGTCCCGGCCTGGGCACCACACCTTCTCCGGGCTCATCTCGGACCGGCGTCCACGACGCCCGCCGCGGTACCATCGCCCTGCATCGGGGCGGTTAGCTCAGTCGGTCAGAGCGCCTCGCTTACACCGAGGATGTCGGGGGTTCGAGTCCCTCACCGCCCACCACTGTCCCGACTGGGGCACGACCGAGCGCCTGACAACGGACCAAGGAGATCCGACCCGATGTGCACGCGAACCACCTGCCGCTCGTGTGGCAAGCCGACCGTGAACGGCTGCGGCAAACACGTGGAGCAGGCGCTCCGGGGCGTCCCGACCACCGAACGATGCCCGGGACACCCGAGGACCGCCCCCGTGGAGGCCACGAAGGCCCAGAAGGGCAGCGGCTTCCTCTCGCGCCTGTTCGGCTCGGAGTGACTGAGCGCTTCTTGCAGGCCCGGTCTCGCACAGCGCGGACGACCACGCTCGGTTCCTCGCGGCCCCTGATCTCACTGACCGGCCGCTGCGCTGATGGCTCCGGAGGCTCCAGGCGATCCAGCATGGACGTGCGAGGTGCCGGGCCCCTCGAGGCGATGCGGCCCCACGGCTCGGCGAGCCTGCCGCAGCTCGTCAACAGCCTCGTCGCCCGACGGCTTGACTGATATGCCACCATCGGAGACGGACGTCCGGATGTCCTGACGTCCCTGTGGTCATTGCAGACGCATGACACAAGGAGGGGATTCCATGGTGGGTGATCCGAGAGCGCGATCCAGGATGCGCGTGGCCCTTGTCAGTGGCGCGGTCATGGTCTCGTCGATGCTCGTCTCCGGAGCCGTCCCGGTCGCCGCGCAGGACGATGCGGCCTGCGACCCAACGGCCGGCGGCAAGACCTACGGCTACATCAGCCCAGGGCCGGACACGTGGTACCAGCGCGACGTCGACGGCTTCGTCTACGCCGCCGAGGCCGACGGCAACGAGGTCGTCGTCCTGAACACTGAGTACGATCCGCGAGAAGGAGATCGCGAACATCGAGTCGCTGATCAACCAGGGCGTCGACGGCATCAGCATGTTCTCGTCCACGGAGGCCGGCGCGACGCTGGCCGCCAAGCGGGGCGAAGAGGCCGGCATCCCGGTGGTCCTCACCGACAGCGTCGGCACCGTGATCGCCAATGGCCAGAACCACGTGGCATCCGTCGACTTCGACTGGTACGGCATGGGCGTCGCCTACGCCGACTGGATGGCCGAGAACTATCCCGGGGAGAAGTTCGTCATCCTGACCGGCTTCTTCGACTCCCCGCCCAGCCAGAAGAATTCAACCAGGGCATGACGGAACGGGCCGAGGAGCTTGGCGAGAATGAGCTGGTCACGATCGAGGAGACCAAGTACAGCCCCGATACCGCCGTCTCGCTGGCCCAGGACCTCATCAACTCGCGGTGAAGAGTTCGGGCTGCTCTTCGTCATGGACGAGGACATGTCCACGGCCGTCATCCGCATGCTGAGCAACGAGGGCTACCTCGATAACCCCATCAAGGTCTTCGCTCAGAACGGCTCGCCGGCGGGCATCCCGCTGCTCGAGGAAGGCTCGCTGAAGTACACCATCAGCAGCTCACCGGGCTGGGAAGGCTTCGTGGCCTACCACGCCCTCAACAACTACATCAGCGGCTGCACCGACGAGATGAACGAGCAGATCATGCTGCCGGTCATCCCGGTCACGCCCGAGACGGTCGCGGACCCCACGCTTGTCGTTCCCTGGGAGCCCAGCGACCTGTACTGGGAGATCACGGAGAAGTATCTGCCGGAATCTGCTGGTCGGCCGCGAGTAGCGTGATCAAGGCTTGCCCGTGACCGTGCAGGCCCTGACGACCGGACCGGAGACCCAGGCCGATGGGTCGCCCGGTCCGGTCCTTTCGCTCGAGCACATCTCCAAGACGTATCCGGGGACCCGAGCCCTGGCGGACGTCAGCTTCGACCTGTCGGCGGGCGAGGTGCACTGCCTCGTCGGCGAGAACGGTGCCGGCAAGTCCACGCTCATGAAGATCCTGGCTGGCGTCGTGCAGCCGGACCAGGGCGCCATCATCCTGCGCGGCGCGGCTCACCAGCACTTGACACCGCGCTCGGCGCTGCGGCTGGGCGTCAGCACCATCTACCAGGAGTCGGACATCGTCTCCAGCCTGACGGTGGCCGACAACGTCTTCCTGGGCCAGGAGCCGGTCCGGGCCATCGACGTCGTCGACACGAACCAGCAGCGTCGCGTCACGCAGGAGATCATCGAGGACCTGGGCGTGGACCTCGACCCCGACGAGCTCGGGTCGAGGCTCTCTCCGGCCCAGCGACAGCTGACGATGATCGTTCGCGCGCTGCGCTTTGCCCCCGACGTCCTCATCCTCGACGAGCCGACCTCATCGCTCGGGCAGGCCGAGACCGAGCACCTCCTGTCGCTCGTCCGCCGACTAGCACAGAGGGGCATCGGCATCGTCTACATCTCTCACTACCTCGAGGAGGTGCTCCGCGTCGCGGACCGCATCACCGTCCTCAAGGACGGCCAGCACGTGGCCACGCTGCCGGCGCCGAAGCGACCGCAGATGGGCTCGTCCATCTCATGGTGGGACGGGACGCATCAGCGTTCTTCGTCAAGGAGGCCGTCCCCATCGGCGAGGTCCTCATGCGCGTCGAGGACTACTTCGGACCGGGGGTGCCGGAACCGGTCTCGCTGGAGGTGCACCGGGGCGAGGCACTCGGTCTCGGCGGCCTGGTGGGTGCCGGACGGACCGAGCTTCTCGAGCTGCTCTTCGGCGTGCGAAAAGCCGCGCAGCGGGACCATCTACATCGACGGCCGGGCCTCGCGACCCCGAAGCCCACGCGAGGCGGTCGCCGCCGGTCTTTCCCTCGTGACCGAGGACCGTGCGCGGTCCGGTCTGTTCCCAGACCGGACCGTGCGCGAGAACCTGGCCACGGCCTGGAACGAGCTTCGCGGCGCGGTCGTGCGTGGCGAACGGGGCCTTGCTGACGGCATCGTGGAGCGCCTCGGCATCGTTACCCCGAGCATCGAACAGGAGGTCAAGCGCCTCTCGGGTGGCAACCAGCAGAAGGTCCTCATCGGCCGCTGGTTGGCCGTCGACGCGCAGGTCTACATGTTCGACGAGCCCACCAAGGGCGTCGATATCGGTGCCAAGCACGACATCTACGGGTTCATCGCCGAGCTGCTCAAGGCAGGGCGGGCGGTCATCATCGTCTCGTCGGACCTGCCCGAGCTGCTCTCCATCAGCGACCGGATCGCCATCATGCGCCACGGCCGCATCATCTCGACGGTCGCAGCCGAGGAGGCCACGGAGCAGAGTCTCATGAAGGAGTTCCTGGGTGTCACAGGCGACTGAAACGCCCCCGCTCGAGGAGCCCGGCGGCACCCGGCCCGGCGAGCGAGGGGACACGCCGCAGGCAGGATCCTCTCCTTCGTGGCTGCCAACCAGTGGGTGCTCATCCTGTTGCTGACCATCGGCCTGGGCATCTTCACGGGCCTCGTCAACGACCGCTTCTTCAACCCGCGCAACATCATCAGCATCCTGGAGCAGTCATCGGTGCTGGGGCTCGTGGCGGCCGGTGCCACGATCACTCATCATCTCGGGCAACTTCGACATCTCGGTGGGCGCCATCATCGGCCTGGCCGCCGTGACCATGGCCATGATCGTGCGGGCCGGCTACCCGGAGGAGCTGGCGATGCTGGCCGGCATGGCCGTGGCCATCATCTGCAGCATCGTGAACGCCGTCCTGGCGCGTCTCTTCCAGGCCCCCACCTTCATCGTCTCGCTGGCCACGGCGGGCATCTTCACGGGCATCGCCTTGGCGATGACCGAGGGCATCATCCAGCTGGTCCCGAACAACTTCACCTTCTTCTCCAGCACGCGCCTGCTGGGTGGCAACCTGCCGCTCATCTTCCTCATCAGCCTGCTCGGCTACGTGGCCGTCGGCTTCCTGCTGCGCTTCACGCGCCTGGGCCGGCGCACCTATGCCATCGGCGACAACCCGCGGGCGGCCTTCCTGGCCGGCATCGACGTCTCGCGCTCGACGGTCGTGCTCTTCGCCGATCAACGGCGTCCTCGTCGGGGTGGCGGCCATCATGCTCATCTCGCGCATCGGCTCGGCCCTGCCGTCCACGGGCGCTGGCCTGGAGCTGCGGGCCATCGGCGCGGTCGTCATCGGTGGGGTGCCCATCACGGGCGGACGGGGTGGCGTCGTGGGCACCTTCTTCGGTGTGCTCCTCCTGGGCGTCATCTCCAACATGCTGAACATGCTGCGCATCAACCCGTTCCTCCAGGAGATCGCCTTCGGCAGCCTGATCGTGCTGGCCATCGGCATCAGCTGGCTGCGCACGCGCGTCGGGTCGGACCGATGAGAGCCCCGGAGGCGAATGACCCTCCTGATGATCACGCGGAGGCTGGCACGATGACGGAGCTCGGCATCAATACCTGTTTCGCGGTGAAGCGCTGGCCCCGGCCGCAGGACTGGGCGCCCATCGTGCGCGACGAGCTGGGCCTGGACCTCGTCCAGGTGTCGTTGGACCTCGTCGACGTGACCCGGGATGACGACTCGCTGGCAAGGGACGTCGACGAGCACCTCGAGGCGGCGGCCCGCCACGGCATCCGGCTCCATTCGGTCTTCACCGGGCTGGCTGGGTACTCCTCGAACCTGCTGCTCCACCCGAGCGAGCGTGAACGCGACGCCGCCGAGCGCTGGTACGAACGCGCGCTCGACTTCGCGGGTCGCCTGGGCGTGACGTCGATGGGCGGCCACGTGGGGCCTTCAGCGTGCCCGACTGGGCTGACCCAGAGCGCCGAGAGGCGCTGTGGGAGGAGCTCAGGCTCCGGCTGGGGCGGCTTGCCAGGGTCGCGCACGGTCGCGGGCTCAAGGGTCTCCTCGTCGAGAACCTCGCAGCCCGGCGCGAGCCATCGACCATGGCCGACATCGAGTCCCTCGTCACGGTCGGAGACGAGGAGCACGTCCCCATCGAGCTGTGCCTGGACGTGGGCCACATGTGCGTGCCCGACACGACCGGCGAGGAGCGCGACCCGTACGCGTGGCTTCGCAGGATGGGTGGGCTCGCCAGCGTCATCCAGATCCAGCAGGGCGACACGGAGGGGGACCGCCACTGGCCGTTCACGGCGCGCTTCGCCGATGTGGGCAGGATCGATCCCGATCGCGTGCTCGAGGCCCTTGGCCCGGGCAGCACGGCACCCCTGATCTTCGAGGTGATCCCGGCGTTCGAGGCGCCCGATGCCGACGTGCTCGGAGACCTGGTCGAATCGGTCCGATGCTGGCGCGAGGCGATCGCGCGAAGCGAGTACCCTTTGTCCTGAGTACATCGCTGATCGGAGGGCCTGGATGGAGATCTGGTTGATCGTCGGGATCATCGCAGTCGTCATCGTCGCTGTGGGGATCCTCATCTACAACGGCCTGGTGCAGAAGCGCCTGCGCATCGATGAGGCCTACGCCCAGATCGAGGTCCAGCTGAAGCGCCGCTGGGACCTCATCCCCAACCTCGTCGACGCCGTCAAGGGCTACATGGGCTTCGAGCAGAAGGTCCTCACCGACGTCACGGAGGCGCGCGCCAGCGCCGTCGCCGCGGGCGCCCAGGGCCCAGCCGCCCAGGCGCAGGCGGAGAACGCGCTGACTTCCACGCTGCGCTCGCTGTTCGCGACGGTGGAGAACTACCCGGAGCTCAAGTCCAACCAGAACGTGCTGGAGCTGCAGGAGCAGCTGACCACGACGGAGAACCAGATCAGCTTCGCGCGGCAGCACTACAACGCCACCGTGCTCGACTACAACAGCTCCATCGCCACCTTCCCCAGCCGTCCTCATCGCGGGCCCCCTCGGCTTCACGCAAGCGCGACTTCTTCGATGCCGAGCCGGAGGCGTCGCAGGTCCCGGACGTGGACCTCGGCTTCGGCGGGGATGACGACAAGCCCTCAGGCGGCACACCCGCCACGCAGCAGCGGCCGCCGGCTCCGCCCCAGCGCCCACCGCCGCCGCAGCCGCCCCAGGCTATCCGCCCCAGCGGGCTACCAGCAGCCTCCTGCCTATCCACAGCCGCCGCAGGGCTATCCGCAGAACCCGCCCAGCTACGCCCCGCAGCCGCCGGTGGCACCACCGCCCGGCTACCAGCCCCCGCCCGGCGCACCCCGGTAGTGACGCTCGCGCGTGCCCCGGCGCCACGGGGCACGCCACCACAGGCACCGAGCCATGACCTCCGTCACGCCATGACCGTCGTTCGCGAGACCTTCCACCAGCAGATCCGCCAGAACAAGGTCCGCTCGATCCTGCTGGTGCTGGTCATCGTCGCCATCCTCGGCGCCCTCGGCTGGTTCGTCGGGCTTCTACTTCACCGGCGACGCCTGCGGGCGCGCTCCTCTTCGTGCCCTGTCGCGATGGTCCTCGCGGGCCTCCTGAGCGCGGGCGCCTTCTTCGGTGGCGACAGCATCGTGCTCGCCGCGTCGCAGGCCCGCCAGGTCACGGAGCAGGACCAGCCGCAGCTCATGAACGTCGTGCGCGAGCTGAGCCTGGCGGCCAACGTGCCCGATGCCCAAGGTCTACCTGATCGACGACACGGCGCCCAATGCCTTCGCCACCGGCCGCGACCCGGAGCACGCCAGCGTGGCCGTCACCATCGGGCTGCTCCAGAAGCTCGACCGCGAGGAGCTGCAGGGCGTCATCGGCCACGAGCTGGCGCACGTGGCCAACTACGACATCCGCTTCAGCCTGCTCGTGGGCGTGCTGGTGGGCTCCATCGCGCTGCTGGCGGACATGCTGGCGCGCATGACCATCTGGGGCGGCATGACCGGCCGCGGCTCACGCCGCGGCGGAGGCAGCAGCAGCAACGGCGGCCGCCATGCTCATCATTCTTCATCGGCCTGCTGGTGGCCATCCTGGCGCCGATCTTCGCGCGCCTCGTGCAGATGGCCGTCAATCGCCAGCGCGAGTACCTGGCCGACGCCACGAGCGTGCGAGCTGACGCGCAATCCCGTACGGCCTGGAGCGGGCCCTGGCCAAGCTGGCCACCGACCAGGAGCCGCTCGAGGTCGCCAACCGGGCGACCCAGCACCTCTACATGGTCAACCCCGTCAAGAAGCTCGACACCAGCGCGCGCGGGCTCTTCAGCACCCACCCGGCCATCGTCGATCGCATCAATCGGCTGCGCCGCATGACCGGCGAGCCGGAGCTCGACGCCACCAGCATGCGGGCGCTGGCCGGCCTCGACTGAGCCGGTCGCGCTGCGCTCGCCGCGTGCGGCTCGGCCGACGCGCGCCCAGCGGGTGGCCTCAGGCGACAGTCCGCGCAGCCGGCGACGGCCAGCCGCGGCCGGTCGGCGACCCGGCGACGCGGCACGCGGTACAGGCCGGAGAGGCGCAGGTACAGCACCGTGCCGTCACGCCGGCGACCACGCAGAGAGCAGGCCGCCGGTCACGTCGAGCAGGCCGAGCTGGATGGGCAGCCACGATGACGAAGGGCATCGAGCAGGCCGCGCAGGCCCATGATGGCGCCGAGGCCGGCGGCCGCCGCCGCCTGCTCGTCGCGGGCGGCGTGGTCAGCGATGAGCAGCGGCCAGGAGACGTCGATGGCCGCGTCGGCGGCGCCCAGCAGGGCGCTGGCCACGAGGAGCATCGCGGAAGTCGGGTGCGAGCGCGAAGGTGGCCATGGCCAGGGTGCCCAGGATGGTGCCCGCAGGTCATGCGTCACCAGGCGCGCTGGTGCGGCTGGCCAGGCGACCCCAGACGCTGAAGGTCACGGTCGTGACGGCGGCACCCGTGAGGCCGGCCAGCGGCGATGTCCCCGATGGACAGGCCCAGGCGGTCCACCTGGATCATGGCGATGAGGGCCGGCAGCGGCCACCATGCCGCTGCCGAAGATGAGCTGCGCGAGCGGTGATGCGGCGCAGCATGGGCCGACGCAGGACCGTGCGGATGGACTCCACGGCGCCGTAGCTGGCGATCGCCTGGTCGGTGTCCAGCGTCGAGCCGACTGGGTGCCAGGCCGGCGACGATGCCGACGATGGCGACGACGGCGACGATGGCCAGCCAGCCAGCCCTGGCGGCCGCGAGGGTGAAGGCGAGGAGCGCGGCCATGGTCGCCAGCGAGCGACCGGAGCCGACGATGCCCAGCAGGCGGCCGCGGCTCGCGCGAGGGGTAGATGCCGCGTCCAGATGCGCTGCTGCATGGGCGCGCCGAGCGACCATGGCCAGCCAGAAGCCCAGCATGGCCAGGGCGATGAAGAGCGGCTGCGGCGCGACGAGCGACGAGCAGGAGGCCGGCGGCGCCCAGGGCGCGACAGACGGAGCAGATGCGTGCGGGGTGCGAGGACCGATGCGACCGGCCAGCAGGCTCAGCAGGCTGGTCAGGAAGGGGAGGGCCGCGAAGACCGCGAGGCCCATGCGAGTCGAGGCCCTGCGGCGCGCCACCGAGGGCAGGAGCGCACCGACGACGGCCATGCCGGCGCCCAGCCCGACGGCGGCCGAGAGGTCCAGCAGGAGGTTGCGCTGGCAGCGTGCTGGGTCGCGCCGAAGGGACAGGCGATCCGCGCTGCTGTCCGGCAGCGGGATGAGGGCGCCAGGTCAACGGCACACCTCAAGCAGGTTCGACGGCTTGGCCTGCGAGGTGAGCTGACGGGCTCGGCCACCTGCGTGGCCTGACGCGGACGTCCGCGATTCGCCCCGGTGGAGAGTCTGGTCCCCCGTCCTCCGGCGCGGAGGTTCGGCCGTCTCCCAACTCTAGCAGCGCGCGAGGCGTCTCGGCGGAAGGCCGCCGCCGATGAAGAATCGCGAACCGGTCGCGCTCCGGCCGATCGGCCCCTGGCGGCGCACGCGCGGTTGTGCGAGGCGCGCCCGGATGTGGTCTAATATCTGCGACCGCACCGGCGGGCCGAGATAGCTCAGTTGGTAGAGCACGCGACTGAAAATCGCGGTGTCGCCAGTTCGAATCTGGCTCTCGGCACCACATCATGGCGCCGGTCGGTTGCTCGTCAGGATCGGGCGGAAGTGGCTCAGTTGGTAGAGCATCACCTTGCCAAGGTGAGGGTCGCGGGTTCGAGTCCCGTCTTCCGCTCCACTCCCTCTCGTCCCACCTCGTAGACTGTCGCGGGTCTCGGATGCCCCTTCGTCTAGTGGTAGGACGCCGGACTTTGGATCCGTGAACCGAGGTTCGAATCCTCGAGGGGCAGCCAGCTCGCGCGGGCGGGTGACCGGCCGCGAGCGGGGCGACGTAGCCAAGTGGCCTAAGGCAGAGGTCTGCAAAACCTCCATCACCGGTTCGAATCCGGTCGTCGCCTCCAACATCTCCAGCACTTGGTTCCTCGGGGTGGTCCTCGTGCCCAGCGCGTCGCCGCTCGTGGCCAGGCGAGGGGGAGGTGTGAGGATGACCGACTGGCGAGACCGGCTGCGGGGCGATCCACTGCCGTGGCTGCTCGACGAGGCCGACCCGGCGGTGCGACATCTTGCGCTCCGCGACCTCCTGGGGCGTGACGCCGACGACCGTCGACGTGCGGACGCCTGCGAGGCTGCCACGCGGAGCGACCCGATCGCGGCGATGCTCGCCGCGCAGGACCCGGCCGGCTGGTGGGAGAAGCCGGGCCCTGGCTACGGGCCCAAGTACCGGGGCACGGTCTGGTCGCTCATCTTCCTTGACCAGCTCGGTGCCGACCCGGACGAGCCACGGGTCCGAGCCGCGTGTGAGTACGTCCTCGCCCACAGCCAGGCGCGCACCGGGGGCTTCGCCTGTTCGGCGGTCGCCAGCGAGAAGGCGCCGCCCGCCAGGGCTCGTCCTGCACTGCCTCACCGGCAACCTGCTCCGCGCGCTCATCGGCTTCGGCTGGCTCGACGACGAGCGGGTCGGGCAGGCCATCGCCTGGCAGGCGGCGGCGATCACCGGCGAGGGCGACCCACACTGGAATGCCGCCACGCCGGGGCCCGGCTTCCGTTGCGGCGCGAACGATGGGCAGCCCTGCGCCTGGGGTGCGGCGAAGTCACTGCTGGCCCTGGCCCGGATCCCGTCGGACCGGCGCTCGCCCGCCGTCGACCGGGCGATCGAGGCCTCCGTCGATTTCCTGCTGTCCCGCGATCCCGCCATCGCCGACTACCCGATGGGCTACGGCAACACCAAGCCGAACGGATCGTGGTTCCGGCTCGGCTTCCCGTCGGGCTACGTCACCGACGTCCTCCAGGTGCTCGAAGCGCTCGCCGAGGCCGGTGCCGGACCGATCCCCGCCTGGCCCATGCCCTCGACTGGCTGCTGGCCCAGCAGGACGACGAGGGACGCTGGGCGAACCGCTACGCCTACGCGGGCAAGATGGTCGTCGACATCGACGTGCCCGGGGCACCGAGTCGCTGGGTCACGCTCCGCGCATGCCGCGTGCTGCGCACGGTGAGCTGAATCAAGCGCCCGAAGGAACCGATCCGTTTCGGCGCGACGGTCGGTGGCGACATTGATGTGATCGCGGTCGTCATCGGCTGCCGCTGGACCGGGATCCGTGGTGACCTTGCGGTCACTCGGTGTCTCGATCGCTGCCTGACCGGGGATGATCCCTGATCCGGCGCCGGCGTCCTCAGCCCCTTCGGGCAAGACCTACGTTACGGTCCCGGGCCGGTCGCCGCAAGCGAGTTGTCCACGGATGTCGTCCTGGCGGGGGTAGCTCATCCACGAATATCGGACCAGGGGGATGCGTCGGTGGACAAGTCCGTGGACAAGCCCGTTGACAGATCGACGGGAACCAGTCAGGGGCCCCTGCGGTCGTCGGTCGCCGCGGGCTCGAGACCTTCCGCTCGATAGACCTCCGTCGTGAACGTGTCGAGGAGCGCTCGACCGCGGGCCAGCGCTTCCTCGGCACCCATACGCCCCTCCGCGCCGAAGAAGTCGCGCTCCGTGAGACGGGCGAACCAGCGCTTCAGCTTCTCCCAATCCGCCTCGCCCTCCTCGAGCTCGGCGAAGCGGAAGCGCTTCTTGCGCGTCTCCCGGCGGATTTCGTCCTCGAAGCCCTCGACGCTGTCGAGGAGACCTTCCTCGTACTCCGCATCGCGGGCCGCGTTGAAGCGGGCGACGAGCTCCGCCTCCCAGGCCGGCGTCGGCGACGTGGTCTCGAGGAACGAAGCCTCTCCGCCACCGCCCTGGATGCGCAGCCCGAGCCGGTCGAGCTCACGTCGCAGCTCCGGCCGGTCGGGCAGCACCGCGACGGCCTGCTGGAGATAGACCGCCCCGAGCTGGCGGAGCTGCCGCCACGCGTAGGTTCGGCGGCTGGACGACTCCGACTTGATGCGGTAGATGGAGGAGATCACCGTCGTCCCTCGAACGGCTCGTCAGGCGCGGGCATCGCCGACTATCCTCGCACGTCGCGGCGCTGGAACCCCCACGCTCCGAGGGCAAGCCCGCCGACCGCCAGGACCAGACAGACGGCCATCCCTCCGAGGTCCCAGGTGCCGAGCATCGGATCGCCCACATGGTTGGTGAGGGCGAGCTGCTGGAGCCAGTCCGGCAGCGACAGGGCGGGCCCGAGGAGGTCGACCAGGAAGGTCGCGATGGCGAAGCCCATGACGACCGGCGTCGCGAGCGTCGGGCCGATCAGGCCGCCGACGCCGATGCCAGTTGCCGACGAGCGCCGCCCCGTAGAGGGCGAGGACGAGCGTCCCCGCGAGCGGCGTCGCGGTCCTCGCCACCCGCTGCCGACACGCCGATCGCGAGCGCCGCCGCGATGAAGGCGGTGATGAGCGCGACCCCGAGCCAGGCACCGATGCCGTTCACGACCGCCCAGCGGGCCCGCGTGAGCGGAGTCGTCAGGAGGAGCTCGAAGCGTCCCTCCGACTCATCAGCCATCCGCCCCCAGACGAGCGTGGCCGCGGCCAGCCCGACCAGCACGAGCCCGAAATCGACGAAGAGCAACTCGAGGAACCCCACGGGCGTCGTCCAATCCATGCCCGGGAGCATGCGTTCAGCCATCGCCAGGAGGCTGGGAGCCTTGGCCATCTCGTCGACGAAGGCGCGGCTGGCGGCCGCCATGAGGAGGCCGTAGAGACCCAGACCGACGCCCCACGCGACGCTCATGGGGAGGACCTCACTGAACGAGCGGCGGAGCGGGCCTCCGATGCCGAGCAGCGCCCGCGGCATGCCGGGCATCCGGCTCGTGCCGGTGATGCCGATGTCGCGGCGTACGAAGCTCAACACGCCGACCCCCAGGAGGAGCGCGCTCGCGACCGCCACGAGGCCGAGCGAGCCCCAGTCCGAGCGGCCGGCGAGGGGCAGGTCGTCTGCGGTCCAGCCGAGCCAGCTCAGATCGGCCATGACATCGAAGGCGGGCACGACTGCCCGGTAGCTGGTCACGACGTAGCCTCCGAAGAGGACCGCGCCGGCGATGCCGGCAGCGATGCCCCGGCCGACGAAGGTCGCCAGGAGGAAGGCCACCGAGCCGGCCAT
>CAVPPQ010000007.1:0-33392 GCA_963707395.1 uncultured Chloroflexia bacterium
ACCGCCACCACCAGCACCGCCGATCCAACCGATCTCCTCATCATCCTCGGCGCAGACCCTGTCGGACTGGCTCTGGGAGGGACCGGCCACGGCACAGGCCGTGAAAGTATTGACGTGCGGGATGGTGTCCTGCGGCGGATCGGCGACCACTTCCGGCTCGACGAAGAACGTCGCTTCGAACTGGCACGAGGCACCCGCCGGCAGCGTCACGCCGACCTGGCAGTCCGCATCACCCTGGAGGGCTCCGAAGTCGGAGTCGACGAGTGACACGATGCTGACCGGGACCTTCGACGTGTTGGTCACGGTGAAGGTGAAGGTGACGTCCTCACCCTCGATGTCGGCGATGGGCGTGTCGGCCGTCTTCACGACCGCCAGCTTGATGGCCGGGATGTCGAGGTCGTCGCAGACCTCAGGGGTCTGGTCGGAGTCGGCGCAGGCGGTGTTCAGGACATCGCCCTTGTCGAGATCGGCCTGGGTGATGGTGTGGCTGCCGGTGCAGGTGATGCTGGCACCGGGCGCCAGGGATGCCACCGGGACGGTCGGGCTGCAGACGAAGTTGTCGAGCTTCACCGTGAGCAGCTTGTCGGTCACGACCACACTGGTAAGCGGGTAGTTGCCGATGTTGGTGGCCATCACGGTGTACGTGATGACGTCGCCGACCGCGTCGTACGTCTGCACGTTGGATGTCTTGACGATGGAGAGCTCGGACTCGTAGACGCGCTCGTCATCGCAGACCGGCTTGGATGTCTGCGTGCTGATGGCGCAGGCCGTATTGGGGATGGACTTGTTGGCGTTGTCCACGTCAGCCTGGGTGACGGTATACGTCGCCTTGCAGACGATGGCCTTGCCGGGTGCCAGGCTGGCCACCGGGAGGGTGACGGCCGCACCGTCAACGGTGCAGGCCCAGCTGGCAAGTTGCGGGATGAGCGGGTCGCTGACGCCCACGTTGGTGAGCGTGGCGGCGCCGACATTGGTGGTCGTCACCGTGTAGGTGATGAGGTCACCGGCCTTCGAGTAGAACGCCGGGCTGGCCGATTTCACCACGCTGAGCTTGGCGAACAGGTTCGTGAAGGTGCACTTCACGGTCTCGCCCGCGTCGAGCTTGAAGGTTGCCTTGCGATCGA
Organism: uncultured Chloroflexia bacterium; assembly: GCA_963707395.1. Classification (GTDB taxonomy): domain Bacteria; phylum Chloroflexota; class Limnocylindria; order Limnocylindrales; family CSP1-4; genus JAFMJV01. Next base: position 1,125 of record CAVPPQ010000007.1, read on the forward strand.
CCAGGCTGCCCGAGCTTGGGTTCTGGCTCTGGCCGTCATCGCAGACGATCGAGTCGAGGACCCAGTCTGGGGTCACAGCTTCAGTCGAGGTGTACGTGCCGGGCACGAGGTTGCCGACCACGATCTGGCCGTTGTCGGCGATGGAGCCAGCAGCGTCACCGGTGAAGGTGAACGTCTGAGGGGAGTCAGCGGGGTTGGTCTGCTTCTCGACGATGATCGTGCCGCGCTGCGTGTTCGTGAAGACGCAGGTGACGGTCTCACCGGGATCGAGATCGATCTCATCAGCGGCCTCGGTGCCCTCGATGGAGCTCGTGCAGACCGTGCTGGTCAGTCCCAGCCGGCAGGCACGGTCTCGGAGACCGAGTAGGTGCCGGGGGTCAGGAACCCGCTGTCGTGCGGGGTCGTGGCATCGGCGAGCTGGAAGTCAGCGCCCCAGCTCGGGTCGAAGGTGAAGAGCTGCGGTGAGCCGCTCGGGTCCGTGACCTTGTCGACGATGATCGTGCCGCGCTGCGTGTTGGTGAAGACGCAGGTGACGGTCTCACCGGGATCGAGATCGATCTCATCAGCGGCCTCGGTGCCCTCGATGGAGCTCGTGCAGACCGTGCTGGTCAGTCCCAGCCGGCAGGCACGGTCTCGGAGACCGAGTAGGTGCCGGGGGTCAGGAACCCGCTGTCGTGCGGGGTCGTGGCATCGGCGAGCTGGAAGTCAGCGCCCCAGCTCGGGTCGAAGGTGAAGAGCTGCGGTGAGCCGCTCGGGTCCGTGACCTTGTCGACGATGATCGTGCCGCGCTGGGTGTTGGTGAAGACGCAGGTCGGGGTGTTCCCGGCCGCGATGACCGCCTGCACGGTCGTGTCACCGGCGTCGAAGTCGGCGTCGCCCACGAAGCCTGCGCCGGTGCCGGTGCCGATCGAGATGGCGGCCCCATTGGCGGTGCAGACGATGTTGGTGAGCGTGTAGCCGGGCTTCGCCGTCTCCGTCACGTACTTGGTCCCGAGTTCGAGACCGGTGAAGGGGAACGGGGCGTTGGCCGTCGGGTTGGTGACCGAGGTGTCGCGGTTGAACGGCGAGAGGGCCGAGCCTTCGACCGTGTAGGCGAAGGTCGCGGGGGCACCCACGGTGGTCTTCTCGATGTCCAGGGAGGCGTTCTGGGTGTTGGTGAAGACGCAGGTCGGGGTGTTCCCGGCCGCGATGACCGCCTGCACGGTCGTGTCACCGGCGTCGAAGTCGGCGTCGCCCACGAAGCCTGCGCCGGTGCCGGTGCCGATCGAGATGGCGGCCCCATTGGCGGTGCAGACGATGTTGGTGAGCGTGTAGCCGGGCTTCGCCGTCTCCGTCACGTACTTGGTCCCGAGTTCGAGACCGGTGAAGGGGAACGGGGCGTTGGCCGTCGGGTTGGTGACCGAGGTGTCGCGGTTGAACGGCGAGAGGGCCGAGCCTTCGACCGTGTAGGCGAAGGTCGCGGGGGCACCCACGGTGGTCTTCTCGATGTCCAGGGAGGCGTTCTGGGTGTTGGTGAAGACGCAGGTCGGGGTGTTCCCGGCCGCGATGACCGCCTGCACGGTCGTGTCACCGGCGTCGAAGTCGGCGTCGCCCACGAAGCCTGCGCCGGTGCCGGTGCCGATCGAGATGGCGGCCCCATTGGCGGTGCAGACGATGTTGGTGAGCGTGTAGCCGGGCTTCGCCGTCTCCGTCACGTACTTGGTCCCGAGTTCGAGACCGGTGAAGGGGAACGGGGCGTTGGCCGTCGGGTTGGTGACCGAGGTGTCGCGGTTGAACGGCGAGAGGGCCGAGCCTTCGACCGTGTAGGCGAAGGTCGCGGGGGCACCCACGGTGGTCTTCTCGATGTCCAGGGAGGCGTTCTGGGTGTTGGTGAAGACGCAGGTCGGGGTGTTCCCGGCCGCGATGACCGCCTGCACGGTCGTGTCACCGGCGTCGAAGTCGGCGTCGCCCACGAAGCCTGCGCCGGTGCCGGTGCCGATCGAGATGGCGGCCCCATTGGCGGTGCAGACGATGTTGGTGAGCGTGTAGCCGGGCTTCGCCGTCTCCGTCACGTACTTGGTCCCGAGTTCGAGACCGGTGAAGGGGAACGGGGCGTTGGCCGTCGGGTTGGTGACCGAGGTGTCGCGGTTGAACGGCGAGAGGGCCGAGCCTTCGACCGTGTAGGCGAAGGTCGCGGGGGCACCCACGGTGGTCTTCTCGATGTCCAGGGAGGCGTTCTGGGTGTTGGTGAAGACGCAGGTCGGGGTGTTCCCGGCCGCGATGACCGCCTGCACGGTCGTGTCACCGGCGTCGAAGTCGGCGTCGCCCACGAAGCCTGCGCCGGTGCCGGTGCCGATCGAGATGGCGGCCCCATTGGCGGTGCAGACGATGTTGGTGAGCGTGTAGCCGGGCTTCGCCGTCTCCGTCACGTACTTGGTCCCGAGTTCGAGACCGGTGAAGGGGAACGGGGCGTTGGCCGTCGGGTTGGTGACCGAGGTGTCGCGGTTGAACGGCGAGAGGGCCGAGCCTTCGACCGTGTAGGCGAAGGTCGCGGGGGCACCCACGGTGGTCTTCTCGATGTCCAGGGAGGCGTTCTGGGTGTTGCCGAAGTTGTTGTTGAGATAGGTCGGCGTCGTCGCGCTTACGGTCAGAGGACCGTAGTAGACCGTGGCAGGCGCCGTCTGGGTCCAGCCGTTCTGGTTGACTTCGTACACGTAGTAGGGGTCGTTCGCGGCGGTCGCCTTGATCGCATCCGGCGTGACCGAGAAGTAGTAGAAGCCAACGGGATCGATGGCACCGTTGCCATCCAGGTCGTCAGTCGTGCCGTTCGCGGTCTGGACACAGACAAGGTTGCCGTTGTTCGGATTACTGTCGCTGTCGAGGCAGATCGTCCAGCCGGCGAGACCCGGCTCGCCGGCTTCCTTCGAGCCGTTCCCGTTCAGGTCGTGGAACTTCACACCGCTGATCTCGCCCTGGATGATCGCGTCCGGTGCGAGCTGAATGGATGTTGCGCCCGACCCGCCGATGTCGACGGTCGTCTGGAGCGAGCCGCCTGTCCAGGCACCAGCGCCGTTCGTCTTGCCTGCGCCCTGGTTGGGCACCTCGCCCGGCTTGGCGATGTACAGGCCGTAGTAGATCGCGGCGTAGCCGTTGCTGGTGGTCGTCCCCGTGTAGGTGAACGTGATGGTGACGTGCCCATCCTTGGTGCCTGAGCCCGTGTATGTGACGGCGCTGACGCCGGTGATGTTCGCGTCTACCGTGAAGAACGAACCCGCATGCATCCCGCCGTTATTGGTGAACGAGCCGTCCTCCGTCGGCGTGATGGCAGGCGTGGCCCAGTCGAAGACGGTGGGCTGCCGGCTCAGGTTGTACTGCGTCATGTAGGCGAAGCCACCGGCATCGGTGTTCTGCTGGTAGTAGTTGTACGTGACGTTGAACGAATAGGACTGCCCGTTCACGAGCTGCGCGTTGTTGGACGCCCCGTACATGAAGACGTGGGGGATGACCTCGCCTTCGAAGTAGTTGGACTTGTTGGCGTTGAGGATGTTGTTGTTCCAGTCGCCGGGCAGCGGCTCGTCCGACCAGTGCGCGTAGGGCTTGGAGAAGCTGCCGGCCGCAGCGGGCTCGACGATCGGCTCCAGGGCAACCTTGGCAGCAGCCGAGGAAACGAGCGGCTCCTCGACCACCGGCGCCTCTTCGACGACGGGATCTGGCTCGACGACCGGAGCCTCCTCGACCAGCGGCGCCACCACCGGCTCGACGACCTGGGCGTCCTCGACGAGCGGCTCGACGATGGCGTCGTTGCCCTTGCCGTTGTCTTCCTTGTTGTTGTCCTTGGGATCCTCGGCAGGTGTCTCCTTGACGATCGGAACGTCTTCGACGACCGGCTCCTCGGCAGGCGTCGCCTCGACGACCGGGGCCTCTTCGACGACTAGCTCCTCGGCAGGCGTCTCCTCGACGACCGGGGCGTCGTTGCCCTTACCGTTGTCCTCGCCCTTGGGCTCGTCCTGGGCCGGCTTGACGCCCTGGCCCTCGTTGTCGCCCTTGGGCTCGTCCGGGACCTGCTTGGGCTCGTCCTGGGCCTGCTTGTCGCCCAGGCCCGCGCTGTCGGTCTTATCGTTCACGGGTTCGTCGGCAGCGGTCTTGTCGCCCTTGGGCTCGTCCTGCCTGGACTGCTCGTCAGCCTTGGAGCCGTCGTTCTTGGGCTCGTCCTGGGCCCTCTTCGGCTCGTCCTGGGCCTGCTGCTCCTCGTCCTGGGGCTGCGCTTCGACGGCAGCCGGTGGCTCCGGCGCGGGCGCCTCCTTGACGACGAGGCTGGCGGCATAGCGAAGATCACCGAGGGTGGCAACGATCTTGCCCTCACCCGCGGCGACCGCGCTCAGCTTGGTGCGCTTGCCGGTCTCGTCCTCTTCGATGGCCAGGCTGGCCAGCGGAGCCGCCGGCGTCATTCAGCGACCATTCCGCCTGGACCGGCTGACAGCCGACCGCCGCCGGGTCCTGGTCGTCGCGCGAGCGGGAAGCGTGACACCTGGTTCACACGTCCATGCACTGACCTTCTGGGACTCGCCCACCGTCAGCTTCAGCGGATCGGGATGCACGTACAGGTTGAGTGCGGGAGCCGCCGGCTGGGCAGATTCCGCCGCTGCCTGCTCGTCCTGCGCGATGACCAACGCCGGTGTCAGCACCAGCGATGAGATCAGCAGGAAGGTCTGCAAGACGGCAGTGAGCGCCACCGGGCCGCGCACTCGGCGCGATTCGGACCTCGACATCGATACCACTCCTCTGTGTGTGGTGGCCCCCGAAACGTCTCAGGCAGTGGCCTGAGGGATGAATGCGCCCCATCGAGTCACCTCGATCGAGCCGGGCGTCGGGATCGTGCTCGGTACGGACCGTCCGCCGTACGAAAGTCTCAGCCCTCGACCAGGCGAATGACAAGGACCGATAGTACCTCTGGGGCACAATGCGGTGCCTCCAGCACCAAGAGTTGTGTGACCAATGGCCCTTGACGACTCCAGACCCATCTCGCGTCGACTCTCGACCGCACACCCTTGCATCCAAGCATCGCCGGAAGTGCAGCTGAAGTCCACCAGAGCGCAGTACCGCTGGAACGGGTACCCCCGGGCTACCACCGGTGCACGAGCCATTCGGCCCCCAGGGCGTAGCATCCGGTCGCGGAATGCGCACTCTCCCTGCGGCAGCAGTCGCCGCACTGTCTGCTGACCACGCTGGCGGCCAGCCTCCCCACGCAAGCCACGGCGACCGACTACCCCGCACGCGATGCTGGCTACCACTCGTACCCGGAGATGGTCGAGCACATCGGGCAGGTGGCGGCCGCGCACCCGGGCATCGTGCGGCTCTTCTCCATCGGCCAGAGCTTCGAGGGCCGCGAGCTCTGGGCGGCCGAGGTGTCCGATCAGCCGGGCACCGACGAGGGCGAGCCGGAGGTCCTCTTCGACGGCCTGCACCACGCGCGCGAGCATCTCAGTGCGGAGATGACCATCTCGATCCTGGATCTGGTGACGAGCCGCTACGGCCGGGACACGCAGCTGGGCCGGCGGGTCACCCGGCTGGTGGACGAGCGGCGAACCTGGATCGTCTTCATGGTCAACCCTGACGGCCTGGCCTACGACCTGGGGGGCTCCCCGTATCGCTCCTGGCGCAAGAACCGCCAGCCGTCGCCTGGGTCAGCTGGCGCCGCACGGCGGACCATCGGCACCGACCTCAACCGCAACTACGGCTACCGGTTCGGCTGCTGCGGCGCCTCGTCCGGTGACCCCACCAGTCCCTACTACCGCGGCCCGCGGGCCTGGTCGGCGCCGGAGACGCGGGCCATGCGCGACTTCGTCCTGAGCCGCGTCGTCGATGGGCGACAGCGCATCCGGACGCACATCACGTTCCACGCCTCGGGCGAGATGGTGCTCTGGCCCTACAGCTACACGCGCGCGGACCGCCCGGCTGACATGCGCGCCATCGACCTGCGCACCTTCCGGGCCATGGGCCGGGCCATGGCGGCCACCAACGGCTACGCGGCCATGCAGTCGAGCGCCATGTACCCCACGGACGGCGACCAGATCGACTGGATGTACGGGCGCCAGGGCATCTTCTCGTTCACGTTCGAGCTGTACCCCAAGGGCGGCGGCACGCCGCGGCACCACTACCCGCCCGATGAGATCATCGGCCGGGAGACCCGGCGCAACCGCGAGGCCGTGCTGTATCTCATGGAGCGGGCGGCCTGTCCGTACGCGGTGCTCGGGGCGCGCGCTGAGGAACGCCACTGTACGCTCTGAGGCGCGGTCCGAAGCCGGCGCGGTCGGGTCGCTCGCATCGCCGGAGTCGTCTCCTGACCAGTGACGCGGCCCGTGTCGCCGCCCTGGCCGGTGACGCGGCCTGTGTCGCCGCCAGGGTCGCCGCCAGTCGTCGCCGCCAGTCGCCGAACCCTGCACCACAGGACAGTATCGACCGAGGCGTCCCGGCCAGAGCCCATGAGACCGCGGTCCCTTGGCCGCATGTGACATCCCACGTCACGCATGGCCAAAGGAACGCACCGAATCCGCCTCGCGTCGGCTCCCTGGCCCGCGCCGCCGGTCGATAGTGACCTCACAGGTCAAGCGCGGCCGCAACGCCGCCCCTGGCCCGCGCGCCGGTCGATAGTGACCTCACAGGTCAAGCGCGGCCGCGACGCCGCCTCAGGCCCCGCCGCCGCCTCTGGCCGCGATGGTCGCGTTGCGATCGACGACCAGCCAGGCCTTGATGCGCAGGATCTCGGCGGGCGTCGGCACGCGCAGCGGCCCTGACGCCGTGCTGATCTCACGGGTCTCAAGGGGTGCCGACCGGCGCTGGTTGCGAACCGTCGTCATGATCCCGTCCAGGCGACCCATGATGACGACCGGGCTGTCGGCGGTCGGTCCGCCAGCCAGCGACAGCCTCCAGTCGTGCGAGCACCTCGTCGAATCGGCCTGGGCACGACCATCACGTGGACTGCGTCCAGGGTCTCGTGCACCCTCCGCGAGCGCCAGACGGGCTGCGTGCCGGACCTTCCGGGGGCACCGGCGACCCGCTACGATGGCGCCGTGCCCGACCCATCGTGTGCTGCTGGGGGGCGAAGCCTGAGCGGGTGAGACGCCATTGCGCCAGCCCGACACAAGGAGGAGTGCATGCGCAGGTTCACCACCGCATCCCTCGCCCTGACCATCGCGGCGACCGGTCTCCTGGCCGGCGCGCTCGCGGTGGCGGCGCAGGACGGATCCGACCTCAAGATCGGCCTCGTGACGGACGTCGGTACGATCGACGACCGCAACTTCAACCAGTACTCGTGGGAAGGTGCCGTCGCTGGTGCGGAGGCCGTCGGGGCTCCGGAGCCGCAGTACGCCATCAGCGCGCAGTCGGCTGACATCGGCCCGAACATCCAGGCCTTCGTGGACCAGGGCTATGACGTCATCGTGACGGTCGGTTTCGCGGCCGGCGCGGACACCATCAACGCGGCCCTCGCCAATCCGGACATCAGGTTCATCGGCGTGGATCAGGCTCCGTGCATCAACGAGGACGGCACACCCGACGACAGCTTCACCTGCGCCGGCGACCCGGCCGCGCTCCTGCCGAACCTGCAGGGCATCAACTGGCGCGAGCAGCAGCCCGGCTACCTGGCCGGCATCGTGGCCGCTTCCGTCAGCCAGACGGGCCACATCGCCGCCGTCGGCGGCACGGCCGTCATCCCGGCCGTCGTCAACTACATCGAGGGCTACGCCAGCGGCGCCAAGTCCATCAACCCTGATGCCGTCGTGACGGTGGTCTACGTGTCCGGCGCGCCCGACACGGCGGCCTTCAATGACCCGGCCGGCGGTCAGTCCACCGCCCAGCAGCTGCTGGCCCAGGATCCCGACATCGACGTCATGTTCCAGGTGGCCGGCAAGACCGGCAACGGCGTCCTCCAGGCAGCCTGCGACGCGGGCATCTACGGCATCGGCGTGGACGTGGACCAGTTCCTCTCCACCCCGGAGACGGCCGCCTGCACGATCGTCAGCGCGGAGAAGAAGCTGACCAAGAACGTCGCCGATGCCATCGGGCGCATCGCGGCCGGCACGGACCAGGGCGGCATCCTGCGCCTGGGCATCGACACCCAGGACGTGGGCCTCTCGCCCTTCCATGACTTCGAGAGCCTCATCACCCCTGAGACCGCTGACACGCTTGCGGCTGCCGAAGCAGCGCTGGCCGACGGCTCCCTCAAGGCCTGCGAGGAGCAAGAGGGCAGCGGGTTCTGCGTGCAGACGCTGCCGTAGACGACGCTCTTCCAGGAGTCACCTGAGTCCTTGTCGAACGGGCCGACCCCCAGGGGCCGGCCCGTTCGAGTACCCGAGGCAGGAGAGCATGGGAAGCCCCGCGACGTGACCGCGCTGGACACCACCCTGACGCCTGAGCGCATCAGCGCGCCGGCGCTCGAGATGCGCGGCATCACCAAGACCTACCCGGGCGTCGTGGCCAACGACGGCATCGACCTCGACGTGCGGCCCGGCGAGATCCACGCCCTCCTGGGCGAGAACGGCGCCGGCAAGACGACGCTCATGAACGTCCTCTACGGCCTGGCCAAGCCAGATTCCGGGCAGATCCTGCTGGATGGGCAGGCCGTCGAGATCGCCGGCCCATCGGACGCCATCGACCGTGGCATCAGCATGGTGCACCAGCACTTCATGCTCGTGCCAGTCCTCACCGTGGCCGACAACGTGTTGCTCGGCAAGGAGGCCATGCGCGGCCGCGTCTTCCTCGACCAGCATGAGGCGCGCCGGCGCATCCGCGAGCTGGGCGAGCGCTTCGGCTTCGAGCTCGACCCCGACGAGAAGGTGGGCGAGCTTTCGGTCGGCTGGCAGCAACGCGTGGAGATCCTCAAGGCGCTCTACCGGGATGCGCGCATCCTCGTCCTGGATGAGCCGACGGCCGTCTTGACACCCCAGGAGACCGTCGAGATCTTCGGCGTGCTGCGGCGGCTGGCTGCCGAGGGGCACAGCATCATCTTCATCAGCCACAAGCTCTACGAGGTGCTGGAGATCGCCGACCGCATCACCGTCATCCGGCGAGGCAAGGTGGTCGGCAGTCGCATCCCCAGCCAGACGAACGAGGACGACCTGGCCGAGCTGATGGTCGGCCGCGAGGTCCAGCTCACGGTGGATCGCGGCACAAGTCATCCTGGCGAGGTCATGCTCCAGGTGGCGGACCTGCGCGTGCCCAACGACCGCGGACGCCAAGTCGTCGATGGTGTCAGCTTCGAGGTGCGTCGGGGCGAGATCCTGGGCGTCGCGGGCGTCGCCGGCAACGGCCAGGACGAGCTGGTCGAGGCCATCGTGGGCCTGCGCCAGCCCACCGGCGGCACGATCACGCTCGGCGGCGAGGACGTCACGAGGGATGGCCCGCGGGCCCTGCACGGGAAGGACGTCTCCTTCGTGCCTGCCGACCGTCACCGTTTCGGCCTGGTGCTCTCCTTTCCCATCGCCGACAACATCATCCTCACGGACTACTACGCGGAGCCCTACTCGCACGGCATCGTTCGCGACGAGGCGGCCATCCTGGAACGCGCCGAGGAGGCGGTCGCTCAGTTCGATGTGCGGACGCCGAGTGCCACCGCCAACGCCGGGACGCTCTCCGGGGGCAACCAGCAGAAGGTCATCGTGGCCCGCGAGTTCGACCGTGACCTGAAGCTGCTCGTGCTCGACCAGCCCACCCGCGGCCTGGACGTGGGTAGCATCGAGTTCATCCACAAGCAGGTCATCAGCAAGCGTGATGCGGGCACGGCCGTGCTGCTCATCTCCGCGGAGCTGGACGAGATCCTGGAGCTCTCCGACCGCATCGCGGTCATGTACCGCGGTCGGATCGTGGAGGTCGTGGATGGTCGCACCGCCAACAAGGAGGCGGTCGGCCTGCTCATGGCCACCGGGGGCCGGAGCGAGGCGCCAGACGAGACCGGAGCCACAGGCCGATGAGCCCCGACGAGAAGCCCATGAGCACCATCGATCGGCTCCTGAGCCGATCACTACGGGGCCAGCTGGCCGTGACGGGCGGCGCCATCGTCCTGGCCCTCGTCGTTGGCGCGGTGCTCATGATCCTGACAAGCCCCATCATCACTGGCAGCCTGGACCCATGGCTCTGGGCAGAGGCCTACCTGGCGCTGGTCCAGGGTGCACTACTGAGCTCGAGCGGCCTGATCGACACGCTCGTCCGCGCCACGCCCTACATCCTGGCGGGCCTTTCCGTGGGCCTCGGCTTCAAGGCCGGCCTCTTCAACATCGGCGCCCAGGGCCAGTTCCTCATGGGCGCCCTGGGCAGCGTCGCGGCTGGCATCGCCCTCGCGGACTCGCCGTCCATCATCGCCGTCCCGCTGGCCCTCCTGGCCGGCTTGGCGGCGGGCGCGGCCTATGGCTTCATCCCGGGCTGGCTCAAGGCGTTCACCGGCGCCCACGAGGTGGTCGTCACCATCATGCTCAACTTCGTGGCCCTCCAGATCGTCTCGTGGGCGGTGAGCGAGCCGCTCCGGGCCCGCGGCGCCACGTTCGCGCGGACGACGTCCGTCGGCGAGGCCGGCATCCCGGTCCTGACCGGCACCAGCGGGCATGAACTGCATGCTGGTGTGCTCATCGCGCTGGCCGCCGTGCCCATCGTGTGGTGGATCCTGTATCGCTCCACCATCGGCTTCGAGATCCGCACCGTGGGTGCCAACCCGGATGCGGCGCGCTACGCCGGCATGCGCCCGCGCATGATCATCGTGCTCACCATGACCGCAGCCGGTCTGCTGGCGGGACTGGCCGGAGCTGTGGAGATCCTGGGCGTGCAGGATTATCTGCCGGCCGCCTATGCCACCTCGGTGGGCTTCGACGCCATCACCGTGGCGCTCCTGGGCCGCGCCAACCCGTGGGGCATCCTGCTCGGAGGCCTGCTCCTGGGTGCCCTGCGCGCGGGCGCCCCGCTCATGCAGATCAAGGCCGGCGTGCCCGTGCAGATGATCGACATCCTGCAGGGCGTCATCCTGTTCTTCCTGGCCGCTGACCTCATCGTGCGCTGGGTCTTCCGGCTGCGCGAAACGCGGGGCGGCAGTGTCGACGAGCTGAAGACCGTGACCAGCAGCTACGGCGGATCGACCGCCACGCGGGGCTAGGGCGCTAGCGTGGACGTCCTCTTCGACATCCCGGTGGCCGGGCTCTTCTTCCAGCTCGTGGACTACCTCATCGTCGTGTTGACCACGAATGGGGCCATCATCCTGGCCCTCGCAGCGCCCATCGCCCTGGGCTCCTACTGCGGCCTCATGAACGAGCGCTCCGGCGTCGTCAACATCGGCATCGAGGGCATGATGATCGCGGCCGCCTTCGCCGGCTGGTTCGCGGCCTCGCTGGTGGTGCAGATCTTCCCTGACCAGCCCAAGGCCGACTTCGCCTTCGGCGCCACGCCGGCGCTGCTGATCGGGCTCCTGGCCGCCCTGCTCACCGGGATGGCCGTCTCCGCGATCCACGCCTGGCTGTCCATCACCGTCAGGGCCGACCAGATCATCAGTGGCACGATCATCAACATCGTGGCCCTCGGGATCACCGGGTACATGATCATCATCATCAGCGCCTCGTCCCCGCCATCGGCAGGCAAGTTCGCACCGTTCGTGCCGCCCGCGTGGCTCACCGACCTGCCCTTCGTGGGCTGGCTCTTCGACATGTTCCTCAGCCAGGGGCCGATCACGATGTCTGTCCTGCTGCTGGCCGTCGTGCTGCAGGTGCTGCTCTTCCGGTCGCGCTGGGGCCTGCGCACCCGGGCCGTGGGTGAGCACCCCAAGGCGGCAGAGACGGTGGGCGTTGACGTCATCCGGCTGCGCTATCGCAACGTCATCCTGGGCGGCATCTTCGCGGGCCTTGCGGGTGCCTGGTTCACCCTGGACTTCGGCACCAACTTCCAGTCCGGCATGACCGGTGGGCGCGGCTTCATCGCGCTGGCGGCGCTCATCTTCGGCCGCTGGACGCCGCTGGGCTCGTTCGGCGCAGCGCTCCTCTTCGCGGCCGCAGGATCGCTCAGCATCGCCATCCGCACCGTGCCGCCGACCGGCCAGCTGGGCGAGATCCTGACCGCGATCCCGGACCAGTTCTGGTCCGCCCTCCCCTATCTCGTGACCATCATCGTCCTGGCCGGGGTCGTGGGCCGCAGCGTGGCTCCGGCAGCGGTGGGCAAACCCTACGAGCGAGAGAGTGCCTCGTAGCCCGGACGAGCCGGAGCAGGCCGGGGCAGGGCCGGTCGTGACGCCGGTCCCCGTCCTTGACGCGGAGGGTGCGCGAGCGGTCCTGCGGGCGGCGCGGCGGATCGCGGTCGTGGGCGCCTCGCCCTACCCGTGGCGCGCTTCGAACGTCGTCATGGCGTACCTGCTCGAGCAGGACTACGAGTGCGTGCCCGTCAACCCAGAGGCTGCCAGCGTCCTGGGCCAACCCTGCTTCCCGACGCTGGAGGCGGCGGTCGCGGCCGGCGACGGTCGCCCCTTCGACATCGTGGACGTCTTTCGCCGGGCCGAGCACGCACCGGATATCGCTCGCTCGGCGGTCGCGCTGGGCTGCGGCACGCTCTGGCTGCAGCAGGGCATCGTCTCCTGGGAGGCCGCGCGCATCGCTCACGAGGGCGGCTTGGCGGTGGTCATGGATCGCTGCACGGCCGTCGACCATCGCGGCTTGCGCTGAGTGCGGCAGCCGCCGTTGCCCGCCGGGAGCGGAGGGTGCCGCGCTGCACGTACCATTCGAACGTCGTCGCTGAGCCTGTCAAGGAAGGGACCGATGCGCGGAACACCCATCGTCAACGTCATCAGCCTGGCGGCAGCGCTGGCGCTGCTGACCGGGAGCGCGGTCTCCGCGCAGCTCGATGAGCCCATCGCGACGGCGCCGCCGCCGCAGTTCGAGGACCTCAGCATGGCCCTCATCAAGAACGACCTGACCCAGCCGGCCATCAACGCCGCCATCACGGAGACCGCCACGTTCGCCTTCACGGAAGTCGGCGGGCAGGTCTCGGGCAAGAAGGCGGCGCTCGATTCGGTGAGCCTGCCCGGCACCGAGGACGTCGTGCTGGCGGCTCGCGATGCCGGCGAGAAGGGGTACGACCTGGTGGTCATCAGCGGCGGTGACGGGCAGGGCACCGTCGGCTTCGCCAAGGCCTACCCGGAGACGGTCTTCTTCGACATCGACCAGCCGCTGCCCTGCGTCACCGGCGATGGACGGGCCGATCCGTCCGGCACCTGCGAGGGTGGGGCCGGAGCCATCCCCTTCAACTACATGGCCGTCGATTTCGACACCGACCAGGCCGCCTACCTGGCCGGCATCGTCGCCGCGGCGGCCAGCCGCGACGACACCCTGGGCATCATCAGCGGCACGGCCGATTGTCCCGACTGCAACCGCACCATCCAGGGCTTCGTCCTGGGCGCGCGGTCGGTCAAGCCGGACATCGAGGTGCAGTTGGCCTACCTCGCCGACGAGGGGGAGGATGTCGCCTTCGGTGACCCGGTCTCGGCCAAGTCCTTTGCCAAGGCCTTCATCGACGTCTATCAGCCCGACGTCGTCCTGCCCCTGGCCGGCAGCGGGTCACGCGGCATCATCGAGGCCGCCTGCGAGGCCGAGATCCTGGCCGTCGGGACCGACATCGACGTCTCTGCGACGCACCCGGAGCTGGGGGAGTGCATCGTCGCCAGCATCACCAAGGACTACCCGTACGCCGTCCGCGAGGCCGTCTTCTCGTGGGCCAACGGGGAGCTCGCGCCCGAATGGCGCCTGGGGCTCGCTGACGGCCAGGTGGGCGTGACCGACGAGTGGACGCGCCTGGCGGGCATGCCGGTCGACCTTGCGGAACGCTACGCCGCGGCCGAGCAGGCCGTCCTGACCGGCCAGGTGGACACGTGTCCGGTCGACTGCGGGGCGCCCGTGGACCTCGCTGGCCTGCCGACCGCAGCCGAGTCGGACGCGACCGCCTCGCCTGCTCCCGAGGGCTGATCGGGGGTCAGAGCCCCGAGACGGGGGCCGGCGGCCGCCCTGGGCCTGCGGCCGCCCTGGGCCTGCTCCGCCTTGGGCCGGCTCCGCCCTGGGCCTGCTGCCGCCCTGGGCGGGCTGCCCGGCCCGGCTACAGGGCGATGAGCCCTGCCGCGACGAGCACCACGCCGACCACCACGAGGGCACCCCAGAGGGTGGCTTGCCGGCGCATCAGCGCGCGCATCTCGTCGGCTCCGGTCGGACCCTCGACGTCGACGCTCGTGTCTCGGCCGCGCCAGCTCGTGTAGCGCGCGAGGTTGGCGGCCGTCTCGTCGAGCCGGCGGATGGTGGCCAGTGGTCCCCGGATCCGCATCGCGCCAACGGCGATGGCGATGACGCCGGCGAGGATGAGCAGCAGGCCCAGGGGGCTCACGCGAGGGGCTCCGGGTGATCCCCGGACCGGGAGTCGGGCGGGTCTCCGGTGGGCGAGTCGGCGGGGGGCTCGGCGGCCGAACCACCACCCAGGGCGTCGCGCAACAGCTCGCCCACGAGCGCGGCGTTGGCCTGTCCGCGCGTCTTCTTCATGACCTGCCCAGTGAGGAAGCCGATGGCCTTGTCCATGCCAGCCCGCACGTCCGCCACAGCCGCGGGCTGCTCGACGATGACCTCGGCCACGGCGGATCGCAGCGCGTCCACGTCGCTGATCTGCTGCAGGCCGAGCTCCGCCACGAGGTCCGCCACGGGACGGCCGCTGCGCGCGTGCTCCGCGAACACCTGCTTGGCGCTGCCGCCGTTGATGCCGCCGTCTTCCACGAGGCGCACGAGGGCCGCCAGCTGTTCGCCTGAGACCTGCTCGACGCCGGGGACACCCTCCTCACCCTTGGCCAGGCGGAGGTACTCACCGCTGACCCAGTTGGCGAGCTTCTTGGGAGAGAGATCGGGGTCGGCGGCTCGGGCGACCTCGAAGATGGCCGTGGCGGCCGCGTCGTTGACGAGCACGCCGGCGTCGTACGGGGAGAGGCCCAGGTCGTCACGGTAGCGCCGGCGTCGTGCCGCGGGCAGCTCCGGCAAGGAACCCCGGATCTCCTCCAGCCAAGCCGGATCCAGCCGCAGCGGCGGCAGGTCCGGCTCGGGGAAGTAGCGGTAGTCGTCCGAGGACTCCTTGGTGCGCATGTGGTAGGTCAGGCCGCGCTCGTCGTCCCAGCCGCGCGTCTCCTGGATGAGCGGCTCCCCTGCCCGCAGGGCTGCCTCCTGGCGCACGATCTCGAAGTCGATGGCCCGCTCGACCGAGCGGAACGAGTTCATGTTCTTGACTTCGACCCGGGTGCCGAAGGCTTCCGTGCCCACCGGGCGGAGCGAGATGTTGGCCTCCACGCGCATCTGGCCACTCTCCATGGCGGCATCCGAGGCACCGATGGTCACCAGCAGCAGGCGCAGCTCCTCCGCGTAGCGGCGCGCCGTCTCGGCATCGTGGATGACCGGGTCGGTGACGATCTCCATGAGCGGCGATCCGGAGCGGTCGTAGTCGAGGAGGCTGACCGCGCGATCCCCGAGGCGCGTGTGGATGAGCCGGGCCGTGTCCTCCTCCAGGTGCGCCCGCGTGATGCCGACCTCCACGCTGCCGCGGGACGTCTCGACCACCAGCCGCCCGGCGGAAGCCAGCGGCAGCTCGTACTGGCTGATCTGGTAGCCCTTGGGCAGGTCCGGGTAGAAGTAGTTCTTGCGGTCCCAGCGGGTCACCGGCGGGGTGATGGCCTCGATGGCGAGGCCGGTGGCCAGCACGTGCCGCACGGCCGCGCGATTGATGACCGGCAGGGCCCCGGGCAGGCCGAGGCAGACCGGGCACGTGCGCGCGTTCGGTGCGGTCTCCGCGGCGTCGTTGGAGCAGCCGCAGAACATCTTGGAGGCCGTGCGCAGCTGGACGTGGATCTCGATGCCGATGACCGCCTCGTAGCGGACGTCGGCCGGCGCGGCCGCCATCATCGGCGCGCGGCAGCCATCAGGGCGCGAGGGCCGTCAGCGGCCGTGACCGCGGCCATCAGAGGGTGGCGAGGAACCGCTCGATGCGCACGAGCGCCTCCTCCAGCTTCTCGTAGGCGGTCGCCAGCGAGGCGCGCACGTAGCCCTCGCCGGCATCCCCGAAGGCGGTGCCCGGGATGACTGCGACGTGGTGCTCGAAGAGGAGGCGCTCGCTGAACTCGTCGCTCGAGAGGCCGCTGGCGGCGATGCTGGGGAAGGCGTAGAAGGCGCCGCGCGGCTCCGAGGTCGGCAGGCCGATACGCTGCAGACCGCTCACGAACATGCGCCGGCGGCGGTCGTACTCGGCGACCATGCGGTCCACGTCCGCGTCCGCCTCCGCCAGCGCCACGACGGCCGCGTCCTGGGCCATGGTGGGGGCCGACATGATGATGTATTGGTGGACCTTGATGATGCCGTCCAGCAGTTCCGCGGGAGCGCAGGCGTAGCCGACTCGCCAGCCGGTCATGGCGTACGCCTTGGAGAAGCCGCCCAGCAGGATGGTGCGGTCGCGCATGCCGGGCATGGCGCTGAAGGCCTCGTGGCGGTGACCGCCGTACACGAGCCGGTCATAGACCTCGTCACTGATGACGACGAGATCGTGGCGCTCGGCGATGGCCGCCAGGGCGCGCCGGCGCTCCGGGTCCAGCACCGCCCCCGTGGGGTTGTTGGGGTAGCCCAGGAAGAGCGCCCTCGTGCGCGGCGTGATGGCGGCCTCCACCGCGTCCGGGTCCACCTGCCAACCATCCTCCGGGCGGGTCGTCACGAAGACCGGGGTGCCGCCCGAGAAGATGATGTCCGGTGCGTAGGCCACGTAGGTGGGCGCCGGCAAGACGACCTCGTCACCCGGGTCCGTCACGGCCGCGAGGCTGGCCGCCAGCCCCTCACTCGATCCGACGGTGATGGCGATCTCGCTATCCGGATCGTAGGCCACCCCGTAGCGGTGTTCCAGGTGCGCGGAGAGGGCGCGACGCAGCTCGATGGTGCCGTAGTTGCTCGTGTAGTGGGTGCGGCCGGCCTGCAACGCGGCGATGCCTGCCTGCACGACCGACGACGGCGTGTCGAAGTCCGGCTCGCCCACGCCCAGGCTGATGACGTCCGGCATGGAGTTGAGGACATCGAAGAACTTGCGGATGCCGGACGGCGGCACCTCCCGCACGCGCCGGGACAGGCGGGGACGGGCGGTTCGGAGGATGGGCTGGCTGGTCATCGGGGCCTCGGGTCGGCGGCTCGGGAGCAGGGCGTTGGCTCGGAAGTATAGGGGTCGATCGGCCCAGCTTGTCGTGTGGGAGACTAGGCGCCGACTACAACGTGCAGTGGAAGGACGTGAGGGCCGTGTCCGACAACTTTCTGGATTCCCTTCTCGCAAGCGGCGAGGTCGTGCTCATCGAGACGCGCCAGCATTGGATGGCGGCCATCCGCTATGCCCTGCGGCCCATCCTCATCCTGCTGGCGGCCGTCGGCCTGGTGATCCTGAACGTGCTGCTCGGCTGGGACGAGGGGATCCTGGGGTCGCTCAACCAGCTGATCCTCTTGATCGCGCTCGTGATGTTCATCCTCTCGCTGATCTGGCTGCCCATCGACCTGGTGCGCTGGTGGAGCCGCCGCTACGTGCTCACCAGCCGTCGCGCCATGCGCATGCAGGGAGTGGTTCGCAAGAGCAGCATCGATTCGTCCCTGGAGCAGATCAACGACATCCGCACCGAGCAGTCCCTCATCGGTCGCACGCTGGGGTACGCGGACCTGACCATCTACACGGCATCCGAGATGGCCAATGAGCGCTATGCGCAGCTGCTCGACGGGCTCCAGTTCAAGAGGGCCGTGCTGGAGGCCAAGGAGGCCATCCGCGCCGGCACCCTGCTGACCGAGCTTCCGGACGGTTTCATCGTCAAGGGCGGCACCAACGAGGCCTCGCGGCGTGCCGATGGCAAGCTGCAGGCCCCGGCAGCACCGGCAGACAGCGGCAGCATCCTGCCGCGCCGGCGGCCCAGGCGGCTCCTGCCGCGCCGGCGGCCCAGGCGGCTCCGGCGGCTCCGGCCGTCGCCCCTGCCAGCGGCACGAGCGCAGGAGCCGGGGAAGCTGCTGCCGTGGTCGCCGCGAGCTCGGTCATCGAGCCCAGCGGCGAGGTCCCCGCCGCCGTCGAGGTCGCGCCCGCGCCCGTGGCGGCACCGGTGGTCGCGCCCGCGCCCGTGGCGGCAGCCGGTGGTGCGGCGCCGTGGCGGCACCGGCAGCCGTGGCGGCGCCCGTCGCAGCCCCGGCGCTTGTCGTCGAGCCGGTGGCGGAGGCCGTGACCGAGCCGGTGGCGGAGGCCATCGCGCCCATCGGTGAAGCCGACGCCCAGACCGTGCAGCCGGTGGTCGAGGCGATCACCGAGCCAGCACCCGAGGATACGGCTGAGGCTCTTGCCACCGACTCCGAGAACGACGAGGTCAAGCCCGCCTGAGGCCTGGAGCATCCCGCATCAGGACGCCGATCCTCGCCCTGAGCGGGGCGGCGTCTTGGCGCGGTCTCACGCAGTTCGTCTGGATCCCCGGGCGGGGTGATCGAGCCGTCCCGATGCGCGCGCCCGGGTCGGCGCCCTGTCGGATGCCGGATCGTTCCTGATCAGCCCTTCGGCAGCGCCGGCCGAGGCGTGGACGGGTCTGAGGCGCGCACCAGGTCGCTCGGCTCGAGGGTGCGCCAGTCGGCCGTCGCCGTCACGGCCTCATACCCGCGGGCGATGGTGGTCAGTCGCAGCTCGTCCCAGGCCCGGCCGATGAGCTGCAGCCCCACCGGTAGCCCATCCGCAAGGCCGCATGGCACGGACATCCCCGGCAGGCCGGCCACGCTGACCGGCAGCGTGCAGGCATCGATGAGGTACATCGCCACTGGGTCATCCAGCCGGGCGCCCAGGGGGAACGCCACGGTCGGGCTGGTCGGCGCCACGAGCGCGTCCACCTGCTCGAAGGCGCGGTCGAAATCGGACTTGATGAGGGTGCGCACCTTCTGGGCCTTGAGGTAGTAGGCGTCGTAGTACCCGGCCGAGAGCGCGTACGTCCCAAGCATGATGCGCCGCTTGACCTCCGGTCCGAAGCCGCGGTCGCGGGTGGCCAGGTAGTTGGCCAGCACGTCACCGTCGCGCACGGCCGGCCCGAAGCGGATGCCGTCGTAGCGGGCCAGGTTGGCCGACGCCTCCGCCGGGGCCACGATGTAGTACGTCGCGAGGCCGTAGTCGGTGTGGGGCATGTCCACCTCGACGATCTCGGCCCCGGCTCCCTCCAGCGCCGCGATGCCCTCCCGCACCCGAGCCTCCACGCCGGGCTCCAGGCCGGCCGCGAAGTACTGCCGCGGCAGCCCCAGGCGCAGGCCTCGAAGTCGGTCAGCCGCCTCGTCATCCCCGGACGGGAGCGAAGAGAGGTCCGGCACGGGCAGCGGTGTCGAGGTCGAGTCGCGCTCGTCCCTTCCGGCCACGGCAGCGAGCAGCAGCGCGGCGTCTCGCACGTCGCGTCCGAAGGTCCCGACCTGGTCCAGTGAGGAGGCGAAGGCGATGATGCCGTAACGGCTGACGCGGCCGTAGGTCGGCTTGATGCCCACGATGCCGGTCAGCGAGGCGGGCTGGCGGATGGAGCCACCCGTGTCGGTGCCGATGGCCACCGGGACGTGGAAGGCCGCCGTGGCCGCTGCCGAGCCACCCGAGGAGCCACCCGGCACGCGCCCCAAGTCCCACGGATTGGCGGTCGGACCGAAGGCGGAGTGCTCCGTGGAGCTGCCCATGGCGAACTCGTCCATGTTGGTCTTGCCGACGATGACGGCACCGGCCGCGTCCAGCCGTTCCACGATGTGCGCGTCATAAGGGGCGATGAAACCCTCCAGGATGCGGCTCCCGGCCGTCGCCTGCCGGCCGCGGGCCATGACGAGATCCTTGAGGGCGACCGGGATGCCGAGCAGGGGCGGCAGCGCCTCGAGCGCGTGGTGGCCGTCGCGGCGGGCATCGGCCAGCCGCGCATCGGCCGACGCGGCCGCCTCCCGGGCGTGCGCAACGTCCACGGCCAGCCAGGCGTGGAGGGCATGGTCCTGCTCGGCGATGAGATCGAGATGGGCGTCCAGCAGCTCCACGCTCGAGATGTCCCCCAGGCGCAGCCGGGCGGCCATCTCGTGGGCGTGGAGGCGCGTCAGCGTGCGTCCGGGGGTCGAACGTCCCGGCACCGCCTCGGGGATCACGGTCGCTGGGCCGCCGCTCGCTCAGTCGTCGCCATGGCCACCCAGGACGGCCGGCACGACGAAGTGCGGGCCGCTTCGCTCAGGGGCGTTGGCCAGCGCCTCCTCCACGTCGAACCCGGGACGCACCACGTCGTCACGAAGGATGTTCTCCTGCTCGATGACCTGGGCCGTGGGCGGGATGGACTCCGTGTCCAGCTCGGAGAGCACGGCGTACTGGTCCAGGATGTGGTTCAGCTGTCCCTCGAGGAGGGTGATCTCCTCCTCGCTCAGCCCAAGGCGTGCGAGGTGGGCGACGTGCTCGACGTCGCGGCGGGAAAGGGTGGCCACGGGCCAAGGATAGCGTCGAGGGCGACTCCGGGGCTTGCGGTCGGAGCTTGCGGCCGGGGTGCACGTGCGGCACGCGCGGGCGGGCGGCACGCGCGGGCGGGCAGGCCAGCGGCGGCGGCAGGGGTGGTCGGCCCCAGGGCAGGCGGCAGACCACCCGGGGGTAGTCGGCCCCAGGGCGGGCGGCCCCGCGGCCGAGGTCAGGCCTCCTGGGCCCGCGCGTCGTCTGAGCCGGGTCCAGACACCGATCCTCCCAGGAGCGCCACGAAGGCGGCCTCGTCGAGGATCTGGACGCCGAGCTCCTGGGCCCTGGCCAGCTTGGTCCCGGCGTTCTCGCCGGCCACGAGGTAGTCGGTCCTGCGGCTCACCGAACCGGCCGCCTTGCCACCCGCGGCTCGGATGGCGGCTTCAGCAGCCGGCCGATCGAAGCCCTCCAGCGTGCCCGTCACCACGAGCGTCCTGCCCGCCAACGGGCCCGCGTCCGACCCCTGCGTCGGCACTCGCGGCGGGACCGCCACGACGCCGACGGCCGCCAGCTGGCCGAGCAGCCCGGACGTGCTGGCATCGGCGAAGAAACGGCCCAGGCTGGCTGCCACCACGCCGCCGATGCCGGGCACCTCGGTGAAGCGCCCGGGCTCCACGGCCGCCAGCTCGGCGGCGATGCGCCGCGTCCAGTCGGCCTCCGTCTCGTCCGGACCGGGCGGCCAGGTCGTCGCCACCCACGCGGCCAGGTCGATGGCGGTCTGCTCGCCGACGTGGCGGATGCCCAGCGCGGCCAGGATGCGCGAGAGCGGTCGGCGCCGGGCTCGGTCGATGGCAGCCACGAGGTTCTCGGCCGACTTCTGCGCGAAGCGGTCCAGTGCGACCAGGTCCTCCACCGTGAGCCGGAAGAAGTCGGCCGGACCGCTCACGAGGCCCCGGGCCAGCAGTTGGTCCAGCACGGCGAACCCGGCACCCTCGATGTCCATGCCGCCACGGCCCACGAAGTGCGAGAGGCCCTGGATGACCTGCGCCGGACAGAAGGGATTGCTGCAGCGGTGCCGCACCTCGCCCTCATCGCGGGACACGGGCGCCGCACAGACCGGGCAGCGGGACGGCATCTCGAACTCGCGCTCGGAGCCATCGCGAGCCTCCGGCAGGCTGCGCACGACCTCCGGGATGACATCACCGGCCTTGTGGAGCAGGACCCGGTCGCCGATGCGAACGTCCTTGCGGCGTACCTCGTCGAGGTTGTGGAGGGTGGCGCGTGCCACCGTCGAGCCGGCCACGAGCACGGGCCGCAGGTGCGCAACGGGGGTCAGCGTCCCCGTCCGGCCGACGTAGGGCACGATGTCCTCGACCACGGTCTCCACCTGCTCGGGCGGGAATTTGTAGGCGATGGCCCACCGCGGCGCCCGGCTGACCATCCCCAGGCGCGCCTGAAGATCCGACCGGTCGACCTTGACGACGACCCCGTCGGTCTCGTAAGGCAGGTCGTGACGAGGTTCTCGCCAACGCTCGGCGAAGGCGATGATGCCCTCCATGTCGAGGCCCGCAGCGTGGTTGGGCTCGACCGGGAAGCCCAGGGCGGCCAGGCGCTCCAGGGCCGCGTCCTGGCTCGCAGCGGCCGGCCCGCCTTCCTCGAGCAGGATGTAGCACCAGGCCGAGAGGTTGCGGCTGGCCGTGACCCGCGGATCCAGCTGGCGCAGCGAGCCGGCACCGCTGTTGCGCGGGTTGGCGTAGAGCGGCAGACCCTGCTCCTCGCGCTCGGCGTTGATGCGCGCGAACTCCGCCTTGGGCATGTAGACCTCGCCACGCACCTCCAGGTCGACCGGCTCGGGGAGCACCTGGGGGATGGCGCGGATCGTGCGCAGGTTGGCCGTGACGTCCTCGCCCGTGCGACCGTCGCCGCGGGTGGCACCCAGGACGAAGCGCCCCTCCTCGTAGCGCAGGCTGATGGCCAGTCCGTCGATCTTGAGCTCGGCCACATAGGCCGGTCCCGACTCACCCTCCGCCAGGCCGAGCCCGCGCCGCACCCGTGCGTCGAAGGCACGCAGCTCTTCGGCATCGAAGGCGTTGGCCAGCGACAGCATGGGCATGCGGTGCTCGACCTCGCCCAGGGCACCGCCCGCAGCGCCCGGCGACCCCACGCGCTGCGTCGGCGAATCGGGCGTCAGCAGCTCGGGATGGGCGGTCTCCAGGTCCGAGAGCTCCCGCAGGAGTCGGTCGTACTCGGCGTCGGCGAGCTCGGGAGCGTCTTCCTCGTAGTAGAGGCGGTTCGCCCGCGCCAGGAGCTCGCGCAACTCGGCGGCCCGGCTGCGCACCTGGTCGGGCTCGCCCGCATGGCCATCGGAGCTGGCCTGCTCCCGTTCGTCGGCCGGCGGCGGCGTCGACAGCTCGCTCATGCAGGCGAGGATAGGCGGCCGGCGCGCATCTCGTGTTACGTTCCCATGAGCCGTGAAGATCCTGTCCCGCTGGCCATTCCATCCCCTGCTTCTGGCTGCCTACGCCGTGCTCTTCGTGTACGCCGCCAACATCAGCGAGGTGCTGCTCGAGCAGCTCGTCGAGCCGCTCCTCCTGGCGCTGGGCCTGGCTGTCGTCGTCTTTGCCGGTGCAGCCCTGCTCTTCCGCGACCTGCGGCGGGGGGCGCTGCTGGCCTCGGCCGTGTTGCTCACGTTGCTGTTCTTCGGCCACGCCGCCTTCCAGCTCGGCGGGGCAGGCATCCCGGAGGAGGCGCAGCTCGTGGCCTGGGTGGTCTTCATCGTGGCCGTGGCGGTCTACGCGTGGCGGGCCCGCGGCTCGTTGGCGACCATGACGGCGGGCCTGAACGTCTTCACGGCGATCCTGGTCGCCATGTCGCTCATCACCATCGTCCCGGCCGAGACGATGCGTGCCGTGCGGGCCTCGGAGGGGGAGCCTGTGACGGGCGACGTCGGTATCGAGTCGACGCGAAACCCTGAACGGGACATCTACTTCCTGAACTTCGACCGCTACGGCTCCGACTGGTCGCTCAAGGAGGCCTACGGGATCGAGAACGACCTCTACCCGGACCTGGAGGCCATGGGCCTGCAGGTCATCCCGGGCGCGCGGGCCACCTACCACACCAGCGACCTCAGCCTGGCCTCCACGCTCAACATGCGACACCTCGACGAGCTCACGGAGACGGTCGGTCCCGACAGCGGTGATCGCGCCCCCGCACGGGAGCTGCTGGCCCGCCATGACGTGGGCACGTTCCTGCGCCAGCAGGGGTACCGCTTCTACCACATCGGGGCCTGGTGGGAGCCGACCCGAACGAGCCCCATCGCGGACGAGGTGCTCAGCCTGGGCAAGACAGCCGAGTTCGGATCGGTGCTCAAGGGCGGCACCATCCTGCCTGCCCTGGAGAAGCTGGCCGGACGCGAGGAGCCGGACACGCCCTCGCGCGCCCAGCATCGCGACATGGCCCTCTTCGCCATCCGCCAGGTGCAGCACCTGGGCCGGACCCCGGGCCGCAAGTTCGTCTTCGCCCACATCCTCCTTCCGCACCCCCCGTACGTGCTCGGCGAGGGCGGGCGGCGCGTGCTCAAGGAGGAGGCGGACCGCACCTCGGAGGCGGAGCTCTTCGACCAGCAGCTGCAGTACACCAACCAGCTCATCAAGCGCACGGTCGCATCGCTGCTGGATGGGCCGGACGAGACCGACCCCATCATCGTCATCAGCGCGGACGAGGGCCCCTACCTCTGCGGCGACGACGACTGCATCGACGGCACCCCGGAGACCTACGGCATCCGCCACGGGGTGCTGCGCGCCTACTACCTGCCCGGCCTTGACTACACCGTGCCCGAGGACGACACGGGCGTGAACATCTTCCGCATGATCCTGCGGGAGTACTTCGGCGCGGACCTGCCGGACCTGCCGAACCGCTCCTACACCTGGCCGGACAAGGACCACATCTACGACTTCCAGGACATCACGGACCTCCTGCCCCTGCCGGGCGGTCCGGGTGCGCGTCCTCCTGATGAGGAGTACAAGATCAGGACGGGCGAGCCCAGCCCCGAGCCCAGCCCCGACTCCAGTCCCGAGGCCGGGTCGCCGAGCCCCGAGGCCGGGTCGCCGAGCCCCGCACCGAGCCAGGGCTGAGCCCCGCACCGAGCGCTGCCGGGGGCCCGACCCCTGGGCAGAGCGCAGCCCCCGGCCCGAGCTGAGTCGGGAGCCCCGCACGGGGCCAGTGCTGAGCCCAGGCTGGGCGCGAGCCCCAGGGGGCCGCGAGTCCCGCGCGGGCCCGAGTCGAGCCGCGTCGGCGAGCCCGGCGCAAACACGAGCTGGGCCGCGAGTCCCGGCGCGGGCCCGAGTCGAGCCGCGACCGCTTGGTCGGGTTGGCCGTCCTGACGCCACAGGTCAGTATCGACCGAGATGAGGCGCCAGGGCCTCGCTGGGGTGCCTCCTGGCGACCCAGACTGGCCGACGCAGTCCTGTGACGTGACAGTCGGCGAAGGAACGCGCCCCTGGAGGTCTGTTGGACGGCTTGGGTGGCCGATAGTGACCTCACAGGTGAAATCTCGGCCATCGACGCTCCCGACAGCGAGGAGGGCGCGCCGACCGTGGGCAGATCGGGCGCCGATCCCGGGCGGGTGGCTTCAACGCGGCGCCTCAACGCGGCGGCCTCAGCCGCCTCAGCCGCGGCGCCTCAGCGCGGCCTCAGCCGGGGCGCCTCAGGGCGTGGCCTCAGGGCGTGGCCTCGGGCGCGGCCGCCCGGCACCGTCGCGACCGACTCAGCCGCGTGTGAGGGAGCGGCGCAGCCCCCAGATCCCGATCGCCACCAGCACGCCCGCGTACGCCACCAACACGCTCAGCTGGGCGAGGATCTCGAGGAGCCCGGCGCGGCTGAATACGAGGTCCCGGAAGGCATCGATGGCCCAGGCGTGCGGGGTCAGGCGGGCGAGGCTGGCGATGGGCTCCTGGAAGAGCTCCAGCGGCACCATGGCGCCGCCCAGGGCACCCAGGACCATGCCCAGCACCACGCCCAGCGCGCTGGCCTGATCGGCGTTGCGTGAGAAGACCCCTACGGTCATGGCGGCGCCGGTGCCCACGAGGGCGAAGAGGATGATGATCGCCGCCGCGCCGGCCGGGTCGCCCCAGCTGACGCCGAACGCCAGCGACGAGACGAGGACGATGAAGAGGCCCTGCATCATGGCGATGGCGAAGCGGCCGCCGAGCTCGCCGATGAGGATGGAGCGCACCCGTGTGGGCGTGGAGAGCATGCGCCGTGAGACGCCCAGCTGGCGGGTCAGGATGAGCTGGCTGGCGGCCGTCATCGAGGTCAGGAACATGAAGAGGATGGTCTGGCTCTGGGCGCCCAGGGCGAAGATGTTGCCACCGCTCGGCACCGTGGCCTCGCCCAGGCTCGTGATGCGCACGCCGATGCCAGCCGCCTCCGCCTGCCGCTTCCGCGCGACCTCAAGGGTGGCGTCGAAGGGGATGCCGGCGTGGTCGGCGGCCACCCTGGCGGCGCCGATCCGGGCCGACTGCTCCGCGACGGCCGCCTGCACGACCTGCCGGAGTGCCGGCAGCAGGCTGTCCTGCCGGGACACGAGGCTGACCTCCACATCCTGGCCGCCGCGCAGCGCCTCATCGTAGCCGGGCGGGATGGCCACTCCGAAGACCAGGTCGCCCTCCTCGACGCCGCGCCGCAGCTCATCGATCGAGGCACGCTCACGGATCTCCACGGAGAGCTCACTCGCGGCCAGCGCGGCCACGAGCTCGTCACCGAGCGGCCCGGCGTCCGTGCGCACCACCCCCAGCCGGATCGTGCCGGAGCCGCCGAAGGCCGCGCCCAGGGCCACGATGATGATGAGCGGCAGCAGGAAGACGAAGAAGAGGTTCGTGCGGTCGCGCAGGACGCGCAGCAGGTTGACGCGCGCGATCTCGAAGGCCGCCATCAGGAGAGCACCAGCCGGCGCACGCGCAGGAGGCCCAGTCCGCCGGCCACGAGGCCGATGGCCAACAGCACGGCCGCAGGCCCGGCGACAGAGACCAGGTCCCCGTCACTGGCGACATCGTTGACGCCCTGCAGGAACCAGGCGTGCGGCGTGAGGACGCTGAGCTGAGACATGACCTCAGGGCCCTGGTTGGCAGGGAAGAAGGATCCGCCGACCACGGCCAGCGCGATGGTCACCACGGCCACGGCCGAGCCGGCCTGCTCTTCGTTCCGTGTGAAGGCCACCGCCAGGAGGGCGATGCCCGTGGCGGCCGTCGCGGCCGCCAGCATCAGCGTGGCTACGGCGGCCGGGTCTCCCCACCGCGCTCCCAGGAGCAGCGAGGTGCCCAGGACGATGACGCCAAGGGAGGCCAGTGCCATGACCATCGACACGATGACCTTGCCGACGACGATGGACCACCAGCGGAGCGGAGCGGAGAGCAGTCGGGCGAGGGTGCCGGCGCGCCGCTCCGCGTGCAGGCTGATGAGGCCGAACTGGGCCGAGAAGAAGACGAAGACGATGGCCATGGCGGCCGCGTAGTAGGTGGCATTGGAGGCCTGGCGGTCCGCGGCGGCCACGTCGGCGACGGTGATGGGGTCGGCCATCGTGCGAACCCGCTCGACCATGGCCGACGTCGTGGCCGAGTCGGGGAATCCGCCGGCTGCCGAGATGGCCGTGGCGACGGCCAGCTGCACGGCGTTCACGTCGTCGGCGAAGCCCGCGAGTACGGACCCGGCTACCTGGCCGGAGATGCTGGCATCCGGGTCGACGACGACCTCGACCTCCGTCCTGCCGCCCGTCAGGGTCGCCGCCGAGAAGCCGGCCGGCACGATGATGGCCGTCTCCACCGTGCCCTCTTCGACGGCGGCACGGGCCGCCTCGGCGGTCGAACGTCGTTCGAGGGTCAGGACGCCGGAATCCTCCATGCCCTTCAGAGGCCCGTCCGCGAGCCCGGCGGCGACCTCGCCGCCATCGAGGTCGACGAGCGCCCAGTGGGCGTGGAAGTCCTGTTCCAGCCCGCCCAGGATCGATGAGAAGAGCGCCGCCAGGGCAAAGGGCGCGACGATCCCGACCAAGATCGCCGAGCGGTCGCGCAGCTTCAGGCGCAGGTCCTTGGCGGCGATGAGCAGGGCCGAGCGCATCTGCGTGCCGATCAGTCCCGGAGCGCCCGACCGGTGAGATGCAGGAAGACCGCCTCCAGGTCCGCCTCCACGACCTCCACGCCGTTGACGATGGCACCGGCGTCCGTGGCCGCCGCGATGAGGCCGGGCAGGAGCGTGCGGGCCCCGTGCGCGGTGATCTCGATGGCCCCGTCGGCGAGGCTGGCCGACTCCACCCGCTCGAGCGCGGCGATCGCGGTCGCGGCGGCCGAGAGCGAGCCGCTGGCAGTGAGGCGCACGTGGTCGAGCTGACCGACGGTCGCCACCAGCTCGCGGCGCGTGCCCTCCGCCAGGATGCGGCCCGCGTCGATGATGCCGATGCGGTCGCAGAGCCGCTCCGCCTCCTCCATGTAGTGGGTCGTGTAGAGGATGGACATGCCGCCCGCGCGGAGCTCGTCGACCGCCTCCAGGATGGCGTTGCGACTCTGCGGGTCCACGCCCACCGTGGGCTCGTCGAGGACCAGCAGCTGCGGCTCGTGGAGCAGGCCGATGCCGATGTTGAGGCGGCGCTTCATGCCGCCCGAGTAGGCCTCCGTGCGATCGTTGGCGCGCTCGGTCAGGCCGGTCAGCTCCAGGATGGCCGCCACCCTCGTATCGAGGGCCGCGCCGCCCAGGCGCTGAAGGCGACCGAAGAAGCGCAGGTTCTCGCGCGCCGAGAGGTCCGGGTAGATGGCCAGGTCCTGGGGCACGTAGCCGATGAGGGCCTTGGCCTCCGTGGCGTCGATGTCCATGGCTCGCCCGGCCACCGTGACGCTGCCGCCGTCACGCTCCAGGAGTCCGCAGACCATGGAGATGGTGGTCGTCTTGCCGGCCCCGTTGGGACCCAGCAGGCCGTAGGTCTCGCCGCGGGCGATGCGGAAGCTGACGCCGTCGACCGCGGTCAGCTCCTTGTAGCGTTTGCGCAGGTCATGACAGTCGAGCAGCAACTCCGCGTCGCTCATGGGCCTCTCCGTGCGGTGACGTCGGGCGCAGGATAGTCGATGACACCCGCACGGCGAGAGGCGGACGGCCCGGCTGGCGCGGTCCGGCCAGCAGGTGACGCTACCCCGAGACCTCCAGCCCAGCCAGGCTGGCCATGAGCTTCTTGATGCCCTGGCCCGGAAAGGCGACCGTGACCTCCTCGTCACTGCGGGTGAGCTTGGAGGAGACGACCAGCCCCTCCCCGAAGACGCGATGGCGCACCTTCTGGCCGTCGCGGTACCGGCGCTCACCGGGGACGGCCGAGGGTGGCGGCACGCTCCACTCGTCGGCCGGCGGCGCGACCAGCTCGACCGGCTCTACCGGCCCCGCGAGCGAAGGCGGGGTCGACCCGGCGGTACGACCGTAGTAGGCCTCCCGCCGAGCGGCCAGGTCGCGTGAGGGCCGGAAGACCTCGCCGGGCTGCGGAGCCCCGGGCTGCGGAGCCCCGGGCTGCGGCGCGCCCCGTGCCGCGACCGGCCCGTGAGCGCCCGGCGGGGGGTTGTAGCCGCCACCGGGAGGCAGTCGTCGGCCGGCGCCGCTCGGGCCGATGGGCCGACGCCCCACGAGCCGTGCCT
Source organism: uncultured Chloroflexia bacterium (assembly GCA_963707395.1). Lineage (GTDB taxonomy): Bacteria > Chloroflexota > Limnocylindria > Limnocylindrales > CSP1-4 > JAFMJV01. The sequence goes on from CAVPPQ010000007.1 coordinate 30,233, forward strand.
CCGAGGCGCGCCGCCCGATGACAGCCGAGAGGTCGTAGCCACCGAGGCGCTCGTCGATGGGACGCTGGTCGTCGTCATCGTCGCGCGAGACGAGTCGCGGACCGTGCATGAGCCCTTCGGGGATCTCCAGCAGGAATCGGCTGGGTACGGAGAAGCTGGAGCGCCCCCACGTGGCGCGTTGGGCAGCGTGGGTCAGGTAGAGCCGCTTGCGGGCGCGTGTCAGGCCGACGTACGCGAGGCGGCGCTCCTCTTCCATCTGCCGTGGGTCGTCGAGCGAGCGGGCGTGCGGGAAGACGCCCTCCTCCAGGCCGCAGATGAAGACGGCCTCGAACTCCAGGCCCTTCGCCGCGTGCAGCGTGATGAGCGTGACCTTGTCGGCATCGCCGGCGTAGGCGTCCTGGTCGGCCACGAGGGCCGTCTCCTCGAGGAGCCGGTCGAGGGCGTCCTCCGGCTCGAGGTCACCGTAGCGGTCCAGGACCTCGCGCAGCTCGGCCAGGTTGGCCCAGCGGTCCTCGCCGTCCTGCGAGCCGTCCATGAGCATGGCCCGGTAGCCCGACTCCTCGAGCACGATGTCGAGCAGCTCCGGCAGCGGCACGAGGCCAACGCGGCGCCGCAGGCGCTCGATGAGGGCGCGGAAGCCGCCGAAGGCCTGGCGTGCCCGAGCGGTCAGGTCGCCAGCGCCCTCCGTCGCAGCCGCGAGGGCCGCCCAGACATCCCCACCACGCTGCGCCGCCAGCTCGCGGAGCACCTCCAGCGAGCGCTGCCCGAGCCCGCGGGCCGGCACGTTGATGACGCGCTCGAAGGCCGCCACGTCGTGGTCGTTGCGCAAGAGACGCAGGTAGGCCAGGGCGTCCTTGATCTCGCGGCGCTGGTAGAAGCGCGTGCCGCCAACCAACTGGTAGCGCAGGCCGTAGCGCAGGAAGGCCTCCTCGATGGCGCGGCTCTGGGCGTTGGTGCGATACATGACCGCCACGTCCTGGAGTCGGTAGACATCGTCGTCGCCTTCATCCGCCCGGCGAGCGAGCACGGAGCCGGCGCTCCCCCGGCCGGCCACGAGCGCCTCGACCTGGCGGGCCACCCACTCCGCCTCCTCGTCCTCGCGGTCCGCCTCGAAGCGCTCGATGAGCGCGCCGCGTGGGTTCTGCGTCCAGAGTCTCTTGTCCTTGCGACCCTCGTTGCGCTCGACGACAGCGTGGGCAGCGTCGAGGATCAGCTGCGTGGAGCGGTAGTTCTGCTCGAGCTTGACGACCGTGGCCTCTGGGTAGTCCTGCTCGAAGTCGAGGATGTTGCGCAGGTCCGCGCCACGCCAGCTGTAGATGGACTGATCGTCGTCGCCCACGACGGCCACGTTGCGGTGCTCGGCGGCCAGCAGCTTGACCCACAGGTATTGGGCGCGGTTGGTGTCCTGGTACTCGTCCACGTGCAGGTAGCGCCACCGGCTACGGTAGTGGGCGAGGACCGCGGGGGCCTGCTCGAAGAGGCGCACGGCCTCGATGAGCAGGTCGTCGAAGTCGAGCGCGGAGGCCTCGCGGAGCCGCTTCGCATAGGCGGTGTAGGCGCGGGCCATGTGCGCCTCCAGGTAGCCGCGGGCCTCCTCGTCGGCCTCCAGGGGACTGACGAGCTCGTTCTTCCAGCGGCTGATGGCCGAGAGCACAGCAGCCGGGCGCAGCTCGGTCCCGCCACGCAGCTCCTGGTCGCGGAGGACCTGCTTGACGATGCCGGCCTGGTCGTCGGCGTCGTAGATGGTGAAGCGCGGGTCCAGGCCGATGGCCGCGCCGTCGCGGCGCAGGACGCGCGCACAGAGGCTGTGGAACGTCCCCATGGCCACCTGCCGCCCCTCGTCGCCGACGAGGGCCAGGATGCGCTCGCGCATCTCCGCGGCCGCCTTGTTCGTGAAGGTCACGGCCAGGATCTGCCAGGGCGGCACCCCCTCGACGCCGACCAGGTAGGCGATGCGATGCGCCAGCACCCGGGTCTTGCCGGAGCCCGCACCGGCGAGGATGAGGAGCGGGCCACCGGTCGTGGTGACCGCGCGGGCCTGCTCGGGGTTCAGGCGGCTGGTGATGGCCGCGGCCAGCGCCGCGGCGTCGGCCGAGCGCTGCGCCTTCGCGACGGGGTCCGGTCGCGGGCGGGCGGGCGCCGATTCGCCTGCCGTGGCGGCGACCATGGAGAACCACTCCGCGTCGTCGGGCGGCGGAGCCTCGTGGCTGCTGGATCGGCGGCGGCGCGGGCCAGCCTGGTGCCCGTCGACCGGCGCTGGTGCCAGGTCATCGGGTGCCAGGTCATCGGGTGCCGGCTCGTCCGGCAACGGCGCCGCATCGTCGAGGGGCGTGGGCAGCGGCTCGTCCGACGCCAGTCGCGCCTCCTCGTCGGGCAGCCAGAAGCCAGCAGGTGGCACGGGGCTCGAGCGGGGCGTCGGGGACGGGACCCCCGGCGCGCCCTTCCTGGCAGGGGGCACGGCCTGATTCTAGGGGCCCGGCGCCATGACCGGCGCCATGGCCGGCGCCATGACCGGCGCCATGGCCGGCGCCCGGGTCGGCGTCACTCGTAGACGGTGGGCAGCTGGTTCCAGAGCAGGTCGGAGGTCGCGCCGCGGGCGCTGCCGATGACGTGGTGCGCCCGGCAGCGGGCCTCGTAGCGGTCGTCGTTCATGCCGCCCACGACGATGAGCGGGTCATCCGCGGCGGCCGGGCGGCCGCCCACCAGTCGCTGGGTGCGCGTCGCGTCGGCACCGCAGACCGTGCAGATGGCGGAGAGCTTGGTGACCTGGTCGGCCAGGGCCAGGAGCGTGGGCATGGCGTTGAAGGGGCGGCCCAGGAAGTCCTGGTCGAGACCGGAGATGAGCACCGAGCGGCCCTCCGCGGCCAGCAGCTCCGCGATCTCCGGCAGTCCGTCGTCGAAGAACTGGGCCTCGTCGATGGCCACCACCGACGCACGCTGGCCGGTCACGATGGGCGGGATCTCGCTGCTGTCCTGCACGGTCAGGGCCTTGTAGGCGACGCCCGAGCGCGATTCCACCGAGCCGTCCGCGGTGCGGCTGTCCACGGCGGGGCGCACCAGCAGCACGCGCCGCCCGGCGATCTCCGCGCGCCGGATGAGGCGCAGCATCTCGTCGGTCTTGCCGCTGAACATGCAGCCCGTGATGAGGTGGATCCAACCG
>CAVPPQ010000008.1:0-81809 GCA_963707395.1 uncultured Chloroflexia bacterium
GGCTGCCGTCAGCCCGTGGGCACCTGGTTGCGGAACGCCTCGACGTTCTCCAGTCTCCGCTTGACGGCGTTGACGAAGCGCGCTCCGACTTCGCCATCGACGAGTCGGTGGTCCGCCGTGAGGGTGATGCGCATCATCTGGCGCACGGCGATGCCGTCGCCGAAGATGCGCGCCTCCGGGGTGACGGTGGAGACGGCCAGGATGCCGGCCTCGCCGGGGTTGATGATGGCCGTGAACTGCTCCACCCCGAACATGCCCATGTTGGAGACGCTGAACGTGGAGCCGGAGAGCGCGTCCGGGCTGAGCTTGCCCGTGCGGGCCGCCCCGACGACCTCCGCCGTGCGGTCGTGCAGGGCACGCACGCTCAGCATGTCAGCCTCGCGGACGACCGGCACCAGCAGTCCGGCCGGTACCGAGACCGCCACCCCGAGGTGGACGTGCTCGTGCTTCCAGACCGTCAGGCCGTCGGTGGAGGCGTTGAGGATGGGGAACTCGCCGAGCGCCTGGACCGTGGCGGCGTGGATGAAGTCGGTCACCGAGATGTCCGACCCGCGCTTCTTGAGATCGGCGCGAAGCGTGAGCAGGTCGGTCATGTCCACGGCGACGGTCACGGTGAAGGTGGGCACGGACGTGCCCTCCGTGAGCCGCCGGGCGATGGTCTGGCGCATGCGGCTGAGCGTCTCGCCCGGGCCGGACATGGCTGCGGCGGGCAGCGCCGGAGCGGAGCGAGCGCGCCGATGCCACCGCTCCTGTCGCCGGAGCGAGGGCAGACCCAACCGTCGCGGCTTCAGGCGCGCTCGCCGGAGAACCGGCGGCCAGGATGTCACGTTCGACGATCCGGCCACCGGGCCCGGAGCCGGTCACGCTCCGCGGGTCGATGCCCAGCTCCGCCGCGACCCGGCTGGCCCGCGGGCTGATGCTGATCCGGCCACCGGCCGACTGACCGCGCCGACTGACCGCCCGACACCGGCTGGCCGACGGCCTCCGACTGGCCAGCGGCCTCCGCCGGCTGACCTGCAAGAGATGCCCCTGGTGGACTGGCAGGGGCAGGGGAGTCCCCCGCGCCCGTCGTCGCCGAGCCTCCAGCGCCCGCCGCCACGGCCGCATCCGCCGCCACACCGGCCGCCACGGCTGCGGGGATCTCCTCGCCGGGCTGCCCGATCCAGGCCACGATGGACTCCACCGGCACCGTCGCCCCTTCCGGGGCGTCGATGCGCAGCAGGACGCCCTCGTCGAAGGCCTCGATCTCCATGTTGGACTTGTCGGTCTCGATCTCGAAGAGCGGGTCGCCCCGGACGACCGTGTCGCCCTCCTTCTTGAACCACTGCAGGACCGTGCACTCCTCGGTCATCTGCCCGGGCATGGGCATGCGGATCGCGACGGCCATCAGATGAGCCCTCGGACTGCGGCGGCGATGTCGGTGGCGTGGGGCAGGAAGGCCGCCTCCAGCGCCTCGGCCTGCGGCGAGATGCCGTTGGCCGCCCCGATGCGCGCCACCGGCGCGTCGAGGTCGTCGAACGCCTCTGCCACCACGCGGGCCACGATCTCGTTGACGTAGCTGCCGATGAGCACGGCCTGCGCCGCGACCACGCAGCGCCCGGTCTTGCGCACCGACGCCAGCACCGTCTCCATGTCCAGCGGCACCAGCGTGCGCAGGTCGATGACGTCGCACTCGACGCCCTCAGCGGCCAGCGTCTCAGCCGCCGCCATGGCGTCCGCGACCGCCGGTCCCCAGGCCACGATGGTGGCGTCGCCACCGTCGCGTGCCACGCGTGCCTTCCCGATGGGCACCAGGTAGTCGGGATCGTCCGGGATGGGCCCACGCTCCGCGTAGAGCGCCTGGCTCTCACAGAAGAGGACCGGATCGTTTGAGCGGATGGCCGACTTCAGCAGGCCCTTGGCATCGGCCGCCGTGGCCGGGTAGATGACCACCAGGCCGGGCGTGTGCGTGAAGATCGACTCCAGGGACTGGCTGTGCTGGCCGCCGTAGCCCTTGCCGGCCCCGACCGACGCTCGGATGACGAGCGGCACGGTGGTCTGGGCACCGCTCATGTAGTGCCACTTGCCGGCCTGGTTGGCGATCTGGTCCGAGGCCATGAGCGCGAAGTCCATGTACATGAGCTCCACCACCGGCCGCAGGCCCGCCATCGCCGCGCCCACGCCCGTGCCGCAGATGGCGGCCTCGGAGATGGGCGTGTTGAAGACGCGATCGCGGCCGAAGGTCTCCATGAGGCCCTTGCTGGCCTTGAAGGCGCCGCCGTAGTCGGCCACGTCCTCACCGTAGAAGATGACGCGGCTGTCGCGGGTCATCTCCTCCACCATGGCCTCGCGCAGCGCATCGCGCTGGAGCATGCCGGCCTCGGTGACCTTGGGCACGGGCGCCGCCTCGTAGATCCGTGGCGAGGCGAACTCGGCCGGCACCGTCTCGGTCGCCGTGCCGGCGTACATGAACCTGAGCACGTCGGCAGGGTCGGGGTCGGTGGCGGCGGCGGCGCGCTTGGCGGCCGCGGCGTTGCGCTCGGTCGCGGCCGACTTCACCGCGGCCAGGCCGGCCTCGTCCAGGACGCCGGCCGCGACCAGCTGGCGGCCCAGGTTCTCGATGGGGTCGACGGCCCGCCAGGCCTCCTCCTCCTCGCGAGTGCGGTATTCGTTGCGCGGGTCGGAGAGCGAGTGGCCGTAGTAGCGGTAGGTAGAGGACTCGATGAGCACGGGACCCTCACCGCTGCGGCAGAGCTCCGTGGCGCGGATGACCGCGTCACGCACGGCCAGCACGTCCATGCCGTTGACGACCTCGGCGTGCATGCCGTCGTCGGCGAAGCCCGCGCCGCGCAGCGCCAGCGCCTTGACACCCATGACCTCATCGTCGGTGCGGTGGGTCATGCCGTAGTGGTTGTTCTGGATGAGGTAGATGATGGGCAGCCCACCCTGGCGCTCGCCGGCCAGGAAGTTCGACCACTGGTACTGGGAGGCGAAGTTGAGCGACTCCAGGACCACGCCATTGGCGTAGGCGCCGTCACCGGCGAAGCAGCAGACGACCTCGCCCGTGCCCAGGTAGCGCAGCGCCATGGCGGCCCCGGTGGCGATCGGCACGCTGCCGCCCACGATGGCGTTGGCGCCCAACTGGCCGCTGGAGAAGTCGGCGATGTGCATGCCGCCGCCGCGGCCGCGGCAGTAGCCCTCGTCCTTGCCGAAGAGCTCGGCGATGGTGCGGTAGACGTGCTCCTCCAGCGCCGCTGCGATGAGCTCTGCCCGGTCCGTGGCGCCGCTGCCCGGCACGCGGGCCTTGAGCTGCTCGTCGCTCATCTGGCGGATGGCCGAGAAGCCCTTGGCGATGGCATCGCCATGGCCACGGTGCGAGCTCGTGATGCGGTCCGTGGGCCAGAGCACCGACGAGGCGCCCACGGCCGTGCCTTCCTGGCCGATCGAGACGTGCGTCGGCCCGCGGTAGGCGTAGCCGCTGAGCGGCTCGTAGCCGCCCGACCGCAGCCGGACGATCATCTCCTCCAGCTCGCGGATGGCCAGCATGTCGTCCAGCAGCTCGACCGCCGCCGTGCCCGTCAGCCGACCGTCTTGCAGCTCGGTCGCGAGGTCGCCGCGATAGGTGAAGCCCTTCACCGCCGGTGGCTGGATGGTGAACGGCTCGAACACGGGCCGGTGGTCCGAGCGGTAGAGGGTAGTGGTGTCGGACATCGATCCTCCTCAGGCGACCATGACGCGGACGCCAGCACTGGCGAAGACAGAGGCGGCCGCCTCGTCGAGTTCGGCGTCGGTGATGACGACGTCGACCTGGTCGAGACGACCGGCGTGGGCGAATGAACGGGAGCCAAGCTTGCTGCTGTCGGCCAGCAGGACGACCTCCCTGGCTCGTGAGAGGACGCGTTCCTTGGTGAAGGCCTCGCCGGGGTCGGTCGTGGTCAGACCGGCGTCCAGCGAGAGGCTGAAGGTGCCCATGAAGGCACGGTCCACGAAGAGCTCATCGATGAGCCGTGCGGAGAGCGGCCCGATGAGCGCCTGGCTCAAGGGTCGCAACTCACCCCCCACCACGATGAGGCGTGGGCCGCGGCCGGCCAGCTCCACGATGGCCGGCAGGCTGTTGGTGACGACCGTGATGTCCGGCCGATCGACGAGCAGGCGTGCGAGTTCCAGGCAGGTGCTGCCGGCGTCCAGGTAGATGCGCGCCTCCGGCTCCACGAGCCCCACCGCCAGAGCCGCGATGCGGCGCTTCTCCTCAGCGTGCTTGGCGGCCTTGGCCTCGAAGCGGGCCTCGATGGGGCGCACGTCCATGGCCACGGCCCCGCCGTGGACGCGCCGAAGGGCGCCGCGCTCCTCCAGTTCGTCCAGGTCCCGGCGGATGGTGGCCGTGGAGACGCCCAGCTCCTCGCGCAGCTCCTCCACCCGGACGGCGTGGCGCGAGCGCACGATCTGGCGCAGGCGCTCCTGTCGCTCGGGCGCGAAGGCCACGACGTTCCCGGGGGTTCGATCAGAATCGATCATGGAATGCTGCTATTCGAGCACGAACGAGCATCATCTGTCAACCCGACCAAGGTCACCCGACAACCCTGCCGCTCGGACCGTCCGAGTGGTCGACCACGTGCGTACCATCGGTCGCATGTCCCCATTCGCTGATGCCCTGGCGCGCGCCGACGGCCGCCTCGTCCTTGCCGAGCTCGTGCCCTGGGCTGGCACCATCCAAGACCACGCCGGTGAGCGCCTGCGCTCAGAGGCCCGCGACCTCGCATCCGACGCGCGCGTCAGCGCCATCACCATCACGGACAACGCGGGCGGTCATGTCCGCCTCGGCCCGCTGACGCTCGGCCACGCCATCCACGACATGGGCGGCGAGGTCCTCGTCCACGTGGCCTGCCGCGAGCGCAACCGCGCTTCGCTGGAGACGCTTGCCTACGGCCTTGCCAGCGAGGGGCTCACCAACGTCCTGGCGCTCTCCGGCGACTTCCCCACGGACGGGTACCGCGGACGCTCACGGCCGGTCTTCGACATCGACTCCGTGGGTCTCCTGTCGCTCCTGCGCGATGCGTCGGCCCACGGTCTGCACTTCACCACGGGCGCCGCCGTCAACCCCTTCAAGGCCCTGGAGGCGGACCTGGTGCCGCAGCTCCTGAAGCTCGCGCTGAAGGTTCGAGCGGGCGCCTCCTTCGCCATCTGCCAGGTGGGCTGGGACGCCCGCGCTCTCCACGAGCTCATCCGCTGGAGCGAAGCGCAGCGGCTGGACATCCCGCTCATCGCGCCGGTCTACATCCTGGGCCGCGGTGTGGCCCGAGTCTTCCATCGCGACGAGATCCCGGGCATCCGTCTCAGCGCGGAGCTGCTGGCCATGGTGGAGGCGGCCGCCGAGTCGGCGGACAAGGGCCGCGCCCGATTCCTGGAGCTGGCAGCCATGCAGGTCGCCGTGGCCCGGGGCCTGGGCTACGCGGGCGTCTACGTGGCTGGACAGCGCGACGCCGCGGAGATGGACCGCGTCCTCAGCATGGCCGACGCCTACGGTCCCGACGACTGGCGCGGCATGCTGGCCGAGGTCTCCTATCCGGAGCCGGGCGCCCACCGCCTCTTCGAGCCCGGTGACGTGCCGCAGCTGGCGTCCGACCGACCCGCCCGGCCGGGCAAGGCCCCCGGGGCGCCGCTCTTCTACCGCTTCAACCGCCTCGTGCACGACCACGTCTTCGACCCGCAGTCGACGGGGTTCGCCGCGGCCCGTGCCTTCTACGGCCGCCTTGAGTCGATGCACATGGTCAAGCCGGCCCACGTGCTCGAGCAGGCCGTCAAGATCCCCATGTACGGCTGCAAGGACTGCGGCGACTGCTCGCTGCCGGACATCGCCTACCAGTGCCCGGAGGGCGCCTGCGCCAAGAATCAGCGCAACGGACCCTGCGGTGGCTCGCTCAACGGCCAGTGCGAGGTGCCGGGCAAGCCCTGCATCTGGGCCAACGCCTACGCTCGCCTCAAGCCCTACGGGGAAGCGCTCACCATGCTCGATCGCGACCCCGTCCTGCAGGACAATGCGCTGCGTGGCACCAGCGCCTGGGCCAACACCTTCATGGGCCGTGACCACTACCGCCACCAGAGCCAAGGAGACGACTCGTGACCGACGCCGCAGGCGCCCGACCGTTCATCATCATCGGCGAGAACATCCACTGCACCCGCGTCGTCAAGCGCGACGGCGCGCGCGGAGGCGTGGCGCCCGATGGTCGGCCCGGCGTGCGCTTCCCTGACGGCTCCGGCGGTGAGACCTGGCTGCCGCTGCCCGACTCCATGCTGGAGTCCGCGGAGTTCACCACCAGCCGCCGCATCAAGCACGTCATGGCCGCCGTGCGCCAGGGTGTGGCCGGTGGACCGGAAGCAGCCGCAGCCGCCGCCTACGTGGCCTGGATGGCTGAGCGACAGATCGCCGGCGGTGCCGCCTACCTGGACCTCAACGTGGACGAGATCGACCCGGAGACCGCCGGCCGCGTGGACGCCATGACCTGGCTCGTGCGAGCGGTCGGGCCAGCGTCCAGCGTGCCCCTCTCCATCGACTCCTCGGATGCCGTCGTCCTGGAAGCCGGGCTTGACGCCATCGACCCGGCCTGGGCAGGCGGCGCCACCCCGATGGTCAACTCCGCCTCCGCGGAGCGGACCGACATCCTCGACCTGTGCGCGCGGCGCGGCACCCCGGTGGTGCTCTCGTGCACGGGCTCGTCGATGCCGTCAGGGAGCCAGGACCGCCTCGACCGGGCGGAGCAGATCATGGGCCTGGCCCTCGAGAAGGGCATGCCGGAGGAGTCGCTGTACGTCGATGCCCTCATCATCCCCATCGGCGTCGATCCCATCGCCGGGTCGGCCTACCTGGACGCCGTGCGCGGCATCCGTGAGCGCTTCGGCCCGCGCATCCACGTCACCGGCGGCATCTCCAACATCTCCTTCGGCCTGCCCGCGCGCCGGCTCGTGAGCGACGTCTTCCTGGACCTCTGCGTGCAGGCCGGCCATGACAGCGGCATCGTGGACCCGGTGGCCGCGGACATCGCTGCCGCGCTGGCGCCAGACCGCGACTCGGAAGCCTACAAGCTGGCGGCGGCCATGCTCACCGGCGAGGACGCCTTCGGCATGGCGTTCATCGAGGCCTTCCGCGCCGGGCGCCTGGGCGAGGCCGCCAAGGGCTGAACCCGGGACATCCGCGGCGCCAGGGCGACCTCCCTGCCTGCTCAGCCCGCGCTGGAACCCCCACCCCCTCCGCTGACGCTGCCACTCGCGCTGCTGGAGCCACCACCCATCCGGCCGGCGGAGATGACGCGGTCGAGGAACTGCCGCGTGCGCGGCTGTCGGGGGCTGCCGAAGATCTCGAGCGGTGGTCCCTCCTCCAGGATCTGACCCTGGTCGAGGAAGCAGACGCGGTCGGCGATGTCGCGCGCGAAGCCCATCTCGTGGGTGGCGATGATCATCGTCATGCCCTGCTCCGCCAGGCCGCGGATGACGTCCAGGACCTCGGCCACGAGCTCCGGATCGAGGGCGCTGGTGATCTCGTCGAGCAACAGCAGGTCCGGCTTCATGGCCAGCGCGCGAACGATGGCGACGCGCTGCTGCTGCCCGCCTGACAGCCGATCGGGGTACTGCTCAGCCTTCTCGGCCAGGCCGAAGCGCTCCAGGAGGTCCAGGGCCTCCCGCTCGGCCTCGGCCTTCGAGAGCTTCAGCACCTTCCGCGGCGCCAGCACGATGTTGGACAGCACGCTCATATGCGGGAAGAGGTTGTAGGCCTGGAAGACGATGCCGATGCGGCGCCGGATGCGGTCGACCTTCGTGCCGCGCGCCGTGATCTCCTCGCCCTCCACCACGACCCGGCCGGCATCGATCGGTTCCAGCAGGTTGACGCAGCGCAGCAGCGTGGACTTGCCCGAGCCGGACGCCCCGATGAGGCAGACGACCTCGTGCTCGTGGACGACCAGGTCGATGCCCTTGAGCACCTCGAGCTCGCCGAACGACTTGCGGAGGCCCTCGATGCGGACCGCCTCCGCGCCGAAGCGCCGCCCGCTGGCGCCGGTCACGGAGGCTCCGGCGCCACTCATCGGGCGCCCGCCATCTGCCGTCGCTGGTCGCGCGCGACGAGCCAGTCCACGAACCGTGAGAGCGGGATCGTGAGGGCCAGGAAGAGCAACGCCGTGACCACGTAGGGCGTGAAGTTGAAGGCCGCGGCCGCCTCGATGTCCGACCGGCGGAAGGCCTCGACGAGACCCAGCAGGCCGACCAGGGCCGTGTCCTTCTGGAGTCCGATGAAGTCGTTGAGCAGGGGTGGGATGACGCGCCGCACGGCCTGTGGCACGACGACGTAGCGCAGCGCCTGGAAGCGCGAGAGGCCGAGCGAACGAGCGGCCGCTTCCTGGCTGGGATGCACGGAATTGATGCCGGCCCGGTAGACCTCCGAGACGTAGGCGGAGTAGAGCAGCACGAGCGAGAGCGTGCCCCAGAAGAACTCATCCTGGGGCATGCCCTCGATGCCCAGCCCCGGCATCCCGAAGCCCAGGATGTAGACGACGAGGATGGCCGGCAGGCCCCGCATGACGTCGACGTAGACGATGGCCAGGCCTCGGATGGGCGTGAAGACGGGGCCGGGCAGGCTGCGCATGAGGGCCAGCAGCAGCCCGAAGACGAGGACGAAGACCTCCGCCACCAGGAACATCTGGACGTTGATCCAGAAGGCCCGCACGATCTTCGGCCACGACGAGGCGAAGATCTCGGGGTCGAAGAAGAACGACTGGAACTCCTGCCAGCCGGGCGCGTTGACGATGAGGAAGCCCACCAGCGCGATGAACAGGAGCGTGCTGATGAGCGACACGAGGACTCCCCGGCTGCCCGTGTCGGAGCTGCCGAGGAGCCTGGAGCGGCGCGAGCCGGAAGGCATCGCCTCCCGGCTCGGCGTCCCGGGACCGGTCATGCCGGGCCCCAGGACCGATCGGCCGTCACTCGAAGAAGGGTACGGCGTTCACCTCGCTGATCCACTGGTCGTAGATGGCCTGCCAGGTGCCGTTCTCCTTGATGAGCGCCAGGGCCTCGTTGACGCAGGCCGTCAGTGGGCTGTCCTTCTCGAGCACCATGCCGAAGTACTCACTCGTCTCGGTGGCGATCTGCCCGGCCACCGACCCTTCCGGCTCCGGCGTGTCGAAGTCGTTGAGCTCGGCATCGCGGATGTAGAAGGCCGTGGGCAGGTCCACGACCAGGCCGTCGATGCGGCCATTGGCGAGGGCCTTCTTGCCGCCGGCGACGTCCTTGTAGGCCAGCACCTCGCTCGTGGGCTGGATGAGCGTCTCGACGATCTCCAGGCTCGTGGTGCCCACCGGGGCGCCGAGCCGGAACTCCTTCAGGTCTGCCAGGCTGGTCGCGTCGTTGATGGGGTTGTCCACCAGCGCCACGATGCCCTGGTTCACGTCGAAATAGGAGTCGCTGAAGTCGACGCGCTCGGCGCGCTTGGCTCGGTAGGAGACCTGGCCGAGATGGACGTCGAAGTCCTTCTCTCCGGGCTTGAAGGCCAGGCCGAAGGCCGCCTGGCCGACCCAGTCGACCTGGTCCGGGGCGAAGCCGAGGGCCGCCGCGATGGCGTAAGCCATGGCCGACTCGTAGCCCTCTCCGGACGGCGGATAGCCACCGAAGTCGGCCCAATCGGAGCCCTCCGGCACCTGCCCTGACCACCACGGCGGGAAGGCCGGGTTGTCCGTGCTGACGGTGAAGCGGCCGGGGTTCTTGAGGACGTCGTCAAGAGCGCCGGCCTGGCAGGCCTCGCTGACGAGCGCCGGTGCCATGGACTCTGCCGGAGCCATGGACTCGACGGCCGGGGCCATTGACTCGGCGGGTGCCATGGACGCGTCCTGGGCCAGCGCGCCGAGCGGGCTGGCCAGCAGAGCGATGCTGGCGGCACCCACGGCCAGCACGCCCGCGCGGCGGCGATGATCGGACATCTGGTGCTTCCCTCCTCGTTCCTTGTCCCAGCAGGCGGCATCATGGTCCCACAGCCGAGCGCGCCGCGCGCTCTCGTGCCAGCATGGCGGCGTGATCGACCCGAGCGCGCCGCTTGGCTACGGGGGCCCGCCGCCGTGGCAGCGAGACCCCCAGCCTGGACCGGCGCCACAGCACGCGCGGCCCCCCGGGGGTGGGCAGCCCGGGGGCGGGCCCCCCGGGGGCGGACAGGCCGGCGGACCACCGGTCCCCGGTCCATCGACCCCATCGGGGTGGCAGACCGGCCCGCATCCCCCGCCGCCCTCGTGGCCCGGCTGGCCACCGCCCGCGGGCCCATCGGCGAGCGACCCGCGACCCGGGTGGAGCCAGGCGCCGCCGACCGGTCGCCAGAGGCGGTCGCCCCGCAGCGACCCCGGTGGGCTCGTGGCCGGGCTCGTCATCGCCGGGCTTGGCCTGTTCTTCCTGGCCGGCCAGGTGGAGCCGGACATCGGCCGCTTCGTGACCCTCTTCATCGGCCTGGCGTTGCTGGCTGTCTTCGTGGTCCGCCGCGAATACGGCTTCCTGGTCCCCGGCTCGCTGCTGACGGGCATCGGCATCGGCATCGCGCTGGAGCCGGCCACGAATGGGGACATCGAGTCCGGCGTGATGATGCTCGCGCTCGCGGGCGGCTTTCTGGGCATCTGGGTGCTCGGCTCGCTCTACCGCCTTCCACAGAGCCACTGGTGGCCGCTGATCCCGGGCGGCATCCTCACACTGATCGGCCTCGTGCAGATCAGCCGCACCGACGTGGAGGGCGCCCTGCGCCTGTGGCCGGTCATCCTCATCGTCATCGGCGCCCTCGTCCTTGGGCGCCACCTGGGTCGCCGCAGCTGAGTCGCGACGCCTGCCCGTCGGCAGGCCACTCGTTTCGGGCCGCTCGCGGGCGGTCTCGGGCGGCGCTCATGAGAGCGGGGGCAGCTCCTGTGGGTCCTCCAGCACGCCGCGGAAGAGGTCTCCCTTCCACTCGACTCGCCGGATGATCGTGCGGATGTCCCAGCCATCGGGCCGCAGCGTCGGGTCGTCCAGCTCGTCCCAGGTGATGGGTGCTGAGACAGCCGCTGAGGCGACGGGCCGGACGGCGTAGGGAGCGACCAGGGTCTTGATGGGCGAGTTCTGGGTGTAGTCGAGGCGGGCCCTGCCGCCACGATCGGCCTTGCCCCACTCCCACGAGACAAGCTCCGGGACGACGGCTCCCACGCCCCTGGACAGCTGCCCGGCCCACTCGCGCGTCTCTTCGAAGGTGTAGCGCGGCTGGACGTGGATCCAGACCTGGATGCCGCGCTTGCCGGTGACCTTGGGGTGGCCGCGCACGCCGAGGTGCTGCAGCGCGGTGCGGAAGAGACGGGCCAGCGTCACCACCTCCGGCCACGTGGTCTGCTCACCGGGGTCGATGTCGATGTAGGCGTACGTCGGCCGCCAGTACTCGGGAAGGCGGCTGGTCCAGGGATGCAGGTCGATGACGGCCTGGTTGGCGGCCCAGGCCAGCGTGGCGACGCGGTCGGCGACGAGGTAGGTGTGCGACCGGTCCCGCTCGGCCTCCGGGTACTCCCAGCGGCTGACCCAGTCAGGCGTGTGGCTGGGGAGCTGCTTCTGCCAGAACTGCGTGCGCCCGGCGACGCCGTCCGGCCAACGATGCAGGTTGAGCGGGCGGTCACGCAGGTAGGGCAGAAGGACGGGTGAGATCGTCGTGTAGTAGCGGACCAGGTCCCGCTTCGTGAAGCCGGCTGCCGGGAACAGCACCTTGTCCAGGTTGGAGAGCTCCACGGCGTGCCCGCCGACCTCCCACTGGCCGCCGTCCCCCAGCGCTGTCAGCGCCGCCAGCTCCGCGCGCGTCACGGCCTCAGCCGGTGCGCGGCGATCGTCCTGCGCCCGGACCAGCTCGAAGGCGAGCGGCCGACCCGGGTCCGGCCCGAGGCGGCTGTCGGCGTCGCCGGGTGAGGCAGCGCCCGGGCCACCGTCCACAAGGTCCGCGACCTCCTCAGCCAGCTGCTCCCGAACCGGCCATGCGCGTTCCGCGGGCTCCCGAGCCACGCTCCGCGGGTCACGCCCGACCTCCCTGCCCTTGAAGACCGCCTGCCGCAGGAGGCCATCCGGTGTCCATTCCGTGAACTCCGCGCGGATGACCTGGCGCGGCTCGCTCCAACGGGCCCCGGGCATGGCCGGCGCCCCTGGCACGGGGGGCTCCGTCAGTGGGTGCTCGTCCAGGATCCGCCGCAGGATCGCCCGCGACCGCTCGTCCAGGCCGCTGCCGACCTTGCCCGCATAGCGCCAGCCCTCTGACTCCCAGGTCGCGACCAGGAGAGCGCCCAGGTCCTGGCGACCGCTGCCCGGCTCATAGCCGACCAGCACCAGCTCCTGCTCGCGGCGGGCCTTGATCTTCAGCCACGACCGCGAGCGCTTGCCGGGTTCATAGCGGCTTGCCCGGGCCTTGGCCACGCTGCCCTCCAGGGCCTCGTCGACCACGGCCCGATGGAAGTCCACGCCGTGCTCGAGGACGTGGCTGACGAAGCGCACGGACGGGTGGTCCTTGAGGACCAGCTGCAGGAGCCGCTTGCGCTCCTCCAGGGGCACCGCCAGGAGGTCCCAGCTGTCCAGGTGGAGCAGATCGAAGGCGAAGTACACGAGCGTGCCGCCACGCCGCTCGGGGCGGACCACGGCCGGTGGCGGCGGCTCCTCGACAGCCGGGCGCTCACCGCGCCTGGCGCCCACACCGCGCCTGGCGCCCAGGCCGCGCATCCCGACCATGTCCTGCAGCAGGCTGAAGCTGGGCCGGCCATCCGGGTCCAGGGCCACCATCTCTCCGTCCACGATGGCGTCATAGGCCGCGATCCAACCGTTGCCCGGGGCGGCCGCGAAGGCCGGGAAGTAGCCTGCCGCGTCGCTGCCGCTGCGGGTCCTCAGCCGGACCGCGTGCCCGTGCACGTTGGCCTGGATGCGATAGCCATCGAGCTTGAGCTCGAAGAGCCAGTCACCGTCATCGAAGGCACGATCGGCCAAGGTGGCCAGCATGGGCTCGATGAAGGTGGGCAGCCGGCGCTGGCTGGCGGCCGTGAGGTCGACGTCTGCCATCGAGCGGGCGGCCGGCGGTGCCTGCGCTGGCGTCCGCCTGGCAGCGACCTCCTCATTGGTGAGCCCGCTGAGCACGGACGTGGGGTGATCGCGGATGTCCCAGAGCGCATCGCTCTCCGGGCCGGCCTTCTTGATGAGCAGCCAGTCCTCCCGGGACTGGTGGTGGCGCCGCGTGCGGACCATGACGAACCGCCCCTGCAGGCGCTGCCCGTGGAGGATGAACTTGAGCTCCCCGTCCTCCAGGCAGACGGCCGGATCATCCAGCCCCTCCGGCTCCCAGGTGCCCTGGTCCCAGACGATGACGTCACCGCCGCCGTACGCCCCGGCCGGGATGACGCCCTCGAAGCCGAGGTACTCGATGGGGTGGTCCTCCGTGCGTGCCGCCTGGCGCTTGGCCAGGGGGCGCATGGACGGTCCGCGTGGCACGGCCCAGCTGACGAGGACCCCGCCGATCTCCAGTCGCACGTCGTAGTGGAGCCGGCTGGCCCGATGCCGCTGCACGACGAAGCGCCGCCGTGGTCCCGGCCGATGGTCCGGCCGAGATCCCCTGGGCTCTGGCGTGGCCTCGAAGTCACGCTTGCGCCAGTACTCCTCGAGCGACATCCAGCGAGGGTAGCGTGTCCCGCTTACGGCGCACTTATGCGCTGCTGGCCACGCCCGGCGGCATCGACATCCACGGTCGCGCTCATCGGCTGACCGGAGGGCAGCTACTGGGTGGGGACGACGCAGCCCGCGGGCTTGTCGATGAAGCCGGGGCGGCAGGTCGGCGCCGCCTCCGGGGGCTTCCCGTCAGCGGTGCCTTCGTCGCCGGGCTTCTGCTCATCCTTGCTCGGTTCCGACGTGCGCGGGGCGGCGATCGCACAGCTGTCACCGGACGCGACGGGGCCTCCGAACGAGGACTTGCCGGCCAGGCTGAAGTAGCTCCCGCGGCTGCCCCACTGGCTGGACCCGAGGCCGCCGCGAGACGCCCACGCGTTGACGGCGGCCAGCCAGGAGGCCGGGGCGCCCGGATTCTCAGCGCGGACCGGCTGCACGACGGAGACGCTGCAGCCGCGCGAGTAGATCAGACCGGCTGGGTCGACCTCACGCTTGCCGCCCGGCTGGGTGCCCTGCACGAAGAGCTCCGTGCGGGTGCCGCGCGTCCAGGCCCCGGGCGCTCCGCCGGTGTACTGGTCGATCGTCTCAGCCACGATGCCCTTGGCCGGGCGCTTGAAGGTGGCCGAGGGCTTGCCGGCCATGTAGTCGCGCACGAAGGCGTGCCAGGTCCGGCCGGCCGTGTCCATCGAGAAGACATTGCTCGACAGGTTGGGCGACGAGCTGTCGCTGTTGCCGAACCAGACACCGACCGCGAGGGCGGGCTGCTTCTTGGACTTGGGCATGGGCAGCAGGCCGTACGTGGAGTAGTCCTTGAGGTTGTTGGTGGTGCCCGTCTTGATGGCCATCTCACGCAGGCTGCCGTCCGGCGTGTTGCGTAGCTCGAAGATGGGACCCCACACGCTGTTGACGTCCGGGTTGCTGTTGCCCTTCAGGATGTCCGTCATGATGTAGGACGTCTGCGGGCTCCAGACCTGCGTGGTCGCGGGTTCACCGGCCTCGTAGATGACGTTGCCCTCGGGATCCTCCACCTTGAGGATGTAGCGCGGCTTGGTGACCTTGCCACCGTTCCCGAACGCTCCGAAGGCGGCCACCATGTCCACGGGCCGCACCTCCACGGTCCCGATGGCGCCGGCCAACCCGGCCTCGTCCAGCATCCGATCGCCGTTGATGAAGCTGAAGCCGGCCCTCACGGCGTACTTGCGGACGGTGCGGACGCCGGTCCGGTCCAGGGCCCGGATGGCCGGGATGTTCAGCGAGTACTGCAGCGCCTCACGCACCAGGACAGGGCCGCGATCCAGCGAATCGGCGTCCTTGGGCGCCCAGCCCACCCCGAAGGGCGTCGTGATGTCGAGCAGCACCGTCCCGGCGGTGATGGCCCCCGTGTCGATGCCGGTGGCGTAGACGATGGGCTTCCAGGCGGAGCCGGGCTGGCGGCGTCCCTGGCCCGCGTGGTCGTACTTGGGATCGAACTTGGGCGTCGACTTGCGGTAGTACCCCGCCGAGCCGACGTAGGACAGGATGTCACCGGTGCGGTAGTCCATGGCCACCAGGGCGCCGTTGTGCAGGTTCAGGCCCCGGAGCCTCGCGATCCAGAAGGCGTCCCTGGCCAGCTTGCGCTCGCGGATGGCTTGGGCGTACTGGCTCGAGGGCAGGTTGGGGACGAGCGCCCCGGCCTCGACGTACTTCTCACCCAGCCGCTGGCCCTTCCAATCCAGCGTCGTGGTGACCGTGTACCCGCCGCTCTTGATGGGGTCGCGGTCGGCCAGGATGAGGTTCAACTCCGGCAGGAGCGCGTTCACGAAGTGGGGTGCCTTGAAGACGACATCCTGCGGCTTCTTGATGACGATCTTCTCGTTGAGGGCTTGCTGGTACTGCTCATCCGAGAGCGTCGTCCAGCGGCCCTTGCCGTCGCGCAGGCGGCCCAGGATGTAGTCACGACGCTCCACGAGATCGGTGTCCACGCACTGCGTGTCACTGTCCGGGCAGGTGCGCACCACAAGATGGGTGTTGCGCTTGCCCGTGCCCTTGACCTTCTTGCCGTAGGGCTCCTTGACGACGTTCTCGTAGCGCCCCTTGCTGTCTGTGGCCCAGGGGTACAGCGAGGCGGGCGACTGGGGGATGGCGGCCAGCAGGGCCGCCTCGCTCACGGACAGCTCGTCAAGCTTCTTGCCCAGGTAGATCTCCGCCGCGGCCGCGATACCTTGGGCCGCGCCGTATGAGATCTCGTTGAGGTAGGCGGTGATGATGTCCTTCTTGCCCTCCTCGCCGGGGAAGGCCTGCGTGAGCTTGAAGGACTGCAGGAGCTCCTTGGCCTTGCGCAGGTAGAGGCCCTGCTGCGTGTTGTCCGCGCTGACGACCTCCTCCGGCAGCAGTCGCGCGCGGACCAGCTGCTGGGTGATCGTGGAGCCACCACCGCGGTCGCCGCCGCCGGCGGCCTCCGTGAGGAAGGCGTTGACCGTCGCTTCCAGGTCGAAGCCGGGGTTGTCCCAGAAGGTGTCATCCTCCGTGGCCGTCGTGACGTCCAGGACCAGCGGCGGGATGTCCTGGAAATCGATGACGGTGCGACGCTCGTTCCAGAACTGCGCCAGCTCCACCTTGCCGGTGCGGTCCACGATCCGCGTGGGCTCCGAGAAGTCGAGGTCCCTGAAGGCCTGCACGTCCGGCAGCCCCTGGTCCAGGGTGGCGATGGTCACCGCTGCCGCCCCGCCGGTGGCGATGGCGCCTGCCGAGACGATGCCCAGCACGCTCACGACGCCGACGAGTGCCACCGCCAGCAAGGCGCTGGCGCCGCGGCTGGCTGGCTTGCGCGCGGAGGACCTGGCGATGGCAAGACGAGCGGCGTAGGAACCCCGATGATGGGCTCCGCTCCCTGGCCGACTGGAGGCCGGGGAGGCACGGCGCTGTGGGCGATACGGCATGCGGTGCAGATTGTGCACGACGAACGGCGAGAACGGGTGAGAGGGAGATGAAGGTTCCGATACGGCCCGCCACCGCGCAGCCGCCGCGTCGTCGGCCCAGCCTGCTGTTGGCCACGCAGCGCCGCGTGTTCCAGGCCGCCCTCCTGGACTGGTATCGGGCCAACGCCCGCCCCCTGCGCATCCGCACCACCCGCGAGCCGTGGCCCGTGCTCGTGGCTGAGGTGATGGCCCAGCAGACGCAGATCGCCCGCGTCGATGCGGCCTGGGCGGGGTTCCTGGGACGCTTCCCGACGCCCCGGACGCTGGCCGAAGCATCGCCGGCGGAGGTGCTGAAGGCCTGGGCGGGGCTGGGCTACAACCGCCGTGCCGTGCACCTTCAACGAGCGGCCGTGGTCATCGTTCGCGAGCACGCTGGTCGCGTGCCCTCCGGCATCGAGCTGCTGGAGTCGCTTCCCGGCGTCGGCCCCTACACCGCGCGGGCCGTGGCGGCCCTGGCCTTCGGACAGCCGGTGGCGGCCGTGGACACCAACGTGCGGAGGGTCGTCGGCCGGATGGCCGGTCGGCCGCTGAGCGCCTCCCGGTTGCAGATGGAAGCCGACCGACTGGTGGCCCGGCACGACCCGGCGACCTGGACGCACGCCTCCATGGAGCTCGGCGCCACGCTGTGCCGCCCCGTGGCCCCGGCCTGCGAGGCCTGCCCAGTCAGCCGCTGGTGCGCCAGTGCCGGTCGTGTGGCGGTTCGCCCGGCACGACCGAGGGTGCCGAGCGCCGACGGGAAACCCGCCGCGGGCGGCGCGCCACGGCACACGACGCCGACCGACCGACCGGCCTTCGAGCAGACGACCCGCTGGCTGCGCGGACGCATCGTGGCGCAGCTGCGGACCCTGGAGGAGGGCGCCTGGGCGCGCCTGCCCGACGCCATCGGCGCGCACGGTTCGGAGCGGATCGCGGACGCCACGGCGGCGCTGCGGCAGGACGGCCTCCTCGAGATGCGTGCCGACGGCGCGGTGCGCCTACCATCGTCCACACCATGAGCACGACGCGTGAGCCATCCTTCGGCGATCTCCGGGCGCCGATCGCCGACCCGACCACGGGCATCCCGCTGCCCGCCGGCGACGAGGTCATCTTCGGGGCCGCGGCCGACCTCGCGCTGCTGGCTGAGCGATGGGGTGCCCAGGCGGCGCTGCCGACGATGACGGCGGAGGAGATGCGCGGCGCAGACGCCCGGGCGCAGCGGCTCGGCACGCCGGGTGAGTGGCTCATGGAGCAGGCTGGCGCGGCCGTGGCCGCCACCGCGCGGGCCCTGTTGGTCGGCGGTGGGCGGTCGCACCACGCGCGCCCGCTCATCCTCTGCGGTCCCGGCAACAACGGCGGCGACGGGCTGGTGGCGGCCAGGCACCTGGCCCGCCTGGGCATCAGCTCGGAGGTCGTGCTGCTGGCGGCGGACGGGCGGCCCTCCACTCCTGACGCCATCCTCAACTGGGAGCGCCTGGACGGCCTGCCTGCCGTCCACCGCGTGGCCACGGTGCGCGGCAGCGACATGGCGCTCTACCTCAGCGGCATCGAGCGCGCCGGGCTCGTCGTCGATGCGCTCCTGGGGACGGGCGTGCGCGGTCCGCTGCGGGAGCCCGTGCGCACTGCGGTGGACGTCGCCGTGCGCGCGCGCGAGCACCTCGTGCCGGTCCTCGCCGTGGACACGCCCACCTCGCTCGACCTCAGCAGCGGGGAGCCCTCCGATCCCGTCGTGCGGGCCGACGTGACCGTGACCTTCCATCGGCCCAAGCCCGGGCTCCGCACTCGCATCGGGAGCGTGCTGGCCGGGCGGGTCCTCGTGGCGCCCATCGGCATCCCGGTCGAAGCCGACCGTCGCTGAGCGTGTCCGGACCAGCGGATCGCGGGCCACGCCCGCGGACCGTCGTCCTGGTGCTGTCTGCCGTGGTGGTGGCGGTCCTGGCCGTCGACCTGCTGAGCGCCATCGTGCCCGGCGTTGACGACGCCCTGGCTGCCCTGCCGCTGGTGGGGCTGGTGCTCGTGGGAGGCACGGTCGTAGTGCTCGGGCGCGCGCTGCGCCGCTAGCGGTCTGCCCGGCGGGACTCGCCTGGCCTAACCCTTGCCCGGCGGGGCGGTGGGCTGGCGATCGCCCGGGTCGAAGCGCCGCTCCGTCCCGGCCAGCAGGCGCCCGATGTTGTCGCGGTGCGCGATCCAGACGATGGCCAGGCCGGGCAGCACGTAGAGCAGCCAGCCCGGCTCCAGGGCCCCCGCCAGGACGAACAGGATGGCCACCGCAGCCCCGAAGGCGGTCCCCAGCAGGGAGCCCAGTGAAACGTAGCGGGTCACGGCGATGACGATGAAGAAGGCCGGCGCCGCGACGAGGCAGACGAGCGGCGACACGACGATCATGCCGCCCACACCGGCGGCCACGCCACGCCCGCCGTGGAAGCCCAGGAAGACCGACTTCCAGGCGCCCAGCACGGCGGCCACGCCGGTCAGCGCCTGGACCTCGATGGGAGCCCCGAGGGCGCGCGCGATGAGGATGGGCAGGGCGCCCTTGGCGAGGTCCAGCAGGCCGACCGTGACGGCGCGACCCCAGCCCATGGCGCGCAGGGCGTTGGTGCCGCCGGTGCGCCCGGAGCCGACGGTGCGCGGGTCCCTGCCGCCCGTCAGCC
The DNA here is from genome assembly GCA_963707395.1 of uncultured Chloroflexia bacterium. Classification (GTDB taxonomy): domain Bacteria; phylum Chloroflexota; class Limnocylindria; order Limnocylindrales; family CSP1-4; genus JAFMJV01. Next base: position 19,226 of record CAVPPQ010000008.1, read on the forward strand.
GCGCCACGATGACCCCCATCGGCAGCGATCCGATGAGGTAGCCCATCACGAGCAGCCCGAGGGTCAGCGGCAGGTCGTCCACGCCGGCCGAGTATAGGGACGTGGTGGGCCCCTTTGATACCATCGAGCCGTCATCCCAGCCTCGTTCGCGGAGTCCCAAGGTGCCCAACGAAAGCCAGTCCTTCGACATCGTCGTCCTCGGCGCCGGCACCGGCGGCTACTCGGCTGCCTTCCGGGCCGGCCAGCTGGGTCTCTCGGTCGCCCTCGTCGACGACGGGCCGGCCGGCATCGGCGGCACCTGCCTGCACTGGGGCTGTATCCCCACCAAGGCCATGCTCGAGTCAGCGGACCTCTACGAGCGCATCCTGCACGCCGGCGAGTTCGGAATCTCCGTGAGCGATCCGGCCGTGGACGCCGCGGTCATCGCGACCCGCCGGGACCGCACGGTGGCGCGGCTCGTCAAGGGCCTCCACAGCCTCATCAAGAAGAACGGCGTCACCTACGTTCGCGGCCGCGGTCGGCTGCAGGGGCCCCAGCAGGTGCGCGTGGCCACCGTGGACGAGGCCGGCGCCTCCAGCGGTGAGGTCATCCTCACGGCCCGGGACGTCATCCTGGCCACGGGCTCGCGCGTGAAGTCACTGCCGGGCCTCGTGCCGGACGGCAGCCGCATCGTCACCAGCGACGACGTGCTGCGCTCGTCGGCCGTGCCGGGCTCCATCATCGTGGTCGGTGCCGGCGCGGTCGGCGTGGAGTTCGCCAGCTACTACCACGACCTCGGCAGCGAGGTGACGGTGCTGGAGTACCTGCCCAGCATGGTGCCGCTGGAGGACGCCGAGGTCTCCGCGGAGATGGAGCGGGCCTTCAAGCGCCGCGGCATCAAGGTGGTCACCAGCGCCCGCTTCGACCCGGCGTCCGTGGTACTCCAGGAGAGCGGCGTCCGCCTCATGGTCGGGCGGGAAGGGGAGGCCCCCGCGGAGCTGCGGGCCGAGCAGTTGCTGGTGGCCACCGGCCGCGCCGCCAACACGGAGGACGTGGGCCTGGAGACGACGCGCGCCGTGGTCGAGAAGGGACTCGTGAAGGTCGACGGCCACATGCGCACGGCCGACCCGCACCTCTATGCCATCGGCGACATCATCGGTGGTCTGTGGCTGGCCCACGTGGCTGCCCACGAGGGCATCGCCGCGGTCCACGCCATCGCGGGCCGGGAGGTGGAGCCGGTCGATTACGTGAAGATGCCACGGGCCACGTATGCCCGCCCGCAGATCGCCTCCATCGGCCTGACCTCTGCCCAGTGCGAGGCTGCCGGCCGCGCCACGAGAGTCGGCAAGTTCCCCTTCCAGGCCAGCGGCAAGGCCATCATCAACGGCGACACGAGTGGCTTCGTGAAGGTCATCGCGGACGCGGAGACGGACGAGGTGCTGGGCGTGCACATGATCGGCGCGCACGTCACGGAGCTCATCGCGGAGGCCTCTGTGGGCCTGCTGCTGGAGGCCACGGCCTGGGAGGTCGGCTCCGCCGTCCACCCGCACCCGACCCTCTCGGAGGTCCTGGGCGAGGCGGCGCTGGCGGTGGACGGCAAGTCCATCAACTTCTAGGCAACAGGCGCGGCCGTGGCAGACGCTGCCAGACCTCGCTGCAGCACCTCTAACACCGCGTGCGGCCCCCGCCAGCCGTCACTGGGCGGCCCCCACCGGCCGCGTCATTCCTGGACAGAAGTCCGCACAGAAGACCTTGGGCGCCCTTTGGGACACATCCGCCACGGTCGCGTGGCTCGAGAGCCGTGACAGGCCGCGGGTCGCGCGACGTGGTCGAGCGTGGATGAGCGTCACCGGGCACGGAGCGAAGCCCCAAGATGCCGCAGGCGGACCCGCGGATCGGTCGACGCGCCAGCCAAGGGGCCCCACCAGCACTTCTGTCCTCCGTCGGTCGCCTGAGCCCGGCATAGCGGCTCACACGCGGACAGATGGCCGGAACCTGGTCGTGTGGGTGAGTGGCCCCCATCCGCAAGATCGTGATGATGCCCGACGGGTGGCCGAGCCTCGTGCGGACCGCCAGCACCAGCTGGGGAACGCTGCGGCCGGTGGTGACCGCCCCGTCAGCCCACGCGGCGCGTGGCCCGGGCCCCGAAGTGCATGTAGCGCTCGCCCGTGGGAAGCGAGTAGAAGGTGACCGGGAACCACGTCTCCGCTTCCGGCGGCCGGACGACGAAGAGGCTCGGGCCCACTGCCACCATGGGGTACTCCTTGGGCGGCTCGGGCGCCAGCTCCGCCAGCGGTCCCATGACCGTCGTTCGCAGTCGAGCCGTCTCATGCTCGGCATCGGCCGCCAGCACCTCCAGGCGCACAGAGGCGCGCTCGTAGGTGCCCAGGAAGGGTGACGGGTCGACGTCCACCGGCTCCGCCGGCGGGCCGAGCGGCACGGGCATGCGCAGACCGGCGACCTGCTGGAAGATCTCGCGAAAGAGGTCCTCGTAGAGATCTCGCGTCTGCCCGCCGTTGGTGAGGAGCGTGACCGCCAGCCCCTGCTCGGGCAGCAGGCGCAGGAAGGCGGCCTGGCCGATGGTATTGCCGTCGTGCCCGATGAGCCGGTGCCCGTCCCAGCCGAAGCGGATCCAGCCCAGGCCCCAGGAATCGCCGAGGATGTACGGGTCGGGCAGGTCCGCCTGTCGGTCGGCCATGGCCGCGACGCTCTCTTCGCCGAGCACACGCTCGCCGCCGGCGGTGCTCCCGCCCGCGAGGTGCATCCGCGCGAAGGTCAGCACGTCGGCCGCGTTGGAGACGATCAACCCGGCCGGACCGACCGAGCGCATGAGGCCCCAGACCGGCGCCACGCTGCTGTTGGCCCTCGTCATCGACATGGCCAACGGCTGCCGCGTGGAGGAGGGCCTCCTCCGGCAGCGTGACGGTGTGCTGAAGCCCCAAAGGTGTGAACAGGCGCTCGCGCAGGGCCTTGTCCCAGGTGTCGCCGGTGATGCGCTCGATGATCCGGCCCAGCAGCGAGTAGCCAGAGTTGCAGTAGGACCAGGTGGCCCCCAGTGGATGGTTCTGAGCCACGTCCGCGAGGAGCGCGACGTAGCGCTCCAGGCAGTCGTCGCCGCGTCCGGTGTCCGTGAACACGTCCCCGTCGATGCCGCTGGTGTGCGTGAGGAGATGTCGCACGGTGACCTGGCGGGCGACCTCCGGCTCGGCCAGCTGCAGCTCCGGCAGCACCTCTCTCACGGGCGCGTCCAGGTCGATGCGCCCCTCGTCGACCAGCTGCATGACGAGGGTGGCGGTCCAGACCTTGGTGATCGAGCCGATCTGGAAGAGGGCCTTGGTCGTGGTCGGCGTGCCCGTGCGCAGGCTGAGCACGCCGTGGGCCGCCTCCAGCAGTTCGTCGGGACCGCCGTCCGAGCAGCGCAGGATGCCCAGCTGGGCACCCGGGACGCGGTGCTTCGTGGCCAGCTCGACGAGGCGATGCTGCCAGTGGTCGGCGTCCAAGGGTGCCGAGCCGTCGATCTCCATGCTGCGCTTCACGGTGTGCTCCGATCCTCTGTGGTGGCGGGTTGGGTGGGCGGGGCGAAGTGGCAGGCGGCACGCTGGCGATGGTCGGCGGTCGGCTCGACGAGCCGGCAGACCTCGCGACCGGGGTCGACCAGCGGGCCCACCGGGCAGCGCGTGTGATAGGGGCAGCCAGGCGGTGGGTGGTGCGGGTCGACGGCCTCCAGCACCTCGATGGCGCCCTGCGCCGGCGCAGGGCGACCTCCCGGGATGGCTGCCAGCAGGTCGCGGGTGTAGGGATGCTGTGGATCGGCGAGGACTTCCGCGGCCGTCCCGAACTCCACGATGCGGCCCAGGTACATGACCGCGATGTGGTCGGCCACGTAGCGCACCACGGCCAGGTTGTGCGAGATGAAGAGGATGGACAGGCCCAGCTCGCGCTGCAGCTCGCGAACGAGGTTGAGCACGGCGCCCTGGATGGAGACATCCAGGGCGGAGGTGATCTCGTCGGCGATGAGGACATCCGGTCGCCCGGCCAGGGCACGAGCCAGGGCCACGCGCTGTCGCTGCCCGCCCGAGAGGTGGGCCGGCACGACCCGGGAGCGCGCCGGGTCCAGGTGGACCAGCGTGAGCAGGCGCTCGACCTCCGCCCGGCGCTCGCTCCGGCTGAGGCCCGGCGGCAGCGCCTCCTCGATGGACTCGCCGATGGTCATGCGCGGATCGAGCGAGGAGTAGGGGTCCTGGAAGACCATCTGAAGCGGTCGCCTGCCCTTTGTCGGGATAGGCGCCCCGTCGAAGAGGATGCGCCCGGCGTGCAGCGGCACGATGCCCACCGCGGCCCGGGCCAGGGTGGACTTGCCGGAGCCCGATTCCCCTACCAGGCCCACGACGGTCCCCGGCGCCACGCCAAGAGTGACCCGGTCCAGGGCGGTCACGCCGTGGCGCCGGCTCCCGTAGCGGACGCTGACGTCCTCGAAGCGCAGGCCCGTCATGCCGGCGTCACCGGGTGCGGCGCCATGCCCAGGTCCGCGCCGGCCTGTGGCGCGGTCGGGAAGACGGCCGCGATCCCGAGGTCGAGCGGCTCTCCTGCGTGCCAGCAGGCCACGCCGTGCCCGGCCGCATCGGTCACCAGGACGGGGTCGAGGTCCAGGCAGCGCTGGTCGGCCAGCGGGCAGCGTGCCGCATAGGCGCACCCGGGCGGCACCTCCGATGGCTCCACGGGCCGGCCCGGGATCACGGCGAGCGGCCGGTCCCGGTCGCTCGCCATGTCCGGCACGGCGGCCACGAGCGCCCGCGTGTAGGGGTGCTGCGCCCCCGTGGCCAGCTCGGCCGCCGGGAGGTCCTCCACGATGCGCCCGGCGTACATGACCAGGACCCGGTCGCAGACCTGCCGCACGACGGCCACGTCGTGGCTGATGAGCAGGAGGGCCACGCCGTCGGCCTCGCGGATCGACTGGAGCAGGCTGAGCACCTGCTTCTGGATGGTGACATCCAGGGCGGTCGTGGGCTCGTCGGCGATGATGAGCGCAGGGCTGCCCATGAGCCCCATGCCGATCATGGCGCGTTGCCGCATGCCGCCCGAGAACTCGTGGGGATACTGTCCGGCGCGCCGCTCGGGGGCCGGCACGTGGACGGCTCGCAGGCGGTCGACGGCGCGTGCGTGGGCCTCCGCGCGGCTCATGTCCAGGTGGTGACGGCCCACCTCCGCGAGCTGTCCGCCGATCCGGCGGGTGGGGTTGAAGGAGGTGCCGGGATCCTGGAACACCATCGACAGAGAGGTGCCCAGGAAGTGGCGGTGCAGGCGCTCGCCGCCGTGCAGCAGGTCCGTGCCCAGCAGGCGCAGGCTCGTGGCTGTCACGCGCCCCGGTTCCTCGATGAGCTGCGCCACGGCCAGCGCCGTCAACGACTTGCCCGAGCCGGATTCCCCGACGATGCCCACCGCCTCGCCCGGCTCGACCCGGAAGGTCAGACCGCGGACCGGTCGCACGGGGCCTTGGGGCGTGGGGAAGGAGACGCTCAGGTCGCGCACCTCGAGCAGCGCCTCGCGCAGCGCCGCGCGGCCATCCTCGTCCGGACCGGCCGAGCGGCTCCGCGATCCCACCTCGCCCGCCGGGACCGCCGACGCGACGGCGACGCTGGCACCCGGCCGGCGCGGCCCGCCCGCTTCCAGCGTCGTGAGGCCGAAGCCCTTGGCGATGGTCTCGCCGAAGAGGTTGAAGGCAAGCCCCGCCACGACGATGGCCAAACCCGGAGCCAGCGCCCCAACGGGCTGGATGTAGATGCTCGCCAGGCCGTCCATGAGCAGCCGGCCCCAGTCGTACGCCGGGGCCTGCACGCCTAGCCCGAGGAACGACAGCCCGGCGAAGGCCAGCAGGGCCGCGCCGGCGCCGATGGTGGCGTTGACGATGAGGGGCTCCCCGATGTTGGGCAGCACGTGTCGCAGCAGCAGCCTGCCACGGTCGACGCCCGCGATCCGTGCCGCGGTCACGAAGTCGCGCTGGGCGACGCCCGCGATGAGCGTCTGGCAGAGGCGCGCGAATGACGGTGCCCCGGCCAGCCCGATGGCCAGCACCGCGCCCACCGCGCCGACGCCGAAGATGACCGCGAAGAAGAGCGCCAGCAGCAGCCCCGGGAAGGCCACCGCGATGTTGACGACCCCGGTCAACAGCCGACCGAAGCGCCGGCCCACCAGCATGGGCCCGGAGCCCAGCAGGAGCCCCACGCTGACGGCCACCGCGGTCGCCGAGAGGGCCAGCACGACCGAGAGCCGGGTGGCCACCAGCACGCGGGCCAGGATGTCCCGGCCCAGGTTGTCCGTCCCGGCCCAGTGCTCCGGCGACGGGCCGGCCAGCATCTGGCTCGTATCGACCGCCGCGGCCTGCTCGCCCCAGATCAACGGCCCCACCACGGCCAGGGTCAGCACCACGCCCATGAGCGTGACCGCGGTCAGGCCGACCGGCGTCCGGAATGCGCGCACCCAGCGACCGCTCACCGTGCTCAGTCCTGCCTGATCAGCGAGCGCGGGTCGAGCAGTGCCAGGATCATGTCCACGGCGAGGTTCACGAGCAGCACGAACGTGCCGTACACGAGCACGGTCGCCTGGACCAGCATGTAGTCCTTGTCCAGGATGGAGCGCACGATGGTGCCGCCGAGCCCCGGCCAGGCGAAGACGTTCTCCACGAGCACGGTGGCGGCCACCAGCGAGCTGAGCAGCAGCCCCGCCAGCGTGAGCGACGCGGTCAGCGCGTTGGGCAGGGCGTGCCCGAGGTAGATGACGTGCGGCGGGAGCCGCTTGGCGCGGGCCGTGCGGATGAAGTCGGCCTCCAGCACGCTGACCATCTCCACCCGGACGATGCGGGCCAGGATGACGGCCGGGCCGAGGGCCAGCGCGAGCACCGGCAGGATGTAGGAATCAGGTCCTGAGCGGCCGGCCACCGGAAGCCAGTCCAGGTTGACGGCGAAGACGTAGACGAGCACGACACCGACGATGATGTCGGGCACCGTGCCGAGGACCACGCTGGCCGTGGTGAAGCCGAGCTCGGTCCGCCGGCGCCGGCCGCGCCGGGTCAGGACGCCCATCGTCACACCCAGCGGGACCGCCACCGCCACCGCCACCAGGAACGCCAGGACCGCCAGCGCCAGCGTCGCGGGCAGGCGCTGGGCGATGACGTCCGCGACAGGCGTCTTGGTGATCATCGAGGTGCCGAAGTCCCCGCTCAGCAGGCCGCGCAGGTAGTCGACGTACTGGACCCACAGGGGGTCGTTCAGCCCGAGGGCCTCGCGAGTCGACTCCACCAGCGCCGGGGGGGCTGTCATGCCGAGCGCCCCCCGCACCGGGTCCCCGGGGATGAGGTGGATCATCAGGAACGAGGCCGTGATGAGCACCCACAGCGACACCAGCAGGCGCCCCAGGCGCCGGCCGACGAAGGCCGTCCAGGGATTCGACGCGAGCCTGGCGAGCACGCCCGGCCTGGACGTCTGCCCGACGGCTGGCTCCACGGCGTTCACGTCACAGGGGCCGTGTGAGCCAGCAGCTGGAGACGGGCGGGCTCAGCGCCCGGCGGGGTTCACGTCGCCGGGCACGCCCCCGGCCCGTCGGATGGCTCGACCGATGTGCAGGTAGAGGGCCCGGCCATGGCCGTCATCGCCGACGAAGGCGTGGGGCAGGTACATGCCCCGGTCGGCCTCCAGCGGGATGAGGCTGTCGCCCTCGTAGTGGACGAGCTCCTTGCGCTCGGGTTGCTCACCCATCTCCGCGAAGATGCCCTTGGGGATCTGGTCGAGCCAGATGCGTCCGTTGGCTTCCTGGCTGACGACCAGGTCCACGACCTGCGCCGAGTAGGTGCCCACGTAGCGGCTGGCGTCGATGCGCTGGGGCGCGGCCGGCGGGCTGGGCAGTGGCGCCATGGTCACGCCGGCCAGCTCCGCGAGCACGTGGCTGAAGATGTCTCGGTACAGCGAGAAGGCGTCCCCGCCATTGGTCATGAGGGTCACGGCGACGCCCTTCTCGCGGCTGAAGCGCAGGAAGGCGCCCTGCCCGATGGTGCTGCCGTCGTGGCCGGTCACCAGCCCGGCAGGCGTCCGGAACAGCTCGGGGCCAAGGCCCCAGGCGTCGCCCATGAGCCCGAGCCTCGGCAGCTCGACCGCGGGTTCGTGCATCAGGTCGAGCGTCTCTGGCCGGAGCACCGCGGTCCCATCCGCCGCCTGCCCCGCGTTCATGTGCATCTGCGCGAAGGCGAGCAGGTCCCGCGGGCGCATCGTGAGCATCGAGCCGGCCGGCGCGTTGGAGCGGGCCAGCGCCCAGATGGGCGCCGGCACGAGGCCGGCATCCGGACTCGCCTGCACGTGGCCGACTGCCGCCCGGAAGAGGATGGCCTCCCAGGGGCCGTTGGCCGCGTGGGTGAGGCCGAGCGGCGCGAAGAGGTGCTCACGCAGGCAGTCGTCGTAGGGCTTCTGGCGCAGCACCTCGACCAGGCGACCGAGCACGCAGTAGCCCGCGTTGTTGTACGAGAAACGCTCACCGGGCGGGAAGAGCTGGGGCGTGTCGCCGAGCGTCAGGACGAACTTCTCCAGGCAGTCGTCCCCCTTGCCCGTGTCGGTGAAGATGTCGCCTTCGAAGCCGGCCGTGTGGCTGAGCAGCTGGCGCGGCGTGATCGATGCCGCCGCGGCCTCATCCGCGATCGTGAACTCCGGCAGGTAGGCGCGCACGGGCCGGTCGATGTCCAGGCTGCCCTCGTCCACCAGCTGCATCACCAGGGTGGCGGTCCAGAGCTTGGTGATGGAGCCGATCTGGAAGAGCGAATCCGGCGTGGCCTCCACGCCGGTGGCAAGGCTCAGCAGGCCCGTCGCCGCGTCGATCATCTGGCCGTCCGCCAGCACGCCGACGGCCGCCCCGGGCACGCCGTGTTCCTTGGCCAGGACGGGGAGGCGGTCGTCGATCCAGGCTTCGACGTCGTGGAGTCTGCTCATCGAGTGCTTCTCCGTCTCAACGGCTCATGGGCACGGGGACAGGAGCCCCGCCGCTCGTGGGATGGAAAGGCGACCGGCTCGCCGCTGGACGAGCCGGTCGAGCATCCTCCTACTTCTCGATCATGCGGATGCTGGTGGGCACGAGCGAGCCGGAGATGACGAACTCCGCCCCGTTGCCGAAGGTCTGCACGACCGTGTTGGCGAAGGGCACCACGTCAGCGCCGGCCACCAGCTTGGACTCCGCCTCCAGCCAGGTGGGGCAGCCTTCCGCGCCCACCATGGTCACCGCCGACTGCACGCCGGCGTCGTAGTCGGGGTTCGCGATGGCCGCGAAGTTGGCACCGCCCTCGGCGAGACCCGGTCCCGACAGGAACGGCACGAGCTGGTCCGGGTTGCTGACGTTCAAGGCCACCCATGCGACATCCCAGTCACCGGTGCCGAAGAGGGTCTCCTGGGTGGCCGTGCCGCCCTGGGCCTTGTCGACGACCTCGATGCCGAGTGCCGTCCACTGCTGCGTGGCCAGCTCGGCCGCGGCCTGCCCGGCCGGGCCGGCGCCGGTGTCGTGAAGGAACGTGATGCTGGTCGGCCCCTCGATGAGCCCGCGGGCGGCCTCGGCGTCGAAGGGCGGCAGGGCCGCGCTGATCGAGTCACCGGGGCAGGCGACCGGGGGGAGGGTGGCGAAGGTCGTGGCGGCCGACCCCTGGCCGGCCGTGAGCACCTGCTGCAGCTGCCCGAGATCGACGGCCTGGACGAGGGCCTGACGGAGCGCGGGGTCGGCGGTGGGTCGGCCCTCAGCATGGTTGAACCACATCTCGCCGATGAGGGCGGCCGTCTCCGTGTAGAAGAGGCCTTCCTGCACGAGCCGCTGGGCGTCCGGGCCGATGACGGTGGCCGCGTTCACGTCGCCCGTGAGCAGCAGGTTGGCCGCCGTGGCGGGGTTCTCGACGATGCGCAGGACGACCGTGTCGGGCATGCCCGCGACGTCGGTGCTGGCGCCATCCGGTCCCCACGTGTAGCCGTCACGGATGGTGTACGTGTAGTGGTCGCCAGGCGCGGCCTCGCTGAGGACGTACGGCCCGGTGCCGGACGTGACACTCACGAGCGATGCCCGGTCGGCCATGCCGGCGGCGCAGACGATGGGCAGGTCGGCCAGGCCGTTGAGCACGAAGGGTGCGGGGGCGGCCAGGGTGATGGTCACCGTGCGTGCCGCGTCATCGGCCACGGCCGTGGCGCCGACCGGGTAGTACGTGCCCAGGAAGGGGCTCTGGTTCGCGGGGTCGGCCACGTAGTCGAGGTTGGCCACCACGTCAGTGGCGGTCAGGGGCGAGCCGTCCGCGCAGGTGATGCCCTCGGCGAGGGTGAGCTGCACGGTCGTGCCGTCCACCGACCAGTCGGTCGCCAGCTGGCTCTTGATCGTGCCGTCCACGGCATCCAGGCTGAGCAGCGAGTCGTACGCGAAGCGAGTGACCTGGAAGAGCGCGCTGGCCGCGCCCGACTGCGGGTCCAGGTTGCCCGGGTCGGCAGAGAGGGTCATGGTGAACGTGCCGCCATCGACGACGTCGCCGGTGGCGGCCAGGGCGAGGCCGCCCGAAGAGAGCAGGCTGCCTCCTGCGAGCACGAGGCTGAACGCGATGGCCGGAGCCTTCATGGTGTTTCCTTCCCTGCGTCTGTTCACGGATCGTTCGTGAGTCTAGCCCTTCGATCCGCATCCAGGCCAAGCCGCCGGACCTGATGGACGGTGACACTCAGCCCGGTCTCTACGACGCGCCCGGGCGCGAACGGCTCCGGGCTCGCGAGGCGCCGCCCGTTGCGGGTCATGCCAGCTTGAGGTCACATGTCCGCCCAGGGTCCGCTATCCGCGGTTCAGGGGTCCGGTGCAGGCCAGATGTGCTCGTGGGACGCATTGGCCGCCGGATCCACGGGACTGGCGACTGCCCATCGGCGCCCCGTCTCTCTGCCCTGCCAGGTCACGCGCATCCACGCTTGGCCCGGCCTCTGCGCCCACCGGAGTCAGGCAGACCGCGGCGCGCGCACTCGCCGGGGGTGTCCTGGAGGACGCCCAAGGCCGTCAGCGCGCACATCTGTCCAGGGGCCGGCTCGCCCGGGCGTGCGGCTGCTCATCCCGGGTGCCGTTCCGGAACGGGGTGGAGGTGGCCGCTATCATGGTTAGCCGGAAGCCAGTCGTGCCCATCGTGAACGAGCCAACGAACGTCCCAGGAGTCTGCTGATGCCCCAGGTGACCATGCCCCAGCTCGGCGAAGGCGTCGAGCAGGGGACCATCGGCAAGTGGCTGAAGGCCGTCGGCGACCACGTCAGGATCGGCGACCCGCTCGTCGAGGTCGTGACCGACAAGGTCAACGCGGAGGTCCCCTCGCCCTTCGAGGGCACGCTCACCAGGATCCTGGTCGCCGAGGGCGAGACGGTCGCCAACGATGCGGTGATCGCAGAGATCGAGGCCGCGGGAGCCGTGGCTCTCGACGTTCCTCCGGCCGCTCCCGTCGCCAAGGCCGATCCGGTGGCCGCAGCCTCCAGCCGCACCAGCTCCCGCAGCTCCAGCCGCACCAGCTTCCGCGGCTCCGGCGACCGCCGTTCCAGTCTCCGCCGCTCCCGCCCCCGTGGAGCCGACCCGCGCCGCTCCCGCGGCACCTGTCCACGTCCCCGCCGGCATCCGCATGACGCCCGCCGTCCGGCAGCTCGCCCGACAGCACGGGGTGGACGTCACCACGATCGCAGGCTCCGGCATGGGTGGCCGGATCACCCGAGCCGACATCGAGCGGGCTGCCGCTGGCAGCCCCGACGCGAGCCGTCCGCCGGCCGCCGGACGGGTGGCAGCCGCCTCCGCCGCCGCGGTCGCCCCAGCCGCCGCAACGGCCCCCGCTCCCGAAGCTGCGCTCGGCACCCCGGGCTCGCCCGTGCGCGAGGGCGATTCACTCAAGCAGCTCTCGCCGATGCGCAAGGCCATCGCGGCCCAGATGACGCGCTCGCTGGAGGTGCCCGCGGCTTACATCACGATCGAGGTCGACATGACGCCGGTCGTGCGCGCGCGCGCGGCTGTCAATGACGCCTACAAGGCCCGCGAGGGCATCGGCCTCAGCTACGTGGCCTACGTCACCATGGCCTGCGTCGAGGCCCTGCGCACACACCTCGACCTCAATGCCCACTGGACGCCGGAGGGCCACTGGCGGCGCCGGGACATCAACATCGGCATCGCGGTGGCCGTCACCGATGGCCTCGTGGTGCCGGTCATCCACAAGGCCCAGGATCTCAGCCTCCACGCGCTCAACGCCGCCATCAACGACCTGGCCGCCCGGGCCCGGAGCAAGAGACTCCGCCCGGAGGACCTGCAAGGCGGCACCTTCACGGTGGACAACACCGGCTGGACCGGCTCCATCCTCACGTTGCCCATCATCAACGTGCCGGAGGTGGCCATCGTGACGATGGAGAAGATCGTCAAGCGGCCCGTCATCCTGGAGCAGCAGGGCGACGCCATCGCCGTCCGTTCGATGATGAACATGTGCATCGCCATCGACCATCGCGCCACCGACGGCGCCCAGGCCGGGGCCTTCCTGGCCGACGTGGCGGGCTGGCTCGGCTCGGTCTCCGAGCAGACCCCCATCTGGTAACGCGATGGCTCGCGAGCTCCCCATCTTCACGTCGGCCGGCGGCCCACACGGCGACGGCAGCGGCCACGCCTACCAGCCGCTGACCATCGCCATGGGCGGCTCCGTGGACGCCTCCGGGCTGCGCGGACCGGACAAGGCGCGCCACCCGGACTGGATCAAGGCCAGGATGCCCAGCGGCGCCAACTATGCGGAACTCAAGGACCTCGTGCGCGGCCAGATGCTCAACACGGTCTGCGAGGAGGCCCGCTGTCCGAACATCGGCGAGTGCTGGGAGCAGCGCACGGCGACCGTCATGATCCTGGGCGACACCTGTACCCGCGCCTGCGGCTTCTGCGCCGTCAAGACCGGCCGACCCGACTGGCAGGACGCGGACGAGCCGCGGCGAGTCGCGGAGGCCGTGGCCGTCATGGGCCTCGAACACGTTGTCGTCACGAGCGTTTGCCGCGACGACATGGCCGATGGGGGGGCGGCGGTCTTCGCGGCCACCATCCGGGAGCTGCGCCGCCTGGCCCCGGACACGGGCGTGGAGGTCCTCATCCCCGACTACCTCGGTTCCGACCTGCGCACGGTCATGGAGGCGGCCCCGGACATCCTCAACCACAACGTGGAGACCGTCGAGCGGCTCCAGAAGCCGGTCCGCAAGCGAGCCCGCTACGACCGCTCGCTGCAGGTCCTCGCGGATGCCAAGTCGATGGCGCTCGAGCTGGCCGGTCGCGCGGGCACGGTGCACACCAAGTCGAGCATCATGGTCGGCCTGGGCGAGCGGCGTGAGGAGCTCTCGCAGGCCTTCCGGGACCTGCGAGCCGTCGACTGCGACATCCTGACCCTGGGTCAGTACCTGCGGCCCACCCCAGCCCACCTGCCCGTCGAGCGCTACGTCCACCCCGACGAGTTCGCCGAGATGAAGGCCGAGGCGCTGGCCCTTGGCTTCAGGCATGTCGAGTCGGGGCCACTCGTGCGCTCCTCGTACCACGCCCGCGACCAGGTGCCACAGGAGGCTCGGCGGCAGCGCACCGCCCGTGGGGCCGCGCTGGCGGCCAACGGGCTGGCCACGGGAGGCTGACCGGCCTGGGGTCCTCGCAGGCTCCCGCCGAACGCCCGGCACCAGCGTCCTGAGAGATGCACGAGACGCCCGCCGACCTGGCGCGCTTGCAGGCCACCCTCGACCGGAGCTACGCGGCGGCTGGTCGGCACCTGCGCGATGTCATCACCCCTGACCGGCGCCTCTCCGCCGCGGATCTCGCGTCACACCTGCAGGGCATGTGCCTGCTCGTGCTGGCCACGACCGCGCGGGACGGCCGACCGATGGCCGCGCCCGTCGACGGCCTCTTCTACCGCGGCGCCTGGCACTTCGGCTCGGCGCCGGACTCGCGGCGCTTCGCCCACGTCCGCCGCGACCCACGTGTCAGCGCCGTGCACCTGCCCTCCGAGGCGCTTTCGGTGACGGTGCACGGTCGGGCCACCATCCTGGACCTGGCCGCGCCCGAACACCAGGGCTTCCGGCGGGCACTCCTGGACGTCTACGTCCCGCGCTACGGCCCCGACTGGGAAGCCATCCTGGAGAGCGCCCTGTACGCTCGCATCGAGGCTGATCGCATGTTCACGTTCTGGATGCCTGAGACGGAGGACGGCTCGCCCCTCTGACGGCACAGGATCTCCGCGCTGCGCCAGGCCGGCGCCCTCAGCGGTCGAGGATGAGCCGGCGCGCGTTCTCGGCGTAGACCTTGCGCAGCACGTCGTCGGGCAGCCCCAGGCCGCAGATCTGCCAGCGCCCCTGCGGCGGCACCTCGTCGGTCGAGTAGTCGAAGGACTCGTCCAGCGTCTCCAGGAAGCGATAGTGGAGGCGGTACATCTCGGGGTCGTAGCCGAGGTCCGTGCCGAAGAGGATGCGATCGGCGTGGCGCAGGAAGAAGTCGCGCGCGGTGTACGGCTGGCGGCCCAGCTCGGCCATGCGGGCCGACAGGTCGACGTGATAGTTGGGATGCCGCTCGAGCATCGCGCTGACAAGCGCCAGGTCCTCCGCCGCGCAGCCCACGTGGGCGCCGATGAAGGTCGTCCCGGGGTGCCGCCCGACGACCCGGTCGAAGGCGGCCAGGATCTCGTCGAAGGCCGGGAAGCCAGCCTCGGGGTCGGCCGCGTCCGACCCCCTCGGTGGCCAGAAGTGCCAGTCGGGATGGTCGGCGAGCTCCTCCCAGCGTTCGTTGTGCTCGTCGAGCGGGTCGAAGAAGGCCATGGGATCGGCGACGTGCACGACCACGGGCAGGTTCAGGCGCGCTGCCGCCGCCCAGAAGGGGTCGAGCCGCTCGTCGTCCACCGCTACCAGCCGGCCCTGCGGGTCGCGAGCGCGCAGGCCGAGCGGCTTCCAGACCTTGACGCCGCGGGCACCCATCCCGGCTGCCTCCTCGAGGCGCTGCGCTTCCACGAGGCCGAAGTCGGGCCGCTCCGCCCACTCGTCACAGGCCAGCCCGCTGAAGTGGACGAAGCGCGCGGGGTGCTGGCGACCGTACCTCGCGATGCGTTCGGCAAGCCCGGCACGCTGCTCCACGTCGAGGTCGATGACGGTCTCCACGCCGGCTTCGTCGAGGGCCGCCAGGAGCTCGGCGACGGGGCGCGCGTGCCAGCCATCGCTGAAGGCCGGCCCCAGGTGGTTGTGGGCGTCGATGACCGGGAAGCGCGGCCGCTCGATGCGGTGCTCGGGCAGGCGCAGGCTGCGCAGCGGCCGGTAGTCGACGAGTCTCATGTCGTTCGTGATACCCCCCATGACGTCCCGGTCCCCGCGCGGGATCGCGCGCTCACTTGATGCTGCCTGCGGTGAGCCCGCCGACGAGCCACTTCTCGATGACGATGAACAGGATCACGACCGGCACGATGGCGATGACGGACGAGGCGAAGAGGAACTGCCACTCCACGCGGTACTGGCCGATGAACGTCGTGACGCCCACGGTCAGGGGATGGATGTCAGGCGACTGGGCCAGCGTCAGGGCGATGACGAACTCGTTCCAGGCGGCGATGAAGGTGAAGATGGTAGCCGTCACGATGCCCGGCAAGGCCAGCGGCAGCGTCACCCGCCGCAGCACTCCAAGGCGTGTCGCGCCATCGATGGCGGCGGCCTCCTCGAGCTCGACCGGGATGGTGGAGAAGTAGGCCACCATGATCCAGGTGCAGAAGGCCAGGTTGAAGGCGGCGTTGACGATGATGAGCGCCACGTAGGTGTTCACGCCTGCGGCCGGGAAGGTGTCGCCGATGGACACGAACTCGCGGTAGATGCCGATGACCAGGGCTGTCGGTGCGAACATCTGGGTGACGAGCACGAGGAGCAGGAAGAGGAGCCGACCGCGGTACCGATAGCGCGCCGTGTAGTAGGCAGCCGGAAGCGCCACCAGCAGCACGAGCAGCGTGGCGAAGCCGGCGATGATGAGGCTGTTGCGGAGGTAGCCCCACAGGGGCGCCTCACGCCACACGCTCACGAAGTTGTCGAATTCGAAGCGTGAGGGCAAGTACTGCGCCGGGATCTCGTAGAGCTCCTTGGCTGGCGTGAGCGCCGTGATGACCATCTGCAGGTAGGGCGCCAGGAAGAAGAAGGCCACCAGGACACCGACACCGGTGAGGAGCGCCTTGCGCAGCGGTGACATCGTCATCTCAGGCCCGCCGCCAGTCCACCACGCGCAAGTAGAACAGTACGAAGAGGAGGATGACCAGCAGGTTGACGACCGACATCGCGGCCGACTGCCCGATGTCTTGGAAGCGGAAGGCCAGCTTGTACATGAACGTCGTCGTCGTGTCGGTCTGGAAGCCCGGTCCCCCGCCGGTCATGGCCCAGATGATGGGGAACGAGTTGAAGACGTTGATCATGTTGATGATGGCGGCCACCAGCAGCGCCGGCCGCAGCAGCGGCAGCGTGATGTGCCGGTACGTCCGGGTGCCAGTCGCGCCGTCCACGCGGGCGGCCTCATAGATGTCCGCGGGGATGGACTGCAGGCCGGCCAGGATGACGTAGGTCGTGAAGGGCAGCGACACGAAGATGGCCACGGCCATGAGCCAGACGAAGGCGACCGACGGGGTGCCCAGCCAATCCGTGACCGGGTTGGCGATGAGGCCAAGATCGGAGAGGACGCGGTTCACGATGCCGTAGAAGCCGTCCAGCATCCAGCGCCAGATGGTCGCGGTCATGACGACCGATGCGGCCCACGGCACGATGAGCGCCCAGCGCACGAAGCGCCGCCCCGGGAAGGCCGCGTTGAGCAGGGCCGCCAGGCCCAGCGAGATGACGATGGTCACGCCGACCACCACGACGACCCAGGTGATGGTTCGCAGGAGGATGCCGGGCAGCTCTGGATTGGCGAACAGGTGCTCGTAGTTCGTGAGGCCCGCGAAGCCCCGGCTGACGCCGGACATGCTGATGTCCAGCGTGGATGTGCGCAGCATCTCGATGGCCGGCCACAGAACGACCCCGAAGATGAGCAGCAGCGCTGGCCCGATCCAGGGCAGGGGGCCCAGATCAGGCAGGCGCCGGCGCGGTCGGCCCTCCGGCGCGCGCGGCTGGCTCCTGGTGGTAGGCGCGTCAGTCACGGCTCAGGGTGCCTCGGAACGGATGCGGGGACCCCGGCCCGAGGGCCGGGATCCCCGCGTGTCCTTCACAGGTCGAGTGGTGCGGACGAGCCGCTACTCCGCGGTCGCTGTGGCCTGGATCTGGTCCAGGACCTGCTGCTTGTCCGTGCCCGCCAGGGCCGTGCCGAGGGTCTGCTGGATGGCGCCCTGGACGGCCGGCCAGGCGGCCTGGTCACTGGGGTAGAAGATGGCCGTGGGCAGGACCTCGATGAACGGGGCCAGGGCCGGGTCCGACGACATCGCCTCACCGGCCGAGATGGTGGCAGGGATGAAGCCACCGGCCGCCTCGAGGAACCCGGCATAGTTCTCGGGCACGAAGAGGAAGCTCAGGAACTTCTGGACCGCCTCCTGGTTGCCTTCCTTCTTGAAGGCGAAGAAGTAGTCCTGCACGCCGACCGTGATGCTCTGCTTGCCGTCGTTGGCAGGCATGGGCGCGGCTCCCCAGTTCACCTCGCTCTGGAAGGTGTTGGTGAGCTCGCCGGGCAGGAAGACACTGCCGTTGGTCATCGCTGCAACGCCCTCGGCGAAGAGCGGCCAGGCACCGGAGGTGCGGTCGGTCGTGCCGGGGTTGGGCTGGGTGCAGCCATTGTCCACGAGCGTCTGCAGGAACTCCAGCGTCTCGAGGTTCTCGGCGGAATTGATGATCCACTCGCCATCACGGAAGTAGCCGCCGCCGTTGCCGCCGGCCCACATCAGGAACTCGGCCTGGGCCTCCTCCGGCCCCAGGGGCAGGGCCAGCGGGATGATGCTCGGGTCGTAGGCCTTGATGGCATCGCAGGCCGCCAGCAGCTCGCTCCAGGTGGCTGGCGGCGCCGCCACGCCGGCCCCTTCGAGGATGTCCTTGTTGTAGAAGAAGAGCCGGTCGCTGGCGAGGTCGGCGACGGCGTACTCGACGCCGTCGTACTTCGAGTTCTCGCGGAACGCGGGCACGAAGTCCTCGAGGACCTCGGGCGTCACGATCTGGTCGGCCGGGTACAAGAGACCGTCCGCGGCGAAGTTGGCGAAGTAGTTGAGGTTCATGATGTCGGGCGGATCGCCCGCCGCGACGCGCGTGTTGAGGACGTCGTAGATGTCGTTCCAGCTGACCACCTGGACCGCGACGTCGATATCCGGGTTGGCCTCCATGAAGCGTGCCGCCAGGTCGTCGAAGTAGGGCTGCATGTTGTCCGTGTAACCGGACTGGATCATCTCGATGCTGGTCTTGTCCTGTGCGGCGGCCGGCAGCGCGCCGGCGACCACCAGCAGGCCGGCAGCGCCGAGACCCACGAAACGGGCGAGTCTCCTGGTCATCGTTCCTGATCCTCCTCCATCTGTCGGGCCGCGATGGTCACGGCCCCGGATGTCAGGACGTACGGACGTCCGGACATCATCCTGCCACAGGTGTCAACCCGAGGAGACCGTGACGGCCAACATCGCCCCCTCGACGGACCGTCTGGCTCGCCCTCGGCCCACCTGACGCTCGCACGATGACGGATTGCGGTGCGATCCGCCAGACCCTTGCGCGCTAGCATCTGGATGTGCCTGCTGTCATGTCCCGCACGATCCCGCTGACGGAGCTGCACTGCCACCTGGGCGGCGCCGTGACGCCGGCCATCATGTGGGGCATCGCGCACGCCCAGGGCATCCGGCTGCCCAGCAAGGACTACTGGGCGTTCCGCGAGATGATCACGGTGTCGTCGCGGCGCGGGCGGTCCTTCGACGGCTACCTGCAGCTCTTCCACTGGACGGAGCTCATCCAGTCCTCGCCCCTGGCCGTGGAGCGGGCCGCCTACGAGGTCATCGGCGGCGCCTACCGCAAGAACCACGTCACCACCATGGAGTTGCGCTTCAACCCCATGAAGCGCAACCGGGGAGGGGAGCAGGACCTCGACCACATCATCAGCGCGGCCATCCGGGGGATGGACCGGGCGATGCTGGAGTACCCCGTGAAGCCCGGTCTCATCCTCTGCCTCGACCGCGCCTTCCCCGTGCACCTCAACGAGATCATCGCCGAGAAGGCGATCGCCTACCGCGACCGTGGCGTGGTCGGCGTGGACATCGCCGGCCCTGAATCGGAGACCTTCCGTCCGGCCGACTACCGGGCGCTCTTCAAGCGCTGCCGCCGCAAGGGCCTGGGCATCACCGTCCACACCGGCGAATCCGGGCCCGTCGAGGAGATCGCCGAGGTCATCGAGGCCCTGGAGCCGGACCGCCTCGGGCACGGCGTCAAGGCCGCCTACGACGGACGCACCATGGGCCTCATCCGCGAGCGCGACATCACCCTCGAGATCTGCCCGACCAGCAACCTCAACTCGCGGGTCGTCTCCGGCTGGGATGAGTTCCGCTGGATCTTCGACACGTTCCGGCGCCACGGCGTGCGCTACACCATCAACACCGACGGCCCGGAGATGCTCAAGACGTACATCCGCGACGAGTTGGCCTCGCTGGCACGCCACGGCATCCTGTCGGTCGAGGAGCAGGAGCAGGCCGCCGCGTGGGCACGGGAGGCCTCCTTCGTGCCCGGCGTCGCGGAGGCGGTGGTGGTGGCCCCGCCACGTCGGACCCCGGCCACGCGTCGTCAGGTGGAGCGCGAGGAAGCCTGAGGCCTATCCGGCGGTATCGGCCCCCGCCAGGGCGGGTGCCACACGCCTGCGGTGCGATGGCCACCAGGCGCGCTCGCCGATGAGCGCGGTGAGGGCTGGGATGAGCAGGCTGCGCACGATGAGCGTATCGATGAGCACGCCGATGGCGACCGTCAGGCCGACCTGCTGGAGGACCTGCAGTGGAGCCACCGTCATGGCCGCGAACGTGCCGGCCAGGATGATGCCGGCCGAGGTGATGACGGTGCCCGTACGGGCCGACGCGATGGTGATGCCCGCGCGCAGGTCCCGTGTCGCACTCTCCTCGCGCACACGGCTCATGAGGAAGATGTTGTAGTCGGATCCCAGCGCTACGAGCAGCACGAAGACGATGAGCGGCACGAGGTAGTTGAGGCCGTCCTGGCCCAGCACGCCCTGGAAGATCAGGGTGGCCACGCCCATCGTGGTCCCGAAGCTGAGCAGGACGCTGCCGACCAGGTAGAGCGGCGCGACCAGGCTGCGCAGCAGCAGCACCAGCACGACGAAGACGCCCAGGACGGTGATGAGCCCGACGAGCTTGAAGTCTTCCGTCGTCGCGGCCTGGACGTCGGCGGACGACGCGGTCGGGCCACCCACGTGGGCGGTGGTGACGATGCCCGGACGTGACCCGGTCGCCCCACTCGTCGTACCAGCCGTCCACTCGGCCAGCAGGGCCCGCACCCTGCCCACGGTCGCGAAGGCTGCCGGGCTGTACGGCTCGTCGGCAGTCACGAGGCTCAGCTGGCTGGCGCGGCCGTCGGCCGCCAGGTAGGTTTCCAGGAGGAGCCCCATCGACGGGTCGCTGCCAGCCGTGGGCGGGATGAAGAGGTCGTCCGGCCGAGCCCGGAACGTGGCGGCCAGGCTGCCCAGCTCGGCGGGCAGGCGGGCTGCCACCTCGACGGCACCGCTCAGGGCAGCAGCGCGCTCGGGGGTCCCGTCGGGCGCCGCCTGATACGTGGCCACGCCCTCTCGCAACAAGGCCGCGTCGTCGCGGGAACCGGGCAGCCCCTGGTCGGCCATGTCCGGATAGGCCGTGACGAGCGCGTCGAGGTAGGCGATGGCGCTGTCCAGGCCATCGATCGTGGCGGGGTCGGCGAGGGCGGCGAGTGCCCCCAGCACGTCACTGCCCGAACTCAAGCCTTCGACCATGGCCTGCAGCTGGTTGGATGGTCGGAGGGCTGCCGGGACGTTGCCGTCGCCGGCCGGAGTGGCCAGTGAGCGCACCGTCTGGATGCCCTCCACCTCGCCCAGCGCCCGGCTGACCTGTGCCAGCTCCGCCAAGCCGGCCGGTGAGCCGAGGTCCACCCCGTCCGGCGCCTCCACGAGCACGCTGATGGGTAGCAGCTGGCCCCGGTCGAAGTGGCCCGCCACCGCGTCGAAGCCGCGGCGCGCCTCCGTCGTGGCGGGCAGCTCCTTGAGCGTGTCGAACTCGACCTCCATGCTGGGCAGGGCCAGCAGCGGCAGGGCCAGCAGGCCGATGACGGCGACCGAGACGCGGCCCGGCCGGCACGTGATGAAGGCTGCAAGGCGGTCCCAGGCTCCCGGTGTGTGCGCCTCACCCTCCACGACCGCGTCATGCCGCGGCCAGTAGAGCCAGCGTCCGGCCAGGAGTGCCAGAGCCGGCGTCAGCGTCAGCCCGGCTGCCAGCGTGATGGCGACCGTGATGGCCAGCGCGGGCCCGATGGTCTGGATCATGCCGAAGCTGGCGGCAGCCATGGCCGAGAGGCCCACCATGACGGTGGCGGCGCTCGCCGTGATGACGGCGCCGATGCGACCGACGGTCACCATGGCAGCCTTGTCGCGTGCCCCGCGGCCCAGCTCCTCCCGGTACCTCGAGAGGAGGAAGATGGCGTAGTCGGTGCCGATGCCGAAGACGAGCACGACGATGAACGAGTCCAGCAGCGAGGGGATCTGCCAGCCGGACATGGCCAGCAGGGCGA
Organism: uncultured Chloroflexia bacterium; assembly: GCA_963707395.1. Taxonomy (GTDB): domain Bacteria; phylum Chloroflexota; class Limnocylindria; order Limnocylindrales; family CSP1-4; genus JAFMJV01. Next base: position 40,942 of record CAVPPQ010000008.1, read on the forward strand.
GCGCCGCGCGGGCCACCACGAAGGCCGCGCCGATGGTCAGCAGGGGCACGGTGGCAGCCACGGGCGCCCGGTAGATGAGCAGCAGGATGACGACCACCAGCACGACCGTGACCAGCGTGGTGCGGTCCGTGCCCGCGATGACCGCCTCCAGGTAGTCGGCCGTGATGGCCACCGTCCCGGTCACCTCGGCCTCCAGGCCGTCCGACCCGAGGCTGGCGAGGTGCTCGCGCAGCGCAGCCACCGCATCGCGGGCGGGCTGACCCATGGGGTCGGCCGAGAGCCGCACCGAAAGCATCTCCACGGCTTCGTCAGCGCTGCGGTACATGGCCTCGTAGCCGGGCACGTCGGCGGTGCCTTCCACGGAGACGAGGACGTCGGCCAGCACCGGGGGCACGTCCGGGCCACGCAGCCAGGTCGCGACGGCGCCGATGGCCCGGTGGTCGGCGTCGGTCAGCGCCGTCCCGTCGCGCGAGAAGACGACGGTCGCGGTGGCGGCCGCCTGTCGCTCCGGGAAGGCGGCTTCGAGCCGCTCGGCGGCCAGTCGTGCCGGGCTGTCCTCCGGCAGGAAGCCGGCCTCCTCCGAGGCGGTCAGCGAGGCCAGCGAGGGCACGAAGGCGAGGGCCCCGATCACCAGCACCAGCCAGCCCACGATGATGGCGATCCGTGCCCGTAGCACGAGATGTCCGAGACGACCGAACATGCGAGCCCCATGCAAGCGCTTCGGAGCCATCCCGGCCAGAGCCGAACGGACGCCTGCAGGGGGCGCAGGCTCCCCCTGTCGCGGCTCAGGGCCCCTGCGCCAGGGTGCTACAGGAGCGCGAGCGCCTCTACAGGAGCGCGAGCGCCTCCTCGAGGGTCGCCTGGCCGTCCACGCCGCCCACCGCCCGGGTCGAGAGAGTGCCGCAGGCGACGGCCAGGGCCAGCATCTCTCCCAGCGGCCGTCCGTCCAGGAAGGCGCGGATGAAGCCGGCGTCGAAGGCATCGCCGGCACCGGTCGAATCGATGACCTGCACGCGGTTGGCCGGCAGTCGGAGGGCCTCCTCGCCACGCACGGCCAGCGCGCCCTCAGCGCCCAGCTTGACGGCCACGATGAGCGGGCCTGCCGCTGCGTCGCGCCCCTCCGACTCTGCCATGGCCACCAGCGCGTGCGCCGCCCCGAGTGGGTCCTCGACGCCCGTGATGAGGGCCGCCTCTCGCTCGTTGGGGAAGAAGATGTCCGCCGCGGCCAGCATGGGGGCGATGCCCTCCCAGCGCCGATCCGGGTCCCAGTTCGTATCGAAGGAGCTCGTCACGCCCGCCGCCCGCGCCTCGCGGAACAGTCGCGGGAGCCCCGGACGCAGCCGTGGCTGGATGGCCGTGGAGCCGGCGTGGAGGTGCCGGATGAAGGGCAGGATCTCGCGCGGGACGTCCTCCGATCGCAGTCGGTCGATGGTCCCGGTGGCCGTCAGGAGGGCCCGGTCGTCACCCCGGCAGAGGTGCACGGTGGCACCCGTGGGGATGGCCGGGTCAACGCTCACGGTCGAGGTGTCCACGCCGTGGTCCCGCATGGCCTCCAGCACCACGTGGCCGAGGAGGTCGTCGCCGACGATGCCGCCGTGCGCCACGCGCAGTCCGAGCCGCGCCAGGCCGCAGGCCGCGATGGCCGATGAGCCACCCACCGTCAGGCGGATCGTGCCCACCAGCTTCTCGACCTGTCCGAACTCCGGTGTCGGGTCGCCGTCGATGACGAGGATGTCCGGGTTGACGTCGCCGATGACGTAGACGTCCGTCTCGCGAGGCTCCGTGCCTGACTCGCGGCTCTCGACGCGCGACCCAGGCGCCGGGTCCGGCTCGGTCACCCCGGGTAGTCCCGGTACCAGCCCTCGGGCAGCTCCGGCTGCCGGCCCAACGGCGAGCGCTCGCGCCAGGGCCGCCCCTCGCGCTCGACGATCTCCACGAGCCGATCCATGCGCGCGACGCCCTCCGACGCCAGCCAGGCCGCCCGCTCGGCTGGCGGCAGCACCACGCCTGGGCCCCACACGGAACGACCCACCAGCACGCCCGACGCACCGGCCTGGCAGGCCACCTGCGTCTGTGCCTCGAAGGTGGCGTCGTCGACACCCGCCGAGAGGATGACCCAGGGCACGGCCGACGCCTCGTCGAGCTCCTGGCAGGCCTCCAGCCAGCGATCGCGATCGGTCACCGCGGGGTCGTACGGGAACTCGCACTTGAGGATGTCACCACCCAGCGCCGTGAGGCGCCGCGCCGTCCGCACGACCACGTCCCGTCGCTCCTCGCCGGTCAGCTTGGCGACGGTCTCGTCGATGGAGAACCCCAGCGTCTCGAGGAAGAGCGGCAGGTCCGCGTCAGCGCAGGCCTCCGCGACCTCGATGAGCAGGTCCTCCTGCTGCGATGCGTTCTGCGCGTCAGGGTGGTAGTAGAGCAGCAGCTTCACGGCGTCGGCGCCCATGCGCTTGGCCTGGGCCACGCCCCAGTCCGGCAGCAGGCGGCTGACCCGGGCCGTCGCGGGCCCCGTGTAGCCGCTGGCCTCGATGGCCACGATGAGCCCGGCCGCGCTCGGCAGCGACCCGTCGCTGATGGCCTGCGCGGCGCCCAGCTCCGGGTCCAGCAGGATGCCGCTGGCCGTGGTCATGATGGCCCGGACCACGGCCCGCTTGGCCTCGACCATCTGCTCGTAGGTCACGGCGCTGGCGTCGTCCGGTCCGAGCATGCGGCGCAGGTTGTTGCGATGGTCGAGCGCCAGGACGGACAGCCTGCCCGTGTCCGAGGCGCAGGCATCCAGTCCTCGCACGGTGCCGATCCTGAGCGTCATGGGTCAACTCCTCGTCGTGATGACTGTCGCGTCCGGGCCGTGGCCGTTGCCGCCGATGCTACTATCCCATGAGGTCCGGACGTCCGTACCTCACGGTAGGCGAGGAGGGAAGCATGACCCGCATCGTCCTCATCGGCGCCGGGAGCGTGGAGTTCACCCGCAACCTGCTGGGCGACTTCCTGGTCTACCCGGAGCTGCGCGACAGCACCATCGTGCTGCATGACATCGACGCCGACCGCCTGCGCACGGCGGAGCGCATGGCGGCCTGGACCGCGGCCGCGCTGGGCGCGTCCCCGACCATCGAGGGCCATCTGGATCGCCGTGCGGCGCTGGCCGACGCCGACTTCGTGGTCGACACCATCCAGGTCGGCGGGGCGCGCGCCACGCAGATCGACTTCGACATCCCGGCCCGCTACGGCCTGCGCTACACCATCAACGACACCATCAACGTGGGTGGCGTCATGCGCGGCCTGCGCTCCATCCCGGTCGTGCTGGACATCGTGCGCGATATGGAGGAGCTCTGCCCGGACGCCTGGTTCCTCAACTACACCAACCCCATGGCCATGCTGGTCCGGGCGGTGGCCGAGCGTACGCAGATCCGAACGGCCGGCCTCTGCCACTCCGTCTTCTGGACGATCGATACGCTGTCCGGCTACCTGGGGCTCCCGCGCGCGGAGGTCGACCACGTCTCCGCCGGTGTCAACCACCTGGCCTTCCTGCTGCGCCTCGAGCACCGCGGGCGGGACCTGTACCCGGAGCTGCGCGACTTCGTGGCCGCCGGCCGGGTGCCTGACGACGACCTCGTTCGCGCCGAGCTCTTCCGGCGCCTGGGCTACTACCCCACCGAATCGTCCGAGCATCACGCCGAGTACAACCCCTGGTTCATCCCCAAGGGCGATGCCGTGGAGCGCTATCACATCCCCATCGGCGAGTACCTCGACCGGGTCGCCCACAACCTCGACGAGTACGACGAGACGAAGCGGCGACTGGACGCCGGCGAGCCCTTCGAGATCGAGCAGAGCGGCGAGTACGCGGCGGTCATCATCCACGCGCTGCTGACCGGTGAGCCGGCGCGCATCGTGGGCAACGTCGTGAACCACGGATCGCTCATCACGAACCTGGCCGCCGACGCCTGCGTGGAAGTGCCCTGCCTGGTGGATGGCACGGGCGTCTGGCCTGTGCACGTCGGCGCGCTTCCGCCGCAGTGCGCGGCCTACATCGGCCCGGCTGTCGACACGCAGGCGCTGACCGTGCGGGCTGCCCTGCACGAGGATCGCGAGGCCATCTACCACGCCGTGATGCAGGACCCGCAGGTGCAGGTCTCGCTGGATCTCGATGCCGTCTGGCGCATGACCGACGAGCTCATCGCGGCCGAAGCGGAGTGGCTGCCCGCCTGGCTTCGAAGCTGACAGGGTCGTCCGCCGAATCCCGCCAGGCGGGACATCTCGACAAGACGCAGGCTGCGAGAAGCCCGGATTCCCGGCAGGCGGGACATCTCGACAAGACGCAGGCTGCGAGAAGCCCGGATTCCCGCCAGGCGGGACATCTCGACAAGACGCAGGCTGCGAGAAGCCCGGATTCCCGCCAGGCGGGAGGGATCGCCACTCCCGCTCGCTCAACGAGAGGGTTCTGCACGTTGAGGCCCCCGCCGCCCGCCCGGAGGCCCCCACCGCCGCCAAGTGGGTCACGTTCTCTCGCCAGGCGGGAATCGACGGAGACCGACGGAGATCGACGTCGACCGACAGAGATCGACGGAGACCGACGGAGATCGACGGTGACCGACGTTGGCCGACGGAGCTCGACGCAGCTCGACGCAGCTTGACGCAGCTTGACGCAGCTTGACGGAGGGGATCGACCGTGGTCCGTGATGGTCGACGGTGGTCGTCAGGCGCCCCGCGGCCGGCTCGCATCCCCAGGGGATGCCTGGCGGCATCGCGCGGCCTGGTTCCTCGCGGAGCCTTGACAGCGGTGGCACTATCAGTCCGGACGTCCGGACGTCCGGATGTCACCACGCGGCACGGCTCCACCCCACGAGCGGCCGCAAGCACGAGGAGGATCGGACCATGGTCGGACCATCCACGTTCCGCAGTCGGACCGGCGTCCTGGCCGGAAGCGCCGTGCTCGTGGGCGCCAGTCTCCTGGCCACCGCGGCACCGGCCATCGCCCAGGAAGGGCCCAGCGGCAAGATCACGTACGCCATCTGGGGAGACCCTGCGGAGCTTGCCAACCAGATCGCGCTCGTGGAGGCCTTCGAGGCCGAGTTCCCCGACATCGACGTCGAGGTCACGGTGTCCGACTGGGACGCCTACTGGACCGCCTTGCAGACGAGCATCGCCGGCGGTGACGCGCCCGACGTCTTCGCCATGGACGGTCCGCTCTTCCCTGACTACCAGTCCCGCGGTGTCCTGCTCGACCTGGCCCCCTACATCGAGCGCGACGGCTTTGACCTCACCGCTCTCGCTGATGCTGGCGTGGCCCACTTCACCACCTCGGACGGCGGGCAGTATGGCCTGCCGCGGGACCTCAACGTCACGGCGCTCTATTACAACAAGGCCATGTTCGACGCCGCCGGCCTGCCCTACCCCGACGAGACGTGGACCTGGGACAAGCTCGTCGAGGTCGGCAAGCAGCTGACCCTCGACGCCGACGGCAACGGCCAGCCCGAGCAGTGGGGCTTCTACACCGAGACCACGGACATGGAGAACTACTGGTCCGAGCTGGTCTGGCAGAACGGCGGCGAGATCATCTCCGACGACCGCACCACGACCCTGCTGGGATCGGACGAGGCGGTCGGTGGGCTGCAGTTCCTGCAGGACCTCATCTGGACGCACAAGATCATGCCCCCGGCCGACATCGTGCTTCAGATCGGCGATGCCTTCGAGCAGGGTCTGGCGGCCATGGAGTCGAACGGCTCCTGGCTGGTACCCACGCACCTCAATGCCGGCATCGACCTGGGCATCGCGCCGCTTCCGGCCGGGTCGGCCGGCCAGGCCACCAGCGTCAACCCGACCGGGGCCGTCGTCTCAGCCGCCTCCAAGAACCCCGAGGCGGCCTGGACCTTCGTGTCCTGGCTGGTGGGCCCCGAGGCGCAGGAGATGCTCATGCAGTCGAAGGCCGCCCTGCCGGTCGACAAGTCGGTCCTCGAGGGCAGCTACAGCTCAGCGTTCCCGGGCTCTGACGTCTTTGCCCAGGCCCTCGAGTATGCCCACCTGAAGCCCTCGTTCCGCGGCTACGAGGAGTGGACCGGGGCACTCCAGGAGGAGCTCGACACGCAGGTCTTCGACGTTCCCAACAAGACCGCTCGCGAGGCCATCGACACGGTGCTGCCAGCCCTGGACGAGATCCTGGCCAACCAGGCGCAGTAGCCGTCGCGCCACGGCGGGACCAGGAAGCCGGGAGGCATCGTGCGCATCTCGGGCTCGCCGACCGTCGAAGGGGCGACGGCCGGCGAGCGACCCCTGCCCGGTGAGCCCGGCTCAGGGCGTGGCGGGCCGCTCGCCAGCGAACGACGCTGGGCCTGGCTCTTCCTGGCGCCTGCGCTCATCGGGCTCACCGTCCTCTCGGCCGGACCGATCCTGGCCACGCTGGCCATCAGCTTCACCGACTGGGACCTGCTGACCCCGCCCGAGTGGGTCGGCCTCACCAACTTCGCGGAGCTCATGGAGACGCCGCGCTTCTGGCGGGCGCTGCAGAACACCCTCTTCTACACGCTGCTGTCGGTGCCCCTCGGGATGGCCATCGCGCTGGCCCTGGCCATGGGCCTCGACCAGGCCATCCGGGGCATCGCCTGGATCCGCACCATGTATTTCCTTCCGCTCGTGACATCGGCGGTGGCCGTGGGTCTCGTGTGGCTCTGGATCTACGCGCCCGCGGGCGGGCTCCTGAACGTGCTGCTCTCCACCTTTGGCGTCCCCCCGCAGCGCTGGGTCAGCGACCCCTTCTGGGCCATGCCGGCCATCATCGTCATGAGCGTCTGGCAGGGCCTCGGCGTCAACATCATCATCTTCCTGGCCGGCCTGCAGGCCATCCCGCAGGAGTATCACGACGCCGCCAGCGTGGACGGCGCGGGTCGCTGGGCGCGCTTCCGCGGCGTGACCATCCCCCTGCTCACCCCGAGCATCTTCTTCACCGGCATCCTGAGCCTCATCGGCGCGCTGCAGGTCTTCGACCAGGTCTATGTCCTGGCGCGGCCGGACAAGCCCACCAACTCCACCATCACGCTCGTCTACTTCATCTACGAGGAGGGCTTCAGCTTCTTCCGCATGGGCCGCGCCAGCGCGGCTTCGTGGATCCTGTTCCTCATCGCCTCCGGCTTGACCATCGTCTACTTCCGGCTGCAGCGGCGCTGGGTGCACTACCAGTGAGCGCCTCGGCGGCAACGCGCGCGTCAGTGGCCAGCGCCTCGAGCGGCGCTCATGCCGGCGGGCCCGGCCCTTGGCGTCGACGACTGCGCACGCTGGGCCTCTACACCATCCTCGTCGTGGGCGGGCTGATCATGCTGCTGCCCTTCTTCTGGATGGTGGCCACCTCGCTCAAGACACGGGCGGAGGTCTTCAGCGCGCCCATGCTGGCCTTCCCGTCCGGGTTGCACTTCGAGAACTACGGGCGCATGTGGAACGCGCTGCCCGGCGTCACGTTCGGCGACTTCTTCATCAACTCGCTCAAGATCGCCACGCTCGCGACGATCGGCGCACTGGTGAGCTGCTCGATGGCCGCCTTTGCCTTCGCCGTCCTGCCCTTCCGTGGCAAGGGGCTCCTGTTCGCGCTCATCATGGCCACGCTCATCATCCCCTTCCAGGTCGTGCTCGTCCCCAACTTCATCCTCTACCGGGCGCTGCCCCACCCGCTCTCGGACAGTGGCAACTGGATCGGCACGCAGGAGCCGCTCTGGGTCGGTGCCTGGCTGGGCGGCGCCTTCGGCATCTTCCTCATCCGCCAGTTCTTCCTCACCGTGCCGCGGGAACTGGCCGACGCCGCCCGCGTCGATGGCGCCAGCCCCTGGGGCATCTTCCGCTGGATCTACGTCCCGCTGGCCAGGCCCGTGCTGGCGACGCTTGCCATCTTCACCTTCATGTGGAGCTGGAACGACCTGCTCAGCCCACTCATCTACCTGCGCGACCTGCCCGACTACACGACCACGGTCGGGTTGGCCTTCTTCCAGGGCCAACATGTCGGCAAGTGGCCCGAGATGATGGCCGGCGCCATGGTCAGCCTCGTGCCCATGGTGGCGCTGTTCGTCATCGCCCAGCAGTACTTCGTGCGCGGCATCGCCATCAGCGGGCTCAAGGGATGAGCGCCGTGCGGATGGACAGGGGGGTCAGCCAGATGATCGACGTGGCCGGGGTGCCGCTCTATCGCCAGATCCAGTCGGAGCTTCGCGAGCGCATCGCCAGCGGCGAGCTGCCGCCGGGCAGTCGCCTGGAGACCGAGCAGGAGCTCATGGCGCGCTACGAGGTCAGCCGCGCGACCGTGCGCCAGGCCCTGGCCGGGCTCGTCAACGAGGGGTTCGTGGAGATCCACCGCGGCCTCGGCACCTATGTGCGCAAGGCCGCCGTGGAGCACCGCCTGGGTGGCTTCTACAGCTACAGCCGCGAGATCGAGCGACACGGCATGCGGCCCGGCACGCGGGTGCGCAGCCTGCGCCTCGAGGAGGCCGGCCCGCGCGTGGCGGCCGTCCTGGAGATCGATCCGGGCGATGCCGTGGTGGCTCTCAGCCGCATCCGGCTGGCCGATGACGAGGCCATCGTGACCGAGACGAGCTACCTGCCGGCCGACCGCTTCGGCGGGCTGGAAGGACTCGACTTCAGCCGCCGCAGCCTGTACGAGACGCTCACCTCGGAGTTCGGCGTGCGACCGGTGCGGGCGCGCGAATCCTTCGAGCCCGTGCTCTTGACCAAGACCGAGGCGGCCGAGTTGGGCGGCACTGCGGGCAGCCCCGCCCTGCGGGTCGAGCGCACGACGTACGATGGCGACGGTCACGTCATCGAGTACTGCCGCAGCACGCTGCGGGCCGATCGCTACCACTACTCGGTCGAGCTGGGTGACGTGTGACCAGCAACCTCCACGATCCCGATCCCTGATGCCCTGCAGCCCGAGGTGACGCCATGACCAACCTCCACACCGCCGCCCCCGCCGCCGCAACGGCACCCACGACGGCCGCCGCGGTCCGTGCCGCCGTGCAAGCCACCACCGCCTGGCGCGAGGCCAGCACCGGTGGCCAAGCCATCTCGGCTGCGCTCGAGGTGGCGCGCCAGGCGCCCACGGAGATCCTGGATGCCCTCGCGGGCGCGTCGCAGGTCATCATCACCGGCGCCGGATCCTCCTACTACATCGCCCAGGTGGCGGCCGTCGCGCTGCGGGCCAGGTGCGGGCTGCCCGCCGTGGCGGCCCCGCTGTCCGAGGTGCTCCTGCGCCCGGAGGCCGTCTTCGGACCCGGCGAGCCCTCCCGCCAGCCGGTCATCGTGGTCTCCCGGTCGGGCTCTACGACGGAGGCGCTGGACGTCGTCCATCTCGTCCAGGAGCGCGGGGCCCCCGCCATCGCCGTGACCTGCCGACCGGAGAGCCCCATGGCGCTGCTGGCCACGATGACCTTGGCCGTTCCCGAGGGTGATGAGACAGCCATCGTCATGACGCGCTCATTCGCCTCGCAAGCGGCCCTCATCATGCGGCTCGGGGCGCGCCTGGGTGATCGGGCGTTCGCCGCCGCCCTGGATGCCCTCCCGTTGCGCTGGGGGGAGCTGGCGCCGTTCATCGAGCGCGCCTTCGAGCTCGCCGCAACGAACCCGACACGTCTCATCGTGCTCGGCGGCGGCGCTGCCCACGGCCTGGCCAACGAGGCCGTCCTGAAGGCCACGGAGACGAGCCAGGTGCCAGCCTCCGCGTTCCATCCCCTCGAGTTCCGACACGGGCCCATCTCGGTCTGCGAGCCGGGCATGCTCGTGGTGGGCATCATGGGCGGCACCTCGGAGAGCGCCGAGCGGCGCGTGCTGGAGGAGTCGGCCGCCCTCGGCGCGACGACCTGGCTGCTGGGGCCGGACGGCCCGGCGGCCGATCTCGACGACATCGCTCGCCTGCCGCTCGTGCTGCACGTGCTTCAGGCCCTGGCCCTGGGCATCGCCGTGCGGCGCGGCCTGGACCCGGAGGCGCCGCGCCACCTCGCGCAGGTGGTCGTCATCGCGGACGCCTGAGCGTGGCCAGCTCCGGATCGGGATCGAGCGGCCGCTCGGGCGGCCTTGATCCGGGCGGTCGAGGATGGGGCCTGCTGCGCTTCGAGATACCCACGACTCGACGCTCGCAGGCCATCGACATCACGCACCTCTTCACGTCACGCGGCTGGCCGGACGGGCTGCTGTTGGTGAGCGTCGAGCACACCACGGCGGCCATCTTCCTGGGTGAATCGGGCAGCGAGATGTTCGAGGACTACGAGCGCGTGGCGGCTCGCCTGGTGGCCGACGGCGGACCCTTCCGGCACGAGACGTGGAACCCCGGCAACGCGCAGGCGCACGTCCTCTCCAGCTTCCTGGGCACGCAGCTCCTGCTGCCCGTGACCGATGGCCGCCTGGACCTGGGGACCTGGCAGCGCGTCATCTTCCTGGAGCTGGACGGTCCCCGGCGACGCTCCATCGCCGTCGCCGGCCTGGCCACGCAGCCGTTGGGCTGAGCGCAGGCGCCCGGACCTCCGTTGGCGCCCGGACTCCGTTGGCGCCCAGCCGCGGGTGGCGACCCCCTAGCGGTCGATGCTGCCCAGCGGGGAGAGGTAGCTGACGTTGGCGAAGCCGAGCTCCTGGCGCAGGGCGTCGTTGACCTCGCCGATGACGTCCACGTGCACGACGGGCCCGGCGTCGAAGAGGGCGCCCACAAGGTCGGCCACGTTGCGGTTGTGGTAGACGAAGGCATCCGCGTCGCGGAAGACCTCGATGTTGACGCAGCGCAGGCCGTCGGCCGAGAGGTTCTGCTCGTAGCGCAGCGTGTCCGGCTCGCCGTTGGTGCGCTCGATGACCGTCGCTGCCGCTGCCTTGAAGTCCTCCGTCCGCCCGGGCTTGATCTCGAAGACCGGGATCAGCGTGACCTCTCCCACCGCTGTGCTCCTTTCAGCCGCCGACGCGGCTTGTCGCTGCGGCCGCCTCGGCGGCCATCTGTGAGGAACGCGCTGCGGCCCGCTCAACTGCCTGCAGCCGCCCGGCGTTGGCGCCGGGCCTCGTAGAAGAGTACGGCCGCGCTGGCCGAGACATTGAGGCTGTCCGCGAGCCCCAGCATGGGGATGCGCACGGCCGTCACGTCGTCGCCCGACCAGGCCGCGTCCAAGCCCGTGGTCTCCGCGCCGACGACGATGGCGACACCTCCCCGCAGGTCCACGGTGTCGTAGTCGACCGTGCCGTCCACGCGAGCCGTGACGACGCCGAGGCCCTGCTGCCGCAGCCACCCCAGCGCCTCCGCCGAGGTGCAGACGGCCATGGGCAGGCTGAAGATGGTGCCCAGGCTGGCCCGGATGGCGTTGGGGTTCCAGGGGTCGCAGCGGGCGTTGGCGACGATGACGGCATCCACGCCGGCACCATCGGCCGAGCGCAGCAGGGCGCCCAGGTTGCCGGGCTTCTCCACCTGTTCCACGACGGCCACGAGCGCGCGCTCCGGCAGCGACAGCCGCTCCAGGGCGGTGGAGGGCTCCGCGGCCACGACGACGATGCCGTCGTCGCGGTCCCCGTAGGCCAGCGCGCCAAGCAGCGCCGGCGTGGTCGTCAGCAGCTCCGCCCCGGCCGCCCGCAGTCGCGGCAGCAGGGCGCCAGCCTCCACGCTGCGCACGAGCTCGGGCGCGATCCAGGCCTCGAGCACGTCCAGCCCGGCATCCAGGGCCCGCCCGATCTCACGCGCGCCATCCACCAGCAGCCGACCGCGCGAGCGCCGCTCCCTGGACTCCCGCAGTGCCAGGGCGGCCCTGAATCGCGGGTTCTGGCGGCTGCTGACGGCCGGGCTCTCTGCCATCACTCGACGCCCGCCTGCGAGGCTTCCTCGATGGCCGCCCGCAGTTCGCGGGTCAGCTCCGGCGACCAGTCGGCGCCGAAGACGCGGAAGGTGGGGATGTCGAGGCGTGCGACCTGGGCGCCTGGATGAGCCGCCGCATAGACCGCCTGGCAGGCGTCGACCTCGGCCTGCGAGGCTGCCCACGACTTCTCGCGGTAGCTGTGCACATAGACGTCTCGCGGCTCGCGCTCATCGGGCAGGCGGGCCGTGAGGTACAGCGAGTTGGCGACCAGGTCCGCGTCGTCGCAGGCCGTCTGCCCGACCACGGGCTGGCTCACCACGATGCCGCGCCGCGCGATGGACCGCAGCACGTCCCGCTTGTTGCCCGGGTCGAAGGAGGGCTCGCTGAAGCTGTAGCAGCCGGACACGAGCAGGCCGCCCAGCGCGAGGGCGGCGAGCGACGAGCAGCGCATGATGGACACCGTGCTAGCGTAGCCGCAGCGCCCCTCGAAGACGCGATCCACGGCCGGATCGGCCGATCGTCGCTACCATGCGCGGGTGCCCACGCTGAGACCGTTCCGTGCCCTGCGCTACGACGTGTCCTCGGGCGACCTCTCCGCGCTGCTCGCGCCGCCCTACGACGTCATCAGCCCAGCGCAGCGGCAGGAGCTCCTGGCGCGGCATCCCCACAACATCGTGCGCATCGAGCTGCCGGCCGACCTGGGCAGCGCCACCGACGACGACTACCGGTCTGCGGCCGAGACGCTGGCGGCCTGGCAGCGTGACGGCGTGCTGGTCCGCGACGCGTCCCCGATGGTGACCGTGCACCGCATGTCCTGGGCCGATGCCGATGGCCAGCGCCACACAGCGACCGGCGTGCTGGCCCAGCTGCACCTGGAAGCCTTCGGTCCCGGCGCCGGTGTCCTGCCCCACGAGCGCACGCTGGGCGGTCCCAAGCAGGACCGCCTGCGCCTCCTCGAGGAGACCCGCGCCAACACCAGCCCGGTCATCTTCCTGGCTGGTTCGGACCCGGCACTGGCCGGCGCAGCCCTGGCCGGCCTGATCAGCCGACCGCCAGACGCCCGGGCGACCACCGCCGATGGCGTGGGTCACGAGCTTTGGGTCTGCCCTGGATCCGTTGCGTCGGACGCCCTGGACGCCCTGTCTCGCGCCCCGCTGACCATCGCCGACGGCCATCACCGGTATGAGACGGCGCTCGCCTACCGAGATGCACGCCGGGCTGCAGCCGGAGCCCGCCGGCCGCCGCGTCAGACGACGCTGGCTGGGACTACCTCCTGGCGCTTGTCTATCCGCTGGACCAGTCGCCGCCGGTGCTGCCGACCCATCGCGTCGTCCGAGGTCGGCCCTGCGGGGACGACCTCCTGGAGCGCCTGGCCGCCTGGGCCTCCATCGAGCGCCTGGCCAGCCGGGAGGACCTCCTGGCACGCATGGCGGAGGCGCCCGACCTCACGCCCGGCGCAACGGGCACCGGGCGTATCGGCTTGCTGACGCGCGACCGGGCCGCCCTGCTGACGATCGACCGCCAGGCCGCCGCGGCGTTGCTGCCGGCCGGGCTGTCGGCGGCCTCCCGTGGGCTGGACGTCAACGCCCTCTCGACCATCATCGACCGGGCCTACGGTGATGAGCCGGGCACCATGGCCGATGACGGTCGGCTGTGGTACGTGAAGGATGCCCGCGAGGCGACGCAACAGGTCGTGGACGAAGCGGCCTCGGCCGCCTTCCTGCTCGATGGGATGCCCACGGAGGCCATCACCCAGGTGGCGGCAGCCGGCGAGGTCATGCCGCAGAAGTCGACCTACTTCCACCCCAAGGCACCCACCGGGCTGGCCATCAGCCCCGTGGCGTGACCAGGGAGTACGCACGGGACACAGGAGAGAGCGAGAGGATGGACCCAGAGCCTCCCAGCGAGACGGCCGCCATCGCCGGCAACGGGCGCGGTTACCACGACGGCGACAACGGTCGACCGGTGGGCAAGCCCGTGCGCAAGGACGAGATCGTGCTCGAGGAGCGCGGCCTCTACGTCGAGTCGTGGCTGCCCGAGCGACGCTCCCGGCGCCGGCCGCTCTTCTACCTGCACGGCGAGCTGGCCGGCTCGTGGCTCTGGGAGCACTACCTGCGCTACTTCGCGCAGCGCGGCTGGGAGGGCCACGCGCTCAACCTGCGCGGCCACTTCTGGTCGGAGACCACGGCCCTCGAGGAGCTCGACTTCGGTACCTACCTGGAGGACGTCATCGCGGGCTATGAGGCCCTGCACCGCCCGGCCGTGGTGGTCGGGCACGGCCTCGGTGGGCTCCTGGCCATGAAGCTCGCGGAGGCGCGCGAGGTCGACGCCCTGGTGCTGCTCAGCCCGGCCATCCCGTCGCCCGTGCGGCCCGTGCCGCCGCCCCACGTCGTGCGCCTCGTGCCGGCCATCTACCAGGCTGAGCTCATCGACTGGGCCGGCACCCTCGAGCAGATCCAGCGCCAGAACCAGGACCTCAGCCTGGATGACGTGCGCCGCGTCCAGCACCTGCTGGGCGCTGAGAGCGGCTGCGGCCCGCCGCCAGATGCTGGCCGGCGTGCACGTCGACCGCGACCGCCTGCCGGACGTGCCGATGCTCGTCGTCGGCGCCGGTCTGGACCGCCAGTTCGCCGAGCTGGACAGCGCCCGACTGGCCGACTGGCTGGGCGCCGAGTACCAGCCCTTCGGCGCGCACTCCCACTACGGACTCGTCATCGGCGAGCACAGCCACGACCAGGTCGCGGACACCATCCGCTCGTTCCTGGAGCACCATCGCCTCTGACGTCCGCACCGGCCGCGCGACCGGGCGCGTTCTGGGCTCAGGGCGCCCTGCAGCTGGACGCCCTCGCACGGGGTCGTGCTATCCTCTCGGCCGGAACCACGCCGCATTCGTCTAGAGGCCCAGGACACCGCCCTCTCAAGGCGGAGACCACCGGTTCGAATCCGGTATGCGGTACCAAGCGCATATCCCTACGCCCCCGGACCGCGCCCCGGGGGCGTTCTTCTTGCCCGAGGCGGCCTCGCCGGAGCGCGCCGGCCGCTAGAGTCACGAGCATGGGGAGGGACGAGCACTGGACGCCGAGGCACGCCGCCGCTACGTGATCCTGGCCGAGGGCGCCTTCGGCGAGCTGCCCTCCAAGACGGCCATGGGCGTCATCGCCTACGGCCGCGACCCGGTGGTGGCCGTCATCGACAGTCAGCGCGCCGGCCGCGACGTCTCCGAGTGGCTCGGCCCGGCGCACCGTGCGCCCGTCGTGGCGACCCTCGCGGAGGCGCTGGCGGAGCGTCCCACGGCGCTGCTCATCGGCATCGCCCCCCAGGGCGGCAAGATCCCGCCGGCCTGGCGGGCCATCATCGTGGCGGCCATCGAGCACGGCCTGGACATCGTCTCCGGCCTCCACGAGTTCGTCTCCGACGACCCGGAGTTCACCGCCCTGGCGGCCACCCACGGCGTGGAGCTGATCGACCACCGGCGCCCGCCGGAGCACCACGAGGTGGCCACTGGCCGCGCGCACCGGCCGGGCAGCCGCGTCATCCTGACCGTCGGCAGCGACTGCGCCATCGGCAAGATGACGGTGGCCCTGGAGCTCCGCCGGGCGGCCCTTGAGGCGGGCCTGTCGGCGGTCTTCGTGCCCACCGGCCAGACCGGCATCATGATCGAGGGCTGGGGCGTGGCGGTCGACCGGGTCATCTCCGACTTCGTCAACGGCACCGCCGAGTGGCTCGTGGAACGCGCCGAGCAGATGGGCGACTGGATCTTCGTGGAAGGGCAGGGCTCCATCGACCACCCGGCCTACTCGGCCGTCACGCTGGGCCTCGTGCACGGCTGCGCCCCGCACGCCATGGTGCTGGTCCACCAGCCCGGGCGGCCCGGCCATCACGGCTGGGAGGGTCCAGACGGTCTCGGCTCGCCCGTCAAGACCGTGCCCCAGAACATCGCCCTCTACGAGGCGTTCGCGGCGGCGGTGACCCCGGCGCCCGTGGCGGCGGTGGCCCTCAACACGTCGCTCCTCGCTGAGGACGAGGCCCGGGCGGAGATCGCCCGGGTCGCCGCGGAGACCGGCCTGCCCGTGGACGACCCCTATCGCTTCGGGCCGCACGCCCTGTTCGATGCCCTGCGCAGCGCACTGGAGGAGACCGACCGATGACCCTGTCGATGCAGACCGAGATCCTGGAGCTGATCTTCCGCGAGCCCTTCCACATCGCCCGCACGGAAGACTCGGCGGCCATGCGCGTCGTCGCCGTGGACCTCGACCTGGACGGGGTCGACTGGCATCGGGGAGTGCAACCCGCTCGCCTACTACGGGGAGACGCCGGAGACGGTGCTGACCGTGCTGCCGCGGCTGCTGGGTGCGCTCGAGGGCCTCGGCCCGCTGCCCGCGGATCGCGCCGCCGTGCTGGCCTGGCTGGAGCGCTCGACGTTCCTCATGAACGACACGCTCGGGAACCATGGCGCCGCCAAGGCTGGCCTGGATGCGGCCCTCCACGACCTGGCCGGCAAGGCGCTGGGGCTGCCGGTCTGGCAGCTCCTCGGCACCTCGGACCAGCTGCCCCCGACCGACTACTCGCTGGGCATCGACGAGCCGGCCGTGGTCGCCGAGCGGGCGCAGCCGCGCGGCCCGCTTCCCGGCCCTCAAGATCAAGGTCGGCGGCCCGGCGGACATCGAGACGCTGGAGGCCGTGCGCGCGGTGTACGGCGGGCCGCTCCGCGTGGACGCCAACACCGGCTGGCAGCCGGAGCAGGCCGCGGCGCTCATCCCGGAGCTGGAGCGGCTCGGCGTGGAGCTCATCGAGCAGCCCTTCCCGGCCCGCGCCCTGGCGGAGCTGCGCTGGCTCCGCGAGCGCAGCAGCCTGCCCATCATGGCCGACGAGTCGGCCGTCTTCGAGACGGACCTCGAGATGCTCGAGGGGGTCGTCGACGGGGTCGTCGTCAAGCTCGCGAAGTGCGGCGGCATCGGCCCCGGGCTGCGCATGATCCGGCGCGCCCGCCAGCTGGGCATGAAGGTCATGCTCGGCTGCATGGTGGAGTCGAGCCTCGGGGTGGCCGCCGCCGCGATGGTCGCCTCGGAGGTGGACTGGCTGGACCTGGACGGCAACCTCATGCTGGTCCACGACCCCTTCGGCGGCATGGAGCTGGGCGACGACTGCCGCTGGCGGCTCGTCGACTGAGCCCGGCCTGGGCGTCTTCCGGAAGCCCTGACGGACGCTGGGCTTGACGCGGGCCTGACGGCCCGACGGACCCGGGCCTGACGGCCCGACTGACGCCCGGCTGTCCGATCCGAGGGGCCCCGGGGCGGGCCTGTGGACAAGGTCGTGGACAAGTTCGTGGACGAGCCGCTAGCGGCCGCGGAAGGCCCCGACGTATCATCCGCGCAGCCCTTCGGGGGGACCTCCCGAGGGCCCAGTGGAGAGGTGGCCCGGGGGTCTGCGGACGTCTCGCGGGTCGGTCCAGGCGCCGTGAGCCAGCGGTCGTGCGGCACGGCGTCCGGTGATGTCATCAGTTTCGATGCGGGCGTCTTCGCGCGCCCGGAACAAGGTGGGAGAGGGTGTCGACAGAGCGGCCGGGCAACGCACTGCCCCGAAGGTTTGAAGAGGACGAGCACAGCTGGGGACCAGTCGCCGGCAGAGTCGTGCCGGCCTCCTCGCAGGCCAGCTGCGAGGACGGCCCCGATCCCGACCGCGAGGCTCTCGCCTTCGTGCGCTTCTGCTACCGCCGGCGTGCCGTGGCCTGGCCGGAACTCTACGACGAGATGTGCGCCGTGGCCGCCCGCGGCGACTACCGTGGCCTGGGCTATGAGCAGCTCGAGGACCTCGGCATCCGCTTCGCCCTGGCTGCCCTGCCCCGGCTGGCCGAGATGGCCGGCCGCGTCATGAGCGAGGAGCGAACCCGGCCCATGGCCATCGCTGCCGCCTGACCCGCCAGCCCTCCGTCTCGGTGGCGGGCCCGGGACCGGGCCGATGACGTGCTGGCTGCTACTTCCTGACCCAGGTGAGCGTCGACTCGTACTGCCAAGCGGTGTCCCTCCAGTAGATCGTGAACGTAGCGGGCACGCTGCCGCCGACCTTGGCCGGCATACCGCTGGCCTTGACTCCGATCTTCGCGTCGCTCGTGAGGTGCTTGGTGAAGTCGTCCGATATGACGCCCGCGCCTTTCATCGTTCCCTCCATGCGCATGGGACCGCTGCCGCGCAGCCAGAAGGTGCCCTTCTTGGGGTCGGCCACCTGGACCCAGCACTCGTCGAGCTTGGCCTCGCCCTTGAGCTTGGTGCTTTCGAGCGCGGCGAGGACGGGGCCCGCCACCGCCGAGGCATTCAGGCTCATGTCCAGGCGCCCGCGCATCCAGCAGAAGGCGAACTTGCCGGTGAGGGCAGGGGACGTCAGCGTTCCATCGGCGCCCAAGGTCGCCTCCACCTGCTGGACGTTCCGCGTAACCGTGCCGCTCACGGCCAATGCGAAGCGATAGTCGGGTACGAGCGGGGCAAGGTCGCCCCAGGCGCCGGGATCGCCATCGACGGTTGTGTCGCTGAACGACGTGACGAGGGCCGTCACCATCGTCGTCTTGCCCTGCTTGGAGACGCTCGATGCGAGGGGCTGGGCAGTCTCCGCGTCGGTGAACGTCACCACCGCGGCCTCGTCCGGCACCTTGCCCTTCAGCGCGAAGGTGACGATGGCCGGGCTGGCCAGCTGGAGGTGCTGGCCCTCGTTGCCCTTCTGCTCCACGAGCACGCCAGGCGTGAGGGGATCGCCCCTGTCGGTGCTCGGCTCACCGAGCGGCGTGACCACGACGGTCATGTCTTCTGGCACCGACCCCGCCGGAAAGGCGATCGTCGTGACCGTGCCGTCGGCGTTCGTCACCTCGACCACGCCGCCCGATGCGGCGGAGACCTGCGCCTCCTCGGCGCTGGCAGCGGTGGCATCGGTGGCCGTGGCGTCGGCCGTGGGTGCGGCGCTGGCGTCGGCCGCAGGCGCGGCACTGGCTGCGGTGCTGGCCGCGGCCGCGGGGTCGGCGCCTGCCGCCATGCCCGCGTAGATGGGCGGGAAGGCGGAGGGGTCCGCGCGGAAGAGTGGCGCCAGGTCGGCGCCCCGGATCACGTCGTCGCTGTGGTAGGCGAGGCCCCATTCGTCGATGGTCGAGCCGTCCGGGAAGACGCACATGGCCACCACCTGGTCGTCCGGGTCGTCGAGGTTCACCCAGCCACCACCGGCCGCGCCCGACCCCCACTGCGACGAACCACCCAGGTCAGCGCAGTAGAAGGAGGCCGGGTTGCCGGCGGGCGGCTCGTCGCTCATGGGCACCTTGGCCAGGTAGGCCGCGGCCGCCAGGCTGGGTGACTCCGACCAGAGTGTCAGCAGGTCCACGTAGATGCGCGACCCGGCCTCGTCATCGGCCTTGAAGCGGCAGACCTCCATCGTCCGCCCCAGGTCCACCCATTGCGACGGGTCGCTGTTGGTGTTCCACGTCGCCTGCCGCTCCTGGACCTGGCCGCCCACGGAGACGCAGTAGTCCTGGGCCGCGTCCACGTCCCAGGTCACCGAGGCGGCGGCTGGCGGGGCAGATGCCAGCAGGATCGACAGGCAGGCCGTCGACAGCGCCAGGCGCGAGCGCGCCACCCGAAGGACGTTCATCGTGGCCCCCTTCCACCTCCGTCAACTCGGCGCCGACGACGCGTGGCGCCCGTCTCGCCGATGCCATCATCGACCTGTCCGGCCCGTCGTTCAAGCGACACGTGCGACACGCGCTTGACCCTGTGCTCCACGCGCCGACCATCTCGCGGTGACGTCCGGCACTGGCGCCACCTCGACTGAACGTTCAGGCTGAGGCCCCACGAGTCGAGCGAGGTACCGTGACAGGGATGCGCTGGGGCAGCGTCGTGACCGGCTTGCGCTCGCGGTGGGCGTCCTGCCTCAAGCGTCGCCCTGTCCAGCGGACGGCCCGGCACCAGAGGTCGCTGACCATCTGGGACGTGAGCGGGGTATCGTGTGACCGGGATGTCGCGGAGCAGCGTCAGGACGGCGCTGCCGGGAGGATGGAGGACGAAGATGGAACGAAGACCGGAAGCCATCGACATGACCGCCCTGGCTGCGCGCATCCGGCCGCTCGCGCACCAGGCGTCGGTGGGTCTTGGGCAGGCCTCGGAGGACCTGCGTCAGACGCTCGACCACGCCGGCGACGCCATCGCGATCCGGGTCGCGGACGGCTGGCCTGACGACTGGGAGGACGCCATCCGTCGGAGCCCGCTGCTGCTGGCCGTCGTGAGCCGTCTGCGCCATCCCGTGCCGCTCGGCGACGGCACCTGGAGCCTCGGCCGCTGGCTGCTGCTGGCGACCGTCGTGGCCACCATCACGGCGCTGGCCGCCGCGGCCCTCACCAGCGTCCTGCGCTCGCGCCGTGACCGTGGACCCGCGCCCGCGGAGGATGCCGCGGCGCCCATCGTCATCCCGGTGTCGCTGCCACCCGCGGCGGTCGGACCGGACGTCAAGGCCAACGTAGAGTCGTTGCGATCCGCCTGAGCGGAGACGTCGAGATCCGCCTGAGCGGTCAGCCGGGGGCGACCTCACGGCTGCTCTGGCGGACGACGAGGGTGGGCTGAAGCAGGTTGACGCGCGGGAGGTCCACCTCCTCCGGCTGACGCCCCGGCCGGGCGACCCGGATCGCCCGCACGATGACCTCGACTGCGAGCGCGCCGGCGTCCGCGAGGGGCTGACGGACCGTCGTCAGGGGCGGCCAGAAGTGCGAGCCCTCGGCGATGTCGTCCACGCCGACCACCGACAGTCCTTCCGGGATGCTCAAGCCGAGGCGGTGGGCCGCGTGCAGCACGCCCAGGGCCATCTGGTCGTTGCTGGCAAAGACCGCGTCGATGTCCGGCGTCCTCCGCAGCAACTCGTAGAGGCCCTCCTCGCCGCTCGAGGGCGTCCAGTCCCCCTCGGCGATGAGCTCGTCAACGGGCTGCGCGCCCGCCGAGCTCATGGTCTCCCGCCAGCCGGCCAGGCGCTCCCGGGCCTCCCACCAGTCCAGCGGCCCGGTGACGATGGCCACACGCCTGGCGCCGCCCTGCAGCAAGTGGCGTGTCGCCAGCCGCCCGATGGCACGATTGTCGATGCCGATCGACGGCGGCAGGTCGTCACCGGTGGTGCCACCGACGATGACCAGCGGCACGGGCACGGCTGGCGCCCGATCGTGCAGCCAGGCGCGGTTGCCGGCGATCTCGGGGATGGCCCAGACGATGCCGTCCACCTGGCGCCCGGCGAGCGCCGCCAGCACCTCGTCCACGTCCTCCATCTCGGGTCGATGGATGAGCGTCAGTGACATCGAGTAGCCCAGGGCTGCGGCCGCCTGCTCGAGACCCGGTCAGGATCCGTGACGGGCCGAAGTAGTCGAGCCCGTAGACGACGACGCCGAGGCTGTGGCTGCGGCCCTGCGTGAGCCCGCGAGCCAGCATGTTGGGCAGGTAGCCCGTGTCCGTGATGACGCGCTGAACACGCTCGAACGTCTCGGGGGCGACGTCAGGGCGGTCATTGAGCACCCGCGAGACGGTCTGGGTGGAAACGCCCGCAGCAAGCGCCACGTCCCTGATGGTCACTCGTCTTCGCCTGGTCACGATGCCTGCTCCTCGGTCGTGCCTGGCTCCCGTCAGCGCCTCCGCCAGGGCCCGATCCAGGGGTCGGGGGTCTTGACAGCGGGCACGGGCTCATCCACTCTGTCCACGTTCCGTTACCGATGCCGGGAACGGTAACAGCGCATCGGACGCGCGGCAAGAGGCCAGGCCGATCGAGGGGGTAGTCTCGATTGAGCGTGCAGGGAACGAGCCCGCCCATCGCAATGCCGTCACCCCCTGTCCTCCTGGAGGCGCGTGGCATCAGCAAGCGTTTCGGGGGCATCCAGGCGCTCGATTCGGTGGACCTCACGCTGCGTACCGGGGAGGTCATGGCCCTCGCCGGTGAGAACGGCGCCGGCAAGTCGACGCTCATCAAGATCCTCGCCGGTGCCTACCAGCGGGATGCCGGTGAGGTCAAGATCGACGGTCGCCCCGTGGGCATCCACAGCCCCGATGAATCGGAGCGCCTGGGGATCAGCGTCATCTACCAGGAGTTCAACCTGACGCCCAACCAGACGGTCGCGGAGAACGTGTTCCTGCGCAACCCGCATCGCCGCCCCGGCCTGCTGGGGCGCCTGAACATCGTCGACCAGGGCGCGCGGCGCAGGGCGACCCGGGAGCTCATGGAGCAGGTCGGCAGCGCCGTCGACCCCGACCAGAAGGTCTCCGAGCTCACGGTGGCACACCAGCAGATGACGGAGATCGCCAAGGCCCTGGCCATGGACGCCCGCATCCTCATCATGGACGAGCCGACCTCCACGCTGCCCGACGCCGAGGTCGACATCCTCTTCGACATCATCCGAGGGCTGAAGGCCCGCGGCATCGCGGTCGTCTTCGTCTCGCACCGCCTGGAGGAGACCCGCCGCATCGCCGACCGCGTGACCGTGCTGCGCGACGGCCAGTTCGTGGGCGAGGAGCTCGTGGCGGACGTCAGCGACCAGCAGATCATCCGCATGATGGTCGGGCGCGTCGTGGAGACGCTCTTCCCCAAGACGGAGGCCAGTCCGGCGGAGACGGTCCTGTCCGTGCGCGGTCTCACGCGTAAAGGCGTCCTGAAGGACATCTCCTTCGACGTTCGTCGAGGCGAGGTCCTGGGCCTGGCCGGGCTCGTCGGTGCCGGCCGGACGGAGATCGCCCGCTGCATCTTCGGCGCCGACAGCTTCGAGGAGGGCACCATCACGCTGGACGGCGAGCCCGTCACCGTGCGTTCGCCGCAGGACGCCGTACGACTGGGCATCGGCTACGTCCCCGAGGATCGCAAGCGCCAGGGTCTCTTCCTGGAGATGTCCGTCCGCGACAACATCGCCATGAGCGTGGCGCACCGCATGACGCGCGGCGGCTTCGTCGATCGAGCCGCCGTGACGGAGGTGGCGTCTTCCTTCCGCGACCGCCTCTCGGTGCGCCCGCCCCAGCTGGACGTGGCGGTGAGTCGCCTGTCGGGCGGCAACCAGCAGAAGGTCGCCCTCGCCAAGTGGCTGGCCCTGCGGCCCAAGCTCCTCATCCTCGACGAGCCCACGCGTGGCATCGACGTGGGCGCCAAGGCCGAGGTCCATGCCCTCATCGACGAGCTGGCCCACGAAGGCATCGGCATCATCCTCATCTCCTCGGAGCTGCCCGAGGTCCTCAACATGAGCGACCGCATCATCGTCGTGGCGGAGGGCGAGATCGTGGGCGAGCTCTCGCGGGCGGAGGCGACGCAGGAGCGCTGCCTCGAGCTGTCGAGCGTCAAGTCGTCGCGAACGATCGTGCGTCCCGAGACGAGCCCAGGCCCATGGCAGACGTCAGCGTGACACGCGCATCGGCCGTCGCAACCCTGTCCCGAAGCGCGCGCTGGGTCGTGCGGCGCCCGGAGGCCGGGGTCTTCGGCGTCATCCTGGTCCTGGCTGCCTACCTGACCTACGCCAACCCGCGCTTCCTGTCGATCGACAACCTCATGAACATCGCCCGCAACTACTCGGACATCGGGATCGGCGCGGTGGGCATGACGCTGGTGCTGCTCATCGGGGGTATCGACCTCTCCGTCGCCTCGGTCATGGCGCTCGGCGGGCTCGTGGCTGCCATGGCCATGACGACTTGGGGACTGCCCATCCCGGTCGCCATCGTCCTGGGCCTGGCGGCGGGTGCGCTCGCCGGCGCCGTCAACGGGTTCTTCATCCAGCGTCTTCGGCTCCCGCCCTTCATCGCCACGCTGGGCATGCTCGGGGTGGCTCGAGGCATCGTCGTGGGCAGCACGAGCGGCATGGGCGTGAGCGGCCTGCCCAAGGAGTTCACGGCCATCGGCCAGGGCTATATCGGGCCCGTGCCCATCCCGGTCATCGTCATGATCGTCGTCGCCCTCGTGGTCAGCCTCTTCCTGGCCTACCACCTGTGGGGCACCTACATCTTCTCCATCGGCGGCAACGAGACGGCCGCCACCCTGACCGGCCTGCCCGTGGCCCGGGTCAAGGTCTTCGTCTATGTCGTCTGTGGGCTGCTGGCCGGGTTGGCCGGTGTGCTGCTCGTGTCCCGCGTGGGGATCTCCCTGCCCGGCCAGTCGCTCGGCTATGAGCTCCAGGTCATCGCGGCAGCTGTGATCGGAGGGGTGAGCCTCACCGGTGGCCGAGGCACGGTCCTGGGGGCCGTGCTGGGCGCCATGCTCATCGGGCTCATCCAGAATGCCCTGGTCCTGCTCCAGGTGCCGCCCTACTGGACCCAGGCCTTCATCGGCGGCATCATCGTCCTTGCCGCAGTCGTCGACATCCTCAGGCAGCGCCGTGCATAGCCGTCCTGCCGCCGGCAGCCCCGACCCGGGGAGGAGGTGTGACTGAACGATCCGCGACCGATCCATCGTTCCCTGTGAGGACACGAGGAGGAACACCTGTGAACCCATCTCTGACTCGGAGGAAGTTCCTGCAGGCGTCGGCTGCGACAGCCGGCGCAGTCGTCGCCACCAGCATGCTGGGCCCGGTCGCGAGCGCGCAGGACAAGAAGCTCAAGTTCGTCTGGTCGCCCAAGGCCACCAACAACCCGGTCTTCGCCGTCGCCGAGCAGGGCGGCAAGATCCGCTCGGAAGAGCTCGGTGACGTCGAGTTCGTGTGGATCGGGCCACCCAACACGGATGCTCAGGCGCAGGCTGACATGCTCGACGCCGCCATCACCGCTGGCTGCGACGGCATGGGCATCTCCTGCAATGACGCCACGGTGCTGATGCCGATCATCGACCGGGCCATGGACCAGGGGATCCCGGTCATCACCTGGGACTCGGATTCGCCGGACTCGAAGCGGCTCTCGTTCTACAGCTTCGAGAACGAATCGGCCGCCACGGCGGGCGCCGAGCGCTTCGTCGAGGTGATGCAGGACAACCCCACCAAGACCTACGTCCTGCTCTCCGGCAATGCTGGGGCCCCCAACCTGGAGGCCCGCATCGCGGCCGTGCAGGCGGTGCTGCAGAAGCCGGAAAGCGGCCTCGAGTACGTCACCACCCTGTTCTGCAACGACGACCCGATCCTGGGCGCCACGCTCATCGAGGACCAGCTCACGGCCATGCCGGACCTGGGCGGCATCTTCTGGATCGGCGGATGGCCGCTGTTCGGTGACGTCAACGCCATGCCGCAGTTCGTTGCCGCCGCCGAGGCCGGGACGCTGAAGTCCGTGTCTTGGGACACGCTGTGGATGCAGCTCCCGCTCCTCGAGAACGGCATCGTCCAGGGCCTCATCGGCCAGAAGTACTTTGGCTGGGGCTACGACGGCATCGGCATCATGTACGACATCGTCAAGTACGGCCTCACCGTGCCTGACTTCATCGACTCCGGCTACGACCTGCTCACCACGCCAGAGCAGGCCGTGGAGTTCGCCAAGAAGTGGGACACCCAGAACTTCGTGCCCGAAGGCGGCTCGAAGTTCGGCCTGGGGGACGCCTCGGCGTACGAGGGCTGACGCCAGAACGATAGACCGTGGGCGGGTTCGCTCCCGCCCCCACACGCAGTCTCATCGGGGGTGTCCTCGGTCGAACCAGGGGCACCCCCGAACCGTTGCCCCGCGATGGCCCAGGGGGAGGGGACCGCGACCCTCGGGGGCAGCCCCGCTCCCGAGGGTCGGAAGTGGCTTAGCTCGCGACCTCGGCCACGAGCTTGAGCGGCGGCGGCGGGCTGTCGTCGGCATTGGCATGCAGCCGCTGCCAGTAGCTCACGTCGCGCCACTGGCCGTTCTTGTAGCCGAGGCGCTTGAGCGTGCCGCCCAGCTCGAAGCCGAGCGACTGGTGCAGCGCCACGCTGGCCTCGTTGGGCAGCGCGATGACGGCCACGATGGCGTGGTAGCCCTGTGCGTCCATGATCTCCAGCATGCGACCGCAGAGGGCGCGGCCGATGCCCTGGCCCGCGTGGCCGTTGCGCACGTAGACGCTGACCTCTGCCGTCCAGTCGTAGGCGCCGCGCAGCTTCCAGGGTGAAGCCCAGGCGATGCCCTTGACCAGGTCACCTTCCGTGGCGACCAGGAAGGGATAGCGCTCGTGGAGGACCTGCCAGGTCGTCTCCCAGTCGTCCTCGCTCAGGGGCCGGACGTGGAAGTTGATGGTCGTGTTCTCGATGTAGTGGTTGACGATCTCGGCGAACTGCTCGAGGTCGGCCTGCGTGGCCAATCGGATGTCGTAGCTCATGGCGGGACGATAGCGCAGCCGGGCGCTCGTGGCGACCGTGCGCGCGACAGTCGGCATGCTGCGATGGGCAGGCCGGCCCTGTCAGTGCCGGCCGGTCGGGGCATGATGGGGCATCGATACCGCCCACCTGGAGGAGAGAGCACCCCATGAGCAACGCGTACACCATCCCGGTCGCGAGCGAACCGGCAGCGGCCGCCCCGGGCGAGGTCGTCCTGGTCGCCAGCGGCGACCTGCGCCACAGTGCCAACCAGAAGGGCTGGCCGGCCCAGCAGAAGCTGGAGGCGGATATCGCGGCGGCCCTCGGCGAGCTCGGCATCACGGTGCGCCGGGCCCACGGCTACGACCCGGAGGTCGGCCACGGCTTCATCTGGAACCAGCGCATGGGCATGGACGTCTTCGCGACCATCCATCCCGACTCGCCGGTCATCGTGGCTGAGGCCGTCTGGGAGTACAGCCACCACGTGCTGGCCGGCCTGAAGGGCCAGCGCGGCCCCATCCTCACCGCCGCCAACTGGAGCGGCCAGTGGCCCGGCCTCGTCGGCCTGCTGAACCTCAACGCCTCGATGACCAAGGCCGGCATGGCCTACAGCTCCATCTGGAGCGAGGACTTCACGGACGACTTCGCTCGCCGCGCCCTCAAGGAGTGGGTGGCCACGAAGACCATCACGCACGACACCTCGCACGTCCGCGCCCTCGACCCGGCCGTCCTGCCGGCGGCGGAGGCCGAGCTGGGCCGGGCACTGGCGGCCCACCTGCAGCGCACGAAGGCCGTCATGGGCGTCTTCGACGAGGGCTGCATGGGCATGTACAACGCCATCTTCGATGACGAGTACATCAACCCCATGGGCATCTACAAGGAGCGTCTCAGCCAGTCAGCGCTCTACTACCGCATGTCGACCGTCACCGACGAGGAGGCCGAGGCCGTCTTCGAGTGGCTCGTCAAGCGGGGCATGACCTTCCGCTTCGGGACCGACGAGGCGATCGAGCTGACCAAGGCCCAGGTCATCAGCCAGTGCAAGATGTACATCGCGGCTCTGCGCATCGCCAACGACTTCGGCTGCGCGGGTATCGGCATCCAGTACCAGCAGGGCCTCAAGGACCTGGTGCCGGCCTCCGACCTGGCTGAGGGACTCCTCAACGAGATCGACCGGCCGCCCGCCTACGACGAGGACGGCAAGGAGCTCTACGCGGGCCAGCCGCTGCCCCACTTCAACGAGGTCGACTGGGGCGCCGGTGTCGACGCCCTCATCACGAACCGCGTCTGGACGGCCATGGGCCTCAACCCCTCGACCAGCCTCCACGACGTCCGCTGGGGCGACCCGTGGGGCGACGACTTCGTCTGGATCATGGAGATCTCCGGGTCAGTGCCGCCGTCGCACCTGCGGGGCGGCTACGCGGGCACGGTCAGCGAGCGCCAGGCGCCCATGTACTTCGCCCTGGGCGGGGGCACCATCAAGGGCGTCAGCAAGCCCGGTCCGGTCGTCTACAGCCGCGTCTTCCTCATGGACGGCAAGCTGCAGGTCGACATGGGCATCGGCAAGGCCATCGAGCTGCCGGACGAGGAGACCCAGCGCCGCTGGGACGCCACGTCCAGCAACTGGCCGATCATGCACCTGGTCATGCCGGGCGTGACCCGCGACCAGTTCATGGCGCGCCATCGCAGCAACCACATCCAGGTCGTCTACGCGCCGGACGAGTCCTCCGCCGTTCGCGCCTTCGCTGCCAAGGCCGCCATGTTCGAGGCCCTCGGCGTCAAGGTGAACCTCTGCGGAGACCTGGCGCTCTAGCCGGAGCGGGGTCCGTCCGGGCGCTGGCCGCGGCGAGCGCTCGTACCAGCTCACGCCGGGGTGGGTCGTCGGACGACGGACCACCCCGGCTTCGTGTCAGGCGGACAGCGAGGCCACCCAGCCCTCGAAGCCCTGGGGGACGTTCGGTCCCTTGACCTTGTACATGCCGGTGACCCGCCCGCCGGCACGTTCGGCGGCGCCCGCCAGCTGGGTCACGGTGGAGCCGGCCGCCAGCTTGTACGTGGCGAAGACAGCCACGGGCTTGCCGCTCAACGAGACCTTCTCCAGGAAGGTCAGGGCGCCCTCCGAGGGGTGCTGTCGGATGACGAACCAACCCTTGGTCCAGGCGCCGACGATGACGGCGTCTGCCCGGCTCACGGACGTCGGGTCGGCGCTCCACGTCGAGGCCGTGGTGCACTCGTGGCCGGCGGCACGGACGACCTCGGCCATCTTCTCCGCCGCGGCCGCGGTGATGCCCGTGTGCGTGTCGAAGACGATGGCCACCCGCATGTGCGCGCCCTCCCGTGTGCTGTGCGTCGGTATCGCCCGAGTGTATCGGGTGTCGGGTGCGGGGAGATCAGGAGGCGCCTCGAAGGGACCAGGCAGGGGCTGGACGGCAGCAGGGACCGGACGGCGGGCCGGGTGCCGTCGCTATACTCGGGCGGCGATGTCGCCCATGTACCACCCAGACGACCTGGCCTCCATGGATCCGCTGGTCCTCCTGAAGAACCTGGACCACGTGCGCATGACGTCGCGGCGCCTCAGCTATGTCCTCCAGGGCCAGGTGCACCTCTACCGGCCGGAGGCCAACGAGCTGCGCATGGAGATCGACCGCTACGTGGAGGCGGAGCGCCTGATCGAGGCTGAGCTGGCGCGTCGGCAGATCCGCGCCTGACCCGACGCACTGGCGATCCGCGCCTGACCCGACGCCTGAGCTGACGGTCGCCGCCTACCGCAGCCGGCCGACCGCGAAC
Organism: uncultured Chloroflexia bacterium; assembly: GCA_963707395.1. GTDB lineage: Bacteria > Chloroflexota > Limnocylindria > Limnocylindrales > CSP1-4 > JAFMJV01. Next base: position 69,724 of record CAVPPQ010000008.1, read on the forward strand.
AGGTAGAGCGGCGCCTCGTCCGCCGGTAGCCCCAGCAGGCGGCTGATCTCGTCGTCCCGGAAGGAGCCGACCGGCACGCTGCCCAGGTCCAGCGCGACCGCCTGCAGCAGGAGGTTCTGGCCGGCGTGTCCGGCCTCGAAGGCGGCGTAACGGTCGGCGCGCTCCGGCCCGTGGCGACCCACGAGTCGGTCGGCCACTGCGCAGATGATGACGATGAGCGGCGCCGTTCCCATGAAGGGCTGATCACCGGTGGCGGCCTGGAGAGCCGGCCGGAGATCGTCGTCGGTCAGCAGCTCCATGGCGTGTGGCCCGGGCAGGTAATGGGCCAGGCCGGCCTGCGTCGCGACGTATACCTCGAGGGGATACAGCGAGCTGGCTGACGGGGCCGTGCGACGGACCTCGTCGTGCGTGACGCCCTGGGCCGCCCAGAGCAGCTGGCTGATCTCGGCCTCCGTCAGCGGGTGGGGCGCCAGGTCGCGGATGGTGCGTCGCCGTGCGAGGGTGATCTCGAAGGCCATGCTGCCATCACGTCGCGGCTCGGGCAAGGGAGTGGTGGGGCGTTCAGTGCTCATGCCCTCAGCGTCGCGATCAGCGGGCGGCCCTCGGTAGGGCCATCGGTCGCATCCAGGACGGGCGGACCAGCCGACTCAGCCGGCGATGTCCCGCCGATGCATGCCCCACGCACCCAGCAGGATTCCTCCGGCGGCGATGACGACGCAGGCCACGATGCCGGCCACATCCCACTCGCCCATCATGGGCTTGCCGAAGTGGCTGGTCAGGGCGAGCTGGTGGATCGCGTCGGGCAGCCCCAGGGCTGGCGCGACGAGGTCGAGCAGGTATGTGACCACGACGACGAGGGCGGCCATCTCGGCCGCCAGCGACGTCCGCCAGAGCCCCCCGACGGCGAACCCCACCCCGAGGATGGCGGCCGCGTACAGGCCGAGCGAGGCACTGCCGACCAGCGCGTCTCCGGCGCTCAACCCGCCGATCGCCGCGCCGATGCCGACCCCGGCCGCGAACAGGACCGTCGTCACGACGATGGCGATCAGCGCCGCCACGCCGCCGGCGATGACCCAGCGCGCCCGCGCCATGGGCGTGCTGAGCACCAGCTCCAGGCGGCCTTCGTCCTCGTCCGAGGCCCACTTCGAGATGAGCGTGGCGGCCGCGAAGCCGGCAGCGATGAAGAGCAGGTCGGCATAGAACTGCAGCCAGCCGCCGACCGACGCGAAGTCGGCCTGGGGGAAGATCGTGGCGAAGGCGTCCAGGAGCCCCGACGATGACCCGATGGTGTCAGCGAGCTCGCCAGCCAGCGACGTGTAGAGGACGCCCAGCAGGCCGAGGCCGATGCCCCACGAGAGTGCGCGCGGGAGCTGCTCGCCGAACGCCCGGGCTGTCGGCCCGCGGACGCCCAGGACGGCTGCCGGAAGCGAGGGCAGCGAGAGGCCGGCCGTGACGCCCAGGTCGCGACGTGAGAAGAGCTCGACCCCGAGCACCAGGAAGCCCGCGCCCAGGGCCAGCACGAGCACCAGCGACGGCCAGTCGTAGAAGCCCACCAGGGGCACGTGGTCGAACGTCCACTCGAAGGGGCTCAGCAGGAGCAGCGGGCCGCCGAGGTTCAGGCCGTTCACCAGCCACAGGCCGGCCATCGCGACGCCGGCAACGCCGGCCGACCCTGCCCGTCCGAGGAGTGGTGAGAGGGCGAATGCGAGGCCGCCGAAGAACATCGCCAGGCAGCCGACCCACAGTGCGAACCCGATGGACGAGAGCAACGGGATCGCGTCGCCCAGGTCGGTGTTCCCGAAGACGTTCGAGCTGAACGTCGTCATGACGGCCAGGATGAGCATGGCCAGCCAGAGCAGGGTGAGGTGTGCGGCCAGCTTCTCCAGCGCGATGCGGCGCTTGCCGAACGGGGCGACCGCCAGGAGATCGAGGCTGCCGCGGCGGGCCTCGCCAGCCAGGGTCCCCGAGAGCGCCAGGATGGACCAGGCAGCCGTGCCCAGGGCGAAGATGGCGCCGTACTTGAAGGTCACGTAGCCACCCAGTGTCCCGACCTTCGCGCCGATGAGGTCGACATTGCCGAAGAGCCGCATCATCGTTTCGGGGATGGAGCCGAAGAGGGCATCCACCTCCAGCCGCGCCGCGGGCGTGGGGAAGATGTTGGACACGGCGACGCCCATGACCAGGGCCATGCCGCCGAGCAGGCCGGCCGCGATGATGAAGGCCAGCCGGGAATCGCGGATCGTCTTGCCGTAGATGGAGCCGAAGCCGTACAGACGGCGGCGCAGGGGGATGGGTGGGAAGGCCGTGACACGCTGCGGCACGCCGGTCTCGATGGCCATGGCTAGCGCACCTCGGCGGCCTCGCGGCCGTACTGGGCCAGGAAGGTCTCCTCCAGGCTCGGTTCACGACTGACGAAATCGAGCAGCTCATAGCGTGCGGCGGCCTGCACGACCGGCGTGATGGCCCCGGCCACGCGCATGCGCAGCACGTGGTCGTCGACGACGACATCGCTGACGCCCGGCAGCGTCTCGAAGGCCGCCCGAGGGACGTCGCCCGCGAAGCGCAGCTCCACCTGGTGGTGGGCCAGGTCGCGCAGGGCGTCCACCGTGTCCACCTTGACGAGGCGGCCCTCGCGGATGATGGCCACGCGCTGGCAGCTCTTCTCGACCTCGCTGAGGATGTGACTCGAGAGGAAGACGGTGGCGCCGTCCGCGACGGCCTGCGCCAGGATGGCGAAGACCGTCTGCTGGACGAGCGGGTCGAGGCCGGAGGTCGGCTCATCGAGGACCAGCAGCTCCGGGCGGTGCTGGAGGGCGATGACGAGGCCGACCTTCTGCTTGTTGCCCTTGCTGTACTCCTTGAAACGTCGGCTCGGGTCGAGGTCGAGACGCTCCACGAGCGAGGCCTGGTAGGCCGTGTCCACGCCGCCCCGCAGGTTGGCGAAGTACTCGAGGTGCTGGGCGCCGGTGAGTCGGTCGTAGAGCGCGAACTCGCCGGGGATGTAGCCCACGCGACGGTGGATGGCGACTGGATCGGCGCTCGACTCGATACCGAAGACGAGCGCCCGCCCGTTCGTGGGCCGGATGAGGTCGAGCATCGTGCGGATGGTCGTCGTCTTGCCGGCACCGTTGGGGCCCAGGAAGCCGAAGACCTCGCCGGCCTGTACCTCCAGGTCGACGTCGATGATGCCGCGGTGCTCTCCGTACGACTTGGTGAGCTTCTGGAGCTGGACGACTGCGGCCATGGATCCCTCTCTGCTACGCGAACCAGGGGCACTCTCGATGCCTGACCGACTGTCGTCCGGATGATATGCCTGGGAGCGGCGCTGGGCGGCACCGGCCTTCCCCATGCGGAAGGCTGTCAGGGTGCTCACGTGGCCGCCACGGCGCTCACAATGCGCGGTGTGCAGGCACTCGTGCGGGACAGGTACGGCGGTCCGTCCGTCCTGCGCGTGGACGAGCGACCGCTGCCGCGTGTCGGCGCCCGGGATGTCCTGGTACATGTCAGGGCGGCCTCCGTGAACGCCGCGGACGTGGACTACCTGCGGGGCACGTTCCTCGTCCGCGTCACGGGGCCGTTCCGCCCCAGCGTCAGGGTGCTGGGGTCTGACATCGCCGGCACGGTCGAGTCGGTCGGATCCGATGTGACGCGCTTCGCCCCCGGTGATGAGGTCTTCGGCGACCTCTTCGCGTCCGGCTTCGGGGCCTTTGCCGAGTACGCCCGCGCGCCCGAGTCGGCACTCGTGGCCAAGCCGGCAGGGCTGGCGTTCGAGCAGGCCGCGACGCTCCCGCAGGCGGGGCTCCTGGCGCTCCAGGGCCTCCGCCACGGCCGACCGGTCGAGCCGGGCGACAGCGTGCTCATCAATGGCGCCGGCGGTGGTGCCGGCACCTTCGCGGTCCAGATCGCCAAGTCGATGGGGGCGCATGTGACGGGAGTCGACAGCGCGAGGAAGCTCGACCTTCTGCGCGCGATCGGCGCGGACGAGGTCATCGACTACGCCGAGCAGGACTTCACCCGGACGGGGCGGACCTACGCCCGCATCATCGACTTCGTGTCGCGCCGGTCACCGGCGGACTACCGGCGCGTGCTGGCTGACGACGGGAGGTGCCTGATCGTCGGGGGCTCCACGCTGAGACTGGCTCAGGCCGCGATGGCGGGCGCCGTCCGCTCACGTGACAGAGGCCAGGGAGTGGGCCTGCTGCTGTGGCGTGCCATGGACGCGACGGACCTGGAGCGACTCGTCGGCCTCGTGCTGGCCGGGGAGGTGGCGCCGGTCATCGAGCGGACCTACCGTCTCAGCGGGGCAGCCGAGGCGCTGCGCCGGACGGAGGGTGGTGATGTGCTCGGCAAGGTCGTCATCGTCCCCTGAGCCTCGGCGTCCGAACGCCGTCCTGCGTAGACTGAGCAGCCAACCGCGTCCTCGTAGCTCAGAGGACAGAGCAGCCGCCTTCTGAGTGACCAGACCAGTACGACGTGCTATCGAGCGTGAGTTGGAGACGGCGCTGGCCCGAGTTGGTTGCTCAGTCGTCCAGGCGGTGCGGCGCTCGCGGGATCGGTGAGGAATGCGGGGCTGGTTCGGCCAGCCCACGGGTCCGCTCGATGAACGCTTGAAGGGCCTCGACGGGCACCTCGATCCGCATACCAGGCCGTTCCTCCCCCGCTTCGGATGGTGACGCGGCGTCCGCCACCCCTTACGCTGGGCCACCAACCACCATGGTCGGTCATGAACGAGGAGAACGAAGCGATGATGAGACGACGGGCGATGAGACGCATGATGCGACGGCGACGGCGACGACGGCTGATCATCGGCGGCATGCTGATCGTGGGATCCACCTCGGCGATGCGGAAGATGTCCCAGCAGGACGCCGACAAGATCCAGCAGACGACGGGCAAGTCGCCTGAGGCGATGGAACCGGAAGAGCTCGACCAGGCCATGGCCCAGGCGGGCATCGTGGCCCAGCCGGTGACGCCCGAGGACCAGCAGGCCATGGCGGCAGCCGAAGCCGCCGATTCCAACCCCGACGAGGAAGTCGAAGCACCGGAGTAACTCGGTCGGCCATCCCTGACCGGCTCGACCTGACCGATGGGTATGGCCGAGGCGAGAGGTCTCGTGCCGACGCTTCCCGTCTGGCGGTGAGCATCAAGGCCGGGAGTACGGCTGCCCTGGCCATCGCGTAGTCGGCTTGGCCCTGCCTTCTGTAAGTTGCGGACCTCGCCGCCTACCCGATGGGCTTCGGCGGCTTCGGCTGCTTGGGTTTCGGCGGTCTCTTCGGCGTCTTGTCACCCACTTGGCACCTCCAGCCACTAGCGTACCGTCGCGCAGCATCAAGAGCAGCGGCGCCAGTCGCCCGTCAGTCGTCCAGGCGGCGCGGCGCTCGCCGGATCGGTGACGCCTGCGGGACCGGCTCGGCCAGCCCTCGGGTCCGCTCGATGAACTCCAGGAGGGCCTCCATGGGAAGCGACTCCGAGATGAGGTTGATGTCCTGGTGCTGGCTGATCGATGACGGCCTGGCGGATACCACCTGGAGGCGGTCCATCAGCAAGGCCACGTCGCGGCGCGTGATGGTCATGACGGGCACCTCGACCCACGCACCACCGACGAGCTTCTGCTCGGTCCTCTGCATGTCACTCCTGAACTTGGTGATGGCCTCATCGATGGCATCGAGGGCATGGAAGCGGACCTCAGCCTCGCGGGCAGCCATGCGGCCGGCACGGTGCAAGGTGATCGCCTTCGGGCTGTCCCGGCCTCCGCGCACGGAGTGACCGTCTGTTCTAATCAGGCTCTGGTCGGGTCGTGGACGGGTCGTGGTCTGGCCCCTGACACCTTCTACCTCTTGGGAGCTGACACGCTTCGAGCGGGCTGGTGCGGAGAACGAGCCGCGAACCTGAGGCACCGCCTGGTCCCTGGTCGCCGCGATCATCCTCCGACTCGAGAGCAGGCCCGCCCCTCGTGGGACGGGCCTAGCTTCGGCTCCAGCCCGGGCGGTGGTGCGTTATCGAACGCCCACGCCGCCGACCGTTCCCTACTTCGGGCACATGAAGGTCAAGCGGAAGGGCCAGCCTGGAGCGATCGCGGTGACTTCGCGCGATACCGCGAACCCGTGCGGTCCCTGGGGCCACGGCCTCGTCCCCTGATCACGAGGGCAGGGCAGCTCGCTTGAGCGCTCTCCCGCTCGAGCGCCCGCCCCGGCCACTGCAGAAGAGGCCCGCCCCTCGCGGGACGGGCCAAGTTCATGGCAGGGGACCCTCAGTCGGAATCTCTGCCGCAGTAGAGGAAGACGAAGTACTTCTTGAACTGGCCGGGCTTCTCCAATCCCAGCTGGCCATAGTGGAGACCGCCGTACTCCTGCGCGGCATCCACCGTGTACTGACCCACACAGGCATTCTCGTTCGGCTCGGCGGCCACGGGCGCACCGATGGCAGCGACAGCGAACGCTGAGGCGACCACGATACCCAGAGCCTTCTTCTTCATGGGATATCCCCCCTCATGCGCGGGTCGGGTCCGCCAGTGGCTCAGCGCGGTCCCGGCGGCCATGGTATGGGCCGCGTGTCATCGCCTCCCGCTCACCGTATGACGCCACATCATTACCGCACGGTTCAAGAGTCGGAGGTCGCGAACGTGGACGAGGATGCCAGCTACGCGACATCGCCCGCGAGTGCCACCCGACGTGGCGCAGATGCCCGAGTACCGTCCATCCCGTGAGGTCACCCGAGCCGCTCATCGTCTCCTGGCAGGGTCGCCAGGTGCGCGTCCGCCATAACGACCCGCGCCTCGGGCCCTACACCCCGCGTGATGCCGTCATCCGCTCCGCCACAGAGCTGGCGTCGGATGTCGAAGGGTTGCGGCTCGACCTCGTGACGGCGCTCGGGGACTGCTGCCAGGTCCGCGTGGCCGACGATGGCAGCGTCATCGGCCTGTGGCGCAGGACCGTCTGCTAGGGGCAGGCGTCGATGGCGAGGTCATCGAGCGAACGGCTCACGTCGTGGAGGAAGCGGGCCTGTCGGTGGGTCACCCCGCCGCCACGGTAGAGCGAGCGCACCAAGAGCATCAGCTCACGCAGCTCGTCGGCGTCCATGCCGTAGGTGGCGATGAGCGCGTCGAGCGCCAGGAGGTTCGCCATCTCCGCGGGGGGTGCGGGCCTCGACCCGGCGGGCGAGATGCTCTCCGGGGTACCGCCAGCTCTCGGCTCGGGTGTCGGTCAGCCCCATCAGTTGAGGCCCTCGGTCGGGGGCAGGATCCTGCGGTAGGTGTGCCGACCCTTGTGGCCGACCTCCTTGATGCAGTGCGAGCGGGTGTCGGCCCCGTCACCGGCGGCCATGCGGCCACGTCGCAGCCGATGCCGACGTTTCGTGCGTAGACTGAGCAGCTAACCGCGTCCCCGTAGCTCAGAGGACAGAGCAGCCGCCTTCTAAGCGGCCGGTCGCAGGTTCGAGTCCTGCCGGGGACGCCATTGTCATGAGTCGCGACATGGGTGACACATGAGTCGGGACATCGGTGACAGCCGATGGACCAGCTCTGGTGTCACTCGGTCGCTCGGGACCCCGGCCATCGGCCGGGGTCTCTTCGTAGGTTGCGCCAGTAGCGGCGGTCCGGATCGATGTGGTGGGTGGACAGCACCTCGCCCGTGTCGAGAGCCACGATGGTGACCTCGGACTCGTCGACGATGGCGAGGACACGCCGACGGGCGTGGGCGGCTCCGATCGCCAGGTGGTGCAGACGGCCGGCCCGGCGCAGGGTGATCGAGCCCTTCCCGTCGGCGACGTCGTAGCGCAGCCTGAAGTGGCCCGGAGCCCCGCGCCCGGCCGGGTGTGCCTTCGGTCCCGCCCGGTAGGCTTCGCCGGGTGTGACCCGCCCGATGGCCCGGTGTGGCCGTTCCTCGTCGTAGGCGAGGCGGAAGGCATCGAGCTGCGCCTGCAGCTCGGCGAGGGTCCGCGCCGCGGGCTGCTGTCCGAGCCAGCGCTTGAGGGTCTGGTGGAAGCGCTCGATCTTGCCTTGGGTCTGGGGATGGCCGGGAGCCCCGTTCTTCTGGCGGATGCCCAGGTAGGCGAGGAGGTACTCGAAGCTGTTGCGTCCGCCGGTGAAGCGCGAGGTGTAGACGGCACCATTGTCGGTGAGCGTGGCGGCGGGCCAGCCGTGGACCTCGCCCGCGGTGCAGAACGTGGCCACCACGTCGTCACCGTCGACCCGTCGAAAGGCCGTGCAGCCGAGCAGGTAGCGGGAGTGGTCATCGAGCCACGAGCAGATCTCGACCTCGGACCCGTCCGCCAGGCGCCAGTGGGTCACGTCGGACTGCCAGAGCTCGTTGGGGGCCGATGCCTCGAAGCGCAGCCATGAGCTGCGGGGGCGCTTGCGCGGCTCGGGTGTGACGAGGCCGGCGGCATGGAGGACGCGTCGGATGGTCGAGGTCGACGGGGCGCGCCAGCACCACCACGGGCAGGACGATGGCCAGGCCGTGGGCGTACGAGCTGGCATCAACCGGGCGCTGACGAACTCCGGGCCGGCAACGACGATGCGCTTGTAGGCGTGGAGCTGGTCGGCCTTGGCCTCCGGGACGTCCGCGGTGGCCCACGTCTCCCCGAGTGCGCGCAACCACTCGGCGACTCGCTTTGCGGAGACGTGACTGTCTCGACCGGGGCACGGTCCTGGACTGGATCGAGAGCAAGCATTGATGACCCGAGCCCGACTGACCGGCGGCCGCCGGAGAGTCTGACGGTGGCTGGCCCCGGATCGAACACGGCCCCCGATCTGTCACGACCGGGGCCGCGTCCGTTCACACGGGCGGCAAGACCGACCCAGTCCTGCGGTGTGCACCCGGCCTGCAACCGGCTGGGCCGCACAAACGCTACGTGATCTGGCAACTGGGCCACACATGGGTGGTTGCCCAGGCAACGGCGGTTGGGCTCAGGCTCGCCTCACCCCAGACGAGGACGCCGTCGTCCCACGGCTCGATCCTCCCCTGGCCGGTCGTGTCGATCCGCGTCCAAGTGCCATAGCGACCGCGTCGGGCCGTCGTCGTGCACGAGCCAGAAGCCCACCTCGGTCCCGACGATGACATCGCCGCTGCTGCGCACCGCCACCATTGCGGCATCGTGTTCATCTCGTGGTCGGCGGCCCCGCCGTCACGAGCTGCGACTCTTGAACCCTTCGGCTCCCTACCACGTCATACGCGGTGAGCGGGAGGCGCTGAGGCGCGGCCCACACCCTGGTCGCCGGGACCGCGCCGAGCCACTGGCGAACCCGACCCGCGCATGAGAGGGGGGACCCCATGCGCAGGATGTGGGCCGCAGGGGCGGCCGTCATGGTGGGCCTGGCACTCAGTGGAGCGTTGGCACTAGCGCAGGATGCCTCGCCGGCGGGATCGCAGGGCGAGGTGCTGTACGAGATCACGGTCCCGCCCGAGGCCATCCCGGATTCCCTGGGCAAGATCGTCGTCGATGAGTGGACGGTCGCCCCAGGGACCGATGTCTCGATCCCCTATGACAACGAGGGCATCCTCGGACGGGGCATGTACCTCGAGTCCGGCGGGCTCACCGTCACGCCAGCCTACGACGCGCTGCTCTGGACGGGCGAGATCGCCCAGAGCGGCTCCCCGGTCATCGCGCCCGCCGGCGAGGGGGTCGCACTGGCCGCCGGTGACGTGCTGCTGCTACCCGCCGTCCCGCGCGACCAACTCGACCCGACGGCCGAGGTCGGCATCGCCAACCCGGGCACGTCCGACGCGCAGGTCTTCGCCTTCCACATGCACTGGTGGGAGTCCTTCCCCGGCTGGCCGGAGGGGATCAGGAGTACGCCGGGCATCACCTTCGGGTTGTGGGATGAACTGACCCGTGTGTCAGGCGGCGACACCACCTTCCGCCTGACACGGCTCTCCGCACAGCCCGGCGAGGCCCTGCCGTTCCCCGACGACGCGGTCTTCGTCTTCGACTACCTCAAGAGCGGCGCCCTGAGCGACTGGACGATCCTGGGATCGGGGCCCACGGAGCGTGCCGTGGACGTCGAACGGAAAGAGCACATCGTGACCGGCGATGTCCCGGCCGAGGTCCTCGAACTGGCGGTCATCCCGACGGTCGAGACGGTCGCAGAGGAGCCCAAAGCGTCCTCGCCGGGCGTGAACGCCTGGGTGACCGGGACGGTGGCCTGCACGGTGACCACGGACTGGACCACGACCATCGTCGAGGGCGTCGAGCAACTCCGCGGTCGGGATGCCGACTGCGAGTGGTTCGCCAGCGACCCGCGCATGACGGGGCCCTTCTCCCTCACCCAAGACATGGACTGCTATGAGGACAGCGGTTGGGCGTGCGTCTTGTGGGCGACCTTCGAAGGGTCGGGTTGGACCGGCTCCCTCGTCACCCCGGTCGATCCGTCCGGCATCGGCACCGACCACATCATCCAGACGGGCACGGGCGCCAACGAGGGCCTGGTCTTCGTCGGCACCAACACCCCGGACGGCTGGAGCGGACTCCTCTACGAAGGCGACCCGCCTCCGTCGGGGCCGCTGCCCTCACCGGCGAGCGAGTAGGAGGGGACCATCATGCGCAAGCTCTGGGCCGCGAGTGCGGCTATCGTGGTGTGCCTGGCGCTGGGCGGGCTGCCGGTCGCGGGGCAGGAGTCGTCAGAACAACCGTCTGCTGCGAGTACGACCATCGGCTTCACCAGCTACTACACGGACATCGACTTCTTCAGAGAGATCCAGAGCGGTGCAGAGGAGGCCGCTGACGCCGCGGGTGTCGACTTCCTCGCCCTCAACGCATACGGCGATCCCACCATGCAGGCGGACCAGGTCGAGAGCTTCATCGCCGATGGTGTTGATGCCATCATCATCGCGCCGGTCGACCCCGATGCCATCGTGCCTTCCGTCGAGGCCGCCAACGCCGCGGGCATCCCGGTCCTGGCCGTGGACCGCACCGCGAGTGGGGGCATGATCACCTCGCTCATCGCCTCCGACAACGTGGCCGCTGCTCGGATGGCGGGCGAGGCCCTGTTTCGCGCCATGGGTGGCAGTGGCAAGGTCGTCGAGATCCAGGGCGACATGGCCGTATCAACGGGCAAGGATCGCAGCGAGGGATTCCAGCAGGCGCTCGAAGCCGCACCGGGCATCACCCTCGCTGTTCAGGCACCGGCCGATTTCAGCTACAGACTAGCCTCGCAGGCGACCCGCGACGCACTCGAGACGGACTTCGACATCACGGGCGTCTTCGCGGCCAACCTGGACATGCTCGAGGGCGCGACCCAGGCGGCCGCGTCGGCCGGCATGAGTGACCAGGTCAGGGTCGTGGGGTTCGATACGTCACCGACCATCCTCACGGCGATCAGCGACGGCAGCATCGACGCGACCATCGCTCAGCAGCCCCGACTCATGGGCCAGAGGGCCGTCCAGGCCGCTCTCGCGGTCGTGGCGGGGGAGTCGGTCGATTCGTTCATCCCCGTCGAGACCGTCCTCGTGACGCAGGACAACGTGGAGCAGTTCCTGGCAGGCGAGGCGGTCGCGGCACAGAAGGAGTCGCCGACCGCCGCGTCCCCGGTCATCGTGACCGGGACCGAGGTATGCGGAGCGCGTTCCGGGGGGACCTCGACCTCCATCGGTGGTGTCGACAGCGCTCGCGGATGGGTCGGGGAGTGCGTCAACACGATGAGCGACCCACGGGTCGATGGGACCTACCTCAACACCCTCAACGACGACTGCTATCCGAGCGGGATGTGCCTGATGTGGGGGACCCATGTCCTCGACGGACCCGATGGCGGCTGGGACTGCTCCTGGGCCGGTGCGTTCTATCCGAACCTCCAAGGCTTCATGCTCAGCGGCGTGTGCCCCGGCACGGGCGGCTTCGAGGGGCTGACCTACGTCTTCCAGCACGGCAACGCGGGCTTCGAGGGCGGCTCGCCCTTCGGCGACGACAGCACCTTCGATGGAGTCATCTACGAGGGACCCGCACCGACGGTCTTCGCCACGCAGTCGGAGGGTGGCGAGTAGCGGTCTCGTATCACTCGGCTTGGATAGGCCCGTCCCGCGAGGGGCGGGCCTCTGCTCGAGTCGGAGGAGCATCGCGGCGATCAGCAGCCAAGTGGCGGGTGACCAGCGTATGGA
>CAVPPQ010000009.1:0-36197 GCA_963707395.1 uncultured Chloroflexia bacterium
CGCTCGGCCCGCCACGCTCAGGATCGCCCGAGCCTGCGCCGCTAACGCCTTAACGGCTCCCAAAGCATGTGCGCTACCTCTGCGCTACACCCCGACGTGTTCCCGCTCGATTTGACCACAGAACTGACCGACGCGGGTAGTCCGAGTGGGCCTACACCGCTCCGATCGAGCGATTGCTGGGCACTGGCGCCAAGCCAGCGACTCGCTTGCCCAGCCGCGCCGCCTTCCGGGTGCTATCTGCTACGGAGCCAGCGCTCCAAGTCGGCTCGGTCCACGACGCCGAGCACCAGGATCACGCGGTCGCTGTCGATGACGTCGTACATCTCGCGGTGGTCGCCGACACGCAGTCGGTGGAAGGTGTCCTCGGTCCCACGGATCGTCTTCACCGACTTGCCTGACACTCGACCTGGGCGGGTGACGTCATGCGCGAGTCGGTCGAGGGCGCTCCGGACGCGATCTCGGTCAGCGTCACCGAGCTTCTTGAACTGCCGTACCGCCGAACGCGAGAGCCGGACCTCATAGGCGCTCAGCCGAGATCCTCCAGCTTCACCGTGCGCCCCTTGTCGTAGTCGGCGCGGGCAAGTCGACGCTGGCGGACATACTGATCAGCATTGGCCAGCACGAGATCCTCGGCCTCGTCGATCGGCAACAGGACCGCGGCCGGTCGGCCGCGCTTGGTGACGACGTAGGCGGAACCTCTTTCGACCTCGTCGATGACAGATGAGGCTGTCGCTTTCAGTTCCTTGATGCCGATCTCGGCCATGCCTTACCCATCATGTGGTGGTCACTGAGGTGGTCACCATAGCACCGCCGAGCCTGCCAGGCCAAGAGCCTCGGTGCGCACTGCGATCCGGGGCGCCTGGGACGCGGCCTGCGCCCGCACCCGAGGGTGGGGCAGAACCTTGACCCCGACGCAACGAGCCCGGGGACCTCGCGAGAGATCGCCGGGCCGCGTCCCCCGAGTCGCCGTCAGGCGCCCGGCCGGTGCTCGACCTGGAAATGGTCGCGGAGCCACGCGGCCTGGGCCACCGGGTCGAGGCCAGTCGATGCGCCCAGGTCGGACTGGTGCTCGACCTGGAAATGGTCGGCTAGCAGCCCGGCCTGTGCGACCGGATCGAGGCCGGTGGCCCGTCCCAGTTCGGCCCGGTGCTCGATGCGGAAATGATCCTCGAGCATGCGAGGCCCGGTCGTCCCATCGAGCCCAGTCATGACGCCCGCGTGGCTCGTGAGTCCAGGCTCGAGCCCAGCCGCGTCGTCAACGTGGCTCCCTGCCGCACTGGTCGTCCCCACCAGCAATGCCATGATGAGGCTGGCGGCCGTCAGGTTCGTGTTGCGGATGCGAGCTGCGGTCTTCCAAGTCATCCCGTGGACCTCCGTGTACCGACCGGTCGAATGCCGGCCACATCCAGGAGGCGTGAGATCCGGCTTCACACTGAGAACCGGGGTCGCCGCGGATGTCGCGGGCCCGTGACCACGAGGGTCGCGGGCCGCTGTCACGGGTCAGAGACGAGTCGAGGCTGATCTCAGGACAGGCGCCACGAGCGCAGGGTCGAGGGCTCGGGGTCGTAGCTGCAGAAGACCCCGGTCCGGACAGCCCGGCTCAAGTGGATACCCAATCCAGGGTCCTCTCGTTCGATGCGGGCGATGGCCTCGCGGATGGCCTTGCCGACGCTCTGGCGGGCCCGCTCGGCCGCAGAGTGCTCGGGCCGCTGTCGCCCACCCAGCCCATAGGCGGCCCCGAGCTCACGCGTCAGCGCATCGATCTCCCACCTGCGCTGCTCCATGCCAACGGCGTCGTTGGAGGACTCGGCGTCATCATGCTCGAGCTGCAGCTCTCGAAGGCGATCGCGATAGGCGCGTCGGGCCTCGTCGTCGAGCCCGCCGTCGGGGATGGCTCCAGTCGGGTTCCGGACACCGCTGGCGTCGCCGTCGCGAACGCTCCTCAGCGCAGGCGCGGCGTGGCCAGCCGTGACCGAGACCATGTCCAGCACGTGGTGCTCCCGGCCGGGCGACCCCAGCAGCAGCGCGAGATAGGCGAGGCCCTTCGTGTGCCGGAGGAAGAAGGTCGTGCCCTCGCCGATCTGCCAGAAGTCGCCCTCCCGGACGAACTCGGTCGGTGACGCAGCGCCGAGGTCAGCCGCGACGGATTTCGGCTCAGCGGCGAGCGCGGCCAGGACAAGACGGGCCTCGTGCTCCGTGTCGACCAGCCCCGAGGAGCGGGCCAGGGCAAGGGCAGCGCTGGCCTCCACCCGAGCGCGTTCCGGGTCACCGGACCGACCGCGCCGGAGCAGCGTGTGTGCGATTTCGACGCTGGTGCGGACCTCGAACGTCCGGAGCCCGGAAACGGCGCTGCTGCGGCGGGCGGCCTCCAGGTGTTCCAGGGCTTCGTCGTATCGGCCGGTGGCCCCGGAGATCAGGCCGAGCACGCGCGAGACCGGTCCACTGCTGGTCTCCGAGATCGCCAGACCGAAGCAGGTGGCGAAGGGACGGAGAAGCCGCTCGATGTCCTTCATCCGCTGGTCATCCCCGAGGGCCAGGGCCGTCTCTGCCAGGCAGGTCATCCCGTACAGCCAGCTCATGTCGCGGGGCAGGAAGCCGAAGTCGTCCTCTGCCAGCTGGTCGAGCATGCGCCGAGCCTCCTCCGGCGCGCCGGACCTGGACGTGACATATGCGGCCATGCACACGAAGAGGGGATAGTCAGGGAACTCAGCTGCTGTCCGACCGATGGAATCGGCGATCTCCGCGAGCCTGCCCTGTTCGCGGCGGATGGCGAACGTGGCGAGATGCGTCGAGACGGCCGCGTCGCGTTCGAGCGTGCGCTGTCCGAGCCGATGAGCTTCGTCGATGAGACGCTCAGCCACTTCGAGTCGGCCCTCGTTGATGGCGAACACGGTGCGCAGCACCGAGTGATACCAGAGGATGGAGGGCTGCCGCAGGGCCTCGGCGAGCGCCCCGAATGCCTCCACCTCCGCACGTAACGCGGCGTGGGACGCGCCGGTCGTGGCCAGGAAGTCGTAGACCGACAGGTGAGCCTGGCAGATCTGCTCTTGATCGCGGGTCAGCCGCGCCACGCTCATGGTCTCGTCCGCCAGCCGTGCCAGCGTGTCGATCACGTCAGGTCCCGCCATGGAGAAGTAGCGGCTGATGAGCGTGAACAGGAGGGTGCTCGGATCATCGAGTCGACGCGCCATCGCCAGCGCCTCTTCGCTGAGCTGGACGCGCCGTCCCATCGACAAGTCGCTTCTCCGGGCGCCCGCGAGTCTCGCCAGCAGTCGGGCGCGGAAGCGACTGTCCTGGCCTGGGAGGGCGTCGAGCGCTCGCTCCAGGAGAGGCACCAGCACACGGTCGTTGCCAGCCCGAAGCCAACCGAAGCGTCCCCCGTAGCCCACCGCGGCCACAGCCAGGGCCTCGACAAGCCCAAGCTTGTCGGCAAGGTCGGCAGCTTCGAGGTGGGCGGCTCGGGAAGCGGCCACGTCACCAGCCCGCGCCGCCGCCTCCCCAAGGCCGATGAGCAGGTCGACGCGAGTGCCATCACGCTCCTGGACGACGGACAGCGCGCGTCGATAGAGCCGCATGGCCTCCTCATGGGCAGACTGTTCGGTAGCCTGCTCCGCGGCGCGACGAGAGTAGTCGACGGCGTGTCCCGGATCGGCCGTCGGGACCGCCTCCACGTAGTGGTGCGCGAGGACCGCGAACGGCGGATCGGGATCGTCGCGATGAAGGTCTTCCAGGACCTCAGCCACTGCCTGGTGCAGCCGCATCCGCTCGGAGGCAGGCAGCGCCGAGTACACCACCTCCCGGATGAGCGCGTGCTTGAAGCGCCAAGCCCCTCCGGCTCGGATCGGCATGATGAGCACGTCGGCCCGGGCCGCCTCGTCCAAGAGGCCCAGTGTCTCCTTGGCCGGACGCGGAGAGACGCCCGTGATCTGGTCAAGCGGGATGTCGACGCCGATGACCGAAGCGCTGTCGAGGAGCTCGCGCGCCTCGTGGGACAGGCGTGTCAGCCGGCGCCCGATGACAGCACGTACCCCCTCGGGCATCTCCAGCCGCTGGGTGTCCGGTGGGCTGACGCGCTCCAGGCGTTGCTCATCAACGAGGAGCCGGACGACCTCGGTCATGAACAGAGGGTTGCCCTCCGTCTGTCGGTGGACGATGTCTGCCAAGCCGGGGGGCAGGGGACTCGGGACGATCAGCTCCATGTACCGTCGGACTGCCGGCTCGCTGAGGATGCGAGGAGAGAGGTGCGTGGTCCCAGGTTGGCGGCCAAGCTCCGCGAGATGGGCGAGGCGCGGATCACTGGTCTCCAGCTCGCCCTCGCGGTACGTGGCCAGCAACATGACGGGGGCATCAGAGAGATCGCCGCATACGAAGCGCAGGAGCAGCAGCGAGGGCTCGTCGGCGGCGTGCAGGTCATCGAGGACCACCAGCATGGGTCCGTCGCGTGACAGCTCTCGCAGCGACCGGGCGATCGAGTCAAAGAGCTCGAAGCGCGCAGACGCATCCGTTTCCCCGAGCGTGTCACCCAGTGCGCCGCTCGCATGGTGGACGCCCCGCAGCTCAGGCACGATGCGGGCCACGTCAGGGCCGGTCACAGCGAAGACCTGTTCGAGCTGCTGGGGACCGAGGTTGCGGAGGAGGGCCCGCAGGACCTGCACCCACGGCCAGTAGGCTGGCGCGCCGCCAGCCTCCCAGCAGCGTCCCCAGGCGACCCGCACATTCCGGGTTCGGGCTTCCTCGGCGAAGGCCTCCGCCAGGCGCGACTTGCCGATCCCGACCTCCCCGGCCACGATGACGAGGCCCCCCTGGCCTGAGACAGCGCCGTCGAGCGCAGTCCTGAGCGTGGCCATCTCTCGCTCGCGGCCGACGAACAGACCGGGGACACCCCGCGCGAATGGGACATCGCTCGCTCGCTCGGCCACCCTCGACCTCCTTGGCATGCCCAGGGCCACCGATCAAGACCCGGGGCGACGTGGCTCCGGGCTCCGAGGTGGCTCGGATGGCAAAGCATAGGCCCCGTCTCGGCGCGTTCGGTCGGAGGTGCTCGACCAACCCATCCATCGTGCGCGATCCGACCGTCGGCGATCGATCGCTGCCTCCTGGCACCCCAGCCCGGGCGGTAGGATGGCCATCGTGGAGTTGACCAGCCCGACCGCCCTTGCCGCCCGGCGCAGGGACACGGCCGGGCCGCGATGGCGGGCTGGCACGCCACGTCCGGCTGCCAGCCCGGGGGAGGCGTGAGCGCCCTGCGGCGCTACGCGAGGTCCTTCACCGGCTTCGAGCGCGACGCCCGCATCTTCCTGGTCACGACCCTCGTCTACGGCATCACCCTGAGCCTCTGGTGGGTCGACTTCAACCTCTACCTCACGGCCCTCGGCTTCGACCCCGCTTTCATCGGCATCAGCGGCACGGTGGGCGCGGTGGCCGGCGTCCTGGTGGCCTTCCCGGCCAGCATCCTCTCCGATCGCTGGGGACGGCGGATCGTGATGGCCCTCGGCGCGGTCGGCTCCACGCTCGCGATCGCGGGGCTCATCGTGGTGACCTCGCCCCTCGCCATCCTGGCCTTCGCCGCCGCGATGGGGGCCGCCAGCCAGGCCATCTTCGTCGTCCAGTCCCCGTTCCTCATGGAGCACAGCCGGCCCGAGCATCGCAACGAGCTCTTCTCGCTGCAGTTCGCGCTCCAGACCATGACGAACGTCGGGGCTGCGCTCCTGGGCGGCGTCATCGCCCTCGTCGTCGGGAGCATCGCTGGCGTGAGCACGAGCGATCCGGCGGTCTACCGGGTCCTCCTCCTGGTCATGGCACTGGCCGCGGCGGTGGCCACATTGACCATCCTGGCCCTGCGGGACGACCGTCCCCGCCGCAGGCGCGACTGGCGAACCCTGGAGCTGCGCCAGGGTGACACGTGGGTGGGCGAGCCGATCGCCTCGCGCCCGGACCGCCTGCCGCCGAGCCGCCGGGGGCGTCTCGGCATCCCGCAGCTCTCCGACCCCACCCTGTTCTGGCGCCTCCTGATCCCGGGCTTCCTCATCGCCCTGGGGGCTGGCCAGGTCATCCCCTACCTCAACGTCTTCGTGGAGGGCAAGTTCGGCCTCGACCTCGCCGCGCTCAATGTCGTCTTTGCCGTGACAAGCCTTGGGACCGCCATCGCCATCCTCGTCCAGCCGGCGCTCGCCCGTCGTTTCGGCAAGGTCGGTTCGGTCGTCCTGGTGCAGGGCGTGAGTATCCCGTTCCTGGTCGTGCTCGGTTTCAGCCCTGTCCTCTGGACGGTCATCGTGGCCATGGCCATCCGCAACTCGCTGATGAACGCCGGCAACCCCATCGCCAGCGCCTTCGCCATGGAGCAGCTGCGTCCCGCGGAGCGGGCCACGTACGCCGCGGCCGCCAGCCTGCTCTGGTCGCTGGGCTGGGCCATCGCCGGCCCGTGGTACAGCATCCTGCAGGCAACGCTCGGCTTCGATGCCGGCTACGCGGTGAACTTCGTGACCGTCATCGTCCTGTACAGCCTCGGCACCTGGCTCTACTGGCGCTGGTTCCACGAGGTCGAGAGGCGCCCGGCGCGCGGACCAGAACCCGCTACCGCCTGACTTCGACCAGCCGACCACGCGACGCAGCGCAACGATGGGCCCCGGCTCAAGCCGGGGCCCATCGTTCTTGCCGGACGAGCGGGTGGCGTCAGATCACTGGCCTGGCGCAACCCCTCCGGTCAGATCGTGCCTATTCCGCGGCCGGGCAGGCGAAGTCGTTGCAGACCTGCTGCGCGTTGTCCGGGGAGACGGTGTCGAACGGCAGGACCAGCCACAGGGGCGGGTTCGTGTGGTCGACCAGGATGGAACGGGCCCAGTCGATGGCCTGCTTGCCACCGGTGGGATAGACGAAGGTGACGCCGAGGCGACCATCGAGGACGGACATGATGCCGCCATCGGGGGTCGGGAGGGCGTCGATGCCGATGAAGAGGACCTTGGACGGGTCGATGCCGGCGTCGCCGGCGGCGATGAAGGCACCCTCAGCCATGGGGTCGTTGTGCCCATAGAGGACATCGACGTCGGGGTTCGCCTGGAATGCCGCTGCGGCAGCCGGGACGGCCTTCTCGCGCAGCCAGTCCGCATTCTGCGAGAAGACGATGTTGGCGTCGGACAGGCCACCGTCGGCCAGGCCCAGGCGGAAGCCGTCACCACGGTCCTTGGCGGGTGGCGCACCCTCCAGGCCGCGGATCTCGGCGATCTTGCAGGCGTCACGGCCGTTCGCCGCGCACCAGTCCGCAGCGTACTTGCCGGCGGCCTGGCCGATGGCCACATTGTCGGCGCCGATGAACATGGAGTAGTTGGGATCGACGAGGTTGCGGTCGAGCACGATGACCGGGACGCAGGCGTCCCAGGCGGCCTTGACCGCGTCATTCAGGGGCGCCGCCTCATTCGGGGAGATGATGAGGAGGTCGATGCCCTGGGTGAGGAGGCTCTCGACGTCGCTGACCTGCTTGGCGTTGTCCTGGGCAGCGTCCTGGAAGACGACCTCGATGTCAGGGTATGCCTCGGCAGCCGCGGCGATCTGGCTGTCCATGGCTTCACGCCAGGGTTCCGCGCGGTTCGCCTGCGACATCCCGATGACGTACTTGTCCTTGGCTGCCGGCAAGGGGCACCCGGCAGGCAGTGCGCCGTCCGCACGCATGTCTTCCTTGACCGTGCCGCCACCCAGCTGATCTGGCGCGTAGGGAACCCAGCTGTCCTGTGCCAGCGCTGCTGACACGGAACTCAGCGTCATGGCTGCCACCAGCGCGCAGAAGATGATCCGCTTGTTCATCCCGTTGTCTCCTTCAGGCTAGACCTGTTGACTGGACCTTGGCCCATGGAGCGGTCTACCTACCGATGTCCACCTCCTCGCTCGCCTCGCCAGAGTGCCAGGCATTGATCGGCTGACCCGGCCCGGGGCTTCTCAGACCCATCCCCTGACCGGAGACCCTGATGACGTCCGTTGCCCCTCCCTCCTAGGCCTCCACAGTGCGCGGGCGCATCTGCTGCAGCGCCACGGCGCCCACGACGAGCAGGCCCTTGATGACGAGCTGTGCAGCGCTGTCGACGTTGTTGAGACTGAGCATGTTGTTGATGATCGACAGGATCAGGGCGCCCGCGATGGCGCCCGGGACGGTGCCCTTGCCTCCGGACAGGCTGGCCCCGCCGATGACGACCGCCGCGATGGCGTTGAGCTCGTAGCCGACGGCCTCGTTGGGGCTGCCTTGATCAAGCTGTGCAGCGTGGACGAGACCGGCCAGCGCAGCGAAGAGCGAGCAGAGCATGAAGGCGGTGATCTTGACCCGCGAGACGGCCACGCCAGACAGGCGCGCCGCTGTCTGGTTGCCGCCGATGGCGTAGAGGTACCGGCCGAAGGCGGAGTAGCGCAGGACCAGGAACATGGCGATGGCGACGCCGACCATGATGATGGCCGGGACCGGGACGACCCCCTCGATGCGGTATCCGATGAGCTCGAACATCGGGTCCGCCCCGCCCTCGCCATAGGAGAGCGGCACGGCGATGCGATTGGACCAGATCACGGCCAGCCCGCGCGCGATGCTCGCCATGCCCAACGTGACGACGAAGGACGGGACCCGGAAACGCTCCGAGACCCACCCGTTCCACCAGCCGATGAACAGCCCCATGGACAGGATGACGGCGATAGCCGCGTAGGCGGGCATCAGGTCGCGCATCATCAGGTAGGCACCTCCGGTGGCGGCCAACGCCACGACCGAGCCGACCGACAGGTCGATGCCTCCGATGATGATGACGAGCAGCATGCCCACCGCCAGGATGCCGGTCTCCGAGACATCTCGAGCGACGTTGCTCAGGTTGCGCTGATTCAGGAACAGGATGGAGTCGTCGCGGGTGGGCGAGATGATGATCGCCAACACGATGACGATGAACAGCCCGAAGAGGCTCTGGAAGCGGAAGACGCTGCTGACTGCCTGGTTGGCACGCGGGCCCTCGACCAGCTTGCCGGCCGTCCGTCGGATCCGCTGACCGATCCCCGGGCGGGTCGCTGACGTGCGGGTGGGGACCGTCGACCGCGAGGCGAGGTGCTGGAGGAACAGGATGCCCGACGCGAAGCACGCGATCCAGAAGCCCACGCCGGTGTACTGCATGAGCAGCAGGGGCGTCTGACCGTCATGGATGAAGTACATCGCGAAGTACGCGAAGCCCACGAGACCCGCCACCGGGATCAGCCAGGTCGCCCAGCGACGATCCGTGCGGCCGGTGAGCTTGAGGAAGAGCCCCAGACCGGCCATGAGGGTGGCAAGCGGGATGAGGAGCAGGGCCCACCGGATCTCCGAGAGGACGACACTGACCTCCGGCGCCAGGGGGGGCGATCCCGACAAGAGCAGGCTGAGACCGGTGACGCTGGTGCCCGCATCGATCGCCCACGGCAGGACGACGAACGAGACGAGAAGGGAGACCGTCGCCACAAGACAGACGACGTCCACGAGGGACAGGCGGGACGACGTCTGGCTGGACGTCACTTGCTCCGCCGAACGTGTGCTCATCAGGCCGCTCCCTGCACCGCCGACCTGGCGGCCGGGACTCGGTCATCGTCGATGAAGCGCGTGGCAGCTTCCATGATGTCCTCGGGGTCGAACGACTCCCGCGCGAGATCGCCGGTCACCCGCCCGTCGCAAAGGACGTAGATCCGATCGCAGACGGCCAGCAGCTCGGTCATCTCGCTCGAGACGAGGAGGAACGACGTGCCCCCTTGCGCCAGCTCGCCGACCAGGTGGTAGATCTCGGCTTTCGCTCCGACGTCGATCCCGCGCGTCGGCTCGTCCAGCAGGAAGAGGACGATCTCGGAGAGCAGGAACTTGCCGATGACGACCTTCTGCTGGTTGCCGCCACTGAGATTGGCCACCATGGCATCGATGGTCGGGGTCTTGATGCGCAGGTCTTGGACGACCCGCTCGACGACCCGTCTCTCGCTGCGCTGGTTGACGATCCGGAGCCGGTTCGTGAACTGCCGCAGCGATGGCAGCGTGGTGTTCTCCGTGACCGACCGCTCCAGCACCAGGCTCTGCAGCTTGCGGTCTTCCGCCACCAGGCCCAGGCCCTCGCGGATGGCATCCTGGGGCGAGGCGAAGCGCACCTCACGACCGTTGAGGACGATCGTCCCACTCAGGCTCTCGGGCGGGTAGACCCCGAAGATGGCCTCGAGCAGCTGCGTCCGGCCCGCGCCCATCAACCCGGCCACACCCACGATCTCCCCGCGACGCACCGTCAGGGACACGTCGTCGAGCACCTTCGTGCGGCCCTGCATGTAGGTCAGCCCCTCCACCCGCAGGACCTCGTCACCCAGCTCGACCGGCGCCTTGGGATAGAGGGTCTCCAGGTCACGCCCGACCATCATGCTGATGACCTTGCCGCGGGTCACGTCCTGCGCGATGGCGGACCCGACGACCTTCCCGTCGCGCAGCACGGTGACCCGGTCAGCGATGGTGAAGACCTCGTCGAGCCGATGGGAGATGTAGATCACCGCCACATCGTGCTCGCGGAGGCCGCGCACGACGCCGAAGAGGTACTCCACCTCGCTGTCGCTCAACGCCGACGTTGGCTCGTCCATGATGATGATGCTGGTATCAAGGCTGAGCGCCTTGGCGATCTCCACGAGCTGACGCTGGCTGACACGCAGTCGCTCGATGGTGCGGTTGGTGTCGATGTCCAGTCCCAGTCTGGACATCAGCGCTTCGGCCGCCCTGCGCATGGCCCGCCGGTCGAGGGTGCCCAAGCGGGTCTTGGCCTCCCGCCCCAGGAAGATGTTCTCGAAGACCGTCAGCTCCGGCACCAGGTTCAGCTCCTGGTGGATCATGGCGATGCCGCTGTCGATGGCTTCGCGGGTGTTGTGGAAGGCCACGGGCTGGTCGTCCAGCAGCATCTCGCCGTCGAACTCCGTGTAGACCCCGCTCATGATCTTGACGAGCGTGGACTTGCCTGCTCCGTTCTCGCCGACCAGGCCGTGCACTTCGCCCCGATGCACGTCGAATGACACGTCATCGAGTGCGAGCACACCGGGGAAGCGCTTGGTGATGTTGCGCATGCTCAGGATGACGGGCTGACCGTCCATCGCGACGCGTGCCGGATCTGGCGCCAGGGCCTCGATCATGGCCGATGCACCGCCAGCGGCGACGCGGTCTTCGCGGCCGGACGTGCATGGCTCGAGGGCGCCCGCGCGGCAGGAGGTGTCGCCACTGCGGTCACCATCAGCCCCGCGGCAGCCCGTCGCATCGGCAGTGCGCCCCTCCCGACAAGCAGATGCATGGCTCCGAGCGGCGGAGCCATCGCCCCTCCGGGAGTCTGCAACCCATTACAGCCTGATGTCAAGTACGCCGCGGGTCAGGAGACAGAGATGTGCCGCCATCACGCACGATTCAGTCGCTGGGTGCGCGGCCGGTCGTGGTCCAACGGCTCGGAAACGCTTGACAGGTGGGGTGTAATGGATTTCAACGACGAGCCGACAGAGTGAGGTTCGTAGACGACGCATGCCAACCATGGCTGATGTCGCGGCGCGGGCAGGGGTGTCCGTGGCCACGGTTTCGAGGGCCCTGTCGGGCGACCGCAGGTCGGTCAGCGCCCCTGTGCTCCAGCGCGTCCTGGAGGCCGCCGAGGAGCTGTCCTACACCCCCAACAACCTGGCCCGCAACATGCGCGCCGGTACCGCTCGGATCCTCGGCCTGATCATCAGCGATGTGGGCAACCCGTTCTTCACCGCCGCAGCGCGCGGTGCCGAGGATGTGGCGCGTCGCCACGGCTACTCGCTGGTGCTCTCCAACACGGATGAGAATCCCGAGCGAGAGGCCGTCAGCCTGGGTGTCATGACCGCCGAGCGAGCGGCGGGCATCATCATCGCGACCACCAACGAGAACGAGGCGGCACTGCGCCGATCGCTGGACATGGGCATGGCCATCGTTGCCATCGACCGCCACATCTCGGGCGTGGTGACGGACACGGTGGTGGTCGACAACGAGGGCGCGGCCCACGAGGCGACCACCCACCTCGTGCGCTTGGGTCACCGACGCATCGCCATCGTCGGCGGACCCCGGGACGCTGACACGGCCAGGGAACGCCGCCGCGGATACGAGCGAGCCCTTCAGGAGGCCCGGATCGATCTCCGCCCCGAGCTGATGTACGAGGGTGACTTCCACGAGAGTGCCGGTCTGGCCGCGACACGTCGACTGCTCGCCATGGATGACCCACCAAGCGCCATCTTCTCGGTCAACAACCTGACCACGATCGGCGTGCTGCGGGCCCTTCGTGAGCGCGGTGCCCAGATGCCGGCGGCGATCTCCCTCGTGGGCTTCGATGACATCCCGACGGGTGAGCTTCTCGACCCACCGCTGACGGTCGTCCAGCAGCCCACGTACCGGATGGGAGCCCACGCTGCCGAGCTGCTGATCCGTCGGCTGCGGGAGCCGACCGCGCCGATCCAGGAGGTCCTGCTTGCCGCCAGGCTCATCGTTCGCGGCTCGACGGGCCCCGCGCCGGCGAACCAGGTGATGCGCTCGTGATCCCCGCCACGGATGTCTCGATCACGTGGGCCTCCGGCGACTGGCTCAACAGCCCTCCGGAGGCCGAACCGGATGGCGGCGATCTCCTCGTCACGGCGGCAGAAGGCAGCGACTTCTGGCGCACCACTGCCTATGACTTCGTCCACGATGACGGGCACGGTCTCCTCCGACCGTTCGAGCCCGGCACGGCGATGGAGGTCTCGTTCCGAATGGACTACGGCAGCCAGTTCGACCAGGCCGGGATCCTCGTGCGCGCAGGCCCCCGCCACTGGGTGAAGGCGGGTGTCGAGGTCGTGGACGGCGCGCCCCAGCTCGGTGCCGTTGTCACGCACGAGGTCTCCGACTGGTCCGCCTGCCCCGTACCCGAGTGGGGCGGGGACCTCGTGACCATCCGGGCGAGCCGTGCTGGCGATGCGCTCACCATCCGGGCTCGGCGACAGGACGACTCGTGGCAGCTCGTGCGGCTTGCTCCGTGGCCGCCAGACCTGGACGCCCTCGCCGGGCCCTACTGCTGCGCTCCGACCCGGGCGGGCCTGCGAGTCCGTTTCACGACTTGGCGCAGCGGACCTGCGGACCTGCGACTCCACGAGTAGGCGCGGCGAGCAAGCGGTGCACTCGATCGCAGTGCCAGACATGTGTATGCTACTGTATGAGTATGTTGAACCGACGGCTGCAAGTGCTGCTTGATGAGAAGCGCTACCAGCGGCTGGAGCGTGCCGCCCGCAGGCGACGTGTGTCCGTTGCCACCGTCGTTCGGGACGCCATCGATCGCGACCTGGGCTCGCCGGCGATGGCACGACGAGACGCCGGCAAGCGCTTCCTTTCGGCGCCGCCGATGGAGGTCGGCAGCGTCGATGACCTGCTTCGCGAACTGGATGACCTGCGCGGTCGCCGGGCATGATCGCCCTGGACACGACGGTGCTCGTGTACGCCCTCGGCGGAGAGCATGGGTTGCGTGAGCCCTGTCAGCGCCTCGTGGAGGCGGTGGCCGAGGGCCGGGTCGAAGCGACCACGACGGTCGAGGTGATCCAGGAGTTCGTGCATGTGCGGGCACGGCGCCTGGACCGCACGGATGCGGCCGAGCGCGGCCGCGAGCTGTTGAGGCTGCTCCAGCCGCTCCTGACACCCGGGGAGGCAGAGCTCGCGTTGGGCCTGCGCCTATTCGAGGAGCACCCGACACTCGGTGCCTTCGATGCCGTCCTGGCGGCGGCTACGATGCTCTCGGGATGCGACGCGCTCGTGAGCGCGGACCGCGCCTTCGCCAGCGTTCGCGGACTGGCCTGGATCGATCCGGCCGGCCCTCAGCTCGATGACCTCCTGGCTGGGTAGTCGGAGGGGCGCAGTCAGGCCGCCGTCGTCGCGCACACGAGGCTGGCTCCACTCGCTGGCAGTGTCAGTCGGGCCAGCCATGGCGCTCCGTCCTGCAAGTCCGGGATGGCCACCCCCACCTGGTCCTCGAGCCCGGTGACCGCGCCCGCAGCGTGCGCGACGCCGGTTCGCACGTAGTCGCCCAGGGCGCGCAGCGTGGACACGTCGCCCAACACCACGGCGGACGAAGCGCCACCGCCATAGGCGAATCTCCAGGCAACGAAGGAGAGGGCGGCCGGCAGGACGACCCACAGCTCGCGGCGGCGAGCGGGCACCAGCAACGCGACGACGGCCGTGGCGGGCAGGTAGAAGAGGCCCGGACCGCCTGACGCCACGGCTACCAGGAGCAGGACGGCTACGGCGATCGACCGTCGTCGGCCGAGGGGACGGAGGGCGTCATCAGGCAGGGCCACGACGAGCGCCCAGGTCCCCAGCGCGGTCGCGATCACGAGGTTGAAGGCCGCGGCGAAGAAGAACACCTCACCGGCCGTGCCCAGGAGCAGGAACAGCAGACCCGCCGCGAAGGCGATGAACGGGCCAGCCTGGCGGCGCGCCAGGATGAACACAGCCGTCGCGGCGCCGAGATGCGCCAGCAGCGTCGCTACCAGGTAGGGCAGATGGCTGTGCATCCCGACGCTTGCCTGAAGCACCTTCCAGACCAGCATCTGGGTGAGCTGCCAGTGATCGTTGTGCGGCAGCATGAGCGCGTCCAGGTTCCAGCCTTCACGGCTCGGGCTGCCAAGGATCGCCCAGTCGTCGTACCAGAAGGTCGTCGCTCGACCCAGCCACGCGAACCCCACGACCGACAGCGCGCACGCTGCAAGGAAGGCCCAGTCCCACGCTCCCAGTCGAGCCAGCCACCCGCGAGCCATCTCGTTCTCCAGTCGTCGCGACCCCGACGGCCGGTCGCAGGCGAGACCATCGTAGGTGCATCATGGCGGCCATGTTCAGGACCCCGGTCCTCCGCTCGTCGGCGTTCAGCCGCTGGCGCCTGAGCGACGCGGCAACCTTGCCGCGGCCGCTCCGAGGGCCCGGCGATGGGCGATACTGCCGGCGATGGCAGGTCACCTGCGACCCGACGACCTCATCGCCCGGGGCAATACGTCCGACGTGTGGCGCTGGTCGCCGACGACCGTCGTCAAGGTGCTGCGGCCGGAGATCCCCGCGGAGTGGGCCTCGCTGGAGGCGGACATCACGCGAGCCGTCTACGAGGCTGGGCTGCCCGCGCCTGCAACCGAGGGCGTGGTCGAGGTCGAGGGTCGCCCCGGCGTCGTCCTGGAGCGTGTCGATGGCGCCTCCATGTGGAACCAGATGCAGGACACCCCCGGGCGCTTGCCGGGCCTCATCGAGGAGCTGGTGGACCTGCAGGTCAGGATCCATGCGGCCGGCCCCATCGACGGGCTACCAGACCTGGTGACGCGCCTGCACGGCAAGATCGACGAGGCCGAGCGATTGCCGGAGCCCGAGCGCGGGGAGGCGCACGACCTCCTGGCCACGATGCCCGCCGGCACCGCCCTGTGCCACGGCGACATGCACCCCGCCAACATCCTGCTGTCCGCGCGGGGCTGGATCGTCGTCGACTGGTTCGACGCGGCCATCGGCTACGCCACGGCCGACCTGGCGCGCAGCTCCCTGCTGATGCGGCCACCGGCCACCCCACAGTCCACGAACCGGCATCTTGACGGCGCCACCATCGATGTCCTCGACCGTCTCCACGGTGCCTACCTCTCCGTTCTCAGGTCGCGCGATCTCCTGGATGGAAGCGGATTCGACCGTTGGGAGGCAGTGCTGGCCGTGGCGCGCATGTCGGAACCGGTCCAGAAGGCAGACCTGGTGAGCATCTGGCAACGCTGGCGGACCGCACGCGGCGCTGCGAGCGCCTGATCGGGTGACCGTCAGGCCAGCAGGCGAAGAAGTGGCTCGAAGACCCCCGGACTGGCCGCCAGCAGAAGCTGCCCGTTGTGCTCCGAGGGCAGCTCGACACGAGCGCCAGCCTCGAGCGCGATGAGGGCGCCTGCCGCGTAGTCCCAGCGGTTCGCGTGGCGTTGGTAGTAGGCGTCGACGCGACCGCAGGCGACCCAGCAGAGGTGCAGCGCTGATGACCCGAAGCAGCGGATGTCCCTGGCTGCCGGCAGCACGCGCCCGAAGGCCTCCACCTGGGCGGCCCGGCCCTGCGCTGAGTACTCGAAGCCGGTGGCCACCAGGGCCTGGCCCAGCTCCTGGGAGTCGGAGGGAGAGATGGCCACGCCCGCTCGACGGGCACCCCGCTGCGATGCGGCGCTGTACGTCTCGTCCTGCCAGACATCCACGACCGCTCCGGCCACGACGACGCCGTCGATGGTTGCCGCCAGTGAGACGCCGATGAAGGGCACGTCGTAGGTCAGGTTGACCGTGCCATCGATGGGATCGAGGATCCAGCCGAGAGCCGAATCGCCGATGTGCGCGCCCCCCTCCTCTCCCAGGAAGGAGGCCCCGGGGGTCCGCCGCGCGAGGTGCTCCCGAACGACCTGCTCGACGGCGAGGTCGAGCGCGGTCACCGGATCGGTGGGGCTGGACTTGGTGCCGATCGAGCCCAGCGCCCCCGCCGCGGTTCGGATGACGTCCGCGCCGCGGGCGGCCGCCTCGGCCGCGATGGCCTCGAGCTCGGGGGGCGTGGGCAGTCGCGTGGGGTCGGGGCCTGGCGGCACGGACACCTGCGGCACGCCGATCTCAGGCACGGATGACGACCGGACCCCGTTCTTCCAGGCGGGCCACGATCGCCTCATCGGTCTCGACCCCCGTGATGATGACGTCGACCTCCTCGACGGCCGCGAACCGGTAGAGCTGCTCGTTGCCGACCTTGGAGTGGTCGAACAGCATGACCTTGCGACGGGCAGCGGCCATCATGGCCTGCTTGATGGCCACTTCGGCGCGATAGGGGGTCGTGAAGCCACGCTCCGGGGACATGCCGTCGCAGCCGAAGAAGAGCACGTCGACGTTGAGGTGCCGCAGCATCTCCACGCCGGTCTCGTCGACCATGGCCATGGTCTTGCGTTCCAGGACGCCCCCCAGGACCATCACCTCCGGCCCGTCCGTGAGCGCCAGGGAACGGAGGATGGGCACGGAGTTGGTGATGACCGTCAGGTCGCGTTCACGGTCCAGGACATCGGCCAGGTGCAACGCGGTGCTCCCCGAATCGATGATCAGCGTGCCGCTCTCCGGGACCTCCCGCGCCGCCGCGGCAGCGATCCGTCGCTTCTCGTCCACGTTGCTCGATTCGCGGACCTCGAGGCGCGGCACGAGGCTGGCGCCCCGCCAGGGGATGGCTCCGCCGTGGACGCGGCGCACGAGGCGCTCGCGCTCGAGGTCCGTGAGGTCGCGCCGGATCGTCTCGCTGGTGACGTCGAAGGCCTCGGCCAGATCGGCCACGTCGACGCGGCCCTCGCGCACCAGGCGTTGCATGATCCGTTCACGGCGCTCCAGTTGGAACATGGGTCCGGAGCGCATGCGAACACGCTTCGCGTCGAGCGCGCTCGGGTCGAGCGCCGCCGCGACGACGTTCGATCGGGCCGAGGTGCCGCGCGCCTCCACCATCAGGCCGAAGACCCTCCGAGCCAGCTCTCCAGGGTGGCATGGACACCCACCGCGCGGATGGACGTCAAGGCATCCACGAACGCCGGACGGAAGACCGGATCCTGTCGCAGCCGCTCCGGGAACACGACCGCGAGCCCCAGGAACGCGGCCGGATCCGAACGGGACGCCTCTGCGTGCGACCGGGCGAGGTCCAGGCGCGGGTCGTCAGCGAGCGTGATCTCACGGCCCTGGTCGTCCCTGCCGAGCAGGTACTGGCACCAGCCGGCCAGGGCCAGGGCGGAGAGCTTCACCGGCCCGCCCTTGGCGAGCTGCGACTCGATGGTGGGGATGAGGAACTTGGGGAACTTGGAAGTGCCGTCCAGGCAGACGCGGGCCACCTGGTCCCGGACCTCAGGGTTGGCGAAGCGCTCGCGCACGACCCGCTTGTACTCCTCGACGTCGATGCCGGGGACGGGCGGCAGCGACGGCGTGGCCTCGTCGTCGTGGAATCGCTGCATGAAGCGCGCCAGGAGCGGATCGGCGAGGATCTCATGGATGTAGGTGTGGCCGACCAGCGCAGCCATGTAGACCGACGTGGAGTGTCCGGCATTGAGGATGCGCAGCTTGAGCGTCTCGTAGGGGCGCACGTCGTGGGTGAGCAGGACCCCGGCCTCCTCGTAGGCCGGGCGGCCGTAGGCGAAGGCGTCCTCGATGACCCACTGGATGAAGGTCTCGGCCACGACCGGCCAGCCGTCCGCGAGTCGATACTCGCGTGCCAGGAACTCACGATCCGAGGCGGCAGTCTGCGGCGTGATGCGGTCGACCATGCCGTTGGGGAAGGATGCGTTCCTGGCGACCCAGTCCTCGAGACCGGGGTCCAGCATCCCGCAGACGCCCAGCGTGGCCGTGCGGGCCGTGTCGCCGTTGCCCATGATGTTGTCGCAGCTGAGGACGGTCAAGGCTCCGAGGCCCGCATCGCGGCGTGCCCGCAGGCCGCGCGCCAGTGCCGCGAAGGCCGGCGGGATGGCATCTGGCGCCGGCGGCAGGAAGGCGCCGGTCGCCTCGTCCACGGGGTAGCCACCCTCGGTGATGGTCAGGGACACGATGCGTGTCTCCGGGGACGCCAGGCGGGCCACGAGCGGGTCGATGCTGGGCGTCCCGAGCACGTAGTCCACCAGCGACCCGATGACGCGCACGTTCGTGCCGTGGACGTCCCGGGTGATCAGCGTGTAGAGATGGTCCTGCGGCTGCAGGGCCGCGGCCATGGCAGCGTCGGCGGGCAGGACTCCTGCGCCCACGATGGACCAGCCCGTGTGGCCCTGGCCACAGAGGTCATCGAGGTAGACCGCCTGGTGCGCGCGGTGAAAGCCACCCACCCCGATGTGCACGATGGACCGGGTGAGACCGGACCGGTCGTAGCGCGGGATGGCCACCCGCGGATCCAGCTTCGCCAGGTTGGTCGCCGAGAGCTCGACCGTGGACTGCGGTTCTGACTGACCTGTCATGGCAACCCCATCTCCTCCCACACGTTCGCAGAAGGATACACCATCGACTGTGTGGTTCTAGGTGATTTCTGACTTGCGTTCCAACATGATGCCAATTACGCTACTCCCCTGAGCGGGCGACTGCCACGCCAGGAGTGGGCTCACCGGAGCCCGACATAGGAGGAGGCCCATGCGGTCGATCGGCAATCCACGAGGGTTCGGCTCCCGAGCTGGAGTCGCAGCCCTCACCCTCGCGACGGTGGCGTCGCTGGCCATGGCCGGCATCACTGCCGCCCAGGACGAGAAGACCATCAACGTCGCCATCGTGGGCAACCCCCAGATGGAAGACATCGCCAGCCTCACGCCGGAGCTGTTCACGGCTGAGACGGGCATCAACGTCGAGTACACGATCCTCGAGGAGCAGACGCTGCGCGAGATCGTCACGCGTGACGTGGGCGCCGGCGGCGAGCAGTTCGACGTGGTCATGATCGGCATGTTCGAGGCCCCGCAGTTCGGCCGCAACGGCTGGCTCGTGGACCTCAACACGTATGCCGCGGATGACGCCGAGTACATGGTCGACGACATCATCCCCGCGGTCCGTGACGGCCTGTCGTACGACGGCGGCCTGTACGCGGCACCGTTCTACGCCGAGTCGTCCTTCGTCATGTATCGCAAGGACGTCCTCGAGGCGGCCGGCGTGACCATGCCGGATGCGCCGACGTGGGACGAGGTCGCGGAGATCGCGCGAGCCATCGACACGGACGAGATGGCCGGCATCTGCCTGCGTGGCAAGCCGGGCTGGGGTGACCTGGGTGCCATCTTCACGACCGTCATCAATACCTTCGGTGCCACCTGGTGGCTGGCCGGCGAGGGCGACACCATCGGCGCCGCCCAGATCGATCAGCCCGAGTTCAAGGAGGCCCTGCAGTTCTACGTCGACCTCCTCGCCGATGCGGGCGAGGACGACGCCGCCAACTCCAGCTACAACGAGTGCACCAACCAGATGCAGGATGGCAAGGTCGCGATGTGGGTCGACGCCACCGTGGCGGCCAGCAACCTCGAGGCCGACGACAGCCCCATCAAGGGCAAGCTCGGTTATGCCCTCTCCCCCACCAAGATGACCGACGCCTCCGGCTGGCTGTGGGCCTGGGCCCTGGCCATCCCGGAGAACGCCCCGGACAAGGACACCGCGTGGGAGTACGTGCGCTGGGCCACGGGCCCGGAGTACCTCGTCCAGGCCGGCGAGAACCTGCCCGGCGGTTGGGCGACCGTGCCCCCGGGCACGCGCCAGTCACTGTACGAGAACCCCAACTACCAGGAAGCGGCTGCGGCCTTCGCCCAGAAGACGCTGGACGCCATGCTGGCAGCTCCCATCAACAACCCCGGCACCACGCCGCGCCCCGGCCTGCCGGGCGTGCAGTTCGTGGGCGTGCCCCAGTTCCAGGATGTCGGCACCCGCTGCACGGAGGAGTTCTCCGCGGCGATCGCCGGCCAGAAGTCGGTCGATGACGCCCTGGCAGCCTGCCAGGAGATCGCCTCGGCCGTCGAGGGCGAATCCTGGTAAGCGACTGACCCCCACACCGAGTCAGGTCTGAGGAGGGAGCAGCCGCGGTGGCCGCGAACGTCGAGGGCAACGGGATGGCCGATCCAGGCGCAGAGCGCGCCGCCGCGATCAAGGCATTCCAGCGTCGCGATGCGTGGCGCCGACGGCTGCCCCTCCTCCCCGCCCTGCTGTTCACCATCCTGGTGACGCAGGTCCCCTTCATCTTCAACATCGCCTTCAGCCTGCTCGATTGGAAGATCGTGCCCCCCAGGGGGCCGGAGTTCGTGGGGCTGGAGAACTTCCTTGAGGGCTACTCCAACACGTTCTTCCTCAACGCCGTGACGATCTCCGTCTTCATGACGGCGGCGGCGGTGCTGCTGTCGGTGCTGGTGGGGACAGCATTGGCGCTCCTGCTGGACCGCCAGTTCTTCGGCCGGGGCATCGCGCGGACGCTGCTCATCACGCCCTTCCTGATCATGCCCGTGGTCGCCGGTTTGCTCTGGAAGAACCAGATGTTCAGCTCGACGTTCGGCGTGCTCAACGCTGTCATCGAAGCCTTCGGGCTGGATGCCATCCCCTTCGTCGAGCGCTATCCGTTCTGGTCGATCGTCGTGGTCCTGGTGTGGCAGTGGTCGCCCTTCATGATGCTCATCATCCTGGCCGGCTTGCAGGGCCAGCCGACTGACATCCTGGAGGCGGCCCGGGTGGACCGGGCCAGCGGCCGCGCCATCTTCGCGCAGCTCACCCTGCCCATGCTGCGGCCCTACCTCGAGCTTGGGATCGTGCTCGGATCGATCTACCTGCTGCAGGTCTTCGACCACATCGAGGTCATGACCGGCGGTGGACCCGGCTCGACGAACGTGCCCTACTTCGTCTACCAGCGTTCCATCGGCGGTGGCTGGGACTTCGGCCAGGCGTCCGCCTACGCGATCATCGTGGTCATCGCCTCGATGATCATCGCGACCTTCGCGCTGCGCGTCCTTTCCAGCCTCTTCCAGCGCCAGGAGCCCGTATGAACCTCACAGCTCGCGACCGGGCCCTGCGCGGGGAGTCACGCTGGGGCACGGCCGCGCTCGGCATCATCACCTGGCTGGTGGCGGCCCTCTTCTTCTTCCCGGTCTTCTGGATGGTGCTCAACAGCTTCAAGACGGAGCTGGTGGCCAACGCCAAGCCGGTGCTCATCTTCGAGCCCACGCTGGAGCGCTGGCAGGCCGTGACCGAGGAGACGACAGGACTGCTGAGCTTCAGCGAGGCCTTCAGCAACTCGTTCTTCATCGTCATCGTCTCGACGCTCATCGTGCTGCTGCTGGCCATCCCCGCGGCCTACGCCCTCTCGATCTACCCCATCAAGGGCTGGCGCGACGTGCTGTTCTTCTTCATCTCCACGAAGTTCCTGCCCATCGTGGCCGCCATCCTGCCGCTCTGGATCATCGCCCGCGACCTGGGCCTGCTCAATACCAGCCAGGTCCTCATCATCCTGTACACGGCCATGAACCTGCCGCTGGCCATCTGGATGCTGCGGTCGTTCTTCGGGGAGGTGCCGCGCGAGCTCATCGAGGCCGCACAGATGGACGGCACGGGGCTCTACGGCCAGATCAAGGACGTCATGCTGCCCATCGTGGCGCCCGGCATCGCGGCCACGGCGCTGCTCTGCTTCATCTTCGCCTGGAACGAGTTCTTCCTGGCCGTGCAGCTCAACCCGGTCGACTCCTCCACCGTGCCCGTCTGGGTCAGCACGAACGTGACCACTCGCGGCAACTTCATGGCCAAGATCTCGGCAGCGTCGACCCTGGCGGTGCTGCCCGTCGTCATCGCCGGCTGGCTCGCCCAGAAGCGCATGATCCGCGGCCTGTCCATGGGCGCCATCAAGTAGGGGAATCATGGCTGTTGTCAGGTATCAGGACGCCACTCGCATCTACCCGGGCACGAAGGCCCCGGCTGTCGACAAGCTGAACCTCACCATCGACGACGGGGAGTTCCTCGTCCTCGTCGGCCCATCGGGGTCGGGCAAGTCGACGGCCTTGCGCATGCTGGCCGGACTGGAAGCCTGTGACGAGGGCTCCATCCACATCGGCGATCGCGACGTGACGCTGGTCCAGCCCAAGGACCGGGACGTGGCCATGGTCTTCCAGAGCTACGCCCTGTATCCGCACATGACCGTGGCCCAGAACATGGGCTTCCCGCTGAGGCAGCAGAAGGTCCCCAAGGAGGAGCGCGCCCGGCAGGTCATGGAGGCGGCGCGCATCCTCGACCTCGTCGAGTACCTGGACCGCAAGCCCAAGCAGCTCTCTGGCGGCCAGCGCCAGCGCGTGGCCATGGGCCGCGCCATCGTGCGGCACCCCCAGGTCTTCCTCATGGATGAGCCGCTCTCCAACCTGGATGCCAAGCTCCGGGTCCAGACCCGCTCGGAGCTGGCCGACCTGCAGGCCCGCCTGGGGGTCACCACGGTGTACGTGACGCACGACCAGGTGGAGGCCATGACGATGGGCCAGCGCGTGGCCATCCTCGACTACGGCGTCATGCAGCAGGTCGCGGAGCCGAACACGCTGTACCGCTATCCGTCCAACCTCTTCGTGGCCGGGTTCATCGGCTCCCCGGCCATGAACCTCCTGCCCACGACGCACGACGGCGCCAGCGTAGTCTTCGGATCGGCGACGGTACCCGTGGACGCGGCGGTGGCCGGGCAACTCGCGAAGGTCGAGCCGGGGCCCCTGACCATCGGCATCCGGCCCCAGGGCCTGGCTCCGGGGAGCGAGGGCGTGCCCGCCCAGGTCGTCGTCGTCGAAGAGCTGGGCTCGGAGACGTTCGTGTTCGTGGAGATGGAGCACCTCGGCGAGACGACCCGTGTGCGCGTCCGCGTGGACGCCGACTTCAGGGTCTCCCGCGGCGACCGGCTCTTCCTGAAGGTCCTTGGGCCGGTGCACGTCTTCGGCCCGGATGGCCTGCGCCTGCGAACCTCGAACGAGACAGGGGACTGATCAGACATGCCAGCCACATATGACTTCTCGGGATCGATCGCCCTCATCACCGGGGCGGCCGGCGACTTCGGGCGGACCGCGGCCGTCAGGCTGGCGGCCTCCAGCGCCCGGCTGGTGCTCACGGACCTCGCCGTGGCCGCGGAAGGGCTCGAAGAGACCAGGCGGCAGTGCGCCGCGCTCATCGGCGATGCCGATGTGAAGGTCGTGACCGCCGACGTCACCGACGCCACCAGCGTGGCCGCCCTCTTCGATGCGGCGGCCGACCAGTGCGGCGTGCCGGATCGCGTCTTCAACAACGCGGGTGTCCAGGGCGACATCGCACCGCTGGCCGACTATTCGGTCGACGACTTCGCCACGGTCATGCGCATCAACGCCACGGGCATCTTCCACATCCTGCGCGAGGCAGCCCGGCGGCTGCGCGCCGCTGGCGTTGGCGGTGCCATCGTGAACTCGGCGTCCATGGCCGGCGTGGAAGGGGCCGCCAACATGCCCGCCTACAGCGCCTCCAAGGGCGCCGTCATGAGCCTGACGCGAGCCGCGTCCAAGGACCTGGCACCGCTGGGCATCCGCGTCAACGCCATCTCGCCGTGCTTCATCGGGCCGGGCCGCATGTGGGACCGGCAGACGATGCTCCAGGCACAGGCCGCCTCGCAGTACTACTCCACCGACCCAGCGGAGGTGGAGCAGGAGATGATCGGCGCCGTGCCGATGCGCCGCATGGGCTCGCTCGACGAGGTGGCCGCCACCGTGGTCTGGCTCCTGTCAGACGAGTCGTCGTACCTGACCGGCCAGAACCTCGTCATCAGCGGCGGCATCTGACCCTCGTCTCCGCCGGACGGCGGGGCCCGGCTTGGCTCCGCCTGATGTCCGAAGCATCAAGAGCGTGATGCTATGCTCACCCGATGAGGACGACCATCACTCTCGACGAGGATGTCGCCGCGCAGCTGCATCGGGTCATGCGTGAGCGCGACCTGACGTTCAAGGACGCCGTGAACGCCACGCTGCGAGCCGGACTCGGTGCGCAGTCGGAGGCACGTGCCTACCGCCTGCCGACCTACCGCATGGGCGTGCGGCCCGGCATCGACCTCGACCATGCGCTCAGGCTGGATGCCGCGCTCGAAGACGAGGAGACCGTGCGCCAGCTTCGCCTGCGCAAGTGATCCTGCCGGACGTCAACCTCCTTCTGTACGCCGTCGATGTCACGTCGCCGCGCCACGAAGCGGCCTGCAGCTGGGTCGAGGAGCGGTTCAGTGGGTCGGAGACCGTGGCCCTCGCCTGGTCGGTCCTGACGGCCTTCGTGCGACTCAGCACCCATCCCGCGGTCTTCCACGATCCACTGACGTCCGAGCAGGCCTTCGACCTCATCGACGGCTGGCTCAGCCAGCCGTCGGTCATCGTGGTCCACCCGGGCGACCGCCACCAGGTCGTCATGCGCGAGCTCCTCGAGCCGCTGGGGACGGCAGGCAACCTCGTGCCGGACGCCCACCTTGCGGCCCTGGCGCGCGAGCACGGCGCCACGCTGGCGTCGAGCGACCACGATTTCGCTCGCTTCGCCGGTCTACGCTGGATCGACCCGCTGGCAAGCTGAGGGAGGTCCGCTTTGGCTTCCGCACGAAGTGATCACACTTCCGTCGGCATCCGTTATCGCCGAACGATGATCAGGACGCAGATCCGCCTGACGCGCAGCATCAGGCCGCCACGCTCAAGCGAGTCCTAACAGCGTTCATCGACACATCCGTCCTGACGCCTTGCTTTCGACGGACACCGAAGAGCATGCGGCGGCCCGAGACGCCTTCACAGACCTCGCCAGGACCGATCGCCTGGCCACACACGCGGACGTGGAAATCGAGACCATCAGCCTGGTGCAGCGGCGGCTCGGCATGACTGCCATCGAGCGCCTGGTCCGTGACATCCTGCCGGCCATCGACGTCGAGACAGTGCAGCCTGGAACTCCATCGCCGCGCCCGCGACGAGCTGCTGCCCTCGGGGTCTCGGTCGGTCTCATGCGTTGACCAGGTCGGCTTCGCGGTCCTGCGCGAGCAGGGCATCCGGCTCGCGCTGGCTATCGACGACGACTTCGCGCGTGAGGGGTTCGAGACCGTGCTGCGCACCGACCAAGCCCAAGGTCGGTGAGTCGTCATCGCGTGTGACGAGACCCGTTCGGTGGCCTCGTTGCAGATTGCCGGTACCATCGATCGGGGTCGCGGCAGCCATCCTGCCCAGAGCCATTCGAGCCGCGGTGGTGCATCCTGACAACACCAGCGTGATACCGGCATGGACGCACCAGCGCCCCCGGGCGCCGAGAGCGTCGGTCTTGCATTCGCCACGGGCGTCACGCCGCAACAAGGAGAACCTCGTGCGCCGCACCATTATCCTCGCGCCCGTCGCGGCCCTGGTACTCGCCTTGCTGGCCACCACGTCAGTCGCCGCACGCTCGCCGGTGGCCCTCGGCATCTCGTCCGAGCGCAGCCGGGACGCGACTGCCGTCAACGACTACAAGGCCAGCACCGGGTCCAAGCCATCGCTGTGGACCATCTGGAGCGACTGGGGGGATCGCGGCGGTCGCGCCAACTGCGTCAAGAACGTCGGCACCTGTGGCTTCCCGACCGAGCTCGCCAACAAGTTACGGCAGCGGGGTGTCACTCCGTTCATCTGGTGGCAGCCGAACGACCCGGCCAACCTGGGCTCGAGCCTCTACGCGGGCTATCAGAACATCATCAAGGGCAAACACGACACGTACATCCGCGACTGGGCCAAGGCGGCCAAGGCCTTCGGCAGACCGGTCGTCGTTCGCTTCGCGCACGAGATGAACGGGAACTGGTTCCCCTGGTCGATCGGCAATCACGGCAACACGCCCGGAAGCTTCGTGAAGGCCTGGCGACATGTCGTCAACGAGGTCCGGGCGGTCGGCGCCCGCAACGTCAAGTTCCTGTGGAGCCCCTACAACGCCGAGAGCGGTGGGTATGCGCCGTTCTACCCAGGCAACGCGTACGTGGACTACGTGGGTGTGACCAGCCTCAACTGGGGCAACGAACGGTGGCGCTGGCTGCCCGACCTGCTTTCGCGGCCGATGAACACCCTCCGGAACGTCAGCCGGACCAGTGGGAACCCACAGGGCAAGCCGGTCATCCTGCCCGAGGTGGGCTCGAACCACCTCGGCGGACCCAAGGCCGACTGGATCCGGAGCGGCTACACGCAGGTGTACAAGAGATGGCCGACCGTCCGTGCCATGGTGTATCTCGACTACAACACGGCCGCCATCACGGCGGGGCAGCCTGACTGGCGCCTGGTCATGCCCGAGGATGGTTCGGCGCTGCGCGCCTACCGATCCGTGGCGGGCTGGCGCACCTTCCAGGCCTCGTTCCCCTAGGGCTGGGCCGCGAACCGGAGGTCCCTCCGAGGCGACGGGCGGTGCCGAGAGCACGCCGACGCCGGATGGGGCATCCTTCCACACGCCAGCGAGATGCTGGCATGGATGCAACCACGATGAAGCGCGCCGTCCCTCCGGTCCTGGCTCTCCCACGGACGACGCGCCACCAGGAGGAGAACCACGTGCGCCCTTCGATTCTGCTCGCGACCATCGCGGCTCTCATGCTCACCGTGCTGGCCACGACATCGGTCGCCGCTCGCGCACCCATGGCGCTCGGGATCTCGTCCGAGCGAACCACGGACCTGGCTGCCATCAACGACTACAAGGCGAGCACCGGGGCAAAGCCAGCCCTGTGGACCGTCTGGAGCGACTGGGGCAGTCGCGGCGGTCGGGCCAACTGCGTCAAGGGCGTCGGAACCTGTGCCTTCCCGACCGAGCTCGCGCGCGGGATCGGGAGCCGGGGTGTCACGCCCTTCATCTGGTGGCAGCCGACCGATCCGGCCGTCGACCGGAGCAACCCCTGCACGGCGCCTGTGGCTCGAAGCGCGTACGCCAGCTACCCGCAGATCGCCAAGGGCAAGCATGACAAGTACCTCCGCGACTGGGCCAAGGCAGCCAAGGCCTACGGCAAGCCAGTGGTCGTGCGCTTCGCCCACGAGATGAACGGCACGTGGTTCCCCTGGTCGATCTGCGACAAGAACGGCAACACCCCCAAGGCCTTCATCGCGGCGTGGCGCCACATCGTCAACGAGTTCCGGTCGGTGGGAGCGCGAAACGTCAAGTTCCTGTGGAGCCCCTACAACACCGAGAGCGGTGGCTATGCGCCGTTCTACCCGGGCAATGCGCATGTCGACTACGTCGGGGTCACCAGCCTCAACTGGGGCAACGAACGGTGGCGCCCGCTGTCAGGACTGCTCGAGCGGCCCATGACCGTCCTCCGCAACGTCAGTCGGACGAGCGCAAACCCGAAGGGCAAGCCGGTCATCCTCTCCGAGGTGGGCTCCAATCACCTCGGCGGCGACAAGCCCGGCTGGATCCGCGACGGCTACGCACACGCCTACAAGAAGTACCCGACCATCCGGGCCATGGTCTACTTCGACATCAACACAGCGGCCCTCACGGTCGGGCAGCCCGATTGGCGCCTCGTGATGCCCGAGGACGGCTCCGCGCTGGCGGCCTACCAGTCGGTGGCCAGCAAGCCAGCCTTCCGCGCCTCCTTCCCGTAGCAGCCAGGGGCCGGCGGCGCGGCCCTGCTGCCCAGCCGCGTCAGACCAGATGGACAGACGATACCGCCTGCCGGTAGTATCCCTGGTATGGCGCGTGAGAAGGTGACGATCACACTCGACAGGGCGAAGGTTCGATCCGCCATGGCGCTGTCGAGCAGTGGGTCGATGTCGGATGCCATCGACTTGGCGTTGGACCGGTTCATCGGTGAAGCAGAACTCCGGCGGGACATCGCGGCATACGTGCGCCAGCCCATCGATGACGACGAAGCCCTGCTGGGCACCCTGCCTGTGCGTCTCGACCTCGGGGACGACGACGTGGACTACGAGATGCTCTACGGGGAGGGCGAGTGAACACGCCCGCGCCTCGCCGCGGTGACGTCTGGTTCGCGGACGTTCCCGGAGACAAACGACGGCCAGTGCTGGTCATGACCCGCGACCCCATGGGCCAGCTCCTCCACTCGGTCATCTGCGCACCGATCACCTCGACCGTGCGAGGCCTGTCGACCGAGGTCCCGCTCGGAGCGGAGGCTGGGCTGGTGCAGGATTCGGTCGCGAACTTCGACAACCTGCTGCTGCTCGAGCGGACCCGCCTGGTGCGGCGTCTCGGCCGTGCGACCCCGGATGCGATGCTGCATGCTTGCCGCGCCCTGGCCAATGCCACGGGCTGCCGCACATCCCCTGCGTGACTTGTCCTTTCCGAGGAAGCGCGTTGAGCCTGCCCAGGACAAGACAGGGTTCCTCGACATCAGCGATGGAGCGGCGGGTCCGGCCCGACGCTTCGTCACGGTTCGGATGGCAAATCGCTCGGGGTAGGCTCACCCGGTGACTCGACGTCCATCAGCTCGAAGGTGATCGAAGCGGGGACACTGACCGAGATCGTCGGGTGGGGAACGAGCGGCGATCGCATGAGCGACGGGTGGCCGATCGGGTCGTTGAGGATGATGCCTTCAGCCCGCTCGCCGAACGCCCAGCGCCAGTCCGTGCCACCGTAGTCGATGGTCTCGATCGCCGGGAGGCCGACCATGCTGATGAGCCGCTTCGTGATGGGCACGTGGGGGGTGATCGTGGCGAGGGTCAGGGCCCCAGGTCGGCTCGGTACCGCGACCTCCTCTCCCGCCTGGACCTCGAACGTCCCTTCATCGCGCACCGATCCACAGCGCGACTCCTCAGACGGTCGGAGCACCCACCAGTCTTGCGTCGCCAGGATCCCGGTGTAGTCGCAGTAGAGGAGCCGGCGATAGGCGGGTGTGTCCCAGTCCGGGTTCCGCCCATCGATGGCGTCGCCGAGTCGCGACTGGAGGACGAGGCGTGGCTCGCGGGCGAGGTGCTCCGTGTTGACGCGATCGAGGTGCGGCGTGAAGGCGTTGATGGGCAGGATGCCGGGCACCGGCTGCCAGTCGACGCCCGCTGCCCAGACTGCGGAGACATCCCACGGGTCGGCCGTCACGCGCTCGCCTCGCAGGGCCTCCACCAGGTCCGGTGAGATCTCGTACTGCTCGGCGAGGTCCGTTCGCGCCGCGTCCAGGAGCGAATCCCTCGCCCGGTCGTCCATCAGCACGCTGGCGGTCCTGGCGAGCGAGTCCAGGCTGTCCGTGCGGTCGATGGGCCGCAGCCAGTCACGGCCCGGCAGCATCCACGTCTGCAGCGCGAAGGCCACCACGACCGCCGCCAGACCGACCCAGTGGCGACGTCCACGGACAGTGCCCAGGACGAGCGCAGCGCCAAGGACGACGACGTA
Source organism: uncultured Chloroflexia bacterium (assembly GCA_963707395.1). Taxonomy (GTDB): domain Bacteria; phylum Chloroflexota; class Limnocylindria; order Limnocylindrales; family CSP1-4; genus JAFMJV01. The sequence goes on from CAVPPQ010000009.1 coordinate 29,795, forward strand.
GCCGGTGAAGAGCACCAGGTGGCCATCGTCGTGGCGAGTGAGGCCTGCCCGAAGGATGACGTAGCCGGCCACAGCCGTGGCTGCGACAAGGCAGAGACGCTGCCAGCGGCCGCTCGATCGTCCCGCCTCGAAGGCCTGCCAGACGAGCATGAGCACGAGGGCCACGGCCGCGCCGTGCTGCCACATGATCCCGGTCCTGGGCTTGGCCTGTGCGGCCGAGAAGCCGGCCACCAGGTCGAACGAGTTGACCACGTGGTCGACGATCGCTCCCGGGGCCTGGCCCAGCAGCAGCCAGAGGGCGACCCAGGCGACCGCCGTCAGGCCGAGGAGTGCCAGCGCGCCGCGCAAGCGCAGCCCACCGAGGGTGCAGAGCAGCGCGAAGGCCGCGGCCATGACCGCCTCGGTGAGCTTCTGCTGGCCCAGCACCGCCAGGCTGATGGCCGTGACCACGACGAGCCACCACCGCGGCCGCGCGAACACCGCGATGGCACTGAACACGACCACGACGAGCGTGGCGTGCATGGCCGCCAGGCTCATCGCTGTGGCGACGGCTGGCGACGAGGAGGGCGGGCCAGCGCGACAGGCCGAGCTGCTCCCTGGCCAGCAGGTCCGCGACGATGAGCGCGACGACGACGGCCACGCGTGGAGGACGAGCGCGAGGACGATCTGCTCGCGCGCGAAGGCCATGGGGTTCAGCACCCACCCCAGCGGGCCGTAGGTGAACAGGATGTCGCTGCCCCAGCTGTAGCCGAGGTCGAACGCCCAGGAGAGGCCCAGCTGCCAACTGGGGTCCAGCCCGAACCCGGGCACGAACCACCAGACCGGGGCGTACAGGACAGCGAGCAGGACGCCGACCACCGCGACTGACACGACTCGCGTGCGCGGCCACGGGATGTCACGCGCGACCGATTCGATCACGGGCGGGGTCCGGCCACCGCAGCATCATAGCCACCGACGGTCCCCTCATTCGTGTGTGTTGATGACGCACATGTGCTAATTTCATGTGCATGGTCGCGAGGATCCACCTCATCATCGGCGAGCGCGAGCGGGACACCTACCGGGCACGCGCAGCAGCTGACGGTGTTTCGTTGTCCGAATGGCTCCGTGAGGCGGCGAGGGCGCAGCTCACCAAGGGCCGCCCGGAACGGATCGCGAACGTCGAAGACTTGGATCGGTTCTTCCAGGCATGTGGCGAGGCTGAGGACGGCACGGAGCCGGAGTGGAACGAGCACCTGGCCGTGATGGAGCGATCACGTCGTGGCACGGTCGAGCGCACCTGAGACGCGGCGCGTCGGTCGCGCACGTGTGACCTTCGTCGATACGAACGTCTTCGTCTACGCCGTCGGGCGCGCGCATCCGCTGCGCGAGACGGCACGGTCGCATCTGCGCACTCGGCTGGACCAGGGCATTCCGATGGCCACTTCGGCGGAGGTCCTCCAGGAGCTCCTTCACATCTACCTTCCGGTCGGACGAAGGCAGACCCTGGATGCCGCACTCCGGCTTGCGACCGACCTCACCACGGCCTGGCCGATCGACGCGTCTGACGTCCTTGCGGCACGGGACCTGGCGGTCTCGGAGCCAGGGCTCGGTGCCCGGGACCTCCTCCACCTGGCGGTCTGCCGGCGTTACGGCGCCAGCGAGCTGCTTTCATTCGATCGAGGTCTGGTGGCGGCGTTCACGTCCCCTGGTTGAGCCTGACCGTCTTGTGGTCGGTTCTCATGAGATGTAGCCGATCCGATCGGCGCCGCCCTCGGCTCGCTCGTGCGAGGCTCTCTGTCGACCGATGAACTCCGGCGGCAGGCGCGCGAAGAGGAAGCGGAGCGTGGGCACTGAGCGTTCTGGATGCCCAGGCGCTCATCGCCGCCCTCGTCGGCGAACCGGCCATGGCCGACGTCGAGCACATGCTGCGAGATCTGGCGGACCCGACCACCATCACGGCGGCCAACCTGGCCGAGGTCATCGATGTGCTCGCGCGAGGGCATGGCAACCCGATCGATGCCGTGCGGGAGAGACTCGACTGGCTGGTGGCCTCGGGGCTCGAGGTGCGGGCGGTGGACCGCTCCCTCGGGCTGCTGGCCGGAGAGTTGCGGGCGCGCTTATACCATCGGCAGCATCGACCCCTCTCGCTGGCCGACTGCATCGCCCTCGCTGCGGCTGTAGCGGCCCCCGACGCCCTGGCGACATCGGACCCCCCGCTGGCCGCCGCCGCCCGGGAATTGGGCGTGCTCGTGCACGCCCTCCCGGATGCGCGGGGTCTGCGGCCGTGAGCCATGCCGCCGCTAGGTCGGACGGCGAGGTCACAGTGGATGGGGTATCAGGGTCTCCTCCGGCGCCCGATACCCACGGACCCGTCGAAACCTCAGCGAGGAGGCGTGAGGGCCCAGCGTCTGGCTGCCTCCGGTGCGCGCAGCGATAGGTCCGTGACCAACCCGGAGGGGTGATAGACCCGGCCGCGGGTGGCGCCGTCCGCAACCAGCCAGCCAGCCTCCACGAGACGACCGATCATGGCCCGTGAGGCGGACGAGGAGTGTCGGTACATGCGCTGGACGCGGCCCGCAACCAGGGTGCCGAACGCCGAAGTCAGGATGATCGGCCCCCAGTCGGCGGGCTCGCGTCGGCGTTCCAGTGCCTCCAGGATGACGACGATGTCGTGCAGCGCGGCCTCGTTGAGCTCCCCGCCACGCCGCAAGGCATCCACGTGCAATTCGACGTACCAGTCGATCCACTCGGTCGCATCGTGGTTCTCGGGATCCCAGGACAGACCCACGGCGTGCCGGATGCGTGCGAAGTAGCCGGCGCGGTCTGCCGCGAGCGCAGGCTCGATACTGACGAGCTCCGTCGCGCGGACCACCCGGTCCACGTCCATCAGAGTCGCCAGCCGAGTGGTCCGTCCATTGCCGTCGAGCCACGGGTGGATGGCCACCAGGTTGAGGTGGAGCAAGGCAGACCGAACCAGGGGGTGGGCGCCCGTGGCACGCAGCCACCGGATGAGCGTCCCGACCATGGCCGGGACCGAGGCGGCGTTCGGCGCAAGGTAGAACCCGCCTCCGGCCGTGACCGACACGCTGCGATAGGCTCCTCGCTGGTCAGCTTCGAGACCGCGCAGCACGGTGGCGTTGAGCTGCGCAAGCAGGAGCTCATGCCACTCGAACGGCTCTCGACGCGACAGTCCGATGGCCAGGTCGAGTGCCTCGGAGTAGTTGCGGACCTCACGACGGTCCTTCGCGGAGCCCTCCGGCCGCAAGCCGCCCAGCAGCTCGTCCGCGGCCCAGAGCGAGAGCTGGTTGCCCTCGATCTGGGTCGAAGCGCTGCTCGATGCCGCCCGCAGGAAGGCGGCCTGCCGCTGGTGCCAGCGCGTGGAAGGCAGGCGCGGAGCGGCCAGGACCTCGGCGTCCCACGTCGCGAGCCGCCGACGCGTCCGTGCTCCGAGTCGGTAGGTCAGGTACAGGTTCCGCGCGAAGTCTGGCGATTCCATTCGCCGACTCTAGCACCGATACGCAAGGTCACCTAGCGATAGACGAGCCACCCCTGCATGTTGCCGCTCGCGGATCCGCCGGCCCGCTACGGGAAGAGCGGGTCCTGCCAGGCCGGGCGGTCGGGCGCCTCGCCCTTGCGCAGCATCTCCCACCACTGCTCGTCCGTGAGCCGCTCGGCGGTCGGCCAGGGGAACTCGTAGTAGGAGTAGACGCCGCCGAGGGCGACCTGGAAGTCGCCCTCGTCGTCCGGGACGAGCACGAAGATGCGGTCGATGCGGCCGGTGCCGATCTCCACGACCTCGTCCGTGCCGGTCTGCATGTCCACGCCGCGCATGATGTCGGCGATGATGGCGGCGTCGTCGTCGCGGATCGGCCGCATGGTGTCCACCTTGTCACCGCTGCGCCACCAGAAGCCCTCCAGGACGCCGCCGATCTCGCTGCAGCCACTCGTTGTCCTTGTCAGCCAACGGCGCGCCGGCCAGCTCGCCGGCCGCGATCGCACGAGAGTCGGTCGGCCAAGGCGATGTAGTCGGTCAGGAGCTCGCGGGCGTCCTTGGTCAGGAGGCCGCGAGCGGCCAGGCCGTCCGCGGTCAGCCCGGCCATGGCCGAGAGGCGGGCGAAGGGCACCGGGTCCGGCTCCACCCAGTTGCGCGCGGCGGGTGGCGGCGGCATCGCGGCACCCATCTCGCCGACGGCCTGCTTGGTGTAGAGGATGGTGTCGTGCTTGAGCTCCGCGTACGAGCCGAAGCCGGTCTGCTGGGCCTTGGCCGCCCAGGCGTCGGTCTGCATGAAGTCGGGGAAGGCGGCGCCGTGGGGCAGCCACATCGGCTCGACGGCCGCCAGCCAGGCGTCGTAGACGGTCTGCCCCCAGGCCTCGTCCGGCCGGGCGGCCACGAGCGTGCGCAGGGCCTCCATCTGCTCGGGGTAGTTGAGGTAGGCCGTCTCCCCGGCCTCGTCCTGGATGGCCAGGGCGAAGTCGGAGCCGAAGGCCGCCGCGATGTCCAGCGGCGAGGCCAGGATGCGGGGCTCGTCGCGGGTGCCCACGAAGGGCCGCACCAGCTGGTCGAGGATCCAGGAGTCGATGACGAAGCGCGTGCCCATGAGGCGCACGGACGGTCGTTCGGGGTCGATGAGCACGGGGCGCATCGTGGTGAGCGTGTCGGCCACGGCGAAGAGCGTGTCGTCGTCGGTGGCGGTCAGCGGGTCGGCCATGCCGCCCTCGACGGTGGCCTCCACGGCACCGGCCAGCTCGAAGGGCGTGTAGTCGTCCGAGACGCCGACCAGGAAGGCCGTCGGCTCGAAGACCTGGCGCCAGAGCGCCTCCAGCTCCTCGTCGCCGACGAGGGTGCGCGAGGCCAGCAGGGCCAGGCGGAGGTTGTCCGGGTCGGTGACGGTGGTCTCGTCGGTCTGGACCGAGCCGGGCAGGCGGAAGGCCGTCTGGCCGAGCACGGACATGGCCACGAAGTAGCGGGTCAGGGCCTTGGTGCGGGTGTAGTGGCCGCGCGGCGTGAAGAGCGAGTAGTCGGCGACCGTGCCCAGGATGGGCGATTCGACCGACTGGGCGTGCTCGTCGATGAGCGCCTTCTCCGCCAGGGCGCGCTCGGACAGGCCGGCCTCCTTGCCGCTCAGGGCGGCCGCGGCCACGGCGATGAGGTCGGCCACGCGGGCGGCGTCGTCCTCCAGGGCGGTGCCGGCCAGCTCCTCGACCTGCGCGGCGGCGTTGCGGCCCATGCCGGCCAGCAGGTCGGCCAGGGCGGGCGAGAGCCGCTTCGTCTCCAGGTCGCGCAGGATCTTGTCGAAGACCTGGTGCCAGGCGTGGTAGGCGGCGTCGGTGGTCACGAAGACCGGCGTGCTCGAGTAGTACTGCTCGTCGTAGGCGTGGTGGAAGAGGCGGAACTCCTCCGGCACGACCACGAAGCCCTGCTCGGCGAGCTTGGTGCGCGCCTCCGGGGTGAGGAGGCCGTCCACGAGGTCGGTCATCGCGACCCCGTCGAGCGAGGTCGGGGTGGCGGGGCCGGCGTAGGGCGTGTCATCGCCGAGCAGCGGGACCAGCTGGTAGTCGCCGAAGCCGACGTCGATGGAGGGCAGCTCGGTGGCCGTGGTCGTGGCCGGCTCGTCCTGTGCCAGCGCGGAGCCGGGGGCCAACAGGCTCAGGGCCAGGCAGGCGATGAGCAGGCCTGGCGGGACGAGCTTCGTGCGGTTCACCGAGCACTCCTTTCCATGATGGCCGGTTCCGTCCGGCCGTCGCCATCGATATCGACGCAGGTGGGGGTGCCTGGTCCCGGGAGGGGTTCGACGGGCAGGAAGCCGAAGACGACCCAGCGCCAGGCGCTGGTCGCGACGGTACGCCGACCGTCGAGGCGTGCCGTAGGCCACGGCGAGGGCGCCATCGCAGGCGGCGACGGCGGTGACGGGCCGGACCAGCGTGCCGGCCACCCAGATCTCGGAGAGGTCGCCGGGCCGGTAGAGGCCCAGGTGCGCGGAGAGGCCGTGGCGGTCCGTCCAGGCGCGGCGCGGCCGGGTGGTGTTGATGTAGGTGCGCTGGAAGGGGCGGCGGAAGGAGACGATCAGCTCCGGCTCGCCGTCCTGCGTGACGTCGCCGAGGGTGACGGCCGTGAGCCGGTCCGGCAGGCGCCGGGTGGCGGCGGGGGCGAGGCGCTCGCGGATGGCGCGCGAGGTCGGTCGGGGTGGGCCGTGGCGCGGGGACGGGTTCCAGGGGGCGGAGCGGCGTCCACCAGGCCTCGTCGATGAGGACCGCGTCACCGGTCGGCAGCGCCCAGCGGCCATCGGGGGCGCGCTCGCGGGAGGCGTAGGCGCCGTTCGCGTCGCTGAGCACCTCCGTGTCGCCGGCGGCAGCGGGCAGGGTGCCACCCGACAAGGGCCGCTCCCAGGGCAACGAGCACGAGCACGCGTCGTCGCGACATCCA